>NZ_JACSET010000009.1 GCF_014334325.1 Treponema sp. Marseille-Q4130 | reverse complement strand
GTTACGCGGTGCATTTACGGCGATGATTACGCCGATGAAGGAAGACGGTTCGATCGATTATGACGGATATCGAAAGCTGCTCCGTTTTCAAATGGAAGAGGGCATCGACGGACTCGTGCCGCTCGGTACGACGGGCGAAACGCCGACGCTCGATGAAGACGAAGAGCAGCGTATCATCGATGTCGTAATGGAAGAAGTGCGTGCGTTCGAAAAAGAGAGGGGTGTCAAAGTACCCGTCGTCCTCGGCGCGGGCAGCAACAATACGCGCGATGCCGTCCGCTATACGGAGCGCGCAAAAAAGGCGGGTGCCGATGCCGCTCTCGTCGTAACTCCGTATTACAATAAGCCTTCGTCCGAAGGTATCTTCCGCCACTTTGAAGCGGTTTCTCGCGTAGGCATTCCTATCCTCGTGTACAATATCGCCGGTCGTACCGGAAAAAATATCGATACGCCGACGCTTTCGCGCATCGCGGATTTGCCGAATATCGCGGGCGTAAAAGAAGCGAGCGGCAGCATTTCTCAGATGACGGACGTTATCGACACGATTAAATCGAAGCATCCCGACTTTGCCGTACTGAGCGGGGATGACGCGATGACGCTTCCGCTCATCGCATGCGGCGGCGACGGCGTCGTATCAGTCGTTTCGAATGCGGCGCCTGCTCCGGTTACGGAAATGGTGAAGGCTGCTCTTTCGGGCGATTATGAGGCGGCTCGGAAAATCCATTACCGCTTGCTGCCGTTTTTCAAAGCGGCCTTTGTCGACGGGAATCCCACGTCGATAAAATATGCGATGCGTGTCAAAGGTTTGCCTTCGGGGAGCGTGCGTTTGCCGCTCGTCGAAGTGCACGACGAGGCAAAGAAAATCATCGAAGAAGCGCTTTCGGTGTGCGGATTATAAGGCGCGGATTGCATCGTGCGGATTGTAAGGCGTGCGTTGCGCTCCGCCGAACTTACATTTGACGAATAAAATTATTAAGGAAATTGTTATGGAAAAGATACCGGTAGGCGTGCTCGGTGCAACGGGCATGGTCGGTCAGCGCTATATCGCGCTGCTTGAAAATCATCCGTGGTTTGAAGTGAGCTACGTCGCGGCAAGTCCGCGCTCTGCGGGTAAATCGTACGAAGAAGCGGTCGTAAACCGCTGGCTCATCGGGGCTGATATCCCTTCGGGCGTTGCAAAGCTTACCGTCGAGGATGCAAACGATGCGCCGCGTGCGCTCGGCAAATGCGCGTTCGTATTCAGCGCGCTTGAAATGAGCAAAGACGAAATCAAAGCGCTCGAAGCGCGCTATGCGGCGGAGGGCATTCCCGTAGTTTCAAACGCGAGTGCAAACCGCTGGACGAGCGACGTACCCATGCTCGTGCCGGAAATCAACTGGGCGCACCTTGACGTGATCGCTTTTCAAAAACGGCATTACGGCTGGGACAAGGGCTTTATCGTCGTAAAGCCGAACTGCTCGTTGCAAACTTATATGATGCCGATCCACGCGCTCATAGAGGCGGGCTATCCGATCAAGCGCATGATCGTGACGACGCTGCAGGCGACCAGCGGGGCGGGGTACCCCGGCGTGCCGTCCTTCGATATGATCGACAATATCGTGCCGTTTATCGGAGGCGAAGAAGAAAAGACCGAGCGCGAATGTTTGAAGATACTCGGTTCGGTCAAAGACGGCGAAATCGTCAATGCGGCGGGTCCTGCCGTATCGTCGACGTGTACACGCGTTCCCGTCGTCGACGGACACACCGCCTGCGTAAACCTCGACTTCGATTTACCGCAGGAGAAAAAACCTTCGCTCGAAGAGATCGCGCGCGTGTGGAAGAACTATCGCTCGGTTCCGCAGGAATTACAGCTGCCGTCCGCCCCCGTTCATCCGATCGTGCTTCGTTCCGAAGAAAACCGCCCGCAGCCGAGACGTGACCGCGAAACCGAAGGCGGCATGGCCTGTGTTATCGGACGGCTCCGACCGTGCAACGTGTTCGACGTAAAATTCGTTTCGCTGAGCCACAATACGAAACGCGGTGCCGCGCTCGGCGGTATTTTGAACGCGGAACTCTTGAAAGCGAAGGGCTTTTTCGACGCGCTGTAGGGGGCGCTTTTTGATCGCGCGTACTGCAAAAAGATGCGAGACACGCCGAAATTTTCTCTTTTCGTGCGGGTTCTGTGATATTGATACTGTTGATTTTTATCTCATCGTTTTACCGTGTGTTTTAAAAAACGCGCGGTAATTTTTATTTTCTCAATTGTAGTACCCGGCAGTTCCGTATTAAATCCTGAATTTAATCTAATTTTTTTATTTTATATCAATATTATCTGTAAAAATCAATTTGATTTATAAAAATATATATAAATACATTGAAAAATATAAATTTACTTGACAAAAATACTGGTATGCCTTATGATTTTAGAAGGTCGATATAAAAAGATCTGTGCTATGGGATTGTAAGAAAAGGTATTTTATATTTCGGGGGTATATTATGAAAATAGGATTTATCGGACTCGGTATTATGGGCAAACCGATGAGCAAAAACCTTATCAAAGCGGGACATGAACTCGTCGTATGCGATTTCAATAAAGACGCAGTCGCCGAACTTGTAGGCTGCGGGGCAAAGGCTGCGGAAAACGGAGCTGCCGTTGCGAAAGAATGCAGCGTCATTATCACGATGGTACCGAATTCTCCGCACGTGCGCGCGGCCGTTTTCGACAAGGGCGGCATCGCGGAAACGGTGAAAAAAGGCTCGATCCTCATCGATATGAGTTCTATCGATCCCGTTGAAAGCCGCAAAATCGGAGCCGACCTTGCAAAGCTCGGTGTCGATATGCTCGACGCTCCCGTTTCGGGAGGCGAACCGAAGGCGATAGACGGCACGCTGTCGGTTATGGTCGGCGGAAAAAAAGAGCTGTTCGATACCTATTTCGACGTGCTCAAAGCGATGGCGGGTTCGGTCGTATACGTCGGAGAGCTCGGTGCGGGAAACGTCGCAAAGCTCGCAAATCAAATCGTCGTCGCCTGCAATATCGCCTCTCTCGCGGAAGCGCTGATGTTTTCGCGCAAAGCCGGCGTCGACCCCGAACTCGTGTTCCAAGCGATAAAGGGCGGTCTTGCGGGTTCTACCGTTATGAACGCAAAAGCGCCGATGATGCTCGCGCACGATTACAAGCCCGGTTTCAGAATCGAACTCCATATCAAAGATTTGACGAACGCGCTCAACGCGGCGCACGCGGTGACTTCTCCCGTTCCGCTTACCGCCGAAGTTATGGAAATGATGCAGGCGCTGAAAGTCGACGGCTTTGAAAAAGACGATCACAGTGCGCTTGTAAAATACTATGAAAAGATGACGAACGTAAAGATTGGAAGGTAGGATAGTCGGATGAGTGCGATTCCTGTAATAAAGCGGATGGATGTATATCCGGTGGCCGGCAAAGACAGTATGTTGCTGAATTTGAGCGGGGCTCACGCTCCGTATTTTACACGTAATGTCGTTATTTTAACCGACAGTACGGGAAAGATCGGATGCGGAGAAGTTCCGGGCGGTAAAAAAATTACCGCAGCGCTTGAAGAATGCAAATCGCTTGTTGAAGGAAGCGCACTCGGCGATTATAAAAATACGCTGAAAAAAGTTTCGGATTATCTGAAAAGTAAAGGAGGAGAAGACGTACGCGGTTTACAAACCTTCGACTTGCGTACGGGCGTTCACGTCGTTACAGCGATCGAAGCGCCGCTTCTCGATTTGCTCGGGCAGTTTCTCGAAGTCCCTTCCGCACACTTGCTCGGCGACGGCATACAGCGTACAAAGGTTTTGACGCTCGGCTATCTCTTTTTTATCGGAGACGCAAAAAAAACGGATCTGCCGTATACTTTTGAAGACGATTCTCCGTGCGAATGGTACAGACTCCGCCGTAACAAAGCCATGGACGCCGATGCGCTCATAGCCCTTGCGAAGGCTGCACAAAACAAATACGGTTTTAAAGATTTTAAGTTGAAAGGCGGTGTTCTTTCCGGACGCGAAGAAATAGAAATTATCAAATCGATGAAAAAAGCGTTTCCCGATGCGCGTATGACGCTCGACCCTAACGGAGCTTGGTCGCTTTCCGAAGCGATAGAATTGTGCAAAGATATGCACGGTATTTTGACGTACTGCGAAGATCCGTGCGGTGCGGAACAGGGTTATTCGGGACGAGAAATCCTTTCCGAATTCCGTCGTGCAACAGGCATGCCGACCGCAACGAATATGATTGCGACGGACTGGAGAGAGCTTTGCCATTCGATAGAGCTCCAGTCGGTAGATATACCGCTTGCGGACTGTCACTTTTGGACGATGCGCGGAGCGGTACGGGTCGGGCAGCTGTGCAGCGAGTTCGGCATGACATGGGGTTCGCACTCGAACAATCATTTCGATATTTCGCTCGCGATGATTGCACATACGGCGGCCGCGGTGCCGGGAAATCTGAACGCAATCGATACGCACTGGATTTGGCAGGAAGGTACCGAACGTCTTACAAAGGAACCGCTTTCCATAAAAGACGGATATATCGAATTGTCTGCAAAGCCCGGATTGGGGGTCGAACCCGATATGGAGCGGATACGAAAAGCGCATGAGCTATATCTTGAACAATCACTCGGCGGACGTGACGACAGCGTCGGTATGCAATATCTTATTCCGAACTGGAAATTCGATCCGAAAAAGCCGTGTCTGGTCAGGTAACATACAACGAGGAGCTTTGAAATGTTTAAACCCTATGGAATTATTCCTCCCGTCGTAACGCCGTTTACCGATGACGGAAAGTTCAATGAAAAAGCTTTTAGGAAGATTGTCAATCATTTGATTGAATGCGGCGTGCACGGTATTTTCCCTCTCGGCACGACCGGCGAATTCTATGCGTTCGATACGGATGAGATACGAGTCATATTTGAAGCGACAAAAGATGAAGTGCGCGGCCGCGTTCCGATCTACGCGGGTGCAAGCCACATTACGACGAGAGGAGTGATAGAGCGCGTACATATCGCCGAAGATGTCGGTTTCGATGCCGTCTCCGTCCTTACCCCGATGTTTGTTTCTCAAACGCAGGATGAATTATACGAATACTACAAAACGATTGCGGAAAATACAAAGCTTCCGGTGATCATGTACAACAATAAACCGAAAACGAACGTAACGATAGAACCCCATACCGTATCCCGTCTCGCCGAAATCGATAATATCATCGGCATCAAAGACAGTACCGGAGATTTTACGAATTCGGCTGAATACTTGCGGCTTACAAAAGGCAATGACAAGTTCAGCGTTTTAATCGGACGCGATACGCTTATCTATGCGGGATTGTGTTCCGGTGCGGCTGGTTCCATCGCATCCTGCGCAAATGTGGCGCCGCGTCTCGTCGCTGATATCTACGATAAATTCAAAGCGCGCGATTTTAAGGGCTCTCTTGATGCGCAGTTTGCGCTTAATCCCCTTCGCATTGCATGTAATATGGGAACCTTCCCCGAAGTTATTAAAGAAGGCTTGGAGCTTGAGGGGTACAATGCGGGGAAGTGCCTGCCGCCGATACGGCCTTTGAGCGGTGAGCAACGGGAAGCGCTTCGTGTGCTTTTGAAAGAAATGGGACTTATTACGTAAGTTCTTTATATGAATTATTTTTAATAAGGGGGCGTTATGAAAAAATTAATTGTAATGGTTACGGTTTTAACACTGGCGTTTTCCGTTTTTGCAAACGGAGACAAGGATGCGGGCGGCATCGATTGGCCGAAAAAATCGATCAATTTGATTGTTCCGTTTGCCGCCGGCGGTAATTCTGATGTCAACGCGCGTACGCTTGCAAAGTATTTGACGCAGGAACTCCGGCAGCCCGTCGTAGTGACGAATGTTGCGGGTTCCGGCGGTACGATCGGAGCGGCGCAGGTAAAGGATTCCGCAAATGACGGATACACCGTGCTCGTCCATCAAATATCGATGCACATGGCACAGGTTTCGGGTATGGTCGATTTCGGTTATCAGGATTTCGAACCGGTATGCGTATTTTCCCGTGCATCGGATGAAGTTCTTCTCATCAATGCAAAACAGCATCCCGATTGGCACACATATCAGGATGTCGTGAATGCAACGAAAAACGAACCCGGCAAATATCGCTTTACCGCAAATACCGGCGCATCGACGCAATGGATAGGAATCGCGGTTCAAGCTGCGGGCGCTAAGTTTAATGTTGTCAGCTCCGGAGGTTCGGGAGAAAGGCTCCAACTCATTCTCGGCAATCACGTTGATGTAACCGAATTGAATTACAGCCAAGTTATCGATTATGTAAAAAACGGTACGCTGAGAATAATAGCCAATGTAAGTACGGAACGTTCGGATATCCTTAAAGATGTGCCGACATTGAAAGAACTCGGCGTAAACTGCGGCTACAGCTACGACAATACGTTTTTTATGCCTAAGGGAACGGATAAAGCGATCGTCGCCAAATTTGCCGCTGCGTGTGAAAAAATTATTAAGACGAATACTCAGTACAAAGCGGATTTGGAAAAACTGTATCAGATACCGATGTACAAAGATCCTGCGGCAACGACAGCTCTTTATAAATCACAATACGATGCGCTTATGGCGATCCGCGATCAAATCAGAGCGGGTGTAAAAAAATAGCAATCCTCAAATGCGGCGAACGGCATCGTTTGCCGCATTGTCCGTATAAAGGAGATATGCTTATGGAACAAAAAATAAAAAAAGATATCGGTATCGGATTATTTTTTTTCCTGCTGGCGATAGCGTATTTTGCCGGGACGTTTCCGATAGAGTCATATAATCCGTTCGGAGACGCGGGACTGTCTTCGAAAATCGTGCCGCAAATTCTCGCCGTCATAATGGCGATACTGAGTTTCTCAGTGGTCATACAAGCCGTTTTAAAATTGAAAAAGCTGAGTACGGTCAATGTCTCGGATACGTCGGTACGTATAAACCGGAATGTATTCGGTAAATTTGTTTTCGCAATCGTACTCCTTACCGTTTATATTTTTTTATTCGACAAATTAGGTTTTATCGTTTCAACCGTTTTTTACCTTTCGGCAATGATTTTTTTATTGGTTCCGCGTAAAAATGCGAAAACCGGAATCTTTACGGTTCTTTTTTCGGTTGCCGTTTCTTTTCTCGTGTATACGGTTTTTAATAATCTGCTCGGTTTGATTTTACCGAGAGGCGTTTTCGGTTATTGACGGGGGTATTATGCTGCTTTCAAGTTTTATAGGTCTTTTTACCCAACCGCTCACTGTCGGCTTGATAATTTTCGGAGTCGTATTTGGAATTATCTTCGGAGCGATTCCGGGACTGACAACGGTTGCCGGTATTTCTATGATGCTTCCGATTACGTATGTTTTGACAAAAGAAACGGGTTTATCGATGCTTACGGCGATTTATATCGGCGGTACATCGGGAGGGCTGGTTTCGGCTATTTTACTGAATATGCCGGGTACCCCCGCTTCGATTGCGACGACGTTCGACGGAAGACCTCTTGCGCTGAAAGGTGAAGCGGGCAAAGCACTCGGTGTAGGCATATTCAGTTCGTTTATCGGAACGGTCTTCAGTATCGCGGCAATGGTTATCATTTCAAAACCGCTTGCGGCACTCACGATACGTTTCGGGCCATGGGAATATTTCGGCGTGACGCTTTTCGCCCTGACGCTTATTTCCAGCCTTGCCGGCAAGTCGATGGCAAAAGGTTTGTTGAGCGCATTGTTCGGTATGATGTTTGCAACCGTCGGGCTTGCACCGATCGATTCGGCAAAACGCTTTACATTCAATTCGCTCGATCTTACTTCGGGATTCGCTTTACTCCCGGTTCTCGTCGGCTTGTATGCGGTAAGCGAAGTTCTCGAAACGGCGATTACGGAGCACAAAGACGCTTCGATGACCGAGTATCGTCTGAAAGGACTCGGTTTTACGTGGAGCGATATAAAAGATCAAATCGGAAATTTTATCCGCTCGGCGGTTGTCGGGCTCGGCATCGGTATTCTTCCCGGAATCGGCGGTTCGACGAGCAATCTGATCGCATATTCGGTTGCAAAAAATTCATCGAAGCATCCCGAAAAATTCGGTACGGGAATCGTAGACGGTGTTATAGCAAGCGAAACTTCGAACAATGCAAGCATCGGAGGAGCCATGATTCCGTTGCTTACGCTCGGTATTCCGGGCGACGGCGTTACGGCGATTCTGCTCGGAGGATTTATGCTGCACGGCCTTACCCCGGGTCCGCTTCTTTTCCAAACGAGCGCGCAGACCGTCTATACGATTTATGCGGCTATGATTTTATCGTCGGTTTTTATGGCTGTTATTATGTTTACATGCCTGCGCGGTTTCGTAAAAATATTAAAAATCCCGTCATATATTTTATTGCCGGTTATTATTGTCTTGTGCTGTATCGGATCGTACGCGCTCAATTATCGGGTATTTGATATATTCAGCCTTTTGCTGTTCGGCGTTATCGGATATGTGATGAAAGTCGTCAGTGTGCCGTTGCCGCCGTTCATACTGGGCTTTATCCTTGCAAAAGATTTTGAAACAAATCTCAGACGCGGGTTACAGTATTCGAACGGAGATGCTCTTGAAATATTTAAGCATCCTATCGCAATCATATTTATCGCACTTGCCTGTTTTTCAATCATCCGCTCGATTATTAAGGGGATACATTCAATGCGAAACGCCGGAGCTTCAGTAAAAAACGGACCGCAGCCGGTTTGATTATTAATATTCGGAGGATATATGACGAACGTCGATACGCCGATTGTAACACAGATGCAGGTTTATCCCGTTGCAGGCTATGACAGTATGCTGCTTTCGTTGAGCGGAGCACATGCACCGTTTTTTACGCGCAATATCGTTATTTTAAAAGATAATGCCGGTCATACGGGCATCGGAGAAGTTCACGGCGGAGAAGCGATTACGAAATCGCTTGAAGATGCCGTTCCCTTTGTCGTCGGTCAGCCGCTGTGCAAATATAAAACGATTGTCGCGAAACTGAAAACCGGTCACAACGAAAGAACGAAAAACAGCGACGGCATACAAAATCTCGATTTGACGAAATTGAAAGATGTCGTTCATGCCGAATCCGCAATTGAAGCCGCTCTTCTCGATTTATGGGGACAGTTTCTCGGTCTTCCCGTATGCGAACTTTTGGGCGACGGCAAGCAACGGGATGACGTTACGGTTCTCGGCTATTTGTTTTATCAGGCGGACGGAAGAAAATACGACGAGCGTTATATCACAGAAGATGCATCGGACAATATTTGGTTCCGTACGCGCAGAAAACCGGCCATGGATACGGCGGGTATCGTAGCGCAGGCACATGCCGCAAAAGAATATTACGGATTTAAAGATTTTAAACTCAAAGGCGGCGTGTTTTCCGGAGAAAAAGAGATGGAAGCGGTTGCTGCGCTCGGGAAGGAATTTCCGGATGCGCACATCAACATAGACCCGAACGGCGCGTGGAAACTTGCCGATGCCGTTCGCCTGTGTAAGGACAGCTGTCTCTCATACGCTGAAGATCCGTGCGGTACCGAAGGCGGCTATTCGGGACGCGAAACGATGGCCGAATTTAAAATGCGGACGGGAATTCCCACGGCGACGAATATGATCGCAACCGATTGGAGACAGTTTTATCATGCGGTAGTAGAAAAATCGATCGACATAGTGCTCGCCGATCCGCATTTTTGGACGATGAGCGATTCGGTACGTATCGGCCAAGTGCTTGACAACTGGGGGTTGACATGGGGTTGTCATTCGAATAATCACTTCGACATATCGCTTGCGATTTTTGCGCAAACCGCCGCCGCCTGTCCTTCGGTGACGGCGATGGATACGCATTGGATTTGGCAGGACGGACAGCACCTTACCCGTTCTCCGTACAAAATCATCGGCGGCAGAATTCATATCCCCGACGCACCGGGCTTCGGTCTCGAAATCGATATGGATGCGATCCTGAAAGCAAATGCACTTTATAAAAAACTTCCGTACGGGGATCGCCGAGATGATGTCGGTATGCAGCATCTTATTTCCGGATGGAAATTCGATTCGAAAAAACCGTGTATGGTACGATAATGAAAAATTACGTTTCGATATTTCATTTTATCTTCAATATCGGTATACTCCACATAATATGACCGGCGATAAAGAAGAAAAATATAATGTAAAAACAGTTTCGCGAAGCCTTGCGATCTTCGACATGGCGGCCGACCGGGAAGATCCGTTTACGGTGCAGGATGTCATGAAAGCGCTGCAGGTAAACGTCAATATGGCCTACCGTCTGCTTTCGACGATGACGTCCGCCGGTTATTTGATAAAAAACGAAACGGCGGGGACATATACGCTTTCACTCAAAGTGTTAAAGCTGTTTAACCGCGCGCTTTCTTCGATTCATATACGGAAGTTCGCGCTTCCGTATATGGAAATGCTTGCGCATCGCTTTCCCGAAGCGAATATCAATCTCGGAGTTCTTTACGACGGCGAAGTGGTACAGACCGACAGGATCGACGGACAAGTCGTACTCAAAACGTATTTTACGCCGGGAAGAAAAGTTCCGTTTAACGCTTCCGCTTTGGGCAAAGTGCTCGTTTCCGAATTGTACCCCGAAGAGCTTGAAAGAATTATCGATAAAAGCGGCGGGCTGAAAGAGTTTACCGTTCACACGATTACCGACTACGCGCTTTTGCAGCGTGAACTGAGGAAAGTACGGGAACAGGGATATGCGATCGACCGCGAAGAGCTTATCTTAAACGACAACTGCAATGCCGCGCCGATCCGCGATTCGAGCGGAAAAATCGTCGCAGCGGTGAGCATGAGCGCATTCGAAAATTATATTGCAAAAGAGCAGATGGATTCGAATATCTATATGATTTGTGAAACCGCTCGGCAGATTTCTTCGTGTCTGGGGTATATGGTATAAAACGACAAACGGTTTTCGCCGCACGTACCGACACACGAAAATATCACATATCTTTTGCACCGGCGGCGCGCGACTGCCGTATCGTGTTGCAAGACAGAAGTCCGCATTTGCTGTATACTGAAACGGTATGGCATACGTGAAAAATCTTTTCGACAGCAATTTCATTCAATATGCAAGCTATGTTATCCGAGATCGTGCGATTCCCGAACTCGTCGACGGACTGAAGCCGGTACAGCGGAGGATCCTCCACACGCTCCTCGAAGCGGACGACGGCAAATTTCACAAAGTCGCAAACGTCGTCGGTCAGTGCATGAAATATCACCCGCACGGGGATGCCTCCATTTATTCGGCGCTCGTCGTTCTTGCCAATAAGGATTTGCTCGTCGATCGGCAGGGAAACTTCGGAAACCTCTACACCGGGGATTCGGCATCCGCGGCGCGTTATATCGAATGCCGTCTGCGCCCCATTGCGCGCGATATCCTCTACAATCCGAAAATCACCGATTACGTTCCGAGCTACGACGGGCGCAATAAAGAGCCTGTTATGTTTCGCGCAAAGCTGCCTCTTGTACTGATTTTGGGCGCGGAAGGGATCGCCGTCGGCATGAGTACGAAAATCCTTCCCCACAATATCCGCGAAGTCATCGAAGCCGAAAAAAAATGTCTGCGCGGCGAAAAGTTTACGCTCTATCCCGACTTTCAAACGGGCGGTCTCATCGACGTGTCGGACTATCAGGACGGCTTGGGCAAAATCGTTACGAGAGCGAAGATGGATTTAAGCGACGAAAAAAAGATTACGATCACCGAGCTGCCCTTCGGTTCGACGACCGAGTCGCTCATGGATTCGATCGAAAAAGCCGCTAAAAACAATAAAGTGCGCATCGCGTCGATCAACGATTACACGGCCGAAACCGTCAACATCGAAATAAAGCTTCCGCGCGGCGTGTATGCCGCCGATATCGTCGATGCGCTTTATGCATACACCGAATGCGAACAGACGATATACTGCAATCTGCTCGTCATCCGCAACAATATGCCGGTGCAGATTACCGTAACCGACGTTATTAAATTTCATGCAAAGCAGCTCGTCGGCGTGCTGAAAGACGAACTCACCGTCGAGCGTGCCGAACAATTCGAAAAGCTGCATTTGCGGACGCTTGAGCGCATCTTTATCGAAGAGCGCATCTATAAAAATATCGAACAGATGAAAACGCAAGAGGCAGTCGTCGATGCGGTAAAAAAAGGTTTTGTGCCGTTTAAAAAAGAACTTCTGCGTCCCATAACCGACGACGATGTCGATCACTTGCTGAAGATTCCGATCCGCCGCATTTCGCTTTACGATATCAACAAAAACCGTCAGGAAGTGGAAGCCGCGAAAAACCGCATCAAAGAAATCGACAAGCTTTTAAAGCATCTTGCCGCTTATGCAATCACGTGGCTCGACGGCTTGCTTGCAAAGCTCGACGCGGAAAAGACGCAGCGCCTCACGACGATAGCCGACATCGAAAAGGTCGACGTCAAAGAAATCGTCAAACGCGATATCCCGCTCAAATACGACGGCACGTCGGGCTATCTCGGAACGGGCGTTTCGGGCGGCGTCGAAGTGCTTAAAATTACGCCCTACGACAGGGTACTCTTTGTCCGGCGGAGCGGCATATTCAGCGTAACCGATTCTCCGCAAAAAGTGTTCGTCGGGCCGGGCATGTTTTGGTGCGGGCTTGCGGACAAAGAAAGTCTTTCGAAAGTGCTCTTTACGGTCATCTACCGCGACCCCGAAACGAAATACGTTTTTGTTAAACGATGCCGTGTCGAAGGTTATATCATGAATCGCGATTATTTTTTTGCGCCCGACGGCAAAGAAGTGCTCCACGTCGATACGCGGAAAAATTTTACGTTTACGCTGCACTACGCGAAAAAAGCGCGCTTAAAAAAACTCGACGAAAGTTTTAAAGCGTCCGCTTTCCCTACAAAGGGATTGAAAGCACAGGGTACGCGCGCAGCTCCGAAAGAAGTCGAATCGGTCGATGTCGAGCCGCCGAAAGAAGCCTGAGCGGAGAAAAGTTTTTTGGATGAGCTTACAGGCTATGCGGTTTCTGAAACGCTCGTAAAGCATTCGCGCTTTATTGCCGAACTTTTGCCCTGTACGTCGCAGAGCGAAGCGCGCGAATTATTAAAATCTCAAAAAGCGAAATACTCCGACGCCTCTCACGTCGTCCACGCTTTCGTCATCGGGCCTTCGGCTGAAATACGCGGCATGAGCGACGACGGCGAACCTTCGGGAACGGCCGCTCGTCCGGTGCTCGATGTACTGTGCGGGAAAAACTGCACGAATGCGCTTTTGACCGTCACGCGTTATTTCGGCGGAACGCTCCTCGGTACGGGCGGTCTTGTTAAAGCGTACACGGATGCGGCAAAGGCGGTTATCGAAAAAGCCGAGAGGCTTGGTGCCTTTTCGGAGCTTATCGAAAAAACGCGCTTTTCGTTTACCGCTTCGTATGCCGCCTATGAAAAGCTTCGGCACATTATGAAAGAGTTCCGTCTTTTTGATATTGCAGAACGCTTCGAATCGGCGGTAAGCGTAAGCGGCGAAATCGAAAGCGTCGAATTGCAAAAATTTTCCGACGCGCTCCGCAATGCGAGCGGCGGCGCCGTTTTGCTGCGTCGGTGAATAAACGTTCGCGCAGCGTATGAGCGCTGTGCAATTGTACGATGATCGGCTTATGAACCTCCGACGGTTGTAAATATCGAATGTCAGAGCAACCGCACCGGAAATGTATATGGAAAAGCAAGCGTATAATTATATAAAAAAGGCGGAACGCAAGGCAGCGGCACTGACGCCGAGCCACTCTGACCGATGGCAAGCAATCTCTTTGTGAAAAGAGATTGCGCAGTCCGATTCCGATTACGGTCAGCCGCGGTGAACGGCAGGGCTGCTGCCGGGAGTGCAGCCGGTTTTTTATATTACACGCTATTTTTCAGCGAGTATATTTTCCGGTGCGGTTGTCCTGAAGCGAATTGTGATCGTGTTTATTAATCGGAAAACACGTCGGTAAAATATCCTGCCGCCGAAGGCGCTTCATTTCCGTCGTGCAAGTGATTCGTGTCGCCGAAAGTCTGTACGCGGAAAAATGCGGTGCCGGGAACACGCTCTTCGGATGCGAGGACGGTCACCGATGTCGGCGCGACGTAAAAGCCCTGCCACAACTGCACGGGCGATATTTTTACGAGGTGACCGATGATCGCGAACATGACGCCCAAGTGGCAAAAAAAGACGAGCGTTCGGTCATCGTAGGATCGTTTAACGGGTGCGATCGAATCGTTGAATACGCCTTTTTGACAATGAGTGCCGTCAGTCCGGTAGATGCCGCCTTCGCGCACGAAGCCGTAGCGTGCGAGGATGCCGTCAAATCCTGCGCACACTTCTTCGAAGCGCTGTGCGATATTGCCCGATTCCATAACGGGAGTATGCATCCACTTGTCGGCGTCGAGGAGCGCTTTGTTTGCGGGGTCGGTATAAAAAGACGGAAGCCAGTCCCACGCGATTTTGTTTTTGCCCGTTTCGGGATCGCGCACTTTATAATGAAATTCCTGTAGCCAATCGCAGGTTTCGGCTTTGCGTCCGGTGTCCTTCATCGCGATTCGAGCCGTCTCCTGTGCGCGTCCCAAGGGCGAGGCGAAAAAATCGGTAACCTGCCATTTTGCGACGCGGCTTGCAAGCAGGGCGGCTTCGCGCTTTCCCTTTTCGGTCAAAATGTCCAAATCGTAATTCGGGTCGCCGTGCCGGATAAACAGTAAACGCATCGGTTACGCTCCGAGCCGCTTTACGAGGTAAGGGATAGCGCTTTCGAAATCGACGCCGTACCAGTTGTAATCTTTGTGTGAAACGGTTGCTTTAATCGATTCGACGACGAAGTCCGCAGCGAGCGCATAGGATTGTTCGAGCGAAAGACCGCGCATGAGAGCGCCGACACAGACGCTTGCGAAGATGTCTCCGGTACCGTGAAAACTCGTCGCGCATTTTTCGTGAAAGTAACTCGTATAAGCGCCGCTCTTCGAATCGTAGGACATGATACCGATCTTTCCGGGTTCGGAAGCGAACTCAACGCCTTTCAAAACGATGCGCTTTGCACCGAGGTCTGCAAGTTTTTTGAGTATGTCTTTGATGTACGCTTCATCGTATGAGCCCGCAGCTTTGTACGGAACGCCGAGCATAAACGACGCTTCGGTCATATTCGGTGCGATGACGTCGGCGAGACCTGCGAGCTTTGCCATCGCAAACGCGAACTCCTGCGTAAAGCCCGGATAGAGTTTTCCGTTGTCGGCCATACACGGATCGACGAAGACGAGTACGTCTTTTCCGCCGAAGTCGGCGAACATCTTTTTCATCAAATCGAGCTGTTCGAAAGAGCCGAGGTAGCCGGTGTAGATCGCGTCGAACGATATTTTTTCCTTCTTCCAATGATCGCATATCGGCGTGATGTCTTCCGTGAGATCGCGGAACGTAAAGCCTTTGAATGCGGTGTGCGTCGAAAGCACTGCCGTCGGAAGGATGGCGGCTTCGACTCCCATTGCGGAAATGACGGGAAGCGCTACGGTGAGCGAGCACTTTCCGACGCATGAAATATCCTGTACGGTGATGATTCGTTTCATAGTATTTTCCTTCTGAAAAACGATTGCGCGGCGAAGGAATTCCATTCGCCGTCGCTTGTTGATTTTGTTGCATATGATGGTAGTGATATTGTGTTTTGCTGTCAACGGTACGATTTCGAATACGGACATTCTCTTATATAATTTTTTATTTTATTGTATAGTGATCGTATGACAGAGTACGATATGATGAAATTGCAAAACGGCAGCGATATCCGCGGCATAGCCGTAAGCGGCGTCGAAGGCGAAAGCGTCAACTTTACGGAAGCGGCGTGCAGCCGCATCGGGCAGGCGTTTGCGCTGTGGCTTTCAAAAAAAATCGATAAACCCCTTTCCTCGCTCACGATCGGGATCGGGCGCGACTCACGCATTTCAGGCCCGTCTCTTTCGGCCGCCCTTGCAAAAGGCATGGCCTTTCAAGGCGCACACGTGGTCGACTGCGGCCTTTCGACGACTCCTGCTATGTTTATGTCGACCGTATTTCCCGAAACGAAATACGACGGCGCGGTGATGATGACGGCAAGCCACCTTCCGTACAACAGAAACGGCGCAAAATTTTTCGACCGTGACGGAGGCCTCGAACACGACGATATCGAATCGATATTGAAAAGCGCGGCGCCTCTCGATGAAGCTTTTTCCGATTCACCGCTTGCCTCTTTCGATCTGCTGTCGCTGTATGCCGCGCACTTGCGGAAAACTATCTGCGCGGAGCTTGCAAAATCCGAAAGCGACAAACCGCTTGCAGGTTTACGGATCGCAGTCGATGCGGGAAACGGATGCGCGGGCTTTTTCGTTTCGTCGATTTTACAGCCGCTCGGAGCCGATACTGCAGGCAGCCGCTTTTTGGAAGCGGACGGCATGTTTCCGAACCACATCCCGAACCCTGAAAATAAAGCTGCAATGGAAGCCGTCCGAAGTGCAACCGTCGAAGCGGGCGCCGATTTGGGATTGATTTTCGACACCGACGTCGACCGCATGTCCGCAGTTCTGCACACGGGAGCCGAAGTGAACCGCGATGCGATCATCGCGATGATTTCCGCGATTTTAGTGCCTTCGTATCCGGGCGGAACGATCGTCACCGATTCGGTAACGTCGGACAGGCTTACGTATTTTTTGGAAAAGGTGCTCGGCTTGCGCCATCTGCGCTATATGCGCGGCTACAAAAACGTCATCAACAAATGCAAAGAGCTCAACGCAAAGGGCATCGTTTCGCCGCTTGCGATGGAAACGTCGGGACACGGCGCGCTCAAAGACAATTACTATCTCGACGACGGCGCTTTTCTCGCGGTAAAGCTCATCATCGCGCTCGCAAAAGCGAAAGCGGAAGGAAAAACGATAGACAGCCTCATCGCGCGTCTTCCGCCGCTCGTCGAAGAATGCGAATACCGATTTAAAATCGGCACGGACGATTTTAAAACCTACGGCAAAACCGTACTCGCCGAATTTAAAAAGCGCGCCGAAACTGCAGGCTATGAGCTCCCGGAATCTTACGAGGGGATCCGCGTTTCGTTTAAAGGAGAAGACGCGCAGGGTTGGATGCTTCTCCGCTTGAGCCTGCACGATCCGGTTATGCCGCTCAACATCGAAGGAGGACGCAAAGGCGATGCGGAAAAAATTATTAAGATCGCAAAAACCCTGCTCTCAGGCTTCGACAAGCTCGATATGTCGTGCTTGCCGTAAAAAGCGCTAGTTTCGCCGCGCGCCGGATTTTTTTACAGGCGGCGGGACAGGGATCGAATCGTTATGCGGTACGATTTCGACGCAGTTATACGACATGACGAGACCGTTTTCGTTCATAACGCGCATCAGCGCGACGAACATATCGTTTTTCGTTTTGAGAAAATCCGAACTCTTACACCACACTGCGACGATCATATTTATATTGCTGTCGCCGAACCCGTCCACCCATACGGCGGGCGCAGGCTTTTTGATAACCGTTTCGCACAGTTCGGGCGCTTTTAAAAGCACGTCGAGCGCATAGCGGATATCGGTGCCGTATTTTAGACCGAACGCAAACGTTATGCGCCGCGTCGCGTAGTACGAATTGTTTTGAAAGGTCGTATTGATGATCGACGAATTCGGAATGCGCACCAGCTGATTGTCGAGCGTGTGCACTTTCGTCGAAAGCAAATCGATCGAATCGACGTCTCCGGTAACTCCGCTGACGACGATGCGGTCGCCGACTTTGACAACACCTTCTGTTATGACGAAGAGTCCGCTGATAACGTTGCTGACGGTCGTCTGCGCCGCAAAACCGACGGCAAGCCCCGCAATACCGGCAGCTCCGAGCAGAGCGGTAAGTTTGATACCGAAGCAGCTGAGTATATACATGACGAGCACCGAGTAAAAAACGTATTTTAATAATTTATGCAGGGCGAGATTGTTTTGTTTGTTTATCTTTTGTTCGCTTACGCGATTGAGCGCATGGAAGGCGAGCTTATACAAAAACCAAATGATGCCGATGACGAAGAGCGCTCCCGCAGCGCGAAAGAGATTCGTCCACGTAAAAAACGATTTTACCCATGCAAAGAGCGTTTCCTTGTGTTTGGAAATCTGTTCCTGTGCCTGCTGTACGCCGATCGTTACGGCGCTTGTCGATTCATCCATTTTCAACCTCTTGCCGATTATTAATTTTCGTTAATTTTTTGAAGCGTCATTGTGTTTGCAGATGTCGTTTATGAGACAGGTATCGCATTTCGGATTTCGCGCGGTGCACACGTAGCGTCCGTGCAGGATGAGCCAGTGGTGCGCGTGACGCATATATCGCTTGGGAATGCGGGAAACGAGGCTTTCTTCGACGGCAAGCGGAGTTGCGCCTTCGGCGAGTCCGATTTTCGGACAGATGCGCAGCAAGTGCGTATCGACGGGCATCGTCGGTTTGTCGAAGACGACATTGAGTACGACGTTCGCCGTCTTTCTGCCGACGCCGGGAAGCTTCATAAGCTCTTCGCGTGTCGAAGGCACTTTTCCGTTGAAATCGTTGATGAGGATTTTACTGAGCGCGATGATGTGCGCCGCCTTCGTATGGTAGAGACCGATCGACTTAATGTAAGTTTCGAGTTTTTTTTGTCCGAGGGCGATGATTTTTTCGGGCGTGTCGGCGATTTTGTAGAGCGCTTCGGTTGCGGCGTTGACGCTTTTGTCGGTCGCCTGAGCGGAAAGCACGACCGACAAAAGCAGCGTATACGCGTTTTTCCATCGGAGTTCCGATTTAGGATCGGGGTTTTGCTTTTTAAAACGGTCGAATACCGTGCATATCTCCCGCTCTGTCAGCAGTGTCATGGGATTATGTCGCGGCGCGCTTCAGCGCATGGGTTTTATCGGTTTTTTCCCAGCTGAATTCGCTGCGTCCGAAATGCCCGTAGGCCGTCGTCGCTTCGTAGATCGGGCGTTTGAGATCGAGCGTTTTAACGATACCCGCAGGAGTACAGTCGAAGATTTCTTTTACGGCTTTCGTAATTTTTTCGACCGGTGTTTTTTCCGTACCGAAAGTATCGACCATAATCGACACGGGAAAGGGAACGCCGATCGCATACGCGAGTTCGATTTCGGCTCTGTCGGCGAGACCTGCGGCGACGATATTTTTTGCGATATAGCGCGCCATATAAGCTGCCGACCGGTCGACTTTCGACGGATCTTTACCGCTGAACGCACCGCCGCCGTGGCGACCCATACCGCCGTAGGTGTCTACGATGATTTTACGTCCGGTCAATCCCGAATCCCCCTGGGGGCCGCCGGTGACGAAACGCCCCGTCGGATTGATAAAATATTTCGTATCTTTGTCGAGCAAGCCCGTCGGCTCGAGCACGGGTTTTACAATCCGCTCGATTATCGTCTCTTTGATTTCGCCGTATTCGACCGAAGGATCGTGCTGATGAGAGACGACGACGGTATCGATCCGCAGGGGAACGTGTCCTTCGTATTCGATCGTCACTTGGCTTTTCGCGTCGGGGCGCAGCCAGGAGATCGTCTTGTCTTTGCGGAGTTCGGTCGCTTTTAAAAGCAGTTTATGCGCGTACGTGACGGGAGCCGGCATAAGTTCGGGCGTTTCGCTGCATGCGAATCCGAACATCATCCCCTGGTCGCCCGCTCCCTGCTGACCCGAGTATTCTTTGAGGCCTTTGCCAACGACGCCTTGATTGATGTCGGGTGATTGTTTGTGGATGACGTTGAGAACGGCCATAGAGTTGCAGTCGAGACCGTAGGCGGCATCGGTATAGCCGATTTTTTCTACCGCATCGCGCGCGATCCGTTCGATGTCGAGCGATGCTTCTGTTGTAATTTCACCGCCGACGAGTACCATACCCGTTGTCGCAAAAGTTTCGCATGCGACATGGCTTTCCGCATCTTTGGCGAGGCAGGCGTCGAGTACGGCATCGGAAATGCGGTCGCAAATTTTATCGGGATGTCCTTCGCCTACCGACTCGGACGTAAAGAGGTATCGTTTATTATTCATCGCAGAGCTCCGAAATATTTGTTTACTTATTAATGAAAGTATAGTATACTATTTGAAGCGGATTGACAACAGCTGTACGGCGGACCTTATAAAAAGTATAATGTGGAGGTGTTTCCATGGCATTAAAAAAATCATTTTCAAAAGACGGAAAAAAATGTACGGTCACGTTCACCGTACTCCCCGATGCGGCGGGCGCGGCAAAGACGATAAATATCGCGGGCGATTTTAACAGCTGGAGCAGCACCGAAACGCCGTTGAAAAAAAATAAAGACGGATCCTTTTCCGTCAAATTGGATCTCGACACGGACAGGGAATATCAATTCCGCTATCTCATCGACGGGCAACGCTGGGAAAACGACTGGCAGGCGGACAAATACATCCCCGCGCCGTATTCCAACGCGGACAATTCCGTCGTCATCACAAAAAAATAAAAACGCGGGAAAGCGGCTCACCGTGAGCGTTTTTCGCTGCAACGGCTGCCGTGTGTATTTTCCGGCAGCGGGGCTTTTGCAGATTTTGCGTGCTGTTGCGGGCAACTGAGATGCCGCCTTTACGGTACGTGAATGATTTCACGCGGTTTGCTGCCGTTGGCAGGACCGACGATACCCCGCGCTTCCATCTCTTCGACGAGACGCGCCGCGCGGTTGTAGCCGATTTTAAGCCTGCGCTGTATGTACGACGCTGACGCTTTTCCCGACTGTACGACGATGTCAAGCGCCTGGTTGTACAGGGGGTCTTCGCCGTCGAATAAACTCGGTTCCGCGCCTTCTTCGTCATCCGGCACAAAAATTTCTTCATCGATGTATTCCGGTTCTCCGTATTTTTTTACATGTTCCACGACATCTTCGACTTCCTGATCGCTTACGAAAGTGCCTTGAATGCGCACGGGAAACGGGTTGACGGCGCTCGAATAAAGCATATCGCCTCTGCCCAATAATTTTTCCGCTCCGACTTGATCGATGATGATGCGACTGTCCATTTTCGACGCGACCATAAATGCGATGCGCGCAGGGATGTTCGCCTTTATCAATCCGGTGATGACGTCGATCGAAGGGCGCTGCGTCGCGAGCACCAAGTGGATGCCGATCGCGCGGCTCATCGCCGCAAGCCGGGCGACCGTCGATTCGAGTTCTTTGCCCGTCGTCGCCATCAAGTCCGCAAACTCGTCGATGATCAGCACGATGTACGGAATCTTTTCCGTTGCGATGTGTTTTTCCTCGATCTTTTTATTGTAGCTCGCCACGTCGCGGCAGCCCATACCGTCCAAAAGCGCGTAGCGCCGCTCCATTTCGCACAGTGCCCACTGCAGCGCTTGAAAGGCTTTTTTCGATTCGGTGATGACAGGAACGAGCAAGTGCGGAATGTCGTTGTAAAGTTTCAGTTCGACGATTTTCGGATCGATTAATATGAGCTTTACTTCCTGCGGCGACCGCTTGTATAAAATCGAGAGGATCATGCTGTTGACGCACACCGATTTTCCGGAACCCGTAGCTCCCGCGATCAAAAGGTGCGGCGTTTTTACGAGGTCGATGATCTGCGGTTTTCCGAGAATGTCTTTTCCGAGGATGACGGGCACCGCCATCTTTTTGTATTCGCTCATATCCTTTTCGACGATTTCGCGAAAGCTGACGATGCTGCGCTCTTTGTTCGGTATTTCGATGCCGACCGCTTTTTTCCCCGGAATAGGAGCTACGATGCGGACGCTGCTTGCCGCAAGGCGCAGCGCGATGTTGTCCTGTAAGGCCGCGATCTTGCTCAGCTTAACGCCCGGCGCCGGAAGCAATTCGAACATCGTGACGACCGGTCCTTTTTTTATGCCGATGATATCAGCTTCGATATTGAATTCGTTGAGCGTTTCTTTGAGCTCTGAGGACGCAGCTTTCGTTTCGTCGTCGATGATCCAATATTGATCGTTTTTATATTCGGTTAATAAATCCGCAGGAACTTTATACGGTCCTTTCGGCTTCGGCTTTTTTACCGGTTCCGGCTTCGGCGGATCCGACTTTTCTGCTCCGTCGTCGCCCCTGAAAAAGTCTTCGAGCTCTTCTTTTGTATTTTTCGGTTCTACCGCCGACACGACGACCGCGTCTTGAATAACCGGAGTATCGACGGTAAGCGCATCGTTAAAATGCGATACGTTTTTGCGCACGTCTTCATCCATATCGCTGAACACGCTGCCTGCAAGATTACGGGGCATTTCCCGTTCGAGGGCATTGTCAGTCTCTTCGTCGCTTTCCGCATTCATATCGATGTCGAAAAAATCGGGATCGAGGGAAGCGCCGCTTTCTTCCGTCTGTGCGGAATCGTATGCGGAATGCAATGCCGTTTCCGAATCGGAAAAATCGTCGGAAAGGTTTTTCGCTTCGGAATCGGAAAAATCATCCAAGCGGTTTTCCGACTCCTCCATTTCTTCCGGCACATCTTCAACATCTGTCGGCGCAATGTCCGTCGCTTTCGTTTCCGCATCGAGAAAATCATCGGAACGGTTTTCACTCATTTCTTCGGCATCTTCTGTCGGCGGGATCTCCGTTGCTTTCAAGTCCGTCGGCGCGTCGATTTTTTTTGTACGCTCTGCATTTTCTCTTTCCCAAAAGGGTACGTCGCCCGTTTCTGAAAATGCGTCGTCTCCATCATCCGCTTGCCGAGCGCCGGAATCGTTTCCCGGAAACGTATCCGACCATGCGATCTCTTCGATGTCGTCGAGCGGCGCCTCGTCTCGTGCGGTGAGCGCGGTGAATTCCGCTTCCGAAATGACCGATGCCGCATCGTCGTTTTGTTTATCTTCATCGAAGATGCTTTCAAACGGAGAGGCGAGATCCTCGCTCATGCGCTCGTGTCCGTCGTTTGTTCGGGCGGTATTGTCTGCGCCGGCGGTCTCTTCGGCGAGTTTATTGATCTCTCGGCCTGCCGTATACGCGTCGTCTTCGCGGGCCGTTTCGTTTGCATGAAGAGTTTCGCTTGCTGCGGCTTCCCTTGCGACAACTTCGCCGCCTGCCGCACCCTTTGCCGTGCCGGTATCGTTTACATCGTGGAAATCATCGAGCTCGTCGATATCCCTTTCCGACGGTATTTTCTTTTGCGGGATTTTTTTGAAACCGGCGCTCCTTGCCGCGTCCTCGATTTTATCCGCAATGATGCCCGCCCCGAGCCATTCTATGACGATGAGCACGGCACCGAGCGCAATCGTGACGCCGATCTTTATGCTGGTAAAATCGGAACTGAACTCCGCGATCGATTTGCAGATATTTTCGGTAATCACGGCGGTAAAAAACGGAACGACTGCTGTCAAAAGCCGCATCGTTTTACGCCTTGTCCATTTTCCCGAAAAGCACGCCATCGCCGCACAAAATAAAAAAACGGGAACGAGTACGCTTGAAAATCCGTATACCGAAAAGAGCATGGCGCCGAGCAAAAACAAAACGGTGCCGAAACCTGCATCATATGCGATAAAATCGAAAGGTTGCAGCATGAGCGAAACGGAAAAAAAAGCTGCAAGCAGCAGCAAAAGCATACCGGCAGCATATTTCGGCTTATTCAAACGTTCCATCGATACTCCCGTAAACCGTGTGCGGGAAGCCGCAGCAAAAGGCAGCCTCCTTCACTTTTGCGATACGGCGCGGCAGTGAAAGATCGCAGCGTATCGTTATTCGTTCTAAAGTATCGGCAGATTTTTCGCTCCGTTTTAGTGGAAAACTTCGGTCGTTTTGTATATAATGCCGGAACAGGTGGGTATTGTGGCAAATCGATTTGAATTCAAATGTGCCGTGTGCGCCGTGTGTGACGGAAGGGGCTGCATCGGACAGATGCCCGGTATGGGCGGCGTTAATAATAATAAAAATTTCAAACTTAATTTCGAAGGTTGGAAAAAACTCCGCCGACAGGCGGCGGCGGACGGAACGCTCGGCGCGATTTTATCGACACCGGTCGACGCTTCCGCCGTGCGCGCGGGACCGGTTACCGGTGCCGTGCAGAATATCGGCTTTGAAAAAGAAGAATATTTTTATCTGCCGTATTTTTCCGGAGCGAGAAATGCGGGGATCGCCGTGTGCGTCGGGGACGGGTACCCCGATTATAAGCTGCACTACGGGCTCGATGCGGTGCGGAAATTGCAAAAAATCGAACCGGAGTTGAAAGCGGCCGTATTTTTAAAACCTTATCCGAACGAAAAACTTTTTGAGCGCATTGCGGCAGCCGAAGATGTCGCGGACATTATCGGAAACGATATCGATTCGTACAATATCGCAACGATGCGGGATCTCGTGCATTTGGAAAAGAAAACGCCTGAGCAGATCGCGGAAATCAGAAAGAGAGTCGGCGTGCCGTACGCGATAAAAGGAATTTTTTGTAAAGAAGATATCGAGCTCGTAAAAGCCGTAAAGCCCGATATCGCGTTTATTTCGAATCACGGCGGCCGTATCGATACGCGCGAAGGAAGCACTGCGGAATTTTTGGCTGCGTACGGGGCGGAGCTGAAAAAATACTGCGGTTCACTTTGGGTTGACGGAGGCGTCAGAACGCGTCATGATATACAGACCGCACTGTTTTACGGAGCATCCCAGGTCATCATAGCGCGTCCGCTTATCGCCGCCCTCGTTTCGGACGGCATCGGCGGTATGGTAAAAAAAATCGATGAAATTATCATCGGTGAGACCGGCGATTGAGTTTTATAGGGCTTTGTTGTATAGACAATATCAGGGGTTTTTATGAAGCGATTGTTATGTATTGCTGTTTGTGCCGTACTGTTTGCAGCTTCGGGGTCGATGATCTTCGCGCAGACCTATGCGGCTGTTCCCGTTGAGCATCCGATCTATGCGATTATCGCACAGGCGGAACTGCGCGGCCTCTGCCGTCCGCTTTCGAAAGTAAAGCCCTATTCGGAAAAAACGATTATAAGCGCGATCAATGAAATCATCGCTTTTTCCGACGCAGCCGATTCTCCGCTCCTGACGAAAACGGAAAAAGAAATCCTCTACGATACGCTCGAATCGTTTAAGCGGAAGCCCGGCAGGGACAATATGCGCGGCGCATATTATTATGAAGGAAAGGGAAAGATTCGCACTACGGTCGATGTCACGTTTAAAGCGGACGTCTTTGTTTCCGGCGGCATCTATACCGATAAAAACGACGATCAGTGGGGCTTTACGATTCATCCGACCGTTTCGCTCCGCGGCGATTTCGGAGAACATCTTTCCTACGATTTCAGTTTGTTCGGAAATATATCGCGCGCCGTGCTGCAAAATCAGGGAACGTACAGTATCGGAAAGTGGTGGTATACGGAAACCGAAGACGGCAGCGGCGAAAGGTACATCAAAACCTATACGAATAAAGCGTTTTTCCCGTTTTCGCATCACAAAACGTGGGACGGCTCCATGTATAAGGTCGCCGACTTATCGGCAAACGGTCTTGAAGGCTGGTGCGACGACGGTGCGCTCGGTTTCGG
This sequence comes from Treponema sp. Marseille-Q4130, assembly GCF_014334325.1. GTDB lineage: Bacteria > Spirochaetota > Spirochaetia > Treponematales > Treponemataceae > Treponema_D. The sequence continues at coordinate 72,979 of NZ_JACSET010000009.1, read as the reverse complement.
AATCAATTCGGAAATGGCGGCGGCTTTTCTCGACGATAAAATCTTCCTGCGCTTCGGGCGCATCTACCGTGAATGGGCGGCGATGGACAAAGGCTCAAGCCTCGTGTTCAGCAATTACGCGCACCCCTTTCTCGCTTTTGAAGCCGAACTTTCACCGTTCAAATGGTTTTCGCTTTCTACGCTTACCGGCATCCTCGAATTTCCGAACAGCGATTATATCGTCGGCGATATCTACAAGAGTACGACGCATTATACGAAGTATGATACCGAATCGATTTTTCAAAACGCGTATTCGATCGCGATGATCGAATGCAATTTCAAATACGTGCACGCAGACTTCGGCACGACGGTCATCTGGCCGAAGCGCATCGAACTGGGCTATCTGTATCCGCTCATGGATAAAGTTTTTTATCAAAACAATATCGGCGACTTGGACAATATCGCGCTGTTCGGAAATATTTCGTTTACGTATCCGAAAATCGGTAAAGTGTGGGCGTCGCTCTTCCTCGACGAATTCAACGGTTTGAGCCGTTCGACCGGTTTGCTCGGCGATTTTATCCACGCGACGCGCGATATGTACGCGACGCAGGTCGGCGTAAAAGCGAATGTGCCGCTGCTGCCGTTTATGACGGTCGCATGCCGATACACGAAGATCGAACCCTATTGCTACACGCACCACGGTATCAACTACACGCCGTGGTATTCGCACTATATTTCGGAAGCCTATATGACCGCAGGCGAAAACATCGGCTATTATCTTCCGCCGAATTCGGACGAACTGAATGTCCGCGTCGAAGCATCTCCGCTCGCCACGCTTAAAGCGCATATAGAATATCAATTTATCAGACACGGTGCGGAATACGGGAATCAGGCGGTACGCGGTAGCTCTCAGTATTCGGAGCTCGATCCCGATGAGCGCGAGAGTATGCGCAAATATTTTTTGCACGACGGCGCGTACCAGTGGTTTCACATCGTAAAAATCGGCGGGGAATATTCGCTTCGCAAATTTAAAGTGCCGCTTACGATATACGGCGACGTCGGATTCGTCTACAGTTATTTTACCGTAATCGACCGACCGACACCCGTAAACGAAAAGCGCGACTATCACGTTGCGGATACAAGCGAATATCCGACGGAGTTCGGCGCTATCGTTTCCGGCGGAGTGCGCTTGTATTTTTAAAATGCGTGTGCTGCCGTCGGTATGCAATCGATTTGATCGCGTGCGGCGCGCGCAGTATTTTTATATTGACAATAATCATAGGAGCAAATTATGAATATCGAAACGAAATGTCTGCATTCGGGTTATGAGCCGAAAAACGGCGAGCCCTGCGTTATGCCGATCGTACAGAGTACGACGTATAAATTCGATTCGTGCGATCACATCGCCGCTCTCTTCGACAAGCCGACGGAATATATATATTCCCGGATGGCGAATCCGACCTGCGATGCCGTTGAAAAAAAGATCGCGGATCTTGAAGGCGGCGTCGGGGCTATGCTGACGTCGAGCGGACAGGCGGCTTCCCTCCTTTCGATTCTGAACCTGTGCTCGGCCGGCGACAGCTTTATCGCAAGTTCGGCGATTTACGGCGGCTCGACAAATCTCTTTTGCTTTACGCTCAAAAAGCTCGGCATCGAATGCATCCAAGTTCCCGCCGCTGCCGATTACGATACGATTATCAAAGCGTTCAAACCGAATACGAAAGCGGTGTTCGGAGAAACGCTCGCAAATCCTTCGCTTGCGGTATTCGATTTCGAAACCTGGGCGAAGGCAGCTCATGCGCGGAACGTACCGCTCATCATCGACAATACTTTTGCGACGCCGATACTTTGCCGCCCCTTCGAATGGGGAGCGGACATCGTCGTTCATTCGACGACAAAATATATGGACGGCCATGCAGTTCAGTGCGGCGGCGTCATTGTAGACGGCGGCAATTTCGATTGGGAAGCGGTGTACAAAGCGAGCGGTTTTTTTGCGGATTTTTGCGAACCCGATCCGAGTTATCACGGTCTCACCTATACGAAAGAATTCGGAAAAGCGGCGTATATCGTCAAAGCGCGGACGCAGCTCATGCGCGATTTCGGTTGTTATCCGTCGGCGCATTCGGCGTTTTTGTTGAATTTGGGGCTTGAAACGCTGCCGCTGCGGATGAAACAGTATTGTAAAAATGCGCTCGCGCTTGCCGAGTATTTCAAAAAAAGCGATAAGATCGCATCGGTGACGTACCCCGCGCTCGCGGGAGACGCAAATCATGCGCTTGCAAAAAAATATTTGCCCGAGGGGACGAGCGGCGTCATTGCGCTCAGCATCAAAGGCGGGCGAGCGGCTGCAGTGCGCTTTATGGATTCTCTTTCGCTTGCAACCGATGAAGTTCACGTCGCCGATATCCGTACCTGCGTGCTCCATCCCGCCTCTTCGACGCACCGGCAGCTCACAGACGAACAGCTTGCGGCGGCGGGAATCGACGGCGGCTTGGTGAGATTCAGCTGCGGACTTGAAAACGTCGAAGATATCGTCGCCGATGTCGACCGCGCGCTTCGGGCGGTGTGATGAGACCGGTTTGCACTATGGCGTAAACGCAAGGGGCTGTCCAAAAAGAAAGGACAGCCCCTTTTTCAATTTATTAATTATTTTTGTTCCGAAAGACCGCTTCGCGTATCGACGATGCGCTTCATATCGGCGATATTGTCTACGATGATGTAGCTGTCGTACACTTCGATTTTTCGCTTTTCAACAAATTTATTAATTTCATCGCGCGTCGCTTCCGGTGACAGTCCCGCCCAGTGCGCCACATCTCCTGCCGATACGTTGAACTTCCGCTGCCGGTCGTTCGCGTTTGCCGAAGGATTCATTTCGTCGAACATGAGGAATACGTCTGCGATACGGGCCTGCACGTCTTTGATCGCGAGCGTGCGCAGGCGGCGCCGTTGGTCGTAGATGCGCTTGCAAAAAAGTTTTAATAAGATGATCGCGATTTGGGGATTGCCCATGATGAGCAGTTCGAAATTTTCTTTGTTGAATTCGAGACATTCGACGTTGCCGATCGCGACGCAGGTTGCCGAACGCGGGGAATTGTCGAGGATGGCCATTTCTCCGAAAAATTCTCCGGGCTTCATGATATCGAGATTTTTCTTTGCGCCGTTTACGCATTTGACGAGCTGCACGCGCCCCGACTGAATGAGGTAAAAACTGTTGCCCGGTTCGAACTCGCTGATGATGACGTTGCCCGGTTTATACTGCTTTGCAAAACGCTTGAAAGCGGGAAGTGCAAACTGTTTCAGAGCGCCGGAAGCTTCTTCGTCTTCTTCGGGTGCATCGGTACTTTTTGTTTTTTCTTTTATCTTCGTGTTGCGCAGTTTCGCATCGGCGTATAATTTTGCGACTTCGTCTTTTTTTGCGGTGTTCGGATAGAGCGATAAAAATTTGACGCAGATATCGCAGCACGAAAGATACTCTTCGTCGTTGTAAAAACTTTTTGCGACCGCGATCATACCTGTCTGCTGGTCTTCCGGAACATTGTTAAGAATCGCTTCGGTTTTTTTGTGTATGAGGCGCAGCTGGTTCGAAAAGACGCGCAGCATTTTCATGATGATCTGTTTGTTGCTGCTGAATATCTGTTCGAATTCTTGAATAGTCAGGGCGATCGTAACGCAGTCGGTAAGCGCGGTTGCCGTCTCTTCTCGAGGGAAACGACCGAGTGCGGATTTGACACCGAAAAACTCGCCGTTTTTTACCTGCTCGGTAACAGGCTGATGAGTTTCCACATCTGTCGTCGTAAGGACGAGAATACCTTTTTGCAGGATAAAAATTCGCTCGTCTTTATCCCCTTCAAAGTAAACGATCGATCCTTTTGTATATTGCATCGCTTTAGGCATACAAGATCCCCTGGTACATTACACTATTATATCATAAATCGTCTATTTATGCTATGCTCTTTAGGATGATTGATTTACATATTCACTCCAACGCATCCGACGGTCAATACCGCCCTGCCGAGCTTGTCGAAAAGGCTTGTGAAAGCGGTATTTCCGTCCTTGCGCTGACGGATCACGATACGATAACAGGGCTTTCGGAAGCTGCCGCCGAAGCCGAAAAGCGGCATATTACCTTTATACGGGGTATCGAGATTTTCGTGGAATGGCCGACCGGCGAATTTCACTTGCTCGGACTCGGTTTTACGCATATTTCGCCGTCCTTGAGAGAGCTGGTCGATTTTTTGCAAAAAAAGCGTACCGAACGGAATCTTCGGATAATCGCTGAAATGCGTGAAGCGGACATCGATGCGTCGTACGATGAGCTTTGTTCGCTTTTCCCCGACAGTTCCATAGGCAGACCGCACTTTGCAGAATACCTCAAGTACAAAAAAATCGTAAAGGATAATCGGGAAGCGTTTGAAAAATATCTCGGAAAAGGTAAGCCTTTTTATGCCGAGCGTTCAGGCGTAAATCTCGACGAAGCGATAGAGGCGATCGTCGATTCGGGAGGAGTGCCGGTCATCGCGCATCCGCTGTCGCTCTACGTGTCGTGGGGGCATCTCGATACGATTTTGGAGGACATACACGGCCGCGGCGTCGAAGGGCTTGAAGCCTATCATCCTGGGGCGAGCGGGCATGACTGCAAACGCCTCGAATCGCTTGCACGCGAGCACGGCATGTTTGCCACGGCAGGAAGCGACTTCCACGGTGAAAAAATCCGCGCCGATCGGAAACTCGGTCACACCGCCGACGGCAAAAAAATAGACGATCGATTTTATTACGAAGAACTGCTTCCGCACTTGGGAACGTAGAGGCGTTTTCTATGCACTACCGTTCACGGATCGATTCTCCGTACGGTTGTATGATTGTCGGCAAGTGCGCAGCGTCCGTTGCGCGCCGTTCAGATGCTCACCGTTCAGATTGACGCATTTCGTTTTTTACCGTTATACTTCCCATTATGGAACAAACGCTCCCGAAAATGCTGAAAAAAACCGCCGCCGACTTTCCCGAAATCGCGGCGCAATATTCGAAAAACGCCGAAGGCGTATTCGAGCCGGTATCGTACCGGGAACTGTATGAAACATCTCTCGATTTTGCCGCCGCCTTAAAGCAGCTCGGCGTCGTGCGCGGCGAAGCGATCGGTCTCATCTCCGACAACCGCAAAGAATGGGAACAGGCCGACATGGGGATCATGGCGCTCGGTGCCGTAGACGTTCCGCGCGGCTGCGATGCGACGCTTATCGACTTGCAGCAGATTTTGTCGTTTACGGAATGCGCTGTCGTCATTGCGGAAAACGCCGCGCAGATTAAAAAAATCGTTTCCGTAAAGAGCGAACTGCCGCATCTGAAAACGCTCATTTCTTTTGAAGACGTCGCAGACGACATAAAAGCCGACGTAAAAAAAGCGAAAATCGATTTATTGTTTTTTAATAATTTATTGAACGAAGGGAAAAAATACAATATCGAACACAGGGCGGAGATCGAAGCCGAACTCGAAAAGGGAGAGTGGAACGATACGGCGTGCATCATCTTTACGTCGGGTACGACGGGTATGCCCAAGGGTGTCGAACTTTCGCACGGCAATTTTTTGACTCAGCTCGACGAACTGCAGGAACGCATCTATTTGAATCCGGGCGACCGCGCGTTGTGCGTGCTTCCGGTGTGGCACGTGTTCCAGCGCCTGTGCGAATACGTCATCATGATCCAAGGAGCGGCTCTCTGCTATTCGAAGCCGGTCGGAAGCATCCTTCTCGCCGATTTTCAAAAGGTCAATCCTCATCTTATGCCCGCCGTTCCGCGCGTATACGAAGCGATCTATGACGGCATCAACCGTAAGATGCGCAAAACGGGCGGCTTCGTTTATATGCTGTTCCGATTTTTTGTCGGCGTCGCGATTTTGCATTCACGCATCGACAGGCTCCTCTTTCGAAAAAACGTGCGCTTCGGACCGGACTATATCGGTGCTCTGTGGGCCCTCCTCGTCATCCCGTGGCTTTTGCTCTATCCGCCCAAATTACTCGGGGATGTGCTCGTGTTTCGAAAAATCAAATCGATGCTCGGAAAAAACTTCCGCGCGGGCGTTTCGGGCGGCGGCGCCTATCCGCGCAATATCGACGAATTCTTTTGGTCGATCGGCGTAAAGATCGTCGAAGGCTACGGCTTAACGGAAACCGCGCCCGTCATCTCCGTGCGGCCGATAGCCGATCCCGTATTCGGCAACGTCGGCTCTCCGATACGCGGCGTTAAAGTGCGCATCGTCGATCAGGACGGCTACGTGCTCGGACGCTGCAAACAGGGCATCGTACAGGTGAAAGGCGGTACGGTGATGAAAGGCTACTACAAGCGTCCCGATTTGACGGCAAAAGTGATGACCGTCGACGGCTGGTTCGATACGGGCGATATCGGTATTCTTTCCATTCACGACGAAATCGTTTTAAAAGGCCGCATGAAAGATACGATCGTGCTCCGCGGCGGCGAAAATATCGAACCGCTTCCGATCGAACAAAAACTGCAGGAATCGCGCTTTATCAAAGCGGCCGTCGTCGTAGGGCAGGACGAACGTTACCTCGGCGCGCTTATTCTGGTCGATGAGGACGAAGTAAAAGGCTACGCCGCGGAAAACGGCATCCAATACGATACGTACGAAAATCTGCTCGCATCCGAATACGTTCAAACGCTGTACGCGGGAGAAATCAACGGGCTTATCAATTCGAAAAACGGATTTAAGATGTTCGAGCGGATCAATAAATTCGTTCTTATCACAAAGCCCTTTGAAGTCGGCGTCGAACTTTCGGCAAAGCAGGAAATCATGCGTTTCAGAATCGGCGAAATCTACGCTAAAGAAATCACTTCGCTGTTCGCTCAGGATCCGAAAACGGATATGTGACGGACACGATATATTTACAGAGGAAATTGAATATGAAAGACGTACTGCCGGCGGAGATCATCGTACGCGATGTGTGCCGCGTAAAAAAAAGCGAGCGAGTGCTCATCGTTGCAAATCCCGAAACGAATGTGATTGCACAGGATTTATTCGAGTCGGTAAAAAAAGCAGGCGGCGAGCCGGTGCTTGTATTTCAAAGCGCAAAAAAATCCTTCGATAACGCATCTCCTGAAGTGCTCGCCTCTATCGCGACGAATCCCGACTTGTGTTTTTCCGTGTCTTCTTCAAAGCTCGGAAAAGATCCCGAGGCATCGGCGCATCCCTATGTCGACAAAACGGGTACGAAATTCATGCACATCTTCGACTTTTTGCTGAGCGGGAAAAAATCGATGCGCGCCGTGTGGATGCCGGGCATCACGCAGGAGATGTACGAGCGCGCGGTGCAGATCGATTACAAAGAGCTCGCCTCTCGCTGTGCGGCGTTGAAAAAAGCGTATGAAAAAGCTGTCTCCGTTCACGTTACTTCTCCCGGCGGAACGGATGTCGTCGTTCCGGTTGCGGGGCGAAAAGCGATGGAAGATGACGGAGATTTTTCGAAAGCGGGTACGGGCGGAAACATCCCCGCGGGAGAAGTGTTTATCAGCCCCGTCGTCGGTACGGGAGGCGTGCAGGACGAGGGAAACATCCTCGATAAAATCAAGCAAAAGATCGGCGCTCAGGGCGATGCCGAAGATGCGGGAACCGCCGGCGAGCAGGGCGGAGCGGAAGGGAAGGGCGCACAAGAGGCCGGCGAGCGGGCTGAAGAAAAAAGCGTGCAGACCGCATCCGGCACGAACGGGAAAATCGTATTCGACGGTTCTATGTCGTTCGGTGACGGGGACGCGCTCCTTGAAACACCGATCGTTGTGCAGGTTTCCGACGGTTTTGTGACCGACATAGACGGCGGAGACGAAGCCGCGCGTCTGAAAAAAACGATCGCCGATGCGGAAGCGAAATCGCTCGCGATGGAAAAGGAAGGAAAGCTGCCCGAAGGACAAGGAAGCGTGTACCGCAGAAATGCACGCAATATCGGAGAGCTCGGCATCGGCTTAAATCCGGCCGCCGTCATCACGGGGAATATGCTCGAAGATGAAAAAGCGTTCCGCACCTGTCACTTTGCGATCGGAGAAAATTACGACAACGATGCGCCGGCTTTGATTCATCTCGACGGCGTTGTACGTGAGCCGACGATAGAAATAACTTACGAAGACGGCTCGAAGCGGACGATTTTGCAAAACGGCGAACTCGTGCTGTGAGTCTTGTTATCGGGAGCAGCTCGAAAAAGTAATCGATTTGTGAAACAACCTCTTGTAAAGTTGTATACGATGTGTTATCGTAAGTTATGCATCCGCATACAAAAAAAATGATTGCACCCATAGTAATCGTTTTTTTGACTGTAGCATATTATGCCGCATTCGGCGTATTTTTTGTAAAATTCGCTACGCCGCTCATATTTAAACTCATCGGAATCATTGTTCCCGCCGCACTTTCGGCAGCTTTTATATGGCTGCTTGTCCAGCGTATAAAAGAAATTAAAGGAGGAGAAGAAGATGATCTTGGTAAATACTGATTACGTTTCCGGCAAAGATTTGGAAACGATCGGTTTGGTAAAAGGAAGCACTATCCAGTCCAAAAATATCGGCAAAGACATTTTGCAGGGCTTAAAGACGATAATCGGGGGCGAATTAAAAGGCTATACGGAAATGATGAACGAAGCGCGTGCCCTTGCAACAAAGCGTATGGTACAGGAAGCCGAACAGATGGGCGCCGATGCCGTTGTAAACATTCGCTATTCGTCTGCCGCGATTATGCAAAACGCCGCCGAAGTTATCGCATACGGGACTGCTGTAAAGTTCAAATAAGCGCTTTAGTGCGCGAAAGCGCACACGTGTATCCGCGAGTTTTCGAAAGAAAACTCGAAATTAAATTGAACGGCGCTATTTCAGACTCTCAATTTAAACCTTCGTCCCGCTCGCTACCGAGTAAAGAACTGAATCATGTTCAAGAAAAAAGTTTTATTGTTTATTTTTTTTATTTTTGAACTTTTTTTATATGCTGAAAATTTTCATTACGTTGCCGAAAAAAACGTTGCCGTATTTTTTCGAGATGAAGATTTAATGCTGTCGTTAGATAATAAAAAAATAATAAGAAAAGATACGGTAGTGAATTTAGATTGCGAAAAGTGCAGAATTCGATTAACCGATAAAAATAATCAAAACAAATTACTTTCCCTTGTGTATGACAGTACTATATACGAAGGATTTATTCCAATAAAAAATCTCAAGATAAAAGATTGTAACGAAGTTCTCCCTGAATCGATAATTTCAGCAGAGGAAATCGGCATAGCGAAAAAATATGTGCCTTCATATTTTCTTGAAGTATTAAAAAATAAAGACCCGTCAATAATAAAAAAATATGATTACAAATATGCATTGGAAAATCAAAATCCCGATATACAGGAAGAAACTGAAGAATATATAGCATTGGCTTTAGAAGAAGATCGGTTTTATGTCGTTATCAGCAATATGGGGCTGAGATTCCATAACGACAATTCTTTTTTGTTCAATAAAATTGAAAAAATATCCGACACCGTATATCGTTGTACGGGATACGGTGTTCCTTCATACAGCAGAGATTTAATAGACGAGGCTGACTGGGATTCATATTTTTCGTATGATCAAATAGATTCAAATGAATATGAATCGTTGATTTTGAAAATCGACGGCGATTTTATACGCATTTACAGCGAAAATCAAAAAAAAGATTTAATCACCTATGTAAAAATATCCGACGATGTAGAGGCGCAGCTTATAAATCTGTTTAATCATAAAGATTGTAATATCGAAAAACTGAATTGGCCGCGCCACGCCGACGGCAGCGGCGATCGGGAAACGGAGGCGCGGCTGTAATCCGGCAACGTACGCTTTCGTTCAAGCGATCGCAATCCGGCAAACGCTGCAGCATTTTTACGCGCCGCAACCGGTATTATGCGGTTTCGGTTTCCGCCTCGCCCGATTCGGGAGCAGGAGCCGCTTCCGCGTTTTGATTTACCGGTGCCGCTTCGACTCGCCGCTTCTTTTTCCGCTTGGGCTTTTTCGTATAATTTGCGACAAAGACTGCGAAGTCCATCACCAAAAATACGGCGATCGCCGTGCCTATGACGCGCGCGTCGGTGAGCACGGATTTAGCGAGTGAAAGCGTCGAAAAAATATCTCTCATACTGCAATTATCGGCGCTTTCCGTGCACAGGATGATCGATCCTTAGGCGCCTCTCGTTCCTGCCGCACCCTTCGAATCCTGATTGTACATACGGTTTATCTGCTCGTCGGTCAAATCGATATTATACATATCTTTAAAATACGACTTCACTTCCTTTTCGACGTCGATATCGCCGAAGAGTTCGGGGTACACTTTTTTTGCGATCCAGTACAGCGTTACCGGCGTGTCCGCACTCGGCGTATAACTGCGGTACGTTCCGAGCGGCATTTTGTATACGGTTCGGTTTTGTACCGCTTTGATCGGCGACCAATCATAATTCGCCGTCCTGTTGTTATACAGATCGTCGGCCGTCTGGGAGGTAAAATTGGTTATTAAAATGATATCGGGATTCCACTTGTATATCTGTTCCATATTGATGACGGCGTTGCTGTTTTCAGCGCCTACTTCTTCCGCAACGTTTTTCGCACCGACGGCGTCGCACCAAAACTGTCCGAAAAAACGTTTGCCGCTCGTCACGATAGTTTTTTCATTACACATAAACAAAAACAGCACTTTTTTGCGGTCGTTTTCGGGGATGGACGAAACGCGGGACTGAATCGTTTCGTAGACTTTTCGGCTGTATGCGCTCACCGCGTCTTTTTTATCGTTTTCCGGAAAAACCTGACTGAGTACGTCGATCCATCCGTCGTAGGTATCGAGAATATTGTAATTCCATTTGTTGACACTGACGGCGACGGCGGCGAGTCCCGCCTTTTTGATTTCCTCTTTTTGCTGCGAACGGTGCGCCGTTGTAAAGACGACGTCGGGTTTGAGCGCGAGCACTTCTTCGACGTTCAGCGTATCGTTTGCAAGAAAGTGCGAATCGATATTCAAATACGACGGGAAAAGTTCTCCGAGCAGTCCCGCTTTTGCAGCCCCTATCGATGCGGGCGGAATGCCGACGAGGCGGTCGGGACTTCCCAAAAATACCGTGATGACGGACGGAAGCGGCCACACGCCGACAACGACGGCGCGATTGACCTTTGCGGGGATGACGACGCTTTCGTCGTCGTGATCGATAACGGTGCGCGTTGCCGCCTCTTTCGCAGCGCCCGACTTCGAGCAGGAAATGGCGAAGGTCGAAAGCGCCAGGCACGCGAAAAGCGTTCCGATACGGACAATATTCTTTTTCATAATTCCTCCAAAAAAACTTTTGCGGAAAGTTACAACTTTCGAAAAAGTTTTTAGCAGTGCGCGAAAGCGCACGCGTTTTTCCATAATTCACACTAAATACAGCGGGACGACGTCCTTGTATTTTGTGTTTTGATATTCGAACTCGTTGATGTGTACTTGCACGCTGAACGTCTTTTTCATCGAATCTTCGGTGATGACTTTTTCGATCGCGCCGCTCGTGCTTTCACCGTCCCTGTTCAGAATGAGCGCTTTGTCGGCGATCTTCATCGCATGAGCGGGATAGTGCGTGTTCACGACAGCCGAAATATGCCGCTCTTTTGCAAGACGGTAAATCGTATTTAAAATTATCAATTGATTTTTAAAATCCAAATTCGATTCAGGCTCGTCGAATACGAGCATTTCGGGTTCTACCGCAAGAGCGCGCGCGATAAGTACCATCTGCAGTTCACCTCCGCTCATTTCGGTGCAGAGCTTATCGCGGAGAGATGCGATACCCGTGTCTTCCATTGCGCGAAGGGCAATGCGTTTGTCTTTTTCATCCGGCTGTTCGAAAGTGCCGAGGTGAGCGCTTCTGCCGAGCAGCACCATGTCGAAGGCGGTAAAACCGAACGCGACACCTTTCGCCTGCGGAACGTATGCGATGCGCCGCCACAGATCTTTTTGTCTCCAGCTTTCAAGCGCTCTCCCGTCGATAAGGGTTTCGCCCTCATCCCATTTTAATAATCCCATCATGCATTTGAGCAGCGTCGTTTTACCGACACCGTTCGGACCGAGTATGCACAACACTTCTCCGCTTTCGACGGAAAACGAAATGCGATCGAGCACGCGCTCGGTACCGTAGGCGAACGAGCCGCCCCGTACGGAAAAAGTCATGTCCACGAACCTCCCGTTTTTCGTAATAGCGCGATAAAAAACGGCGCGCCGATAACCGCCGTCAAAATCGAAATCGGGATTTCGGCCGCACTCATGCTTCTTGCAAATGTATCGATAACGATAACGAAGACCGAACCCAAACTGATGCTTATGGGAATTACGGTGCGATTGTTGCTGCCCATGAGCATACGCGCCATGTGCGGAACGAGCAAGCCAACCCAGCCGATCGAACCGCACATCGACACGGCGGACGCGGTGATAAGAGATGAGGCGACGATGACGAGCAGGCGCATCACGCGGATATTCATTCCCATCGAACGCGCTTCGTCTTCGTTCAGCGATAAAATATTGAGCCGCCAGCGCAGCAAAAAGATGATGAGCGTTCCCGTAACGATAAACGGAAGACCGAGCAAAAGCGTTTTATAGCTTGCGCCCGACATACTGCCCATAAGCCAATACGTGATCGACGGCAAAATATCCTGCGGATCGGCGGCGTATTTGACGAGCGACACAAAGGCTTGGAAGAGTGCCGAGACGACCATGCCCGAAAGCACGATCATGACGACCGAACTGCGTCCGCGGAATCGTCCCACCGAATACGTGACGGCGCAGGCGACGAGTCCGAATACAAGAGCTGAAAGCTGCACGACGATCAAATTGCTTCGAAAAAGAAGTGCCGATACCGCACCGAAGGATGCGCCGCTTGCCACTCCGAGCGTGTCGGGCGTCGCGAGCGGATTCGTAAATAAACCCTGAAACGCGGCACCCGCGCAGCTTAAACCCGCTCCGACAAAAGCCGCCAAAATGATGCGCGGCAAGCGGACGCTGAAGATGACGGAGCGTTCAACCGCAGTTATCTCCGCCTTCGTCACGCCGGAAAAGAGGATGCGCACCGTATCGAAAACGCCGAGCGCATAGCGCCCGAATCCGAGACAGATGAGGGCGGTAAAAAGCGGCAGCACGGCGAGAGCTGCAAAGATGATTTTGCGCTGCCCTGCAGTATAATTCATAATTGCGTTTTCCTTTTCGTTTACAAACCTGCGGCGGATCTCGACGGATGATAAATCGTATGGAGGTCGCCGGAAGTGAGCGTTATTCCGTAGAAATCCTTATAATAATCGACGATGATTTTATCGAGGTCGTAGTCTTCAAATAATTTCGGCTGGATCGTCTTTGCAAGGAATACGAGCGAAAGCGGCGAATCGGACGACGGCGGACACCAGCGGTACATGCCGAGCGGAAATTTATACACTTGTTTTTTTTGTACAGCGCTCACGCTCGACCAGTCGTTGCCGTCGACAATGCCGTCGTCGAAATCTTCGGGAAGTTTGGTATTGAAATTTGTTAAAATCACGATATCGGGATTCCATGCGTAAATCTGTTCCATATTGAGTTCCACCACTCCGCCTTCCGACTTCGCAGCATTGATCCCGCCTGCCGTCGTAATCCAATATTCAGGAAACATCTTTTTTCCGTAGGTCGTAATCTTTCCGTTATCGTACGAATAGATGATCATCGCACTCGGCTTTTTTTCTTCGGGGATCGAAGCGATACGCGCTTTGACGTCGCGTTCGATTTTTCTTCCGTACTCGATAAGCTTTTTCGAACGATCCGTTTCACCGAGCACTTTTGCCAAAAGATCGATCCACGCCGCATAGGTTTCGATCGTATTGAACTTCGCAATCGACGTTGAAAAGCCGACGGCGGGGATTCCCGTTTTATCGAAAATCGCTTTTGACGATTTCGCTCCGGCATTGTAAAAAATGACATCGGGTTTGAGCGCCATTAATTCTTCCGCGTTGATGACGCCGCCCTTTTCGAATCCCGTCTTCGCGTTTGCAATTTCGGGATACGCTTTTACAAGAAACGATGCTTTTGCAGCCGCCATGGAACTGGCAGGAATTCCGACGAGTTTTTTTGCGGAATCCGCATACAGACAATAGACCGAAGGCAGCGGATAGAGACTTGCGATAACAATTCTGTTGATTTTATTCGGTACTTCAACGGTATTGCCCGCGTGGTCGACAACGGTATGCGTTTTCGGCGCGGCAAAAGCACGCGATGCCGTAAAGAGACAGAGTACGGCACAGACTTTTATGATCATCTTTTTCATATATCCTCCTATTGATTTTATGTATCAATTCTCAGTTTACTCAAAAATAAAAACCGATAATGCTCTCTACCGTAAAATTATCAATTACCCATTAACAATTAATAATTTTCTCTTCACCGATTACCGATCATCCTTCGGCGATTTCAAAAAGAAAGCGCGTCATGTCATCGCCTATGACGCACTTCGTGTCGTCCCAGCACACTTTGCTCGAAACGGCTACGTGCGGCAAACCGTGAAACCTGACGGAAGAATCTTTTATCAATTCTCCGACAAGCGGATCGGCTACGATATCGGTGTACGAACCGCCGTTTACAAGATCCATGAGTTCCCGTTCGCACACGGCTTTATGATCGCATGTTTCGGCGTATTCCGGAAACGAATTGAAAAGGTATGCCGCTTCTATGTCCGCCGTTCGAGAAATACGCCTGAGTTCGTTTCGAATCGAACATGCCGTAACCTGCTCTCCCGCAATCAAAATCCGTTTGTGCGAGGTTTGCGCCGCATTCGCTTTCGAAGCGATTTCCCATACGCTCCCCGAATCGCTTTTTTCGCCGGAAAGAAAGCGCCGTACGGCCGTAAGCATCGCCTTTCCGTCTCCGAGCGGAACGCCCGCAATGTAGGGAATGCGATACACCCTTTCCATATATTTTGCGATTTCGATCCCCGCATACGAAAGCGCGACGTTCAAGGCCGCAGAGGGGCTGCGTTTCAAATCGTCGAGCGAAAGTCCCATCGAAAGGCTTGCAATGATTTCAATACCGCTTTTTTCAAACAGGGCGCGTACAGCTTCTGCGTTTCCGCTGTTGCCGAAATCGAGCGGCGTCAAGCCGAGGAGATTGATCGCATTGTTTTGCTTTTCACAGCGCTTTGAAGCCGGAGCGAAACGCTTTAAAAGCGCGATCGTCCCCATGGAGACGCCTTTATCGTAAAACACCGTACCCTTCGTGTCGAAGCCGAACGACGGGATCCCCGTCGCTTTTTCCACTTCCGAAGCGATGCCGTCGTAATCCGTACCGATGACCATGGGAACGGGACTTCCGAGCAGCGCGATAAAAGCGGGTTGTAAACTTTCGGCGGCTTCAATCATCCGTTTGACAAGTTTTTTATCGTTTCCGAGTACCGCGTCCATATGGCGCAGCCCCGAGCAAAACACGATCGATTTCGAATTCATCCAGCGAGGTTCATCGTATCCCAAATAATTTCCCGTGCAGCCGGACGCATCGTGGATAACGATCATACCTCCGAGCTCAAAGAGCGAAGAAGCGACTCCCGAATAATCGGGCGCGAAGGGCGGCAAAACCAAACACAAATTATTCATATAATAAGCTTTGCCTCCCTGATCATTTCGGCGACATCGGCTCGGCGGGCATTTGCGCTCCGCATCATTTCCATAAGGCGGACGACGCCTGAAAAACCGAAATTGCCCTCGTCGTCCATGATGTTGACGACCTTTTCCGATCCGGTCATATAGCCGCAGTCGAAACCGATGCACAAACAGTCGGAGTACGATCGGTACGCGAATTTCGGAGAGTCGTGATGCAGCGGACTTGCAATTTCCAAATGAGGAGCGTGCGTTTTAAGCCACTCGAAACTTTCTTTTTCAAACGGAAGGATTTTATCGACGGCGAGCAGCTTTACCGTAAACCCGTAAGAGATGAGCGTCTTCGCGAGCGCACACGGCTGCTTTACCGCTTGAAAATCGATCGCGACGGGCGTACCGTCTAAAAAAGCCGCGGTTTCACGGAGAGATGCTTTTGCATTTTCATAATCGCGCTCGATGTCAAACGATACGTTCATACCCGCATCGGAAAGTTTTTTCGCGAGCTCTCCGTACATATCTTTTATGCCGTCGGGATCGTAGGTGACGTACGACAAAAAATACGGAATGCCCGGATTTTTTTCCATATCGCGGGCGGCAAAAGCCGCGGCGGGAGAGAGTACGATATTCATACCGCTCGTCCGCATCGCATAGTATTCGTCGAATGTTTTGCATTCGCTTATATGGCGTACGCGGATACCGTTGTCGCCCATGATGCGGTAGAGTTCGGAACCGGCTACCGGAAGCACATTGTTTCCGATGAGATTTACATAGTTTTTAAAGTGTTCGGCTTCTTTTCCGTCGGGAGAAGAGAGCAGACTGTACATATTTCGATTCAGCGACACGAGCGGCGGAAGCGGCGTATCCGATTGAATCGGATTCATGTGGCAGGAACGGAAAAGGACGTCCGGATATGTTTGCTCAAGTTTTTCATCGAGCGCCGCATGATCGGTGCCGAGCATATCGTCAAGACAGGACACGAATAAAAACAACACGCGCGGCTTTTTTTTCAAAAACGCAAAAAGTTCTTCGATTGCGCTGAAAACCTGTGCTTCGTAATCGCCGGAGACGATCTCTTTTTCGCCGATAAAAAGATAGGATACTTTATCCTTTACACCGTTGATGATTCCTCCGAGCGCGCCGTGTCTGCCGCAGGCGAAGGGAGAAACGAAAAGCATATACACTTCCGGTACGAGGGCGGCGACGCGGATGACGCCCCAGCCGCCGTGAGCGGGGGATTCGTAGTGCAGCGTCGTCGTAAAACAGGCTGAACGGCACTCCATTACGCGACTCCGTTTTCAAGAGCGACGTCTTCACTTCGCGCAAGGATTTCTTCGGCGAGCTTTCGATAACAATCGGCCTGATGCGATTCCGGAAAGGCTTCGATCACCGTCTTGCCCTGATCTTCGGCTTGCTGTACGACGCCGTCGCGCGGAATGACGGAAACGACACTGCCGCCGATTTCTTTCAGCGCTTCGTTTACGGTTTCGAGTTCGTTTTCAACGTTACGCGAATTGAGGATGACGCCGGAATACCGTGCATAACCGCGAGAGCCGAAATTCGAAATAGCGTGTGCGATGTTCGAAGCCGCATACAGCGACATCATCTCGCCTGAGGTAACGATAAACACGTCGCGCGCATAGCCGTTTCGGATCGGCATCGCAAAGCCGCCGCATACGACATCTCCGAGAACGTCGTAAAATACGATATCCGGCCGGTATGTCGTATACGCTCCGAGTTCTTCCAATTTATCGAATGCGGTGATGATGCCACGTCCCGCGCAGCCGATGCCCGGAGTGGGTCCTCCCGCTTCCACACACAGAATGCCGTTAAAGCCCTTAAACACGATATCGTCAAGGTGCAGTTCGGCTTCTTCGTCTTCGCGCAGCCGATCGAGTACCGTCACGATCTTTTTTCCGCCCATAAGGTTTTTTACGGAATCGGATTTCGGATCGCAGCCGATCTGCATCACTTTATATCCCATCGTACTCAGCGCGGCAGACAGATTCGACGTTGTCGTCGATTTTCCGATACCGCCTTTTCCGTAAATTGCAATTCTTCTCATGAACATACTCCACCAGTGTAAATAATTAGCAGTTGCTAACGATATTCTTTTCCGCCGATCCTGTCAAGCCGATGATTGCTTGCTGATGTATGATTGTACAGATGATGATTGTTCTTGTATCTTTTATCCGTACTATTTTTTTTAATTAGGGCGGAAAATTATGATACGACATACGCTGTTTTCGATTATCGCGGCGCTAAGCCTTTGCGCTTATCCGACAGCCGCAGAGGAGCTGCAAAAAAAATCCGCGCCGCTGTACGGCATAACGCTCGATGCGCTTTCATCCTCTTCAATCGATGCCGTTACGGATGCCGTACGGGCGCTTCCCGTAAAACCCGCCGCACGCGTCGTCGTCGATGCCGATATAAAGCCGGCAGATTTTATTCCGCTTCTTTCCCGACTGCACGAAGTCGCATACATCATGTTATGTCCCTGCGATTCCGAAGATATGAAACGCTATAAAACCGTCAAAGCGTATAGCGCGCGTTTTGCCGACTGCGCTTTGCACCTCGCTCCGTATGTCGATATTTGGGAAGTCGGCAACGAAATCAACGGTGAAGGATGGCTCGGCGGTACGAACGCATTGAATGCGCAAAAAGTCTACGCGGCGTGGGCATATTTGCATTCGCGCGGATATAAGACGGCGCTTACGGCATATATGTTCAAGCAGGGCGATCAGAGCATGACGATGGAAGCGTGGCTTGCAAAGTACGTTCCCGCGGATATGAAAGCTGCGCTCGATTACGTGCTTGTCAGCTATTACGACGAAGATAACGACGGCGAACACGAAGACTGGAACACCGTATTCGAAAACCTGTACCGGCTTTTTCCCAATTCGCTGCTCGCCTTCGGCGAATGCGGCTTTGCATCTGCGCACAAGGCGGGAACCAATTTTAACAAACGAGCCGATGCATATTACCTCATGACTCCGTATAACGACCGCTATGTCGGCGGATATTTTTGGTGGTGCTGGCAGGAAGACTGCGTTCCGCATCAAAATAATCCGCGCTGGCAAAAGATGTACGACAATTTTTGCCTAATGAAAGAGCTGTTTTAAAAATCTTATAAAAGCAAAACCGAAAATATCGCGTCCGAAATCGATTTTCGCAATACCTGCCGCGCTTACTGTTTTATAACGGCGACGCTTTGCCTAACGTTTTTGGAGCACTGCAATCGCACACGGAACTCGCCCTTCGATCATAGTGTATGCCGCATCGGTATAACCCGCGTCGGCGAAAAAGCGTTTATAAGATGAAAACGTAAACTGCTTTTTAAAATCCGCGCCCGCTTTTCCGAGCGCTTTTATAAATCCGCTCGTGCCGTCGAGCGCACGCTTATTCATATATGTCGGAATTATCAACTTTCCGCCGGTTTTGCAGACCCGGTTCAGCTCGCCCAGCGCCGCCTCCGGTTCATCCAAAAGATGTATGACATTTCCCGCAACGACAACGTCGAAAGTATTGTCCGCGAAATCGAGCGCTGAAATATTTGCAAGCTTGAATTCGACGTTCGCATACTTCCGGCACTTTGCGCGCGCCCTTTTCAGCATACCGGAAGAAAAATCCGTCGCAACGAGCGATTTGCACTCGGGTGCGATGTGCGCGCTCAACATGCCCGTACCGCAGGCGCATTCCAACACTTCGTCATCGGCAGCGATGAGGGCGGCGACTTTTTCGCACAGCTCGCGGTGCACCTTTACGTTGATAACGTTCGCAAAAATATCATATACTCCCGCTACACGATCCCAAAACATACGGCAACCTCGCTTGATATACTATTCCCCCGCATACGTTTTTTGTCAAGGTAATGTCAAAACTTTCGACCGCTTCGCGTGCTGCTTTTGATCGGTGTCAAGGTAATTTACAAAATCCGCCGTTCATACTACTATGCTCCTATGATCGGAATCGTCGATTACAACGCAGGCAATATAAAAAGCGTCGAGCACGCCCTCGAATCGCTGGGCTTTCCGTTTACGGTTTCCAAGCGCCCGAATGAACTCGCGCACTGCAGCCGTCTCATCGTTCCGGGAGTCGGAGAAGCCGCTTATGCGATGGAACAGCTTTCGCGCACGGGCTTCGATTCGTTTTTAAAAGATTGGAGCGGTGCGAAAAAACCCATTCTCGGCATTTGTCTCGGCTCGCAGATCATCTTCGATTATTCCGAAGAGGGGGATACCGCCTGTCTCGGTCTCGTCAAAGGAAAAATTATTAAATTTTCATCGCTGTGGCAAGCCTCGCACGACGAAACGCTTCGCCTCAAAGTGCCGCACATGGGATGGAACGATTTGACGTATGCGAACGGCTCTTCTCCCCTCTTTGCCGGTGTCGATGAGCATTCCGATTTTTACTTCGTGCACTCTTACGTCATGCAGCCTGAGGATGCTTCCGTCGTCAAAGCTTACACGAACTACGGAGGCATCGTTCCGGCAGTCATCGAAAGCGGCAGCGTCGCGGCTTTTCAATTTCATCCGGAAAAATCCGGATCGAAGGGTCTTAAACTCCTTGCAAATTACTGCCGCGGAGAAGCGGTATGCTGAAAAAAAGGATCATCGTCTGCCTCGACGTCAAAGACGGACGCACGACAAAAGGAATCAGATTTCAAAACAACCGCGATATCGGAGACCCCGTTGCGATGGCCGCAGAATACTGGCGGCAAGGCGTGGACGAACTCGTCTTTTACGATATCATGGCGTCGGCAAACGGGAGAGGCCCCATACTCGACCTCGTCGCACGCGTCGCTCGCGAAGTGTTTATTCCCTTTTGTGTCGGAGGCGGCATCGCGACGATCGACGATATACGCTCGACAATCCTTGCAGGCGCGGAAAAAGTGAGCCTCAATTCGCAAGCGGTAAAAAATCCCGACCTTATCCGAGAGGGCGCCCGCGTTTTCGGAAATCAATGTATCGTCCTCGGCATGGATGCTTCGCGCGATGAAGCGATGCCGAGCGGCTACCGCGTATTCATCAACGGCGGAAGGACGCAGACGAATTTGGATGCGAAAGAATGGGCGCAAAAAGCGGTTTCACTCGGAGCGGGCGAAATCGTTTTAAATGCGATCGATACCGACGGTGTGCAAAACGGTTACGAACTTTCTCTCACGCGCATGATTTCCGAAAGCGTTTCCGTTCCGGTCATCGCTTCGGGAGGAGCGGGATGCGTGCAGCACATCGCCGATGCGTTTACGGAAGGAAAAGCAGACGCGGCGCTCATCGCAACGATGGTACATTCGGGAAACTATACGATCGCCCGCATCAAACAGGAACTCAACGCACAGCATATTCCGGTGAGGTTGTAATGGATTATCATCAACGCTATGACGATAAGGGAACTTTTTACAGCGAAATGAAGCTGCATTTTTGTCAATGCAATATGCTTTCAAATCTCAATTTTTCAGAACTGCTGCGGCTCACGACCGATACGGCGATCGAAGATTACTACGAGCGCGGCATTTCGTTTACGTTTCTCGCCGAACGAAATTATGCGATCCTCCTTTCGCGCATCGCTTTCCGTTTTCATAAAATGCCGAAAGCAAACGACGTCGTCACGATCGCCACGTGGGAAGAAAAACCCGAAGCGCTGCAACTCATGAGAGCATACGAAATAGCAGACCGAGACGGCATGCCCCTCGTAAGCGGTTCGAGTTCGTGGTTCGTCGCCGATTACGCATCGCACCGCATCATCCGCACGAAGGATTTTACGCTGCGTCCCGAACCGGTACGAAAAGAAGAACACGATTGCATGGCGCCGGGAAAAATCGCGATCCCCGAAAACCTCGTCGAATGCGCGAGCCGTCCCATCTGCTGGTCGGACATAGACGCGAACGGTCACATGAACAATTCCCGCTACGGCGCGTTCGCGATCGACTGTTTACCGGAAGAGTATCAGCGAAAAACCTTTACCGATTTCCGCATAAATTATTCGCACGAAGCGAAAAAAGGCGACACGATAACGATGTTTGCAGCCTTTGACGATGAGGCGAAAAAGATAACCGTTGTCGGAAAACAAAAAGACGCGACGTGCTTTGAAAGCGAACTGTATTATTAAAAAAAAGTCACGTACTTCATTCAGGACTGTAGCGGGCACGGCTCGTATCGGTTTCAAATACGTCGACGGCTGCCAAAAAAGCGGTCACCTTTCCGTTCGCGTACGACAGATCGATGCCTGTATGGCGCATTTTGTCGATGAGCGCATCGTAGATGTATTTTGCAATGCGCTCGGCGCTCGGATTTTGCAAAAAGACGGCATGATCGTTTAAGTTCGTATGATCGAGCTCTGCGCATACTGCTCTGAGCGCCGCTTTCAGCTTTGCAAAATCGATGAGCATACCGCCGCTTCCGAGCGTACTTCCTTTTACATGAGCGCGTACGGTATAATTGTGGCCGTGCAGGCTTTCGCACTTTCCGTTGTAATCGCGGAGAAAATGCGCTGCGGAAAAATTCGCTTCGACACGTATTTCAAACATGAAACCGAGTGTAGCACAAAGGCGGACAAAAACCAAGATATGGAGACGTGTTTATCGAAGACGCGTGTTCATAATGCGTATTGATTTATTTTTAATATAAATCGCGTGAGATTTTTGAATCGGTAAGAAGACTTGAAAACGATGCGGAACGACTATACACTTGCGGCAGGAAGCAATTCGGAGGAAAAATGAAAAAGCTTTTCTTGTTGATTTTATTGGTAATGGGATTCAGCGGCGTGTTTGCCAATGAATACGAACCTGAAAAAACGGTTACGGAAGTAAACAACAATGTCGCCCTGTTTTTTTTAAACATGGTCATAAAAGACATGGGAGTTACCGCCGTTCAAACGAACGGCATTCCGAATGAAGATGCCGATTTATTAATCGCTTCGGCGAATAATAAAAAATTTCACATTACGGGATTAAAATGCACTTCGATGGTGCAGGCGCTTGACGACAGCGGCGGTGAACTCGCGTATATGGTCACTTTGTACAATATAAAAGATGCGGCACTGAAAAAATTGAATAACGCGATAAAAAAGAATCGTATACGATTTTCAAAACTACTCGACGTAATCGATGAAAAAGATCTTGATGCCCAAATGCACGGAACGCAGGAAGCTCCGAATCCTGAAATGTTTTCCCGACTGAGGAATGTGCAGGTGTACGATATTTTTGTAACGACTGAAGACAACGAAGACGTTCATCTGCAAATCTACGCGGAATATTTTCAAGATGCGAAAGATTTGTAAGTGTACTTTGCCGCACGCGATTTTCAAACATGAGGCGACGCATATTTGCGAAGTTTAAACTCCTTGCCGACGGACGGAAAAGCTAAGCTGCGCGATGTAAACGATATGACGGCGAAATTACTGTTTGTATTGTTTTTGTTATTGCCGATTTCTATTTCCTGCAAAAAAAATCTTGTGAAGATTTGCCTGCGAAAAACAGAAGCGCGATCGTTCGGAAGATACGGGATTTTATTCAATTGCATAAAAGCTCCGATGCGGTTTTTGCGTGGAACGAAGATGAAATCGTTAATCACAGATTTGAACGTATCTCGAAAAAAGATACGGAACTGTTTGTATTTAAAAAAGATTCCGACGGAAATAACTATGTACTGTGTACATACGGAAAAGCCATATTTAATTATCAATAACAGGTTAAGCGAATGTTATACGGATGCCCGCATTGGGGCGCACATTGGATATAAAATGAAAAAAGTACCGCCTTTCAAAACCGACATTCTCACTATATGGAGGTGTGTTATGCAGGTAGTAGTTCAGAAATGGGGTAACAGCCTCGGTTTTAGGATTCCTTCTTTTTGGGCAAAAGATAATAATGTAAGAAGCGGCAGTAAAATCGAAGTAATTGCTGAAAAGGGCAAAATGGTAATTCTTCCTCAGAAAAAATCGCTTGATGATATGCTGGCTCTTGTTACACCTGATAACATTCATTCGGAAGTTTCAACAGGTTATGCGGCGGGTAAAGAAGAATGGTAAAATCAAATTATGTTCCCGAAAAAGGCGACTAAGAACGAGCATCGCCCGTTTGCATTTTAAAACAATATTAGGCGCACACGCCGATAGTGTGAAGGTTGGGAAATGAAAAAAACTTATGTATTTTTAGTTTTGTTTAATATCTTTCTATTCGATTGTAATGCTCAGCAAAATTTCAGTTCATCGTATAAATACTCGCAGATGTACTATAAAGATGCTATTGAAAAAATAACGTTTACAATACCGAAAGAAAAAGCTGTTGAAGGAACGGCAAAACTTTTATTTCTCGATAAGAACAATAATGAAACCGTATGTTACGAAATGCCGGTTCAAATAAAAAACAATAAATGTAAATATGTTCTTAAGAAAATTCCGTCGGGTAGAATTGGGGGAATTACAAGAGAATTATATGAGGAATATTACGGTTCTGAATATGAATGGTTAATTCATCTAAAAATAATTTTTGAAGACGGTTCCGAATATATCTACGAGGATAATTACTTGTGTATCGGTGCGATGTTTGATGATGAAAACATCGGTTATACCGGCAATTACAATTTTGAAATTCGCGGTAAAATAAAAATAGAAGAGGATGATTTTTCATTTATTTTACCGGCCGGATATAAAGAATTTACCGCACTCCAAAACAAACTTTTTCCTGCTCAGAAAAACTTTGCAAAAGTATATTCAACGGTCGATTATTCTTATTGGGCAGGTTTTTCACTTAAAAAACCTTTTAAGGAATTTTTTTCAATAGGCTCATTTCAACTTATTGAATTTTCGACATATTACGATACATGGACGGATTTTTTGATTGCTTTCGGGGATTTTCTAAAGGAAACACATTCGGTAAAAAAATCGGATGTTGTAAAAGTGAAAACTGCAAACGGCCTTGAGGGTGTAAAGGAGACTGTAAAGACCGGATCAAATTCATTCAGAGAAGTATATCTGTTTCCTTGTAACGGAAAAATTCTATATATCGCAATTGACAGGAAAATTAAAGATTCTGAATTGGAAAAAATTATTCCTTCAATTTTGGAGACGCTGGAAGTAAAAACTATAGAGTATCAACGCGATACGCTTGAGGCAAAATCAGACTGAAAATGAAGAACTTATAGAGCAATCTGTTCAAAAAGTAAAGTATACATATTGGCCTGATAAAAAGATTAAAGTACAGAAGATATATACTATAAACGGAAAGTAAGTATGAACCAATGTTGTGTATATCTTCTTGCAAAGAATCCAGAAAAAGAACATGGTGTATTAACACAAAAAAGCTGTATTCGTATAACACAGGTTCAAAGTCGACACGCGGACAAGCCGCAAATGCAGGTTAAGTAAATGTCAGGCGGACGCTCCGCGCAGGGGAGAAAGTAAAATTTGCATTGTCTTATCGTATACTATCTATAAAAATCCATATTATTCAATTAATATAATATGGAGGAGGTTCTATGATTTCTATTCAAAAGACATTAAGGATATTGAAAATTGTTTTTTCTGTTTTTATGGTTTTCCATATTGCTATAATAATTTCAATAATATTTTTGGATATTATACCTGTAGACTACTTATGGGGCGGACAACTGAAAACAAAAGGTGAACTTTTTATATTTGAATTAATTTCAATTTTAGTACAAACAATTTGTCTTCTATATGTGCTCTTATATAAAAAATATTTCTCAGAAAAAACAACCGGTAAAGTTATTGCGTGGATTTTGTTTATAATATTTTCTTTTAATACTGTTGGAAATATACTTGCAAAAACACTTTTTGAAAAAATAATATTTACGCCGGTAACTTTATGTTTAAGTCTGCTGATGTTACGCATAGCATTGACAAAAAAGACCGAGAAATAAATAGTGAGTATTGGAAAAGCCGTATTTAATTATCAATAACAGGTAAAGCGTATGTTATACGGACGCTCCGCCGAGGCGAAGAGCTGGGAGTAATTATGAAATTTGATATTGATGAAAGTTTGCTTTGGAAAGGAAAACCCAAGCAAGGCATTGTATTTACAAAATCAGATATTTTTATGATCCCTTTTTCTGTATTATGGGCAGGATTTGTTGTTTTTTGGGAAATAAACGTATTACGAATAAAGGATGCTCCTATTTTTTTTACGTTGTGGGGCATACCTTTTATTTTAGCGGGAATTTACATTACGATAGGACGCTTTATACATGATTACTTAAATAGAAAAAATACAGAATATTTTGTTACGGATAAAAGAGTAATAATTGTAAAATACAAAAGAATCGAAAGCATACCGAAGGGGAAATGGACTACATTAAGACTGATAGAATATGCAAACGGAACAGGAACTATTCTGTTCGCCGAACAGCCGAGTTTTTTTCACCGATCCGGATTTACGTCATACGGATTATCCTCTGAATTAAGCGTTCCGGGGTTTTACAAAATAAAAGATGCCAAGAACGTAATGAAATTATTAGAGGAATAAACCGTGCGGTGCAATTTGGAGAATATATGATTTTTAGTAAATTTGAAGATACGATATTAAAAGAATATAAAAACAAGTTAAAAACTGATAATTCTGTGAAAAATATAGTAAAAGTTTTTATTGAAAATTATTTAAAGGAAAGTAAAAAATATAACCGCTGGGAAGATGCAGATATGTTACTTTTCCAATATGGTGTTTACGATTGGGGTAATGGCAAGAATTTGAAAATTGATTTTGTTCGACAACTGCTAAAAGATGAAGATATAATACAAATACATATTACATTGACAATCCCATTTGAAGAAAAATTTTCAACAATAGAATCATATGAAGAATGGTATAATTCGTTCGAAAATAAAAAAACACTTGAAGAATGGAAAAATGAGATCGAAACCATGCAGATATTTCAACAAATAAATTCTTTAAAATATAATTTAGAAATCTGGAAAGAGAATGCAGAGTAATAGCAAAGACTTAATTTTAAACTCGACGGGCTGTCGAGAAAGTAACCGACTTTTGAGACAGCCCCATTTATAGAGTATATATTCTGCGAAAGACGAAAATTGATTTCTAATAAAATTTTAGAGGTTTTTTATGGGAAATAAAAAAATATATAGTTGTATTACAAAAGCCACAAAAAATGAAAATGGTAATCCCAAATATTCTGCAAATTGGATTGTTGCAAGAAGAGGAGTATTTTCTGTTTTTGAAGACTGTATAGAATGTGGGAATTGGAAAATATTGTTTTCTGAAATAAAAATTGCTAAACTTTACAAGACAAAACAAATGTTTGTTCCTGTAAATGTTCTTGAACTGCAAACTGAAAAAGAAACGTTTCAGTTCGGTTTTAATCCTTGGGCAAATCCATTCAAATATTTAAAAATAAACTATGAAATTGAAAATGTAAAATTAAAAATGTCCAAATTCAGTTTAATTATAAGGATCGTTCTATTTTTCAGTCTTATTTTAATGTTTATATTAAAATATTTTCAAAAATAAAGTCGGAAGCGTCTGATTACAATGAAAAAGAATAAGCGAAATACAAAAGCGGAAGAGATCGGTAATCGATTGAATTTTTATACTTATAAAATGCCGAAATCAAGAACTGCAAAATATTGTTTGGGTTGTTATGAAGGAAGCGTTTTTATTGATTTTAATAAAAAAAATAATTTGATTTATTTGGAAAGAATTTCATTTGATGAATTCGGTTGTTTAAATATCGGTAATTCTGAAAACACACTTTCAAAAGCGGAAACAAATGTTTTCGAAAAAGAAATTAAAAAAATAAATGAGGAAATAATGAAACCTTTGGTATTAAAATTAATTCACATGAATCAAGAAAAAATCGACACTGATATTTTTGAAAAATATAAATTATTAAAATAAAATTATTTAATCATTCACTTGGATAATAGTGCATATAAATTAGAAAATATAAAAAACGGAAAGCTTTCGGAATAATACGAAGGTTTAAACGAAACGCTGAAATAGCGCGTTTCGTTTAATATCGAGTTTTCTTGCAGAAAACTCGCTGATGTACTTGTGCGCTCCCGCACACGGCTGCGGCATTTTCGAAAATTGACATTTTCTGCAATGCCGCATTTTAAGGAAGGTTTAAACGAGACGCTGAAATAGCGCGTTTCGTTTAACTTCAAGTTTGCAGGGCAAACCGTTTTCAAAAGAAAACTCGCTGATACACGTGTGCGCTTGCGCGCACGAATTGCCCAGTTCCTAAATCTGAAGATTTACTCGCTGCATAATTTTAAGGCAGAATAAAAGTACAGTGAGCGAAATATTCGATGTGTTTACGGCGAAAGCTTACGTCTGCATGCGGCCGCTTTTCCGCCTGCGGCGAAAGCTTACGATTGCCCGCGTCCGCTCTCGACGGCGTACGCGACGAAAGACGAGAGCCTATGCCGGTTCGAAAAATAGACGTAGTGCGCGTGCTTTGCGCTCATCGCGTCGATAAAGGCTGTCGCTTCGCTTTCCGTCAGTGCATCGGGGAGCGCAAAACCGATGACGGCTGCGCAGTCTTTGATCCTCCGCGCCGTATGGCACATCGCTTGCGTTAACCGCTCCGCGCTGCAGTCCGAAATCGGTACGACGACAGCATACGCGCCGCACGCTTCGATACCTTTTAAAAACATGCGGAGAGCTGCAAGATACATTTCATCGTACGTATTTTCAGAAATTTCTGCGGCGCGGAGCGGAACGTATACGGCGAGGATTTTACCCGCATCATGCGAAAATGTTTGTGCTTCCGCTTCCGCACTTTCGGACGAAGCGCCTGAAAGAACGCTCGAGTCGAACGGAATCAAAGCGCCCGTATCGGCTTCCTCGCCCGTTTTGAGCGCATAGAGTTTTCCGTTTTTCGATTCGAAGCGCGCGTCGAGTTTCATGCCGTGAGTTTAAAATAAAAACGGTCTTCATGCAATACATAAAGACCGCCTTTGACCGTTTTACAAAAAATAAAAACGCTATTCGGTGAGTATTCTGATGACTTCCGCTTTGTCCTGCGTTTCGAGGATGAGCTGCCGTTTTTCCGGGCTCTTAAACAGAAGACTTACTTCCGCGAGGAACTGAAGATGCGGACCGGTTTTGTTTACCGGAGAAAGCGTCATGATAAAGATGCGGCACGGCTCCTGATCGAGAGAATCGAAATCGACGGGATTGTCGGAAATGCCGATGCACGCGACGAGGTCGCTCACCGTGTCCGTTTTTCCGTGAGGGATCGCGATGCCGTGCTTCATGCCGGTAGACATTTTGCGTTCTCGGTCGAGTACGCATTCGCGGGCGGCCGCTTTATCCGTAACTTTACCGGCCTTTACGAGCAATTCGAGCATCTCGTCGATAATCGCTTCCTTTGTCGTTCCCTTGAGATGGAGATCTACGGTATCGGTCGTTAAAACTGTTCTTAAGTCCATACCGACAGTGTATGACGAGATTGACTTCTTGTCAAGGAGAAAATCCGCACTCCGGGCGGCAACGAAGTTCTCGCCGAAAGCGTAGAGTCGTAAGCCGTTACATTAAAAACTCCCCGTGCATCCGTCGGGTAATTTACAAAAATCGGCATTCGCGGTATACCGTGAGTCTATGACCTATACGGAAAAATTCCTGAGCGATATCATGCGTGCGGTCAAGCGCGAACGGGCGGAAAACGGTGCCCGCTATGATGCGAAAAAAACGTGCGAAAAAATTGCGCGCTCCCTCGAAAACGCGATCCGCGGTCTCGGCGATCTTCCCCGCTCGGTCGGTGACTATTGGCTTAGCGAATACATCGACTCGTCGTCCGATATCGAAAACGAGCCGACAAGGGAACACGCCGAAAAACTTGCCGCGATGCTTTCGTTTTTGTGCGGGGAAGGCGACACGACAAGCCTCTCTCCCGGCGATTGGAAAAATCTTGCCTCTCTCGTGCAGGATGAAGCCGAAACGCTTCCGATCGAATCGCTTTCGTCACTCATGGCTTCTCTCGTCGAGCAAAAAGCGGTGTAGCCCTATGTCATTGCCTTTTCGGACGGAGCGGATCGAAGAACCCGCTTTGCAGGGTTCCGCTTCGCTTCATTGCTCCGCTTCGCTCCGCAACGGCGTTCCGCCGCCCTTACAATCGGGCGTAAGCGCGTATGCTCCGTGCGTGCAGTGTCCCAGAAAATGCGCAGTCGACAGAAAAGCCGCACGCGGATTGTGCGGCGAAGGAGATGCCCTCCGCATCGCGTCCGCGTGTCTGCACTTCGGCGAAGAGCCGCCTGTTACCGTGTTCGGCGGAAGCGGTACGATTTTTTTTACGGGCTGTACGCTCCGCTGCGCTTTTTGCCAAAATTATCAGATTTCGCAAAACGGCATGGGGCGCGCCGTCGACAGAACCGAATTTATTAAAATCTGCCGGACGCTCGAAGATGCGGGCGCTGAAAACATAAACCTCGTTACCGGAAGCCACGCGATCCCGCTCATCGCTTCGTATTTGAAAACTGCGCGCGAAGACGGCCTGTCGATTCCGTTTTGCTGGAATTCGTCGGCATACGAATCGGTCGAAACGCTCGAAATGCTCGAAGACCTCGTGTCCGTATGGCTGCCCGATCTGAAAACGCTTTCACCCGAACTTGCAAAGCATCTCTTCGGTGCCGAAAATTACCCCGAAGCTGCCGCTCGCGCCGTCCGATGGATGATCGAGCGTTTTCCGCTTTCTCTCGTGCAAAAGACAAAAGACGGAAACGAAAAAGAAAAGATCGAGCGCGGCGTCATCGTGCGCCACCTCTTTTTGCCCGGACGCTTTTCCGAAACGGCGGATGTGCTTGCATGGCTCAAGCGTTATGCCGACGGCAAAGCGCTCGTTTCGCTCATGTCGCAATACACGCCCGTACCCTTTGAAGAAAGCGAAAGCGTGCGTGCAAAGCGGCTGGACGCCCTGTCGGCGATCGAAAACCGTCTCGTGAGTCCGGCCGAAGACGCGGACATCCGCGACCTCATCGACGCTCACGGTTTCGAATACCTTTTTTATCAGGAACTTTCCGACGATACGAGCTGGCTCCCCGATTTCAATCGTACGCAGCCCTTTTCAAACGCGCTCGCAAAACCCGTGTGGCATTGGAAAACGGGTTTTGCAGTGTAGCACGGCGCGTATGTTTTTTCATGCGGCTGCGCTGCATCCGGTTTCGCTTGTTGCATCGGTGCCGTTTTTGCCGAACGTTTAAACGAAACGCTGAAATAGCGCGTCTCGTTTAATTTCGAGTTTTCTCATCGAAAACTCGCGGATATACGTGTACGCTTTCGCGCACGAATGCAGCTTTTTCGAAAATTGACATTTTCTGCAATGCCGCATTATAAGGGACGTCATACCGTAAACTCAAAAAACTCGGAGCCGTCTCAAAAGTCGGTTACTTTTTCGACGGCCCCTGCACCTATCGACCTATCTGACATACCAATGCATCGGGTATGACAGATATTCAAGCGGACGCAGCAGATCTGCCGTCACGTAGCCGGGCGGCGCTTCAAGCACGCTCGGAATTCTGTTTACGATCGTAGCGCACGTGTGTTCGACCGTCGCAGGTTTTTTGACAAAGAACGTCGTGTCCGGTTCGCCGAGTATTTTCCAGTCGCACATATCGCCGTCGTCTTTTCCGTACACTTTGCCGATGCACTGCGTTTCGATGATCGGGCCTTGGAAAGTTTCCGTCGTTACGACTGCACTCATGCCGATGCAGTTACCTTTCGGGATCGTCTTTCCGAGCGTATCGGAATACAGATCGGTATCGTAAAAATACGGCACACATTTTTGCGACTGCGATTTGATCGTCCAGCCCATTTTATTGCACAGACATTCGTTCGAATTCCATACGTACGACGGCTCAAGCGTTTCAGGATGCGCTATCTGTGCTTCGAATTCGTCGGTCGTCAATCCGACCCCGTGCGCTTTTGCGAGGGCAAGACCGTAATCTTCCACGTTATAGCTTACGGCGCCTTCGATCTTTTTGATTGTATGAACGCCGCCTGCAACACAGGCGATCATGTTTATCCAATAAATGTCCTGCATACCCGCTCCGACTATCGTACAGCCGTTTTCTTTTGCCAGTTTATCGAGCTTATTGGTGATTGCGGAAGCGGTCGTCCACGGATAAATCGCTTCTTCACAGGTTGTAATGACGTTTATGCCGCGTTTTGCGCATTTTTCCATGTGCGGATACATATCGCGCATAAAGCTGAACAGCGTCATAACGGCGATGTCGGCGTCGCATTCGTCGAGCACTTTGTCGGCATTGTCGCTGATAACCACCCCGATCGGAAATCCCAAGCCCGCGTATTCGCCTACGTCTTTTCCGACGACGGCGGGATTGACGTCGATAGCACCTACGATTTCAGCGCCGCTTTCATACAAGTAGCGCAGCGTCCACTTGCTCATTTTGCCGCATCCGTACTGTACGACACGAATTTTTTGTTGACCCATACTACCTCCTTGCGGACGGCGGACTGTCGCAGAATCGATCTTCGGCTCTTTGTACATGGCGCCGCCCATCGGATAGTATTGTAAAGTTTATACTTGGTATAAGGTCAAGAAAAATTTACCGATGCGTTCAGTATTGAAATATCGGTAAAATTATTGTATGCGTCGGAAACCGGTTGTATACGTTTTTATCAATTGACGCTGACGCCTCTAAAAAATTCAGTTTTTCGAGGTGCCCCGATATGTTTACACCGCCGTCTATTTGAAAGTGATCGGAATTTGCAAACGTAAAAAGAGATCGCGTTCGCTTTTCCACGCCATCGCGATGTCCGAAATTTCTTCGCACAGATAATCGCCCGCGATAACGTAACGGCGTTTGCGTATTTCGGCAAGCAGCCGGCCGATATACTCTTTTTCTTTATAAAAATTATCGCAGTAAATGCACAGATACATGCTCGGATACAAAACGGTGATGAGATCCTCAGGAACAAATTGCCGATCGACAAAGACGAATGCTTCGGTAGAATAAAAATTTTTTTTCACAAGGTTTTCTTTGCGCAAAATAGTGCCGGCGTTGTAAAAATACGTTTGCGGCAGGCAATGCGTTTCCAATTTGTTTTTCAAATCTCGCAGCATTTTTTCGTATGTGCCCAAATCGTGATCGTACACGTTGATGCCCGAATCGGTACAGTACAAAAAGCGTTTGCCGATATACTCGAGGATGATCGTACCGTCCGGCGGTGCGCAGCGGTAGCGTTCGAAACTTTCGATCGTACGCTGGACGGCTCTGCGCCGGCATTTTAAGTCCGCGATGGCTTTGTCGATTTGATTTTGTCGTTGCAAAAGAATTTCATGTATATAGTACGTATCGCTTTCATCGAGCTGCATTTTAATTTCTTTGAGATTCATGCCGAGCGCTTTCATATAGCGGATCATATCCAAAACGGCGCTTTGGCGTATGTCGTAAAAGCGGTAGCCGGTCGATTCGTCTTTCGCCGCAGGCGGCAAAAGTCCTTTTTTTTCGTACAGGCGCAGCGTTTGTTCGGAAATGCGGTTGAGCTTTGCCATTTGCCCGATCGTCAAATAGTTTTCCATACTTGTCTCCCGTAAAAATTTTGTACAATTCTTCGGTAAAGCGGTATGCGACGAGCCGTCAAAACAATAGGGGTGAGCCGTCCAAAAACTTCGGTTTTTGGACGCTTTCCTTGCTGTTCCAGTATACTGCGAAACGGAAAAATTCGCACGCGTTTATCGCGTATAAAATCAAAGCATACGGAAAGCGAGAGAAAGCGCAAAAAATGCTTGCAGAAAATGGGATACGGTTTATGCCTTTTCGTGCAGCAAAGCGGTATTCCGCTTTGCATAGATAATGCGAACAACGGTTATCGTTTTTTTCATTTCATCTATGCGATAAAACGCAAAGTAATTTTTTACCAATAATTTGCGGTATTCGTATTCGAGGGGTTTTATCGGCGTATAGCGCGGTGCCGAATAGGGAAAGTCGGCAAGCAAGTCGACTTTTTTAATAATTTCATGCGCCAAATTTTCGGCCGCTTTCGGATTTTGCAATGTACGCGCGATATAGCGGACGATCTCTTTTAAATCCTCCAGTGCCGCCGGCAGATATTCGATTGCGTATTTCATTCCGCAGTTATCTTTTGGAGCTCTTTAAGAACTTCTTTAGAAGAAAAACGATTTCCGGTTAGATCGGCCTGCTTTTCCGCGTCCTGCAATTTGCAGTAGATTTCGCTTTCAAACTGCATATCTTCGAACGCTTCCATACTCATGACAACCATATCGCCGTAACCGTTTTTTGTCAAAAATACCGGTTGCCGCGTTTGGTGTACGGTTTTTGAAATATCGGCAAAATTGTTGCGCAAGTCGGAAACGGGTCGTATTGTTTTCATAAAAGCCTCTCTTTGTTCCTCGATGTAATTTAGCATAATTGTGATAATATTGCAATTTGCACTGGAATTGGAGATTTTTACTATTTGACATACAGGCGCGGAATGTGCTACAATACACCGTTAAGACCGCGTTTCGGCAGCGGGGCTATTTCGGATAAAACAGGAGCGAGGTTGTGGCTCGGACGCAAAAATATAAAAAGTTTGAAAAAAAAGTTGCTTCGAAAACGAGCGGCGCGTTTTTTTCTTTTTTAGCTTACATAAAAAACGGTGCGCAGCGGATATTTAAAATCCTCGACGGCAAGCTGACGATAATGATCGTTCCGCATTCGCAAAGCAAAGTTGTTAATTTTCAGACAAACGTTTTTGCGCTCGGTCTCGGCGTCGTGCTTGTTTTCGGCATCGTCGCATCTTTTTTTTACTTTGATCGCAAAGCGATCGGTTCGCGAGCCGAAATATCGCGTCTTTCATCGCAGAATCGTTTGACGCAGGCGAGTCTCGACGAACTCCGCGACGAAAATATGAATCTCATGCAGGCGGCAAAACGCTTTCAAACGTCCCTGTCCCAGTCGCTCGCGCTGCTCGGCATTACGGACAGCTCAAACGTCGCTCGCGCCTCGCTTTCAAACAGCGATCTTTCTTCTCTTTTCGGTACGCAGGAAACGGTAAAGGGTTCCATGCGCGAAACGGAAGACGTGAAGCAGCTTGCAACCTACCTCGAAAATGCGGTGCAGCCGGTCGAGCAGATCGGTAAAATGCTCGAAAATCAAAATACGCTCTTTACGGAGATACCGAGTATCTGGCCGCTGAAAAATGTCAACGCTCATATTTCCATGGCTTTCGGTCCGAACGTGCACCCGATTTCGGGGCAATGGTACATTCACAAGGGCATCGATTTTTCGACCTACCGTTCCGGCGATCCGGTCATCGCGACGGCGAGCGGGCAGGTCGTTACGGTCGGTTACGATGCAAGCTACGGCAATTACATCATTATTAAACATAAGCACGGCATCTATACGCGTTTCGCGCACCTCATGTCTTCGCGCGTAACGAAGGGGCAGTTCGTCTCTCAGCGCGACGTCATCGGCTATGTCGGCAACACCGGCGTTACCACGGGACCGCATCTGCATTACGAAGTGCACATCGGTTCGGATGTCGTAGACCCTGCAAAATACATTAACGTAAAACTTTCGAATTGACTTATGGCGCTGCGTTCCGACGACTTTTCGATCAATACGGTTATCGGTGAAGGTTCTGCCGTTTCCGGTGATCTTCGGATAAACGGCTCCGTTCGCTTGGACGGCGACGTACGCGGCGATCTCGAAACCGACGGCAACGTGCAGATCGGCGAGCGTGCGCGGCTCTGCGGCAATCTTACGGCGAAGTCCGCGATCATCGGCGGCATCGTGCTCGGCGACATCATCGCAAAGGAAAGCGTAACGCTGCTTTCATCGGCTGCCGTTATCGGCGACATCATTTCGCAAAAAGTCCGGATCGAAGAAAAGGTGATCTTTCACGGACACTGCATTTCCATCGAAGACGAAGCAAAATACCTTTCGGCATCGGAGCGGTATCTCGAAGCGAAAGCCATCCGTACGAAGGCGGCGTTTGCATGAACACGGTCGATCCGCTGGGGCAGGCGCTTTATTTTACTGCGCTGTCCTCGGCTTCGGGGGAAGCGGCGAAAGAAGCAAAAAAAGGGAAAAAAGCGGATACCCGACAAACGGCGGGGATCTTTTCCGCGATGCTGAAAAAAAACGAAGAAGCGAACGAACTTGCGTCGGCGGGGCTTCCGGCTGAAATCGCGGGGATGTCGGTCGAAGACGCCGTCGTTTTTTTGAAAGACCGCGTGACGACTGCCGGCGATAAGCTCATCGATTCGATGTCGGAAGATGCCTTTGTCGAATATCGGCGCGCGGTGAGTCAGCTTATGAAATACGTCGTAAAGTACAGCTTCGAGATTGAAGAACTCAAAGGGCGGCGCAATCGGCGGACAAATAAAGAGCGTATATTCGTGCAAGTGCGGATCATCGACGAAAAGCTCAACAATCTTGCGGCGGAAATTCTTGCAAATCAAGCCGATAAATTTTTGCTTTTGAAACGCGTCGAAGAGATCCGCGGTTTGCTCGTAGACGTGTTTGCTTCTTGATGCTAAAATAAAAATTAATAAATTCGAAGAAAATTTCCGGAACTTGTAATTTTGTTCGGGTTTCCGATTATTAAAACCGAAAAACGCGCAGAGGCGCGTAAGAGGCGATGATGAGCGATATTTTTGAAAACGATATAGATGACGAGAGAGAAAATCTCGAAGCGCTTGAAGATGCTGCGGATGAAAGCGATCAGGGAGATACGGACTTTACGCCCGACGAACCTCTCTATCACTTAAAACTCGAATATTCGCGCGAAAGTATTTTTGCGACGGCGGGCGGGGTGCAAGGCATCGAAGCAGGGGTGCGCGTCATCGTGCCGACGCGGTACGGACACGATATCGCAGTCGTGCTCGGCGAAACGAAAAAGCCGCGCGGCGTGCGCCGGAGCGACATCGTCGACATAGACCGCATCGTATCGAAAGAAGATGCAAAGCGCGCGGAAGAACTGAAAGCAAAAGAAAGCGATGCGGTGAAAGTCTTTAAAGAAAAAGTCGCCTATCATCGTCTCGACATGAAATTGATTCAAGTGCATTTTCTCGTCGCCGAGCAAAAAGCGCTGTTTTTTTTCAGCTCGGATAACCGCGTCGATTTCCGCGAACTCGTCAAAGATTTGGTTTCCGTATTTAAAATGCGCATAGAACTCAGGCAAATCGGTGTGCGCGACGAAGCGCGAATCACCGGAGGTCTCGGCGTTTGCGGCCGTTCTTACTGCTGCCACGCCGTTTCGGATAAGATCAAGCCGGTGTCGATCCGCATGGCAAAGGATCAAAATCTTTCGCTCAATTCGATGAAGATTTCGGGGCAGTGCGGAAGGCTTTTGTGCTGTCTCTCGTACGAATTCGATTGGTACAGCGAAGCGCGGAAAAATCTGCCGTCGGAAGGCATTCACCTTTTTTACGACGGAACGAATTTTAAAATCACCGAAGTAAATCCGATTACCTCGACGGTAAAGATGCTCGGAGAAGACGGCCGCCTGCTCGAAGTGAACGCCAAGCGCTTTGCCAAAGATTCAGGCAGCCGCTGGCGCATCGGCTGACGCGCATAGTACCGATCGCCCGCGTCGGAAAAAGTTTACCTTAGAATGCCCCGCTTTATCGTATAGTGCAGATGGCCGGACTCGGCAAGAGCTTACGTCGAATGCTGTATCGTGCGGATAAATGCTGCGCCTATCGTATGGTGCAGATGAGATCTTCGCTCTGATCGGTGAACGCTTCCATAGCGTATGAACCGTAAAACGAAAAATCCGTAAAACCCGCTTCTTCTGCGAACGAAACGATTTCGTCTTTTGAAAGAGGGTAGAACGCTTCGTTTTCCATGACCGGAAGAATTTTGCCGGCGCCCGTTTCGAGCGTTTGATTCATAAAAAAAGCTCCCTCTTTTCCCGGCGCAAGCGTCGATAAAAGTTTGACGCGGATGCTGCTGCGTGTACGGAGTTCCGTCCTTCCGCTTTGCAGCGCGCGCGAAAAATTATACAGATGGAGGATGAGTGTGCCGCCTTCTGAGAGCAGCCCTTTGCAGTCGAAAAAAAATTTACGCAGGAGCGTTTTATCTCTGACGAAGACGATACGGCTGTTCAGACACGAGATGACGTTATAGAAGTTTTTTCCGAGAAAGCGTGTCATGTCGAGGGTTGAAAGCTGGAAAAAACGTATGGGCATGAGCTGCGTTCTTCGGCGCAGGGCGGCTATTTCGATGAGTTCTTTTGCAACTTCAAGACCCGTTACGTCCGCGCCGTTTTTGGCGAGCGCGTGCTCAAGTGCTCCGGTTCCGCATCCTATCTGCAAAAATCGTGCCGGAGACGGATAGGATTCTCTCATACGGCTGTAAAATTTTTTTTGTTCTTCTGCGACGGGATACAATTCGTCGTAATATTCGGCTACATTTTGTATAAAAGTCATACGCCCATTATAAACCATCCTGTCGGAAAAGCAAGAAAATATTTGGTGTAGAAAATATTCGGCTCGCACTTTGCGGGTGAAAAATAATGTGTACAATGCAATTGCAATATCGTATCGAGTATTGTATACTGTACTGCAGCGGAACGAGAAATTTGCAAAACAAAGTTGATTCGAGCATCGTAAAAAATATTATCTCGCTTCTTGAAACCTGTACCGAGTCGTTTGCATTCGTGTACGATATCGCAGCCGATACATTTTTTATTTCGGAGCGCACATTGGCTCATTACGATTTACCCGGCGCACAATTCTCGGGCGCGGCGCGGACAATCATCACCTTTGTGCATGAGGACGAACGCGTCCGTTGTTCCGGCGATATCGAATCCATTATTTCAAATAAAAAAAACCGGATCAAAGCGACGTACCACATTCGCAACAGATACGGCGAATATGTTTCCGTTGAGATCCGTATGTTGCACTTGTCCGTTTCTTCACGCGATATCGTCGCCGGGTCCATTGATCCCGCAGAAAAGCATCCTTTCTTTGAAGACGAAAATCTCGGTTCGGAACGGGACGCTCAGTTCGATTTCGATACGGCGCGCATGGATGCGGGAGCGCTGAGCGGTTTTGCGATGCAGATCGAAGTCGACAATCTTATTTCGATAAGCGAGCGCGTGGGCTTTGAAGCAGGCAACGAAATATTGTCCATCGTCGCGGATGCATGCAAGCGGCAATGCGTAGATGACACGAAAGCTTATCTGTTTTCCGGCGGCAAATTTCTTTTGATAAATTTCAGCGGCGGAAGCGTGGACGAAATACGCCGCAGATACAGCGGCATAAAGCAAAGCATTCGGGATGCCGAATACGCGTCGGGCTATAAGCGCGTGTTTACCATTTCCGCAGGCGGTATCGCGTTTATCAACGATACGAGTACGCTTACGGAAATACTTGCAAAGCTCGTGTTTACCGTAGACTTCGCAAGAAAGGACGGCAAAGATATGCTCGAGCTGTTCAATGCCCGCGAATATGCAAACTATCTTCGCGCTCTCGAAATCGAAAGCGCGATGAGGGATTCCATAAAAAACAAATTCGAAGGATTTACACTTTTGTTCCAGCCCATCGTAAATGCAAAGGCCGTAGGGAAGAGCAACAGTGAAAAATTGTCAAAAATCGTCGTCGGCGCGGAATCGCTTTTGAGATGGAAAAACGAACGCTTCGGCACGGTCGGCGCGGGAGAGTTCATCCCTATTCTTGAACGGAGCGGACTCATCGTGCCCGTCGGCCGTTGGGTATTGATAAAAGCGTTTGCTCAGTGTGCCGCGTGGAATACGCTCTTTCCCGAACTCTATGTGAGCGTCAATATTTCCTTTGTGCAGATTTTGCAGTCGAACCTCGTCAGCGAAGTGCAGATCGCGCTCGAGCGTACGAAAGTCAATCCGAAAAATATTGTTCTGGAAATAACCGAAAGCGGCAATATCGACGATGAAGAAATTCAATCGGTACTCGCCGAACTTTTGGCGCTCGGCGTAAAAATCGATATCGACGATTTCGGTACGGGATTTTCAAACCTGCGCTATCTGCAGGACATTCACGCGAATACGCTCAAGCTCGATTATACGTTTATTCAAAAAGCGCTCACGGGCGATATGAAAGATTTGAAGATAATCGAATTTATCGTCGGCATGGCGCACGCGCTCGGCATGACGGTGTGTATGGAAGGCATTGAATCATACGGCAACGTGGAAAAACTGCTGCCTTTCGGCCCCGATAAATTTCAAGGCTATCTGTTCAGCCGGCCTGTCGACGCGCGCACGTTCGCAAAGGAAAATCTCCACACATAACCAGGGCTGTGTCTCCGTGTGCGGCGCATTCGTATGATGCAGGGGATGTGCGGTCGTACGTCGCGCGAAAATATCACGTGTCCCCGATAGAGCGCGCAATGTGTGTTGAGCATTCCGACGATTACGATTATAATGACGCGAACGAGGTTATAGCGATGATAAAGGAATTTCTTCCGTTCGACGTTGTGCGAAACGATGCGCTTAAAATTGCGCATAAAATGTACTCCGACGGATTTGTGCCGGATGTGATCTATTGTTCGCTGCGCGGTGGAGCGTACATGGCGAACGTTATCAGCGAATATTACAAACTCGTGCGGAAGGATCATCATCCCGTTTTGTACGCATCGGTCGTCGCGAGGTCGTATACCGACGTTCAGCAGCACGAAAAAGTGTACGTCGACGGATGGACGTATGCACCCGAATATCTCCGTCCCGGCGATAAGATCATGCTCGTCGACGATATCTTCGATTCCGGACGAACGATAAATTCGCTCGTCGAAATATTTTTGCAGAGAGGGGTACCCCGCAGCAATATAAAAATCGTCGTGCACGATTATAAGCGCTTTACCTATCACAAAGAACAGCAGTCCATTCAGCCCGACTATTGGTGCAGGCTTTTGGAAATCACAAAACCGGAAGACGACCGGTGGATTCACTATTTGAGCCATGAACTCGTCGGGCTTTCAAAGGATGAGCTCGAAGAGTATTATTTTAAAGACGATCCCGAACTGCGTCCCGTGCTCGAACCGATTTTGGGAAAAGTCTAAATCTTCAGGAAAACCGCGATGAAAAAACGCGTATGCCTTATAGGACTTGCGGCTCTGGTTTTTGCAGCCGTTTCGGCGGATGTAAAAATTATTAATCCCGTAAAGGGCGTATGGGCAAACAAACAGCTGCTCATGCTTGAACTTTCCGAAGGCGAAAACGCGTATTATTCGCTCAACGGTTCCGATCCGCGCGAATCCGGTTTCGCCTACGACGGCCCGGTCATGCTCGATGTTTCAGGCGATGTCGAACTCCGCATCGCGTCCGTCGATGCAAGCGGCGTCTTGAGCGAATACCGCGTTTCGTATACCGTCGCACCTGTCCCGTTTCCGACATCGCATTCGGCGAGTGCGATCGGAGACGCCGTCGCAAACGGTATTATCGGCTACACGGCGGGAGACGTGCTTTCCCTTCCTCCCGAACTCGATTACGCTCTCGGCGGCATATCCGAATTCTTTCAAGAGGGACGTTCGATTTCGTACGGCGCCGGCTGCATCCTCTCTCGCTGCATTCCGTGTGTGCTTACCGACGGTACGGCGAAGTGGCGTTTTATCATAAAAACAAAACCGGCTCTGTCCGGTTCCTTCGGCATGCGTGACGTTCCCTTTCAAATCACCGATTGGAATACATTGACTTTTACAAATGCCGCGCTCATTTACAGGGTCGATAACGCGTATTGGACGGGCGGAAAAGATCGCGTCACCCTTGACAGGACAGTCGCGCACACGATTTCGTGGCAAAGCGTCGCCGTCGCTCCCGGCAATCCCGTCAGCTCTTTTGTGCTTCCGCCGAAACCCCAAGCGGACGCCGAGCGCCGTGAAGACGGTTCGCTTGCCATTGCGCTGGACGGCGGAGCGGGTTTCCGATTCGGTATCGAACCCGAAAGAGGACAGGGAAAGGTGTTTTTCGAAACGGCGGAGATCGATACGTTTTTCGGCGACGAAGTGTCGGGCCTCTTTACGGCAGGCATCTATTACGACGGGGTGTATCAGGGGACGATTTCCGTTCCGTACGCAGTCGACCGCCGCCCTCCTTCGGTTCCGGTTTTCATTTCGTCGGCAGAATCTTTTTATTCGAGAAAGGCGGTGAAGCTTTTTCTTTCGGGAGAGGAGAACTCCGATCTCTTTATCGCTGTGAGTGATCCGGTGACTCTTTCCGGAACGATGACAAAAAAAGATGCGGCATCCCTTATCGATGTCGTGCATGCGGATGTGTTTACACCGTTTACTTCTCCGCTTACGCTCGATTCGCCGTCCGAAGATCCCGTCTATTATAAAATCTGCGCGTACGCCGCCGACCGAAGCGGCAACAAAAGCGCGTATACCCTATACCACGTCGTCGTTGATAAATACGACTATTATGTCGATGCGTCGGCCGATAAAGCGCGCGCGGACGGAACGCGGGACGATCCCTATGCTTCTCTTGCCGATTGCCTCGCCGCGGTAGAAAAAAATCGATTTGCGAACATCACGATTTCGGGTGCGCTCGCTATGCCGAAAGGGGAGACGATCATCGCATCGAACTGTTCGATACGCGGCGAAAGCGATGCGCGCCTTGTTTTCGGTACGGGTTCTTTCCTTACCGTGCGGAGCGCAAGCCTTGCGCTTTTGAATCTCATCGTCAGACGGGATGACGGCGACGCAAAGGGAAAAATCAATAATGCGCTCATACGCTTGGAACACTCGGTGCTCGTTTCGGAAAACTGTGAAATAGGGGCGACCTTTGTCGAAAGCGGCAGCGTCATAAGCGCGGATACGTCGGTCGTTTTGATAAGCGGCTGCGGCATTACCTCTTCCGCGGAGCGCTATTCGTCGTGTATATCGGCGGTCGGCTCCAAATTAAAAATAATCGATTCGCGCATTTCGACGATAGCGCAGACCGCGGTCAACTTTTCCGTGCAGGACGGCGAATTCGAATTGCGTTCGTCTTCGTGCCGCGTTACCGGAGGCTACGGCAGGGCGGTCGAACTTTTCGGCGGAAAAAGCAAAATCACCGGGAATTCCTTCGCTGCCGACCTGCGTCATTCGGGAACATCGCTCGATGCGGTCTATACCGATGCAAAAAATATTTCCCTCGAATACGACGGCAATACCGAAAGCGGCTATTAGGTGATGCGCGGATGCATGAGTTTTCCGACCGCTCGATAATGTCGGCGTTTTGTGCGGGTGATGCGTCGGCTCCCCTTTTGTGCGGGCTCGACGAAGCGGGAAGGGGACCGCTTGCGGGACCCGTCGTCGCTTCCGCGGTGATTTTGCCGAACGATTTTCCTCCGGCGATTTTAAACGATTCGAAAAGACTTTCCGTAAAAAAGCGGGAACTTGCCGAAAAAATTATTAAAGAAAAAGCGTGCTGGGGTATCGGCATCGTCTCTCACACGGTCATCGACGAGATCAATATTCTCGAAGCGAGTCTCCTCGCAATGAAAAAAGCGTACGAAGCGCTTTCGATAAAATTCAACGTGTGGGCTGAGGGGGCAGGTGTTTCCGCAAAAACGATATACGCCGTCGCCGACGGAACGTTTTGTCCCGATATCGGATGTGAGTGCCGATCGGAAGTGAAAGCGGATGCAAAATACGCTCCCGTCATGGCGGCGAGCATACTCGCAAAAACCTGCCGGGATGCGATTATGATCGAAATGGATAAACGATATCCCGCTTACGGATACGCGCGGCACAAAGGCTATCCGACTGCGGAGCACAGGCGTATTTGCCGGGAGATCGGCCCCTCTCCGATTCAGCGATTGACCTTTCGGTATTAGCTTTTCGTGCACACGGCTTTTTGCGTGCAGTTGTCGCAGTGCGTCGCGCTGCCGCTTCCGACCGATTTGTTTTTGTCGAACATTTCCATCATCGTCCGCCAGCCGAGTACGGCGCATTTGACGCGCGCGGGCATTTTCGAAACGTCTTCGAGGGCGGCCGCTTCGTCGAGCTGTTCGATATCGGATGCGGCCGCATCGCCTTTTATCATGTTCATAAAGATGTCTGCAAGGTGCAGCGCTTCGGTTTTATTTTTCCCGACGACGAGGTCGAGCATCATATCGACCGACGCCTGGGAGATGGCGCAGCCGCTTCCGGTAAAAGAGCCGTCGGTGATCGTGCCGTCATCATCGATCTGTAAACTGAGCGTGATATTGTCTCCGCAGCTCGGATTGACGCCGTTTAAAACGAGGGAGGGACGAGCCATCGGTTTTTTATGAGAGGGATTCAAATTGTGTTCGTTGAGGATTTCCCGATACAGTTCTTTCGTTTCCATAACAATGCCGTCCTTGTATTCGCGTTTATGCGCCGTCTCTTTCGTCCGAGCTTTTTTGTTCCGCAGCCGAAAGCGTTTTCCCTAATCTTTAAATCCCATCCACGATCGGATATTTTTTACTTTACTCAAAAAAACGTCGACTTCTTCTTCGGTGTTGTAAAAATAGACACTT
This sequence comes from Treponema sp. Marseille-Q4130, assembly GCF_014334325.1. GTDB lineage: Bacteria > Spirochaetota > Spirochaetia > Treponematales > Treponemataceae > Treponema_D. The sequence continues at coordinate 28,988 of NZ_JACSET010000009.1, read as the reverse complement.
GCCCGCGCCGTCGCAGGAACGCCGAGGTAGCTTCCGAGCGGCTGGGCGCAGTGGTGTCCCGCCCTGATCGCAATGCGCTCCGTGTCGAGTACGGTCGCGATGTCGTGCGGGTGCACTCCGTCTATCGTAAACGTAACGATGCCGCAGTGCCGGTTTCCGTCGGAGTTTCCGATAACGCTTACGTGCGGGATTTTTTTCATGCCTTCGATGAGGCGCGAGGCGAGTGAGTTGTCGTGCTTCGTTATGTAATCGAAGCCGATCGATTCGATGTATTTGACGGCGGCTTCAAGAGCGACCGCACCTCCTGCGTTTACCGTGCCCGCTTCGAATTTGGCAGGGAGCGGCGCCCATGTCGCCTCTTCCCGCGTAACGTATTCGATCATTTCACCGCCGCGTAAAAAAGGCGGCATATTTTCAAGAAGCGATTTTTTTCCGTACAAAACACCGCATCCTGTGGGACCGGTGAGCTTATGGGCGCTGAACGCGTAAAAGTCCGCATCGAGGGCTCTCACGTCGGTTTTGATGTGCGGCACGGCTTGTGCGCCGTCTACAACGACGACCGCTCCCGCTTTGTGCGCCGCCTTCGCGATTTTTTCGATATCGTTTGTGATACCGAGCACATTGCTTACATGCGCAACGGCCACGATCTTTGTACGGCTTCCTATCTTTGCCGCAATCTCTTCGTCGGAAATGACGCCGCTTTCCCTATCGCATTCCAAATAGACGAGCTTTGCGCCCTTCGCTTTTGTTACCATCTGCCACGGAAGGATGTTCGAATGGTGTTCCATAATCGAAACGGCGATTTCGTCGCCCTCGCGTATATTCGTCATGCCGTAGGTATAAGCGATGAGGTTCAGCGATTCGCTTGCGTTCCGCGTAAAAATCACTTCACAATCTTCTGCCGCGTTGATAAAACGGGCGACGGTATGCCGCGCATTTTCGTACGCTTCGGTCGCACGTACGCTTAAATCGTAGAGGCCGCGCAGGGGATTCGCATTGTTTTCTTCGTAAAAATGCCTTATCGCATCGATGACTTGGTGCGGCCGCTGCGTCGTCGCCGCGTTGTCGAAATAGATTAAACCCTTATTTTTTTCATTCGAAAAAAACGGAAAGTCGCTTCGGAAATCAGTCATGTGAAAATACCTCGTCCAAGTAAGCGTTGATTTTTTCAACCGTCGCTTCGTCGGGGATAAGAGCGGCGATGCGTACGATTTTTGCGCGAGCCATGAGCATTTCCGCTTCCGATTTTGCGATGCCGCGCGACTGCATGTAAAAGAGCGTGTCGTCTCCGAGCTTTCCGATCGTCGAGCCGTGTTCGCCTGCGATATCTTCTTCGCCGCACAGAATGAGCGGGATCGATTTATTGACGACGGTCGGAGAGAGCAGTAACACTTCTTCGTACTCGTTTCCCGCAGCCCCCGCCGCGCCCTTTATAAAATCGATCGAACCGCGGTAGGTTTTCGCGGCTTTGTCCTGCAGCGTTCCCCGGGCTGTCATTTGGCAGTCGGTCTTTTTTCCGCTGAGGCGCACGACGTAATTCAAATCGAGTTTTTGCTCTCCGCGGCAAAAGTACGCCGTGTCGGCTTTGAAAGCACTTCCGAAAGCCGGAAGCGCCCCCGCAGCTCCCGTGTACGTTTCTTTTCCGCCGAGGATCACGTGCGTCACTTCGACGCGGCCGCCTTCCGCGCAAGTTGTGCCGATATCGTCGGCCTGCATAAAACCTTTTCCCAAAAGCTGCACTTTTATCAAGTGAATGAACGCGTCTTTTCCCGCGTCGCATATCGTACGAAGAATTTGCGTACCCGATGAAGCTCGCGCCGATTCGTATCTCATGATAACCGTGATCTCCGCTCCTTCTTCGGCTTTGATGATGTGGAATGCCTCTGTCGCGCTTTTATCGCTCAAATCGAAATCGATACGGACGGGCTCTTTAGCACGGACGCCTTTTTTTACGGTGAGGAGCGAAGCGCTCGCATCTTTAAAAAAATGCGAGCCGAACGCTTTGCCGCAGCCCGTTTCGAGATCGCGATAGGCATCCGCGTTTGCGTGCCGCTCATATTCGACACCTTGGGGGAGGGCGCTTATACGGGGATCTCCGTCGCCCGAAAAAAGAGCATCGGTTGAAAAAGGCGTCGAATTTATCTTCAGCCAATTCCACGTAAGCGTCGGTAAATTATTAATTGTTAATATTTCAGCCATACGCGATCCTTAAAGAGTGCCTTTCATTTCGAGGCGGATGAGATTATTCATTTCGACGGCGTATTCGAGCGGCAGCTCTTTGCTCACGGGATTTGCAAACCCGCTGACGATCATGCTCCTCGCTTCGTCTTCGGCGATGCCGCGCGACATGAGGTAAAAGATCGCCTCTCCCGATATGCGTCCGATTTTCGCTTCGTGTCCGACATCGACGTCGTCGGTACGGATTTCCATAGCGGGCACCGTATCGCTTCTGGATTTTTCGTCGAGCATGAGCGATTCACACGAAACGGAAGCTTTGCTGCCGTGCGCTTTTTTATCGATGTAGATTGCCGAGCGGTAAGTACTGATACCTCCGCCTTTTGAAATCGATTTTGTCGTAATGACGCTCGACGTATTGGGTGCGCTGTGCACCATCTTCGCTCCCGTGTCGAGGTTCTGGCCGCTTCCGGCAAAGGTGACGCCCGTGAATTCGGCTCTTGCCCGTTCGCCGACCAAATCGCTTTCGGGGTAGAGATACGAAATGTGCGAGCCGAACGAACCTGACACCCATTCGACCGATCCTCCTGCTTCGACCCGCGCGCGCTTCGTGTTTAAATTGTACATGTTTTTCGACCAGTTTTCGATCGTCGAATAACGGAGCCGCGCGTTTTTTGCAACGTAGAGTTCGACGGCTCCCGCGTGCAGGTTTGCGACATTGTATTTCGGTGCGGAACACCCTTCGATAAAGTGCAAATCCGCTCCTTCGTCGACGATGATGAGCGTGTGTTCGAATTGACCGGCCCCTTTAGCGTTTAAACGGAAATACGACTGCAGCGGAAAGGAGAGGTGAACGCCTTTGGGCACGTATACGAACGAACCGCCCGACCATACCGCTCCGTGAAGGGCTGCGAATTTGTGAGCGCGCGGGGAAATCAAGCGCATAAAATGTTCTTTGATCATGTCCGCGTATTCGCCCCTGAGCGCGCTTTCGAAATCGGAATAAACGACGCCCTGCTTTGCAACTTCGTCGCGTATATTGTGGTAGACGAGTTCGCTGTCGTACTGTGCGCCGACGCCTGCGAGGGACGTGCGCTCCGCTTCGGGAATACCGAGCTTTTCGAAGGTTTCTTTAATGTCTTTGGGAACGTTTTCCCAGTTGTTTTGCATTTTCGTATTCGGGCGCACGTAGGTCGCAATGTGTTCGATGTGCAGTCCGCTTATATCCGGTCCCCAGTTCGGCACGGGCATTTCGTTGTAGATTTTAAGAGATGCGAGGCGGAAGTCCCTCATCCATTCGGGATCGTTTTTGTCTTTCGAAAGCTTTAAAACGATTTCTTCGGTCAGACCGGGATCGTTACGATAAAAATCTTTTTCGTTGTAACGGAAATCGTACATCGACGTATCGATATCGATTTTTGCGGCGGAGTTTCTGTCGATGACTTCGCTCATTGTCCGCCGTCCTTTTCAAAGCGTTCGAATCCGTTTTTGTTGATTTCATCGACGAGGGATGCATCTCCCGTTTTGACGATTTTGCCTTTGACAAGCACGTGCGTAAAATCGACGGCAAGGCTTTCGAGTATCTTCGTCGAATGCGTGATGATGAGCAGCGTGCCGCCGTTTTGTTTATACGCTTCGATGCCTTTCGATACGGTGCGTACCGCGTCCACGTCGAGTCCCGAATCGGTTTCGTCGAGTATGGCAAATTTGGGCTTGAGCATAAGCAGCTGCAGGATTTCGCTTTTTTTCCGCTCACCCCCTGAAAAGCCGACATTCAAATCGCGCGAAGCGTACGATGCGTCCATATTTAACAATTGCATCGCCGCCTGCAGATCTTTTTGAAATTGGAAAAGTTTTATCCGCTCGCCCGTGCGCTGCTGGAGCGCGCTTCTGATAAAAGTTTCGAGGGAAATGCCCGGCACTTCGAGCGGATTTTGAAAGGATAAAAACATACCGGCTTTCGCGCGCACGTCCGTCTTTTCTTCGGTTACGTCTTTGCCGTCGAAGATGATCTTTCCTTCGGTAAGCGTGTAGACGGGATTTCCCATAAGCGTGTTGCCGAGCGTAGATTTTCCCGCGCCGTTCGGCCCCATAAATACGTGCGTTTCGCCTTTATTGATTTTCAAATCGATGCCGTGCAGCACGGGCTTTTCGTTTATATCGACCGACACATGTCGGACGTCGAGCAGCAGATCACTCATAAATAATAGAACTCCTGATTATGTAAGGGACAAAAGCTGAATTATCTACGAAAAAAGTAGGTAATTACCACGCCTTTAATATATCCATATTACCGTAAAAAAGCAAGCGTGAATATATCCGTTTGACGGGGTATCCGTATCGCGGGTGTGTTGTCGTGATTGTCGTGATGACCACGGCAAGCGAAAATATATTCATTTGCACATATGTGCGTTGGTTGTGTATGTCGGTATATACACGGATTTCGCGTATACCGAACCCCTACGCGCGCAATTGACATTTACCCGTTTACTTCCTATCATTCGCGTATGACTGATATACAAGCCGTATCTCTCTTCCATATGTACGGCGTTATTTCGTTGATCGCCTTCGTTCTATACATACCGCGCTTATTGTATTACGTCAGCGGTTTTAAAAAGCCCGAGCATTTAATAAACCGCGTGCAAAATCGATTTGCCGTCCTTATCCCCGCGCGGGACGAAAGCGCCGGTATCGGACTCTTACTCGACAGCCTTGCGCGCCAAAGTTACGACCGCAAAAAATTCGATACCTTCGTCATCGTCGATTCGGAAGACGATCCGACTTGCGCCATAGCGGAAAAATACGAGGGTACCTATGTGCAGATTGTCAAAAATCAAACGTGCAAGGGTATGGCGCTCGACGGTTCCCTCAAAGAATTGCTTTCCGGCTCGCACGGAAGCTATGACGCATATATCATCATCGACGGAGACAATATCGCTTCGGACAATTTTATCGAAGAGATGAACAACGCTCTCGCGTCGGACGCTCAGATCGTGCTCGGTAAGCGCGAAGTAAAAAATTATCTCCTCGGCGGTAAAAAGCTCCGTTCGCTTGCGACGAACTGCAGCGCGCTTACGTATACCTTTCTCGACAAGATGGGAAATGCGTTCAGAGCGAAGGCAGGCGTTCCCTGTACGATGTGCGGGACGGGCGTTATGGTCAGGGGCGACGTCATCGAAGAGATCGGCGGGTGGCCGTACCGCAGTTTTACCGAAGACCTTGAAATGACGATCAATGCGATTCTTCACGGCTGGTCGTCGTGTTTTTACGAATACGCGGTCGTCTACACCGAAGAAGCGCTTTCGCATAAAGCGTTGGATCGGCGCCGTGAGCGTTGGCTCATCGGCTATATGCAGATTTCATTTAAATACCGCAATAAAATCGTAAAACAAACCTATGCATCTCTTCGCGATCGCTCGCTTTCGTTTGTGCAAAAGATACGCGGCATCCGTGTAAGAAATTTCGATTTTTTGTACGGCTTCGGCCCGCTCTTTTTGTTCTTCGGCAATACCGCCGTTTGTTTTGTGCTATACATGATCGCTTCAGCTGTCGATTATTTTAAGTGCGGATTTATTAATTTTACCGCTTTAAAATACGGCATGATCATCATGCTCATACTCTACGGCGTACTCGTCTTCTATACGTTTATCGCGCTCATAATCGATCCGAAAGCGCTCAAGATTACGTTCGGCGAAAAGCTCGCCGTGCTTTTGTACAATCCCTTTTTTATAGCCGAATACGCATATTTTTACGTTGCGGCATTTTTTACGCTGCTTCGGAATCCGCATTACGGCGAAGGCGCAGCGTGGCAGCAGATCGAGCGCATTGAAACGGTGATGAAGGAAGCGGAATGACGGATATCGGCGGCATCAAGGGCGATACGCAGCGCGAAATACAAAATCGCATCGCAGAGCTTGAAAAAAAAGGCGAGTTCGACGGAAACGTTCAGCCGATCGACTATGATGCGATGATCCGGGTAACCGACGATTATGTTTTTCTTCCGCGTACGGTTTCGTTTTTTTTGTGGCGCGTCTTTATACGCACGACGGCTTCCGTTTTAGGCCCGGTTTTGACAAAACTCGTGCTCGGCGCCCGCGTCGAAGGGCGCAAAAATCTCCGCGGTATCAAAGGCTTTGTCGCCGTGTGCAATCACGTGCATTCGCTCGACAACATGATCGTGCGCGAGGCGGTTTTCGGGCATACGCTGTACATCACGGTTGCGGAATTTAACAATATGAGAGGACCCATCGGAAGCATCATGCGCGGGGCGGGGACGTTGCCGTTCAGCGGAAATGTGAAAGCGATGAACAAGCTGCAAAAAACGCTTTCACTTTTGCTCGCAAAGGGCTGCGCCGTGCTCGGCTATCCGGAGCAGTCGCTGTGGCTTCGCTACGAAAAACCGCGCCCTTTTCATAGCGGTATGTTTCACATCGCCGCCGCAAACAAAGTGCCCGTCATTCCGATGTTTATCACCTTTTCCGCGCCTTCAAAACTCCGCTCGCTTTTCAGTAAAAAAAAGATTGCGACGCTCCATATCCTTTCACCGATCTATCCCGATAAAACGCTTTCGCGTAAAGAGAACGCCGCTTTTGCGATGGATAGGGCGGCGAAAGCGTGGCGCGACTGCTATGCTTCGGTTTACGGATGTGAAGCCGATATTCGAGCGAACGAAAACTAATATTGTAAATTAATAAGGATACGTATGAAAAAGATTCCGATACTGATTGATTTATATCTTTCCCTTGCCAAGATAGGTTCGGTTACATTCGGCGGCGGTATGGCGATGATGCCGATTTTGCAGCGCGACCTCATCGAAAAAAAGAAGTGGATGACCGAGGACGAACTGCTCGATTATTATGCGATAGGGCAATCGACTCCGGGCATCATAGCGGTAAATGTCGCAACCTTTGTCGGCTTTAAGCAGGCGGGGATAGCAGGCGGCATTGTCGCGACGCTCGGTATAGTTACTCCGTCCGTCGTTATTATTTCGCTTATCGCGCGCTTTATCAGTTCGGTTGATCACTTGCCGCTTGCGCAAAAAGCGCTTCGCGGCATCAACGTGTCGGTCGCGGCGCTTTTGACGTCGGTCGTGTTTCAATTTTCAAAAAAGACCGTAAAATCGATTTTGGGATTTTTGTGCCTCGCAGTTTCGTTTGCGGCGATTTGGTTTTTCAAAGTGCCCTCGTATTGGATGATCATCGCGGGAGCTGCGACGGGCGTCATCGTTTCGGTGCTTTCCCGAAAAAAAGAATTCGCTTCGAGCGCGTCCGGTAAAACGGAAGCGTCCGGTGCGTTTTCCGACAAAACGAAATCGAACGATAGCGAGAAAACGGAAAGCGGCATGGAGGATAAGTGATGGAAACGACGTATTCGCTTTTTCAGCTTTTTTTGATTTTCTTTTATATCGGTGCGTTTACGATCGGAGGAGGGCTTGTCGCCATAACGCTCATGCAGCAGACCCTCGTCGACAAGGGTGTCATCTCCGCCGAACAGTTTTACAATATGGTCGCGATTTCCGAATCGACGCCGGGACCGATCGGCATCAATATGGCGACATATATCGGCTATTCGCAGTACGGCGTTTTCGGCGGCATCGTTACGACGCTCGGCCAAATGCTGCCGTCCGTTATCTGCATTTTAATAATCGCGCATTTTTTTATGAAATTTCACGATACGCCGCTCGTAAAAGCAGCTTTTTCGACGCTTAGACCTGCGACTACGGGAATCATCCTCGTAGCTGCGGCTCAGGTTTTTATCGTCGCGCTCTTGAACCGGCCTTTTTCCCTCGTCTCGCTTTTGACGCTCGAAGGTTGGAAAAATCTTTTCGTGTGGCCGAGTCTTGCGTTTTATACCGCAGCCCTTATCGTTTTGATGAGGACGAAAATCCATCCCGTATTCGTCATGCTGCTCGGAGCCGTGTTCGGCATCGTGTTTTTGTGAAAGGCTTGCCGCTCTTATAAGGCACTTGCAGCGAAAGCGCCGGATCGAATGCGCCGCTTGCAAAATCGCGTTCTTTTTATTACGATATTTTTTATGCAGGGAACGGTCTTCGACGGAACGAATAATTTTTTTACGGTGCGCTGCACCGACGGGGCGATGCGCTCGTGTTCGCTCAAAGGAAAAATATTAAAAAGCGAAGACAGGTTTTACAATCCGCTCGCTCCGGGCGATATCGTGGAAGTCGAAGCCGATAAGCTCGATTCTTCGAAGGGGCAGATACTGTCGCTCGTGCCGCGCAAAAACTCGTTTGTGCGCTGGAACGTCAAACGCAAATGTCCGCAGCTTCTTGCGGCGAATCTCGATTTTATCGTTTTGGTGACGACTCCCGCTGAACCGCCGTTCCGCCCGCGCTTTATCGACCGCGAACTCGCACAAGCCGAATGTCAAAATCTCGAACCGATTATCGTGTGCAATAAATGCGACCTCGCAGCCGGTGACGACATCGATTTTCAAGCGCGTACAAAAATATGGGAAGACCTCGGATATGCGGTATTGTATGTTTCGGCAAAAACGGGTACGGGTCTCGATGCATTGGCGCGCACGCTTTCAGGGCACGTCGCAGCCTTTGTCGGGCAGTCGGGCGTCGGAAAGTCGAGCCTTATAAACGCGCTTGCGGGAAACGAAGCGCTCCGCACGGGAGATTTAAGCCGAAAATACGAGCGCGGCGCTCATACGACGACGAAAGGTTCGCTCAATACGATCGTCATCGATAAGCGCTTTACCGGACGAGAGGGAGATGAGGCTTCGATCATCGATACGCCGGGTATCCGCCGCTTTGTGCTGCACGACATTGCAGCGGAAGATTTGGCGCTTTATTTCCGCGAGTTCAAACCGATCGTCGGCAGCTGTACTTTCGGCATGAGCTGTACGCATACGGCGGAGCCCGGCTGCAAAATCCTCGAAGCCGTGTACGCGGGCGTGATCACCGAAGAACGCTATGAAAGCTGGATGCGCATAAAGGATGAAATGAAATCGCAAAGCTGGGAAGATTAGCATGGACGCATCAGCACTTTCCGAGCTTGACTATTTCCGTATCAGAGACGAAGCGGCCGCCTACTGCGTAAGCGAAGAAGGGAAAAAGAGTTTTTGCGAACGGCTTCCGCTTACGGACGAAGCGAAAATCGAAGCGCTTAAAAATATAAGCCGCGATTGGAGCGCATACAACGCATCTTCGTTCGGAATCGCGCTTTTTTCGTGGCCTCCGGTCGCCTCCCTTTTTTCTCGTATAAGCGTTCCGGGTTCTTCTCTTTCCGTCGAAGAGTTTCAGGCGCTTTCGCTCTTTTGCGCTTCGGTCAAAAAACTTTCGTCATCCATCGAGGAAGCCGAAAAAGAGCTTTCGATAGAAACGCTTTCCGAAACCGTCCGACGCCTTCCCGATTTAACGAAGCCCGCGTCCGAGATCGCACGGGTCGTCGCTGTCGACGGAGAGCTGAAAGATCTTCCCGAACTCCGGGAAATAAAAACGAAAATCGCAAACCTCAATAAAAAAATTCAAAGCATTATGCGCTCGTATACGGCAAACCAAAAGCTTTCCTCCGCCCTCGAATCGACGGTGCCCGCTCTTCGCTCGGGTCATCAAGTGCTTGCAGTTAAAGCTTCTCACAGAAACCGTATTGCGGGTATCGTGCACGAAGTGTCGCAGTCGGGGCAAACCGTGTACATAGAGCCCGAAGAATCGGTACGGACGGGAAACGAACTGCTCGAAGAAGAGGCGAATCTCCAAATCGCGGTCAAAGCGATTTTAAAAAAGCTTACCGCATCGCTTGCGCCTTATGTGCCCCTGTTCGAAACGGCTCTTCCTTCTATGATCGCGATCGACGAAGCTTATGCGAGGGCGAAATGGGGCGGCGAACACCGCGCGGCCTATGCGCTTCCCTGCGGAAAGGATGATGCGCTCACGCTGCTCGGGGCGCGCCATCCCCTGCTCGGAGAAAAAGCGGTGCCGATAGACGTGCGCTTTATGAGCGGAAAAAGAGTTTTAATAATCACGGGGCCGAATACCGGCGGCAAAACGGTTACGCTCAAAACGATAGCGCTCTTTTCGCTTTTGAACCAAAGCGGTTTTCCGATTCCCGCAGCGGAAGGTTCGCGTCTTCCGATCTTCGATAAAGTGTTCGCCGACATAGGTGACGGACAATCGATCGATTCGTCGCTTTCGACGTTCGGCTCTCACATGAAAAACATCGCGCGCGCGATCGCCGAATGCGGCGAAAAAAGCCTCGTCCTCCTCGACGAACTCGGAAGCGGTACCGATCCGCAGGAAGGTGCTGCGATCGGCATGGCGGTTCTCGACGCGCTTATCGAAAAAAAAGCCTTTACGCTCGTAACGACGCATCAGGGCGTACTCAAAAATTACGGATGGACGCACGAAAGCTGCATCAACGCGTCGGCCGAGTTCGACGGGGAAACGCTCGCGCCGACCTACCGCATACTTATGGGCGTTCCGGGCGAAAGCCGCGCTCTCGACATCGCGCAAAAAAGCGGTCTCCCTCCTTCCGTCGTCGAAAAAGCGCGAGAGTATATCGCGGGAAATACCGCCGATATTTCCGCCCTTATCGCGGGACTTACGGCAAAGCACGCCGAAGCCGATGCTCTCCTGCAAGACTGCCGTCGGAAAGAAGAAGAACTTGCGGAAAGGCAATACGTTCTCGATGCAAAAGAGCTCGAAAACCGGCAAAAGGAGCAGGAACTGCAAGATGCGGCGCACGAAAAAGCCGAAGCTTTTCTTTCGGAAAGCCGGAAGCGCCTTGAAAATCTCGTTCGCGTCATCAGAGAGGGCGAGATCACGAGGGAAAAAACGCTCGCGGTAAAACGCTATATCGACGAATTGACGGAAGCGGTCGCCTCGCAAAAAAAAGCGCTCGACGAAAAAGGCGAAAAACTTTCCGATGCGCAAAACGCATTTAAAAATATCACTCCGATGCCGCACCCGAAAAGCGCGAAACCGACAAAACGCCGCGTGAAAAACGCCGAAGCGCTCCGCGCGCTCCGAAGCGCCGACAATGCAAACGAAACGAAAAGCAAAGCGCCGTCCTTTGAGCCGGGGACTGCCGTCATTGCAGGTGAAAAACGCATGAGCGGCACGATCCTTTCGCGCACGGGCAAGGAAAAATTTCTCGTACAGTTCGGTTCGATAAAAATCGAAATGAAGCAAAAAGATTTGACGCCCGCCGCTTCGCTCTCGCTTTCATCCGCACCGCTTGTCACCGTCGAAACGAAGCGCGAAGATGCGCTCGAACATCCGGCTTTCGAACTGCGTCTTTTGGGACTCCGTGAAGCCGAAGCGATCGCCGCCCTTGAGCGGCAGCTCGACCTCTGCACGATTCACGATTTTAAGCGTTTCAGCGTCATACACGGAAAGGGAAACGGCGTGCTGCAGCAGGCGGTGCAAAATTATCTTTCGCACTGTGCGGGCATAAAAGCGTTTCGTTTTGCACCTCCCGAAGACGGAGGAGCGGGAAAAACCTACGTCGAGCTGCATTGAAAAAGCATTCGGTCGAATGCGGATTTTAATGCGACAGGGATTGGAGGGGCGAAAGTTCCGAAGCGAGCCGGAGGCGAGAGGAGGAATGAAGGCGAAAGCCGGAACCCCGCAAAGCCCGGTTTTTGCGATGCGATCGCAAAAAGTCGCCCTGAATTATCCGATTGTATGTTCGGTGAAAATGAGGTATACAATATACGATGGCTGTAAAAGAGAGGAGAGCGCGGCTTAGCGCGATAGAAAAACTTATTAAAAATAACAGGATCGAAAGCCAGGAGTCGCTGCTCGCCCACTTGCAAAAAGCGGGGTACGATGTGACGCAGGCGACTCTTTCGCGCGATTTGAAGCTGCTCAAAGTCGGCAAAATGAGCGACGGAAAAGGCGGCTATATCTACACGCTCGAAAAAGAAGAAGAGCGCACGGAAGCGGAAAAGATTTACATTCAGGATTTTTTGCGCGGTTATATCAGTATAGACTGTTCGGGCAATATCGTCGTCATTAAAACTTTTCCGGGTCACGCGAATACGGTCAGCAACGCGCTCGACAATATGGACTTGGACGATATACTCGGCACCGTTGCAGGCGACAATTGCCTTTTTGCATGCCTTCGCGAAGGGGTAAGCGGCGCGCAGTTTTTAAAATCGCTCAGGCAAAAGATTCCGGGACTCGAAGCGTGACGGTTCTGCTCGGCATTATCGCCGCTCTCGTTTTTTCGGTCGCAGCCGCTTCGGTCGTCGTCAACGTTTGGGAATGGAAGTGGCGTGCGGATATTCAAACGTATGAAGGCGCAAAAAAGCTCGATAAGCTCGGCTACGAAAAACTCATTCTCGAAAGATACCGCGCAAAATCGCATCACAGAACCTATCGAAGCGAAAGCGATTATATCGCCGTGCCGCTCGACGCTCCGATGCGCGAAGGGCGGAATCTCAAAGAAAATTGGATAGCGATAAACGGTCTTTCGTCGATCGTCGACGGGAGCGTATTCGCTTCAGACCCGCCTTTCGACGAACTGCGCCTTTACGGCATAAAAGACGGAGTGCGCCGCCTCGTCCGTAAGTATGCGTATTATCCCGAAAATTACCGCGATATAAAAGCGCGCGTCGAAGCGTATAATGCAAAGCAGGGAGCAGGGGATAGAAGAGTAGGGGAGTAAAAAAAATATCTCCAAAGTTGCTTTTTTCTCCAAAATCTTATATACTGTATGTGTGAGCGTAAAAAGGCATCACAATTTGCTATATGAGGAAAGAGTATGAAAAATTGCAAAGTACGGACAAACATAAAAATTGCTGCATGGGCGGCCGCTTTTGCGCTTGCCGCAGCGGTCGGATTCGGCGGGTGTACGAACGCATCGGACAGTTCGGGCGGAAGCGGCGGTGAGCCTGAAACGCTGAAATACGCGGTAAACTTTAATGTCGCCACAGAGGGCGGAGAAATCACTGCAGCACTTGACGACGGAACTGAAATCAATGACGGCGATACGGTGGAAAAAGGAAAAACCGTGACTTTTACGGCGAAAGTTACTGAAACTGCACCTAACTATCTCATTGGAGGGTGGCTGCAAAGCAGTGAACCTATAATAGAAGCAGGAATAAAAAGCTCTTACAGTCTTATTATAACAAAGCCGACGGTCATTTCAGTCGCCTTCGAAAAAGCGCAAAACATCACGATAAAAGGCGATGAGCGCGTAGAGGAAACTGCGGTCGAAATACCGGAAAATACATCATGGGAAGTGATAAAATCCTATGTAGTCGAAAAATTGCAACTAAAAAACGAATGGCAAGGCGACGACTACGGAGTATACGAGTGGAAACTGAACGATGAAAACGGTGCAGCGATAGACGACAGTGATTCATTGACCGCCGGCACAACCGTCTACGTCGTTACGAATTATACGAAGTTTAAAACCGAACCCGTCGGCGGCGATATCGTTCTTGCGGGATATACGGGAGAAAAACCGAGAGGACATATAATCCTGCCGAGCGGTATTACGAAAATCGGATATAATGCTTTTTTAAATTGTAATGATTTAACAGGACAGCTTACCGTACCGGACGGTGTGACGAAAATCGACGCAGGCGCTTTTTCCGGATGTAAAAAACTTGAGACTTTGATTTTACCTTCAACGCTCACGTATATTGGAGGATTCGCTTTTTATCAGTGCGAAAATTTAAAAGAGAAACTCGTATTCCCTGAAAATCTTACATTTATCGGCGAAAAAGCTTTTATGGGCTGCACAAAGATTACATCGATAACGATACGCTCCGGAAACGTCGCAACGATAAAGGATTACGCTTTCAGTTTGAAAAGCAGTATAAGCGACATCCTCTTTACCGTAAAAACCGGCGCGGTAAAAACTCTATTGAAAGGCAGCAAAAGCGGTATTATCGACGGACAGATCACAGTAGACTCCTCCATCTAAAAGGTACGCCCCGCATTGCGCGGGGCGCACCTTTTGTCGCCTACAAAAGCGCTTCCGTAAAATACGGCACGTAAGTGACGAGCATGAGGACGGCAAACTGTACGATCAAAAACGGAACGATGCCTTTGACGACGCGGGAAAGCGGCTTATCGAAGGTATAGGACGAAATAAACAGATCCATGCCGACCGGCGGCGTCAAAAATCCTATCGAAAGGTTCATCAAAAATATGACGGCGGCTCTGACCGCACTCACGCCGAAAGATTCCGCGAGCGGCAGCAAAAGCGGGGAAACGATGAGGATCGCGGAAAACATATCCATGAGACAGCCGACGACGAGCAGGACGAGGTTCATCAATATCAAAAACACGTACGGATTTTTTACGTACTGCGTGATAAAGTCCGTCAGGATAGCGGGGACGTTCGCATCGAGCATAAAATAGGAGATGCCGGACGCGGCGCCGAGTATAAACAAAACGCCGCCTGAAACGGGAACGCTCGAAGCGACGACACGGGTCGATTTTGTTAATGTAAAATCGCGGCGCACGAACACCGAAAGACAAAACGCGTAGATGACGGCGAAAGCCGCAACTTCAAAGAGGTCGAACACACCTTTAAAATACAGTACCGAAATAAAGACCGGCATGAGCAGTTCGGGGATGCAGTGAAGGACGGCCTCTCGCGCTTCTTTTACGGAAAACTTCGGCCGCTCTCCCTTTTTGTCCAATACGGCTCCCGTCACCATCATCGAAACCGCCATAATGCAGCCGGGGATGATCGCGCCTTTAAAAAGTTCGAACACGTCGACGGAAAAATAATTGACGGTCGCATACATGATGATCGCGGCGCTCGGCGGAAAAAGCAAACCTATCGCGCCGGATGCGGTTACGAGAGATTCGGCTCTGTCCTTGGAATAGCCCGAACCCGTGAGTACGACGGCAAGCAGCGGGCCGAGCGCGAGGATCGTTATGCCGGAAACGCCGGTAAAGGTGCTGAAAAACGTCGTCACGATGACGGCCGCGATAACCGTTCCGCCGCGGAACGGGCCTATGAGCGATTTGAATACGGCGACATAGCGGTTTCCCGCGCTGCCGTGCGCGAGGATGTAGCCCGCGATCGTAAAGAGGGGAATCGCCGCGATATTGCGATCGGTGAGTATGCGGTACGTTTCAAGCGGGATGACGTCGACGTAGCCGCCGCTCGCGGAAAAGAGCACGTATGCGATGCCGCCGAGCACGAGAAAAAGCGGCATACCGCAAAACGCGAGAGCTGCGAAAATGATGATGAGCGGCAAAAGCGCGATTTTCGAAAACGAAAGCCACGCATCGTTTATCGCGTACAGGGGCTGCGCGTTTTGTACGCCGAAAAGATAATACAGGATGCCGGTAAAGGGTCCCATTGAAATGAGGATACCGAGTACGATGCCGATGACGGCGGCGATGAGATTGCCCTTTCTGCGTGCGATCGCGAAAATGATGCCGAAATAGCACAGCGGAAGAGACGCGAAAAAAATCCGCGTACTCATGCCCCAAAAGCGCGCGTCGAACTGCGCAGGATTGACAAGCTGGCAGAGCGCGTCGATAAAGAGCGCCGAGAGGATACAGCTTGCCCCTCCCGTTTTGACCGCTTCGATCGGGCGGCGTATCTTTTCGCCGAAGGATGCGCTTACCGACGCGAGACTCAAGTGCCGCTCTTCGCGCCATGTTATGAGCCCTGCGAGGCTTGCGAATAAAAATACGAAATGGAGCAAAGCGATATCGGCGCCGGGCACTTGCACACGGCACAGACCCTGCATAAATTTAAAAAAGAGCGGGAGCGCGGCGATGAGGGCGATGAGGATGACCGCCAAAGCGTTTTCGATTTTTCGCAGCATAGTATTCACCGGCTATTCACCGCGCCGGCGTTTTAAAAGCGCTTCGATATCGGCATAAAATTTTTCGTCGAGGAGGCCGGTTTTTATCATCGCGGCGGCGTCTTTGCTGAGCGTCTCTTCCATGACTTTGCGCTCCGCGGCGGTGAGTTTGACGAGGGTACAGCCGTCTTCGACGCAGCGGTCGAGGTATTCTTTATCGGAAGAACGCTGAGCTGCGATAAAATTTGCCTGCGCTTTTTTGACTCCGTTCAGCATAGCCGTTTTATGCGCGGCGGAAATGCCCGACCACACGGGAGCCGATATGATGAGGGCTGCCATAACGGGGCATATCGGCGCGTCGAGAATATAGGGCAGCGATTTATAATACTGCCCCGCATAGGCATACATCGGAATCGAATAAAAACCTTCGACGCCCCCGGGCGTTTTTACGCTTTGCAAAAGTTTATCGGGCGAAATATCTTCGGTGCGGAAACCGGCCGCTTTGAACGCATCGGAAAGCTGCGGCAGCCCGATGCCGGCGACGGAAAGTTTTTGCGTCTTTAAATCGGCGGGCGTATGTACCGGCTTTTTCGTGTAAAAATACGCCCAGCCGACGTTAAACCAGCCGAGCAGCACGTAACCTTTTGCGGAAATCGCTTTTTGAAAGGTCGGTGCGAACGTATCGAGCACAAAATCGACTTCGTCCTGATCTCGAAACATAAACGGAACGGCCGTCGTCAAAATATGCGTTTCCGGCGCGAGCGTTGCGATACCGAGGCTCGTAAAGATCGCTCCGTCGATCGGCGCTTTTTGTCCGGGACGGATCGTGTTGAGCTTTTGCACGACGCCCGTCTCTCCGCCCATCGCGTTCGTTCCCATAAACTGCAGCTGGATCGCGCCTCCGGTATCTTTCGCCCAATCCTGCGCGAGGATGCGCTCCTGCACATCCCATGCGGAACGGCTCGGCGCGACGGTCGCTATTTTAAGCGTTTTTGCCTGCTGCGCCGGCAATACGGCGACGCACGCAAACAGCATCGAAAAAATAATAAAACGTAATTTCATATCGTATTCCTCAATCGAAAATTAATAAATTACCGGCCGCAATTCGAAGCGAATGCGGCGATCACCATTCGAGAAAATAATCCGACGCATGTTCGAGCAATCGTTTCGCTTTTTTTTGCACGATCGTCGTCATAAGGCGGCTCGAAGGATCCGCATCGGGATCGATCGCGAGCGCTTTACGAAGAGAGCCTTCAAAGCCTTCCCTGTCTCCCGCAGGAACGCATATCGCCTCGGCATAAGTGACATAGGGACCTGGCGTTTTTCCGCCCGATGCGCGGAGCGCTTCGTTGTAACAACGGAGTCCCCTTTCCGTATCTCCGCCGAATTCGGGAGGAGCGCTCATGTAAAAATTGCACAAAAGCTCCCAAATCGCACCCGCATTGTAATCGGGAGCGAGAAAAGCAGCGCGTTCGAGGATCAGAGCGGGAGAACGGATAGTGCCGAGAAGATCGGCGCTGAGCGGATCGAGGCTGAACGCACCGAGCCAGCCCGCACACGCCCAATAAGAAGCTTCGACATCGTACTTGCCGAGCTTTGCGCATGCCTTTTTGACCGCCTCTTCGTCTCCGCTCAAAACGGCGGCGCGAAAACCCGCGTGTCTTCCGTCGAGAGCTTTAAGGCAGAGATCGCGGCCGCGCAGGTAGTGCAGCTTTGCGCGTTCGAACGCTTCGTGCTGGCGATCGAATTCTTCGTTCGGCAGCGTTTCCGCAGGAGTTTGCACGAACGCGTTCGCATACATGATATTGAGCGAACCCGTCATCGTCATCAAACCGATATGGCGGGGATTCGCAGCTTGCAGGATTTCATAGCTTTTGAGCACCGTCGGGAAAAATTCTCCGACGAGCGTTACGTCCGTTTCGCCGGTGATCGCGATCATAGGATCGGCGGCGGACGCTTTTTTCTTTTGAGGAACGCCCTTGTCGTTTGCACCCGCGAGTGCCGTGGAAAGCGCATTGCCGACGAGCGTTTTGCACGAAAGCAACAGCGATGCGGATAGAACGAGCGATGCGAACGCCGCTTTTTGTATGAGCTTCATATTTATACTATATAATAAAACGATATCTTTCTCAACCGCAAGAGCAAGCACAGCAAGTGTGCAGGACAATCGCATCGGAGAATACGATTTAAAAAAAATTGCGAGTAACATAAAAATCGGCTGCACTCCCGGCAGCACCCCTGCCGTTTGCGCAAGGAACTTCGCGCTTTGCGCTCGTTGCAAGTTGCACGAGGAACTTCGTACCCTTTGCAAGCGGCAGGGTCAAAAAGCGCTCCGCAATTCCGCGTAAATTTGTTTTTTAAACCGATTATTACAGTGGGAGAATGCAGTTCGGCATTCTCCCGGTACGAAAAATAAAAGGGGAAACTATGCAAATCGAAAAAGAAATCTGCAGCGACGGCGAAGCAGGCTTGGACGATGAAGCGCTCGGTGCGGCAAAACGCGCTTTCGGTATAAGCTATCTCTATCCGTGGCAGCGCCTCGTCATCGCGAATATCATCGACGCGTACCGCAGCAGGACGGCGGCAAATGCGGATGTTTCGAATGCGGTCGAAAAAAAATCGACTGCGAATACAAGCGCGGGTGACGGCAATGCTTCGGAAGCGAACGAAGACATTGCTGCAAAAGCGGCGGGCAGCGGTGCAAATGCGGGCGGCATTGCGACCCATGCGAACGACGACGGCGCTCAGAAATCGAACGAGGGCAGCACAACCGACGCTGCCGAATACGGCAGGCAGATAGTCCTCCTTCCGACGGGAGCCGGGAAGTCCTTGTGTTTTCTCGTTCCCGCATTGCTTTTGGACGGACCGACGCTCATCATCTATCCCCTCCTCGCGCTCATGGCCGATCAAAAGCGGCGCATGGAAGAAGGGGGTATCACCAATGTTACGTTCCGCGGAAATCAAACAGCCGAAGAGCGTGAGGAAAATTTTAATAAAATAAAAGCGGGTGCGAAGATCATTTTGGCAAATCCCGAAGTGCTGCAAAACGAGGAGCTTGTTGCCCGACTTTCCGAATGCTCCATCGCGCACGTCGCGATCGACGAAGCTCACTGCGTTTCCGAATGGGGCGACAGTTTTCGCCCGTCGTATTTGACGCTCGGGGATATCATCAAAAAACTCGGTTCGCCCCTCGTCACCGCTTTTACCGCGACGGCTTCTCCTCAAGTGCTTTCCCGCATAGCGGAAGTGCTTTTCGACGGAAGCGCGCGTATCGTGCGCTCGGAAAGCGATCGGCCGAATATCCGCTATCGCGTCGAATACAGCTGCTGCAAAAAGCACGCGGCGCTCATGCTCGCACATACCGAACAAAAACCGATGATAATTTTCTGCCCTACGCGCGTTCAGGCCGAAGACGTCGCGCGAGACCTTGTACTCTGCTATGGCAAAGAAGCGGCGCGATTTTATCACGCGGGTTTGGAAAAACCGGAAAAGGATGAAATCGAAAAATGGTTTTACGATAAAACCGATGCCGTTCTCTGTGCGACCTGCGCCTACGGCATGGGCGTCGACAAAAAAGACATACGCACGATCGTTCACCTCGATGCGCCGAACACGGCCGAACAATACATACAGGAAGCCGGGCGGAGCGGACGCGACGGAAAAGATGCGAACGCGATTTTGCTGTGGAGCCCGACAGACGCCGAACGCTTTGCACGCTTTCCGAAAGGGAGCAGAGAATATGCGATGAAAGAATTCGCCGAAACGAAAAACTGCCGCAGGCAAGTACTCCTCGACGCACTCGGCGCGGAGGAGGCGGTGTGCAGCGGCTGCGATATCTGCGATGCGAAAGAGGCTGCCGAAGCAAAAAAGATAGCGTTCCGAGCGATGCTGCCGTATAAAAAAATATACTGTCTTGTACGAAATCGTTTTTTCCCGGCTGCGTGCGATGAAGACTTCGTCTTGCGTTTTATAGCAAATCACCGGAACGCATACACGAAAATCGAACTTGAAGGGCTGCTGCTTCCGCTCTTAAACGAGCGCTCGCAAAAAATCTGCGGACTCAATACATGGGAACACGATACCGTTTCCGAACTCGTCTTTCAGCTGAAAAAAAGCGGCCGCATCTGCATACAAGCGTTTCCGTGGAAAGGGAAAGTCGGCATCCCTCGCAGCGGAAAATCATAAGGAGTCTGTTTAATCATAAAGATTGCAATACCGAAAATCTGAATCGGCCGAGCAATCCTCGGCGCAGAAAGACCGTGCGATTCTCTTCCCACGCCGCCGTCGCCCGCGTATTCAAAGATTGATACAAGGCTTCATAAGGGCGGCTTTTTGCGATTGCATCGCAAAAAACAGGCTTTTCGGGGTTCCGCCTTTCGGCTTCATTCCTGCGCTCGCTTTATGCTCGCTTCGGAACTTTCGCCCCTCCAATCCTTGCCGCATTTACTTTCGATAAATGTACGCCGGATATGAAATGCCGAGCATGAGTTCATTCCGGATCGCATCGGGGATGAGCGCGTCGGTTTTTCCCGCTTTGCTCGTCGCTTCCGAAAGTATATCTAAAAGCGAATCTTTTTTTTCGTAGCGATACGTCGTCACGACGCTTTCATCGTCATCGAGTTCTTTTCGAAGAGAAGCGAGCGCATCTTCCCACGTTCCGATTTCATCGACGAGTCCGTTTTTTTTCGCTTGGGACGCGGTATAGATGCGGCCGTCTGCAAGTTTTTTCACTTCTCCGATTTTCATGCCGCGGCTTTTTGCGACGATGGCGGTAAACTGTTCGTACGCTTCGTCCGCGATCGACTGCATGATAGTCCGCTGCTCGTCGGTGAGCGGCGAGTTGATATTGAGCATATTTTTGTTTTTTCCCGCAGTGATCGTTTCCACTTTTACGCCGAGCTTTTTAAGCAGTTCGGTCATATCGACCGATTGGCTTGCGATGACGCCGATGGAACCGGTGAGCGTATTGCGGTTCGCATATATCGTTTCGGCGGCGCACGAAATATAATAACCGCCGGAAGCGGCGAGCGTCGTCATGTACGCGTAGACCGGCCGTCCGGTGTGTTCCGTATAATCGCGGAGGGCGAGATACACTTCGTCCGATTCGTAGACGCCGCCTCCGGGAGAATCGACGGTCAGCAAAATCGCTTTGTTTTTTTCGTCGTCTTCGAGCGATCGTATCGTGTCGATGAGCCACTCGTGATTGTACGTTTTGTTTTCCGCTTCGATGACGCCTTCGATGTACAGCGATGCGATGTAATTTTTCCGAACGATAAAATTATTAAAAAATCCCGTACTGCCGTCGTATCGCGATTTGTCCGTCGCTATCGTGTAGACGCCGATCCCCGCCGCAATAAGCAAAATGACGATGAATACGATGATGCCGCCGCGTTTTTTATTTTTTGCCATAGTGTTCTCCGTTAACGTCTCCGATATCTTCAAGCGTGACGACGCCCGATTCGAGCGCGTCTTTCATAAGCGCGTGATACGCGTTTACGCATGTCATCGTTTGATAGGGTATGACCCACAGCGATGCGATGCCGAATGTCAAAACGCAAAGCAGTGCCCATCCTAAAAAACTCAAATACAAAACGAATAATTCCCCTTTATGCCCTCGAGTGATTTTTTTGCTGATGTCGAGTGCCTGCACTACCGGTACGTGAGGAAATTCCGCAACGATATAATTCATCTGTGAATACGCTATGCCTTTGACGATGTAGGGGATGATAGCGGGGATGATAAAGAAGAGCAAGCGCCAATTGAGCGATCGGATGAACGCGAAGATGATAATCATGCAGGGTATGATAAAAAGGAGTGACCACAAAAACATCCAAATCTGCTTCCACAGCGCCGCTCCGATCGCGCGGAGCCAATGCGCAAAACCCGCAAAAAAATCTTCGATCGATACGGGTTCGGGACTCCGCGACATCTTCAAATACACACAGTATTGTGCGATCGTACAAATTGCCGTTACGAAAAACACGACCCAGCTTAAAAACGAATCGAGCGGTGTCGCTTTTTGATATTTACGCACGATTTGCAGGAGCACGTCTTTGTTTAGCGATAAAGCGGATGCCTGCAAAATTTCGCTGTACATCGCGATCGACGTTTTGATCGACGGAAGCGATAAGAGCAGCAGGACGAGCATAGTGATAAGCGTCATGAGCGCGGGCACCGTCCGCCGCTTTTTTAATTGGATGCGCGCAAACGATTTATATTTTTTTCTGTCGAACATGATTCCTGCCTCCGCTCGATGATAAACGATAATGCGCCTTTCTTCAACAGAGCGTATCAAGGGCGTGCGGTTTTACCCGCCGCTTGCCGTATTTGCCCGCGCTTTTTCGTCGAGCATATCGTTGTAATAGCGATTTTCGATCGCGCTTTCATCGATACCGCAGTTTTTGAAAATAGACAGGATCGCGCGTTTCGCGTCTTCCGTATGCGCATCGTCTTTTGCCAGTATTTCTATTTCGAGAAAATCTCCGAGCGGCGGGACCGTACACAGTTCGATGTGCGCCGCTCCCGCCTCTGTTTCGGCATACCACTCTTTAATAATTTTTTCTTTTATGTGCGAAATGCCGCCTCCCGCATCTTTGATAAACGATTCGATCGCATCACTATCGGAGAGAAGACATTCTTTTTCGTCGTTTACTTCGATTGCGATTCCGCTCTCATCTTTGCGCAATTCTTTCCGTTTATACGTGAACGTGATTTTTGTTTCGCCCGTTTTTTCGAAAACCGTTTTCCGTATGCGGCAGCCGATATGGTCCTGCACCGCTGTATTTTCCGAATGCACTTTTGCGTCAGTGCGCTTCGAGGATGACTTCTCCGTATCGGTCGGCACGCAAGCGAGGGGCAGCCGGTAATAAGTGTCGCGTTTTGTGAGGGAACCCTCGTACCGTGCGAAAATATCGAGGGCGTGCGCGACTGCGATGCGGTCTTCGACATGCGCTTTCAGTTCGATTTCGTACATAGCGCATTGTAGCACGGGAGCCCCTTTTGCAAAAGCGCCCGCATTGTCCGCACAGCTTGCAACGGGCGCTGAGCGCGAAGTTTTCCGAGCAGCTTGCAACGGCCGCGGAACGCGAAGTTTCCCTGCGGCTATTTTATCGATTTTTGATACGTGATATAGTAGCGCTATGAAATTGATCTGCGCGCCCGTCGCGACGGTTACGCACGCGGCGTTCCGCACCCTCGTCGAACGCTTCGGCGGCTGCGACGAATATTATTCCGAAATGATAAACGCGGCTACCTTCGTCAACGGCGGCCCCTTTGAAAAATACTATGTCATTCCCGATCCTGCGCCGGAAAAAACGGTGTGGCAGATCACCGGACGGAAAGCCGAACACCTTGCGGAAGCCGCTTCGATGATCGGCAAGCTTCCGGGAATCGGGATCGATATCAATATGGGATGCTCGGCTCCGGACATCGTTAAAAGCGGAGCGGGTGCGGCGTGGCTTTCGAAAGATGCTTCCGAAACTCGCGCTATGGTGCGGAGCGTAAAAGATGCGCTTTCGCCTTCGGGAAAAAGGCTTTCGGTAAAGCTCCGCCTCGGCGATGAGCACTTTACCGACGAGCGATTCTTTTCGTTGTGCGATATGCTCGCATCCGAAGGCGTAACGCTTTTTGCATTGCATCCGCGCACGAGTAAAGAAAAATACCGCTCGCCTCTCAGATGGGAATACGTCGAACGCCTTGCCCTGCGATATGCGAAAGAAGGTATTTCCGTCGTTTTAAACGGCGGTGTACGCGATGTGCCGTCGATGCGCGATGCCCTGCGCGCCTCCCCTCACGCTTCGGGCATTATGATCGCACGGGGAGCGATCGAAAAACCGTGGCTTTTTGCCGAACTTGCCGCGGATTTGCGGCACGAAAGCTTCGATGCGGTGATCGACCGCGAAAAGCTCGCCCTCGATTTTATCGATATGCTTGAAAAATATCAGCCCCAAGAATTTTGGAAAACCCGTATGCAGCGTTTTTTCGCGTATTACTGTCTCGGTTTTTCGTTTGCGCACTATTTTCAAACGCAGATGCAAAACGCAAAAGACACCGGCGATGCCCGCGTCCGCATCCGCGATTATTTTCAAAAACAGGCAGACGACGTATTGCTTTATACGGGAAATGCGAAGCGCCCCTGATGCCTTTGTTCCGAGACGCAAGATGCGGCGCATACGAAAATATCACGTGTCTTTGATAAACGGCGTATGCGCCCTTGCAAATCCCTGCCATCGGGTGTAAAATAGACGGTGCGAATTGATACTCGTTTCAAATCAATACATTTCAAGAAAAGGAAGCTGCCATGGCAACAGAAGAACAGAAAGTAACGCTCGACGCCAACACTGCGGTCGGACGCGTTGCACATGCGCTGAGCGAAGTAATTTCGATTTATCCGATTACTCCGTCCAGCCCGATGGGTGAGGTTGCCGACGATCTGTCGGCAAAGAACGAAAAAAATATTTGGGGCACGGTGCCGACGGTTGTCGAAATGCAATCGGAAGCGGGAGCTGCGGGCGCTGTACACGGTGCACTGACGGCGGGCGCGTTGAGCTCGACGTTTACGGCTTCTCAGGGCTTGCTCCTGATGATTCCGAATATGTACAAAATCGCGGGCGAACTGACGAGCACGGTATTTCATATTGCGGCACGTGCCGTCGCAACGAGCGCCCTGTCGATTTTCGGCGATCATTCGGACGTTATGGCGTGTCGTCAAACCGGCTGGGCTATGCTCGCGTCGAACTCCGTGCAGGAAGCGCAGGATATGGCGGTCATCGCGCATTCGGCGACACTCCGTTCTCGCATTCCGTTTTTGCACTTTTTCGACGGATTCCGCACATCGCACGAAATCCAAAAATACGATGAAGTTTCGTTCGATGAGATGCGCGGCATGGTGGACGACGACCTCGTACGCGAACATCGCGCTCGCGGCTTAAATCCCGAACGTCCTGAAATCCGCGGTACCTCGCAAAACCCCGACGTATACTTCCAGAGCCGCGAAGCGGTCAACAATTATTACAAAGCTGTCCCGGCGATCGTGCAGAGCGAAATGGCGAAATTCGCAAAGCTTACCGGACGCAAATACAAACTCTACGATTATGTCGGTGCAAAAGACGCGAAATCGGTTATGATCATCATGGGATCGGGCGCGGACACGGCTCACGAAACGGTCGAATATCTGTGCAAGCAGAAAGGCAAAAAGGTCGGTGTCGTAAAAGTGCATCTGTATCGTCCCTTCGCTGCGGATAAATTCCTCGCAGCGATCCCGGAAACGGCGAAAAAGATCGTCGTACTCGACCGCACGAAAGAACCCGGCGCTTTGGGAGAACCGCTGTACGAAGACGTGTGCACGGCATTCGAAGAAGCCGGACGCAAAGCGCAGATTATCGGCGGTCGCTACGGTATCGGCTCGAAAGAGTTTACGCCTGCGATGGTCATTTCGTGTTTCGAAAATCTCGACGCGAAAGACAAAGTGAAAAATCACTTTACGATCGGCATCAACGACGACGTATCGAAGACGTCGCTGAAATACGATCCCGACTTTTTCATCGCCGAACAGGGCATGACCGAAGCGATGTTCTACGGACTCGGTTCCGACGGTACGGTCGGCGCGAATAAAATCGCAATCAAAATCATCGGCGATGCGCGCCCCGACCTCAACGCTCAAGCGTATTTTTCGTACGACTCGAAAAAATCCGGCGGCATCACGGTGTCGCACCTGCGCTTCGGCAAGCGGACGATCCGCCGCCCGTATTTGATTACGGCCGCCGACTTTCTCGCCTGTCACAAATTCGCATACATGGACGTGTACGATATGCTCCAGTATCTGAAAGAGGGCGGAATCTTTTTGCTCAACAGCCGTTTCGACAAAGAGCATGTTTGGGAGGAGATTCCCGTCGAACAGCAAAAGCGCATTCTCGAAAAAAAGGCGCAGTTCTACGTCATCGATGCGTTTAAGATCGCGGAAAAAGCCGGCATGGGCAACCGCATCAATATCGTCATGCTTGCCGCGTTCTTTAAGATTTCGGGCGTTTTGAAAGAAGATGTCGCCGTCGAATACATGAAGAAATTCATCGCGAAAACCTACGGCAAAAAAGGTCAGGACGTCGTCAACAAAAACATTTCGACGATCGAAATGGCGCTTGCCGCCGTCGAAAAAGTCGATCTCAAAGGCAAAAAGGTCGGCGGCAATTTCCACATGGAATCGGCGATGAAAAACACGAACGATTCCTTTATCAAAAACGTGCTCGGCGCTATGGCCGCTCAAGAAGGCGACAAACTGCCGGTCAGCAAATTGCCCGCTGACGGTACTTTCCCCACGGCGACGACGCAGTACGAAAAACGCGGTATCGCCGAGCGGGTAGCGTGTTGGGACGAAGCGACGTGTATCCAGTGCGGCAACTGCGCTCTCGTATGTCCGCACGCCTGTATCCGCATGAAAACGATGACCGACGAGGAAGCGGCAAAGGCTCCGGCAGGATTCAAGAGCATCGAACTGAAGCCTGCAAAACCCGGACAGAAATTCGTACTCGCTATCTCCGCCGAAGACTGCACCGGATGCGGATTGTGCGTATACGCGTGTCCGACGCAGCCGAAAAAATCGCTGCACATGGAACTCTTTACGCCCGAATACAAAGAAGCCGAAAACAAAAAATGGGGATACTTCCTCGGTTTGCTCGAAGTGGACGCTTCGACGCTCAACCTTGCGACGGCGAAGGGGCTTTCCATGAAGCGGCCGCTCTTCGAATTCAGCGGCGCGTGCTCGGGCTGCGGTGAAACGGCGTACATCAAAACGGTGAGCCAGCTTTTCGGAGACAGGGCAATGATCGCAAACGCGACCGGCTGTTCTTCGATTTACGGAGGCAACTTGCCGACGACGCCGTACGCAACGAACGCGAACGGACAGGGTCCCGTGTGGAGCAACTCGCTCTTTGAAGATGCGGCGGAATTCGGTTTCGGTATGCGCCTTACGGCGGAAAAGCTCGCCGAATACGCGCGCGAAGTTGCAGCCAAAGCGAAGGAAAAGGGCATTGCAGCAAAAGAGATCGATGCGCTCCTTTCGAATACGCAGGCGGACGATGCGGCGATCGAAGCGCAGCGCAAAAACGTCGCGGCTTTGAAAACGATTTTGAAAGATAAAAAAGACGAGCTTTCGAAAGAGCTTTTGTCGCTTGCCGATCACTTTATTAAAAAGAGCAACTGGATCATCGGCGGTGACGGCTGGGGCTACGATATCGGCTTCGGCGGCGTCGACCACGTACTCGCTCAGGGACGCAATATCAATATCCTCTGTCTCGACACGGAAGTATATTCGAATACCGGCGGTCAGATGTCGAAAGCGACGCCCTTCGGCGCGGTTGCAAAATTCGCGGCGGCGGGAAAAGACATCGCGAAAAAAGATTTGGGTATGATCGCGATGAGCTACGGCTATATTTACGTCGCAAAGGTTGCGATGGGCGCAAATGCCGCTCAGACTATCAAAGCGATCCGCGAAGCCGAAAGCTACGACGGTCCGTCTCTCATCATCGCCTATTCGCACTGTATCAACCACACGATCAATATGAGCGACGGTTTGAAGCTGCAAAAGCAGGCGGTCGAATGCGGACTGTGGCCGCTGTACCGCTACGATCCGCGCCGGAAAGAACAGGGACTCAATCCCTTCCAGCTCGATTCGCGCGAACCGAACTATCAGCTTGCCGACTATATGTACGCCGAAGGCCGCTTCAAAGCGCTGAAAGCCGCAAATCCCGAGCGTGCGAATATCCTGCTCGAAAAAGCGACTGCAGCCGCAAAGCGGACGTGGCAGGAGTACGACTACCTCGCCAAGCGCCCGTTCTGATCGGCGTATGTGCAGAGTGCGCGTAAAGCGCATAAAAATCGTACGAATGTAATGTAACGAAAACGGCCGTCCGAAAAGGGCGGTCGTTTTTTTATGACTATGGTTTCAGATATCCTTGCCCCGTAAAAACCGTCCTTGATATACGGAAATCAATTTTTACCTAAAAGGCCGGATGTCAAGCTTTTTGAAAAGCAAATGACACTACAGTTTTTCGATTTCCGCTTCCGAAAGACCGGTCATAAGGTGGATCTCAGAGAGCGGGTATTTGCGTTCAGCCATCAGCTTTGCCGTCTCTCGTGCTTTTTGATATGATCCCGCGGCGATGCCGTCGCGTCGGCCTCTGCGTATCCCCGCAGCAACGCCCCGCTCAAAGCCGATCTTTTCACCTGCCATGCGTAAATCATCTTCCCGTATATTCAACGACATATACCAGCTCCTGAACTTTTCGTTCCGTTTCGCTTTTTCGACAAGCTCATCGATGTGCTGTGTAAAACCGCTCGTCGCCCGCCTCTCGCAAAGATACTTCAACAAGGCGCTCAATTCAGGCTCTCCCTCTTTACCGTAGGCACCCACATTATAAAATACTTTATACGATTTGTCATCAAGAAGAATACTGCCGTCCTCACTGCACACACTGCGGAATGTATAAACGGGCAAGCCCTCTCCGAAGGGATCCTGCGTACAGATAAAGATGACATAGCTCTCTTTCAGTTCCGCGTAGCTTTGTCCGCGTAAGAGGTTATCGACATCCATAAGGCTTTGGTAATAGCGCGTGCGTTTGGGAAGAGAGGGCGGGATCGACGTTTGTATTTCGATATCGAAGATGCGCTCGGGCTCTGAGACATAGACATCGAGGCGTATGCCCTTGCTTTCGTAAAAGGGTGCTATCGTTTTTTGCAGGGATGGGTATTCTATTTTACCGACTTTGATGTGCAATAAGCGCTCCAATACACCCTTACATATAACTTTGTTTTTCATGACGGTACCGAACATAAAGTCGTCGGTAAAGGAGAGCTCGTCGACGGGTTTATGGGTATATTCCATAGCTGCACCTTCGGTTGTTGAGATAGTCCGGCAAGGAAGCCGCTGAACTATATGGTTTAAGGGGCTGTCCAAGAAGTTATTGCCAACAGCAGTAAGGACAGCCTTTTTTTGTGAAAGGTTCGATTTTCGATTTTTTTGAACGTCGTTTTTTTGTTTTAAACGTTCATCATTCGGGCAAGCTGCTTAA
>NZ_JACSET010000008.1 GCF_014334325.1 Treponema sp. Marseille-Q4130 | reverse complement strand
CGTTATTATTAAACACAAAATATATATCCGATTTTTTTAAATATTTATTTAGAATATTCTATATATTACCTTGGATATTTACAGCAACGATTATAGCAGTTATATGGAGATTGCTATTGAATCCAAATGGGGTAATAAATTATGTTATTTCGTATTTACACATATCAAAATCAAATATAGAATGGTTTTCTTCCTCAAAATGGGCGCTCCATGCATTAACCTTTGTAAATATTTGGGCAGGATACCCTTTTTATATGGTAAGTATTTTAGCCGGCTTGCAAAGTATTCCCAAAGACTACTATGAAGCAGCTGTTATCGATGGTGCAAATATCGTTCAGCAATTTGCCGTTATTACAATTCCGCATCTCATTCCGATAATATTGAGCATCGCTATGCTTGATTTTATTTGGACAATGCAAGTGTTTCCTCTTGTTTGGATGGCAACGGGCGGAGGTCCCATACATGCTACGGAAATGCTAAGCACTTTTACCTATAAACTCGCTTTTAGTAATTATAAGTTTTCATTGGCTGCAACAAGTGCTGTTATTATTCTTATATTGTCTCTCTTTATGGCGTTCTTTTATGTAAAGAAACAAAAAATACGAGGATAAAGATGGGTAAGTCTATAAAAAGAAATAATTCGTTAGCTTCGGTTTTAGTCTGTATCGCATTACTTGCCGGATTGGTATACGCCTCGTTTCCTGTTTTCTGGATGTTTTTTTGTTCGCTAAAATCGAATACGGAAATCTTCTCACTTCCTCCTAAATTATTGCCGAAAATGTTTACCTTAAGTGCATACAAAGCTATTTTTTCAAATTCTATCAAACTCAGATATTTTTTTAATAGTTATTTTGTTGCGCTATCGGTGACATTTTTGACATTGATTATAGGAATTCTTGCGGGATATGCTTTCAGTAGATTTTCGTTTATAGGGAAAAAGTTTTTAAATATATTTATTATAACAACACAAACAATTCCGCCTATCACATTACTCAT
Organism: Treponema sp. Marseille-Q4130; assembly: GCF_014334325.1. Taxonomy (GTDB): domain Bacteria; phylum Spirochaetota; class Spirochaetia; order Treponematales; family Treponemataceae; genus Treponema_D. The sequence continues at coordinate 168,868 of NZ_JACSET010000008.1, read as the reverse complement.
TCCTTATTTTGGAATGCTCGTTTCTTTTCGTTTATATAATACATATTTTGCACTGATTTTTACCTATATGGTTTTTACCCTGCCCTATGCCGTTTTAATGATGACAGGATACTTCAATACATTGCCGAAAGAATTGGACGAAGCTGTTCTTGTTGACGGAGGTTCTTGTTTTCTTGCGTTATGGAAAGTTTTAGTGCCTGTTTCAATACCCGGAATTATAGCTACCGGAGTATACACTTTTTTACTTTCGTGGAATGAATTTCTATTTGCTTTGACGCTGACAAAAACCAACGAAATGAGGACGGTTCCTATCGGAATACAGCAGTTGATGGGACAACACGCATACGAATGGAACGAAATGATGGCTATGAGTTTATTGGGATGTCTGCCTGTTTTACTTATGTATTTGTTTGCTCAAAGATACTTTCTTGATGGAATGACTGCGGGTTCAGTGAAAAGTTAGAATAAGAAGAGTATGCTTATCCGGGATTCCGCATTATAAATAAAAATATGTGGGATCAAGGTGGTAAATCGTAAAAACAGCTTCATACTTACAGAAGGTAAGATTATTTCCTATTGAAGAGCACGCCGCTGCCGTTTGCAAAGCGTTCCAAGCTAAAACCGGTATCAAAACCAATTATGTGCGCATGAGCGGCGGTGAAATCTTTGCCATAATCAAGGCCGAAAACGAGAACCCTCAGGCGAACGTATGGTACGGCGGCGGTTCTCTTACCTTTATCGAAGCGGAAAACGAAGGTTTGCTCGAACACTATATCAGCCCGGAAGCGAAAGTTATCCCTGCTCAGTTCAAAAAAAAGAAAGCGTTTTAAGCGGCAAAAAATTTTCGTTGCAAGCCTATACAAGTATTTTTAGAAATGCGTACGATCTGGGCATCATCTCCAATACATTGATTTTGGGCATCGTCGTTGCGCTGCTCGGAACGGTTGTCGCGTTTATCTTTGCGTATGCGACCACGTACCTCGCCATACCGCACAAGCGGATTTTTAAAATCTTTTCGATCCTTCCGATGGTATCGCCGCCTTTCGTCATTTCTCCGGCGTTTATTCTCCTCTTCGGACGAAGCGGTCTCATTACGTATAAATTGTTAGGAATACGTCCGGACATATACGGCTTTTGGGGATTGGCCTTTACGCAGGTGCTGTCGTTTTTTCCGACCGGCTATCTGATGCTCACCGCGATGCTGCAAAACATCGATCCGTCGATCGAAGAAGCGGCATGTATCAGCGGCACCGGCATGAAAAAAGTTTTTTCACATACTTGAACATCAGTAAAACCTGTGCCGTGTGTATCCGTGCGTGTGATTCCGCGATTGCAGCTTTGCGCGAACGCACACGGCACTTTTTCATTTACCGCGCCTCTATGCGCGGCCTTTTCACGAAAGCAGGAGACGATCGTTCGCTTCTCCGCCTGCGGCATCGAAACGCTTGAGCAGATCTTCGACGCGCAGATTTTTCTTTTCGTCGCCCCGCACGTCGTAAATGATACGCCCTTCGCTCATCATGATGAGGCGGTTGCCGCAGCGTATCGCATCTTTCATATTGTGCGTCACCATAAAGGTCGTCAGTCTTTCGTCGGCGACAAAGGTTTCCGTCAAATCGAGCACTTTTTTTGCGGTTTTCGGATCGAGGGCGGCAGTGTGTTCGTCGAGCAAAAGCAGTTTCGGTTTTTGCAGCGTCGCCATGAGCAGCGTGAGCGCCTGCCGCTGGCCGCCTGAAAGAAGACCGACTTTGCTCGTCATGCGCTTTTCAAGTCCCAAGCCGAGGAGCGCCAGCTTTTCGCGATAGAGAGCGCGTTCGGCAGGCTGCACGCCCCACGAAAGCGTTCTCCGCTTGCCTCTCCTCATCGCAAGCGCGAGGTTTTCTTCGATCTGCATATTCGCCGCCGTCCCCATCATCGGATCCTGAAACACACGACCCAAGTATTTCGCGCGCGCGTATTCGGGCATACCGGTCAAATCCATGCCGTCGAGAAAAAGAGAACCCGTGTCGGTAAAGTGAATGCCCGCGATAAGGTTGAGCAGCGTCGATTTCCCCGCGCCGTTCCCGCCGATAACCGTGATAAAATCCCCGTCGTCGATTTCGAGATTGATATTTTTGAGCGCGATCTTTTCGGTGATCGTTCCGGGATTGAATGTTTTCGATACGTTGAATAATTTTAACATCGCTTATTTCCCTGCCGTGTCGGTTACGTCCGTATCGCGCGGAACTTCCGCATCCGAAGCATTCGTACCGGGAATGGCCGAACGGCGGCGGTGCGCGACGCTTCCTTTGACGACGGGAACGGAAAGGGAGGCTGCGACGATGATCGCCGTAAACAATTTCAAATCGGTCGATTTCAATCCGAGCTGCAGCACGATCGCGATGACAATTCGATAGATGACCGAACCGAAGACGACCGAAAGCAGCGTATACCAAAACGCAAAGCGCTTTCCGAATACGACTTCCCCGATGATGATCGACGCAAGACCTATAACGATAACGCCCGTTCCCATACCGACGTCCGCGTATCCCTGACTCTGCGCGACGAGCCCGCCCGACAGCGCAACGAAACCGTTTGCAAGCATGAGACCGAGCATTTTCATCGTGTCCGTGTTGACGCCGAGCGCTCTCACCATCCGCTCGTTGTTTCCCGTCGCGCGCATGGCGCTGCCGATTTCCGTTCCGAAAAACCAATACATGAGAGCGACGATACATGCGACAAAAACGGCGCCGACGGCAAGCGAAGCGTTCGCTGCGGTAAAACCGCACTTATCGGTAAAAAAAGTCAACACCGTATTGACGCCGAGCAGCGGCGTGTTCGCCTTTCCCATAATACGGATATTGACGGAATACAAAGCGATCATCGTGAGGATGCTTGCGAGCAGCACGTGTATTTTTATTTTCGTGTGCAAAAGACCGGTCACAAGACCTGCAAGCATACCCGCCGCAAAAGCCGCCAAAAGCGAAAGAAGCGGATGTACGCCGTGCGCGATGAGCACACCGGAAACCGCTCCTCCCGTCGCAAAACTTCCGTCAACGGTGAGATCGGCTATATCGAGGATTCGAAACGTAATGTATACGCCGAGCGTCATCACGCTCCATAAAATACCCACGGCGAGAGCACCGTGCACTGCAAACAACAATCCCATCTTTGCTTAAACTCCGCCGGCGGCTGCCGTGCCGATTATCGATCGTATCCGAAAAGCGAATTTTTCGAACGCTCCCGTTATTTCAAATCGTCGGGAATAGTCATGCCGATCTTCGCTGCCGTATCGCGGTTGACGGCAAGCGTACAGTGTTCGAGATATTGGATCGGCATATCGGCGGGCTTTTTCCCGTTTTTAATAATATCGACTGCCATAGAAGCCGTCTGTTTTCCGAGCGCATAATAATCGATGCCGTACGTCGCAAGCGCACCCCGCTCCACCATGCCTTCTTCCCCGACGATCGTCGGGATCCTGTTTTCGTTCGCAACCTGCGCAACCGTCACGATACTCGATGAAACCATATTGTCCGTCGGCACGTAGATCGCGTCCACTTTACCGACGAGGCTCTGCGTCACCTGCTGCACTTCGTTCGTGCTCGATACCGTCGCGTCGATGTATGCCAGCCCGAGTTTATCGCACTGCGCTTTTGCAAGACCGATTTGAAAGACGCTGTTCTGTTCGCTCGAACAATACAGCATACCGACGGTTTTCGCATTCGGCACGAGACGCTTCAATAAATCGATCTGCGCGGCGCACGGTGTCAAGTCGGACGTACCCGAAACATTCGTACCCGGCGCATCGTTCGATTTGACAAGTTTCGCGCTTTCGGGATCGGTGACGGCCGTAACGAGGATCGGAATGTCTTTCGTAAGATTCGCGACGGCCTGCGCCGCAGGCGTTGCAATCGCGAGGATCAAATCGCTTCGGTCGTTTACGAGCTTTTGTGCGATCGTAACGCAGTTCGCCTGTTCGCCCTGCGCGTTTTCGTAATCGATCGAAATATTCGTTCCGTCGACATAGCCCGCTTCGGAAAGAGCATCGACGAATCCTTTATATGCGGCGTCGAGCGCCGGATGTTCGACAAGCTGCACGATGCCGATTTTAATCGTCTTTTTCGTTTCTTTACAGCCGACCAAAACGCACAGCACTGCAAGTATACCGATCAATCGTTTCATAATCGCTCCCCGCGGAAATACGGCACAGTCCGTGCACCGCGCTCCGCTGTTTCTCTCAATTAATATTATCGTAGAAAACCGTTTCGGATTTTAGGTTATGCAAAATCGTACCCCCGCGCCGGCATTTAGTCAATACGCTTTTTTTACGTATATTTCGCTTGTCAATTCGTATTATATGCCCTATACTGAAAGTATGAGAGAGCGCATAATACAGCATTCCTCCGCTTTCCGCGTAGGTGCGGCCGCCTGTCTGCAATTCTGCAGCAGGGCACTTGACACGCCTCTGCGGCTGCGACAAAATTCTCTGCTTCTCTGCTTCTCTGCTTCTCTGCTTCTCTGCTTCTCTGCTTCTCTGCTTCTCTGCTTCTCTGCTAAGGGCTGATTCCGCTCATCCGCCGCATACCTGTCCGTACATAAGGGACATACAATATAAACTTCGCACAATACGCACGAAGGACTCACCGTCCCCGTGCGTTTTTTTTATATCCGCACGCAAATTTATAATCGGCAATGGATAATTGGTAATCACAAATCACACATTAACAATTAAAACGAGGAGGAGTGTATATGGACTCACACAACAAAAAGGGAGGAGCGGCGCTCGTTACAGCCGCACTTATTGCAACGGCAATGCTGTTTGCAGGCTGTCAGCAATCAACGGGCAGCTCCGGCGGAGGCTCGGACGGAGGAACATCCACGTTCAAAGTAACGCTTGAAAAAACCGTCGGCGGCAATGTAACGGTATCGCCTGCACTGAGCGAAGACGGCATGGTAGCCGAAAATACTGTGCTCACCTTGACGGCAGTGCCGCTTTCAGGCTACGATCTTGAAAAGTGGGAACTCGACGGTGTGGCAGTAAACGGTACTGCGCTTACCTACACGCTCAAAGTTACGGCAAACGCACAGGTTAAGGTATTCTTTAAAACAAACGGAACACCCATTACCGAGCACACGGTAACGCTCACCGCTCCGGTACACGGCACCGTAACGTCAGTTCCTGAAATCCCGTCCAATAAGAAATTGCCCGAGGGCACTGAAATTGTCTTTACAGCAACGCCTAATGACGGCTATACGGTAGATACGTGGACGGTTTCTCCGGGTTCGTTTACCGCAGGCGGCACTGCAGGAAGCGCCACGGCAACGGTAAAAGTTACTGCAGACATAACGGTCGGCGTAACATGTAAGCTTTCAAGCGGAGGCAGTTCGCCTATCGAAGGCGTATGGAAAGCGGTTTCCGCAACAACTGTTACAGGAGGCGTAACGCAAACGGACAATTTTCCCGTTCAGTGCGAGGATCCGGATAATTCCGGTAACACCGGCGCCAAACGGCAGTCTTATATGTGTTTTCAGAGTGGATGGGTGTATAACGCGGATGAGTTTAGCGGTATGTCGGTTCCCGAAAAAAACGGACTTGTCGGTGAAGAGAGCAGCCAATCCTACACCCTTTCGGGAAACACGCTTACTATGGAGGGCACGGAATTTACCGTCAGCTATCCTTCCTCCGGCCGTCTGGAGCTGAAAACGGTTGAAGCAGGCGGCGACAGCCATACTCTGCTGTTTGAAAAAACAACCGACTATACTGCAGAGCAAATATCAGCCGCCCCCGTAACGGGATGTGCCGTGCTTATCCTGAGCAGCGATAAACCCGCCATTAAAGTTCAGGCATATACCTCCGACCACAACCCCGTAACGGTAGCAGGCTGCACTCAAACCTCTCTTGCACACGGGACGGAAACGGAACTGAATGCAACAGGCACACGGGTAGTCCTAAAAGGCAAAATCACCATACTGGAGTGCCCCGACAATCGGCTTGCCGCCTGTAACGTACAAGGTCTAAGTGCTTTGACAAGTTTGAAGTGCACCGGCAATCAGCTTACCGAACTTAACATACGGAACTTAAGCGCTTTGACAGCTCTGGAGTGCGGCCGCAATCGGCTTACTTCTCTTGACGCACAGGGCTTAAGCGCTTTGTACTATCTGTCCTGCGCTGAAAATCAGCTTGACACGCTTACTATACAAGGCTGCACCGATTTGCAAACACTGCTCTGCGGCACGAATCAGCTTACTTCTCTTGATGCACAGGGCTTAACCGCTTTGAAAGAGCTGTACTGCCCCAAAAATCAGCTTGCCACGCTTAACGTACAAGGCTGCACCTCTTTGCAAACGCTGCACTGCTACACCAATCAGCTTATTTCTCTTGACGTACACAATTTGACCGCTTTGAAAGAGCTGAGCGGCGGCGGCAACCGGCTTACCTCTCTTAACGTGCAAGGCTGTACCGCTTTGCAAGAGCTGGGCTGCAGCACAAATCAGCTTACGGCGCTTAATGTACAAGGTTTAACCTTGTTGCAAAAGCTGGTGTGCTACAATAATCAGCTTACGACGCTTAGCGTACAGGGCTTAACAGCTTTGCAAACGCTGCGCTGTAACGGCAATAAGCTTGCCTCTCTTAACGTAAAAAACTTAAGTGCTTTGGAAGAGCTGTACTGCAACGATAATCAGCTTACCACGCTTACTGTACAAGGCTGCACCGCTTTGGAAGCTCTGGAGTGCAACGGCAACGGGCTTACCTCCCTTAACGTGCAAAACTGCACCGCTTTGTACCGTCTGTACTGCGACAGAAATCGGCTTGATGCCCAAACGTTTACAAAAATCTTTGGCGATTTACCGTCGGTTACAATTGGATTCTGTGTTCTTTACACCGAAAAAGCAGGCGTTACCGAAGGCAACCATACCGATTTTACCGCACCGCCGGCACTGCAGAGCGCCTTTCAAAACGCAAAAACGGTAAAGAAATGGAAGATGTATAAATACGATACGGCCGGAGAACCTGTTGAGATGTAATGTGTAATCTCAATGGTTAATGTGTAATGATTAATTGATAATTTAATTACAAATTACAAATTGAATCTACCGCTTTCAAGTTGAGGAGTTCTTCGGCTTGGGGCGGTTTTTTTGTGCGCGGACGTTTTTACAAAACTGCTGAAGCTGTGGTATAATATACGTAGAGGGTTAAAAAGTGCGTAAAAGTTTTGATGAACTGACCATTGCCGACGACTTTATGTTTTGCAAGATAATGCAAGATGAAGAAACTTGTAAAACTTTTCTCGAAATGATATTGGCCGGTCAAATCGGAAAAATCACACACCTGTCATCTCAAAATGCAATAGCCGCAGGATCGGAAGCAAAATCAATACGCTTAGACATTTTAGTCAAAGACGAAAACGGCAAAACCTACGACATCGAAATGCAGGTTGCAAACGAACACAATATCCCGAAACGAATGAGATATTATCAGGCAGCCCTCGATATTTCACTTTTGGATAAAGGCCTTCACTACAAAACATTAAACGACAGCTACATTATTTTCGTGTGTTTGTTTGACGCGATAGGAAAAGGCAAACCGCTCTACACGTTCGAAAACATCTGCCTTGAAGACAGGCAAACACTCTTACAGGATGGGGCGAAGAAGGTTATAATCAATGCACAAGCGTTTATGCAAGCCGAAGATACGGAACTGAAAGGCTTTTTGGAATACTTGAAAACAGGTAAAACAAACACGGAATACACAGGGAGGATAGAAACGATGATACAGGCAGTAAAACACAACGAACAGGCGCGGCAAGAATATCGCATAATGTCGGCACTTGAAATGGACGCTCGAGAAGAGGGCATACAGCAAGGTATCCGGCAAGGCATACAGCAAGGCTTTTCCGACGGCTCGTACCAAAAAGCTCTTGAAACGGCAAAGTTGATGAAACAGGCGAATTGTGAACTTGATTTTATTATGCAGATGACCGGCCTTACCAAAGAAGAAGTGGAATCGATCAGCTGATTTGATTGGTAATCGATAACGTGTAATTACAAATTAAAAAGATGTCATCGACCGGACATCGGATCAAATCGATTTCCGTGAACCGCCGTTTATGTGTGCGCCTCGCGCACGAATGCGGCATTTTAAGGAACGTTTAAACGAGCCGCTGAAATAGCGCGTCTCGTTTAACTTCGAGTTTGCCCTTTCGGCAAACGTCGCTCATCAACTGTGCGCAAGATGCGCACGAATTCAACAGTCTCCAAAATTGATATTTTGTTCGACTGTTGAATTTTAAGGAATGTTTTCCCGCTTGCCGAATGCCGCGCTTTTTCAGTACATTAGAAGTAATCTGCGAATTTTCCGCACCATTTTCCAATTTCTAAAAAGAGGCTTATATGGCAACGTATCAATTTCAAACCGAAGTAAATCAGCTTTTAAAACTCATCATCCATTCGATGTATTCGAATAAGGATATTTTCCTCAGGGAAATCGTTTCGAACGCATCGGACGCGCTCGACAAACTCAAATATCTCACCGTATCCGACGACGCGTTCAAAGACGTGCATTTTGCGCCGCGCATCGACATTTCGTTCGAAGGCGGGGACGAAGGCAAAGAAAGCGTGCTTATCGTGCGGGATTCCGGCATCGGCATGACCGATAAGGATTTAACCGACAATCTCGGTACAATTGCGCGCAGCGGCACGAAAGCGTTTTTTGAAAAATTGAACGAAGCGGCGTCGAAAGATTCGGCGCTCATCGGACAGTTCGGCGTCGGCTTTTATGCGGCGTTTATGGCTGCAAAAAAAATCGACGTATACACACGCAAAGCGGCCGACCCGTCCGGAAAAATTTGGCACTGGTCGAGCGACGGCACGAACTCGTACGATATCGAAGAAGTCGCATGCGACAGCGAAGAAGCGAAAAAATACGGTTTCGATAAAAGCGACGCCTGCGGTTCCGCCGTCGTCATGCATTTGAACGACGAAAGCAAAGAGTACGCGAGCCGCTGGAAGATCGAAGAGCTTATTAAAAAATACAGCGATTATATCGCGTTTCCGATCTATCTTCACTATACGCAAAACAAATACGACGACAAGGGTAACGTTACGTCGAGCGAAAATAAAGTCGATCAGGTAAACAGCGCAAGCGCCCTGTGGAAACGATCGAAGAGCGATTTGAAAGAATCGGACTACGACGAATTCTACAAAACAATGAGCCGCGACGGCGACGACCCGCTCATGTACGTCCACACGCACGCTGAAGGTACGCAGGAATATACGACGCTCTTTTACGTTCCGAAAACCGCGCCCTTCGATATGTATCAAGCCGATTACAAAAGCGGCATAAAACTCTACGTCAAGCGCGTGTTTATCACCGACGACGACCGCGAACTGCTTCCGGCATATCTGCGGTTCGTGCGCGGTATCATCGACAGCGAAGATTTGCCGCTCAACGTGAGCCGCGAAATCCTGCAGCAAAACCGCATCCTCGAAACGATTAAATCGCAGTCGGTAAAAAAGCTGCTCGGCGAATTCAAAAAACTCGGAGACGAAGCCGATAAAGCGCGGAAAAGCGAAAAGCCGACCGACGCCGAAAAAAAAGCTATCGAAAAATGGAATACGTTTATCGCGCAGTTCAACCGTCCGATGATGGAAGGCCTGTACTCGGATTTTGCAAACCGCGATGAGATCGCGGAAATCGTTCGATTTAAAACGACGTACAAGCCGGATGCAAAAGACGGCGCAAGCGATATGGATACTGCCGGAAAAGATGCGGACGCTACAAAAAAAGACGCGGGCACGGCAAACGCTTCCGCTCAAAATGCGTCGGACAAAACTGCCGGCGGCGAATGGACGAGTTTTGCGGACTACGTACAGCGCATGAAAAGCGGCCAAAAATCGATTTACTACATTACCGGCACGGACGAAAAAAATCTCCGTTCGAGCCCGCTCCTCGAAGCGTATACGAAAAAAGGATTCGAAGTTTTAATAATCGCAAGCGACATCGCGGACATCGTTATTCCCGCGCTCGGAAAATATAAAGACTTCGAATTGAAATCGGTGAACAGGGCGGGAAGCGACGACGAACTCGGCGTCGATAAAGCCGACGCCGAAAAAAAAGAAAAGGAATTCAAACCGATCGTCGAAAAGATTAAAGAAGCGCTCGGCGACAAAGTCAAAGAAGTAAAGCTCAGCAAGCGCCTTTCGGACAGTCCGTCGTGCATAGTCGTCGATGAAAACGATCCGTCCTTCCAAATGGAACGCATGATGAAAGCGATGGGTCAGACCGGCGTCGACGTAAAGCCTATCCTCGAAGTGAATGGCGATCATCCGATCGTGCAAAAGCTCAAAGACACCGACGACAAAGAACGCATCGCGGATATTTCTTTCGTACTGCTCGATCAAGCGCTGCTCGTGGGCGGCGAAGAGCTGAAAGATCCCGCCGATTTCGTAAAGCGCATAAACAATCTTTTGAGCAGATAGAACCCTCTTCGCAAAATGCGGCATTGCTGAGTACATCGGCCTTCGGCAATGCCGCGTTATTGTTGCTTCGCTACCTCATATTTTTATGTCATTTTACACTCGATATTTTTTTATGTCGATATTTTTTTATGTCAATAGTTTTTTTTATTGACAACTCGATTTTTCTCATTTATACTGAAAAGAAATCAATCTAAAAAAGCAGGCGCAGTCGCTTTATGCATCTGTTTTACGCAAACGGATGCGCGCTTGTATTTTATCTATCGTTTATACATTAGGAGGAAGATGTAGTATGATCAAAAAAAATCTATTTAAAACGGCGATACTCGGCTTAGCGGTCTTGTGTATCGCTGCATGCGGCAGCGGTAAAAAAGCCGGTTCCACTGCGGACATCGTTGCAAAAGCAAGCAAAATGCCGCTTGAAAAACTCGAAGCGGCCGCAAAGGCGGAAATGGAAGCGTCGAACGACACTTTCAAAATCGTCGGTTTGACTTCCGCACTGAAAACGGCTGCGACCAAATTCGCCGAACACTACGATTGGCTGCACTACGGTACGAAAGACGGCAAAGACAATGTTTACGTAAACAACAGCTATAAGGATTACACGTTGTTGACGGCGCTCGAAGTCGCGGATAAAACGTATTTTGCCGACTATGCGCTCGTACAGGATGTCCGCTCTCTCGCCGACTACGATGCCGCGGGTATCGTGTGCAACTTCGTTCCGTCCGATTGGAAAGAGATGGGATTATCCGAAGCGGACACGTATCCGTTAAAAGGCATTCACTTCAATAAAATATTTTATACGAATACGAACTTTGAAAAAGTTACCGGAAAAAAATTATACAATATTTGGCAGCTCGCCGGAACGTCGGCCGATCCCGATCACTTGGACAAAGTATCGTTCCAATCTCCGGTTACGGAACAAATCAATATGTCTTTTCTCTTAAGCTGCGAAGCTCCGGCAAATCAAGCGCGCATCGAAAAAGCGTACAAAGATTATTACAACAAAGATTGGAGCGCTTCGGAAACGGGCTACGCTTCAGCCGGTGAACAGTGGGTTACCGAAATGATTGCAAACATTTCACGCTGGCATGCATCCGACGGTACGGCGATGAAAGAAACCCAGCTCAAATACGATTGGGACCGCGGTTATGTGTACTACGGTGCGTTCGCAAAGATGAAAGACGCTGCGACAAAATATTACGGCGGCATCGTCGGTGCGGATCCGTCGTTCTACGAAAAAGAAGACGTCAAAGATAAAAACGGAAAAGTCATCGGCAAAGCGGGAACGATTCAAGCGAAAAAGACGGTACAGTTCGATTGGGAAATCGACGGCTTCAACGGATTTATGTATACGATGTGTTCTCAAATCGTTAATAATGCCGCACATCCGTATACCGCATGTCTGTTCGCGCGCTTTTTGCTGACGAAGGAATGCTACGAAGCGATGGTTTACAATTCCGCGACTCCGTCGGCGGACGGCAAAAAAGCGAATCAATACGGATATTATTTCCCGTGCTCGAACGACATCACCTACGCAAAAGGCGATTGGGATAAAGACACGCACATCGCAAGAGAGATCAACGAAAATTACGCATTTTTAAAAAATATCAAAGTCTCCCAAGTCAATAAACTGTTGGCGCTCGTTACGTCGAACAGCAAAGCGACGGAAGTAACAAAGCAGGAGCAGGCGGAAGACGAAGCAAAAAAATAATCCGTCGCATCGCTTAAAATCTTAATAATCGATCGGCGGCCGGTTGATCGCGCAGAAGATTAACCGGCATGTACGGCGGGCGGAAACCGATACCGCGTTTTCATCCGCCGTCGGCGCGATCGGATTATTTGGGAGAAGATACATATGACCGATAATCAAACAGTAAAAGCACAACCCGCTCCGTTTTATTTTAAAAAAATTTTAAATCACATAAAACAATTTTTTTCAAAGTCTTCCAATTGTATCATCGTTTTTTTCGGTATCGTGTTGACGATCACCGTCATCTATCCGCTTTTTTCGATGGTCAAAGATTCGTTTACGGTTCAAAGCGTTTCGGAAGCAAAAAACATCAATGAGATTTGGGATGCGGCCGTAAAGCGCGGCGATTTTACGTTTTTGCAATGGCCGTCGCTGTTGTTCAACAAATTGACGCCGCTGTATTCGAAAAACTTTTTTTGGATCCCGCTGTATCGTTCCGTGCTCATGGCGCTGATCGCCTGTACGATCGCGGTCGTATTCGGCGGCAACCTCGCATTCTTTATCACGCGGACGAACATACCGTTTAAGCGCTTTATCTCAACGGTATTCGTTTTTCCGTATATCATGCCGTCGTGGTCGATCGCGATGTTTTGGGAAAATTTCTTCAAAAACACGAACGTGAGCGGAAGTCCCGGAGAAGGACTGCTGCAGGCGTTGACAGGCATAAGCGCGCCGCAATGGCTCGTCTACGGTTTTTTCCCGACGGCAATCGTGCTCGGTCTGCACTACGCACCGTTCGCGTACATATTGATCGGCGGCATACTGCGGAACATGGATGCGAACCTTGAAGAAGCGGCGACGATTTTAAAAGCGTCGCGATTAAAAATCGTCAGAAGGATTACCTTGCCGATCGTCGCGCCCGCGATGATATCGACTGTTTTGCTGGTGTTTGCGAGTTCCATTTCAAGCTACACCGTTCCACAGTTTTTAAATAAAGACGGATCGTTCAATTCGATTTCGATCACGCTGCGCTCGGCACTGATGACGGGGAAAAAAGGCGAAGGCTACGTCATCGCAACGATACTGCTGATTTTCAGCGTGTTGATTTTGACGCTGAACAACTGGTTTACAAAAAGCCGCAGGAGCTTTACGACGGTATCCGGCAAATCGGGACAAATCACCAAAATCGATTTGAAAAAGGCGAAGTGGCCGATCGCCGTTACGACGCTCGTTATCGTAACGTTCTTTGCCGTCATTCCGCTGCTTTCGTTCGTACTCGAAAGCCTCGAAGAAACGGCCGGAGATTTTTCTTCGATTACGCTCAAATATTGGATCTCTCCGACGCCCGCAATCGACGACGCCTTTGTCGGCGCGCGCGATTATTCTCTGAACGGCATCTTTCACAACAGTACGATTTTGCATTCGTTCGGCAGAACCATCATCGTCGCCGTCATCGTTTCGTTTATCTGCGGAACCTGCGGCATTTTGATCGGATACGCCGTCAGCAAAAACAGGAGAAGCCGTCTTGCCAATTACGTTTCCAGTTTGGCGTTCTTGCCGTACTTGATTCCCGCGTTGAGTTTCAGCACGATTTTCTTTTCACTGTCGAAGACGAATGCGTTTCATTTTTTGGACGTTGCGACGACGCTCAGCGAATGGTCAGCCGTCGCGCTGTGCATCATCGTCGGAGGCATAAAGTTTTTGCCCTTTGCGTCGCGCAGCGGAACGAACGCGATGCTGCAGGTTTCGGGTGAAATCGAAGAAGCTGCAATAATCACCGGCTGCCCGTGGGGCAAGCGGATGACGAAGATTTTGTTTCCCATCCAAAAATCGAGTTTTATAAGCGGCTATCTGCTGCCGTTTATATCCTGTATGAGAGAGTATACGCTGTTTGCGTTGATTACATCGAGCGTTACGCTGTCGACAAACGTTCTCGAATACTACACGAGAAACGGCGTCGATCAGCTTGCGAACGGCATCAACCTGTTACTGGTTGTATTCGTTATTGTTATTAATTTATCGATTAATAAATTTACCGGCGCATCTATTGATAAAGGAATTGGAGGTTAATATATGCCGCGAATAGAATTACACGATGTTTCAAAACGATGGGGCGATTTTGTCGGAGTCAATCACCTCAACATGGTTATCGAAGACAGAGAATTCATCACGCTGCTCGGTCCGTCCGGCTGCGGAAAGACGACGACACTGCGCATGATCGCGGGGCTTGAAACGCCGACGGAAGGCAGGATCACCATCGGCGATACGGTCGTTTTCGATTCGGAAAAAGGCATCAACGTTTCGCCCGACAAACGCGATATCGGCTTTTTGTTTCAAAACTACGCGTTGTGGCCGCACATGACCGTGTATAAAAACATCGCCTTCGGTCTTGAAAATTTAAAGTGGCCGAAAAGCAAAATCGAAGAGCGTGTGCAGGAAGTTTTAAAGACTTTAAAAATCGAAGAATTCAAAGACCGCTATCCGGCTGAATTGTCGGGCGGACAGCAGCAGCGCGTCGCGATCGCGCGGACGCTCGCGCCCAAACCGAAAGTGCTTTTTATGGACGAGCCGCTTTCAAACCTCGACGCAAAACTGCGCAGCGAAATGCGCACGGAATTGAAGCGTCTGCATTCGGACACGAACTCGACTTTCGTCTACGTTACGCACGACCAGCTCGAAGCGATGACGCTTGCGACACGCATCTGTTTGATCGAAAAGGGCGACCTGCAGCAGTACGATCCGCCGCTCGTCGTCTACAACCGGCCGGCGAATTTGTTCGTTGCGGATTTTATCGGAAACCCGACGATGAATTTCATTCCGGCGAAAGCGAAACAGACGGCGAAAAACGAACTCGCGGTACAATTTTTCGGCATCGATGCGGTCTTCGCGTGCGAAAAAGACGTGCAGCTTGAAAGAGAAGACGTCATCATCGGCATCCGTCCGGAATTTCTTCCGATCAGGGACAGCGGCGCCATCGAGGGACTTGCGTATTCGACGCTTCCGTCGGGTATGGAAACGATCGTCAAAATCAACCTCAAAGGCGATATTTTATCTTCCGTCGTATTCGGTTCGATCGACTATGCTGTCGATAAGCCGATCCGTTTCGACATCGTGGGCAACGATATCATCGTATTCGATACCGAAACGAAAAAAAATATCTGCCTCGGCTCCGTTAAAGTTAAATAATAATTATTAATTGTTTTAATAAACGACCTCGCTGCTCTGCGGCGAGGTCGTTGTTTTTATATGAAAGTGCAACAAAAAACAACATTGAAGCATTTCAATCGATAATCCCGACGCAGAGCATCGGGGCATTAAACCATCCGCACGAATAAAATTAATAAATTTTAATTACCCTGCCCGCATCCCGCTACATCCCCAAGAGCGTCGGCAGCCACAGCGATATGGCGGGTATATACGTGATGATTAAAAGTGCGACGATGCTTGCCAAAAGAAAGGGCGTATTCGCTTTCAAAAAATCCCATATCGACACTTTGAGCAGCGACGACACGACGAAAATCATCGAACCGAAGGGCGGCGTCAATCCTCCGATCGCCATGTTCAACGTCATGACGATGCCGAAGTGAACGAGATCGATTTTGAGCGTATTCAATATCGGAACCAAAAGCGGTGCAATGATGATGATGGCGGGGCCGCCTTCGACAAACATTCCGACGATGAATAAAAAGATATTGATGAGTATCAAAAATACGTATTTGTTGGCGGAAATACTCAACACCGCCTGCGCGATCATGTGCGGAATGCGCTCATAACTTAAATACATTCCAAAGAGATTCGCACCGACGATGATAAACATTACCTGCGCGGTGGAATTGACGGTTTCCCGTAAAATCGGAATAAAGTCTTTGATGTGCAGTTCGCGATAAGCCAGCATCCCTACAAGCGTGCAGTAAAAACATGCGATGGCGCCTCCTTCCGTCGGAGTAAAAACGCCCTGTCGCAATCCCATGATGATGACTAAAGGCAAAATGAGGGCAAGAACGGCAGCTCCCGCGCCCCGCACGATTTCTTTGCCGCTCGCCATCTTTTCCCGCGTCCGTCCGTAATTGTGTTTTATCGATTCGATATGGACGGAGAGCATGAGACAGGCGGTGATAACCAAACCGGGAAGATATCCCGCCATAAAAATTTTACCCACGCTGACGCGGGCAACCATCGAATACAAAATAAGCATAATGCCCGGCGGAATAATCGTCGGTATGATGGAACTGGTCGCGGTAATCGAAGCGGAAAAGGGCATCGGAAAACCGCGCTTTTCCATTTCGGGAACCAAAATTTTGCACTGCATGGCAGCGTCGGCGTTTGCGGAGCCCGAGATTCCGCCCATCAGCGCGGACAATACGACGTTTACCTGTCCGAGTCCGCCGGGAAGATGTCCGACCAAGAGATCGGCGAAATGCATCAAGCGCTTGCTGATGCCCGAATAATTCATAATCACGCCCGCAAAGATAAAAAACGGTATGGCAAGCAGCGGAAAAGATTCGATTCCCGATATGAAATTCTGCAATACGAATTGCGGCGGCATATTGTTCGACATAAATAAAAAATAGGTCATGGATCCGCCGATGAGTGCAAAACCGATCGGTACATTGAGCATAAATAAAATAAACACGATCAACAGCGGTATTAAATTCATATTTTTTCCTGCCTATTTTTTTTTGAAAAAAACGCGTGCTTTATCCGTTTTATTTTTTCGAATAAGCGCAGCGCCGTATAAACGATCAAAAGCAAAAATCCGATAGTGATCGACGCGTTGACAAAAGTATACGACAATCCGATTATCGGAGTTATTTTACCCCATGAACTGATACAGAGTCTGATGCTGAGTATGAAAATAATAATATCGAGCGCCAATACGAAAAGGTCGATTAAAAATTCGATGACAAACTGCAATTTTGCCGGCAGCAGATTTACGATTATGTTTATGCCTACGTGATCGTGCGTTCTATATGCGGCTGCGATGCCCATATAGGTACACCACACGAACATAATCGTCGCAAGCTCTTCCATCCAATTAAAAATAAAACCCAAAATATATCGGCAAAAGACGTTGATGATAACGAAGAAAACGATGCCGAAAAGCGCAACGGCTGCGATAATATAATCCAAATTACCGAGCACGGATTTTCTGTTCATGTTCATTTCCTTATTAATACGGGTAAAAACGAAATACCGCTGAACCGATCCGCCTTGACCCGTATTATTAATTTTTACTTATTGCGAATTTTTGCCAACTCGGCTTGAATCGTATCGTATACGCCGGGCGTAAGATTTTTATTGTTTTCAAACACTTTTTTTGTCAATATACGGAACTCGTCTTTTTCGACTTCGTGGAACTTTACTCCTTCTTTTCCGAGATTTTCTCTGTCTTTGATTTCCTGCAACGCTACGCGTTCGTTGTTCCGTTTTGCACCTTCAAGGAATTCCTCTTCCATGATTTTTTGTTGTTCCGGCGTAAGACTGTCCCAAATTTTCTTCGACATGACGCAGCATGTCGTTCCGCAAAAGTGCCCGGTCAACGAAATATCTTTGATAATGGCGCCCATCTGATTGTCCGCGATATCGCTGATGGACGTTTCAAGTCCGACGACGACGCTCTGCTGTACGGCAGAATATACTTCCGACCACGCCATCGGTATGGGGTTCGCACCCATGGCGCTCAGCGTTTCGATCCACAAATTCGATTTCGGCACGCGCAGCTTCATACCGCTCAATTCTTTCGGATTGCGCACGGGTTTGTTCGCGCAGATATGGCGGAAACCGAACCCGTAATCCAATGCCAGCACTTTCATACCGTTTTCTTCGGCTTTTTTATTTAAATCGTTTGCAAAGTCGCTGTGGCACATCGCCGTATACTCTTCCATGTTGTTGTAGAGCATCGGCCCGACAAGCGCGTTGTAATCCGGTACATAGTCCGCCATATAGCTCGGATCTTCGTTGGAAATAAAATAGGCACCCGCACGCACTTGCTCGATGCCGTCTTTATACGTCGCAATTTCACCGTTCGGATAAATCTGAATTTCGATCGCACCGTTCGTTCTTTTGTTGATATTGTCGGCAACTTCGCGCAACGTAACGTTCAAAGGCTGTTCGTTCGTAAATACGTTGCTGAGCTTAAATACGTGCTTTGCCGCTCCCTGTCCGCCCGCATTTTTTTTGCTGCATCCAAACGCTAAAAACAATACTGCAATCAACGTCGAAAACCATGCCGTTCGTTTGATCCTTTGTTTCATCTTTCACTCCTCTTGCGATTGGTAATCAATCTGTCAAAAAACAAAGCCTGTTGGTTATAACGCCGTCGACTTTGCATTCCGACATATCGAAAAAGGTATCCTTGTCGTCGATAATCCACGGATATACCTTTATGCCCAAAGAATGTAAAAATTCCACACCGCTTTTATTTACGTATTCCGCAGCCGGATGATAACTGTAAATACGAAACGGAAGATTTTTCAAATAGGTTTTTAATTCCAGCAATTCGCCGTCCAATGCGAGACCGAGCTTTACGTCACGATTTTCTTTTGCGATATGTTCCAAAACAATATGATTTAATGAAGCTAAAATAAACGCATCCGTACTTCGTCTTTCAAGCACGAAACGCAGCAAATCCGTCTCCCACGGCTCTTCTTCTTTGACGTCGCGCTTTACCTCCAAATTCAGCATCAGATTTTCAGGCACGAGATGTAAAAATTCATCCAAAGTTAAAATCCTCTCTCCGAAATAGCGCTCCATGTTATTGTGAGCGGACAGCGCTTTCAGTTCTTTGAGCGTTTTGTCCCGTACTTTACCCGTACCGTCGGTCGTGCGGTCTACGGTAAAATCGTGAAAAATGACGTATTCTCCGTCTTTTGTCCGCTGTATATCGCATTCGATTTGATCCGCATCGGATTCCACTGCCAAAATAAAAGAGCTTGCCGTGTTTTCCGGGCGAATATCGGGGACACCTCTATGCGCAATCAATTCCATCTGCAGCTCCGAAAAGCTTGAAAATTTAATAAGTATAGGTAAATTATAGGGGCAGATTTTTCAGCTGTCAAGTTTTTTATTTTGCCGTTTTTACATAAAGTTATGATATAAAAACGGGTTGAAATATTTTGATATTAATAAAAAATAAAATTAACAAATTTTAACAGACTTTATTTTTTCGATTCGATACTCATTCGCCGAAAATTTCTTTTCTGTGATATTCGCCGAGCTTTTCGAGATCGCAAGCAAGAGATACGTTTTCACCGCCGTTTACCATCCCGTTGTACGCGGTTTTATCTCCTCCGCGCACGTTTTCATCTTTTCCGTCCTCCGCCCGATTTTTTTGATAGGCTTTCAAATCGATGAGAAAGCGATTCATTGAAAAATGCTGATAGACGAAAACACTATTCCACGCATCGCTTCCGGCATAGGCGGCTTTGAGTGCATCGCGGTACGGAGTAAATATGCCCCGCGCTTTCAATTCCGCGTAGCCGACAAGCCACAGCTGAGGAGGATTAAAACACTCGCCGATTTTTGTGCCGACCGTATCGAGCAGACCGCGCTCTCCATCATTTACACCGGTCGGGACGAAGCCGCCGCTTGTTCCCCGTTTTCCGCGTGCGCCGTTTTCCCAAAGCGCGCGATGCAGTTTTGCCGTGTGCCGGGCCATCCACAGCTGGCTTATCTCGATGAGCTTTGCGATCTCAGGATCGGCTTTTTGCAGGGCGCGCAGATGATGCGTTTTCGCGGTGTGTACCGGCGTTTTATTGAGGATGACGACATTTTTTCTGAAGTCGGTGTGCAGTTCGGGGTTGCGACGAAAAAAACCGTCGGCGATTTTTCCGCTCTGTCCGACGAGATAACGGTTGTTGACCGAAAGCTGTTCGTCTTTGCCCGGGTTGTCGCCGATGACGATCAATTTGATTTCATCATTTTCGGAAACGTCGTCGAGCGCACGGTTATACACAACCGCCGTTTCGACAGGATAATCCGGCGTGTCCTTTTGCGCGGCAGTTTTTTGCAGCGCTTCAAGTGCCGAAGCATAGTGCGACCACTCGGCAACGCGAGAACGGAATTCGTCGCGGAATTCGACAAAGGCTTTAAATTGCGATCGAAGCATCATCGCTCCCCGCATCTTTCGAAATATACGGGATACAGTGCAAAAATCGTCATGAGGCGAGTATAGCCGATAGCGCGCGTTTACTGAATAGCAAAATAAAGTAAGCAAACCTCAGGCGGTAAAATATTTTATACTTCCTTTTTTTCGTATATTATGCGATAATTGGTTATTGCAGAGGAAGTATCCTAATGAGCAAATCATATATAAAACATCCGGTTATGCCGTATGTCGCGTACAGCAGTAATAAATCGGCTCGCTCTTTTGCAAACAGAAGTTTACGCAGAATAAATAAATCGAAATTGCAAAAAGAACAGGAAACGTTTGAACCGTCTTTGCTAAGGGAAGTTTCCGATACTTGGGATTTTCCTTCGGACGGATTATCTGCATATATAAAAGAGAATTCTGAAAACGGTTTTTACTTGGGATTGGATAATGAAATAAAGCGCCTTCTGTCGGCAGGATTCAGCGTTCAATATGATAAACGGAGCAAATTTATTTATCGTATTCATTGTAACGATGGAACATATTGCAGCGACATCGAAGATTTGTTGGCGTATTATCATCTGCGGCCGACGGAAAAAACTGTTGCAAATTTAACAAATAAGCAAATAAAAAAATTTGCCCGTATCCTTTGGAAAAAGAACGGAGCGAAGTAAGCGTCAGCGACAACGTACACCGGCCGATTTTCTACAGGCCCTTTTCGACATTGCCATTCGACGCATCCGCGCGCTATAATGATCGTATGGCGGACACTATACGAACCGAAAAAGCACAGCGCATCCGCGACGTCATACGGTACGTCGACCGATTTAAAAACGCCGTCGTCGTCATCTATCTCGACGATATCGACTCGCCGCTTTTTTCAAGCCACATCCGCGACATCGCGCTTATTAAAAAAGCGGGACTGCACGTGCTCATCGTGCCGGGTTCGCGCACACGCATCGACGAAGTGTTGTCGGCATCGCATATTTCGTGGACGATGCAAAACGGCGTGCGCGTTACGACGCATGAAGCGATGCCTCTCATAAAAATGGCGGCGTTCGACGTTTCGAATACGGTGATGACTTCGCTCGCAGCGAACCGCATTTCCGCCGTGATCGGAAACTGGGTACGCTCGCGCGCGATCGGCGTGCTCGACGGCAAAGATTACGGGGACGCGGGTGAAATCGACAAACTCGAAACCGACGCGATCCGTACGGTGCTTGCCGACGGCTTCGTTCCGATTTTTCCGTGCATCGGCTGGAGCCGAACGGGAAAGCCGTACAATATCTCTTCTCCGGCGCTCGCAAAAGAAGTCGCCGTACAGCTGCAAGCCGATAAATTATTTTTCGTCACGAGCGGCGACGATATAAGCGCATCGCACTTTACCGTGCCGTCCGGAATCGCCGTGTCGGAAACGGGCGAAATCCCCGCGCTCAATCTCGGCGAACTCGATTCTTTTATCGAAGCGAACGCGAATTCGGAAAACGGAAAAATCGTTTCGCTCCTGCGCTTGGCAAAGAGCGCGTGCGCATCGGGCGTCGCAAGAACTCATATCGTAAACGGTGCGCACGACGGCGTGCTGCCCTGCGAAATTTTTTCAGGACTCGGAAGCGGTACGATGATCTATTCGGAAAACTACGGCGGCATACGCGCTATGCAAACCGAAGACATTCCGGCAGTTCTTTCGCTTATGCGCCCTTTCGTCGCCTCCGGAAAACTTTTGCCGAGAAGCGATGCCGAACTGCTCGAAAACGCGGACGATTATATCGTCTATGAACTCGACGGAGGCATACGCGCATGCGCCGCGCTGCATTTTTACGACGCGCATCAGGCGGAAATCGCAGCGGTTGCCGTGGACGAATCCTGCGCAAATATCGGCGTCGGACCGAAGCTCATCGAATTTTTATTAAAAAAAGCAAAGCGGGAACGCTCGGAAAGCGTATTCATCCTCACGACACAGGCGGCCGATTGGTTTGAAAATTTGGGATTCGTGCCGGACGATATCGCAACGCTGCCTGAAAAGCGTAAAGAAAAATGGACGCCCGCCCGCGGCTCGAAACTGTACCGGCTGAAACTGCAATAGAGGGCAAGTGCCGAATAACAATCGAAAAGCGTTTTGTTTTTTTACGATAAAAAAACGCCGCGAACGGGATTATATTTTGCGTATTTTGATTTTCTTTACCTCCTGAAAATCTTTTATCATAAAAATAATAATGGCTATTCCGCAAAAAACCAATGACATATGTATATTTGCTGTAATTTCTTTTTTTACTTCAGGTATACGCATGATTTTAAAAGCTATTTCGGCGGCCTTTTTAAAGGTCGAACTTTTTATCTCGGACTGCGTTATAATTTCTTTTATTACATATGCAAAATAACTTACATAAGCTCCGAAAACGGAAAACAACAAACTTACCACGGAAACAAGTGCGATACCGATTTTATTAAATTTTCCTTTTGCCTCCAAAAATCCTTCTCGTGCAAGCCCATAATATGCGGCACCGCAAATGCCTGTTATTTTCCCCAGCATACCGAAAAAAATATTACATAAAATTCCCGGTATGCAAAAAAAGAGCGCATATATGATACCTTTTATATAATTATTATTTTCCGCCTTTTCTTCTTTGTATAGGGATTCTGTCCGAGTACTCAAATTTTCGGCACAAATGCGGCAAAGCGGCAGTGGAAGGCCTCCAACATTATATATTGTAACAGCATCGGCCGAACAGTCGTCTTCGCTGCATAGAATTTTTCCTTCCGGATATTTATTAAATATATAATTTGCAATGTCGTCAATGACTTCTTTTATTTTTTTGATATTCAACGGAACAATATGCTCTATAAAACTCATCTCAACGGAAATCGCGCTATCATCCAAAAAAATAATTTCTTTTGCATAGCCTTTCCTTTTCCACGATTCGATTTTTATTTTATCGCCTTCATCAAACTGTCCCGGAAATCGAAACCAAACGTTTTTCCGATTATTTCCGTCGAATACAATGACATATGAATTTTTTACGATACCGTATATAAAAGTACCGTTATTTTTAAATCCGTATTGTTTACTTAATTTTTTTAATCCCGGGGAAATCATTTACTTCGCTCCTCTTTATAAAAGCGATAAAAAAAACGCCGCGTTTGAAAACACGGCGTTAATAATTAATAATTTCTGTTTACCTCAGTGAAGCGTAATATCGAATGCGATATACGCATTTTCGGGGATGACGCCGGGGTAACCGCGCTCGCCGTACGCCAAATCGGGCGGGATGACGATCGTTCGGCTTTCGCCTTTTTTCATATCCTGCACCATCACGTCGAAACAGGGAATCATCTGTCCCGCGGCGGTCGTAAAGGACAGCGGCGCCCTGCCTTCCGACGAATCGAATACGCGGCCGTCTATGAGATAACCTTTGTAATCGACGGAAACTTTTTTGCCCCTTCCCGTTTTTTCGCCGCTGCCGGCTTTCTTTATTTTATAATAAATGCCGTCGGCGTTTTTTTCGAAATTCGCAAAATTCTTTTCGATCGTTTTGATCTGATCGGCGAACGCGGCTTCTTTCCGAGCGGCGGCCGCTTTCAGTGCTTCGGCGGATAATTTATTAAAATCGTTTTGCGATGCGGTAAACTTTTTCGCGTCTTCGCCGTTCCGCACAATCGTAATTTTTTTGATCGCGTCGCCCTGTTTTGTCTTATTGACGACGTCCTGTCCTTCAAGCACTTTGCCGAAAATCGTGTGCTTGCCGGTGAGCCACGGCGTCGGAACGATCGTGATAAAAAATTGACTGCCGTTCGTATTTGCGCCGGAATTCGCCATGGCGAGAAGACCGCCGGAAGTAAAGGCGTATTTGTCGACGATTTCATCGGGAAAGGAATAGCCCGGGCCGCCGGTGCCGTTACCCCGCGGGTCGCCGCCTTGGATCATAAAATCCTGATCGTCTCCGTTTCCTTTGCTGATGACGCGGTGAAACGTGAGTCCGTCGTAAAAGGGTTTGCCTTTCGCCGCATCGAGCATGCCTTCGGCAAGCCCGACGAAATTCACGACGGTAAGCGGCGTATCTTTGTAATACAGCTCAAGCACGATGTTTCCGCGCGTCGTCTCCATGACGGCGAATACTCCGTCTTTCCCTTGTATCGATTTTATGCTTTTTTCCATAGGATTGCATCCTCCGTACATGATCGTAACACAGCACACTGCAAACGATAATAACAATTTCCGCATAGGCCTTTTCACCTTATCAAAAATTAATAAAATTTCAAACCGCTTCGATCGCGCCGCGCACTGCAGAATACGTCAGCGAACGCCCTTATAGAGAACGCGCACTTGCTTGTACAGACCGTCGCCTTCCGATTTCGTGTCGATATCGGGGATGTCGTTGAGCGTCGTGTGAATGAGGCGGCGTTCGAACGGATTCATCGGTTCGAGCAAAATCGAATTGTGCGTCTGATGCACTTTGTCCGCAGTCGTGTACGCAAGACGCACGAGCGATTCTTCGCGGCGGATGCGGTAATTTTCCGAATCGAGGATGATGCGCACGTCTTCGTGACCGAGCCGGCCGGCGTAGATATTTGCCAAAAGCTGGAGCGCATCGAGATTTTTCCCCTTCCGTCCGATAAGGATCGACGAATTCTGAGAATTCATCTTTATGCCGATTTTCTTCGCTTCGCGAAATACGATTTCCGTTTTTACGTCGTAGCCCATCTTTTCGATAATCGTGTCGACGAACTCAAGCAGCTTTTTTTCGAACTCATCCTGCGGCAGCGGATCGGCGACGATTCTCGCAGGCGTTTCGTACATTCTGTTGTCGTTCCCCGCGTGCGACGCATCGGGAGAATCGACCGGATTGACGCGGATCTTTACATAGCCTTTTTTGAACAGCGAATTTTTTTGCGTTTCAAGGATCTCCACGTCGAACTGATCGCGTTCGAGACCGAGTTCGCTCGCGGCTTTTTCGATCGCCTCTTTTTCGGTTTTTCCTTCATACTCGTATATCATAACGTACCTCTTACAGTTTTCAAACGGAAATCGGAAACTTCCGAAAGTACAATTTTCGAAAGCCGCCGATCAGCCGATTAATAAAATACGAATCAGCGCTTTTTACCTTTTTTAACAATTTTAAATTGTCCGGCTTGCGCGGCGATCTCCGCTTTTTTTTGCTGCATGAATTTATTGATTATCAGCTGCTGTCCCATCTGAATGATATTGCTCACCGTCCAATACAAAAGCAGTCCGGACGGCGCATTATAGAACAGGAAAAAGAAAATGAGGGGCATACCGTACATCATAAATTTCATCTGTCCTGCGCTCGAACCCGCTCCCGCCGCGGTTCCGCCGACCATCGTGATTTTGCCGTACAAAAGCTGGGATGCGAGATAGATGATCGGTAAGATGCGGAGCGAATTACCCAGGAAAGAACTTATAAGCGGTATGTCGCGCTGAAACGTATACACGCTGTCACCCGTCGAAAGATCGGGAATCCATCCGGGTATAAACGATGCGCCGCGGAATTCGAAATAATTGTTAAACAGATCGTACATCGCAAAAATTATTAAAAATTGGAAGAGCATGGGAAGACAACCGCTCATCGGATTGTAGCCGTTGTCTTTGTAAAGTTTTGCCGTTTCCGCCTGCAATTTTTGCGGATTGTCTTTGTACTTCGTCTGCAGCTCCGTTATCTTCGGCTGGAGCGCCTGCATTTTAAGCGTGCCGAGCGATTGCTGTCTTGTCAGCGGGAACATTGCAAGTTTTAATAAAATCGTCATGACGATGATCGCGACGCCCCAGTTGTGAACGACTTTATACAACCTTTCGAGAACCCATTTAAGGATTTTTTCAAGCCAGCCGAGCCAGCCGTAACCCTGCAGCGATTCGTCGAGTTTTACATTTTCAAGCTGCCAGCCGTTCGCCTGCGCCGTATTGTAGAGACGCAAATCGGTTTCGTTGCGCGGCCCGAAGTAAACGTAATACGTGTCGGCCATATCGGTGCCGGAAAAAGGCTTGCGTGTAAAAAAAGCTTGCGCGTTCGCATAGTCGCCGACTTCCGTACGCGAAGAATAATACGCTTCGCCCGCCATCGTCTCCGGTTTTTCCGGAATGAAAAGTTCTTCGAAGTATTTTCCCGCGATGCCCGCCCACACGTAATCGCGTTTGTAGGATTTAAACTGTTTTGTGCCGACCTGTACGTATTTCTTTTTGTTGCCGTCGAACGTGATAAACATGCGCGAATCGTAGCGGTTCATGCGCGGGTTGTAATGCGGTCCGACTTGCGGCGCCGTGCGGATCGTGTAGGCGGCGTTATTCGTATTGAGTGAAACCGTGCCCTCGTCGCTGTGCATCAAAACTTCAAGTTTGAACATGTATTCGCCGGGGATAAACGTATAGCGCTTGCCGAAGGTGTAGCCGTTATAGCGCTTCGTAAAAAGTACGGTATTCGCATCCGGCTGTTCCACGCTGAACAGATCGTTTATCATCGCGCCGTTCGCATCGCCGAACGAAACGGCGCACGCGCGGTTGAACGCGGAAATATTGTCCGCCATTTCAACGCCTTTGTTCGTATCGGTGTCGACGTGATTCAGCAATTCGTAGCCGATGATATCGCCACCCCTGTTCGTAAAGACCGCTTTGATTTTATCCGTTACGATCGTAAGCGTCTGCTCGGAAACGGCTTCTTCGGCATCTGAAGAAGCGATAAGCACGGGCGCCGCGCCTTGCGAATTTCCCGGAAGGGCATCTGCAGAAATTGCCGCCGGCTGTTCCGCAGCCGCAGCTCCGTTTTGACGCTGAGGCGCAAATACGGTAGCCTGCAAAACCATAAAGGTGCCGATCACGACCGTCGACAAGGCGATAGCCCAAACAGTATTTTTATCCATGGTAAATCTCCATCAGTTTTAACATTATTAATTTAAAAAGCACCCGTACATGGACGGCATTTTAAAATCAGTATATTACGCGATGCCGCATTTTAAGCATGCGCTTTATGCGCGCGATAATTTACGCGCTCCCGCGTTTTAAGGAACAGGGTCGTATCCTCCGGCATGAAACGGATGACAGCGAGCGATTCTTTTTATTGCGAAAAAAAGACCCTTGCACGGACCGTATTTTCTGATCGCTTCGATCGCATACTGCGAACACGTCGGAGTGTATCTGCAGCACGACGGAAACAACGGAGAAATACAGACTTGATAGGCGCGGATGCAAAGACAGAAAAATTTCGTAAGGAATTGTTTCATTCCGTAATCAATCCCGCTTTTTTACACAATAATCGAAATTGTGCACATCGGGCGTCGAACGAATCACACCCGGGATACAATAGAAAGAGCATATCGTATCCGATATTCAACTGTGCTTTTAATAAACGATAGACTTCACGGCTGTATCTTTTCGATATGTTTCTCTGCACCGCGTTACCGTATCCGCGTGACAAAGGAAATCCGACGCGATTTATGCGCAATCCGTTTTTTGCATAAAACAGCTTTGCGCCCGGAATACCCGTTCGCTTTCCGTTTTTAAAAAGCGCTTTAAAAGCGGCGGATTTTTTTATACGTTCTGAACGTTTAAATCCGCTCTTCTTTTTCAAAGCGGCTTCCATCGGCAGCTTCCGTCCCTAAAATCAATACTTCTTTTTTTCGTCCGCGACCGACAGCTTTTTGCGTCCCTTCGCGCGGCGGCGGGCGAGAACTTTGCGGCCGCCCTTTGTCGCCATGCGCGCTCTGAATCCGAATTTTCTGTTGCGTTTAACTTTGCTGGGCTGATATGTCCGTAACATAGAACATGCTCCTTATATAATCAACCGCGATATCGCTATCGAGGTCATAAGATATCGAAATAAGTACTCAAATATATCATTATTTTTTATACTTGGTCAAGGCGCGGAAAACGTGTAGCACGGAAATCAATTTTACCCGAGGACTGTTTAAAAAGTTGATAAAGTGCTAAAGTAAGCGCATGAGGTGGGAAACATTAGAAGATGCACTTGCAGTGCTTGAGACGGAGCGGGAATACGACGGATATTTTTGTAGCGTACAAGATGCGGTTATCATCGTGATTCTGGGAAGCCTGTGCGATTTACAAAGCGTAAAGAAAATCTACGAGTGGGCAACAACCGAACATGTCAGAACATTTTTGGCAGAAACCTTCGGAATCAAACGGATACCGTGCTATTGGTGGCTGTTAAGTCTGCTTGGAATCATACGGCCGGAATCACTGAATGAGTGTATGAAACAATGGGTTGCTTCGGTTGTACCGGCTCTTGCAGCAAAACTTGAGACGGAAGAGGAAGAACAAAGCAAGAAGAAAAAGAAGCAGCCGTTGACGATAGCCATAGACGGAAAAGCTATCCGCTCAACGGGAAAGATGAAAAAATACGACAATCCCTTGCATATCATCAGTGCACAGATAGGGGAATTGGGGCTGACACTTGCCCAAAGAACGGTCGAATCAAAGAGTAACGAGATTCCGGCTGTACCGGAATTGATAAAAGAGCTTGAAATTAAGGGCTGTATGGTAGTCGCAGACGCAATGAACTGTCAAATAGAGACTGCCGAAGCGATAATTGGGGCGGAAGCGGATTATTTGTTAAGTGCGAAGGGCAATCAGCAAGCACTTATGGACGATATCGCAGAGTATGTTCAGGATACAAAGCTGCGAGCGAAGATGGACAGCATCACGCGAACGGAAAAGGGACATGGGCGGAAGGAAAGGCGCAGTGCGTATACGAGTGATGATGTGGGCTGGCAACCGGGCGGCAGAACATGGCCGGCGCTTAAATGCATTGGAGCACTTCATACGCGATTTGAGACGAGTAAAGGTGTAACGGAAGAATGGCATTATTATATTTCAAGTAAAGCGTTACGAGCGGAAGAGCTGCTCCATCATGCAAGAGAGGAATGGTCGGTAGAAACGATGCACTGGCTGTTGGATGTACATTTTGATGAGGACAGATGCAGGGTTCAGAGTAAGAACATACAGCAGAATCTCAATATGCTGTACAAATGTGCGCTTAACATAATTCGCATACATAAGCGTGAGACACAATCGAAGCTGCCGTTGAACGGCATTATGTTCCGCGCTCTTATGAATCCTTATGCGCTGTTACCTCTTTTGGGCAAAATTTGATTTCCGTGAAACGTGTAGAATAAAACGCCGCAAGTATATCGCGTGCGGACATGCGCTCGCAATACGATACGCCTACGCCGCCGTGGAGCCGTGCCGAAGGCAGCGACCGGAGCGGAGCGAGGACGCCGCGCGTGAGCAAGCGGCGGAAGGGCGGATGGCAAAAAGGTTTCGTCCCGGTAAAAAAACCGATGAAACTGCTTCAGATATGACGCGGGATTTAAATTGTTAATTTGTAAATTGTATGCTCGTTTGAACCGATATCATCGCATTATCGATCATCAATTTATTCAAACCTTCCGCTTCATGCGCTCTTCAAGCATCGCAAGGTATGCCTTTTTTTCCGCTGCCATATACTGACAGTGCCCGTACCCTTTATGCAGTGCGATATGCACAAAAGGGTAGCGGCGCAAAATCGTCTTTGCTTGCCGTGCATCTATTTCTTTACTGCCGAATTCAAAATACATACGCTGCTGCACATCTTTCGGATACGGATAAAAATCGAAGCGGCTGCATGCCGCTATGATATTTCGCAGGCTTTTTTCACCCATGCTTTCAAACGTGCTTCCCATTACTTCGCCCGCTTCACCGAACAATGCGGTCATTTTCTTTTGAGCAAACCCCTTGCATTTTCGGGCCTTTTTCCATTTGCTTAAAAAGACGGCGGTATACACAAAGCGCAAAAAGCGGGCATTTTTGTATACCGGCGCACCGTCCAAAACAATGCATTTCCAGTGTATGTCGTCATCCTTCAACAGTTCCAGCACAATCCGCGCTCCCAGGGAAATACCGAGCGTCAATGCAATATCCGTATAGCCTTTTTCTTTCAGATAGCAAAGGATTTGCGCAGCTTCGTTTTCGGCGGAAACAAACTCACTCGAAGACGCTTGCCCGTGAGCCGACAAATCCGGCGCAATAATACAGTACCGATCGCTCAGCGGCGCAAACAGCTTTGCCGCAAAGGCACCGGTCAGCAACATCGGGTGCAAAACCAGTATTTTTTCCGCCTCGATGTTTCCGTATTCGTGTATAACCATATTGCCTGTCCTCCTGCAAATAATAATTTTTACCACGTGTTGAGCCGAGCGTCGCTTTTCAAACTTTCCACTCGATGCCTTTTTGAAAATCGTTCCACATACTTGCGTACACGCCCTTCCGTTCGAGCAGCTCGGCGACTTATTCTCGCGTAAATATTTTAAGAGCAAACAAATCGCGCATAAGTCCGAAATGTTTGTCAAACGAAAATAAAAAGAGATTATTGTTGATCGCATTTTGAGCGATTATTAAATCGGGAATACCGACTTTGTTTATACCGTGCAACAGGTTTCGGGTCTGCATATCGATAATCTCGTCCCAATCTATTTCAAGTTCTATTCGTTTAATCGCAAGCAAGAGCCGTTTCAACTCATATTCTTTTTTCAGATTAATAAAAGGAAGCAATTCGGCAAGCACGAGATTATTGATACAAAGCGTATTATTATGTATCAACTCTTTGAGCACGACAGAGCGCGCAGAGCCTCTAAAATATTCTATCCAGACGGGAGTATCGACCAATACCATTTTATGACCTTTTTCTCAGCGTTTTTAAGTCGATATTCAAATCAAGTTTTCCGTAATAGTCTTTCAGTTTTTGAACTTTTTCTTTTTGTATCAAATTTTCAAGCGCTTGTGTTATGACCTCCGTTTTTGTCGTAATTTTTGTCAATGTCATCGCTTCTTCAAGCAAGGTATCGGACAGATCCAGCGTTGTTCTCATATATCCCCCCGTATGCATATTATACCACAAAATCATATGCATAATCAATATTATTTATGCATACCGAATCCTGCAAACCGTTTCATCGCGCGTTCAGCCGCGACCGTTTAGTTTGTTTCATGACAACCGCCTTATACAGGATGATTATAACACATCGGTATAAAGCTTTCAGTCATTACCGATTCCGATTATCCTCTAATTATCCATTATAAATTATTAATTATTAAACCTTCCACTCGATGCCTTTTCGAAAGTTTTCCCACATACCGGCATAAAGACCTTTGCGTTCGAGCAGCTCGGCATGCGTTCCCGTTTCAGCAAGACTGCCCTCATTGATAACGCAGATTTTGTCGGCATTGACGACCGAAGAGAGGCGGTGGGCGATCATAATGACGGTTTTGTCTTTGAGCAGCACGTCGAATGTCTTTTTGATTTTGTATTCGTTTTCGGCGTCGGCAAAGGCGGTCGCTTCGTCAAGTACGATGACGGGAGCGTCCTGCAAAAGCGCGCGGGCAATGGCAAGCCGCTGCGCTTCTCCGCCTGAAACGTATGTGCCTTTGGTACCGTACACGGTGTCTATACCGGCAGGCAGTTTTTCGATGATATCCATGCACTCGGCTTTGCGGAGCGCGTCAAGCACTTCTTCGCGGCTTGCATCTTTTTTGCCGTAGCGGATATTTTCAAAAATGCTTTCTTTAAAGAGCTTGTTTTCTTGGAATACAAAGCCGACGGTGCGCAAAAGGTCGCTTGTTTTAATGTCGCAGATGTCGACGCCGCCGATACTGATTGAACCCGAATCGACTTCCCAAAAACGGCCGAGCAAATTGACGAGTGTCGTTTTGCCGCCGCCTGAGGAACCGACGAGCGCGGTAAGCGAATGCTCGGGGATGTGCAAGCTGATGCCGTTCACTGCGGGGCGGCCGGCGATTTGCGGCATTTTATCGCTGCCGGGGTTTGAGTTCCCCGTTTCCGCAGATCCCGCCGTTTCAGTTTTATAAGAAAACACTACGTCTTTAAATTCTATATCGTATTTTTCGGGCAGCACGGACTTTTCCGGTTCTTCGGTCAGCGGCGCCTGCAAAATATCTTCTATACGGTTGAGCGCATCGTTCGACCGCTGATGAAAGGTATTTGAGTACATGATTTTTATCAACATCCCGTAGGTAACCGGCGCAAAGGCAAGGTAAAACACAAAGCTGTAAAAAAAACGAGCATCGAGCGTTGCCGTTCCCGTTATCAAAAGCGCGGCAGGCAGCAGAAATAAAAAGCCCGCTTTAATGAGCGCGAGGAAAATCGAATACCCGTTTTCCCACGATATCGAATATTTGTGCACAAACTCCTTATAGTTCATAATCGAGGTGTAGAAGTTTTTAAAATAATACACGGACTGATTAAAGGTTTTGATAACCGAAATGCCGCGCACATATTCGGTACCGGCATTATTCATCTGTTCGAGTGCATCTTCGTACTTTTGCATAAAGCCCGAGTTTGAACTGATGCGCATTAAAAGCATTTGCAGCACGAACGCAAGCACGAGCGGCAGCAGGGACACCAGCCCCAGCCGCCAATCGAAGGCGAGCATGAGAACGAGTATCGCAAAGGGAGAAACCGTATTTTGCGCGGTATCCGGCAGGCTATGAGCGATCAGCGTTTCGAGCTGATTGACGTTTTTTTCAAACACCTTGCGCACTTTACCGCTCACATGCGTGATATGCCAGCCGATGGGAAGTTCCGCAAGCGTTTCCGTCATCCGAATCGAAAGGTTTTCCTGAATCGTAAACGCGGTCGCGTGCGAAAGCATAAGCGCCGCATAATAGAGCACAAAGCCTGTTGCAGCCGAACCGACTGCCCACAGTCCGTAGCCTACAAGGGCGGCGGCGTTTACCGCCTCGTTTGCCGCAACTGAAGAAATCACATCACGCATTACAAAGAACACCATAATGTACGGCACAAAACCGACGAGGGCGCTCAAGCCGGAAAGCACAAGAGACAGCGACAAAAGCCCTCTGCTCTTTCCCGCATAGCTTAAAAGCCGCTTGACAGTCTGCTGCTTTGCGGGATTGCGTTCATCATTTCCGAGTTCCGCCCGATTTCGCTTTGCCGTACCTTTGTTTTCATCCGGATTTTCCGTCGGTTGCTTGTTTATATCATTCATATAAAAATACCCCCCCCGATTATTAATTAATAATTTATAATTATTTTCAATACACCCAGTTTTCCGTCAAGCCCGATTTTTCAATCATATCGCGGTAGAGCGGCGATCTTTTAAGAAGTTCAGCGTGTGTACCTTCCGCGTCGATTTTGCCTTCGTTCATGACGATGATTTTGTCGGCGTTTTCGATCGACTTTAAGCGGTGCGAAATAATAATCACCGTTTTGCCTTTTATGAGCGTGTTGAGGCTTTCCTGAATTTTCATTTCGTTTTCAACGTCGAGCGAAGCGCTTATTTCGTCGAGGATGATAATCGGCGCGTTTTTTAAAAGAGCGCGCGCAATCGAAAGACGCTGACGTTCTCCGCCTGAAAGACGGCTACCGTTTTCGCCGATGACCGTATCGTAGCCGTCCGGCAAAGCTTCGATAAACTCGGTACAGTTTGCAAGACGGGCGGCTTTTTTTACGTCGTCGTCGCTTGCGTTTTTATTTCCGACGCGGATATTTTCCATAATCGACGTATTAAAAAGTCCGACATCCTGAAACACAATCGAAATTTTATCGAAGAGGCTGTCGGTGTCGATCTTTGCAATGTCTTTGCCGTCAATGAGGATCTGTCCCTTATCATAATCGTAGAGACGGGATGCAAGCCGGAGCACGGTTGTCTTTCCGCAGCCGGACGGGCCGACAAGCGCGGTTACTTGATTTTGTTCGGCAGTAAACGAAATGCCGTCGATAATTTTTTGCCCCTTGTTATACGAAAATTCGACGTTTTCAAATTGAATGCCGTAATGCTGC
This sequence comes from Treponema sp. Marseille-Q4130, assembly GCF_014334325.1. Classification (GTDB taxonomy): domain Bacteria; phylum Spirochaetota; class Spirochaetia; order Treponematales; family Treponemataceae; genus Treponema_D. The sequence goes on along the minus strand of NZ_JACSET010000008.1, from coordinate 134,817 downwards.
AACGAAGCGGGCTCTCCTTCCTGCGTTTCCGTTTCGCGCAGCTCGTTAATGCGCTTAACGCGCGAATCGATATACATCATTTCGGCAAGGTTCGCTTCGACGCCCGCAACCGCGTCGGTAACGCGCGAGGCGGCGATAATATAGCCGATAAAATACAAGAGCGGCGCAGTCCCTGCCAAATACATTTTTAATCCGAAAAACACGGTAAAGCCGATTGAAAACTTTAAAAACAGCATTGCGATGTTGAGGGGAATCGCTTGATGCGCTTCCACGACCAAATGCAGTTTTTCCGCTTCGTCGACATTGCCCTTCAGTTTTGCCGCAACCGTATCCGTGAGCCCGTAGCTTTTAATTTCCTGTTGAAGCTCTATTGTCTCCTGAAAAAATTCCGAACGCTCACGCTGCTTATGAAAGTCGCGCGTCGTTTCCCGTATTTGAATTTTTTTCGACAGGATTAACAGAATAAAACTGATGATAATCGGAACAAACACGCACAAGCCCAATCCCGGATGAGCGGCAATCATCATCGTGCCGATTATAATCAAATACAGCACAAGGCCGATTGTTTGCGGAATTGCGTGACTGAGCGCATGTTCGATTGCGGCAACGTCGGTCATCACCGTTTGCGACAAATCGGAAACATCGTGCTTCGAAAAATACGCAAGCGGCAGGGCTTTGAGCCGGTCGGCAATGTTAACGCGCAGCTCTGTGCATTCTTTGAACGTCGCCGTGTAGAGCGTGTTGTAATTGATATGCACGAGCACATACATCACCAGCGCAAGCGCGGCAATAATACCGATATAAAATCCCGCCGGCCGCAGCGTTCCGTCAAAATATCCCTGCAGGAAAAACATCGTTAAAAACATCGGTAAAATAAACGAGATATCCGCAAGCATCGACCATACCGACGCTGTAACTATTCCTTTTGCACCCGATTCGGTAACACCGAACCATTTTTGTAATTTAGTCATATAAAATTCTCCTCATTCAATGTGTAATTGGTAATGTGTAATGAGTAATTACCGTACACCGTACGTAGCTCTGTAATTATCAATTACAAATTATCCATTACCAATTAAGTTTAGACCTTCCAGTCATTTGCTTGAGAATACAGTTTTTGCAGCCGGCTGTACTTACCGCCTTTTTGCATAAGCTCGGCATCGCTGCCGCGCTCGACGATGTTTCCGTCTTCGACAACCAAAATTTCATCGACATTTTTAATCGAGCTGAGGCGGTGCGCAATCATAATAACCGTTTTGTTTTTCATCAAATTGGAAAAGGCCTGCTGAATTTCGTATTCGTTTTCGGGGTCGGCAGCGGCGGACGCTTCATCCAGAATAATGATATCCGCATTTTTCAAAATAGCGCGGGCGATCGCAACGCGCTGAATTTCTCCGCCGGATAAGTGCACGCCTTTTGAACCGATAACCGTTTTTTCACGTTCGGGGAATTTTGCTAAAATGTCTTCGCAGCGGGCAAGCCGAAGCGCATTCATCACTTCTTCATCGCTTGCATGTTTATTACCCATTTTGACGTTTTCAAAAATGCTTGTTTTAAAGAGCTTCGACGTTTGGAACACAAAGGCGATACTGTGCATGAGCGCATTCCGTGAATATGACGAAATATTTTTTCCGCCGATTAAAATTTCACCCGAATTTATTTTATAAAAACCCGAAATCAATTTTGCTATTGTACTCTTTCCGCCGCCTGAAGAGCCGACAAGCGCGTAGGTTTTATTCGGAGCCAAAGTAAAGCTGACGTCTTTTAAAATCTTTTCGTCGGTATAGCCGAACGAAACGTTTTTAAATTCGATTCCGAAGTTTTCAAACGTTTCTTCCGTGCCGTGTTCAAGGTTATCCTTTTCCATGTCTGCAAAAAGATTTTCAAGTTTATCCACAACGCTTTTTGCCTGAAAGTTGTACATTCCGACATACATAACGCGCATAAATGCCGAAAAAAGAATGCCGGCAATGCACACAAAAAAGACGATTTTTGCAATGATGAGATTTCCGTCAGCGCCCTTATTCATAAAATAAATGGCGGCAGGAATCGTAAAGACGGCAAACAGATTGAACAGCACTTGAAACATCACATACGGAGAACGGCAGCTGAGCGTGTATTTGTACGCCAAATCCGAATAACCGGTAATTGCTTCGTAAAACGCTTTAAAGGACTCGACGGTGCTTTTAAAGATTTTTACAATCTGCATACCGCGCACATATTCGACCGCTTCCGCATTCATCCGTTCCAATGCCGCTTGATACTTCTGCATAAAGTTTTTATTGCCCATCATAAACATCATCTGCGCACCGCCGATAAGTGCAACACCGAGGAGCAAAAAACCGAGCTTTACATCGACCGCAAACACGATGATAAACATAAAAATCGGCGTAAACAATGCGGAAATATTATCGGGAATTAAATGCGCAACCAGCATATGCGTTTCCTGCGCATTGTCGTCGATCAGCTTTCGGATCTTTCCCGACGGGTTCATGTCAAAAAAGGCAAACGAAGCGTTCATTAAATGTTTGATTGCGGTTTTGCGCAAATTCGATTCGAGCCGAAAGCCGAGCACGTGCGATGCCCATAACGCGCCGAAGTACACAATCGAATAGCCCGCCAACAGCGAGACAATTACCGTCGCGTACATCGAGCCGTCCGTAACGTTTTTTGTAACCAAAAGCGCGTACAAAAACTTCCATAAAAACCAAAAAGCGCCCATCTGAGAAGCGACTCCCAGCACGGCGCATAACGCCGAAATATACACGCAATGTATTTTTTCCGGCGTATATTTAAACAATCTTTTATATGTGTCCATTCAAACCTCCTATACCGTTAATTCAATGTGTAATTGTTAATTTGTAATGAGTAATTGCGCACGCTTTAATTACCAATTAAACATTACCCATTAACTCTTCACTTGCTCCATCCAATATTGTTTCCAGCCGGCACAATGGTATACGTTAAAATCGAGCACATATTCCATCGCTTCCGATTTTTTTAAATTATGATAAAAAATCTCTTTTAAATTTTCACAGTGAGACGTTACCATAACGTGAATAAAAAATCGTATGCGGCGCGACATTTTAACGCCGTCTTGTTTCAGCCATCGAAGTGTTTCACGCTCGATTAAATCGATTGCTTTATCAAAAATGCGCTCATAGGAGCTTCCCTTCGAACAGCAGACAATCAGTTTCATCGCATCCCAATTATCGTAAAAAAAATCCACCATTTTTAAGAACCGGCGTTGCGATAGTTCGATAATTGCTGAAAGCTCGCTTGTTTTCATACCGAAATTTTCAGCGTCGAATACATTGCGATGCGCTACTATGTCTAAAAATTTGTCGAACACACCGCTTACAAGAGCTTCGAATATGCCGTCCTTGTTATCAAAAAGGTTATACAACGCCCCCGTCGTAACCCCTGCCTTTTCGGCGATAGTGCGCACATTGGTATCTGCAAAGCCGTTGGCAAAAAACTCCTGTTTTGCAGCACGTAAAATCTTTGCCTGTGTGTTCAGTTCACCTTTATCGACTAATATTTTTTCCATAATAGTTATCCATATTTGTCATAACATTTCTATTAATTGATAACAATGTTACTAAAAAGAGCTGGAAATGTCAAGTATGGATAATTATCATAGTGCAAAATCCGGATATGAAAAGGAAACATCGAGCAGTGTTATTATTCCGATAACTGTTCCAAAATAAAATCTAAATATGTTTTACTCGATGCCATAATTACCGATTCCTTACGATTTTTTTATTGATGGTAATGTGTACCGCACTGAACAATATATAATTTATTATCTTCAACTTTATATACAAGTCGATTTGCCGCATCTATTCTTCTACTCCAATACCCTGATAATTCATGCTTTAATGGTTCAGGTTGTCCTTTTCCCTTATCAATACCATTTCTTTCAATATCTTTAATTAAATCATGTGTACTTTTTATCAATTTTTGCTGATGTTTATCAAAAAGGCGGCAATAATCTTTCCATGCAATATCAGACCAAACTTTTACCATCAGTCAGTTTCCTTCAGTTCATGAATTTGACATTTTCCGGTTTCAATCTGATGTATACTTTTACGCAAATATTTCATATTTTCTTCCGAATAAATATACGGATCCTCGGATGCTTTCAGTGCAAAGGGCAGGCCATTTTCCCGAATCGTGGCCTTTACAAAAGAATTTATAGCCGAAGAAATATTGATTCCCATAGAATCACAGATTCGTTCAAAACTTATTTTATCGTTCTGTGTAATTTTTGCTGATATTGTAGTCATTTCTAACACCTCTTACTACAATGTAATACAAGAGCTTCCAAAAATCAAGTATCCTGTCTGTTAAAAATTTAATTTATTCGTGCGGAGAGGTTGTTAATTGTTTTTAATATCGCTTTCAGTCTAAAACTTAATGTGGAGCAGCTCCATAGTATAAATACCGCACACTTTTTATCTTTTTTTCTTCATTTTCGGCACCGGTAATTCATCATACATTGCATTAAACAAGCCCGTTATAAATGCTTTGTCATCAACTTCGTCTACTAAAAGCATTTCTTTTGCGCCTTGATACGGCAATTCGTAGGAAGCGTTCGGCATATACGCAATTGCCGACGGAACCGCTTTTACCAGTAAGCGGTCATCGTAGATACCGCCCACAATTTTATCTCGATAGTAAATGATAAATTCTCCCATCATTGCGCGATAGCGTATGTCTTGCAATTCCGATAACTGTTCCAAAATAAAATCTAAATATGTTTTACTCGATGCCATAATTATCCATTCTATTCGCTCTAAAATTTCAATAGGCCATCTTCATCAAATTGAAAATCGGGTCCCCAAGATACTTCCCAGTAGTATCCATCTAAATCGGAAAAATATGCATGATATCCGCCCCAAAATACTTTTTGCGGCTCTTTAACAATAGTTCCTCCGGCTTTTCTTACCAACTCAATAACGCTATCTACATCTTCTTTGTTTTTCACATTGTATGTCAATGTAATTCCTGAAAAGCCGGTTCCTGTCGGCGGATTATTTTCATTAATATCTTTTGCCAATGAATCCAAAGGGAAAAGTTCAAATTTTGTTCCCGGTGTATTAAAAAAGCATACCGGTGGATTATCTTCTTTACAGTCTGTCTTATATCCCAACCCGTCTCTGTAAAATTTTAATGCCTTTTCCATATTCCGCACGCCTAAACAAATGCATGTTATTTTATTCATTTTTCACTCCATACATTTCAGATTGCTGATTTCCTTAATCTACTGTTTTTAACTATTATTTGTCTATACTGTTCATTTCGCGCTGTTTGCAAAAGCGTTTTTTTACTTGACACCACTTAATAATAACGCTATATTAAAAACCGACAATATTGTCGGTTTTTTCAAGGAGGACTTTATTTTGAAAGAAGAAAAACAAAAAGTCGGGCAGATGAGAAAAAGAGAAATTCGAGAAGCCGCAAAAAAATGCTTTTTAAATAAAGGCTTTCAGAATACAACAATGGAAGATGTCATTACAGAAATAGGTATGAGTAGAGGCGGCGTATATCATCATTATGCAAGTACAACTGAAATGCTAAAAGACTTAATGCTTGATGGAAATGAATACAGAAATAGCTTGATAACTGAATATTTAGCGCATAATCGGAGCAAAGATAAATATCAGCAAATGGGTGATATTTTAACAAGTAAGGCATTAGCGAAAACCGATTTAATGAAGCTGTACGCACTTCTTTTGCAAGCAAAAAACTATAATCAGGATTTGGAAGATTTATATCAAGAACTAAAATTGCATACAACTAAAGAGCTTGATCTCATTGCAAAGAAACTGGGAATTACGGCACATATTTTTAAGGATGGCTTTTTAGTTCATTACATTAATAGTTTAATAGTGAGTTCGGAAGTGCTTAATGCACGGAATTCTTTTGACGCTCATAAGAAGTATATAAAAGAAACAATGATACAATACATTATTGATCTTGAAAAAAATAACTAAACCAATAGGGATATTTGAAAATGAGAAATAATATTTTAAGAGGTGAGTTGCAATGAAACAAGATATGAAAACACAGCTATTAACCAAAAGTCCTAAAGAATTGTTATTCAAGTTAGCTATCCCGGGAATAATCGGAATGCTGGTTATCGGCCTGTACCCATTTATGGATGGGATATTTGCAGGGCGCCTTATTGGGGACTATGCGATGTCGGCAATTAGTGTATCCATGTCCTTGACAATTATAAATGGCGGAATATCGGCTTTGATAGGCGTAGGCAGTGCATCGATATTATCACGAGCTATCGGTAAGGGTGATAAAGAAACAATAGATAAAATATTCGGCAATTTTTGTTATTGGGTTATTTTATTTTCTGCAATTATCACAATAGTAGGTTTGATATTCGCATCTCATTTTTTAGACATGGTGGGTGCTAAAGGAAATATTAAAGAGCTTGGTGTCAGATATTTGCGGGTTGTGTTCTTTGGATCTCTATTTGTCAATTTCGCTCAAGCAGGTAATATGACAATGCGCGGCGAAGGGGCATTAAAACAATCAATGATGATTATGGGAACGGGAGCCATACTCAACATTATTTTAGACCCTATTCTTATGAAGCTCATGGGTGAATATGCTATTGAAGGAGCTGCTATCGCAACCGTATTATCTCAAATCGTACAAGCTTTATTAACATTTCACTATTTTTTAAAGAAAAGTTCATTTGTGAAAATCCATAAAATCAAAAAGTACAAGGTGATTTACCGTGAAATGTTTAGTATCGGCAGTTCGGCAATGATGATGCAAATTTTATTTGCGGTGCAGCAAACATTTTTATTTAAGCAAGCCTTTGTATATGGCGGAGATAACTGGGGAATTTTGATGTCTGCAACAATGAGATTATATATGTTTTCATTTATTCCGTTGTGGGGAATGAGTCAAGGATTGCAGCCTGTTATAGGAGCAAATTTCGGAGCAAAGCAATACGGGCGAGTAAAAGATACGATGAAGATTTTTATGTATGGAGCAACTATTCTTGCGGCTGCTTCGTGGATACCGTCAATGTTTTGTTCCGATACATTGCTGTCTTTATTCAAAGTAAGAAAAGAGATTATTGAAGCCGGTGTTAAAAACTTTAAGATGTTTTATTCCACATTTATCTTGTATGGAATTATGATTATGACACTGACTTTTTTTCAATCCATTGGAGACGATAAAAAAGCGGGGATCATTGTACTGTTGCGACAATTGGTATTATTTGTTCCGGCGATACTTCTGTTGCCGAAATTATTCGGAGTGTCGGCTGTTTGGTGGGCGGAACCTATTGTGGATTTTACAATGATTATAGCCGGATTGTTTTTAATGCTTAACGTAATGAGAAAAATGGGAAAGGATGCCCAATAACTTCATACTATTGCATTATCTTATTTTACACAATAATATATGTAGAATAAATGCAGAGGTAAAAGCTATGGCAACAAATCTTGCAATAAATGAAGAATTACTCAATACTGCGTATAAAATCGGCGGATACGGCACAAAAAAAGAAACAGTAAATACGGCGCTCGAAGAGTTTATTGAACGGCGAAAATCTGAAGAACTCATACAGCTGTTCGGAACAATTGAATATCACCCTTCTTACAATTATAAGAAGATGCGGTTACGATGAAATTTGTATTAGTTGATACTTCCGTATGGTCACTTGCGCTTAGGAAAAAGCGTCCGGATAGTAATGATAAAAAATTAATAGAGTATCTTTCATTTCTCATCCGTAACCGATATGCGGTGATGATCGGTCCGATACGACAAGAAATCTTAAGCGGTATATCAGATGAGGATAAATTTAGGGAACTAAAAAAAGCATTAAAGGCATTTCCCGATTTTGAAATCACCATCGAGGATTATGAGCAAGCGGCTGCATATTATAATATATGTAGAAGTAACGGAATCCAAGGGTCACATATCGATTATTTGATATGCAGTGTAGCTCATAATAACGATTTCTTGATATTTACATTAGATAAAGATTTTGAACAGTATCGAAAATATATCGATATTGAATTATTTACCTAATGCAAGCTCTACCATTTTCTTTCCGTTTCCCTTTCCTCTGCTTTCAGGCGAAAGTATAATAAACCCGAAGCGTACAAGTGTTTTATCGTCTTTATTTGGGTATCGGATAAACAAATGACCGAGTACGGTACATTCGTCAATGGCACAAAGAGGAATGACAGACTGAACGCCGTTCATCGAAGCATAGTATTCATTCAATTCATTGCCGTTCAATGGGAAGCGCCCTATTTTGTCGGCAGACCATTGATAAAGCTGCTTTGCATCCTTAATCCAACCGCAAATGATTTTGGAATCTTGCGCTTCATATTTTCTTAATACCATGAGTACCTCGATAATATTTGTTTATAAACGATACGATCGCTTCTTCAAGCTGACCGATGCCCGGCTGTTCAATCGGAAAGTGCCCGGCGTTTTCAAGTACGCGCAGTTCTTTTGCACCCCGTATGCGGTCGAAAAACAGGCGGCTTATCCGCTCGGGCGTCCAGCGGTCTTTTTCGGGGTGGCAAAGCAAAAGCGGAAGTCCGAACGCCTCAGGCCCTGCGGCGGGAACGCTTTCCATCATGGAACATAAAAAACCCAAGTACACGGATGAGCCCGCGCCCCTTTTGTCCCGCAACAGCAAAGACAGTATCCGCTCATCGTTGACAATTGCTTTCATATTCGTTACCGCCCTTACCGGAATCTTTAAACGCCGAATAAAGCGGGGAATAAAGGGCAAAAGCGGTAAGGCTATGCGCGCCTGCACTTTGTTTTTTGCCGAATATTCGCGTACTTCTTTGAATCGGTTGTCCAACAAGGTCGTAACGATGACACCCGACACGCCGCGTACCAAACAAGCGATGTTGTATGCGAGCATGCCGCCCGCGCTCAAACCCAGCACAAAAAGCTTTTTACAGCGCGGCAATTCCCGCTGAACGATATAAACGCCCGCATCAATCCATGTGGTGTATGTCGGCACGCCCTCGTATTCGGTATAGCCGTAGCCGGGCAAATCGGGGCATACAATCTTATAACCGAGACGCGCCAAAGGAACGGCGACAAACGACAAAAGCCGGCCGTTACCGCCGACACCGTGGAACAGCACGAGCGTAATGCCGTTGTTGTTTTGTTCGTTGTACACGTCGAGATGAATGTCCGCTGCGCCGAATGAGCTGAACGTTTCGACCGGTGCGCAGCAAGAGCCGATCCTCTTGCGTTCAGGTAAAAACGCTTGCAGTTTTTTCCATGTGTCATCATTCGCGTACACAAGGTACTCCTTTATTCAACGGCTCCACACCTCAAGCCCGCTTGTTTTCAAAAAACTCAAGCCAATGCCCGTCGAGATCTTCGAAGGTCAGCAGCTTGCCGTAAGCTTCTTCTCTGACGTCTCCGATCAAGTTGACGCCGAGAGAAACCAAATGCCGCCGCATTTTTTCAATATCATTTACCTCGAACATAATCCGTGTTTTTGCAGGCTGTACCGCACCTTTTTCCGCAGGTCGTTGCAATAGGGCGAAGGCTGTTTCTCCCAAATCAAATTCCGCCCACGCATTGTCGTCAACAAACTTGAGTTCAAAACCGATGTCTTGATAAAAGCGGATCGATTGTTTCAAATCGCTCACGTAAATCCAACAGGCATAGATTTTGTTTATTTTCCCGCTCTTTGCCATTTTACATTCCTCTTTGTCTGCATAAAACCACGGCAGCGGATTTTAATTTATTTGAACAGCATGCAGCATTTTTATCGGCACAGTTTTTTACAAACCGCCGCTTGCCGATTATCCATTATCAACTGCCATTACCCATTACCCATTATTTATGCCGACCACTGCTCGCTTTCCCGCTGCAGCCTATACATCTCCCGGTAAATGCCGTTCTTTTCCATAAGTTCTGCGTGGGTACCGGTTTCGGCAATCATACCCTTGTTGAGTACGATAATCTTGTCGGCATTTTCGACGGTGCGCAGGCGGTGAGCGATGACGATAACGGTTTTACCTTTTATAAGTGTACCGATGGCATGCTGTATGAGCGTTTCGTTTTCGGGGTCGAGAGCGGCGGTCGCCTCATCCAAAAGGATGATCGGCGCGTCTTTTAAGAGGGCACGGGCGATGGAAAGCCGCTGGCGTTCTCCGCCCGAAAGGGTATAACCGTTTTCACCGATTTCCGTGTCATAGCCTTGCGGCAGTTTTTCGATAAACGAATCGCACCGGGCGGCTTTTGCGGCGGCAAGCACTTGTTCTTTTGTCGCGTTTCGGTTGCCGATTAAAATATTGTTGTATACCGTATCGTTAAAAAGCACGACGTCCTGAAACACAATCGAAAAGGCTGCAAGCAGGGTTTCCGGATCTACGGTGGAAACATCGACGCCGCCGACGCTCACTGTACCCGATGAAGCGTCCCAAAAGCGAGCGGCCAAGCGTGCAATCGTGGATTTACCGCAGCCCGAGTGCCCGACGAGAGCGGTAATTTCGCCCTGCTTTGCGGTAAAGTCGATTCCGCTTACCGTGTTTTCTTCGGTATCGCTGTCCGCATCTTTACCGTTCGGTTCATTATATGAGAATGAAACATTATCGTAGCGGATATCGTAACCGTTCGGCTTGAAGGTTTCGCTTCCCGTCTGCTTAGGATAATTGACAATCGCCTGTTTGCGTTCGACGGCAATCATCATTAAAAAGAATTCACCGAGCATCATAAACACTGTCGTCAGCGGATCGAAGATGCGGCAGGAAACGAGCAAAAAGACGATATACGTCAACAGTTCGATTCTTCCCTGCGACAAGAGGTACGCGCCGTATGAAATCACCAGCGGAAAGCCGAAGCGGACAATTGCCGCCGAACCAAAAATAAACGCTCCGCCCACCGCTTCCGCTTTGAGCGTTACGTACGTTGACTCGGTAATATCGTCTTTGAGTTTTTGCACATACACCGCTTTTTTATCGGAAGATTTCAGCACTTTGATATTGTCGATCATCTGCTGAAGGGAATCGTAGATCAAATCTTTTTGCGCAAACGCTTGCTTTGCTTTTTTATCCAGCACTGATCGGGCGGCAACGATAATAAAAAACCCTGCAAAGGCAAAGATAAAAAGCGCAATCGTCATCCGCCAATCCAAAAACGCCAAAAGAGCCGCGGCAATCAAAATCGAAATGATGCCGCCGAACAGCTCCGGCACGGCGTGCGAAAGCGATTCTTCAATCAGAGTAACGTCGTTCAAAAGCGTCGAAGTCAAATACGACAAATCCCGCCTGCCGAAATACGACAGCGGGAGTTTCCGAAGCGATTCGGCAAGCGAAATGCGTACGTTCGCCGCTTCTTCATACGCACCGTTGTACATTCTGCCGTACTTCAGCTTTTCGAGGATGAACAGTACGGCAATCATCGCGAGAGCGGCCGCCGACACCGCCCATACATTCGGCACTTGAAAACCTTCCTGCATAATACGCGTCAAAAAATAGCGCAGCACATACAGCGAAAGCCCCAGCGGCACCATCAAAAACAAATTGATAATAGTGCCGAACGTAATCGCCGAACGCAAGTTCCGCGTCCCCGCGTCAGACAACGCAAAAAATCTTTGCAGCACAATTTCCTCCGCTAAAGTCCCTTGATGATTAGGCATAGCTAACGTAACAATGTTATGATATAAAGCAAAAAGAAATTTGTCAAGGAGGAGATCGGAGAAAAATTACGCTGAAATTCTTTAAGACGACACGAATTCAGATTTTTCGAAAAACTCAAAGAAATCATATTTTAACAATTATTAAATTACATACATCACTGCATTTTTCAGAGTTAACTTTAACAATGATAAAAAAAAGGCTGTCCTTCGTGAAGTTTTCAACAACTTCCGGGACAGCCTCATTGTGAATCAGCGAGTCTTTCGCCGCGCAGCCGAAGACCGCACGGTACTCGCGCGAAGTATGTGTTATTGAGCTCCGCCGAGCACCTGCACAACGGCAGCCGTAACTTTCGGACCGCCGGCGCGGCAGCCGTTGGAAGGCGCTTCACCCTTTGAAACCGCCGCTGCAAATCCGTCGCAGCCGGGATATCCGCAGGCTCCGCAGTTTATGCCGGGCAATACGGCACGGATCGCTGCCGCTTTTTCATCGACCGGGATATAAAATATTTTTTTAAAAATTCCGAGCAGCACGCCGATGATAAACGCGAGCACAAATGAAACGATAACGGCTGTAAGTATAGCAATCATAATGTACCCCCTGCTCAGATCAAGCCTTTAAAGCCTAAAAACGACAGCGAAAGCAAACCCGCAGTGATAAACAGGATCGGCTTCCCTTTAACAAAAAGCGGAAGAGGGGCGCTTTTGATCCGTTCACGCACGCCGGACATGATCACAAGCGCAATCAAAAAACCGATCGCCGCGCCGAGCGCATACACAAGCGATTCGATATAATTGTAGTTTTTGTTAATGCACGTAATCGTAACGGCAAGCACCGCGCAGTTCGTCGTGATGAGCGCCAGATACACGCCCATCGCGCTGTACAATCCCGGAATCGATTTTTTGAGATAGAATTCGACAAGCTGTACGAGAGCGGCGATGACGAGAATGAACATAAGCGTCTGCAGATACTGCAGTTTCAGCGGCACCATGATCCCGTAATAGAGCGGATAGGTGACGGCCGTCGCAAGCACGATAACGAAGGTCGTCGCGATCCCCATGCCGGTCGCCTTATCCGTCTCCGCAGTCATGCCGATAAACGGACAGATCGCAAGATATTGAATAAAGACGACGTTGTCGATAAGCATCGATTTAATAAAAATGCTGAGTAAATTGTTCATGCCGCACCTCCTTTTGCCTTAGCCTTCGCTTTTCTGATCTTTGCAGCGCGCTCCGCCGCAAGGGTTATCGCGGAAAGCAATCCGAATACGAAAAATCCTCCCGGCGCATCCGATAAAAATTTTACGGTATACGCTTCGGGGATGACGGCTTTGCCGAAGAGCGAACCGCTTCCCAAAAGTTCGCGCACGAGTGAAATGACGCAGAGTACCCACGTGTATCCGAAACCCATACCGAACGCATCGGTCACCGCATCAAGCGGGCTTTCTTTCGACGCGAACGATTCGACGCGCCCCATGATGATGCAGTTGACGACGATGAGCGGCAAAAATACGCCAAGCGATGCGGACAGCGACGGAATATACGCTTCAAGCAAAAGCTGTACGATCGTCGTAAAAGCCGCGATGACGATGATGAAGATCGGCAGGCGTATGTCTTCAGGAATCATATTGCGGAAGATCGATATTATCAATTCGCTCATGACGAGGACGAACATCATCGAAAAACCCATACCGATACCGTTGAACACGTTTGTCGTAACGGCAAGCGAAGAACACAAACCGATCGAAAGGACGAGCAGCGGATTTTCTTTCAAAAGCCCGTTTGTAAAAATCGATAATCTACTTTGTTTTTTCTGCATTTCGCTTTCACTCCTATTTCGCAGCAAGGCAGGCGAGCGCGCTTTGCGTTCCCTGCGTCAAAAGTTCGGCAACGCCTTTGCTTGTAATCGTCGCTCCCGACACGGCTTCAAAGGTTTGTCCGGAAACGAAACCGTCATTGGCATTTTTGCCTTCGAACTGTCCGTAAAACGTTTTGCCGCTCGAAACCGTATAGTTCGGATCGCTCGCTTTTAAACCGAATCCCGCCGTATCGCTCGATGAAAGAAACTGCATACCCGTGAGCACGCCGTCTTTTTTTATACCGAAAATGATCGTCGAGCGGTCGTAAGTCGGACCCGTCACCTGTGCAACGGCTCCTATAACGCTGCCGCCTTTTTTAGCAAGATACATTTTGTCGATGCTTATCGCCTGAACCGCGCTCGCTTTGAAATCCGTTGTCTCTTCAAACGAATCCGCATCGGCGAATACCGTTTTCATACCGGAACTCGCTTTATCCGCCTGCCGCTGCTCGATAACGGGAGCGGTGATGTGATTGACGAGCGCAAGGCAAAAGCACGAAACGGATGCGAAGAGCGCAAGCGTGATCCCGAGTTTTAAAATATGTTTCATTTTGCAGCCCCCTTCTTTGCCGCTTTGCCGTAACCGTATTTTCTTCCCGTCAATTTATTAAGGAATGTCGAAAGCGAATTCATAAACAAAATCGAAAACATAACGCCTTCGGGATAACCGCCGAATTTTCTTATTAAAAATGTAAGCAGTCCGCAGCCCACACCGAATACCGCGCGCCCGACTTTTGAAACCGGCGTCGTCGCGTAATCCGTCGCCATAAAGGTTGCGCCGAAAAGGAGACCGCCCGACGTCAGCGCCATGACTACATCTCCACCTGAAACGAAAGTCAAAAGCGCAACCGTCGCGACCATCGCAACGGGCGCACGCCAGTCGATCACCTGCGTGATTGCGAGAAATGCAAATGAAATCAAAATGAGCAATTCATTCGTTTCGCCGATACAGCCGGCCGTATTGCCCAAAAAGCTTTCGAGATACGTATCCGCGTTTGCGGCGACGGCACCCTCTTTCAGCTTTGACAGCACCGTTGCGGCGCTTACGGCGTCCGTTCCCGGAGCGAGCCACGATGCGCCGATCGCAGCGGAAAAGCTGACGAACAGAAATGCCCGCCCCGTAAGAGCCGGGTTCCACACGTTCGCCCCCAGTCCGCCGAAAAATCCCTTGGCGACAACGACGGCAAAGAGATCGCCGAGCAGCACTTGCCACAACGGGACCGTCGGCGGCAGTACGAGTGCAAGCAGGAGTCCTGTCACGACGGCCGAACAATCGCTCACGGTGATATTCTGTTTTGTTAATTTTTGAAACGCCGCTTCGAAGACGACGCTTCCCGCAACGGAAACGAGCACGACAAACAGTGCGCGGAAACCGAACAGCATAACGCCGTATATCGTTTCGGGAAGCAGCGCCGTGATCAGCATGCACATAAGAAAGCGCGTCGACACCCCTTCGACAAAATGCGGGGCGGGAGACACGTACAGTTGTTTCTTTACCGGTTCGCTCATTATTTTCCTCCAGCTGCTTTACCCGCAGCGTTTTTCTTTGCAGTGCGCGTTTTCACGACGCCTTTACCGAGTTTAAATCGGTGCACCAAGCGGACGTGCGCGGGACAAACGTATGCGCAGCTGCCGCATTCGATGCAGTCCATGAGTCCGAATTTTACTGCAGCGTCGTAGTCGTTCGCTTTCAGCGAACGCGCCATCATAACCGGCGACAACCGCATCGGGCAGGAGGGGATACATCTCCCGCAGCCGATACAGGATTCTTCTTCGCCTATATGGATCTCTTTTTTTGTTAAAAATAAAACGCCGCTCGTACCTTTTACGACGGGGAACGATGCATCCGCAGAAGCGATACCCATCATCGGGCCGCCTGAAACAATCTGCACGAGTTCGTCATCTTTTACACGTATAACATCACCGATCAAATCTTCTACAAGCGTGCCGACAGGGACTCGTATGTTTGCGGGATTTTCGCACGCCCCGCCGCTTACGGTAAACGCACGTTCGATGAGCGGTTTACCGAGCCGGAACGCATCCGAAACGGCGCAGACGGTACAGACGTTCGAAACGATGCAGCCGACATGAGCGGGAAGCCCTCCCGCAGGCACTTCGCGCTTCAAAATCGCATTGATAAGATTTTTTTCGCCTCCCTGCGGATACTTCGTTTTAACAATTTTGATTTCGATATCGTTCGTATGATTCGCTTCGGCGATCGCATCGTTGATGACGCTTATCAAATCTAGCTTATTGTTTTCGAGCGCGACAATACCGCGACAGCCGAAAATATGCATTTCGATCGCAAGTCCGTCGATCATTTTTTTACACGATTCTTTTACGGTATGATAATCTACGGTGAGGTAGGGTTCGCATTCGGATGCGTTTACAATGACGTATTCGATCTTTGTGCCGTCCGGCGGCGACAGTTTCACATAGGTCGGAAACGACGCACCTCCCATGCCGACGATGCCCGCCTCTCTGATGCGCTCGAGAACGTCTTTCGCGTCACAGGAAAAAGGATCGAGAGGCTGCATATACGCCGTCTCATCGCTTCCGTCCGCTTCGATTGTCACGCAGGGAACTTGCGCACCGTCTGCCACAATGTGCGGTGCGATTTGCGTTACCGTACCCGTGATCGACGCATGTACGGGAACGGACATATATTTATCGGACGCCGCAATAACCTGTCCTTTGACAACACGGTCGCCGACTTTTACGGTACATTCGTTCGGAGAACCGCCCATCGTGACGGGGATCGTCACTCGCTTAGAGGAAGGAAACGCATCCTCGACGGTTCCGTCGCGAGTGTGTGTCTTCCGCTCAGGCGGATAGACTCCGCCTTTAAATGTAAACATACGCATAAATGCTATTGTATGATATTCTTTCAGAATGGTCAAACTGTAATCAACAACTTAATCAACAACTGGTAATCAACAACTCCGACGCAGAGCATCGGGGTATTAAACCCTCCGCACGAATAAACCGTTCAAACGATAATAGGCAATAGGAAACATATAGTGTTCAATATTTGCGCGGCAGCTTTTTTGCGCGCTCCGCCTCGCCCGTCTTCGATCGGTACGCTCCCCTTCCTCGCGTCAGCCTTTCATCAGCGCCGCGTACTTTTCCGCTATGCGCTTCGATTTTTCCGCGGCGAGTCCGCGGTAGCGCGCGGGGTTTTCAAAAAACGTTTCCGCATCTTCGACTCCGAGCTTTTTCAGCTGTTCGGTTATTTTATTAAAAGCATCCGTGTGGCGCTTCAGCACGGCAAAAAACGGCTCTCCCGTCTTTTCGCATTCGAGCGTAATCTTTCTGACGATTTCATGACCGTCGCTCACTCCCGCTTCTCCGAGTAAAATATACGCCGGTTCCGCAAGCACTCCGCCCTTTACTCTGCCGCCTGCATTTTCAAGCGTTTTCGCCATCGCTTCGGTGTCCGCCTGCAAACCCGACACGACTTTTTTCATGCGGCTCACCGCCATCGTAAAGCCTGCGACGTAATCGGCGATAAACCGCTGGCTCGCACTGTTCGTCAAATCGCGCTGGTGTTCCGAAATCTGATCCATATAAAACGTGATGACGCGCGGACACATCGCTTTCCACAGCGACTTTACGTGCTCGCTGTTCCACGGATTGCGCTTTTGCGGCATCGTACTCGAACCGACTTGCGTCGAACTGAAATACTCGAACACTTCTCCGATCTCCGAACGCTGGAGATTGCGCAAATCGTCGGCGAGGTTTGCGATGATGCCGAAGGCGGTATTACATTCGAGCAGCAGGCGTAAAAGGTATTCCGGTTCGACGAGCTGGTTCGAATATTCGCTCGCTTCGAGACCGAGAAATGCGAGATAGCGACGCTCCAAATCTTCAGGGTCTTTGACGATCATCGAAAGCCCGTTATACGCACCGACGGGACCTGCGAGTTTTCCTTTCAGCTGCTTTGCAAGCTCTTCGATTTTAATAATCGATTTTCCGAGCCTCGAAACGAATTCTGCAATCGTCCAACCGAAGGTGATCGGAACGGCGTGCTGTCCGTGCGTGCGTCCGACTTGCGGCGTTTCGGCATCGCGCAGCGCGATATCGCAGAGCGCCCTTTCGAGCGTTTTCAGTTCCGGTAGAGTTACGTTTTGCATAACGTCTCGCATGCGAAGTGCAAGCGCAGTATCGAGTATGTCGACACTCGTCGCACCCAAGTGAATGAAGGGCGCAATGTCGCTCGGAACCGTCCGCTTCATTACATTGACGAGCGCACGGATATTATGCTGCGTCTTTTCTTCTTCGGCGTACACTTCTTCGGGATCGACGCTATTTGCCGCCGCATCGATCGCCTGCTCGATTTCAGACGTGAGCGCGCCTCTTACCGCGAAATGCGCTTTTACGAGAGCTGCTTCGGCTTTCGCGCACGAGCGCACCGCCGCCTCTTCGGAAATGCAGCGCACGAGTTTATCGTATACGTCTTTTTCGGAAATCGAATAACGGTGATCCACCGGCGAAATATTTTCAAAAACGGAACGGGTTTTCATGCGGAAAGTATGCAGGAAAAACGAAAAATTTGCAATGCGCTTCCGCGCGGACACTTCGAATTTATTTTAATAAAATTTATTAAAATGACAAAGGGGGAAGTCTCCCCCTCGCTCCCGCCCGCATCACTCCGCAAGCGAAAAACCGTCTTTTACGCCTGCTCCGTTCATGCGGTCGTCCGCTGCCCCTTCCAGCGGGGACACCCCGCAACGCCCCGTGTGCGCTTTATCAATGTGCGGAAGACGGGGAGCGCGTTATATTGATATTGCCGCTTTCGGTTTTTACTTTGAGCAATGCTTCTTCGTTTTTATATCGTGCGGAGCCGCTTCCTTTCGCATCCGTATTCGTAAATGCGTCTTTGACTTTACCGGCGACAGCTGCGTATTCGAGCAGGTAGCCGTCGTTTTCCGGCAGCGCTATGTTCACCGAACCGCTTCCGCATTCGAACGACGCTTCTTTCATCATCGTTTCAGCATTGAAATTGATCCCGCCTTTTTGCGATGCCGCATCGATATAATCGCACGAGCCGGCATAGCGTATGTGACCTTTTTCCGCCTCTATATGTGCATTGTGTGCATCGGTTTTGCCGCACACGATCATGCCCGTTTCACTTGCGAGCGAAAGCGCCGTAAACGAGCACGCATCGAACACGATTTTACCGCCCGAAGTCTTTACGTCGAATACGCCGCATGTAAAGCCGCTTACGCTGACGGCGCCGCTCGTCGTTTTGACCGAAACGAAAAAATTATTAATTTCTACCGGCATCGTACGCGGCACTTTTATATCGATTGAAGTGTTGTCGAGAGAAGAGGGGTTTTGCCTGTCTTCGGCGATGACGACGGCGTTGTCTTTGAGGAGCGCATAGGGTCTGTCGTTTTGCGTGCGGTCGGACGTAATCGCAAGTTCGATGCGCCCTTCGTCCCATTGGGAAAATTTCAAATCGCACGAAGAAACGTCCGCTTTGATTTCGGATATCCTGTCCGATTGAAAAAATACCGTTTTGGTTTTCGCTTTTTCTTTGCCGCTTTTTGCCGGTTTTTCCGTTTTGGCGCCGGACGAACGGCTGATCAGCAGTATTTCCGCGCCGACGGCGAGGACGAGCGTCGCAATTATCGCGATCGCCGTCTTTGCATTGTGATCCATACAGCTTCCTGTTTTTCTATGTCTGCATTTTCGATGCGGTTGCCCCGTGCGCTGACATTCGATATTATTGTAGTGTAAATGTATGAAAAAGACAAATGCAATGCGCATCCTTGAAAGCGCGCACATTCCGTATGAAACGGTTTCGTACGACGATGACGGAGAACACGAACTCGGTCGAGGGGCGGCGGAAACGCTCGCAAAAAAAATCGGTGTCGATCCCAAGCTCGTATTTAAAACGATCGTCATGCGTACGGAAACGAAAGAACTGTGCGTGTTTTGCGAAAGCGCGATGCGCGAAATCAATTTGAAAAAAGCGCGGGCGGCCGCAGGCGCGAAAGAAATCGAGCCGGTAAAACCAGACGAACTTTTGCAGCTGACCGGCTATGTGCGAGGCGGCTGTTCGCCGCTCGGCATGAAGCGAAAGTACCGCACATTTATAGACAGGTGCGCGCTCGATTGTGAAAAAATCTACATCAGCGCAGGAGTGCGCGGAGAGCAGATCATCATCAAACCGGAAGATTTGATAAAAGCCTGCGATGCCGTCGCATGCGATTTGGTCTTATAAAACAGGACTCGTACTCTCCCGCGCACCGCTGCGGCATTTTTTGAAGTCGATACTTTCCGCAATGCCGCTTTTTAATGACTTTGTTCGGTATCTTATCTGACGGCGATTTGCACTCCGTCTTCCGCGATTAAAGACTTCGCCTTATTTTTCTTTTTTGCCGGCGCGTATCTTTGCAAACAGTTTTCGAAGCACGCCGATTTTGCCGAAGCAAATCCAATACAGCAAAAATGCGACGCATACGATCGGTATGCCGAAAATGATTATGTACAAAACGACGAATATAAAGTTTGCAAAAAATCCGACGACGGTTTCACAGAATTCGATAAACGCAGATTTCAAATCGGGAAAGATAAATCCTCTGTCTTCCGCGTGGTTGTACGGCAGGTGCGCTTCGATATAGATTTCCGAATAATCAATCTGCTTGGACAGGCGATTGAATTGTCCCTGCATCTGCTCGATTTCAGCCGTCACGTCGTTTATCTTCGTTTCGATTTCGAGCATGTCTTTCATATTTTTCGCTTCCCGAAGATACGATTGCAAGCGATCGAGTAAAACGCGGCGCGTTGCCAAGCGCGAATCCAAATCGTAAAAGCGGTCGGTAACGTCGACGCTGTCCGCGGATTTCGAAACGATTTTGCCGATGGTACCGGACGACGACATCGCATCGTCAAAAGCGGAAGAGGGGATGTGCACCGTCATGCCGAGCGAGCGGTCGTCTTCCGAAAAATCCGAAACATAACCGCCGAAGCGCTTCGCCCACGCTTCCGCCGCCGCCTTCGTTTCAGCAAGGCTCGAAACTTCAAAACGGATATTCCCCGTACGGATGAGCTTGCGGTTTTCGGGCAAAGGCAGCGCGGCATCGGAAAGAGTGCCGGCGGATTTTTCTTCGGCCGCATAGACGCCGCCCGCTCTCATAGGTGCGCTGTCGGCTGCGTATTTCATCGCGGCAAAGTTTTTGCGCGCACCGCAGCCGGTCAAAACACCTGCCGCAGTAAAAATTATTAATAAAATTATCGATCGTATCCGTTTCATCAATACCTCCGGTATATTTTACTAACAACCGAAATGCCGATACGATACAGGCCGTACGAAATGTATCGACTTTTGCAGTACTATGCTTGCGTGAAGACCGGCGATTTGATACGATAAATCGATGAGCAGAACCGTCACCGTCAAAGCCAATATACGCGATACCGCCGCACTGCTCGGCGAATTTTTCGGTACTTTCGATTTTTATTCGGACGAAGACAAACGAAAAATCGAAGCGGCATGGGATCTCCTCTGCGAAAAATCGCGCGGCAAAATCCGATCCGACGGTTCTCCGTACTGCCTGCATCCGCTCCGCATCGCATACATCCTCGCGCAAAACAAAATGGATCCCGAATCGATATGCGCAGCTTTGCTCCACACGATATACGATTTCGGCGTCACGAAAGACGACATACGTAAAACGTTCGACGAAAGCGCTTCCCGCCTCATCGACGGCACGACGAAGATCATGCATATGCCGGTCGGACATTCGACGATACAGCAGGCGGAAGCCGTTCGCAAAATGCTTTTTGCGATGGTCGACGATGTGCGCATCATCCTTATTAAAATCGCCGACAAACTCGATCAGATACGCTGCATCGATACGCTTCCCGAAGCGACACAGCGCACACTTGCCGCAGAGATAATCGACATTTGGGCGCCGCTTGCGGACAGGCTCGGCATGCAGGAAGAAAAAAACGAATTCGAAGATTTGAGTTTAAAGTACACGAATCCCGACGTGTTTTTGCAGATCAAAGCGATCGTCGCGCAAAAAAAAGACGAGCGGAACGCCTACCTCGAAAAAGCCGTAGAGCAGATCCGTTCGGCTGCACAAAAGGCGGGCATCCGCATCCGCATCACGAGCCGCGCAAAACATTTTTATTCGATTTATCAAAAGATGCGCAAGCGCAACGTGTCGCCCGACAAGCTCTACGATCTGCTCGCGCTCCGCATCATCTGCGACGAAAACTCGGAATGCTATACGATCGTCGGCATCGTGCACAATCTTTGGAAACCGCTCGACGGGCGCTTTAAAGATTATATTGCAATGCCGAAGGCGAACGGCTACCGCTCGCTGCATACGACCGTCATGTGTGACGGGAAACCGCTTGAAATACAGATACGCACAAAAGCGATGGACGAAGCGGCCGAGCACGGTATCGCGAGCCACTGGCTGTATAAAAAAGGAAAGAGCCGCGACTTTGTCGACATCGAACATCTCGGCATATTCAACGAACTGCGCGAGCTGCGCGACGGTCACGTTTCCGATGAAAACTTTTTCAGCGCGCTGAAAAGCGATCTGCTCGGCGATGAAATATACGTGTTTACGCCGAAGGGGCAAGTCGTACAGCTCCCGGCGGGATCGAACGCGATCGACTTCGCATACCGCATCCACTCCGCTATCGGTGAAAAAATCGTCGGCGCAAAAGCGGACGGAAAAATCATCCCGCTCGTCGAGCCGCTGCAAAATACACAAATCATCGAAATCCTCACAAATCCGCAGGCGCACCCGACGGCTTCTCAGCTCGCGGCGGTAAAAACCGCAAAAGCGCGGCAAAAGATACACGCGTGGCTCACCGCAAACGATCCGACCTTTGCCGACAAAGCGAAAGCGGAAACGGCGCAGATTGCAAACGCTCAAGCTGCCCGCGAAATTCAGGAAACGAGGCGGCATAAAAAGGGAACGGGAGCACGCACCGACACGGTGCAGGGAACGGGCAAAATACGCATCGGAAGTTCGACGAATTTTTTCGTCACTTTCGCGCAGTGCTGCAAACCGAAATACCCCGATGCGATCGTAGGTTATATTTCGCGGAACAGGGGCATCACCGTGCACCGCGCCGACTGCCTCACCTACCGACGCATTCAGGACATCGAACACCGTTCCATAGAAATCGATTGGGACGTGGAAAAAAAATAATCGATATGCACGGTGCAATCGCGAGGCACCGACGACAATCGGCGGCAAGAGCGACAGAAGTGCAGTACAAGCGACGGAAGCGCAGTATACACAACGTGCTTTTTATGCTATAGCTACGGAAATGCCAATTCCAATGAGGTTCTTATGAAAAAAATACAATCCTATATCATCGCATTGCCGTTCGTACTGGTCAGTGCGCTCGCATGCGTTTCGTGCAAGTCGACCGAGCCGGCACAAAATCAATCGCAAAGAGACGTATATGCGATACAAACTTCCGGAACGCAGATACAAATTCCGAAAGCGGATTCCGATGCGGCCGGCAGTGCGGCGCAAAAGAACAAAGGAAACGCGTTTGTCAATTTTTTTACCGGCGGACAGCAGGACATCGAAATCGATATGACGCGCGTATTCCAAAAGACTGCGTTCGGCACGCTGAAAGAGGAAGACGCTCTGTGCATTTACAATATCGAAACGGGGCTTGCGGGGTTTGCCGCATGGTACCGCGGCGGCATGTATCACGTGCTGCTGGCTAAATCGGGGCGCAGCCTGTTTCGCGAAGCCGTCAATCGATATCTCGATGATTTTGAAAACAAAAGGCTCGACAGAAAAGGCACACATACGAAGGAATACGGGGAACATCCCGTTTCGCTGCAGTGGGGATCTTTTGCGACGATGATCGGAAACCGCGCCCGATCGAAAGTGCAGTTCGGCTACGAATTCAAAGACGGCTCTCCCTACTTTTTGCTTTCCGTGCCGTCTGCCGAAAACGAACAGTACAATGCCGGCCGTTCGAAGATCGCGGCGTCCGCAACGCTCAGGTTTTATTTTACGAAAGCGATGACTTCGCAGATGATGAATGCGCTCTCGGAAGCGAATATTGACGCCGCCATTGCACCGTATATGCAGCGCGTTCAAAGCACCGGTGAAAAACCGGCGCGCGACGACTATTGAGCGGGGCGAAAAAGCGGGCGCTTTTCGAGCGTTACCGGCCGTAGGGGGACGGGCGCGAGCCCGTATTCCGACGCGAAGCGGAGGAATGGAGGCGAAAGCCGGAACCCCGAAGGACGGGACGGCAGCTTGCTGCCGGAACGCCATGAAAATTAATAATTATTAATTAACAATCGCAGTCGAGGATCAATCTTTTTGCAGACTGATCTCTTTTTGGCACAGCTCGTCGCACAGTTCGTTGTATTTGATTCCCGCGTGTCCTTTTACCCACGACCATGAGATGTCGCGCGAAGCGGAAAGGGCATCGAGCTTTTCCCATAGGTCGCGGTTTAAGACGGTTTTTTTTGCCGCAGTGCGCCAGCCGTTTTTTTTCCACGAGCGGATCCACGATGTGATACCGTTTTTGACGTATTGACTGTCGCAAAAAATATGCACCGCCCGCCCGCCGTACTGAGGATTTTGCACGACGGCGGAGAGCGCTTCGATAGCCGCAGTGAGTTCCATGCGGTTGTTCGTCGTCGATTTTTCTCCGCCGCTCAGCGTTTGTTCTTTTTCCCCGTCGATGATGACGCAGCCCCAGCCGCCGGGTCCCGGATTTCCGCTGCAGCCGCCGTCCGTGTAAACGACGAGCGCTCGACTTTCAAAAAGTTCGCTCATGGCAAATCCACAGCAAATCGCTTTTTACGGCGCGCTTACACCAGTCCCTGCGCGATCATTGCACGGGCGACTTTGAGGAATCCCGCGATATTCGCACCGGTGACGTAATCGCCTTTTACGCCGAACTCTTTCGCCGTATCGTATGCGTTGTCGTGGATGTTCGTCATGATCCGCTTCAGCTTCGCATCGACTTCTTCAGCCGACCACGAAAGGTGTCCGCTGTTTTGACTCATCTCAAGACCGGAAACGGAAACGCCGCCGGCATTCGAAGCTTTGCCGGGTGCAAAGAGTATGCCTGCGTTTTGGAACTTCACCGTCGCTTCGAGCGTGCTCGGCATATTCGCACCTTCGGCAACAAGCCGGACACCGTTTTTAATAAGCATATCGGCATCTTTTCCGTTCAGCTCGTTTTGCGTCGCGCACGGAAACGCGCAATCGACTTTTACCGACCACGGCTTCGCATTCGCGGTAAATTTCGCTTCGGGGAATTTTTTTACGTATTCGGAAATACCTTTATGCGCAGCGCGGAATTTTTTTACGTAATCGAGTTTTTTTTGCGTAATGCCTTGCGCGTCGAAAATGAATCCCGTGTGATCGCTGAGCGTCACCGGTTTTGCGCCGAGCTGGATCAATTTTTCTACGGCGTACTGCGCGACGTTTCCGTCCCCGGAAACCGAACATATTTTTCCGGCAAAATCCTCGCCGACTTTTTTCAGCATGCACTCCGCAAAATAAATGAGACCGTAGCCCGTCGCTTCCGTACGTATGAGAGAACCGCCGAAGTCGAGCCCCTTACCGGTAAGCACGCCGCAGAACGTATTCGTAATACGCTTGTACTGTCCGAACATAAACGCAACTTCGCGCCCGCCCACTCCTTTGTCGCCTGCAGGCACGTCGGTGTCGGGTCCGATGTGGCGGTACAACTCCGTTACGAAAGATTGGCAAAAGCGCATCACTTCCGCGTCCGATTTTCCGTGCGGATCGAAATCGCTTCCGCCTTTTCCGCCGCCCATCGGGAGCGTCGTCAAACTGTTTTTGAGCGTCTGCTCGAAACCCAAAAATTTCAAAACCGAAAGATTCACTTCGGGGCTGAAACGCAAGCCCCCCTTATACGGACCGATCGCGCTGTTGAATTGCACGCGGTATCCGCGGTTGATATGCGGCACGCCCTTGTCGTCCGTCCACGGCACGCGGAACATGACGGTGCGTTCCGGCTCTACGAAACGCTCGAGGACAGCATTGCGCTCAAGTTCTTTTTGCATCTTTGCGACGGCAGGTTCGATCGTTGTCAAAACTTCCTGAACCGCTTGGAGGAATTCGCTCTGATCCGCATTTTTCAGCTGAACGTCTTCCCAAATCCGTTTGACGTATGCATTTTTCATTTTCTTGTACCTTCTTATCCGGCCGAGTTTATTGAAGCCGAATAAATTATAGTAGCGCAAATCGCCGTTTTTGGGTAGTATGCGGTATGACTCTTTACGTTACCCGCCACGGCGAAACCGAATGGAATGCGAAACACATCATCTCTGGCCTTGCAGAAATTCCGCTCGCGGAAAAAGGTTTAGAGCAGGCAGCCGCTCTCGCTTCCCGCCTCGCCGAACGGCAAAACGATTACCGCATCAAACACATACTCGTCTCGCCTTTGGGGCGCGCGCGCAAAACCGCATCCTACATCGAAAAAGCGCTCGGCATCGAAGCCGTCGTCGAAGAACGCCTGCACGAAATCGATTTCGGCGCATTCGAACACACGAGTACAAGGGGCGCGGAATTCCTCGCGATAAAAGCGAATCCGTATAAACGTTTTCCCGGAGGCGAATCGCTGCTCTATGCCGCACACCGCGTTTACGGAGCGATCGAAGATGCCCGCGCACGCTATGCGCCCGATAATCTGCTCTTCGTATGCCATGGCATGGTTTCGTCGCTTATCAGCACGTATTTTCAGGATTACGAAACCATCGAAGAATTCACGGATTGCCGCTTTGAAAACTGCGGCTTGCAGATATATGAGTTCAAATGATAAAGCGCATGCGAGTTGTATCGTACGGATATTGTTTCGGGCGGCTTTTTGCGCCTGCGTCGCAAAAATCGGGCTTTTCGGGTTCTTTATAATTGCACAACGACTAAATCTTCAGATTTAGGAGCTGTGCAATTCATGGGTGCGCGAGCGCATAGGTATATGAGTGAGTTTTCGAAGGAAAACTCAACATTAAACGGGACGCGCCATTTCAGCGTTCCGTTTAAATGTTCCGCCTTCGGCTCCATTCCTTCGGAACTTCCGCCCCTCCAATCCCTGCCGCACATCTCCCGTGCCGAATTAATAATTATTGAATTATACATGAGGATATACGATGAAAAAACAAACGATACTGCCGGCATCGGCGCTGTTTTGCGCCGCGTCACTCGCTTTGCTGTTTTTTGTATTCGGACGAAAAAGAAGCGCTAAAGCCGCCGGAACGGAAACGGCATTTTTGACAAAAGCTCCGGAAGCGTCTGCCGTGCGGAAAACGGCGGAAGAAGTGCGGCGGGAACAAGACGAGACCCGCGTTCGCTCCGTCATTTCGAACATGAGCGCTCGTGCGCGCGAGACGATAGTCATAAACGATTACGGAGAGTTTATTGCGGATTTAAAAGCCGTGCTCAAAGAAGACACGCAAAATCCGAAAGACGATCTTTCGCTTTTGACCCTCGTCGACAAAACGCACCCGCTTCCGGACGGCTACGCGCCCGCCCGTCTTATTCCGCTCGTCAAAAACGATGCGTTCAATGTTATCCGAAACGATCTGTCGCTGAGACCCGAAGCTTACGAAGCCCTCGTCGTTATGGGAAGTGATGCGAAAAAAGACGGCGTTACCCTCCTCGTAAGCTCTACATACCGATCCTATGAATATCAAAAAAAAGTGTTCGAGCGGTGGGTACAGATCGACGGACTTGCAGAAGCCGAACGCGAAAGTTCGCGGGCGGGTACGAGCCAGCACCAAACGGGTCTCGTCATCGACTTCGGTTCCATCGACAATACCTTTGCAAATACCCGCGCTGGCGCGTGGATGAAAGAGCACGCCGAAAGCTACGGCTGGAGTTTGAGTTTTCCCGACGGCTATGAAGACATAACCGGCTATCGCTGGGAAAGCTGGCACTTCCGCTACATCGGAAAAACCGCATGCGCGTTTCAAAAAAAATACTTCGGCGACATCCAGCAGTTTATGCTCGAATTCATCGACGCGTGGAAATCTTTATGATCGAGGCAATCACGCTCATCGTCCGAAGCGAAGACGAACACGATGAAAATGTATTAAAAAGCAAAGCGGCGGAAGCGCTTGCGAAAAAAAACATCCGTGTCCGAACCGAAGAGGTACGGCTCGCGGTCGTAAAGCGCTCGATCGACGCGCGGCACGGCCGCATACGCATCTGCCTCGTCTGCAAAGCGTATATCGGAGAAACTCCCGACGAGCGCTCTGCAAGCTCGCTCCCGGTATGGAAGTCTGCCGACGGATCGAAGCGCGTCGTCATCGTCGGCTCCGGCCCCGCAGGATTGTTCGGTGGGCTCCGCCTGCTTGAAGACGGCATCACGCCGATAATCGTCGAGCGGGGCGAAAAAACGGAGGAACGCAAAAAGACGATAGCGAAAATCAGTACGCAGGGCTCCGTCGACGGCGACAGCAATTACTGTTTCGGAGAAGGAGGCGCGGGCGCGTTCAGTGACGGAAAGCTTTACACGAGAAGTACAAAACGCGGAAACGTCGGCCGCATTCTTTCCGTGTTCAACTTTTTCGGTGCGTCCGAATCGATCCTCACCGACGCGCATCCGCACATCGGCACGGATAAGCTTCCGAAAATCGTAAACGCGGTGCGTGAAAAAATCATTTCGCTCGGCGGCGAATTTCACTGCTGCACAAAGTGCGTGGATTTTCTCACGGAAACGGAAGGCGGCAAAAAACGCATCACCGGGATTGCCGTACAAGACACGAAAACGGGAGAGCGGCGCACAATCAAAGCGGACGCGGTGCTGCTCGCATCGGGACACTCGGCGAACGACATATATGAACTCGTCGCACAATACGCTCCCGAAGCGCTCGAAGCGAAAACTTTTGCGGCGGGCGTCCGCGTCGAACATCCTCGAGAGCTCATCGATGCGATTCAATTTCACGGAAAAGATTTTCACTCGGCGGAATACCGCCTTACGACGCAAGTGTCGGGGCGCGGCGTCTATTCTTTTTGTATGTGCCCCGGCGGCTTTGTCGTGCCGTCGGCGACGGGCTGCGATGAAATCGTCGTAAACGGTATGTCGGCAAGCGCACGCAATTCGAAATGGTCGAATGCGGCGATCGTCGTCGAAACGCGGCCGGAAGACATTCCGGAAGAATTTATTAAAAAAGCGGGCACCTGTCCTGCCCTCGCGGGCTTATATTGGAGAGCGCATCTCGAACGCGAAGCGAAGCTGCACGGAGAAGGCCAAGCGGCTCCCGCTCAGCGCATGGAAGATTTTCTTTCGCACCGCAAAAGCGACACGCTCCCTCCGACGAGTTTTACGCCCGGTGTCGTCTCAAGCAGACTTGACGAATGGCTTCCTCCGCACATCGAAGCGAGGCTCGAAAAAGCGTTTGCCGATTTTAATAAAACGATGCGCGGCTTTATCTCGCCCGACGCGCTCCTGGTCGCCGTCGAAACGCGTACGTCGACACCCGTTCGCATACTGCGGGATAAGGAAACCGGCGAATGCGTTTCGATCGCGCGCCTCTACCCGGCAGGCGAGGGTTCGGGCTATTCGGGCGGCATCGTATCGTCGGCTATGGACGGAGAGCGCGCGGCGGCCATCATCGCACAACGCCTTTCCGCGCATATAGTTTAAGGCAAGACCGAACGAACGCTCGGCGGCTTTTGTCAATCGAGTGCAGGAGGATATTCGTTGCACAAGAGGCGGTACGGCGCTTCATCCTCTTCGATCTTCGGGAATCGCCCGATCGCTTCGTAAAAGCGGTTGTCGGCCGTATCGTCGTTGCACTGCGACACTTCGCCGATCAGCACGCTGCCGCTGTTCGGCACGACATGAAACGCGTGATACTGGTGCGGCCAAATCGTAATGCTTTCGCCGTTTTTGAGTTCCACTTTCGAACCCGCTTTTACATAATAGGAACGCCCGTCGGAATTCACGAGAACGTCCGTATCTGCAAGCCCTCCGTTTCCGTCGTCGTTGTACAATTCGATGAGCAAGGTACCGCCGCCTCGATTGATGATATCTTCCGATTTGTACCAGTGAAAATGCATCGGCGCTTTCATATCGTCACGAAGAAACAACAGCTTTTCCGCATAAACCTTTTTATATTTCGGATCGTGCTGATTGCCGTTGCGCAGCGTAATCAATCCGAATCCGATTTTATCGAAATTGTTAAGACCGAAATCGGTGATATCCCAGCCGAGCATATTGTCGCGGATTTCGTCGTACTCGTGCCCCTTGCTCTTCCATTCATCCGGCGTCCAATGGCAAAACGGCGGCAGATGAAATCCGTTGTCGGAAATCAATTTTTCCATCTCTTTGATCACGCTGTTGATTTTTGAACGCTTCACGGCAGACCTCCTTAAAGTCGGGGAACAAAAAATCCGATTCGCAAGCTCACAGTCAAACGTAATGCATCGCTCCGGCATCCCGTTTAAACTTTTCAATAATCTGAATTATACTTTAGAGAACCTCTGAAACCGGCAGATTTTAGAGCCCCCCCCTTAATAATTATTAATTTTACAGTTTTAACCCAGAAAGCCGCGCGCACGCTTCGTTTACGGCTTCATGATGACCGAACGAACTGAAACGCAAAAAGCCTTCGCCCGCTTCTCCGAACCCCGAACCGGGAGTCGTCACGACGCGGCATTCGTCGAGAATTTTATCGAAGATGTCCCAGCTCGTGTATTTCGGAAAATACACCCAAAGGTAGGGCGAATTTCCGGTACTGTAAACGCGCACTCCCGCTTTTGCAAAATTATCGCCGGAAAGCGCTTTCCCGATCGCACGGACATTTTCAAGATAATAATCGATCGTCTTTTTCATTTCGGCAAGGCCTTCGGGATCGAGGGCTGCAAGTCCGCCTCTCTGAGCGATATTCGACGCGCCGTTGAAAAGCGTAGTCATAACACGCGACCAATCTTTGATGACGGGAGTACCGTCGGCATATAAAAGCGTTTTCGGTACGACCGACCAGCCGAGCCGGACACCGGTAAATCCCGCGGGTTTCGAATACGAATTGATTTCGATCGCACAGGTACGAGCGCCGCTTATTTCAAAAATCGATTTCGGAAGCCCGGGCGTACGGATAAACTCCGCGTAGGCCGCATCGAATACGATGATACAGCCGTGAGCCTTTGCAAAATCAACGAGGCGGCCGAGCTCTTCTCTCGTGGACGCGTAGCCCGTCGGATTGTTCGGCGAACAAAAATAGATGATGCTGTTGTCGCGTACTTTCGTTAAATCGGGAAAAAAATTATTTTCAGGCGTACACGGAAGATAGCTTATACCTTCGTATGCGCCGTTATGTGCAGCGCCTGCCGCACCGATAAGCACCGATCCGTCGACATACACGGGATATGCGGGATCCTGCACGGCGACGCGCACTCCGCATCCGAACAAAAGCTGTATGCGCGCAATATCACATTTTGCACCGTCGGATACGAACACTTCATCGGCTTCCGCAATGCCCGAGTAAAAGGTTTCGGCGATTTTTTTACGGAGTGCGAAAAGCCCCTGCTCGTCGCCGTACCCCGAATAGCCTTCGGGAGTTGCAAGGACTCGCGCATAGTCCGACATTGCGCTTGAAATATGCGGTTCGAGCGGTTCCGTCGTATTGCCGATGCTCAAGCTGATGAGCTTCGCATCGGGGTGAGAAGCCGCGTAAGTTTTACTCCGGCGCGCAACTTCGGGAAAGAGATAACCCGCGGTGAGATTGGCAAAACATCGGTTTCTTTCTATCATAACCGCATTTTAGCGAATCGCGCAAAACAGTGCAACAAAATCGCACACAAAATACGGCATTGTCGCCCCCGTCCAAGCCGAGACAAGCTGGACGATAATCTGGACGATGCGCACGAAAGAAGTTATACTCATTGCCATGACCAAGATACCGATGAAAAACGCCGTCGCAGAACTCGACGGAGACGAAATGACGCGCGTGTTATGGCAGCTCGTCAAAGACAAACTCCTTACCCCTTACGTCGATCTCAAAACCGAATACTACGATTTAAGTTTAACAAAGCGCGACGAAACCGACGATAAAATAACCTACGATGCGGCCGAAGCGATCAAGCGGCTCGGCGTCGGCGTCAAATGCGCAACGATCACATCGAACGCGGCGCGCATGGAAGAATACAAACTCTCACACCTCACGCCGAGTCCGAACGGCATCATCCGCGCGGAACTCGACGGCACCGTGTTCCGCACACCCATCTTCGTAAACAATATCAATCCGTCCGTTTCGTGCTGGAAAAAACCGATCGCGCTCGGACGACACGCTTACGGCGACGTATACAAAAATTGTGAAATCCGCACGCCCGGCGCGGGAAAAGCCGAACTCGTGTTTACGGGGGCGGACGGCAAAGAGATCCGCAAAACGATCATGGACATGAAAAGCGCAGGCATCATCCAAGGTATCCACAACCTCGACGCGTCCATCGAAAACTTCGCCCGCTGCTGTTTTACCTATGCGCTCGACAAAAACGTACCCGTGTGGTTCGGCGCAAAAGACACGATTTCGAAAACCTACGACGGCACGTTCAAAGAAATCTTTCAGCGCATATTCGACGCCGAATACAAAACGCGCTTCGAAAAAGCCGGCATCACTTATTTTTACACCCTCATCGACGACGCCGTCGCTCGCATTATGAAAAGCGAAGGCGGCATGCTGTGGGCGTGCAAAAATTACGACGGAGACGTCATGAGCGATATGATCGCATCCGCGTGCGGCAGCCTCGCAATGATGACAAGCGTACTCGTCAGTCCCACCGGAGCATTCGAATACGAAGCTTCTCACGGCACGGTGCAAAAACATTACTACCGCTACTTAAAAGGTGAAAAGACGTCGACGAATCCCGTCGCGCTCATCTTCGCATGGACGGGCGCGCTCGCAAAACGCGGCGAACTCGACGGCACCGAAGCGCTTAGCGATTTTGCACGACGTCTCGAAAGGGCGACGCTTTCGACGATCGAAGACGGAGAGATGACCGGCGACATAGCGCGCCTCGCCTCCCCCGCACCTGAGCGCGTGCTCAACTCGTGGGAATTTATCGACGCGATCCGAAACCGGCTTTAGTACCGCTCATAATTAATTATTAATTTTTTCGGCCAATAGAAGATTGCGTAAAATTTTCCATTTCGGACTGTTTTATATTCTGCGCTTCTCTTAACTGCGCAAGCGTATTATCATAATATCCTGTTCGGCTTTCTTTCGAGTCCTTTTAACCGATGCGCAAGACATATTTTCTTCCATTTTTTTTAACAGCATTTTTCATTAATAACATCCGTCCGAGCCGTCATATCGCCGATCCGCTTGCGGCAAAATATATATGCAAATATTTCAAGCGGCCCCAAAAGCCAAAACAGATTTCTGATCAACCTCTGTTTCGACGAAGCGCGCTCTTTTGTGTGTACATCGATTATTTTCAACTTTAAAATTTTTTTCCCGATACTGCCGCCTTCGGGTAAATCCCGCAAAACCAAATACAGTATGCCGATATAACTTGAGCCTAAGACTCTCACTGTCATTTGCGTGCCTGTAAGAGATTGCCCCTGCAGCAGCGGCATCATAACCGATATGCAAAACGGTATTTCGTATATGATCGCGGTAATTATAAAATCGATGCAAAACGCGCCGATTCTTTTTGTGTTCATTTTTTTGCTCCTCGATTGTTATGTATGTAAATTACAAATTCATCCTGACATCGGTTCGAACCGCGCAGTCTCAAAAGCGTTTACCGCTCAACTCAATGCAACGTCAAGCACCATCATCAGCGCGAAACCGACGGCAAACCCGATCGTACAGACATCGGTTTTATCATCCCGCGTCGCTTCGGGGATAAGCTCTTCGATGACGACGTAAATCATGGCGCCTGCGGCGAACGAAAGAAAATATGGCAAAGCGCTTACAACTATCTCGGTTAATAAAATCGTAATCAGCGCGGCGACGGGTTCGACGGCTCCGGAGAGCATACCGTACCAAAAGGATTTCGCCTTACTGTTGCCTTCCGTTCTCAGCGGCATCGAAATGATCGCGCCTTCGGGAAAGTTTTGGATCGCGATGCCGAGCGAAAGCGCAAAGGCTGCTGCAACGGAAACGTTTGCAGAACCGCTCGTCATACCGGCGAATACGACGCCGACGGCCATGCCTTCGGGAATATTGTGCAGCGTTACCGCAAACACGAGCATGAGCGTGCGGCTCAAGCGCGATTTCGGTCCTTCGGGAGCGGATGCGTCGATGTGCAGGTGCGGTGTTATCCTATCGAGCGAAAAAAGAAAGGCAATGCCGAATAAAAAGCCGACGAGCGCCGGTATAAACGATAAGCGCTTCGCCGTATCGGCCATCTCCATGGACGGGATGAGGAGCGACCATACGGACGCCGCAACCATAACACCTGCGGCAAAGCCCATAAGCGCGCGCCGCAGGCCGTCGTGCATTTCGCGTCTCATAAAAAACACGCACGCGGCTCCGAGCGTCGTTCCGGCAAACGGGATCATCAATCCCCAAAATACGGTCGTCATACTGTTTCCTTGAGCGCTATTATTTCGCTATATTATTTCGCTGTGTTGACAAAAAATCAAGCTTCGCATACCATATTATCGATAATAAGTTAGCATAATATAACTTTTCGGTAAATCGGCCCCTGTAACGATTTTCGATTTTTACAGACTTTACTCTGTTGTATTTGTGATTACGGACAATAACTATGACGGTAAACAAAATCAATGTGCATTTCGAAAAAATCGGGCGCTTTCAAATAAAGCATCGGACGGCATTTTTAATCGCAATCGCCCTTATCACGCTTGCGGGCTTTGCCGGCTTGCCGAGGTTTAAATCGGAAGACGACGAAGATCAGTGGATTACCAATTCCAAAGAGCAAAAAGCCGCAAACGACAGATTTAAAGAACTGTTCGGAAACACCGACGTCGTCGCCGTACTCGTCGAAGCCGACGACGTATTCGACCCTGAAGTGCTCTCTGCGATCGACCGGCTCGGCAAGCGCCTCGAAGCGGAAGTGCCGTTCGCGGATGAAGTTACGTCGCTCATGCGTTTGACCGTTTCGCAAGGCACGGAAGAAGGCATCGAAGTCAGCAATCCGTTTAAAGACGGCATCCCCGGCGGCGGTAAAGCGCTTTCGCAGATGACGGAAAAAGAACGCGCGGAACTCGCCGAAAAAAAAGCGTTTATCATGAGCCGCGAATCGCTCGTCAACAATATCGTATCCGACGATGCAAAAGAAACGTGGGTGGTCCTTTCGCTGACGCCTTACGACGACGATTATGCGGATATGTACAAAGTCGGCGACGCTGCGATCCCGATCGTCGAATCGGACGAATTTAAAAGCGACGCTTACACGTTCAAAGGAAGCGGCGTCGGCTACATCGAAACGGAAGAAAGCCGCGCGGTAAAGCACGATATGAAATGGCGCATCATCACGGGCTTTATCGTCATGCTCGTCTGTTTGATTTTGTTCATCCGTTCGGTGCGGGGAGTGCTCGTTCCGATCTTTGCAACCGTCGGCGGTATCGGTACGGTATTCGGCTTTTCCGGCTGGTTCGGCATCATTGCCGGAGAAAATCTTCTGACACTGCCGATACTGCTCGGCATGGCGCTTTCCGTCGGTTATGCGATTCACTATATCAACGGATTCAATTACGAATTCCGCAGCTGCGGCAGCCGCAAAGCCGCCGCGATCGCCGCGGTGAAAACGACCGGCTGGCCGATTTTATTTACCGTCATCACGACGATGGCATCCTTTATTTCGTTTTTTACCGCCGGTATCGGCGCACTGCGTTGGCTCGGCGGTACCTGTTCCGCGCTCGTCTTTATCATCTATCTGTACGTCATCGTGCTGCTTCCGGTTTTGTACAGCTACGGAAAGGACTCCCCCGCGGCGGCAAAATCGCCTTCACAAAAAGCGTTACGGCGGGAAGCGCGCATAAAAGCGTTTCACGAAAAAGTCGATGCCGTATACGGACGCTTCGGCGAACAAGTGCTCCGACACCGCATCCCGATCCTCATCGTCGGAGGTGCGATCACAGCGGCATCCGTTTTCTATATGTTCCGCATTGAAGTGAATATGGACTACGTCGGTATGATGGGTAAAAAAGTTCCGTATGTCGAACGCATGATTTCCATTATGAATTCGAAACTAGGCAACCAATATTCGTACGAAGTGATGATCGAACTTCCCGAAGCCGATGCATTTAAAGAGCCCGAAAATATGCAGGCACTCGACGATTTGGGAGCCGCTCTCGGCAAACTCAGGCTCACGAAGATATCGGGTACGAAACCGCGCGTCACATCCGTAACCGACATCGTAAAAGAGATGAACCGCACGCTGAACGGCGACGATCCTGCGTTTTATACGATTCCGAAAGAACGGGATTTTTTAGCGCAGCTGTTATTCCTGTACGAATTATCCGGCGGCGAAAATCTTTCCGTGTGGATGAACGACGACTGTAATACCGCATACGTACACGTCGAATTGAAAGAATACGATGCGAACGCGATCGATTTGGATATCACCGATGCGCGTTCTCTCGGTTCCCGTTATTTCCCCGGCGCGAAAGTTTTCTGCATCGGCGAAATCGTCGGCTTTGCAACGATGAATCATACGCTCGTTACCGGCGAATTGAAATCGCTCGGCGGTTCGTTTATAATAATTTTACTCCTTTTGATAATCGTGTTTTCGAGCATCCATACGGGATTTATCGGCATGATCCCGAACGCCGCCCCGGTACTGCTCGTCGGCGGGCTCATGGGCTTTTTCGGATATCCGCTCGATATGCTCACGATGACGATTATGCCGATGATACTCGGCATTGCGGTCGACGATACGATCCACTTTACGAATCACGTCAAACTTGAATACGAGGCGACCGGCAATTATCACAGAGCGGTCGTCGATTCTTTTGTCAAAATCGGCCGATCGATGATTGCGACGACGGTTATCCTGTGCGCGATGTTTTCGATGTATATGTTCAGTTCGATAAATATGCTGTTCCGCATCGGATTGCTGAGCGTCGTCGGACTCGGTGCAGCTCTTATCGCCGATTATACGCTGACGCCGGTGCTGCTGTTTTCGGCAAAGTCGTTCGGAAAAGAATCGGATGCAAAAGAAAACAATGCGCCGAAACACATTAGTTAATAATCGAACGATACGATAAACGATATTGATTTTGGAGGATACTATGAAAAGGATCGAAAAATTATTAAAAAGAGCTGCCGTATTTTTTGCAGTCGGTGCCTGCGTGTTCGCGGCCGCCGCACAGGATTTGAGCGGCTACGATATTATGAAGCGCGCGAGAGACGCGGACAGCGGCAAAACGAGTACGTATACCGCAACGATGACGCTCGTCAATAAAACCGGCAATCAGCGAGTGCGCGAAATCGTGTATTATACGAAAGATTACGGCGATAATGATAAAACGGTTATCGTTTTCCGTACGCCGAAAGACGTCGCCGGTGTCGGCTATTTGATGTGGGAATACGATGAAAAAGCCGACGGTACGAAAAAAGATTCCGACAATTGGCTGTATATGCCCGCGATGAAAAAAGTGCGCCGCATATCCGGCAGCGAAAGCGGCGGCGATTTTATGGGAACGGATTTTACCTACGACGATATGGGCGACAGAGCGCTTTCGAAAGATACGTTTACCGTGCTCGCTTCCGAAACCGTCGACGGCTTCGACTGCTGGAAAATCGAATGCGCCGCAAAAGATAAAACGGAAAAAAACCCCCGCCGCATCGTATGGATCCGCAAAGATAATTTCAAATTATTAAAAAGCGAATACTACGACCGGCAAAACGCACTGCAGCGCAAACTCGAATGTACAAACATTGAAAAAATCGACGGTATATGGACGATCGGCAAGATGACGATGAAAAATGTCAGAACCGATCATTCGACCGTCATCGAAATGAAAGACGTGCACTACAACATACCGATAAACGATTCCGTCTTTACCGTTGCATCCCTTGAACGCGGAGCGATAAAATGAAATTATTAATTTTAAAAATGTTGCAGGCTGTGCGGCGGTATCGTACCGCTGTGTTCGGGGCTGTCTGCGTTCTTTCCGCCTCCTTCGCATTTTCGCAGGGCATCACATTTTCGGGAAGCGCTAAAACCGCAGTCGGCGTTTTTATACGAGGCGATAACGCGGGCGATTTTTCACCCGCAAAAGAAACGGTGAGCGGAGAGATCGACGCGCGCTTTGCGGATTGCTCGGTCTTTATCGCGGGCAACGCGTATTTCAATGCGCTCGCTGCGAATTCCGGCGGAAGTTTTTCGCTTACCGACGGACTCGGCGCGGAACTGCAGGAAGCGTATTTTTCGTGGACGTCGAACGAGTTCGGAAAGGGTTTGACGGCGGGCTTAAAAATCGGACGGCAGATAACGGCGTGGGGAAAAGCGGACGGCATACGCATCGCGGATATCCTCTGCCCGCAAAATCTCGCATCTCTGGGTACGTCGAACTACAGCGAAAGCAGGCTCGGCATCGACGCGATAAAGGGCACGCTTTCGGGAACGTATTTTTCCGCCGATGCGTATTGGATTCCGTTTTTCAGACCCTCTGCGCTTCCGTTCGAATCGTGGAATCCGCTTCGAAAAGCGCTCATTCCGAGTTCCGTTGGTGCCGTACCGGTCGTACTCGGCGATATTTCAAAGCCGGAGCTGAACATCGCAAATTCAAGCTGTGCCGCGCGCGTAAGTTTTTGGTTTCCGGCGGTCGACTTTTCGCTGTACGGATACTACGGCTTTGACGATTCGCCGAATTTTATGTATACGCCCGATGCGATGCCGCCGACTAAAATTATCGTGTCGGGAAAGTATTATCGGTACGGCATGGCGGGCTTCGACTTGGCCGTTCCCGCAGGAGCTTTTGTGATCAGAGCGGAAAGCGCGTTTTTTATAGAGCGAGCGCTTCAACTCGGACAAACTTCGCTCGGCGGCTGCAAACGAAAAAACGAACTGAGAGCCCTTACGGGATTCGACTGGAATAAAAACGGCTGGATGCTTACCGCGCAGTATTACGGGGACGTCGTATTCGATTATGTCGACTCGCTTGCGCGCAACGCGTACGAACACGGGGCTACGGCAAACCTTTCGAAAACGCTTTTTTCCGAAACGCTCACGCTTTCGTGTACCGGTCTTGTACGTTTAAACGATTTGGACGGCTTTGCCGGTCTTAAAGCAAAGTACAACCTCACCGACGAGATTTCGCTTGCGCTTGCGTTCGACGGCTATTTTCCCGGTCCGAAAAGCGACGGCACTTACGGAAAGTATAAAGATTTGAGCTGCGTGCGATTCGAGGGAACGGTCAGATTTTAATAATTTTTATTAATTTTACAGCGGGACGCCGACGGTATCTCGCATATTCAGAAGCCGATGTCTGATCCGAACGGGATTCGATCATCGGCTTCTGTTTTTTTTATTCGTACGGGCATCAGTTTGCAGCTTGGGCGACAACTTCCACTTCGACGAGCACGTTTTTCGGAAGCTGCACGACCGCTATGCACGAGCGCGCGGGCTTACCGGTAAAATATTTTGCATACACTTCGTTGAACGCCGCAAAGTCGTCCATCGTTTTGAGAAAGCACAGCGTTTTGACCGCTTTCGTAAAATCGCTTCCCGCCGCTTCGAGCACCGCTTTGAGATTTTTCATAACCTGTTCCGCCTGTTCGGTTATCGTTTTGCCTGTAACGGAGCCCGTCTCGGGATCGATCGGGATTTGACCGGACGTGTACACGAAGCCGTTTGCAACGATCGCCTGTGAATAGGGGCCTATCGCCGCCGGCGCATTTTTCGTATCGATTACTTTCATAGGATTGCCTCACTGCGTATAAAATTTTATGGTTTCAGTATAGTGCTGAAAAATATTCGGGTCAAGGAAAGTGAATTGTAGTTCTTACTGCTCGGGCACTTATAAAATGTGAGATAAGCCTCTGCATGAATAAAATATTTGTACAAAAAAAATAACGAATTCGATTTTATTAATTTTTTTCCGGATTTAAGCGCGCTTTTTCAATGCGTTCTTTTTTATTTTGATGTTTACCATAAATAAAAACACTCACCAGTGTTGCGGCTGTACCGATGAGAAGCCGATATCCTTGTATATCTTTACCCTGTGAAATAAGATAAAGACCTCCGATAATAGTTATCAAGCCTAATATAAACGCAAGAATCTGTCCGCGTAAAGTTTGTTTAGAACCGGTAAAAACGGTATTTTTCTCAAGGGCAAAGCGATGTTCCTGCTGTTTCTCAAAAGAAGAAAGCAATCTATCGGTAATACCCGGCAATATCTCTTCATATTCTTTTAATTCTTTTGGCGGCGGCAAAAAAGAAGACCGTGCCATAAAAACGACTTCTTGTCTTGCTATTTGAGAATCGGCTTCGTCTAAAAATCTTGTTACGGTCTGTTTATCTTTCTTTGACATTCTTGATTTACAATTTTTACGGCAAGCTTCATATCATTTTGTAGTGCCTGCATATCGGCAGTAAATGCACGTCTATCCGCTTCTTCTTCGGAAGCGGAATTATTATACATAGGATATACACCAAATAAATCAATAACACTTGCGATACCGTCTATTGTTTTTGGCATTGCAAATAAAAAATCACTCATAGTGCACCCCTGCATACCAATGATACTTCCTGATACATAAAAAGTCAACGTCGCGCAAATAAAACAGTCGCCTTAATACGACGTGACGGACACATATTCGAGTATTACAAACAGCACTTCAATCACGTCCTACCACGCGACGGAAAACGAAACGGGTTTCGTACTCGTAAGCAGTTCCGTAAGCGGGAGCTCGACCGTTTTGGACGCTTTTTTCTCGTCGTTCGGTGCAAAGAGCGAAATCTTTATTTTCGAGCGCTTGAGTTCGTCGGCGAGCGCTTGACCGTAGACGGAAGCGATCAAATCGACATATTCGTTTTGCGACATAGGTTCGCCGAGAAAAAGAGGTGCCATGCATAAATCGATATAGGATTGCATCGTGTCGGGCAGAAGTTTGTATAATTTTGCACAGGATTCGGGAGAGAACGCGAGAGACAAAGTATTGCCCGATCTCGAAAGACAGGTCGACTGCGACACGGGATCGTCCCCTCCCTTCGGCAAACGGAGCCTTATACCGAGCGACGTGTCCGCAGGAGAAGCGATGCGTACATCGTTGACGCCGGCCGCCAGAAACTGCGCCGTCATCTCATCCGCATCGAAAAGACGCGAATTCCCGCCGCCCGAAAGCGCTTGCATCATTTCGACAAATGCCGAACCGAATGCCGCATCGTATGTTATGTCGACGCTGCCGTCGCCGTTTGCGCGCAGTTCGACGGAAGACGTACAGGACACAAACAAAAGCGGCAAAAAAAGAAGCGCCGCAAACATCGATTTGAAAAGCAAAGAATACGCCGCGTCCGTTTCGAAGTACGGCTCTTTCACGGACAGATTTTTTTTCATCGCATAATCCCTCGTGTAGAAAACAAACCGGGCGGGGTAAAGGTTATACTGAAAAAATGTTAAAAACGCCCACGCAAAAAAACGATTGCTTTTTCACGCAGGCGTATGCGTATGGTACAAACGCGGAAGCGTTAGCGCGCGTCATGCACTGAAAGCGCTTGCTGCTCTTTCGCGGCAAACGCGATTATAAACCGGTGTTCGCATATCCGCCTTTTTAGAAGGCAGCACAGCGAACATATTCTCTATATGCTATTGTTCGGTAAGCGTAGACCAGTCGATCGTAAATTCACCCTTATATTTTGTGGGCTTATCAGGTTGGTTATAAGTGAACGAACCGCTTCCGTCGCAAAACTGTACACCCATCATATCTGAATTCAAGTAAAACCATAAATAGTATACGTTTTTATGTTCGCTTACAGGGAAGGTCATCGATGTGACGTAGCGGACACCGGCAGCGTGATCAGGATCTGTGGGAGGAGGAGTTGCGGTATCGCCTTCAGGGCTTATGGTATAGGCAATTACATCCTTTTTGACTCCGCCTGCATCATAATAACCCGGTTTTGAATTGCGCGGATCGATAAACGTTTTTGCTGCTCCGCTCATCGCTTCTGCCTTTCCGAACTTCGCCGTCATCGTTGCATTGCCGGAACTGTCAATAGTAACGGAAGCGTCTTTCAACAGTCCTGTTCCGAAATCGACACCACCCGGCACCATTGCATTGACAACACAGCTCAGTCTAGCGCCGACTTTGTATGTTTTTGCGGCAGGTTTAATACCCCCCCCCCCGTTGTTGTCCGACGAGCCGTTGCTGCATGCGGTAAATCCGATTCCGACAGCTGTTAAAGCCGCCAAAACAAACAATATCTTTTTCATAAAAACCTCCTATAAAAACTTTTGCAGAAAGTTGCAACTTTCGAAAAAGTTTTTAGCCGTGCGCGTGTGCGCACATATTCAATAGTCGAGTTTGCAAAATAAAGCGTATCGTATTCATGCGATTTTTATCGAAACGCCACGTATACACGTCTTCTGCAAACATCCGAGCAAACTCGAGATAAGAACGCTGCGATTTCGAGCAATGCACAGAAATCGCGAGTGTCTCCGATAAAAGAAAAACGCTTCAGCGTTTTTTGGCTCTAGACTCCAGCGACGGCGATATTTCAGACGCGCTTTTTATCGTACCTCCTTCAGCTTCTTTCGAAGCAGTATATTTTTCCAAACGGAAACTCCGTTTAATTGCCTGTAAATATCTCAATAATCGGAAACGGCATCCTGCCCGGCTTAAATTCGACGCGCAGCGTCAATTTGCCGCCTTCAAGTTTTCCGCAAACCGTCAGATCGTTTAATGTTTTAGATACACCACCTATATTTGCAGGAACACCGGCCGGATCGCGCTTCAGATAATATACACCGTCTTTTTCAGACACGCGTACGCCGGGAATATCATAAGCTTCGATCGTCATACCTGACCCATTGATAAAGCGGTGCATACCGAGCTTTACCGTGTGAGTTCCGTCCGACGTAAGAGTAATTTTCGGTTCGATTCCGGCGCCGCAGCTTCCGTGTCCTCTCGCTGTGCTTCCTCCCGGTCCGACCAAATAGTCGAATGTTCCCGTATATGAAGCAGACCCTCCCCAATCGGCCGCAGCAGCATCGCTCGGAATTTCAATCGTTACGTCCTGAATGCTCGGATCGAATGCAATATCGGGTACTCTTTCCGCACGGCCGAGCATCACCTGACGTGACATGGGAACGCGCGTATTCGACATCGCGCCTATGCCTGTAAGCCCGTCGCCCGTAAGCAAAATGGTGATCCCGTCCGTACTGTTTATGCCGATTTGAACCGTCATCGCGGCTTTTGAAGCGTCCTTCGCCATTGCCGCAACGGAATCCGCGCCGCCAAACCAATACAGCGTATAATTGTTTTTGGAATTTTTTACCGAATAATAATAGAATTGATTGTTGGTCATGCCGTTGACGCTCATATTCCAATCGAGCCGATCGCTGTTATAAATCGTGAGCGCAGGCTTGAGCGTGGTACCGCCCGAAGGCGTAATGCTTCCGTAATACGTGTAACCGTAGAGTTCGGAAATATCGACAGGTTCAAGCGTTTCATCTTTAAAAGCGTCCGCAATCGCGTCACAGGAAACGCAGAGCAAAGAAGAAGCGAGCGCCGCCGCGGCAAAAAATCCGTATAGTCGTTTTTTCATAACATACCTATAAACCAATTTAATTGAATTTATATCTCCCGCCGACACGCAGTCCGATCCCTTCGGCGAGTCCGTAATAATACTCCTGCGTTTCGTTATTGCTTCCTTTTATAAAGTGGACGTTGTTCAGCATATTATCCAAACCCGCGTACACTTCAAGTTTTTCATCCAAAAACTTTTTCGAAACGTCGAAGCCGACCATAAAGTAATCGGGCGTATAGTAGCCGCTTTTTGCGGTCAAAAGCTGCGGCGAATTCCACTGCAGGTTCAAAGCGGCCGTCGTTTCTATGACGGGGATACGGTATGCGACGTACGCGGTCACTCTATGCGCGACGCGGAGCGCGAGGTCTTCCCAGCCGCTGCTTTCTTTGTCGAAAAATTTCGCTCCGGTGTATGCGTAGCCGGTTTTTACGGTAAACCTGTCCATTTCGGAACTTACGGAAATATCGCCGCCGTAGGTTACTGCCGTATCCACGTTTCGGTATTCGCGTATTTGCGGGGAAGAAACGCCGTCTATAACGACGCTGTCTATGAGGTTCTGTATATAGTTGAAATAGCCGCCTGCGGAAACTTTAAAAAGATTTTTTACGTTTTGCTCGACTCCGATATTGAAGCTGTGCGACGTTTCAGGCAGAAGATTCCGATTTCCGTAGAGGATAAAGTTTCCGGCTCCTGGCGCATAGCTGTGTTTGAAAATCCAATATTTTTCTTTCAGCGTAGGGATTTTATAGCCCATGCCGTAACTGAAGCGGAGCGCCGTTTTTTCACTCGGATTGTATTTTATGCCGAACTTCGGCGTCGCCATAAAGAGGGCGCCGCTCCCCTGAACGCTC
Source organism: Treponema sp. Marseille-Q4130 (assembly GCF_014334325.1). GTDB lineage: Bacteria > Spirochaetota > Spirochaetia > Treponematales > Treponemataceae > Treponema_D. The sequence continues at coordinate 90,798 of NZ_JACSET010000008.1, read as the reverse complement.
GGCGAAACATCGAAGCGGACGCCGGGCACGAGCGTGAGTTTTTTATCGAAAAGCGCAATGCTGTCCTGCGCAAAGAGCGCAGTTTCCAAGGCGTATTTGCGATTGTCGAGCAAGGTACCCGACATGGATTCCAAGTCGATATTTGCGCCCAGCGTGATATCGTTGATCGTATTCGGTTTCCAGTGAAGGCGCACATCGTGTTCGGCATCAAAAGAATTCGAATGCGTTCCGGTTGAAGAAGAGTGGATGCCGGCCTTTACGTTGTAAACGGTATCCATAAAATACAGTTTCCCCGTAAGGAAGCCGTCGGCATACAGTTTGTCGTTCCAAATATATTTTCCCGTAAAACCGAATTCGCCGCGGTGCGCGGTGTAAATCATATCTGTGCCTTTGTCGAATCCCGTCTTCGTATAATTGCTTATCTGGTGCGAACCGCTGTACACTCCGTATGCTCCGATTGAACCCCACACATCGTTCCATGTAAGCGTATCCCGCACAAAGCCGAGTATTTTCCGCGTACCTTTATAATAGCTGATTTTTCCGGCAAGAGCGTCTTCCGTCTTTTTTTCTCTACCGGGATTATAATCAAAACTGCCGATCAACGTATTCGAAATATGCTTTCCCGAAACGGAAAAATTTCCGGCGATATAATTTTTCCAGCCGAGTACGAGCGGCATAAAGCCGATTTCATGGGTAACGCTGCCCGACATTTTCAGATCGTTTTTTTTCGAACTGTCCGCCGTCTCTTTTTCATCCGCCGTCTGCTCGCGTTTAGTTATGATATTGATGACGCCGCCCATCGCATCGCTTCCGTACAAAACGGAATCCGCACCCTTGATGACTTCGATGCGTTCGATGTTTTCGACGGGGATCTGAAATATCGGCGTAGATCCGGATATGTCCGTCGAAACGCTCACGCCGTCTATCATGATTTTGACGTAGCCGTTGCCGAGTCCCTGCATAGTGACGGATTCGTTCGCATTGCCCGCCGTCGCCGCGCTCACCGTAACATCGGGCAGCGTTTTCAAAGCGTCGCCGACGGTTTTCGATCCGGACTTCCGTATATCATCGGTTGTGATCACTTTTTTTTGTTCGACGGCATCGTCCATAGTCTGTTCGATCTTTTCCGCATCGACGACGATGACATCGTCTTCCGCTTCCTGCGAACATAAAAGCGATGCCGAAAAAATCGCAATCGCAATATGGAAAAAAATATATCGCTTCAAAGGTTTACCCCGATTTTAGTTAGTTTATGCTAACTTACTATGTAAAGGATTTTTACGTTTCATGCAATACAATTCCGCTTTATTGAGAAAAAATATCAACAAAACCGAAACGCGACCGATTGAAACCGCCGCCGACACAACCACGCTTTCGGCGAAAACGTCGTTCGCCGACTCGCGCCGTTCGCCGACTCGCGCCGTTCGCTGCGCTCAGTGCAGCGAAAAATCCATGACAAACGAAAGCGTCATTGCGCTTGCTCCGCTCGTCATTTTTCTGAACGGGGCGGATTTGTTTATCGCGGCGAGACACGCGTTGTTCAAAACGTCGTATTCCGACGGTTCGAGGATGACAGCTTCGGCAAGCGTTCCGTCGGGATTGATGACGATCCGTGCGCGCACTTTCCCCTCCAAGCCGCTTGAACGGGCGGCGTAGGGGTATGTTTTTTTCGATGCGATACGCCCGAGCACATAGGATTTATACGTTGCTGCCGCTTTCGCTCCCTGCGTATGAGAAAACGAATCGACTGTGCCGCCCGTATCCGCCGCATCGCTTGCCGTAGTTTCGTTCGCATCCGCCGACGAGCTTTCATCGGTCGCTTCGGTCGCTTCCGCAGCGGGCTCTTCGGTTTGCTCGAGTTCTTCGGCAGGTGTTTCTATCTTCGAAGAAGGGATCGTTTCGACCGGCGTTGCCGGAACTGCGGGAACGCTTTTATTGTGCACGGCTGCCGGCGCTTTTTTTGCCGCACGCTGCACGATACGCACGTTCGACACCGTCGTATCCGACACGATCGACGCTTGAGACGACGAAGCGCTCCGTATACCCCAAAAGGGCAGGCAAAACAGCACTGCAACGATTGCGAGCGTACACAGAGCGGAGCTAATCCAGCGGCTCATGCACGATACCTATGCGGCTGATCCCCGCGGCCTGCACCTTTGTCAATATCTGCACGATCCGTTCGAACTCGACCGTCCGTTCGCATTCGAGCGAAAGCGCAAGCTCCGGTTCCCGCGCATACAGAGATGAAAGCGTATCCTCGAGCGCTTCAAGCGTTATACTGTCGCCGTCCAATTCCATTCTGTCGGCGGTAACGGCGAGCACCTTCGTCGTATTGCGCTCCTGCGTCGCGTCTTCGCTTCTCGGCAAGTCGAGCGGCAAAGAGCTCCTTTTGAATTGGGTCGACACCATAAAAAAAATGAGCAAAATAAAGATGACGTCGATGAGCGACGTTATGTTTACGACAAGCTCTTCGTCATAGCGGGAAAAAGCATCGGGGCCGAACATTATTTGCCTCCCGATGCTTTCCGCTCGGTTTCTTCGCCGTACAGCTGCATAAACATCATGCGTTTTTCGATGATACGCTTGAACGTGCGGTAGCACAGGAGCGCCGGTATTGAAATGATCATGCCGAACGCCGTCGTGAGCATCGCTTCCCAAATGCCGCCGGACAAATCCTGAATATTCACCGCTGCGCCCACTTCCGCCATCTTGGAAAACGAGCCGATAAGACCGGTAACCGTGCCGAGCAGCCCTATCGAAGGCGAGACCGCGCTGATAAAATTGAGCAGCCACAGCCCGCGGTTCATTTCGTAATACAAAAGCGTACTTTCTTTGACAAGTTCCGTACGGCGCTGCCCCTCCGGCAATGCGGCAACGGCGGACGTCTTTTCCTGCAGGCGCTTCACTACGTCGTTTTTCGAACCTTTGCGCGTTTGGAAAAAATATATGCCGCGTTCGAGACATTGGCAAAAACAAAAACACAAAATTACGGCAAGCACCCAGTTGATAGGCCCGCCCAAATTAATAAATTCGATCAATCTCATAACGACACCCGATTTTCCTTATCGTTGCATGTATTCACATTCACTTAAGAAGACTCTACGTCGGAAACGAAGCAGCCGGAGCGTTTCGGTTCGGCACGATTTTAATATAGTGACGCCCGATATAGCCGAGTTCCTGAAGCAAACGAATGAGCCGATATACGGTTGCCCGCCCGATCGAACTGTCTTTTTTCTGTGCGATGTAAAAAATTTCTTTCGGTGATAAATCGGGATTCTGCAATATAATCGAAACGAGCCGTTTGCGCTGACTTGTAACACGCATTCCGTGTTCTCTGAAAGATGCAAGTATTTCTTTAAATAGATATTTCATAGCAGTTTCAAAAACATATCGAGAATCTCCAAAAAATCGTGTAGATTTTCAGGAGTTGTCTATAACTAACTATTGTTATCCTATGCTATTATTTAAATCGGGATATGTCAAGAGATTGATTGACGCGGAAAAGTTTATCCGCTAGTATCGTTAGCAATGGGTAACTCCACCGAAACAAAAACGGCGCACGAAAAGAAAATCATCGGAGAAATGATACGGCTGTATTGCAGGAAAAAGCACGGCAGAAAGAATACCCTGTGTTCCGAGTGCGGCGCGCTGTATGAGTACGCGGTCGGAAAGATCGACAAGTGTCCGTTTATGAGGGAAAAGACATTTTGCTCCGCATGCAAAGCGCACTGTTATTCGCAGGAAAAGAGAAATAAAATCAAAACGGTTATGCGGTTTTCGGGACCGCGGATATTTTTATATCACCCGATCCTTGTCATAAAGCACATAATCGTCGGCATGCAAACAGGAAAAACGCATGATTAAAATTCGATTGATACGATTGCTGTCGCACGCAAAAAAATTCGTTTTTTTGCAAGTGCTCTGCCAATGGATTTCGCTGCTCTGCCAAATAGCAATCGTCTTTTTTATAAGCGATATCGTGCAGAAACTATTCGTTCATGAGCCGATCGCCCCTCTCGCCCCGCTGTACGCAGGGGCAGCGCTGTGCTACTTTGCCGTCCGATTCGTATCCGACCGCTTCTACGTCGCCGCATCTTACAAAGCGAGCGCCGACGTTAAAATAACGCTTCGAAAGCATATGTACGAAAAACTTTTGCGCTTGGGTGCCTCATATCGGAGTTCCGCGCCGACTGCGGAAATCGTACAGCTCGCTTCCGACGGCGTCGAACAGCTTGAAATCTATTTCGGAAAATACCTTTCGCAGTTCGGCTACAGTTTGCTTGCGCCCTTAACGCTCTTTGCGGTTTTATCTTTTGTCAGCGTAAAGGCAAGCGCCGTCCTGCTTTTGTGCGTACCGCTCATTCCGCTTTCGATCGTACTCATTATGAAGATCGCAAAATTCCTTTTGCGAAAATACTGGGCGCTCTATGCAAAGCTCGGCGACGGCTTTTTGGAAAATTTGCAGGGACTGACCACTTTAAAAATCTACCGCGCCGATGAACAAAAAGCGGCCGAAATGGACAGGGAAGCCGAAAACTTCAGACGGATTACGATGAAAGTGCTTTCCATGCAGTTGAACAGTACGAGCGTTATGGACATTATGGCGTACGGCGGAGCGGCAATCGGCATGATCATTGCGCTCGCCGAATTCGCACGCGGAGAAGTTACGCTCGGCGGCTGCCTCATGATCGTACTGCTCGCCGCGGAATTTTTTATTCCGCTCCGCCTCCTCGGTTCTTTTTTTCACGTCGCGATGAACGGCATGGCAGCCTCGGACAAAATTTTTACCCTGCTCGATCTGCCGGAAGAAGACGAACGTGCCGCAGTCCTTTCCGGTTCTTCCGTCGCCGTAGAATTTTCCGGCGTTTCGTTTTCGTATTCGCCCGAGCGGACTGTATTGAAAAACATGTCGCTCTCGTGCAAACCGAAGTCGCTCACGGCAATCGTCGGAAAATCGGGCTCGGGAAAAAGTACGATAGCATCTCTTATCATGACGCGCAACAAAGGTTATTCGGGCAGCATCCGTTTTAATAAAACCGAACTCTCTTCGATACGCGAAGATGCCGTCATGAGCGCGGCGACGCTCGTCACGCACGAAAGCTATATTTTCAAAGGAACGGTCGAATACAATCTGCGCATGGGAAATGCAAGTGCATCGGAAAAAGATATGCAGCGCGCTCTGCAAAAAGTCAATTTGTGGGATTTTTTGCAAACGCAAAACGGGCTTAAAACGGAACTTTCGGAAAAGGGCGGCAATCTGTCGGGTGGTCAGCGGCAACGTCTCGCACTCGCCCGCGCATTGCTCCACGACAGTGCCGTCTATATATTCGACGAAGCGACATCGAACGTCGATGCCGAAAGCGAAGCGATGATCATGGACGTCGTCAACGCTTTGGCAAAAAAGAAAACCGTCATCGTGATTTCGCACAAGCTGTCGAACGTTTCCGACGCCGCGCGCATATACATGCTCGACGGCGGACATGTTATTGAATCGGGTACGCATGACGAATTGATAAAACTGAAAGGGAACTATGCGGCAATGTACAACGCACAGCATAAACTCGAAACCTATGCGGCGGAGGCAAAACGATGAAGTGCAACACAGCGCAGCGAAAAGCCGAAAGAAAAAACGTATTTTCGATTATGGCACGCCTCATCATCCTCGTACGGACGCTCATCCCCGTCATGCTGCTCGCGATTTTTTTCGGCAGCATCGGACACTTGTGCGCAATCGCCGTAACGGTATCGGCGGCTTCGGGAATCGCAGGCATCGCAGCTCAAAGCGCACCCTTGCTGCCGCTTCGGATCTTGCCGTACTTTTTGATCGCGTTCGCCGTGTGCCGCGGCGTCTTCCATTACGCGGAACAGTACTGCAATCACTTTATCGCTTTTAAACTGCTCGCGCTCATTAGACACCGTATCTTTGCAAAGCTCCGCGAACTCTGCCCTGCAAAGCTCGAAGGCAGAGACAAAGGCAATCTCATTTCGATAATAACATCGGACATCGAACTGCTCGAAGTCTTTTACGCGCACACGATTTCTCCGGTCGCGATCGCGCTCATCGTGTCGGCGTGCATGACCGTCTTTATATGGCACGGAAGCGCCGCGGCCGGTATCATCGCTTTATGTGCGTATATAACGGTCGGCGCCGTCATCCCGCTCGCAAACGCAAAGCTCGGAGGTGCGGAGGGTCTCAAGTTTCGAAACGCGTTCGGAAATTTGAGCGCCTTCGTGCTCGATTCGCTTCGCGGCCTCGACGAAACGATACAATACGGCTGCGGCAAAAAGCGCCTGTCGGAATTGGAAAAGCGCTCGCAGGAATTGACGCATATGCAAAAAAAACTTTCGACGCTCGAATCGTATCAGCGCGCCCTTACCAATATCGTCATCCTCGCATTTGACGCCGCGGTTTTTTGTCTCGTACTCCGCTCTTTTTTTGCCGGCAGCGTTTCACTCGGAAATGCCGTCGTAACGACCGTCGCCGTAATGAGTTCGTTCGGGCCGGTCGTCGCGCTGTCGAATCTCTCGAACAATTTGATGCAGACGCTTGCAAGCGGAGAAAGAGTCCTCTCTCTGCTCGATGAAAAGCCGATCGTCGAAGAAGTAACAAGCGAAACTGCCGATGCCGACGCAGCCGCAAAAACGTTTTCTGCAAAGGGTATCTCCGTTTCAAACGCCGAAAAAGCTTTTGCCGTAAACGGCATCGATATTGCAAACGCCGATTTTTCCTACGGCGCGGAAAACATCCTGACGAATTTTTCGCTCGCGATTCCCGGCCGGAAGATTTTCGGCATCCATGGGCCGTCCGGCTGCGGCAAATCGACGCTTTTAAAATTGCTCATGCGCTTTTGGGACGTGCAGTCGGGAAGCATTTCGCTTTCGAAAAAAGACATACGAACGATCGATACGGCATCCCTCCGAGCTGCGGAATCCTACGTGACGCAGGAAACGTCCCTCTTTCGCGACACGATTGCGAACAATATCGCGATCGGCAAAATCGACGCGACACGCGAAGAAATAATCGATGCGGCAAAAAAAGCGTCGCTCGACGAATTCGTCTCTTCGCTCCCCGACGGATACGATACGGAAGTCGGCGAACTGGGCAGCACGCTGTCCGGAGGAGAGCGGCAGCGCATAGGACTTGCCCGCGCCTTTTTGCACGATGCGCCGATCGTACTTTTGGACGAACCGACGAGCAATCTCGATTCGCTGAACGAAGGCATCATTTTGAAATCGCTCAACGAAAAATCAAAACGAAAAACCGTCGTCATCGTATCGCATCGAATGTCGACGCTGAATATCGCACATACCGTTTTTGAAATGGAAAAGGAATCAAAATGAAAAATCCGATTCGCATCTTGTGGATAATACTCGGTTTTATCTCGCTGGGATTAGGTACCGTCGGCATCATACTGCCCCTGCTTCCGACCGTGCCGTTTTATTTGGCAACCGTGTTCTGTTTCGCCAAGAGTTCGAAAAAGCTGCACGATTGGTTTACCGGTACGACGCTGTACAAAGAAAATCTGGAAAGTTTTGTCGAACGAAAAGCGATGACGATAAAAACGAAGATCTCGATTCTTGCGACGTCGAGCGCGGTGATGCTTGCAGGCTTTATCATGATGAAGCGGGTGCCCGTCGGCAGAATTTGTCTCGCCGTCGTGTGGATATGCCACATCGTCTACTTTTTGTTCGGCGTAAAAACGCTGCATAACGAAGAGCCGCATCAATGCCGCGACATCGATACGGCACAAGATTCGGAAAGCGGTAAAGCCGTTTAAACATAAACGAAACGCAGCGAACAAAGACCGACAGCGTTTTTGAAACATTCGGCGGAAAGCAAAAGCGCCTTCGCTCCCCGTGCGTGAGGGATTGGAGGGGCGAAAGTTCCGGAGCGAGCGATGAGCGAGCGGAGGAATGGAGCGCGCGAGCGCGGAACCCCGCAAAGCCCGACCCGAGCGGAGTGAGGGGCACGCCCTAAAAATTAATAAACACCCGAACAGACGATACGGAAAATGCGGGCGGCAAAATACATTAATAATTTATCAATCGATATTATTAAATTTTAATAATCGGGAAATGCGAATCGAAAACTTGCAGTATTCGATTTTTTCAGATATGATGTGCGTATGGCAAAGACGGTTGACAATAAAAAAATCATCTACACGATGGACGATGTGAGCCGCGCGTACGGCACAAAAGTCGTTTTGAAAAATATCGGCGAATTCGGTCGGTTTTAATATGAAATTTTATGAGAAGAAAGAAGATTTAACAACACAATGCGCTATATCGGTATTATTGATATATGGGTAAATCCGGTCCAAAATACGGTTCCCGATTTTGTATTTCAAGCAATTTTTTTATTGACTTATTCGAATATTTACTGATTCGTGTTCTGTACTCTTCTCGGATTTTTACATCTTCAATTTCTTCTCTTCTATTTTTTGAAATTTCCAGAAAATCTTTCTCTCTATCTATACCAAGAAACCGACGATTTAATAAACTCGCTGCAATCCCTGTTGTACTTGAACCGGTAAACGGATCGAGAATCCATGCCCACTCTTTCGTCGAAGAGAGAATTATTCGTGCAAGCAGCGGAAGCGATTTTTGCGTCGGGTGCTTACCGCAAGATTTTTCCCATTTTGCAATTGCAGGTAAAATCCATAAATCCCTCATCTGTGTCCCGCCGTTGATCTCCTTCATAAGTTCATAATTATAATAATGAGTGATTTTTTTATTTTTTCGCGCCCATAAAATAAATTCCGTAGAATGCGTGAAAAACTTACAGGAAAGATTCGGCGGAGGATTCGTTTTTGCCCACGTTATACAATTTAATATCCGGAAACCCAATTCGGTAAGCATTTGTGCAACGGAAAAAATATTATGATAAGTACCCGAAACCCAAATCGTACCGTCCTCTTTTAATTTATCGCGGCACAGCGAAATCCAATCAAAATTAAACTTATTATCTTTCACAAAGCCTTGCGATTTATCCCAATCACCTTTGTTTACACTGACTTGTTTTCCACTCTGTACGGAAATACCACCGTTCGATAAAAAATAAGGAGGATCGGCAAAAATCATATCAAATTGAAAATCGAATTGCGTTAATAATTCAATGCAATCACCTTGCAAGAGGGTAAAATCGCGGTTTCGGGATCTATAATACGATTGCACCATATCACTAATCGGTTATTAATTCCGGCGGAACTGGTAATCCGATTTTTGTCAAAGGAATGTATTCGAAGTAATATTGACAGCCGACGCTAATTATATAATCCAAAACGTCTTTATATTTGGGAGCCCTAAACCAATTATCGAGCAAGTACATATATTCCACTTCAATATTTGCCGGCGCCATAAGTCGTTGATATTGTTTTTTCTTAAAATCACATGTCTGTAATTTTTCATCTACCGATCCGGCAACTTGTTGATGTTTGCACTCGATGATGAAAAGAGTATTATTTATAATTACATAGATACTGTCATCGGGTAATAATTTTTTTGAAATTATCGCTTTCCAGTCAATTCCGATTTCGTTTAAGAATTCATAAAACGTATGTTTTTTAAAAATACGCGCTACTTTTTCACCTCTGTAAAAAACATTACCATTGTTGATTTTATATCCCGGCTGCTTTGAAAGAAACGTTGAAAGATCGACCTTTCCTTCAAAAACCAAACCTGTCCTCGTGTTTCCTCCGCCTTTTCCGCCCTTTATCATATTACTCCTGTAAAAATTTTTAAAAATTACAAATTAATAATTCATTTATCGAATCGCGAGCCGACGCTTTGCTGTTTATCATACGATTTGCCTCAATGCGGACGATATTGTATTTTTTATACAAGTCATCAAAAAAATTATCGTTCTTATTCGTATTCTTCGGATCGGAATTGCTTAAAACTATCTTAGCGCCTTTTTTTGTAATTTCATCAACAAAGGTACCGAGTTTTATCTGCTCCCGATCGGTAAAAACAAATTCCGAATATGCCGTAAACGAAGACGTGGGGGAAATTGGGCGGTAAGGAGGATCCAAATAGACGAAAGTTTTCGAATCGATAAAATCTACCGTTGAGGAAAAATCACCGCAAATAATTTTTACTTTTTTCAATAATTTTTCACAACGACGAAGATTTTCTACATCGCAGATCGGAGGGCGTTTATATGCTCCCATCGGAACGTTAAATAAACCTTTCGAATTTACGCGGTATAAGCCGTTAAAACAGGTTTTATTGAGAAAAATAAATAAAGCCGCTTTTTCCGAATTTCCGCCGTTCGATTTTAAATCGTTAAATTTTTTCCTTTTATTTAAATATATTTTTTTTCTTTCATCGTTTCCATTGTTCCAATAATCTTTTTGCAATTCTAGGAGATTTTTTATTAAATCATCGCAATTCGTTTTAATTTGTTTATAAACATTTATAAGTTCTTTGTTTATATCGTTTACAAGAACTTCATCGGGATGAAAATTTGCGAGAATATCAAACAAAACCGCACCACCGCCGAGAAACGGCTCACAATATTTTTCAATCTTTGCCGGATATTTTGTTCGAATTTCAGTTAATAACTGGCTTTTCCCTCCCGCCCATTTTATGAACGGTTTTACAGTCATATAATCCATACGTTTATTGTACCATAAAATATTTTACGTTTCCATACAGCGCGTCTTCCGTTAAGCCGGAATTTTTAAGCGTTGCATATTCGTCGGATTTTTTTTCCCGCACAGCCGCATACGAACAATACAAACAGCGCAAGGAAAAGCGTCGATTTTTTCATACTGCACCTCAAAGCCGCATACCGCGCGGAAACGCATGCATCACGCGCTCTTCCACACGGCACTTTGCAGCCCGCCTATATATCGTGTGCAAATGCATTTTTTACGCGGATTTAAAAGCGTTTTTTTATAGAAACATAGAGCGTAAGAGAGGGGCGCGTGAGGGATTGGAGGGGCGAAAGTTCCGGAGCGAGCGATGAGCGAGCGGAGGAATGAAGCGCGCGAGCGCGGAACCCCGCAAAGCCCGACCCGAGCGGAGTGAGGGGCACGCCCTAAAAATTAATAAACACCCGAACAGACGATACGGAAAATGCGGGCGGCAAAATATATTAATAATTTACCAATCGATATTATTAAATTTTAATAACCGGGAAATCCAAATCGAAAACTTGCAGTATTCGATTTTTTCAGATATGATGTGCGTATGGCAAAGACGGTTGACAATAAAAAAATCATCTACACGATGGACGATGTGAGCCGCGCGTACGGCACAAAAGTCGTTTTGAAAAATATCGGCATTTCGTATTATTACGGTGCAAAGATCGGCGTCATCGGGCCGAACGGATCGGGCAAATCGAGCCTGTTTAAAATACTTGCGGGACGCGATACGGAGTTTACGGGCGAAACGCATCTCGCGCCGGGCTATTCGATCGGCTATCTCGAACAGGAGCCGGAACTCGAATCGGGGAAAACGGTCAAAGAGATCGTCGGCGAAGGTGTCAAAGAGATTACCGACCTCCTTGCGGAATTCGATAAAGTAAACGAAGCGTTCGGAGATCCCGACGCGGATTTCGACAAACTCGGCGCGCGGCAGGCGGAGCTGCAGGAAAAACTCGACGCGCTCGACGCGTGGAATCTCGATGCGAATTTGGAGCTCGCGATGGAAGCGCTGCGTTGTCCGCCGGGAGATCAAATCGTCGATGTGCTTTCCGGCGGTGAGCGCAGGCGCGTTGCGCTGTGCCGGCTGCTTTTGCAAAAGCCCGATATCCTTTTGCTCGACGAACCGACGAACCACTTGGACGCGGAAACGGTCGCGTGGCTTGAAAAGCATTTGAACGATTACGAGGGTACGGTTATCGCGATCACGCACGACCGTTATTTTCTCGACGATGTGGCCGGTTGGATTTTGGAACTCGACCGCGGCGAAGGTTATCCGTTTAAAGGCAATTATTCGAGCTGGCTTGAACAAAAAGAAGCGCGCCTTGCGCTGGAAGAAAAGGGCGAAAGCGAACGGCGAAAAGCGATGCAGCGCGAACTCGAGTGGATCCACATGGGTGCGAAAGGCAGGCAGGCGAAACACAAAGAACACATTACGCGCTACAACGAACTGCTTTCGCAAAGCGGCAAAACCGCGCTCAAAGACACGCAGATTTCGATTCCCGCAGGTCCCAGGCTCGGAGGGGCGGTCATCGATGCGGAAAATTTAACAAAATCGTACGGCGACAAACTCCTGTTCGAAAATCTTTCGTTTCATATTCCGGCGGGCGCGATCGTGGGCATCGTAGGACCGAACGGCGCGGGAAAGACGACGCTGTTCAAATTGATCGCCGATGCGGCCGGTCAAACTGCCGAACGGCTCGACGGCAAAGAGGGCGGAGAAAAACCGGATTCCGGTGAAATCAAAATCGGCTCGACGGTAAAATTGGTTTACGTCGATCAGCTCCGCTCGAAGCTCGATCCCGACAAAACGGTGTACGAACTGCTTTCCGGCGGACAGGATATCATCAAGCTCGGCGCGGTCGATGAAAAAGGCAGAGCGCTTGAAGGCGGAGTGCGCGAAGTGAACGCGCATGCCTATTGTTCGTGGTTCAATTTTTCCGGCGCGGAACAGAATAAAAAGATCGGCGTACTTTCCGGCGGCGAAAAAAATCGGCTGAATCTCGGCATGATGCTCAAAGAAGCGGGTAACGTTTTAATGCTCGACGAACCGACGAACGACTTGGATGTGCAGACGGTGCGCGCGCTCGAAGAAGCCCTCGAAGACTTTGCCGGATGTGCGCTCGTCGTCAGCCACGACCGCTGGTTTTTGGACAGAATCTGCACACACATACTCGCCTTTGAAAACAACAGCCAAGTACGCTTTTTCGAAGGCAACTGGTCGGAGTACGCGGCATGGCGGAAAGCCCAGTTCGGAGACGACGTCGAAGTGCCGCGCAGGGTTGTGTACAGAAAGCTCACGCGATAGCGCGGGTTGTTGTGCGGAAGCTGCGGAAGAAACGAGCAGTGCACAATCCGCAGAAAGTACGCCGTCGGCAAAGCGGACGGTTTCCGCGGCGGCTGCAGTGCTCGGTCGGAGCAAGCGATGGCGGCAAACGGTACGCGCGAAAGCTGCCCGACAACGAAAGGCGGCTCGCAGTCCGCGTCTACCAGCGGGTTGCCGCGCGCTGCAAGCGGTAGATACTGTGATTTCCGTTGCAGTAAAACGCTACGGCGCACACGAGCGCGAAGAGCGGCATATATTGAAAACCGAAAACCGCGCCCGTGATCGCGATCGGCGCAAGGAGCGTATTCGTCGCACTGCCGAACACCGCGCCGTGGCCGAGCGCCGCACCCAAAAGCGGGGGCAAGCCGAAAAGAGGGGCAGCGATATAGCCGAAAGCCGAACCGATGATAAAAAGCGGCGTAAGCTCTCCGCCTTGAAAACCGGCAGAAAGGCAGACAACGGTAAACAGCAATTTTAAAATCCAGTCGTACGCAAACACGTTTCCGCCTGCAAAAATCGCATCGGTTATTGAAAAACTCAAACCCGCGTATCTTCCGCGATGGGCGACAAAAAGCAGCAAGCTCAAAACCGCGCCGACGATAAAAACCCGCTTGTATTTATTCGGCAGCCAAGATTGAAAATGACTGTGGCAATATTTTAAAAGATGCGCAAAAAGCTGCCCCGCGGCGCAAAAGAGCAGGGCGAGCGCCGTGAGCTTTGCGATAAAGGGCAGCGTAAACGCCGCTGCGCCGCCCATATCGGGAAGCGGTGAATATTCGTGCGTAACGCCGAAGAGCCCCGAAACGGACGACGCACTCCCCGCAGCGATAATCGTCGGCACGAGCGCATAATAAAAGAGACGCCCCGTGATCATCACTTCGAGCGCAAAGCACACCGCAGCGAAGGGCGTACGGAACAAACCCGCAAAACCGCCGGCCATCCCCGCAATGATAAAAGTCTGCGCGAGGCGTTTGTTTTTTACGAGCTTTCCGACGGTATATCCGATCACTGCTCCGATTTGGCAGGCGACCCCTTCGCGCCCTACACTCGCCCCTCCGACGTGTCCGAGCCACGTTGCACCGACGGCAAGCGGCACCATGCGGAACGGAATCGTCCGTCCGTCGTCGAACTCAGCGGCGAACACGAGGTTCATACCCTCTTCAGCGCCGCCGCCCCACTTGTCGTATACGAACACGATACAAAGCCCGAGCAGCGGCAAAAGCGGAATTAAAAATATTTGATGTGCGTCGCGAAAATTATTAATTAATAATAAGCCTCGTCCGAATACCGCGCACACGGCACCGGAACACACGCCGACTGCGCAGGACAGCGCGCCTATTTTGAGCGCGGATAAAATTCGATACCACCATATAGAAAACGTGCGCATAACATACGATTATAATTATTTCACAATTCCGCGTCTATCGGTTTGAAAAAATTTGAAAAATTATTTTGAAAACGTGTCATGTACCGCGCTTGCCGCCGAAAGCGCGCATCGGAAGGCTCACACGTATGCCCGTCACAAGTGCAAAGCCCGTGCAAAACGCATCGCCAAAGGAAGGCATTGAGCCGTCGCGTTTTTTAAAAACGGTATACGAGATATCTTGTGTAAAACGAATCGATACGCTGCCCGCATCGAGCGGCGGCGTACAAAAAGATATACCGAAAACGCCGGGAAAAGAAGATACGCTCATGCGTTCGCCTGAAAACGTCGGAGCACCGAGTGCGACGGCAGGACCCGCATATATACGGACAGAATCGACCGGCGACAGCACGAGCATAAGCGGAACGAAAACCGCACCTCCTTCGTACCCCCGAATCATCGTTCCGACTCCCGGACAAAGCGGCCATTTCGGGATCGTTACGTCCGCTTCGGTACAAGCGCCGCGGAAATTCGCGTCAAAAGCATTATCCTTAAAAAACGACCAATCGATTGCCGCCGAAAAACTGCAGTAAAAATTATCGATAAATGCACCGGAATCGCCGCCGTTCTTTTTTTTCGCAGTATCGATTTTTGACGTACCTTTATGCGAAGGCTTTGACGGCGTACCCTTATCGGTTCCGTTTTTATCGGATGGCGCAGTGCCCTTTGCTTTGTTATCGCGATCTTTACCGGAAGAAGGCGCATCGGATTTTTGTTTATCGGAGTTGTCCGAAGCCGCGCCGGCCGCTCCTTTTGCCGAAGAAATAAAACGCCCCGCGCCGACGTAATGCGTCTTCCAATATCGCTCGTTCCACGACGAAACGATAACGCCCGTTTTCGGACCGTCGCTCGCCGCGTGGATCATTTTATCACCGCCGATGTACAGACCGACATGCGTTATGCGCCCCGACGAAGATGCCGAAAAAAACAGCAAATCGCCCGCTTCGATTTCATCGTCCGAAATATGCTCGACAAATCGATATATGGCATGGGAACTCCGCGGAAGCTGCACCTTTGCCGATTTTCGCGCGATAAAATAGATAAAGCCGGAACAATCGAACGATTCCGGACCGGTCGCGCCGTTAACATACGGAGAGCCGATATATTTTTTTGCTTCCGCGATAAGAGCTTCGCGTTTCGCCTGAGCCGTTTCCGTTTTCGATGCGGCGTATGCCGCCGAGCAGAGCACAAGCAAAACCATGCCGACGTACAGACTCCTTCGTAAAATTCCCATACTTCTATTATAGGCGAAAAGCGGGGATTTTTTCAGCGGTTTGAGAAAAGATTCGATAAAAAATATTTGACAAAGTGTAAAAACGGGGTGATAATAAATTAATGCAAACGTTCCCGAAAAAAAAATCAGGTACGACGATTATAGATATCGGCGAAAAACTGCATCTCTCAAAATCAACCGTATCACGAGCTCTTACCGACAGCGAGGGGGTAAGCACAAAAACAAAAATGCTTGTCAGGCGTACGGCAAAAGAGATGCATTATACCATCAATCGTATTGCAAAAAATCTCGTTTCCGATACAACGAAAACCATCGGTTTTATGATTCCCGATATATCGGACGGATTTTTTCCGAAAATGGCCATCGCTGCGGAAAAACGTCTTGAACAGTCCGGTTATTCGATAATTTATATCAACGTGCAGCGCGATATGGAGCGAATCTTCAACTTCTTACGGCATGCAGAAGAATATCGTTACGAGGGTATTTTTATTACACCCGATGATTGGAATAAAGAATTCTGCGAAAAGCTGCGCTCAATGACGATACCGATTATATCACTCAGGCGGAAAACACCGAAATCGCTTGCCGGTATCATACCCTATGTCGATTCGGATCATTTTGAAGGCATCGAGCAGGGGATAAACTATCTTATTTCGCTCGGACACACAAAAATCGGTTATATCGGATTTGAAACGCTTGTCGGACTTGAGCGCACCGCAGCATACGAAAAAAGTATAAAAAAACATAATCTGGAAAAGATCATTGTATCGAATGATTCGTATCAAGATCCGATGGTTCGTATTCAAGTAGGTTATGCGTCATCAAAAAAACTGCTTGATATAAATCCTTCCGTTACTGCATTCTTTGCCGGCGATGATCAGCTTGCAATAGGCGCAATGCAGTATCTTAGAGAAAACGGTATCCGCGTTCCTGAAGATATTTCTATTATGGGTTATGACGACAGAGACACAAGTCAATTATTTTGTATTCAATTGACGACGGTGCACCAACAGATTGAAGAAATCGGTGACAGAGCAGGCAACCTTATGCTCGAAATGATTGAGGGGAAAAATAAAAAACCGAAAAGCATTTGTGTACCGACAAGGTTGTATATACGAAAGACAACCGCTGCCCGAAAAATAATTTTTGCATAAAAATCGGGAACGTTCCCGAAAATAGTTTATCTATGTCAGGAGGAAAACAATGAAAAAACTAAGGATCGTATTTGCCGTAGCCGTATGCCTTGTAAGTACGGTGGCCGCCGAAGGTTTATCGGACAAAAACGGAAAGTCGAATTCGTTCAGCGCATATATGGCGTATCAAGAAGACGAAGTAAAATTTTTATTTGACGAATTTACAAAAGATACGGGCATTCAAGTACACTTTGTTCGCTTAAGTGCTGGCGAAGTATTTACGCGTATGCAAGCGGAAAAAGAGAATCCTCGAGTCAATCTGGTACAAATGTCGATCGATACTATTGCAGCGGCAGCAAAAGAAGGACTTATAGAATCGTTTACGCCGTCAAATATCCAAGAGCTCCCGAAAGAACTGCAGGATCCGAACGGCTCTTGGATTGCACACTCTATTTCAGTCCTCTGTTTCGCAAGCAATGAAAAATGGGTAAAGGAAAATAATATCGTTCTTCCGAAAAGCTGGGACGATTTGCTTAAACCTGAATTCAAAGGAAATGTCAGCGTTGCACATCCCGGTACATCGGGCGTAGCCTATGCATGGCTGAGCGGTCTTGTTTCGCTCATGGGTGAAAATCAAGCGCTTGCATATATGAAAAAGCTCGACAAAAGCATCGTACAGTATACAAAGGGCGGTGCCGCACCGGCACGAATGGCGGGACTCGGCGAAGCCGGTGTAGGTCTATGCTGGTCGAGCGATGCGATTAACACAATCAACAGCGGTTATTCTTTGTTGATAACATATCCAAAAGAAGGCTCGCCCTATGAAATTACCGGTCTCGGTCTTATCAAGAACGGCCCCAGTGCCGATGCCGAAAATGCAAAACGTTTTATCGAATGGGCAATCGGTAAAAAAGGGCAAGAGCTTTTCGGCAATACATTCAACCGTTTGCCGGTAAATAAAAACGCCGCACTTACAAATGGCGCCACACCGTTTGCAGAATTAAATACCATTAAAGTCGATCGAAAATTCGCAAGTGAAAACAGAAGCAGACTTATTCAACGATTTGTCAACGAAGTTCGTTCTTCCGACAACGTGTTGAAATAACAATTTTTACGGGCTATCCGAAATCGAATAGCCCGCCTTTTCTTTTAGGATTTTATAATGACACAAATAGGCGATATATCCGAGCTTACGGCAAAAGAAAAGAAAAATGAACGTCGTGCACTTCTGCGTCAACCCATGCTTATCGTTATTGTAATTACGGTTGCCGTTTTTCTATTCCTCTTTTCAGTTTATCCGCTGCTCAAAATTTTTGAAAAAATTATATGGGATAGAAATTCTTTTGATCTGTCGATTTTAATAAAGATATTTACAAATAACGATTTTTGGCGTGCATTTCGAAACAGCATTTTTCTCGGCATTCTTTCTGCGACGATTTCAACCGTTGTCGGATTTATATTTGCATTCGGTATCGTGCGGACAAATATGCCGTGTAAAAGATTTTTCAACGTAATGGCAATTTTGCCGATTATTGCACCGCCGTTCGTTATGTCGCTTGCAATGATTCTATTGTTCGGCAAAATCGGCATTATAACGAGAGATTTATTGCACATAAAAAATGCCAATGTGTACGGATTGCAAGGACTCGTCGTCGTACAAAGTCTCGCTTTTTTTCCGCTTGCATATCTCAATATAAAAGGTGTATTGGAATCGATAAACCGTTCCGTAGAAGATGCGGGTGAAAGTCTCGGCGCGTCCAAATGGCGCGTATTTTCTACCGTAACGTTTCCGTTGTGCATTCCTGCCATATTCAGTTCCTTTTTACTCGTCTTTATCAAGTCGATAAGCGATTTCGGAAATCCGCAATTGCTCGGCGGCGATTATGCAACACTTTCCTCTGAAGCATATCTTCAAATAAACGGCTTATACGATACGCGCACCGGTTCTCTTATCGCCATATCCATTTTATTGCCGAGTGTCATTGCGTTTATTATCGAACGGTATTGGATAAACAAAAAATCGTTTATTACCGTTTCCGGTAAGCCGCAAAATTCGACCGACCGTCCGCGTGTAGTCGGACTCGATATCGTTTTTTTTATATTTTGTATGCTTTTAACGTTTATCGTATTGTTGTTTTACAGCACCGTCGTAAGGATTTCTCTCGTAAAAACATGGGGAGTCGATAACACGATAAGTCTCAACAATTACCGATTTGTGTTTTCACGAGGTAAAAATTATATACAGGATTCATTTATCCTTGCATTGATCGCAACTCCGCTCACGGCCTTTACCGGTATGATAATTTCATATCTTGTCATACGAAAGAATTTTATCGGTAAGCGGTTCATCGAATTTGCGTCGATGCTTACATTTGCAGTTCCGGGAATCGTACTCGGTATAGGCTATATCATAGCTTTTAACAAACCGCCGCTTTTATTAACGGGAACGGCAACCATATTGATTCTTGCACTTATGTTCAGAAATATGTCGATCGGTATAGAAGCCGGGACGAACGGATTGCGACAAATCGATCCGTCCATCGAAGAAGCAAGCACGGTACAAGGAGCAAGTACGACATATACATTTTGGCACATTACATTGCCGCTTATTAAATCGGCAATATACACGACAATGGTAAATGCATTTGTGCGTTCAATGACGAGTATCAGTGCCGTCATATTTCTCGTTTCCGTATATTGGAATTTGCTTACCGTTATGATTATGTCGGAAGTGGAAAACAGCCGCTTAGGCGCTGCCGCGGCATATTGTGTCGTCTTGATGGGTATTGTGCTTGTTGCTTTTGCGGGAATGCAATATACGGTAAATCATATCGGTAAAAGGAAAGGTGAAAAATAATGAATAAAACAACTATTGTGCCGATCGGCGTAAAAATAGAAAATTTATCAAAAGTATTTTTGGAAGCTGATAAAAAAACGAGTACGCTTGCCGTCAATCATATCTCGCTTGAGATACATCCCGGAGAGCTCGTAACGCTGCTCGGTCCGTCGGGCTGCGGTAAAACGACGATTCTCCGCATGTTGTCGGGATTTTCATTTCCGACGGAAGGTTCGATCACATTCGGTGACACCGACGTAACAGCGCTGCCGCCCAACAAGCGCAATGTCGGCATGATGTTTCAAAGCTATGCTCTCTTTCCGCATCTGAGCGTATACGAAAATATTGCATACGGGCTCCGTATAAAAAAATTACCTGCAGCTGTCATACGAGAAAAAGTAACTGCGGTTCTTGATATGATGCGCATTACCGAATATCAAAAACGTATTCCCGAACAACTTTCGGGCGGACAGCAGCAGCGTGTAGCACTTGCGCGGGCGGTCGTCACAGAACCGAAAATCCTCTTATTTGACGAACCGCTTTCAAATCTCGATGCTAAAATGCGAGAATATATGCGCGAAGAACTTCGGAAAATTCAGCGGAGTTTAAATATTACCAGTGTTTACGTTACACATGATCAGGCTGAAGCGATGGCAATTTCTGATCGCGTAGTTATTATGAACAAAGGGCAAATCGAACAGATCGGTACGCCTGAAGAAATCTACGTTCGGCCGTCAAATACATTCGTTGCGAATTTTATGGGTAAAGCAAATTTTACAAACGGTATTGTCAGAAAAATTGAAAATAATTGTCTCATCGTCGAAACGATGGGAGTTGCCGTAAAAATTGCGAAAAATTCCGATAGTGGAGAAAAAGTCGGAGATGCGGTTATTGTCATGATACGTCCGGAATTTATGCATATCGATAAATCCGGAACATTTAAAGGTTTCGTTGAACGTGCAACTTTTTTCGGTGAAAAAATGGAATACGAAATCACTATCGGTAAAAACACACTTACGATGAATGACCCCGCTTTTTTGCAAAACGGAATATATCACGTCGGTGATGAAATACCCGTATATATTTATGAAAAAGGTTTGCGTGTATTACCGGACGACAAGGAATAAATCGAATTGCAAATCACATAAATTTATCCCCCGATTTCACAATTATGTGATAAAATAGTACATTATGACAAACACAAACAATCTTCCCTGGTCGTTTTTCGACTCATACCGCGGCAAAGTGTTCAACGGCGAATGGCCGACTTTTCCGCAAGTGTTTCGGATTTCCGCAGAGCGGTTTCCCGACAGTCCGTGCTTTACCGATTTCGACGGCCCGAACGCTTCAAAACGGTCTTTCAGTTACGCGCAAGCGCTGAAAAATATAGAATCGCTTGCGGCGTGGCTCACGGCGAACGGAGTTAAAAAAGGAGATCGGATTGCCGTAACCGGAAAGAATTCGCCCGAATGGGCGATCGCGTATTTGGCGATTCTCTTTGCCGGCGGTATCGTCGTCCCGATCGATTACGCGCTGCGCGACAACGAAGTCGACAATCTTTTGCGCGTATCGGATCCGAAAATCATCTTCGTCGATGAAGAAAAATACGAATCGCTCGCACGCAATGCCGCCTCTTTGAAAGTCATGTCCCTAAGTCCGAAATATCCGGAAACCTATGTTTGCAATTTAAAAGCCGACGGTAAAATCGAAGCGAACCGGGAAGCCGAAAGCGGCGACGTCGCGGCGATTTTATTTACGTCGGGAACGACGGGCACGCCCAAAGGCGTCATGCTCACGCACGAAAATTTAATAAGCGACTGCTATATCGCGCAGCTGAATTTCAGGCACTATAACGGAGACGTATTTTACGCGCTCCTTCCGATTCATCACGCGTACACGATGCAGGCGGCGTTTATCAACCCGCTGTCGACGGGAGCCGAAATCGTATTCGGAAAAAACATGGCCGTCTCCCGCCTCATGCGAGAACTGCGCGAAGGCAAGATCACCGTTATGCTCGGTGTGCCGCTTTTGTACAACAAACTGCTCGCCGGCATAAAAAAAGGCATCCGTGAAAAAGGCGTACTCGTCGCAGGCATCATGCGCTTTCTCATGGGATTTTCCTACCTCGTCAAAAAACTCACCGGAAAAAATCCCGGCAAAGTGCTGTTCAAAGCGGTACTCCAACAGGCTAACATCTACACGCTGCGCGTCGCAATCTGCGGAGGCGGTCCGCTTTCTTCGAGCGTGTTCAAAGCGTACAACGCTGCGGGTATCAATTTTATTCAAGGGTACGGCTTGACCGAAACGAGCCCCATCATCGCGCTGAATCCGGTCGAACGTTTTAAAATCGAAAGCGTCGGAAAAGATTTTTATCCGTACGAAGAAGTTAAAATTATCAATCCCGATAAAGACGGCATCGGAGAAATCGCCGTCAAAGGCCCGATGGTGATGAAAGGCTATTACAATATGCCGGAAGAAACTGCGAAAATGTTTACCGACGACGGCTTTTTCAAAACGGGCGATGTCGGCAAAATCGACGACGAACGTTATATTTCGCTGTGCGGACGGGCAAAGAACATCATCGTCACGTCGGGCGGAAAAAACGTGTATCCCGAAGAGATCGAAGACGCGTTCCAGCTTTACGACAATATTCAGCAGATCACGGCGCAAGGTTATGTCGAAGACGACGAATCGAAATCGGAAAGCATCGAAGCGCTGATCTATCCGAGCGACGAAGCGTTCAAAAAAATCGGCATAGAACGAGGCGATTCTTTTTCGAACGATGACATACGTCATTTGATCCAAGCCGACGTCGATGCGGTAAATCACACGCTGCAGCCTTATGCGCGGATTACGAAGATAACGATTCTCGATAAACCGCTGGAAATGACGACGACGCTCAAAGTAAAACGAAATTACAAAAAATAATAACGCACAAAAACAATAAACGATGCCGGCCGATTTGCGAAAACAAGCCACTGCCTTACCGTTTGCTCATAGCGGCGGATTTTTCGCAGGCGGCTTTTACGGCATCGAATACCGCCGATCGGAAGCCGCCTTTTTCCAAAGCGGCGACCCCTTCGATCGTCGTACCGCCGGGAGAGCATACGGCATCTTTCAGAGCAGCGGGATTTTTTCCGCCGGCAAGAACCGCAGCGGCAGCGCCCTTTACCGTCTGCGCCGCATAGACGTAGGCCGCATCTCTCGGCATACCCGAGCGTACGGCGGCATCGGCAAGCGCTTCGATAAACACGAACGCGTATGCCGGCCCCGAACCGCTCACCGCCGTTACGCAGTCCATAAGTTTTTCATCGACGCGCTCGACTTTCCCCGAAGCTTCAAGGAGGGCGCATATAGCCGCAACGCGCTCTTCGCTTACATCGTTTGAAGCCGCAAGGGCTGTCATCCCTTCTCCTACGGAAACGGGCATATTCGGCATAATGCGCACAACGGGTTTTCCCGAAGCTTTAGAGAGCGAATCAAGCGGAATGCCTGCGGCCATGGAAACGACCGTCGCATCACCTTTGAGAGAGTCCGAAATCTCTTCAAGCACGGAGAGAACGTAAGCGGGCTTTACCGCGATAAAAACGTAATCGCTTTTTCGGGCGACTTCCGAATTCGTCGGAACCGCGACGCACTTCGTTTCCGCCGCGATCGCTTCGGCGTGTTCAAAATGTTTTGCGCTCACTTTCACCGACTGCGGATCGATTTTTTTACACAGTGCGCGGATAACCGCTCCTCCCATCGCCCCGCAGCCGATAACGCTTACCGTGATTTTTTTCATATCGAAAGCATCCGCCATATCCGCCTCGCTTTAAAAATTAATAATCAACAACAGAACGTAAGCACCGCCGTTTTGCAAACGTATTCAATGCCGGTTCCCACGAATGCACATACGCTGTCGGTTTTCGCATAATTTCTGCAATCGCATATTCGATGCGGTTTCAGAATCATTAGCTCGCGTTTCAAGACCGCCTGATATCCTGCAGCAGTTTTTCTTCATCGGCAAAAAAGAGTGTACCGCATTCCTTTCCCGCCGCGAGATTTTCAAGCGCACTGTCCGTACCCTTTGCGAGAAGGAGCGGTATCCCGTACGACGTCGAAAGTTCGGCCGCTTCGAGTTTCGTTTCGATGCCGCCGGTACCGAACGAATTCGTCGCACCGATCGTAATCGATTTTCGAAGAGACGCGATATCGGTTACCGTTGCAACGAGTTTTGCGTCTTTGTTCGTCTTGGGATTATCGGTGTAAACACCGTCGATGTCGCTGAATAAAATCAAAAGATCCGCGCTCCACAAAACCGCCGTCAGCGCGCTCAGATTGTCGTTGTCGCCGATTCTGATTTCATCGAAAGACACCGAATCGTTTTCGTTGATGATCGGAACGACGCCTTCGTCGACGAGCGTAAAAAGTGTATTCCGTATATTGAGCGTGCGATGGTCGTTCGTAAAATCGTCCTTCGTCAAAAGCAACTGACCGATATGCAAGCCGTATTTATTGAACGCGCTCCGCCATCTGTCCATGAGTTCGACCTGCCCGATCGCGCACAGCGCCTGCCGATAGTGAACGTCGCGCTTTCTGGCCCACTCTTTGATCGTCGCAAGCCCGCTGATCTGCGCGCCGGACGACACGACGACAAGCTGTTTGCCGCCGTCGATGAGTGCTTTCGCTTGACGTGCGAAGTTTTCCATAAAGCCGTCGTTCGGCAAACCCGTCGCATCCGCAAGCGTGTTGCTGCCGATTTTGATAACGATTTTCCGCGACCGATTAATAATTTCCGCGATCGCTTTTCCGTTTACCGCTTCCGTTTCACTCATCGAATTTGTCCTTCGCCGTCGATGACGTATTTCGTCGTCGTCAGCGCTTTGATGCCCATAGGCCCGCGCGCATGGAGTTTTTGCGTACTTATGCCGAGCTCCGCTCCGAAGCCGAACTCTCCGCCGTCGGTAAAGCGCGTCGATGCATTGACATAGACACAGGCGGCATCGACTTGCGCTTGAAATTTGCGGGCATGAGAGAGGTTGTTCGTCACGATGCATTCGGAATGTTTCGTGTTGTGTGTGTTTATGAATTCGATCGCTTCATCGACCGAGTCGACGGCACGGACGGCGCATACGTAATCGAGAAACTCAAATCCGAAGTCTTCGTCCTTCGCGTGCACAACGCAGTCCGCCCCGTAGAGCCCGCCTTTTGCAACTTCGTCTTTTTCGGATGCGGCTTTCAAAATCGGATAGCACACATCGTCCGCGCGGAGCTGCGCACGACCGGCCAATTTTTTTTCAAGCAGCGGCAAAAAATCATCCGCGATTTTTTTATTGACCAAAATACATTCGATCGCATTGCACGCCCCGGGACGCTGAAGCTTTGCGTTTTCGGCAATCGCCACCGCCGTCTCCGCATCCGCCGTTTCATCGACATAGAGGTGACACACGCCGCTTCCCGTTTCGATGACCGGCACGCGCGCATTTTGCACGACGTTTTGTATGAGCGCTTTGCCGCCGCGCGGAATCACGACATCGATTTTTCCGACGGCGTGCAAAATCTCCGTAACGTCTTCGCGGCTTTCACTTTCCGAAAGTTCGACCGCTTCGGGAACGCCCGCTTTTTGCAATCCGTCTTTGATCGCGCAAACGAGCGCTTTATTCGATTCGAGCGCGGAAGACGATCCGCGCAGCAAAATCGCATTGCCGCTTTTGTATGCGAGGCAAAAGGCATCCACGGTAACGTTCGGCCGCGATTCGTAGATGATCGCCGCGACGCCGAGCGGAACGCGCACTTGCCGTATCCGCATACCGTTCGGTGTCGTCCAGCCGGCGACGACTTCGCCCACGGGATCTTCCTGCGCGATGACGATGCGCATACCCGCAATGATATCGTCGATTTTTTTATCGTCGAGCGAAAGCCGTTCAACGAGCGCGCGCGGCATACCCACCTTTTCGGCACGGCTCACGTCGAGCGAGTTCGCCGCAAGGAGTGCGGAACGATCGGAATCGATATGGGCGGCAACGGCAAAAAGCGCGCAGTTTTTTTGCGCCGCGCTTTGCAGGGCAAGTTTTTCGGCTCCTCGCCGGAGGGAAGCGCATACGTTATTTAAATCCATCGTCAGCCTCAAAAACAAAAAGCCGGGAACACGCTGAACCCGGCCGCATTTACAAACGAAGTTCTCGCCGAAAGCACAGTGTTACTTAGAAATACTTTCGAAACTCGCCTTTCGTCCTAATAGTTTGCCAGGAAGTACATTCCGAGTAAAATCGCATCGCGGCACTTCGTTTCGGGCCAATCGGCATTGCGCGGCAAACTGCCTACATACCACCAGTACGTGCCGAATTCGGGATCGATGCGCAGCGCGTATTCATTGAAATCGTCCGTGTGCACCTGCTCTCCGAACATGAGATACACCGCGTTATAGAGAATATCGAGAAACAGCGCATAAGACGCTTTCCACGTCTGCGCGGAATCGGAGCGGAACTGTTCAAGCTGGTAGAGAATGCGTTCTTTCAATTCGATATCCGTTTTTTCAACCCACGTTTTTTGAATCAACAATGCAAGATTATTTTTAAAACTCACCGTCAGTTTGGCGTCATCGACCGCACTTCTTTGCGAAAACGATTGGTTGCCGAAGCCGAACGCTTGTACGATGATATCCGTTGCACCGGAAAAATCTTTTTCGTCATTCGATTTTATAAATACGGAAAGGGCATCGACGGTTTTTTTATCTACAAACTCTTCTATCGTCCAGACCATATAATAATCATATACTATTGCCGTCCTTTATTCAATAAGCGCTTTTTAATGTGCTTTTTAATGTGTAATGTGTAATGTGTAATGGGTAATTTCGAATTACACATTACCAATTACACATTATCAATTACCCATTATTTAAGAGGCGATAAGGCTCCCGCGTATCGCTTCTACGGCTTCGACGACTTTCGGATCGAACTGTTTGCCCGACAGCCCTTTTATCGTGTCAACGGTTTCATCGACGGAAAGCGCTTCTTTGTACGGACGTTTGCTCAGCAGGGCATCGAGCACATCGGCCGCCGCCATAATGCGCGCTGCAAGCGGAATATCCGTTCCCGAAACGTGCCGGGGATAGCCCTCGCCGTTCCACCATTCGTGATGTCCGAGCGTCATCGACCGGGCGGTTTCCGTATATTCGTCGGTTTCTATGCCGGAAAGATATTTTTCGATGAGGCTCGCACCGTACAGCGGATGCCGTCTTATCATTTCGAATTCCTGTTTCGTCAGCGGTCCCGGCTTTGAAAGGACGTCTTCGGGAATGCTTATCTTTCCCAAATCGTGAAGCGGCGCCGCCTTCGTCATCGTATCGATAACGTCGTCGGTCAACTCATCGGTATAATGACCGAGTTCACGCAGCTTTAAGCTGATACGCCGTACGTATTCGCTCGTACGCTTAACGTGCTCACCCGTCGTGTGGTCCTTCGACTCGACGAGGTTTGCAAACCCCTCGATGAGCTTTGTCTGCATGGCGCGGATACGGATATCCTGTTCATATTGTTTTTGCAGACTGTCGTGCGCCGACGATACGACATTATACGAAAGGATAACGCAGAATATATATTCGAGCGTTGAACCGCTGCCGTATGTTATAAACCAGCGTATACCGTAAAGCGCTCCTGCAGGATAGGGCTGCACCGCTCGACTCCTGATATACAGCGACGCGATCATCATGATATAACAGGCGATGATCACCCGATAGGTAAAGTGCTTTTTATAATACATGCAGCTCAATACCGGTACGAGCACATACAAAATAAAAACCGATATACCCGGCATAATCGAAAGGAAAATAACGAGCAGCTCAAGCGCGCCGAGCGTAATGTATTTCGTATAATGCGCGTACGGAACGCGCCGTATAAACCAAAATAAAAAAATGCTTGAAACTGTGAAAAAAAGCGTATAAGCAAATAAAAGCGTATAATTCGCTTTCGGAAAGATATTGAAATACCGCGCGGCGAGCATGACCGGCCCCGCAAATGTGAATAAACTGTATAATTTTACGACAACTTGATTTACCCGACGTTCGTTTTCGTCGAAGAAATCAACGCTTGAGTTCGGCTGCATTGTAATTCTCTCACTTTATAACTTTTTAAAATGAAATTAAATCTATTATAGCACATTTTTTAAAAATGTAAATAGTATAATAAATTAATTCTATATTAACTTTCTTTTTCTTTACAAAATCGCAGCGATCGGATATACTAGTTTTTCAGTAGGAAAACATGAAAATATCAACGCGCGGCAGATATGCGCTCCGCTTTATGATCGACTTGGCTCAGCACAAGCAGGACGAATTTATCCCTCTGAAAGATATTTCGGAACGGCAAGGCATTTCCATAAAATACCTCGAACAGATCACTTCTCTTTTGAGCAAATACGGGCTTTTGCAAAGCGTACGCGGACCGCAGGGCGGATACAAACTCGCAAGGCCGAAAAATCAATATACCGTCGGCGAAATACTGCGCATCACCGAAGGCGATTTGGCACCGGTGAGCTGCCTCGAAGCCAATGCGACGGGATGCAGCCGCCAATCGATCTGCGCGACCATAAAACTGTGGGAAGGACTCGGAAAAGTGATCAATGCGTACCTCGACGGCATAACGCTTGACCAACTCACCGTGCTTCCCGAAACGCTCGACTACAGCATTTAAAATATACGGAGGCAACTGTCGTGACTGAAAAAATTCCGACAAAAATAACCGACTGCATCGGACACACACCGCTCATCGAAATCAAAAATACGGAAAAGCGCCTTGCACTGCATGCACGCATACTCGCAAAGCTCGAATGCTTCAATCCCGCCGGAAGCGTAAAAGACCGCATCGCAAAAGCGATGATAAACGACGGAATCAAAACGGGCAAAATCAAAAAAAATTCCGTCATCATCGAACCGACGAGCGGCAATACGGGAATCGGACTTGCATCGGTATGTGCGAGCTGCGGACTGCGCGTCGTTTTAACCATGCCCGAAACGATGTCCGTCGAGCGGCGCAATTTACTAAAGGCGTACGGCGCGGAAATCGTACTGACGGACGGCTCGCAGGGAATGAAAGGTGCCGTCGAAAAAGCGAATGAAATCGCAAAGAATACGCCGCACAGCTTTATCCCGAGCCAGTTTACGAATCCCGTAAACTCGGAAACGCATTTCAAAACGACCGGTCCCGAAATCTGGGAAGCCTGCAGCGGACACGTCGACGCTTTCGTTGCAGGCGTCGGAACGGGAGGTACGCTTTCCGGCATCGGAAAATTTTTGCGTACAAAAAATAAAAACGTAAAAATCTTTGCGGTCGAGCCCGCTTCGTCTCCGCTTCTTTCGGAAGGCTATGCCGGCCCGCACAAAATCCAAGGTATCGGCGCAAACTTTATTCCCGCTACGCTCGACAAAAAAATCTATAACGAAGTCATCGCCGTGAAAAGCGAAGATGCGTTTTCGGCGGCAAAAGATTTCGCAAAAACGGAAGGCATACTCGCAGGTATTTCGTCCGGAGCCGCACTGTGGGCGGCATACGAAGTCGCAAAGCGCGCGGAATTTAAAGATAAAACAATCGTCGTGCTGCTCCCCGATTCCGCCGACCGCTATCTGTCGACACCGCTGTTTACGGACTGAAAAATACGCAGCGCCGGTCGGCTTTTACGCGATATACGTGATGCAATGCGTTCCCTTGCGTCCTGCCCGCGTTTCGGTTACACTCGTTTTATGACGAAAACGGCGCTTCAAAAAAAATTATTTTCGATGCAGGATACGGTTTATCGGCGGTTTCAGCAAAAGCTTTTGCCGACGCTTCCGGGCGAAACGATCATCGGCATACGGACTCCCGCTCTCCGCTCTTTTGCAAAAGAATTCGCAAAAACCCCCGATGCAAAAAAATTTATTAAAAATCTTCCGCACGTTTATTATGAAGAAAACAACGTACACGCATTCATCATCGAAACGATTGCCGATTTCGACGACACCGTCGCAGCGCTCGACGAGTTTTTGCCCTACGTCGACAACTGGGCGACCTGCGATTCGATGAGTCCGAAAGCGCTCGAAAAAAATATTCCCGCGCTGTACAAAAAAGTGCAGGAATGGATCGCGTCGGGGAAAACTTATACGGTGAGATTCGGCATCGGCATACTCATGCGCTTTTTTCTCGACGAACGTTTTACGCTTTCGTCCGCAGCCCTCGTTTCAAAGATACGTTCGGACGAATACTATATCAATATGATGATCGCGTGGTATTTTGCGACGGCGCTCGCAAAACAATACGATGCCGCTCTTCCGTTTATCGAAAAGAAAAAACTCGACGTATGGACGCACAACAAAACGATTCAAAAAGCGATCGAAAGTTACCGCGTTCCCGACGACCGCAAAAAATATTTGCGCAGTCTGAAGCGGAAACCTTAAACGTCTTTCGATAATCCACCGGCTACGGTTCGCTCTTACGCACATCGTGATTGCACTCTTTTTTTCGGTGCACTATAGTAGTATCTATGGCATACAGAGTTTTTATCGACGGACAGGAAGGCACGACGGGTTTAAAGATATACGAACGCTTTGCAAAGCGCAGCGACATCGAAATGCTGCGCATAGACGACGACAAAAGAAAAGACGCGGACGAACGAAAAAAATTAATTAATAATTCCGACTTTACGTTTTTATGTCTCCCCGACGCCGCTGCCGTCGAAACCGCAGAACTGTGCACGAATCCCGCAGTGCGCATCATCGACGCTTCCACCGCGCACCGTACGGCCCCCGGCTGGGATTACGGCTTTCCCGAACTTTCAAGCGATTTCAGGCGCCGCATCGAAAGATCGAAACGGGTCGCGGTTCCGGGTTGCTACGCGAGCGGCTTTAACGCGATCTGCTTTCCGCTCATCTCTTCGCACATCATGGGGCGCGATTATCCCGTCGTATGCCACGCGGTTTCAGGCTACAGCGGCGCGGGCAAAAAAGCGATCGCCGAATACGAAGTGAAAAACCGTCCCGAAGAGCTCGCCTCCCCTCGCCTCTACGCGCTCACGCAGCACCACAAGCATTTGCCGGAAATGCAAAAGATAAGCGGTTTGGATTTTCCGCCCGCCTTTACTCCGTATATATGCGATTATTTTTCGGGTATGATGGTTACCGTGCCTCTGCACGTGCGGCTGCTTACAAAAAAAGTTTCCGCCCTTAACGTGCGGGAAATGTTTGCGTCGTGCTATGCGGGTTCAAAATTTATTAAGGTTATGGAACTGCAGGATACGATCGAAAACGGATTCATCGCGGCAAATACGCTTTCGGGAACGAACAATATGCAGATATTCGTGTACGGAAACGACGAGCGCATCGTAATCTCCGCACGCTTCGACAATCTCGGCAAGGGAGCGTCGGGAGCTGCAGTGCAGTGTATGAATATCATGATGGGAATCGACGAGGGGACGGGACTGTAACGATGGCCGGCAATATCCCATCCGACGAACAAAACGACGCTTTTAACAATCTGTGTGCCGGCGACTGCGGTTATTTTGAAGGCCGCACGTCGCACGAAACGATTTATCGCATTCCGTCACTGAAAGAAGCGTCCGATATGCTGACGCACGGTGAAGAGCCTGTGCGCACCGAAAACAATCCCGCACTCTGTCAGCAAATTTTGTTCGACATCATCCTCGACGAAGGCTTCCGCCGGGCGGGAAACTACGTATACCGCGCCGACTGTCCCGATTGCAAAGCGTGTATTCCGATCAGAATTTTTCCGGACGCGTTCGAGCCGTCGAAGTCGCAGCGGCGCGTACTTGAAAAGAACCGCGATCTTGCCGTAACGCTCACGACGAAAGCGGATGAATTCGTGACCGACGAAAAAGTTACGCTTTTCCGCACCTATGACAAGCGGCACAATCCCGCCTCTGAAAAAAGTTTTGACGAAGCGAAAAAAACGCTCATCGATATGAACGGCATCTGCCGCACGGCGGAAGACGGCAAGTACGAATCGTTTTATTCCGGCACGATAAATATGGATTACAGGTACAGCGGAAAACTCGTCGGCGTCGGCATCATCGACACGGGAAAAGCGAGCCTGTCGTCGAATTATTTTTACTATGACACGTCGGATGAAACGAAAAAGAGAAGCATCGGTACCTACAGCATATTGCGGGAAATCGAATTGTGCCGAACATTTCATTTACAACGGTACTATCTCGGCTATTGGCTTAAAGACTGCAAGTCGATGGTGTATAAATCGAATTTCAAGCCGCACGAATTGCTGATCGACGGCAAGTGGAAACTTATTACATAATCGAAATACGGAAAAGGCGGAAATATATCGATGAAAACGGGAATCGTAATCGAAGGCGGAGGTCACCGCGGCATCTATGCGGCGGGCATACTCGACGTGTTGTGCGAAAACGGCATCGAAGTCGACGGAGTGCTCGGCGTGTCGGCGGGAGCCGTTCACGGAGCAAGTTATGCGTCGCACCAAATCGGACGATCCGTCCGCTATACGATGAAATACTGCGGCGACAAACGCTATATGAGTTTCCGCTCATGGCTTAGAACGGGCGATTTATTCAACGCGGATTTTTGCTGGCGCGAACTGCCGGAAAAACTCGATCCTTACGACAACGACGCGCTCGAATCTTCTCCGGTTGCGTTTTACGTAACGTGTACCGACGTCGAAACGGGTGAGCCCGTTTACCATCGGTGCAAAACGCTCCGCGGCGATGAAATGAAATGGCTGCAGGCGTCGGCGTCCATGCCGCTCGCTTCGAACATCGTATGCGCGAACGGCCGTAAAATGCTCGACGGAGGTATCGCCGATTCGATCCCGCTCCGCGCTTTCGAGCGGCTCGGCTATACGCGAAACATCGTCATTTTGACGCAGCCTGAAGGATACCGAAAAGGGAAAAATCCGCTGCTCCCCGCGCTGCGCATTGCAATGCGGAAATATCCCGCGCTCATCCGTGCGATGAAAATGCGCCATATCGTATACAACGAGGAAGTCGCAGATATCGAACGAAGGGCGGAAGCGGGCTCGGTTTTGCTCATCCGTCCGAAGCACACCGCGGGTGTCGGGCGTACGGAAAAAGACGGTACAAAAATCAAAGCGCTGTACGACATCGGACGAAAAGACGCGATCGATCGGCTCGATGAAATCCGGGAATTTTTCGGAAAGCGGTAACGTGTGCCGAGCGCACAATGCCGCTGTCGTTTACAAAAAGCGGAAAAAACCGCCGGCATATCAAAACGAGCACCTGCTCCAACTCGCAATATCGCCCGCTTTTACGAAAGACTTACGCCCGCGTGGAGCACCGCGCAGCGTCCGCGCCGGGGCGCGGATGAGGGTTACCGAAGTGCGGAAGGCGGGATCTTCCGATCCGCTTCGTCCTGATAATTATTAATTATTAACAATTTCCATTGCCGGCGCTTTCGGCGTGCAAAATCGCAAAATACGACAATTGCACAAAATCCGTAAAAATGTTATTTTTAAAGCCGTATGAATACCCTCGTTGCGCTCTGCGCCGTCGGCGCGGATAAAATACTCGGCAATGAAATCAAACACCTCGGCTACAAGCTCGCGGGAAACGCGCCCGGACGAGTTTTTTTTACCGGCGACGACGATGCGCTTTTTCGCGCGAACCTCTGCCTCCGCACGGCCGATCGCGTATATCTGCAGGCGGCTTCTTTTCAGGCGGCCGATTTCGATTCGCTTTTTGCCGGCACTTATGCGGCCGATTGGCAGGATTTATTAAAAAAGGACGTGCGCGTCGTCGTGGACAAAGTGCGCTCTCATCACTCGAAATTGAATTCGGAACCGACGATTCAAAGCATGGTGCAAAAAGCGATCTACAAAAAACTCGGCGACAAGTGGCGCATGACGACACTCCCCGAATCGGGAGAGACTGCTGATGTGCGCGTATATATCGACAACGATAAGGTAAACGTCCTGCTCGATCTTTCGGGAGAGCCGCTGTACAAACGCGGCTACCGCACGGGAGGAGGGACGGCGCCGCTTCGCGAAACGGTTGCCGCCGTACTGCTGCAGGAAATGCTGTGGCGCAGAAGAACGCCGCTGCACGACCCCTTTTGCGGTTCGGGAACGATCGCGATCGAAGCGATGCTTTTTGCGCACAATATCGCACCGGGGGCAGGCAGGAGCTTTGCGCTCGAACACCTTGCCGTTTTTAATAAAAAACGCGCGGACGAGATCCGTGCGCAGGAAGCGGAACGGATCAGAACGGATGTCGAAGTGCGCGTTACCGGAAGCGATATCGACATAGAGGCGGTAAACCGTGCCAAAGCGAACGCCGAACACGCATGCGTTGCAGCCGGACGCGCTTTGCAGTCCATCGGAAAAGACAACCGTATTCCTCGCCCCGATTTCATACAGTCTGATTTTATCGATTTGGCGGCTCCGTACGATGAAGGGCTTTTGCTGTGCAATCCTCCGTACGGCGAGCGGCTCGGAGACGAGGCGGAAGCGGAAGCCCTCTACAAAAAGATGGGCGCACTGTGGACGAATTTTCCGAATTGGCAAATCGGCGTCATCACCGCAAGCAAACAGTTTCAAAAATGCTCGGGGCATTATGCGGACAAATTGAAAAGTTTTAAAGCCGGAAATCTCGATACGCATTTTTATATGTACTCGATATCTTCCGGCAAAAAAGAAAAAGCGTAGGCGGAGGGCTTTCATGGCGATCATCGTCGAACACGAAAAACGTAAACGAAAGATACTCGAAAAAGCGCTCGACGTTTTCGTTGAAGAAGGCTACGAAGACGTCACCTTTCAAAAGATCGCCGACCGATGCGGTATTACGCGGACGACGCTGTACATTTATTTTAAAAACAAGCGCGAGATTTTTTTATGGAGCATCAAGCAGCTCGTATCGGGAATCGAAACGACGATCATGCAGATCGTCAACAATACATCGCTCAACACGGAAAAATGTTTCCGAAAAATGCTGATGAGTATCGTCGATGCGATCGGAGAAAATAAAAAGCTGTTCAGTGTTCTGCTCCTGTATTTGATACAGCTGCAAAAATCGGGCGTCGATCCGCGGGAGCGTGTCATGCGGCGCGTCATCAAACTGCGGCATATCATGACGACGCTGCTCATCCGCGGCGCAAAATCGGGCGAATTCAAAAAGATAAACGTCAAAGTCGTAAACGATATGTTTTACGGATTGATCGAATCCGCAATCTTCCGCCTCGCCGTCCTTGCGCAGGAAAACATCGACGACATACGCGACATACTCAACTTCGCCGTCGACGGCATCATCGCAAAGCGGAGCCGCGCTTGAGGGCACGGCGCACGGGATGCGCGGATTTGCCGTTGCATCGGGGCACAGTCCCAATATGGCTCGCCGAGCGTATGAAAAAACTGGGCACGCTGATTGTCGAATCGATCATTCAAAATTACGGTAAGCGCGAAGTACTCGTGCGCTTGAGCGATCCGATGTGGTTTCAGTCCTTCGGTGCGGTACTCGGCATGGACTGGCATTCGTCGGGCATAACGACGAGCGTCATGTATGCACTCAAGCGCGGACTGAACGAACGCGGACGGGAACTCGGCATCTGTGTGTGCGGCGGACGCGGAAAATATTCGCGCAATACACCGAACGAATTATTATTTTTATCGGACGCTGCGGGACTCGACGGAACTTCCCTCGTGCGCGCAAGCAAACTTTGCGCAAAGGTCGATAACAACGCCGTCCAAGACGGCTTTCAGCTGTATCAGCATAATTTTATTGTAACCGACGAAGGCGATTGGGCGGTCGTGCAGCAGGGCATGAATGCCGCGTCGCGCACGGCGAGGCGATATCACTGGTGTTCGCCGAAACTGCGCTCTTTTGTCGAAGAGCCGCATACGGGCGTCGTCGGAGAAACGCAAGGCGAAATCTTAAACCTCACCGATCCGGCAGCGGAGCCTACACGTTCTGCGATCGTCGAAATCGCGAACGAAAATCCCGAGCGCATTCTGCACGAACTTTCGCATATCACATCGCCTTCTGCGGCAATGGTCGTGCCGAGAGAGCCTGAACTTTTTCCCGACCTCACCGAAAGCGCAGTCAAAGCTGCGGAAACCGTTTGCCCCTCGCCCGCCCCGCACTCGAACGACGTCGCAAAAACGGCTCGCATTTTGCACTCATCGCGCTCCATAACGATGAGCGCACGTCACGACGTACGCGCCGAAGACATCGATTTGAAACGGCTCGGCGCCGTACTTGCTGCAGCATACGAAAGCCCTCCGGAAAATTTCGAATCGCTTTTACTTACACCGGGACTCGGACCGCGCACACTGCAGTCGCTTGCGCTCGTAAGCGAAATCGTATACGGAACGCCGTCGCGTTTTACCGATCCCGCACGGTTTTCGTTTGCACACGGAGGAAAAGACGGGCATCCCTTTCCCGTGCCGTGCAGGATTTACGACGAAACGATCCGCGTACTCGGCGACGGCATCGAAAAATCGAAACTCGGCGACACCGATAAAACCGAATGCCTGCGACGGCTGTATGCGACACAGCTGCAGATCGAACGATTTTGTTCGCCTGAAGCCGACTTCGACAAAGCAGTCGCGTATGAAAAAGCGCATTCGAAATCGTGGGACGGTCGACAAGTGTAATAATCGGAGGATTGAGATTATGGAAGCGGCATTATACCTTATTCCGACGACGCTCGGCGACACGGAAATCGAACGCGTCATCCCGGAATACAATCGGCACATTATTTCCGCGATAAAATATTTTATCGTTGAAAACGTGCGGAGCGCACGGCGTTTTCTCAAAAAGATCGACCGCGCAATAGACATAGACACGCTGACCTTTTTCGTGCTCGACGAACACACCGATGTGACGAAAATCGAGCCGTTCCTCGCGCCGCTTAAAGCGGGCTTTGCAATAGGCGTCATTTCGGAAGCAGGCTGCCCCGCAGTCGCGGATCCCGGTGCGGCTGTCGTCGCGCTCGCGCACAAAAAAAGCTTCCGCGTTGCCCCTCTTGCAGGACCCTCTTCGATCATCATGGCGCTTATGGCCAGCGGTTTTAACGGACAGAACTTCGCATTCAACGGCTATCTCCCTGCAAAGCCCGATGCGCGCGTACAACGAATCAAGCAGCTTGAAAGCCGCGTTTACAAAGAAAAGCAGACGCAGCTTTTTATCGAAGCGCCGTACCGCAATATGCAGCTTTTGTCGTCGCTTTTATCATCGCTCAAGGGTGAAACGAAACTGTGCATAGCTGCGGGCATCACGTGCGGCGAAGAATTTATCCGCACGAAGTCCGTTTCCGAATGGAAAAAGTCCCCGATTCCCGAAATTAATAAAATACCCGCGATCTTTTTGCTGTATGCATAAACAATACCGCACGAGGCTATATGATTAATAATTATTAATTCTATTTACAAAAATACACTGCGACAAAGTTATTGGTTGTGTGGGTATTTTATAAAACAGTGTGCATATCATACGGTATTTTTAATAATTATTATTAATTTTATTTTTAAAAGTAATTAAGTTTGCGCTTTCAGAAAAACGGTACCAGTATTTTTCCGCTCCTGTTTTCGCTCTGCATTATACTCCTGTTGTCGGGGGCAGCAGAATGAGCGCGGCTTTTATTTTTATAAAGCATATCGTCCGCTTTTTTTATAAGTTCAACGATCGATATACTCTGTCCGTCTGTTTTTGCATAGCCGATGCTCAACGTAACGGCATACGGAAGTCTTCGTGCCGCGACCTCCGCCTCAAGCGCTTTATTAAAATGATTTATCAATTCATCGGGGCTCGACACGTACAAGGATTCTCCGATTAACAAAAATTCATCGCCGCCGAACCTCGCGGCAAAAGTGCTGTACTTTTGGCTTGTCATCCTCAGCGCCTGCGCGACGATACGCAACACTTTGTCCCCTTCGATATGGCCGTATGTATCGTTTATCTCTTTGAACGAATTGATATCGAGCATAAATAAATACAGCGGCCATTCGGTAAGAGGGCTGTTGAATTTCGTTTCGAGATATTGATTCGCACGCCGCCGGTTATTTAAATCGGTAAGCGCATCGCTGAAAATCTGCGCCTGCTGAAAATTAACAAACATGATCAAAAATCCGGAAAATATGGCGATCACGATAAGAGGAGTGCCGGGAATAAACATCTGAAGCGAACCGATCGCAAAACAAACGGCAATCGCAAGGGCGAAGCCGAACGTTGCGCGCCGTCGCATCGGCATAGTTTCTTTCGCTCCGCAGCACAGAGCCCGAAGCAGCGCAATGACAAAATAAAAAAACACGATCGCCATCTGCCAGCAATAGTAGGGACCGCGCCGGTATTCATTGTCGGGTGTTATGTAATAGATCCATCCCGTATAATACGACGATGCGCACATAAACAGCGAAAACGCAAGCGGCACCGACGCGATAATCCACAGTTCGGGCTTTTTCATAAACGCGGTTTTCAATCGGATTTCCGTATAGATAAACATAAAAAAAGAAAGAACGCTTATCAGGAAAATGGAAAAGAAACAAACGATACCGTTTACGATACGTATATAGAACCGCATATAGCCGTATTCACCCACGATCCATATTGCATCGACCAACGAATATAGGATAAATACCTGCAGCATGATCTTCAACATACGTATTTCGAGTTCGCTGCCTATATCCGTTGTTAATTTTTTTATGATAAATACGGAAAATGCGATACAAAGAAAATCCACCACGAGATAGGTGAGAATGCTATTGATTACAGGCGTCATACAATGCTTCGGTTCCTTAATTTTTAATAGAATTCGGATAAAACTTTTATAGGAATGTGAAGCGCATTATTTTTAAAGTAAACTCAGGTTTCCGAAAAAGTTTTACGAAATGCATGGATCCCGTTCGAGGCCCGTACATTTCATATCAACCGTCGTAGAATATAACAAATTTTCAAAAGATTTGCTACAGGAAAAATGAAAATTTTATCATTTTTATTTGTGCGGGAATTTCAATACCTTTTGTTACGGCGCTCTGCGGCAAGGTTATTCATTTGACAAGCGGTATCCGAAATTCTATGATAATTAAAAATTTTCATGGGAGAAATTATGATTATCGATACGATTGAAAACATCGAAAAATACGCGGCTTCTTTTCCGCAGCTTCGAGCGGTTGCCGCAGTGCTCCGCTCCGGAAAAGCGGAAACGGCGGTGACAGGTTCGTATGCGACGGACGACGCATCGGTGCGCTATTCCGTGAGCGAATATCAAACGCGCGCAAAAGGCACGAAAGGCTACGAAACGCACCGGCACGCGGCGGATGTGCAGTTCATCATGTCGGGCGAAGAGATCATCGATGTATGCGAAAATGCCGGCATGAAAGCGCGGAACGAATACGATGCCGAAAGCGATATTCAATTTTTTGACGGCGAATTGGCGGCGTCCTATATCGCAAAACCCGGAAAATTCATCGTTTTGTTTCCCGGAGAAGGTCACGAACCCTGCATTTCGCTCAAAAATCCGGAAACCGTACGGAAAATCGTGTTTAAGCTCGCAATGTAAGCACGCAGCCGGAATCCCGCTTCGGCATACTGTTATTTGTGATCAAAATTCACCATCCCGTCATGCGATTGATGCGCGAAACGATTGAAAAAATCGGTTTTTTATAAAAAAAATTTGACAGCTCCGGAAACTCGTGCTACCATGTTACCTATCAACCTGTTTGACAGGTAACATCTTATACGAGGAGTCTCTATGAAAAAACTGATTTGTGCAGCGGCGACGGTTTTGCTGATCTGCGGAATTGCAGCGGCTTCGGGCGGCAGCGACGGCAGCAATGCTGCGACCGGTCAAAAAGTAACGATAAAGTGGGCATCGGTACATCCGCCTGCACATCCGGCGTCTCAGACGATGATG
This sequence comes from Treponema sp. Marseille-Q4130, assembly GCF_014334325.1. GTDB lineage: Bacteria > Spirochaetota > Spirochaetia > Treponematales > Treponemataceae > Treponema_D. The sequence goes on along the minus strand of NZ_JACSET010000008.1, from coordinate 51,345 downwards.
CGCGTAGCGGAAGAAGTGTCGAAACAGACGAACGGCCGCGTCGAAATCAAAGGCTTTCCCGGCGGAGCGCTCGGCGGCAGCATGGACCTGATCCAAGGCACGCAGACCGGCATCGTCGATATGGTCAGCGAAGGAGCGGCGAACTTCGGACAGTACGTACCGTCGGTGACGATCGCCGAAGCGCCGTATATTTGGCGCAATGTCGAGCATCTTGAAAAAGCGATCGACGGTGCATTCGGTCAAAAGATCAACGAAGAGCTGATCAAGGGCAGCGGCATGCGTTTGCTCGGTGCGATGTACTACGGAACGCGCCACCTTTCGACGTCGAAAAAAGAAGTGCGCAAAGTTTCGGACTGCGCGGGTATGAAAATCCGCGTTCCGGAAAACGATGTCTTCGTCGCAATGGCGCGCTCATGGGGATCGAATCCCACCCCTATCACGTTCAACGAACTGTATCTCGCGCTTCAGCAAAATATCGTCGACGGTCAGGAAAACCCGCTGCCGACTTTTTCATCCGCGAAATTCCAGGAAGTGCAAAAATATATCATCCTCACCGGACACATTATGACGCCGATGCTCATCGTCATCAACGAAAAGGTATGGCAGAAAATCGCTCCGGCCGATCAGGAAATCGTCAAAGCGTCGATCGCAAAAAACATCAAATGGCAGAACGGCGAAATCATCAAGCAGGAAAAAGATTTGATTGCAAAACTCCAATCGCAGGGCGTCACGGTCATCACGCCCGATGTCGAAAGCTTCCGGCAGGCAACATTGAAAGTCGTACCGCCTATGTTCGAAGCGAAATGGGGCAAGGGTACGTGGGACAGCATCCAAAATATTAAATAACGAAGCTGTCGTCGATCAACAAAACGTCGGAGTTGTTCGGAAATCGGGCGGCTCCGACATTCGTCCGCTGTTTTTAAAATGCGGCAGTTCCGCACATTCGATTATAAAGATGCGTCCGCCGCGCACTGCCGAAAACCCTTTGACCGGCTCGAGCGTTTCGCAAAAGTTTTCATACGGGTTTTCATGGGAGAAAACAATGAATCGCGTAGAGGAAAAAGTAACGGCTGCCGTCAACAAATGTATCGACCGGCTTTCCGTCGTTCTCTTCTTAGTCATATTTATTTTAGCGCTGTGTCAAATATGCATGCGCTATGTTTTGAACAAACCGCTCGTGTGGTCTGAAGAATTAATACGATATGCATTTGTGTGGATCTGTTATCTCGGCTGGGTCCTCGGCACAAGAAACAGAAGCCACATACAGATTACGATTATCGTCAACCTGCTTCCGAAAACACTGCACAAGATGATCGATACGCTCAACAGCCTTATCCTTATCGTGTTTTCGGCATACATGATCGTATACGGCATCGGAATGACGAAAGCGAGCACGATGCTTCCGGCGATCACCATTCCGATTACGATAAGCTTTGTGTACGCGGTCGTGCCGTTTGCCAATACGCTCATCATCGTATACGAACTGCTGCATCTCAAAAACAGCGTATGGAAACGCGATGCGGACAAGGGGACTGCCGTATGAACATGGGTATCATCTTTATTCTGTTTATCGTCCTGCTCATCGTCGGAACGAATATTTACGCCAACCTCGGCATCTGTTCCCTGCTCTACTGCCTGACGAACGGATTTACACCTCTTACCGTCATACAGCGCATAACGATGGCTGCGAATTCGTTTCCGCTGCTGGCCGCGCCGTTTTTTATCATCATGGGCAATATCATGAATACGTCGGGCGTGACGAAACGCATGTTCAACTTCGCAAACGTGCTTGTCGGACACATGCCCGGAGGTCTCGGCCACGCGAATATCGTCGCATCGGTTTTGTTTGCAGGCATGAGCGGCACTGCGGTTGCGGACGCGGCAGGCTTGGGTACAATCGAAATCAAAGCGATGCGCGACGCCGGATTTGACGATGACTTTTCGTGCGCAGTCACCGGTGCTTCTTCGACGATAGGGCCTATCATTCCGCCGAGCTTGCCGATGGTACTGTACGCGGTTCTCGCCGAAGCGTCCGTCGGACGGCTCTTTATGGGCGGGCTTTTGCCGGGCGTTCTTATGGCGGGTACGCTTATGATTATGGTCTTTTGCTACGCAAAGCGCAGAGCTTATCCGCGTGCGCCTCGCCCGACAAAAAAAATTTTGTGGCAGGCATTTAAAGATGCATTTTGGGCGCTCATGGCTCCGGTACTGCTGTTCGGCGGTATCGTGTCGGGCGTATTTACGCCGACGGAAGCGGCCGTGTTTGCGGCGTTCTATTCGCTCATCCTCGGTCTCTTCGTCTACAAAGAATTCAGCATTAAAGATTTGCCGCGTATCATCCTTGCGACGGTGGAAACGAACGGCGTCGTTCTCGCGCTCGTCATGACGGCGGTTATGTTCGGCTGGTCGCTTTCGGTCGCAAACGTGCCGCAGATACTCGCATCGGGTATCATGTCCGTTTCCAATCACCCCGTCGTCATTTTGCTGCTCATCAACGCCTTCCTGCTCTTCGTCGGTATGTTCATGGAAGCGAATGCCGCCATCATGATCCTCACGCCGATATTTATCCCGCTCATGCACGCGCTCGGCGTCAGCCCGACACAGTTCGGCATCATGATGATCTTAAACCTGATGATCGGACTGTTGACGCCGCCGGTCGGAATCGTTTTGTATGTCGTTTCAAACGTCGCAAAGGTTTCGTTCGAACGCGTCACAAAAGCGACCGCACCGTTTCTCATACCGCTTATTACGGTTTTGCTTTTGATTACGCTGATCCCGGGAATCACGACGTGGATCCCGAATCTGTTGTTCGGACCGGAATTGTAAACTGAGGAAACAAGCCGGCAGCGTATGCCGTCGGTAATAAAAATAAAAGACGTCCTGAAGCTGTAAAAGAGATACGCTTCCCGACGCCTTTCCAGGAGGTTAGTATGAAAAAAATACTCGCTATGATGCTTGGGGCAGCGATGCTGCTCCCTGCGGTTTTTGCCAACGGACAGGCGGATGCGAACAAGCCTATCGAACTGACGTATACGATGACTGCCGTCCCGACGGACGCGCATACGAAAGCGATGATGGTTTTCAAAGAAACGGTTGAAAAGCTTTCCGGCGGAACGATCAAAGTGCTCACCTACGATTCCGCTTCTCTGTTCAAACAGGAACAGGAACTCACTGCCGTAAAAACGGGACAAGCCGATATGACCGCAACCGCAGCCGCATGGCTTACCGACGGCTCTCCGTGGGTATCCATGTTTACCGCCGGTTATATCTTCAAAAGCTATGAGCACATGACAAAGGTCATGAACGGCCCGGTCGGCAAAGAAGTATTCGAGCGCATCGCAAAAGAGCAGGGCATCCGTCCGCTCGGCGCGGAGTACCTCGGCACGCGCCAGATGAATATGGTGGAAGACAGACCGATCAAAACGCCCGCAGATCTCAAAGGAGTAAAACTCCGCATGCCGAATTCCGATTCGTGGATATTCCTCGGCAAAGCGCTCGGCGCAAACCCGACGCCGGTTTCCTTTTCGGAACTGTACATGGCGCTGCAGACGAAAACCGTCGACGGTCAGGAAAACCCGCTGCCGACCGACAAAAACGCGAAATTCTACGAAGTGACGAAATCGATTACGATCACGAACCACGTCGTAGACAGCGTATGGCCCGCAATCAACGAAAAGAAATGGCAGTCGCTTACCAAAGAACAGCAGGGCTGGATCATGGAAGGCGTAAAAGCCGGCATCGAATTCTGCGATAAAACGAACCGCGCGGCGGAAGCCGAACTCATCGGCTTCTTCAAATCGCAGGGACTCAAAGTATACAACGCCGACCTCAACGCGTTCAGCAAAGAAGTCCTCGGCAAATACCTTGCAAGCGATTATGCAAAATCGTGGGATAAAGCCCTGTTCGATAAAGTGCAGGCCGCAGGCAACTGACGCGTACGGGGGAGCATCCGCGCTCCTCCGTACAGCGCGGCGCTTTCCAACGCAACGGAGATATCATGAAAAAAATTTTATTATTTTTGCGGAATTGTATGGAAGTGTATATTCCGATTATTTCGTTTTCGGTACTGTTTATCGCGTTTATTCTGCAAGTCGTTTCACGCTACGTTTTCAACCGCCCCATCATCATGACAAACGATCTCATCGTACTCGGTTTTTGTTGGACGGTTATACTCGGCGCATGCTATACGATGCGAAAGCACGGGCATGTGCAGTTTACGATGCTGTACGATATGTACAGCCCGAAAATTGCCGCCGCGATGCGCCTGGCCGGCAATATCATTATTATTTTAACTTTCGCCGCCCTGTTTATCCCTTCCATAAGCTTTTCCCTCTTTCAAGGATTCCAGCGTACGGCGGTGCTTCGCGTGAGTTTGACATGGGTGTTTTTGCCCTTCGCATATTTTTTGCTTTCCGTCATCGGGTACAGCATCAAACCGTGCATCGAAGACATCAAAGTCATCTGCGGCAAACTCGACGACTCCGAAGATCATAAAGCGGATAAAGAAAACGCGGCGGTAATCGGAAAAGCCGCAGACGGAGGCAGCGTATGAGTCTCGGACTTACGGTTTCGCTTATCGTATTCATTTTAATTTTTATCCTGCGTATGCCGATCGCGCTCGGTATGCTCAGCTCCGCCGTCTGCTATCTTTTGATAACCGGTCGAGATCTGAGCCTTGTCGTCAATCAAGTGATGAACACGTTCTACACGAATTACGTTATCATCGCTGTTCCGCTTTTTATCTTTACCGCAAACGTAATGAATTCGGGAAAAGTCACCGACATGGTATTTAAATTCGCAGGCGGTTTGTGCGGACGCATGAGAGGCGCGCTCGGTCACGTAAATGTCATCGCTTCTCTTATTTTTTCCGGCATGACCGGTTCGGCAATAGCCGATGCGGCCGGCTTGGGCAAAATCGAAATCCAGGCGATGCGGCAAAAAGGCTTTGACGACGAATTCAGCTGTGCGATCACTGCAGCGTCCGCAACGATCGGCCCGATATTTCCGCCGTCGATTCCGCTCGTCATCTATGCGATGCTCAGCAGCACGTCGGTCGGTGCGCTGTTTATGGGCGGCATGATTCCGGCAATCCTGCTCACGATATTCCTCATGGTATACGTCGCCGTCGTCGCAAAAAAGCGCGACTACCCGCGCGGCGATAAAATCGTACTGCGCGAATTCCTCGCTTTTACGCTGAAAGCGCTTCCGTCATTGCTTACGCCCGTCATCCTCCTCGTAGGTATCTATACGGGCGTTATGACGCCGACCGAAGCGGGTGCCGTGGCGGGATTGTACGCGCTGCTCATCTCCGTCATCGCGTACCGCGCAATGGGCTGGAAAGACTTATTCGAAGTCATCAAAACGACGGTAAAAGACGTCGGCGCAACCTCGCTTATGATAGGAGCTGCAACGATCATCAGCTATATCGTCGCGCGCGAACAGCTTGCGGTACACATCGGAAACTGGATCCTTTCGATCACGTCGAGCAAATATCAGTTTTTGCTCCTGGTGAATATCGTCATCCTCTTTCTCGGCATGTTTATCGACACATCGACGATCCAGCTCGTCTTCGTTCCGATCATGATCCCCGTTGCGCAAAAACTCGGAATCGACATGATACACTTCGGATTGGTCGTAACGTTCAACATGATGGTCGGACTTTCCACACCTCCGTTCGGTATGCTGCTGTTTATCACGAGCGGCATATCGGGTACACCGCTTAAAGGTATTATGAAAGAGATCGTGTGGCCGCTCATAGCGATGCTGCTCGTCCTCGTCATCATAACGTATTTTCCGCAAACGGTGCTGTTCCTGCCGAAGCTTGCAGGGCTGTTGTAATTTAATTATGAATTAAGGAGATTGTATGAAAGAATATCACGGCTGCTGGCCTACGATGATCACGCCGTTTACGGAAAACAATACGGTCGATTTCGATGCGATTAAAAAACTCGTCGAATGGTATATCGCTCACGGCGCCGACGGAATTTTCGCCGTCTGCCAATCGAGCGAAATGTTTTTTCTTTCAAAGCAGGAAAAGCTCGATATAGCGAAAGCCGTCGTCGACGCCAACGCCGGCAGGATCAAAGTGATCGCATCGGGGCATACGTCGGACGATCATGCGGAGCAGATAGACGAATTGGGAGCTATGGCGAAGACGGGCGTCGATGCGGTCGTTCTCGTCGCAAACCGTATGGCAAAACAAAACGAAGGAGAAGCCGTCTTCAACAAAAATGCAGAAGATATTTTCCGCCAGCTTTCGGGCGTTACGCTCGGTCTCTACGAGTGTCCGTATCCGTACTTGCGCCTGCTCACCGACGACTTCCTCGCCGACTGCGCGCGTACAGGCAAACTCGTCTTTTTAAAAGACGTAAGCTGTTCGAACGAAATAGAAGCGCGCCGCGTCAAACTCACCGCCGGCACAAAGCTTTCGCTGTTCAACGCAAATACGTCGACACTGCTCGATTCGCTCATCGCGGGTTACGACGGCTACAACGGCGTCATGGCGAATTTCCACATCGACATCTACAAATGGATGTACGATCACTTTAAAACCGAGCCGGAAAAAGCGCGCAAAATCAGCGACTTTTTAACGGTCGCGGCGGTATCGGAAGCGCGCGCGTATCCGGTAAACGCGAAGTTCCACTACAGTCTTACCGGCCTTCCCATGTCGCTTGTGACGAGGAGCAAAGACGTTTCCGTATTGAACGAAAATGCGCGGCACGAAATCGAAAGCCTTATCCGCATGGAAAAAGACATCCGCGCGGAACTCGGTCTTGCAGGATAATGCCGTATGACCGACAATAGTTTCACCTTGGTAAGAGACAACTTAAGCGTACAGATTGCCGATCGCTTGGAAGACACTATTGTTAATTCGGATGCGTTTCCCGTAAACGAAAAACTTCCGTCGGAACAGCAGCTCGCCGAGCAGTACCGCGTGTCCCGTCCCGTAGTCCGTGAAGCGCTGAAAGTTCTGCAGGAGCGCGGACTCGTCGCATTGAAAAACGGGCTCGGCGCTTTTGTCACAAAGCCGAAAAATTCAACGGTGTTTTCCGCGGTAAGCAGAATCATGCAGATGAACAACATCTCCGACGACGATCTGACGCAGATGCGCGCCATGCTCGAAGTAAACGCCGCGCGCCTTGCAGCCGCGAATATCACCGACGATATACTGGAAGCGCTGCGGAGCAACATCGAAGAGTTTTCGGACAAAGCGCTTTCGCCGAAAGAGCGCGTCGCATTGGATTGCCGCTTTCACAATCTCATAGCGAAAGCGTCCGGCAACGCCTTGCTCGAAATATTCAACGACGTGCTCATCTCTCTGCTCACCGACTACATGGGAAAAGGCGTCCTCGTCGCAGGCGGCATAGACGATGCAATCATACGGCACAAAAAAATATTGCACGCTCTCGAAGCGCACAATACGACCGACGCCGTCGTCGCGATGAACGAACACATCGCCGCATCGAAACGCAACGTGGAAATATTTGCGGCGAACAAAACAGAGGTTACAATTAATATATGATCAGGAGGATTATGCAATGGCAAAATCAAGGTTAATCGGCGAGTATCCGATCATCGGTATCCGCCCCATCATCGACGCGAGAGAAGGCATGCTTAACGTCCGCGCTTCGCTGGAAGAACTGACGATGCGCATGGCGCATCAGGCAAAAGAGCTGCTCGAACGAAACGTGTTCTACACAAACGGAGAGCCGGTAAAAGTGCTCATCGCGGACGGCACGATCGGGCGCGTTGCCGAATCGGCCGCATGTGCGGAAAAATTCAAAAAAGCCGGTGTCGATATCACGCTGTCGGTTTCGCCGTGCTGGTGCTACGGTTCCGAAACGATGGATAACGATCCCATGACGATAAAAGGCGTGTGGGGTTTAAACGCGACGGAACGCCCGGGCGCCGTATACCTTGCAAGCGTGCTCGCCGGCTACGCGCGCAAAGGTCTCCCCGCGTTCGGCATCTACGGCAGCACCGTACAGAAATTCGACGACAAAACGATCCCCGACGACGTAAAAGAAAAATTGATACGTTTCGGAAAAGCATCCGTAGCCGCAGCGACCATGCGCGGCAAATCCTATCTGCAGATCGGAGCGACGTGCATGGGGATATCCGGTTCGCAAATCGATCCCGACTTTTTTGAAGAGTACCTCGGCATGCGCGTAGAATCCGTCGATGAAATCGAAGTGTACCGCCGCATCGAAAAAGAGATCTACGACAAAGACGAATACAAACGCGCGCTCGAATGGACGCGTAAAAATTGTCCGACGGGATTCGATAAAAATCCGAAAGAAGCGCAAAAAACTCCCGCGCAGATCGACGCGGATTGGGAGTTTACCGTCAAGTGCGCGCTTATCATTAAAGATTTGATGAACGGCAATCCGAAACTCAGAGAAATCGGCTGGGGCGAAGAAGCGCTCGGACACAACGCGATCGCGGCGGGCTTTCAAGGACAGCGCCAATGGACGGATATATTCCCCGACACCGATTTCCCCGAAGCGATTTTGAACACGCCCTTCGATTGGAACGGCGCGCGCGAACCCTACGTCTTCGCAACGGAAAACGATACGCTGAACGGAGCGACGATGCTGCTTTTAAAACTGCTCACGAACCGCTCTCAAATGTTTGCGGACGTGCGCACGTGCTGGACAGGCGAAAGCGTCAAAAACGAAACGGGCTATGCGCTCGAAGGAAAGGCAAAAGATGCCGGCGGTTTTATCCACTTGATAAACAGCGGCGCGTGTACGATCGATGCGTGCGGCGAAGTCAAAGATAAAAACGGAAACGCGGTTATGAAGCCGTTTTGGGAAATGACCGAAGCGGACATCGACGCATGTCTCAAAGCGACCGAATGGTGTACGTCGGATCAGGGGTATTTCCGCGGCGGCGGATTTTCCTCCCGCTTTATCACAAAAGCCGAAATGCCCATGACGATGGCTCGGATCAATATCGTCAAAGGGATCGGCCCCGTGCTGCAGCTCGTCGAAGGCTGGTCGGTAAAACTGCCGGACGACGTCGCCGATGCGATTTGGAAACGCACCGACTACACGTGGCCGTGCACGTGGTTCGCTCCGCGTCCGACGGGCAGCGCTCCGTTTACAAACGCATACGACGTTATGAACAACTGGGGCGCAAACCACGGTGCGATTTCGTACGGACACATCGGCGCGGATATAATCACGCTCTGCTCCATACTGCGCATCCCCGTATGCATGCACAACGTCGACGAAAGCAAAATCTTCCGTCCGGCGTGCTGGAATGCGTACGGCATGGACAAAGAAGGACAGGATTACCGCGCGTGCAAAGCGTACGGCCCGATGTATAAATAACGGTTCAGCCGAAGCGGCCGGCTGAGCGCAGCGGAACAAGATCCGAAGCCGGGACTGTCTGAAAACCGCCTGTTTTTCGACTGTCCCGCCCGCCGCTTTTTATAAAACGCAGCCGTCGCTGTACCTACCCTGTCAGGCTATATAACAGCATATCACCGAAACAATCATCCGCACATCGTAAAAAAATCACAAAAAAAATTTGACAAAAAAAATTTGACAGTTTCAAAAACTCATGCTACTATACTGATGAAAAAAATTATATACAAAACAATATTTCAAATTGGGGAAACGACATGAAAAAAGTAGTCTCTACGGTAGTATCGGTTTTACTGATCTGCGGACTGGCGGCGGCAAGGGTAAACAAAAGTAAACAAGGACAGACAAGAGCAAGCACAAACGGTAAACCCGTAACCATACGGTGGGCGTCGGTTCATCCGGTCGATCACCCTGCTTCGCAAATGATGGTTCGCGTCGCAAACGAAGTATCGCAGCAGACGAAAGGTCGCATAGAAATCAAAGGATTTCCCGCCGCTCAGCTTGGTGCGAGTATGGATTTGATTCGCGGTACGCAGACCGGCAGCATCGATATGGTAAGCGAAGGTGCCGCAAACTTCGGACTCTACGCTCCGTCGGTGACGATAGCCGAAGCGCCGTATATTTGGCGCAATATCGAGCATCTCGAAAAAGCGCTCAACGGTCCGTTCGGACAAAAAATAAGCGAAGAACTCGCGGGCAGCGGTATGCGTCTGCTCGGTGCGATGTATTACGGAACGCGCCACCTTTCGACATCGACAAAAGAGGTGCATTCGGTCGCCGACTGCGCCGGCATGAAAATCCGTGTCCCGGAAAACGATATCTTCGTCGCGATGGCGCACTCATGGGGTTCGAATTCACGGCCGATCACGTTCAGCGAACTCTATATCGCGCTGCAGTACAATATCGTCGATGCACAGGAAAACCCGCTGCCGACGTTTGCATCCGCAAAATTCCAAGAAGTGCAAAAATACGTCATCCTTACAGGGCATATCATGACACCGTTGCTCGTCGTCATCAACGAAAACACGTGGCAAAAGCTCGATCCGGCCGACAGGGAAATCGTCCAAGCGTCGCTCGTAAAAAACATCGAATGGCAAAACGACGAAATCGTCAGACAGGAAAACGAATTGATCGCGACGCTGAAATCGCAAGGCATTACGATCATCACGCCCGACGTCGAAAGCTTTAGAGTGGCGACGCTCAAAACGCTGCCCCCGATGTTCGAAGCGAAATGGGGCAAGGGCACGTGGGAAAGCATCCAAAGCATTCAATAGCTTACCTCTAAAACCTGTAAGGCCGGCACATCCGTCTGTGGCGCATACAATGCATTGCAAGCGGTTCGCCCTACTCCGGCATGAGCTGCGGGATAAAACGCTTTATTCGAGCGTGAGCTGCGTTTCTTTTTCTTTTTGATTTTTCAAATAGCAGTCTCGGCAAAGGCACGTGTATTCACTGTCGCCGACGACGATATCGCTTGTCTTTGCGCCCTGCATATAATACGAATAGTTGCCGACTTGGCTCGCGCACTGCGTGCACACGCCGTTCAATTTGATGATCGAATCGCAATACGGCAGGAGCCGGGCAGCTTCGGCAAAAAGCGTACATTCCGATGTTGCAAGCAGACCCGCAAAATAGACGTCCTGATCTTTTCGGCACTCGATCGCAAGCGCGGCGCAGTTTTTTATCATAAAATATTCGTCAACGAACACGGCGTCGTATTCATCGAAACGCTTTCCCCCGTCAAACGAGGAAAGCGAAACCGTGTCGATCTCTTTCGATTCTGCGAGCCGGCGCAGAGCGTTTTCGAGCGGCGAATGCGAAAAAAAACTCCGCGTATCGCGGTCGGGACGGACAAGGATGATTTTTTTATGCGCGTATACGTAGCGCTCCATTTTTTGAAACAATAGCGTCGACTTTCCCGAAAACATCGGCCCCGTAATCAGCTCAACCATAACACCCCGCTTGCACGCTACTGTACCGCAAAAACGGAAGCGTGGCAATGAGAAAATACAGCGAAGTTCCGCTTGTGCGTTACCCTTTTAAGAAATAAAACTTTATCGAAAAAACAAACAGTATCGATATCATAAAATTTTCGGGACTAAACTCCCTATAAATCATCGCTTTTTTCATATAAAATACAATTATGATTCCGAATATAATTCTTTGCGATGACCACACTCTGTTGAGAAGCGGAATAAAAAGCTGGATAGAAACTCATTCAAAATACAAGGTTACGCATGAAGCGGGAACTTGGACGGAATGCGAAAAAATTCTCGAAGCGTTTCGCGCGTCCTGCTCTCCGAACAACTATATCGCCGTCGTGGACATTTCTTTCAAAGCCGAATATTCGGCAGCCCACGAAGAAAATTGCGGTTTTGAAATAATCCGCCGTTTTACCGAACTCGGCGTTCCGTGCATCGCGTATTCAAGTCATGATTCGGGGGGATTCGTAGAACACGCCGTAAGTTCTGCCGTCGGAGCAAAAGGTTTTGTTTCAAAAAATGCGGATGAAGAAATCCTGCTTGCAGCGATTCGCGCCGTGTCTGACGGAAAAACATACATTCAGGCGGAGCTTGTAACAGGCCTTTTGGAAGTGAACCACATAAATCAGACTTTTACCAAAAAAGAAAAACTCCTTTCGGATGCGCTGACAATCCATAACACAAACGCCGAAGTTGCCGCCGCTCTCGGCATCACCGAAAAAACCGTTGTAAATTATCTTACGATTTTGTATGACAAAGCAGGGGTAAAAAGCAAACTTGAATTCTTGGAAAAGATGGGGAGATTAAATTGAAAGCATTTTATAAAACGGCACTTCTTTGCGCGGCGGCGCTTGCTTTGAATATTGTAACTTTCTTACTCGTCATTTATTTGCGGCTTCCCGTTTTTATGGACACGATTTTTACGGTCGCTCTCGTTTTTTATGCAGGGCTTGTGCCGGCTCTGATCGTCGCAGCTCTCTATAATCCGATTATGACGATTTTACTGTGTGTGATCTATGGAACGGAAATTTTTTACTTTGATTTTTTGTATGCGATCTGCGGAATTCTGATAGTCATTTCGACTTGGATTTTCAGCCGCAACAAAAAGGAATTCTTTTTCAGTCATACCGTTACGGTTTTATACCTTTTGATTATCGCATTCGTTTCCGCTTTTTTAACCTGTTTTTCCGCAAGCGCGCTGAACACGTTTATTCGTCCGCTTTTCGGAAACTTATCGCGATTTTCCGCAATCGACGATTTTTACATCGCATTCCAAAATTTAAAATTCGGAATATTCCTTTCATATCTTTTGCCGCGTATTCCGATCATCGTGCTGGACAGGCTGATTTCCACTTTTTTAGGCTACGGAATATATAGAGTAATTAAACTATGAACGAACAGCAATTACAGGATTTACTTTTTGCCTTAAACCTCTACACGTCGTTTTTTCTCTTTTTGATCGTGCTCTGTTTTACCTCTTTTGTCGCAGTTCTTTTTATTTTGATCCGCAATATAAAGAACCGCAAAAAATTACAAAAAAACCGGGAGTTTATTTCGGAAATAATCCAGACGCAGGAAGCGGAGCGAAACCGTATAAGTCGGGAACTTCACGATACGGTAAGCCAAAACATAAAAACGCTTCTTCTGAAAGAAAAAGAACTTTCGGCGATTTTGAGCGATTATAATTTTAAAAGCGATGAAATACAATTCAAAATCGAAAAAATCATCAGTCTCGAAAAACAAAATCAAAAGCAGCTCAGAACGATCATTCGAAATTTTGCAGTTCCGGCTGTCGGCAACATTCCTTTTAAAACCGTCATAAACGATTTGTGCGAACAGTTCAAAGAGCAAAGCGGCATAGACTGCTCGTTTTTCGTTTCTCCCGATGTTATGCTTGACGATTTTTCAAAAGAGCAAAAACATCACATTTTACGGATAATTCAGGAAGCCTTGAACAATGCAAAAACGCACGCAAAAGCAAGCGAGACAAGCATTGTCATAAGAAAAGTAAGGTGCAACGGAAACGACCGCCGTTCCGAGCCGGTTCCGGAGCAAAACTTGCAGACCGGAGAAGATTTTATTTGCATAATGATTTTTGACGACGGACAGGGCTTTGCCGAAGCAGCACAAACGGAACGTGAACGATATTCGCAAAACCACTTCGGCATGAGCGGAATGGAAATGCGTGCAAAACTTTTGGGCGGCTCTCTTTTTGTGCAAAGCAATGCGGAAGCCGGAACGGAAGTGCGGCTAGAAATTCCGGCTCATAAATGCGACCCGATTCGGTCATAATCCCGAAGTTTTGACTTTTCCGTTTGTCCCGACTTTTTCGGGAGTAAACCCCCTATTACATAAGCAAAAACAGGTGTAAAATCAATGTAAACAATAAAATTGTCGCAGATTTTTTTGTTTGAAAATCGTTTTTTAATAACAGGTTATACCGGAGAATTTTAGGCCGGTGTCTTTAGAAGGAATACATATGCATGAAGCAATTATTAACGGTATTTTTGCACTTCTCGGATCGCTTTTAACCTTTTTGGGAACATATCTTGTGAATTTGAATATAAAGAGGGATGAACGCAACCGTAAACGGATAAAAAATTATCTTGAAGAAATCAAAAGTTTTTACAATTTGGAACAGCTGTATATGGATGCTGTATCTGAATTAAGGCAAAAATTACCGGAAGTTGAAGGCAGCAAAGCAAGACAGGGTATCCAAAAGGAATTTCGAAACCGAAATGAAGAAAACGGAAATATCGGTCTCAGTATGACGGCGAAACAAGTAAACAAATTACTTGCAAACATGGAGTAGCATAGCAAAATCAAAACAAAGTCCGGTTATTTTTTTAATAACCGGCAATAAAAATTACCGGCGGGTATAAACGCAATTTTGCAAAAGCGATAAAAAACTAAGTCAAATAAACTTACCTAGGAGGAACTATGAGAACCTGTTTAAAAAAAATCGGAATACTTGCGGCGGCGATTTTGCTTGCCGCATTATGTACGATCGGATGTAAAACGGAAGTAAGCGATGAAACTTTCACCGTAGAGGTGACGGCAGGAGAACACGGAACAGTGAGTGCAATGCCTGCAATTCCCGCAAACGGCAAAGTTACACAAGGCACAGTGATTACGTTTACCGCATTGCCTGAAACCGATTATAAAGTTGACACGTGGACAATTACCGGCGGAACATTTGAAGAAGGCGGCACCGCCGGAAGTCCGACTGCAGATGTAACGATAAGTGCCGACACAAAAGTGAACGTAAGTTTTACACCGGCAACGTATGCTGAAGTCCCATTCGGAGCAAACGGTGCAAATTTGGACAACCATCTTAAAACTGCCGCACCGGATATAAACGGAATCTATTACATCAAAGTAACAGGGCTTACGGCGGCGGACTTAAAGGGAGACGGCGGCTATCCTGAAAAACCGAGCGCACTCGGAAAAATACTAAACGATAACCCGACTAAAAAAGTTGCTCTTAAGTTTGCAGAAATATCCGGTCTTACCGATATGAGCTGGTGCTTTTACGGCTGCGAAAGCCTTACTCAAGCGCCCGTGATCCCAAGCAGCGTTACCGATATGCGCTCCTGCTTTTACGGCTGCACAAGCCTTACTCAAGCCCCCGTGATCCCAAGCAGCGTTACCGATATGCGCTCCTGCTTTTCCGGCTGCAAAAGCCTTACTCAAGCGCCCGTGATCCCAAGCAGCGTTACCGATATGAGCGGCTGCTTTTACGGCTGCACAAGCCTTACTCAAGCGCCCGTGATCCCAAGCAGCGTTACCGATATGAGCTCCTGCTTTCGCGACTGCGAAAGCCTTACTCAAGCGCCCGTGATCCCAAGCAGCGTTACCGATATGAGGGAATGCTTTTACGGCTGCGAAAGCCTTACTCAAGCGCCCGTGATCCCTGCCGGCGTTACCGCTATGAGCGACTGCTTTTCCAACTGCGAAAGCCTTACTCAAGCGCCCGTGATCCCAAGCGGCGTTACCGATATGAGCTACTGCTTTTCCAGCTGTTTCAGCCTTACTCAAGCCCCCGTGATCCCAAGCAGCGTTACCGATATGCGCTCCTGCTTTTCCGCCTGCATAAGCCTTACTCAAGCGCCCGTGATCCCAAGCGGCGTTACCGATATGCGCTGGTGCTTTTCCAGCTGTTTCAGCCTTACTCAAGCGCCCGTGATCCCAAGCAGCGTTACCGATATGAGGGAATGCTTTTCCAGCTGCAAAAAGATTACGGCTGTTACGCTAAAGTGCAATTATAATGCAGGTAAATTTGACAAGGCTTTTTCCGGCTGCAAAAAACTGACGGCACGCAGCATAAAAGTGCCGTCAAGTGAGCTGGAAAGGTATAAAAGGAATGCCCCGATAATGCGCGCGCAAAAAGGCTGGTTTATTGCGGAGTAAACTTTGTCAGACAGACATAATTTAGCCTGTCCGGCGCGGTTTTGCATTCAGCAAAACCGTATAGAATAATGCGGTACGGCCGCCGGTCGGTAAAAATACCGAGCGGCGGCAAAATGTATCGTATAGTGCAGTATATTTTTCAAAATATACTGCATCGTTATAAAGGGAGATTTTATATGAACGATAATTTTTGGGAGTGTATGGGATTGCTTCCGGACCCATCCATAAACTGTAAAGCACAAAGAGAAGAGGCATATAAACGTGCACACGAAATACGACAATTTGAAATAGAGCTGTTTTGGAAGAGGGGAACATATTATTGGGCGTTTATTCTTGCCGCTTTTACTGCGCATTTTGCCTTATTCAATTTCCTGTTTACCGAGAAGTATCGTCCGCTTTCCTTGAGCGCTGTGTATAATCTGCCGAGGCTTTCTCTTTTAGCATTGATAATAACTTCTTTATTCTGCTATTTTTTTTCACTCTGCTGGGTATTAATGAATAAAGGCTCACTGTTTTGGCAAAAAACGTGGGAAGAAAAGATTTACGAGTTGGAATATAAATTTTCAGGAAACTTATATCGGACAATGCTTAATACGGAAAATAGCGATTTTGACTACTGTCCCTTGAGCTTAAAAGCATATAATTATTCCGTTACAAAAATCACGTTGCTCACTTCGATTGTGTTGACGATTGTTTCAGGCCTTATGAGTCTTTTTTATGCGGTGATATTTGCTTTACGTCTTTGCAAAATAAGTAGCGTAGATTGTTTTATGAACTTCTCCATTGTATATTGGATTTGTTTAGCCGGTGCGATTAGTGTGTACTTTTTAATTGCCGGAGTGGTATCCTGTCTCACAGAAGGAAACAAAACCAAACAGCAACAAGTAAACAAATGGCGGAGTGTATAAAGAAAGCAAGTGGGAAATCTTAAAAGAAGGCTTTCCGAGTTTTCTGATGATTTTATGTCGGAAGGAAGAAATCAACCGGCAATACACTAAGGCAAACCCCAACTCGCCGAAAAATTTTGCCCCGACCCGCCTGAGGCGGGGAACCCCCTGAAAAAAACGAAACGTACGATGTAATTAATACTTGGCATTGACGTACGCTATAATGTACCTTATCTTAAAAATAGTAAACATTAAGTTATATGAAATTATGTGTTGGTTTTAATGATTGAGAGATGATTTTTTTATAAAATATTGTATACTATGAGAAATAGATGGAAGGTGTGATAAACAGTTCGGCAGAAATTCAGCCTCACTGTTTATCTGCCGAGTTTGCCTTTCGGCAAACGTCGTATTATGAGAGGTACCTATGTCGGAATTAGCTTTTAAGCAACTTTCAGCACAAGTTGATATGCTTTCTTATACTGAGAAAATTAAATTACTTGATAAGATAGTACGGACTTTACACAGACCCGTAAAAACTCATAAAAGAGAATTCTCAGACTTTAATGCGGTTTTCGGTTTGTGGAAAGACAGGCATCTTTCTGTTGAGGAAATAAGAAGCAAGTCTTGGGGTCGTTCTTAATGATTTATCTTTTATACTACGAGGTGCGAATATGCCGCAATTATCATTGTATGTTACGCAAGAGCAGCTTCTCAAAATTGAAAACGAAGCGCATGCGAAAAAAATGTCGCTTTCAAAATGGGCCGTAAGCAAAATTATGGAAAGAATAGAACCGCATTATCCTGAAGGTTGGGCCGATTTGTTCGGTTCCGTTTCAGATTCGTCATTTACCGGACCCGATCAGCCGAAGCTTGAAATGCGAGAGGCTTTTTAATGTATTTTATAGACACAAACACTTGTATCTATTTTCTGAACGGAAAGTTTCCGTCCGTTCGAAAAAGATTTCTGTCGGTTTCACCGAAAGAGATAAAAATTTCTTCAGTAGTAAAAGGAGAACTTTTGCTGGGCGCATTTAAAAGCCGTACAAGGGAAAAGACTACGGAAAAAGTGGAACAATTTTTAAAGCCGTTTGAAATTGTAGATTTCACGGACGAAATGTCTTACGAGTATGCAAAAATACGAAAAGATTTGGAGCTTGCAGGTACACCGATAGGTGCAAACGATTTGCTTATTGCCGCCGCCGCAGTGCATGAAAAAGCGACTCTTATTACTCACAATACGGATGAATTTTCGAGAATAACCGATTTGAAAATTGAAGATTGGGTAGCAGAGTGAAAACTTAACACTATAATTATAAAATTAATATAAATTGACAAACAGTCTATTTAAATATACACTATTAATACGAATGTATGAATAGTGTATACTTAAAAGGAGGTACGATAAAAAGCGCCGTCTGAAATATCGTCGTCGCTTTTTATCTCGAGTTTGCTCGGATGTTTGTAGAAGGTGTGTTTACGTACCGTTTTGATAAAAATCGTATGCGTATGATACACTGTATTTTGCAAACTCGATTATTGAACGTGTGCGCTCCCGCGCACGGCTAAAAACTTTTTCGGAAATTGCTATTTCCTGCAAAAGTTTTTATGGGAGGCTATAATGATCAATACGGCACTTGTTCAAGTCAGAGTTGATGAAGCTCTAAAAGATGAAGTTACTGATATCTATAATCATTACGGACTGGATTTACCGACAGCTATTAGGATTTTTTTCAAGAAAAGTGTTGCTGTGGGAGGATTACCGTTTGATTTACGAGAAGAAAATACCAGATGGAAAATCTATGATCAAGTTCGAAAAAGTATTCAAGACAATAATGTTTCGGAAATGTCGCTTGAAGAAATAAATGCGGAAATTGCTGAAACCAGAAAACAGGCATTTCACAAATGAAAAAATATGTTGTTATTGATACAAATGTTTTGGTTTCTGCATTGATAACACGGAATGAAAATGCTCCGACTGTAAAAATATTGAAATATCTTTCTCAAAATAAAATAGTACCGGTATATTCTTCGAATATAGTAAAAGAATACTATGAAGTTTTAAGAAGAGAAAAATTTAAATTATCTGATGAAATTGTATCGGCTTTATTAATAAAAGATATTGTTACTAATGGATTAGAAGTAAGAAATGTTGTTGAAGTCAATGAAGAAATGCCGGATTCGCAAGATATAGTCTTTTATGCAGTTACACTGACAACAAGAGATAAAGATACATTTCTGGTTACAGGGAATGGAAAACATTTTCCTGCAAAATCTTTTATAATAACACCGGCTGAATTAGTGGATATACTTGAGAAAAATTAAATTAATACCTCTGTTTATGGTAAACTTGAAGAAGCAAAGCAAGACATGAAAAACGGCAGATATTCTTCTGTCGAGGATGCAGTTTCCCGTATAAGGGAAAATGGGACAATTTGTAAAGCGGTACATAAAAACGGGGCTGCCCGAAAAGCAAAAGTTTAAAAGCGCCGCTGAAATGGCACGGCGCTTTTAACTTCGAGTTTTCTTTCGAAAACTCGCGTATTAACGGGGGCGCCGCTCGAAACTTCGCGCTTACGCGCTCGTTGCGAGGCTCGCGTACTAATTGCACAGCTTCTAAATCTGAAAATTTACTCGCTGTGCAATTCTTAAAGAACGCTTTTTGCAGCAGCCCGTTTCATATCCGATATACAGGCTGACTATTTATTCAGCCGTTTTTCCAAGTCATCGAGACACTCGCTGAGTTCTTTCGGCAAATGCTTTCCGAACTTGGGATAGTGGTTTTCACGGATGTCTTTGATTTCTTTTTTCCAGCCGTCTACATCGACCGACGTAAGCGCGGACATGTTTTTCTTATACTCGTCGCTCAATCCCGTCGTATCGATCGCGCCTTCTTTCGGCATATAGCCGATCGCGGTGTCGATGTAGTTGTCTTTGCCGTCACAGCGGTCGAATACCCATGCGAGGACGCGGCTGTTTTCACCGTAGCCCGGCCACATAAAGTTGCCGTCGGCGTCTTTGCGGAACCAGTTTACGTAGAAAATCTTCGGCAGTTTATCTTCGGTCGATTTGTGACCGATGTCGATCCAATGTCCGAAATAATCGCCCATATTATATCCGCAGAAAGGAAGCATCGCAAAGGGGTCGCGGCGAACTTGTCCGACCTGATCGGAGATGACGGCGGCAGTCACTTCCGAGCCGACGATCGAACCGAGGAAAACGCCGTGGTTCCAGTTTCTCGCCTGGTGTACGAGAGGGATCGTTGAAGGTCTGCGTCCGCCGAACAGGAATGCACTGATGGGCACGCCGTTCGGATCTTCCCAATTCGACGCGATACACGGGCACTGGTGTGCGGGCGCGGTAAAGCGTGCGTTCGGGTGCGCGATGCACTGCTCTTTGTCTTTCGGTGTTTTGTCGTTTTCCGGGCACGGGCGTTTGTTGCCGTGCCAGTCGACGATCTCTTTGCCTTCCGGTTTGTAACCGATGCCTTCCCACCAAACGTCTCCGTCTTCGGTCAGACCGCAGTTCGTAAAGATCGTATTCTTTTCCGCAGCACGCATCGCATTGTAGTTCGATTCGTCCGATGTTCCCGGTGCGACGCCGAAGAATCCGTTTTCGGGATTGATCGCGTACAAGCGGCCGTCTTTGCCGAATTTCATCCACGCGATATCGTCTCCGACCGTTTCGACTTTCCAGCCGGGCAGTGTCGGGCGCAGCATCGCGAGATTCGTTTTGCCGCAAGCGGACGGGAACGCGCCGGTTATGTATTTTACTTCGCCTTTCGGGTTCGTCAATTTCAAGATGAGCATGTGCTCTGCAAGCCAGCCTTCATCGCGCGCAAGTACCGTCGCGATGCGAAGCGCAAAACATTTTTTGCCGAGCAAAGCGTTTCCGCCGTAACCCGAACCGTAAGACCAAATCGTGCGTTCTTCGGGGAACTGCGAAATGTATTTGTGCTCCATGTCGGCGCAGGGCCAAATGCCGTTGTCCTTTTCGCCGTTGTTGAGCGGCTTTCCGACCGAATGCAGACACGGGATCCATTCTCCGTCCGTGCCGATATTGTCGAGCACTTTCGTTCCGACTCTCGTCATAATGTCCATATTGCACACGACGTATGCGCTGTCGGTAATTTCGATGCCGTTTTTACCGATCGCCGAACCGACCGGTCCCATGCTGAACGGAATGACGTACATCGTGCGGCCGTGCATACAGCCCTTGTACAGCGCTTTCATCGTCTTTTTGAGTTCTTCGGGATCTATCCAGTGATTCGTCGGGCCTGCATCTTCTTCTTTTTTCGATGCGATAAAGGTACGTGCTTCGACGCGCGCAACGTCCGAGGGAAGCGAGCGAAAAAGATAGCTGTGCGGTTTTTTCTTAAGCTCGGTCGCGAGTCCCGCTTCGACGAGCTCTTTCATAAGCCTGTCGTATTCTTCTTTCGAACCGTCGCAGATATAGACGCTGTCCGGTTCGCACCATTTTACCCATTCTTCAACCCACGCTTTGATTTTAGCGTTTTTCAAGTCTTTTATTTCCATAAGAACTCCTTGCATTACGGCTGCGGTGATTCCATAGCGGTTTTGTAAACAATATAGCGCATTTGCCGGTTTTTGACAATGCACCGTGATTCAGTGTAAAGAACACGTGATATTTTCGTGATCAGTGCTTTAAAAAATTCAATGTCTTAGCGCGTCTCGTGCCGATGCGCAATCCGCGTCTGTCCGCATCGCGTAACGGGGATTTTACCGTTCATTCACGCAAATCGATTTTGCACTATTCGCTCAGCACCGCTTTTGCCAGCTGATCGGCACAGCTCGTCTTTTTAAATCCGCACGTGTTGCCTGCAAGCTTTGCCGCAATCTCTTCGGCTGTCATGCCGTCGCAGAGTTTTGCAACGGCTTTTAAATTGCCGCTGCAGCCGCCGGTAAATACGATATCAGTAATGCGTCCGTCGTCCCCTTTTGTAAAGCGTATCGTACGAGCGCATGTTCCATGCGTTTTAAACGTTATTTCTTTCATAGGATTATATTTTCACCTTAAAAGAGATGCCGCCCTTTGTCGGCGTCACCGTTTCACCGTTCGGCACATCGACAAAAAAATCGAATGCTACCGAGCGGCGTTTTTAATTTGTTCCCGAGCCGCGCTCACGTCTTCGGCGTCGAGGCGGATCGCATACTTGTCGATAAAGCCGCCGTACAGAGACTCGCCGCATATGAGCGAAATGACCGCGTGCTCTTTGCGTATGGCGGCCGCTCTGCCGCGGGGATTTGCCGCAATGAGCGAACGGTACGAATCGTACACGTCGATCACGGAAAGCTCTATGTCGCGCCGATCGATCGCTCTGTCAGGCTTCGACGGCACGACCAGTTCGCGCGCCGCCCCCGGATTGTCGGGATCGGGATAACGCAACATATTCGCGCTGAAAATATACGGCCACAGGTTTCGCTCCCCGTACTCCGCCTGCGCAAGGGCGGCGTAGAGATTATCGTCGGCCGCAACCCGCAACGATACTGTCCGTATTTCCGGCGCGGCTTCCGTGACAACGGTTTTCGGTTCTGGGGCGACGGTTTTCGGCATCTCACGCACGGGTTTTCCCGACGCTTTCGGAGTACGATGCGTAAGCACGTATGCGAGAGCGGCGATCATCAAAGCGGTAAGAACTACCGCAATGCCGGCAAAAAACCAACATCGGCTGATATAGCGCTGACCCTCTGAGTAATCGTCGCCGTCGTAATCGGGATCGTATATATCATCTTCGGTTTCCGGCAATTCATCGGCATGCCGATTTTGAATCACGTGTTGTTGGACGATCTGCTGTTCGATAATTTGCTGCTGTATGACCGCATGGCGCACCGTCTGATTTTCGACCGCCGCTTTGCCGTCGATTTCCCCGCTCCGCTTCCGCTGCGTTTCCGCATCGTAAACAGGCGAAACGGAACAGTACGACATATCCGCCGTTTGCGCATAGGGGTCGGGTGCCGCGTGATGCGTAAACTGCGGCGCATAGCAGGTGCTTCCCGAAGCGGCGGAATGCGGCAGCGCGGCCGTTCCGCTCCGAAACGATTCCTGCGATACGGCTGTATGAGGTCTGTCTTTTCGGAATTCTTGCTGCGGCGCGGAAGGCGGCGCTTCGGATGAAAAATCGAAACGGGGCTCATCCGTCTGCCCCTGATCGATATCGAAATCGTCGATTTCGTCAAATGCATCGCGCAGTGCTTCGGCCGCGGGATCGATCGGCGTTTCATCCGGCTCAGACTTCGCCTCTTCGACGGGCGCTTCTTCGATCACTTCGGGCTGCAGGTGTTCGTACGGCTTATTGACGCGCTTGGCAAGTGCCGACACCGGAACGAATTTGATTTTATAGTACCCGGGTGTAAAAATCGTTTCGCCGGTAACCCTATCCGTGCGCTCCTTTTCGTCGACGAGCATCCGATCGAAAGTACCGAAGCCGAGCAGCTTAAACGAGCCGTTGTCGAGGATATCGCGTCGCACCGTATCGAAAAAGGAGTTTATCACTTGCTTGATTTTATTGTCGTCGAGCGATTTATCCGCAAGCCGCCGACTGACACGTTCGGCAAGCACGGAAAGCGTTACCGATTCCGCTGCGTTCGCTTTCGTCGTTTTTCCGCGAGGCGTATTTTTATTCGGCATTGAGCGTATCCTTTAAAATCTTTGCAGGCTTAAAACGTACGGTACGCTTTTCCGGATAGCGCATCTTTTGTTTCGTAAACGGGTTACGCGCGATTTTTCCTTTATTGACGTGAGTGTCGAAAACGCCGAATCCCGGCTGCGTATACTTGCCGCCGTTTTCCAAAACCGTGTATATCTCTTCGAGCATCGCCGAAACGACTTCGCCGCATGTTCTCTTATCGAGTTCGACCGCCGCGCTGATCGATTTTATCAAATCCGAACGTATCATAATAATTATTATAGCATAAAACGAGAAAAAAGCCAGAGCAATATCGCGGTACGCGCGGCGCATAGACCGCGCGGCGCAGTCATTATTCGGCGAGCGGTTTCATGGACGTCATGTAAGCGCGGAGGCGGCTTCCGACTTTTTCGATCGGGTGATTTCGGATCTCCGCGTTGACGGCGACGAGTTCCGTATTGCTTACAGAATTGTCGGCGGCATTCATCCCCTTGCCGATCACGTCGATGCCGACGGAAGGCATGAATTCCTTTTCGAGGAAGGGAACGGCGGCGTTTGCAAAGAGCGCGCAGCCGTATTCTGCGGTGTCGGAGATGACGCGGTTCATTTCGTAGAGCTTTTTTCGGTCGATGAGGTTTGCGATGAGCGGCACTTCGTGCAGCGATTCGTAATACGCGCTTTCCGGCATGATGCCCGCTTCGACCATCGTTTCGAATGCAAGTTCGCAGCCGCACTTTACCATGGCGACGAGCAAAACGCCCTTATCGAAATACTCCTGTTCGGAAATCACATCGTTCGATTCTTCGGTCGTCTCAAACGCCAAGCGTCCTGTCGCCTCTCTCCACGCAAGCAAATCGCGGTCGCCGTTGTCCCAATCTTTCATCATCGCCGAGCTGTACGCGCCGCTTATGATATCGTCCATGTGTTTGCGATAGAGCGGCGTCAGCAATGTTTTCAAACGCTTTGAAAGTTCGTTCGCTTTGATCTTTGCAGGGTTCGACAGGCGATCCATCATATTCGTAATGCCGCCCCACTTGAGCGCTTCCGAAATATAATTCCATCCGTGCTGCAGAAATTTTACCGCATAGCCGGGCGCGATGCCGTTCGCCGTCATCTTATTATAACACACGATAGTGCCCGCCTGCAGCATGCCGCACAAAATCGTCTGCTCGCCCATCAAATCGGATTTCACTTCGGCGACGAAAGACGATTCGAGAACGCCGGCTTTGCTGCCGCCCATAGCGACAGCGAGCGCTTTCGCTTCCGCCCAACCGCGTCCGTCCGGATCGTTTTCGGGGTGAACGGCGATAAGATCGGGTACGCCGAAACCGCGCTGGAATTCGTGCCACACTTCCGTGCCCGGCCCCTTCGGCGCGCACATGATAACGGTATCTTCTTTCGGGATCTGCATACCCTCTTCGACGATATTGAATCCGTGCGAATACCAAATCGTAACGCCTTTACGTGCATATTTTAAAACTTCGGTGATAACCGGCGTGTGCTGTTTGTCGGGCGTCAGGTTTCCGATCACGTCGGCGGAAGGAATCATCTCGGCATAGGTTCCGACTTTGAATCCGTTTTCGGTCGCATTTTTCCAGCTCTGCCGTTTTCCGCACACGGCGCTTTCACGGAGCGCATACGCGACATCCAGACCGCTCGCTCGCAAGCACAAACCCTGATTCAAACCCTGTGCGCCGCAGCCGACGATGACGATCTTTTTGCCTTTGAGCGCTTTTACTCCGTCATCGAATTCGTCTTTCGCCATCGAGCGGCAATGACCGAGCTGCAAGCGCGCTTCACGCCACGGAATCGAATTAAAATAGTTTTTTCGTTCACCCATACAATCACCTCTGCGATACATCGCTGTTACATACTTTTCAAGGAGCGTCTTTTGCCGCCCGCTCAAACGGATACAGTATAGACGAATAGGCGGTGTGCGTAAAGATAAAAAAACTATTGACGGGTAAAAAAAACTGCCCGAAACCGAAGTGTTCGGACAGTCTCATCGTTATGCCGCGTCTTTTTCTTTCGGCGTCTGCTTTATTTTTTCGATCAAGGCGGCGTCGCGCTTTTCGCAGATTTTACACATCGTCTCCCGTCCCGCATCGATCGCTTCCTGAACGGTTCCCGCGGTAAGCTCTTCCGTTCTGCTCAACGCCGAGCAGTCTTCGTGCGTATGAAAGCGCTTGCCGTGCGCCGTCCAATACACTTGCTGAGTGCCCGCCGCCTGCGCGTAGGATTCCGCCGACACCGGATCGAAGTCGTAGCTTGCAAGTCCTCCGATGATGAGCAGGATCGCCGCCGCTGCAACGCCGACCGCTTTCGTGCGCTTGTCGGTATCTTTATTCAAAAGCAAAAGGACGATAAACGGAACGAAAGCCGCCGCACACGCGATGACGCCCATATTGTTCCACAGCCAAAACTTCAGCGCATTCGCTTCCGACGCAGGTGCGATCCGATTCGCCTTTTTCCAAAGCTGCGCGCCCGTGACGACGAAAATAAAATCGATGACGAGCAAAACGATTCCCGCAACAAGCGGAGAAAACTTTGCAAAAAACGGGATCGCGATCTTTTCCGTCATTACACACAACGCAAGCACTTCAAATGCGATCGCAAAAATCCACAGTACGACTGCGGCGAGGCGAAGCGGCAACGCGCTTCCCGATTGTCCGCCTGCATTCGGCGCCGTTCTCACCGTTTTTCCGGTCGATGCCGAAACGATCCTATGTTTTACCGCCATATATACTCCCGTAAATTATTTATTTTAATAATCCCTTGAGCAAATTGCCTGCGAGCTTCGCAGTATCGGACGCTCCGGATTTTTTTGCCGTTCCTTGCGTTTTCGCACCCGATGCGCCTAAAAGACTTCCGAGTACGTCGCCGACGTTTACGTTTTTCATAACACCGCCGATCAGCGCCGAAAGTGCGGCGCTCGACGTATCGGTTCCGGCGCTTTTTCCGAGCAAGCTCATCAAAAGAGGAGCTGCCGCCGCAAGGATGGTCGATACGGTAGAAGCATCGGTGCCTGCCGTTTTTGCGATAGACTTCGTCGTGGAAGCTGCGCTCGAGCCGAGCAAGTGCTTGATGATCTTTGCGCCGTCATCCAAATCGACGTTTTTCATAAAGGTGCCGAGGTTCGCCGTACTTACGCCCGCATGCTCGGCAAGCGCGGATGCAAAGCCTTTCGCCGATTCCTTGTCGGCAGCCTGTTTACCGGCTCCTTTTAAGAGTGCGGGAACGGCTTCGGCGAGAACCGCGCGTACCGTACCGGTGTCGGTATCGCACGCTTTGCCGATATTCGAAACGCTCGATGAGCCCAGCAATGTCGTCAGTATCGATGATGCGTCCATATTTTCCTCCGTAAAGATAATTCGTTTTCGCCCATACACTGCGATGCGAGTAAACACGGCGCCGTTTCAGGCAATGCCCGACTGCACCTTTTCACGCAAGCGCGTATCGGCGAAAATTATACCGAGCCGATTATCCGCCGTCAATGAACGTACACATGACCGGTCGCCGCAGTCTCGAATGCGCAAAAGATTTAATTGATAATTATCCATTACCCATTATCCATTATCCATTGGAAAAAGCGCCTACGCCCGACCGGAGTAACGCGAAGCGGACGCGCAAGCGGCGCGGCCGGAGCGAAAGCGGAGTTACGGAGGGCGGGTTCTTCCGATACGTGCCGTCCGAAAAAGTATAGAACAAAAAATTATTAATTTTTATTTGTGTGGAGAGATATAGGCAGGACGTTTCGGATTGCTCCGCCGACTGACACATTTTTGTACGGATCGTATTGCACATGCGTTGTAAATGTGCAATGACAAAACTCGCCGTTCAAGCTATAATAATGCTATGCGATTTACGAGTACACGAAACAAAGCCCTGTCGGTCGGCTTTGCGGAAGCCGTCCTGCACTGTATGCCGAAAGACGGCGGACTCTATGTGCCTTCGGACACGGAAGACTTGCGCCGCTGGATCCTCTATACCGATAAAACGACGTCGTTCGCGTCGGTTGCAGGAGCGCTCACGTCCGCTTTTATTAAAGATGAATTCAGCCCGATCATCTGCGAAACGATCGCGACAAAAGCTTTTCCGTTCGAACCTGCCGTTCGTCGCCTCGACGATGCGCTTTTTATGCTCGAACTCTTTCACGGACCTTCCGGCTGTCACCGCGATTTCGGTATCGCATACCTTACGGCCTGTCTCGAAACGATTTTGCAGATGAGGGACAGCAGCGCGACGATTTTGGCGGTGACGCGGCGTGAAACCGGTGCCGTCCTCGCACACGAGCTGCGCGGGAAAAAACGCATAAAAGCCGTCGTCGTCTGTCCGAAAGGGAGCGTATACGGTATGCAGGAAAGCGATTATTGTTGGAACGGAGGCAATATCTATCCCGTAGAGATCGAAGGAACGGAAGACGATTGTCGAAACCTCGTGCGCGCGATCTTCGCGGACAGGGATTTTTCCGAAGCGAAGCGGCTGACCGTCGCAAATACCGCAAATATCGGGCGGCTTTTGCCTCAGGCGTTTTTTTATCCGTTCGCGTTTTCCCGTTTGAAAGACGAAGTGCCCGGCGATATGTACTACGCGCTCGCACCGGGCAACTACAGCAATATCGTCGCGGGTTTGTACAGCTGGCGTTTTGCGCTGCCTTTGAACGGGTTTTTTATTCCCGCAGCCGATGCGCTCACCGTCGATGCGGCAGGCGACTGCATCGTCCTCGATTCGGTCGTTCCGTATGCCGACCGAAGACCTGCCGATCCGACCGATCCGTCGAACATCGAGCGGCTCGAAGAAGTGTTTTCCGCAAATAAACTGATGATGCGCAATTTCGTGTATCCGGTAAAGCTTACCGATGCCGTGACCGACGATGCGGTAAAAGAGCTTTTTGTAAAATACGGCATACTTGCCGACCGCCACACGGGGCGCGCCTACGCTGCGGCAAAACTCAAAGCGGATATATCGGCGGAAGACGGGGGAGCCGTCGTCATCGTCGCACGCGATCATCCGTGTCTGTCAGCGGATTATATCCGCCAAACGACCGGCGAAGCGCCTAAGATGCCCGAGCGCATCGCATCGGTGCTGAAAATTTCCCGCATTGCGAGGGCGGCGATTTCGTCGGAAGCGGAACTGCGCGCGATAATCTCCGAAGTCGCAGGATAATCGTTCTTCCGCCGTCGTCGCGTACTTTATAAAATATTCGGGGAAGCGTTTAGACGCATAAATCCGCGCCGCTATCGGAATAAGCATGGTATCGGCTGTGCCGTTAAATTCGTTTATAGGTTTTTTATTCGTGCGGAGGGTTTAATATTCCTGTACTCTGTGTCGGGTTTGTTAAACTTTAGAACCCGCAACAAATCAAAAAGGAAAAAAAGATAAAGTGAAAATATACGAAAATATGTACTTTAAGTATGTTTTCATATTTGACCTTTATCTACTGCTTCCATTAGAAAATCATTTACTTTTGTCTGCCACCCCTTACCCATTGCCTTGAAGTGATCAACGAGATATTTGCTTAATCTAATTGAAACTTGTTCTCTTTTAGGTTTAAAATATTGCGGATATCTGGGTTGAAAGCCGGTAAAATCCGTAATTTCGGGAATATCTGAAAAATCAATTCCCCTTGCTCTGATTTCTGCAACTCTTTCAGCTGTCAAAGTTTTTTTGTTGTTCATAATAAAAAGCCTCCTCTTTTTTTGTTGCAAGACGTGAAGAGATAATTCTTATTCGATCCCGCTCTATGAAAATTGTTGCAACGATTACTAATCCGTTTATACTGCCAAATCCAATAAATCTTTCTTCTTCGATAGTTGAATGCTCTAAATCCGCTCTTTCGATAAAATGAGGATCATCGAACACGCTAAGAATTTCTTCAAAAGAGAATCCGTGCTTTTTAATGTTTATTTCATTCTTTTCGCTATCCCATTCAAAACGCCCTTGAACGACTGTCATTAAAAACACCTCTTTTGTATATCTAAATTGTATTTCTTTTATGTATGCTTGTCAATCTTTTTTATAATGCTATAGCTCGTATAGTTTCCAAAATATCGGTATTTTTTATTCGTGCGGAGGGTTTAATATTCCTGTACTCTGCGTCGGGGTTGTTAAACTTTAAAAACCGGTAACAAATCAAAAAGGAAAAAAAAGATAAAGTAAAAATATACGAAAATATGTACTTTAATCGAAATGCCTGTAACCGTGAAAACGATTGTAAAAATTCTTTGTTTCATTGAACTTTCTTTCATTAAAATATCAGCCCTAAAAACTTTGCTTTTTCAATCAAATCGTGCCTGTCTCGGATAAACATTTTTCCGTAAACCGCAGTCCGCTGATTCAAAATTGTTTTTTTTGATTTTCCGAGCCGCGCCGCAATTTCAACGATATCAAGACCTTGGGCGAGATGAATGAAAACTTCCTGTTCTTTTTTTGAAAGACTTTTGTAATTGTCAAAGAGATAACTTTTTTCGTCACGAACGATATGCTTGCCCTTGTTCTGCGGTAAAAGAGCGTACAAAACTTTGCTTGCCGCTCTATTGTAATACGTGTTCCCGGAACCTACTGCAAGAATCGCTTTTTCAACTTCGTCGACTGAGGCTTCTTTTGTGATAAAGCCTTGGACACCGAGCAACAGCGCATTTTCTGCGTGAATATCATCATTGTACATAGTGTAAATCAAAATCAAAATATCGGGATTCGCTTTTTTTATTTTTGAAACCGATTCAAGTGAATTTTCGCCGTCGAGATTCAAATCCAAAATCACAATTTTGATATCTTTATCTTTATTAAGTTTTTTGACCGCTTCAGGGATTGTCCCCGCACCTGTTATGGAAAGCGACGGATTTTTGTTTTGGAGCATAAAAATCATTCCGTCCCGCAAACCTGTGTGGTCGTCAACGAACAGAATCTTTAACGGTGACTGCAATTGTAAATCCTCCTTCGTTTATAAAATCGGCATCGCCGCCGATAAGCCGGGCACGTTTTTTGATATTGGTAAGTCCGTACTGTTTTGCCCCATCTTTTTGATTTTTACTTTCAACTTCGGTTTTTTCAAAACCTTTTCCGTTATCGCAGATTATAAAACGGAAGTCATCGATCCCGTCTACGATTTTTATTTCGACTTGTGTCGCATCGGAATGCCGGAAGATATTGCTCAACGCTTCCTGCAAAATCCGAATAAGATGCGTTTTTTGCGTTTTTTTAAGTGCCGCTGTTTTTTGACTTGCAACGTAAAGATTCGTTTTTATTCCGAAATTCGCTTCAAACGCAATGCAAATTTCACGCACGATTTTTTCAAAATCTTCCGTAAACTCAATACTTCCGGAACCGATCATATAGCGGATTTCGTTCAGCGCCTGATTTGCATAGAACTTCGATTTTGAAAAGTCTTCTTTTTCAAGATAGATTTTCAGTGCGGCAAGATTTTGTGCAACTCCGTCGTGAAGGTCGCGGCTGAAATTATTTTGCTCTGCCTGTATTGTTTTAAGCCGTTCGAGCTGCATTGCATTTTTAAAGAAGTTGAAGTATAATCATAATAAAATTCGGAAGCTTTGTATTAAAGGGTGTTGGAGGAAATATATGAAAATACATAATTCAAAGGCATTTGCCTTTTTGGGAGCGGCTTTTGTGCTCCTCATCACAATGGTATTTACCGGCTGTTCGAATGCTGCAAGCGAAGAAGGTACGGAAGGCACACCGCAAGCGCCTCTTGTTAAGGGCGGAGCCTCGCTCGTTTTTAAAGCCGGCACCGTCACGGTTTCGGTGATAACGGCGGACGGTACTGCCGTTACGGTAGAAGGCGGTACCGTACCAAGCCTTGCAAGCGGCTCTACGACCACACTGAACGCATCCGGTATCGCCGTCATCCTGAAGGGAAACATCAGCCAGTTGTACTGCCGCGTCTACGGCAATAATGATAGTACCGCGCTCAATGTACAAGGCTTAAGCGCTTTGGAAATACTGGACTGCAGCAACAATCAGCTTAGTTCCCTTAACGTACAAGGGTGTACCGCTTTGAAAGAGCTGTACTGCTGGAACAATCGGCTTAGTTCCCTTACCGTACAAGGGTGTACGGCTTTGAAAGGGCTGTACTGCAACAACAATCAGCTTACCTCCCTTAACGTACAAGGGTGTACGGCTTTGGAATCGCTGAACTGCAGCAACAATCAGCTTACCTCCCTTACCGTACAAGGGTGTACGGCTTTGGAACGGCTGTACTGCTTGAACAATCAGCTTACCTCCCTTAACGTACAAGGGTGTACGGCTTTGAAAGGGCTGGACTGCAGAAACAATCGGCTTACCTCCCTTAACGTACAAGGGTGTATAGCTTTGGAATCGCTGAACTGCTGCTACAATCAGCTTACCTCCCTTACCGTACAAGGGTGTACGGCTTTGAAAGAGCTGTACTGCTGGGACAATCGGCTTACCTCCCTTAACGTACAAGGGTGTACGGCTTTGAAATGGCTGGACTGCTGGAACAATCGGCTTACCTCCCTTACCGTACAAGGGTGTACGGCTTTGAAAGGGCTGGACTGCTTGAACAATCAGCTTACCTCCCTTACCGTACAAGGGTGTATAGCTTTGGAACGGCTGGAGTGCTACAACAATCAGCTTAGTTCCCTTAACGTACAAGGGTGTACCGATTTGAAAGAGCTGGACTGCGACAACAATCGGCTTACCGCACAAGCGTTTACACAAGTTTTGGCCGATTTGCCGACACGCGCGACGGGCGATAATGCAAGCTGCGTTCTGTACACTGAAATCCTCGGCGAAGGTAACTGTACCGATTTTACCACTCCTTCGGAACTGGCCGGCGCCTTTAACGACGCAAAAAACAACAAACACTGGAGGCTGTATAAAAAGAATTTCCGTTTTGGTTTTAGTAACTCACCGCTTTAACGGGTGCTGTTGCATCGTTTTGTATCGTGCTGCCGGTAAAACGCCGGCTGTCTTACTTTCTGCAAAAGTTTTTATGGGAGTTTTTAAACTATGGACTTATTCGATTCAGTGAGAAACAAAAACATCTTAATTCAAGATGTCGGAGATGTGTCGGAATTGCAGCGGTTTATCGGGCATAATGTCTACCGCCGACCGGAGCCGCCGCCGGATACGGTTGACCATATTGATTTTTTTGCGCCGTATTTTACCTTACAGGCGCAAGAAAGAGTGGGAATAAACGGTATTTACTGTTATTCGCCCGTTTTGTTTATGCTGCAAAACCGTACCCGCGCCGATGTGGGGCAGGCCTTTGCCGCAAAGCGTGAAACGCTGCAAAAGGTATTCGGTACTTTGCTGGTTTTTAAATGGGAAACAGGGCTGAATGTGATCGATGATAATTACCATGGTGTTGCTACGTTCTATTTTTTAGGCGAACCGATCGCCTTGAACAATTCTATCGTAAAGAATACGCCGCCGGCGGCTCCGCTAAACTTAAATAGAGTCCTTGCGCCGAATCTGATAAAGCCCATGCAGAAATTTTTTGAAGCAGCTCAACAAGCGCAATAAAAATATTCCGGCTGTTTTACAAGTCAAATTAAAAGCAGCCGGAGTGTTAAACGGCAGGGGCTCGAAAAGGCGCATCGTCCGGTTTTAACCGTGTCAAATGCGGCGGCAGTTGGTATAATTCTGCAGTCTTCGTCCTTCGTGCGGTCTGCACGGCGCTCAACACAGAGCGGCGCCGTCTCACAACAGCGTCAGTATCGTATTTTTACTATACAAGTTAAAGTAGGGTTTAAGTTTTCCGTTTCCTTGTTTTTCATATTAAACGCCAAAATAATTTTTATACAACGGCAGCAAAAAAGTTTTCTATTCGCTTACTCTTTTACCGAGTCTGAGGTCTTTTTTCGCCGATTATGCTTTGTACAAATTGTACCGCATCGTCCGCGGCTTTCCGCATCGCGTTTCCGTAAAAGACGTGACCTGCCCCGTCGAGCTTTATGAGCTTCGCATCGGGGAAGGTTTTGACCGCCTGTTCCGAATACGACAGCGGTACAAGCGAATCGTCGCTTCCGTGAATGATGAGCGTTTTGCCTGAATACCGGGGCATCAATGTATAAATATCAAAGGACAGTACATCCTTATTATAAATCCGCCCGACGGTTTTTCCGAGCAGCTTCATTGTGTCGGGAATTCGTTCCGGATCGGGTGTGCGCCGCCGAACGTAATCATGCAACACAAAAGCGGGGTATAATAAAACCAAGCCCGCGACATCGGAGGGACGCATCGCGGCAACATACGTCGAAACAAATCCTCCTTGACTTTCTCCGAATAAAAAGATTTGCTCCGCCTT
Organism: Treponema sp. Marseille-Q4130; assembly: GCF_014334325.1. Classification (GTDB taxonomy): domain Bacteria; phylum Spirochaetota; class Spirochaetia; order Treponematales; family Treponemataceae; genus Treponema_D. The sequence goes on along the minus strand of NZ_JACSET010000008.1, from coordinate 17,761 downwards.
AAAACGCGCGTCGGCTTTTAAGTTATCGAGAATGACAATCAAATCTTCGGCTTCGGTAAGCACCGACATTTCCGTCATTTTTCCGTCGCTTTTGATATGCTCGCCGCCGCCGATAAACTCGAAAATGTATGCGGCAATACCCCGTTCCGCAAAAGATTCGGCATAGCCTTTAACGCCTCCGCGGTTTCCGCCGAATCCGTGCGAAAGGATGACCAAGGGCACGGGCGATGCTCGGTCGGGTATAAAAAGCTCTCCGGATATTTTCATGCCGTTTCTTTGAAAGTTTTGTTCTTCGACTTTAAAGGCGGGCGATGCCGCGTTTGTCTGCGCCGCGGCGAAGGCTCCGCTGCATAAAACAAACACAGCTGCCGCTAACGCCATGCGGCTCCAAACGGCAATAGCGGCCGTCATTTTTGAAAATCTATTCATCGATATTTCTCCGAAGTTTCGAATCGTACCCGTTCAAGCATCAGCGCTTATCATCTTATCGATTTAATAACGGCCGGACAATTGTCGTCTTTACACTTGTCAAATTTAAATTGTCCGAATTTCGACTTTGCCGAAACTCGAAATTTTCCAATCATTTCACGCATCACTGAATGACGGAAATAAAAAAAACCGGCTTTCGCCGGCTTTACATGAGCGGACGTAGCGTCGTCGAAAGCACGGCTTTATCAGCTGCTGCTTTTAAAACTCGACGCTCGACCCTTGTAATTTATTTGTCTTCGATAACCGCGATGATATCGCTCATTTTGAGGATGAGGTGGTCTTCGTTGTTGATCTTTATCTGCGTGCCGGCATATTTGTCGTACATGATGCGTTCGCCGACTTTGACGGTGATTTTGTCTTCTTCGGTACCCGGTCCGACTGCGACGACTTTTGCCGTCTGCGTTTTTTCCTGCGCCGCTTCGGGTATGATGATGCCCGATGCCGTTTTCGATTCCGCTTTTTCGTTTTTGACGAGAACCCTGTCCGCTAAAGGTTTGATTTTCATGCTATGCTCCTATGATAAAAGCTGCCGTCAGCTGCGCGCCGAAAAGCGCAAACCGCAGTTTCCGCAACGCAAAAACCGCAGTCGATAAAAAGCATCCGCTTTTTAGACGGCTTTCGTTTGTGTAAGAGTATATAAAGCTTTCAATCTTTATATATTTATAATATACTTATTTTGTGTCCGCATCGTCAACAGGGAGCGGGTGCTTAATTGTGAAAAGAGGCTTTTCCGGCGGATTTGTCGCAGCAACTTTTCGTAAACCGTGTTATAATCATATAAAAACGGAGGTGTATATGCTTGCTACGGCTAAAGGATATTATAACGGCACTCAAATAGTGCTGGATTCGTCCGTACAATTTCGACAAGGACAAGAGGTTGTCGTTACATATACCGTTTTCCCGAAAGCTTTGAAAAAAGAGTCCGCCTCATCCGTAATAGATTCCCTCGTCGGGGCGATTCCCGATACGGGAAAAGCACTTTCGGAATACCGTAAGGAGAGACTTAAAAAATATGCGGATATTGATTGATACGAATATAGTCCTTGATATTTTGCTGAACAGACCCCCGTTTGTACAAGATGCGGTTGATCTTCTTAAACTTTGCGGAGAGCATGTACAGGAATATATTTCAGCTTCTGCAATTACGGATATTTATTATATTTCCTATAAAACGCTTCGAGATAAACAGAAAGTTAAAGATATTATAAAACGATTGCTGTCGGTTATTCATATTGCCGATGTTTCCGAGGAGACCATTTTTGCTGCGCTTGATTCCGATTGGAATGATTTCGAAGATGCTGTACAAAATGCAGTCGCTGCATCGCATAACTTTGACGCAATTATCACACGTGATCCGCGTGATTTTAAAAATTCGGCTTTAAGAATTATCTCTCCAAAAGATTTTTTAAGACAAACTAAAAATTATCAAAGCTTATGATAAAATTTTTAAAAAAATTAATAAGTAAGAACTCGTTGAAGAAAACGGAGTAAAAACAATTCGCGTTTCCGAATGATCGGTAACGAAGACTTGCGGCGAGCTATGAGATTTTCTGACGAAACGGAACTTATGGAAAAAAAGCGTCTCGCTCGGCAGGCGATGCGGAAGGCGATTTTTGAATTTACCGCGGAAAAAAATCGCGCGGATGCGGCATCGAAAAAGATCGAGCGCCTCCTGCTCGGCTCCGAACTCTATGCGGCCTCAGATGCCGTTTTTATATTCGTATCCGATTCGAGCGAAGTCGAAACGAGGGGCATCATCGCATCCGCTTTGAAAAACAAAAAGCGAGTCGCGCTCCCGCGCTGCATCGATGCTTACGGTACGATGGAATTCTATTATCTCGATGCGGCTCTTCCGTTTGAAGTGCAGACGGAAATCGGCGCTTACGGTATTACGGAGCCGAAAACCGATCTCGAAAAAGTCGATACGAAGAGCTTTCCGCACGGCGCACTTTTTCTCGTACCCGCTCTCGCTTTTTCTCGCGACGGCAGGCGGCTCGGAAAGGGAAAGGGCTTTTACGATCGATATATCGCGCGGATTTCCTATGCATTTCCGGTTTTGGCAGGTCTCTGTTTTTCGTGCCAGATCATAAACGATGTCCCCTCCGGCGTCCGCGACGCGGGTGTTTCGCATATCGTGTGCGAGGACGGCATCTTTCCGTGCGTGCCGCCGCATGACGCGGATTGACATCGTGCCGATTGCGCTTTGCAGACCGGTGCAAATATTGATAAAAAAAACGATATATGCTACTTTCCGAAGAGATGCGTAAACATATTCTTTTAATCGTTTTATTCGCTTTTTTTCTGGGCGCGTGTAAATCGGTTCCCGCAAAATTGCAGGATAGTACGACTGCGCCGTCCGTATCGTACGAGGCAGGGGGATTTGTATCCGCACAAAGCGATAAAAACGCCGGTCTCTATCCCGATGCCGTTTTAACGGGACGAGAGGGACGTGTGGATATCTCATACGAAATCCTTGCAGAAGGAAGTTACGGTGCGGAATTCGGCACTGCGGTAATCGAAAACCAAAAAGACTTGGACAGGCTGTATGCACTTTTGCACGGGCAATCGGATAGATCGGCGCCCAAAATCGATTTTAAACGAAAAAAGGTAATCGCCGTATGCGCAGGCCGTTTTAATACCGGCGGCTACGGCATACGACTGCATTCCGCGGTATACACGAAAGACGGTTTGGAAACGGTATTTTTAATAACCGCCCCCGCGCCGACTCAAATAGTAACGCAAGCTTTTACAACTCCCTACCTTGTAATCAGTATAGATGTTCCCTCTTCAAAGCCCGTTTTCGTGAAGCTGCAAAGGTATAAACCGGAGTTTGATTTATAGGAGGTTATGGTGAAAACGCTATGGAAAACTGCGTGCACGGCGGTATGTTTGTGTGCATTGATTATTTCGATGACGGGTTGCGCGCAATCCTCCGACAGCGGCGACGAACCTTTTTTCCCTGATGAAACGCCTGCGGAATTTTCTACTATACGGATTCAGGTGACCGATTCTATCGGCGGCACTGTTGTAAGTGGCACGACGCTTAATGTGTATAAAAGCGGAACAACCGAACAAATCGGAAGCGGTTACACGGTAACGGACGGTAAGGTTATGCTTTACGATATTGCGACGGATCAGCGGTACGATTTCGAACTTATCGGCGAAAAAGAAAAATGGGCCGGCTCCAGACTTGAAAACTGGAAGCCGCTTTCGATAGCAAAACAAAACCTGTCTTTAATTCAGCCTGTACACGGAACGATAACCCGCGGCATTACACCTCCTAAAATAACGTCGGCACAGTCCGGAAAGGGAACTTTTACCGATATAGACGAAAATACCGTTATTTCAGCTTCCGATAAAGTGCACATTGTATTTAAATCCGATGTCGGCGCTGTAGAAGAAACGGATTTCGGAGCTTTCGGTGTAAAACTCGGCATAGGCAAAGCGCCGAATCAAATGAGCGGAATAAGCGGTTCGTGTGCGGTAAGCAAAAGCGGTAGCGAATTTACATCGACGTATACGTTCGATCTCGAAGAAGTGCCGGACGGCAAAGACACGTTGATTGTCGTAGGCTACGATATTGCGAACAATCGTATCGAAAAACATATACCGGTTACTTTCAGCGCTTCTGCAGCATCCGCTTCCGATTTATCGACTTGCGAATTCGAAAATCTTGTCGTGATCGCCGAGCGGCTGCCGTATTCGGAAAATCTATACTCCCTCAAGCCTGTCGGCGGGCGGCGTTCGTCTTACAGGATGCTGGTAAGGTTCAAATTTTTAAGAGAGTCTTCCAGAGAAGGAATCTTAGGCTTTGACCTGTATCGTCGGGAAAAAGGAAGGCCGCAGGATTTTCTCTTCGTGAGCCGAACTTTATACGATGATTTAAAGACAGAAACTTACAGCGGACAGGGCTTTCATGTCGGTATCGACGGTGATTCGCTTTTGGAAGAAAACAAAGAATACGAATATAAAATCAGAGCCTTTAACGCGAAAAGCGAAAAGTATTCTCCCGTTATAACGACAAAGCTTTTGGAATCGTTTACGTATGAATTGACTTCTCCTGCGAATAATGTCCTCGTTACATCTGCAAATGCGGCAAACTTCACATATAAGTGCAAAATAAGCAATACGAATATGTTCGGCTCGGCACAAAGCGATTATATGCGTTTGGGTTTGTTGATCAACGATTTCCGAGGTATTCCCTATTTCGGCGCCAAATTGCTTTATGTTTTCGACTACGGAGGCCGTCCGGAAATTTTTATCGAAGTATGCGATCCGACGACCGGCAAACTGCAGACTGAGCCCGTAAGAGTTTCCTTGTTGATTACTGCCGGTATATTGAGACGATACGGTGTACGTTCACTTGACGACCTTGTTAGAGTGAATAAAAGGACGGGGGTTATTGAGTTTACCGAAAAATTCGTTCAGGTTCCGTTTTTCAATGTTGTTTCGTTTGACGGAACAAACGGCTTGAATTCGCCCATGAGCTACGAAAAAGGAACGAGCTACCAATGGGATATACAGGATTGGGGAAACAATTTTGCTTTGCTTAACGATGATACCGCTTTGTGTTTTGTAAAAGAATATGCATATACGGATGAAAACGGTAATACGCAGTTTTGTCCTGCCGTATCGTACGGAAACAACGGAGCGAACGGTGCAAATGCGGTAAACGGACGCTTTACGTTTACGATTGCAGATTAAAGGAGGTATGATAAAAAGCGCCGTCTGAAATATCGCCGTCGCCTTTTATCTCGAGTTTGCGCGGATGTTTGCGGAAGATATGTATACGTATCGTTTTAATAAAATCGAATGAATACGATACACTTTATTTCGCAAACTCGATTATTAAACATGTGCGCTTGCGCGCACGGCTAAAAACTTTTTCGAAAGTTGCAGCTTTCTGCAAAAGTTTTTATGGGAGTAAGATGAAAAAGATACTGGCAATTTTAGCTGCGGCATTCGGCGTTCTGTTTTTTGCCTGCGCTCCCGTTGTAAACGGTTCGGCTGGTTTTACGGCCGGCACGATGCCGTATAAACCGAACAAAAACGATATTGTCGAAGGTTTTGTCATCGCAAAAACCGCCGACGGTTTTGATAAAGAGCTTTTTACGGATAAGGGTATCGACGTATGCGGCGAGCTTTCTCTAACCGGTACGGGCTTTACCTATTGGTATTTGCATAAAAATACCGGCAATGAGGCATTGCTGAAATCCGTCTTTTCGATAAAAGGCGTGCTCAGCGCGGACAACGACTATAAAGTTGCGTCTCCCAAAATTGTCGAATCCAAAGACATTGCTTTATCTCCGTTTTCAACCGAACCCGTTGCGAGTACGCAAGGGCTCGGTGACGGCAATGTTTTGCAGGATCCGGTTTCGGATGCGGAAAGCTATGCCTTGGACATAACAAAGGCACTGCAAGCATACAAAACAGTAGGCTACGGCGACAAAGATGTCGTTGCAGGCATTATCGATACAGGCATAAATATGCAGCACGAAGATTTTAATGCGCTCTCCGAATCGGTAGTGTTGTATGCAAAATCGGCAAAAAACGGAAATCCTTTTACCGAAGTGCCGCTCGGCTCGAATTGGGATACAAGCGGGCACGGTACTCACTGTTCGGGCATTATATGTGCACTCGGCGACAACGGCAAAGGTATTGCAGGCGTCGCGTGGAAAAAAACAAAACTTATTTCGTATCAGTCATTAGGTTTTAACGGCGGAGGGACGGCGTGGGCACTGTACGGTGCTTTGGCGGATTTGACGAACACCGTCGAAATTTTGCGTAAAGATCCGACAACAAGAACGGCAGAGGAAAAAGCAAAACTCCCTTCATATATGGATTCGAATTTTCAAATTACGCAAAAAACGGTTCCGGTAAATATGTCGTTCGGAAGCTCGATCGGTTCGGAATACGCTTTCAGTATTTTAACGAACGCGCTTATGCACAACGTGTTGCCCGTAATCGCTATGGGAAACGAAGGGCGCTATACGGCAGCTTATCCTGCGGCATTCCCCGGCGTACTCGCAGTCGGTGCGACAAACGGTAAAGACAAAAAAGCCCGCTTCAGCAACAACGGCGCGTGGATAAGCGTCGTCGCTCCCGGAGAAAGCATTATTTCATGCGGCAATTCGACTGCATCGTCTTATGTTTCGATGAGCGGTACTTCCATGGCGGCTCCCTTTGTAACCGGTCTTATAAGCTATTTGCTTTCTTTTGACAACGCGCACTCTTTAACGCCGTATCAGTTAAAAGCGCTGATTGAAAATACTGCCGATAAAATAGACGGCGTGGCTTCTTTTGACGAAAGGTTCGGACACGGACGGGTAAACGTTTTGGCGGCTGCCGATTCGGTTCAAAAAAATACCGTTCCTGCCGAAAACGATGTGTACGGTGAAGGTACGGTAAAGCTCGAAGTTACCGGGCTCGGTTCTCCGGTAAACGAAAGCGTGTGTATCATCGATAAGGCTGCACATACGCCGCTTGTATATGTGCCGCTGAATAATTCGGGTAAAATCGATTTTAAAGGTTTTGTAAAGGGAAGAGCGTATACGCTGTTTGTTTCCGACGGAACAAAAGTAGAACAACAGGATTTTACCGGCGGAACTTCGGATCAAACTATTACGATAGCTTGGTGACGGTTTATAACGGATACCGCGTGAGGAATACTATGAAACGAAAATTACGGATAGCGCTTGTAGCGCATGACAACCGCAAAGCCGACATCGTCGACTGGGCGCTGTACAATGCCGAAATGCTTTCACAGCACAGGCTTTTTTGTACGGGAACGACGGGCACGCTCGTGAGGGAATCCTTTATGGGGCACGGCATTTCGAGCGATATTACGTGCATGCATTCGGGGCCGATGGGAGGGGATGCGGAAATCGCGGCGCTCGTCGTCCGAAAGGAAATCGATTTTGCGGTTTTTTTTATAGACGATTTGAATCCGCAGCCGCACGAAGCCGACATTCAAATGCTTTTGCGCCAATGCAGGATCCACAATATACCGATCGCGTGCAACCGCTACAGCGCCGATTTGATGATCACGAGTTCACTGTGGGACGATACCGACTATGTGCCGAAGGATCCTATTTACGCGCCCTTTGACAGAAAGGCGTTCGAAGAAAGCCTCAAAGAAAAGAAGTGACGCACAGGTCGGGGCTGCCTTAAAAAGACGGTTGCTTTTTTCGACAGTCCCGTCCCGTTATTGTTTTACTCCGGCAAACGAAGCACGCCGTCAACGGTTCACTCTGCCCGACGCATCTCCGCCCATAAGTTTTTCCGCTTCTTCCGCCGAAATGTGATTGAAGTCGCCTTCGATCGTCTGTTTTAAGCAGCTCGCGGCGACCGCGAAATCGACCGTCTTTTGCGGATCCGATCCCATCAAATTACCGTAGATGAGTCCCGCGCAGAAACTGTCGCCGCCGCCGATTCTGTCTACGATGCGGATGAGGTATTCTTTGCTGTAGTAATACCGCTCGCCGTCGTACAGGAGGGCTGCCCATTTATTGTCCGATGCGCCGAGCGACGTGCGGAGCGTGATCGCAACTTGGCGTAAACGGAAGCGGTCTGCCAGCCGTTTTGCGACGTCTTCATAGCCTTTTTTATCGAGCTTGCCGCCTGTTACATCCGTGTTTTTCGCGGCGATGCCGAATACCTTTTCCGCGTCTTCTTCGTTTGCAATGCACACGTCGATGTATTCCATGAGTTCCGCCATGACCTTTCCCGCTTTTTCGGAACTCCACAATTTTTTGCGAAAATTCAAATCGCAGCTCACCGTGACGTTTTTCTCTTTCGCTTTTTTGCACGCTTCGAGGCAGATTGCCGCGACATTGTCTCCGAGCGCGGGCGTTATGCCCGTAAAGTGAAACCACGTCGCGCCGTCGAATATTGAATCCCAATCGAAGTCCGTCGGAGATGCCGTTTGAAACGAAGAGCCGACCCTGTCGTAGATGACGAGGGAGCCGCGCTGGCTTGCACCCTTTTCCGCGTAATAAATGCCGAGCCGCTTTCCGCCTCGCGCGACCGATTTCGTATCGACGCCGAATTTGCGCAGTTCGTTGAGCGCTGCGTCTCCCATCTCGTGCACGGGAAGCTTTGTGACGAACGAAACCGGTATGCCGAAATTTGCCAAAGAAACTGCAACGTTCGCTTCCGCCCCTCCGTACACGACGTCGAATTTATCCGCCTGTACGAAGCGCTTGTAGCCTTCCGGCGCGAGGCGCAGCATGATTTCTCCGAACGTGATTACCTTAGCCATGACAGTCTCCGGATTGCGGGAGTATTTTACTCAGTATAGACAAGCACATCGTTTTTTGCAACGCGTGTTTTGCATAATCGCCGAGTATCTATGCGAAACCCTCGATAATATGCTATACTGGCGCAATTCGAATTGAGAACCTCTAAAAATTTCATTTTTTAGAGGTAACTTTAAAAATTACGTATATTTCATAATGTTGTCGAGGTGTATCATGTATAAAACGCGGAAAAGGCTGGTCTTTCTTGCCGTCAACGCTGCAATCCTAATTCTGTTTATCGTCGTGTCATCGATGCTCATGCCGCAAGATATGGAAGGGCATTCGTTTGCCCTGCTCATATCGATCCCCGCAACCGTTTTCGTTCTCTTGCTGCTCGGCGGCGATGTCGTGCGCGATATGATCGGCAGTCGAATGCATCAGCAGACTTTCGAAAAAAGCGAAACGCGCTATTTGACGCGTTTTACCAACCGCCTGCGTTTTTGCTATTCGCTCGATGACCTGTATAAGGCATTTGCGGACATCCTCGAGAACGAAGCGGGTTGTTCGGTTCTCTTTATCGATCGGGAAAAAAATTACGTTTTGTACAACAGCCCCGATCGATTTGCATCTTCGTCTGAGGTGCGCGATGCGCTTGAACGCAACTTCCCTCTTTCGTGGCCGGAAGGAACCTACCTGCTCGACGATTCTCTCGGTATCGTTTCATCGACAAAAGACGCGCGCGGCTTTTTTTTCGTGTGCGGTACGCAGCAACTGTTTATCTTTTGCCGCTATACGAAACTCTTTGATGCCGATGCGTACCTGCAGCTTTATGAAGAATTTTTGCGTTTTCAATCGCGTTCCCGCACGATTTCAAACCTTACCGAAATTTCCGATCTTACGAAAGAATGGCAGCTGCTTGCTGACACTCAGCGCTCCTTTCTTCCTCAGCAGATGCCCGTCATTCCGAAGCTCCAGCTCGCCGCGTATTATAAACCGCTCATCAACGTTTCGGGAGACTATTATTCCGTTTTACAAATCGATAAAAATAAAACGCTGCTCCTGCTCGGCGACGTTTCAGGAAAGGGACTTGCGGCGGCGCTCATCATGGGTCTGGTCGTAAACACCTTGAAGATCATCGACGATAAAGAGAACATCGAAAATATTATCCGAGAGATCGACCGTGCCATAAAAAATATGAAACTGCAGGATAAATACACCGTATTGTTTCTCGGTCTAGTCGATACCGATGCGATGACGCTGCGCTATGTCAACGCGTCCATGTCCGATCCCCTCGTTCTCTCGCGCGTACCTAGCGGCTATAAAATAAAGCCTCTCGCATCGAATGCGAGTCTTGTCGGCATCATCGATTTGGGAGACATCACGGTCGAGGAGCGAAAACTTTTCCGCGGTGATATGATCCTCATCGCGTCCGACGGTTTGTCTGAGATCATGAACAGCGACGGCATCCAGTTCGGTAACAGCGACGTCTTTAAAGAAATGCTGTGCTCAAGCGCCGACAAAACGCCGCAAGAATGTATCGACGATATCGTGCGTTTGATCCCCGAATACAACGGCGGCGCGAGATTGCACGACGATATCACGATGATGGTTGCAAAGGTGGGTTGATATGGCATTTGTAATACTCAATTTTGCGCTTTCCGTTTTTTTTATCTGGTTGTCATTTTACATAAGCTATGTACATCGTACGAAAGGCATGTACAGCGACCGCATTGTCGCCGATATTATTTTAGCGACGATCCTTTCCGTATTGCTTACTGCCGCAATCAATTTGCCGTTCGGTGAAGGCGTCTTCCTGCTGGTCGCCAAGCTGCTCTTTTTTATAGAAGCCGTCTTTTTAACAAATATTTCATTTTACTTTATTTTACGAAGGGCAAAACGAGGTATTCCGCTCATCATCACTATGATGGTAATTTTATTTGCGTTTGCCCTGTATATCGTATTTATGAAATTCCAGTTGATCGTAATTTCTGCCGACGGCGGCATAAAGATCGTTTCGCAATATATCTTCAGCGGAGAACTGGCGAATATTTTTACGTGGACATGGCTCACCGTTTATATCGTTTTGTATCGTTTTGCACTGCCCGCCGTTTGCGTTCTTGTCATGTTGCTGCTCAATGAATACCGTTCTACGCGGCTCGAAAGGTATCTCGGTTACCTTGAATTGTTTTCCGTACTTTTTATGTGGGGCATGCTTCTGTTCATCAGATTTTTGTCACGGGACATACCGGGTTTTTATCTGTTCTATCCGCTCGCATACGAATTTCTTTTGTTGATGCTGCTGCGTTCGGAATCGGTTCGCGCCATGCCGTCTGCGAACGACGCGCTTGTGTATATTCTCAGGCTTTTGTTTGCATACATTATTCCGAGCGTTTTTCTCGTTGCCGTTTTTATATTGCTGTTCCCGCTTACCGGCGGTCGTTCCTTGCCGTTTTATACGCTCTTGGTTATCGGTACTGGGCTGTCGCTTTTGTTTATCTGGGGTATGTCAAAATACCTTACAACGACGCGCCGCCTTCGGCCGACCGACTATGAAGCTTCGTTAGAAGCCGACCTCGCATCGATCGACTACAGCGGCGAAATGGACGAAATCATCATGAGCGTATACAATATGTTTACGCGAAACGTCCAGTGTTCGTCCATGTCCGTATTTGTCAACAACGGAGAGGAGTACCTCGAAAATGCCTTTTCATCTGTCATCCGCGATACTCCCGTTCGAGCCGACAGCCCCGCGTTCGATGCGCTGTTGAACGCAGGCCGCAACGTCATCGCTCTGTCGGAAATCGATGCGCGCAGCGATATTGGCGAAGCGCGGGAAGCGCTCGCCGCCCTCTTTGCAGATACGCATTCGGATGCGCTCATCCTGTTGAGCGAAGGACGAAACCTCCTCGGCTGCATCACGCTCGGTTTAAAGACGAGCGGTGAACATTATACCGCTTACGATATTTCCATCCTTACGCGCCTGTATTCGTACTTTTTCGTATTCGGCTACTATATGCGCAATATTTCAAACAGAGAGATCATCGGTACGGTCAACCGTGAAATCCGTATGTCGTCTCAAATCATCGCGTCCATTCAGGAAGATGTCGATGCCGTTAAAAATCCGAAAGCCGATGTCGGCTATATCATGAAATCGGCGCACAATATCGGCGGCGAATTTATCGATTTGATCAGGATCAACGATCACACGCATCTGTTCGTTATCGGAAGTTTGAGCGGTCAGGGAATCGCCGCAAGTATGAACATGGTCATTTTAAAATCGATCATCAGGACATTCCTTGCGGAAACGCACGATTTTAAAATGCTTATCCAACGGGTCAATGTATTTATCCGCGAAAACCTTCCGAAGGGCAGCATTTTCAACGGGACTTTCGCGCTTGTCGATTTTTCCGCCGACGTGATGTATTACATCAACTGCGGTATTCCCGCGATTTTCGTGTATACGCAGTCGTACAATAATATTATAGAAATCCAGGGACGCGGTCATGTACTCGGCTTTGTACGCGATATTGCGCCCTATATTTCGGTACGGCAGATAAAACTCACCAAAGGCGATATCGTGCTTTCGTGTACGAACGGGGTTCTCACATCGCGTTCGCTGCGCGGAGATGTTTTCGGCAAAGAGCGCGTCCAGCAGGTTATGCTTTCGAACTTGACGTTTCCGGCTTCCCGCATAGCACAGTTCGTCTACGACAATCTTGTTAAATTTATGTCGAAAGAAATCGAAGCGGACGTAAGCGCTCTCGTTGTAAAATACGGCGCAACTTAAATCTAAGGCAAGACTCGAGAAACTCAAGTTTTCCGAGTCTTCCTGTAATATTCGGAGCCATTATGGATCGATTGACGATTACGGAAAAAAGCGGTGCGAATTACGTATTGTATGAACTCTCAGGTGCGATCAACGCGTATACCCTTGCCGAGCTTGAGCAAAAGCTGTACGACGCGATCGGACGCGATAACGTCGTACTCGATTTATCGAAGGTCTCGGAGATCGATTATTCGGGTATGGGTACGATTATGGCCGCGTTCAATGACGGAGAAGAAAAGGGGCATGCGCTCTATCTGCTGTCGCCTTCGGCAGAGAGTCGCGAAGCCGTCGAAGCGACGGGCTTTTCCCAAGTGCTCCGTATCATCAATTCTGTGACCGAAGTGCTGTAGCGCTCGTATCGCCGGGCGAAGCGGGTGCACCGGTTTTACGATGCACCGAACAAACGCGCATTGCTCGGCCTACTCTTTCCAGACGAGACGGAAGCCCATAGAAGGGTCGGCTGCAGCAAGGTCTCGTTTGCCTGCCATATATTAAAAAGCAAGTCCCAATGAGAGTGCATAATATCATTTTTTTTGCTATACTGACTTCGCCATGATAAGGATTCAATACGCATCGGAAGTTGAAAAAGAATTTTTTGCGCCGCGCAATTTTACCGGTTCGGCGGAAACGGTGAGGGCGGTTATCGAGGACGTAAAAAAACGGGGAGACGATGCGCTCCGCGATTACGCGAAAAAATTCGACGCGGCTTCTCCCGCATCTTTTTTATTGCCGGAAGACGAATTGCGCTCGGCTGCGGAAAAGCTCAAACACGAACGAGTTGCAGTCTACGATGCGCTTTCGTATTCGTATGATTTGGCGTTGCGTTTTGCGAAAAAACAAAAGGAGTCGTTTTCGGATTTCGAAACCGAACTTGAGCCGGGTCTGTTTACGGGTCAAAAGACGATTCCCGTAGAAAGCGCGGGTGCGTATATTCCCGCCGGAAGGTTTCCGCTCGTTTCGACGGTCGTTATGACGTCTGCCCCTGCGGTTGCCGCGGGTGTAAAAAAACTTGTGATTTGCACACCGCCTCGCGTCCATCCGAACGACAGGGGCGAAGCCGAACGGTCGGGTACGGGAAAAGCCGGCAAACCTTTTGTCGGAGGAGCGCCTTATGCGGACGAGGGCATTATGGCGGCGGCTTTTATCTGCGGCGTAAAAACGGTGTTCGCATGCGGCGGCGCTCAAGCGGTCGCCGCGATGGCTTTCGGTACGGAATCGATTCCGGCAGTCGATGTCATCGTCGGCCCGGGCAATACATTCGTCGCTGCCGCAAAAAAAGAAGTCTACGGTACGGTCGGTATCGATATGCTTGCAGGTCCTACGGAAGTGTTTATCATCGCCGACGGCTCGGCGGATCCCGCGTGGCTTGCGGCGGATTTGCTTGCGCAGGCGGAACACGATCCCGTTGCGCAGCCCGTCCTCGCCACTCCCGACGAAAAGCTCGCCGAACGTGTCGCATCGGAAATCGAAGTGCAGCTTGCATCTCTTCCGACAAGGGCGACGGCCGAAGAAAGCATCTCCTCGTGCGGGAGGATCATCATTACCGGCTCGCTCGAAGAAGCGGCGGAACTTGCAAACCGGAAAGCGCCCGAACATTTGGAGCTTGCCGTTTCCGAAGGGAGCGAATGCGATAAGCTCGTCTCCCTCGTTCACAATTACGGCTCGCTTTTTATCGGTCACTATGCGGCCGAAGTGTTCGGCGATTATGCTGCGGGGCTGAATCACACGCTGCCGACGTCGGGCTCTGCGCGTTTTACCGGCGGCTTGAGCGTGCGCACTTTTTTAAAGACGGTGACGACATTGAGATGTGAAAAAGGAAAGGCGGGTGTAAAAAGGAGCGCCGAAGCTGCCGCCTGTTTGGGAGACGCCGAAGGGCTTGCCGCTCACGCGAGAGCCGCTCGTCTGCGTTTGAAAAATTAATAATTTGTCGAATGGTGAGCAAAGCGGATGGAAAATTTCGAGTTTTTAAAAACTCGAAATTAAGTTTAATTGATCGAATGGTGAGTTCGGAAAGCGGCAGTGAATGATGCTGTGCTTACGGCGAGCTCGAAGATAAATCGATTTCCGGAGTGCGATGTGATACGGATTTATAAGCTCGGAGAAGAAGTGCTGCGTGAAAAAGCGCTGCCGATCGAAAAAGTGACGGATGAGATAAGAACGCTTATCGGCGATATGTTTGAAACGATGGTCGATGCGAACGGCGTCGGGCTTGCGGCTCCTCAAGTCGGAAAAAAACTGCGCCTTTTTGTCGCCGTTGCGGATGACGATGTAAAGCGCGTTTTTATCAATCCTCAGATCGTTTCGACATCGGAAGAAGTCGGCGATTACGAAGAGGGCTGTCTTTCGATTCCCGGCGTATATGAAACGATTCGCCGTCCCGTGCGCGTTACAGTGCAGGCGCTCGACGAAAACGGAAAACCGTTTACGCTTGAAGCTGAGGGTCTGCTCGCGCGGATCATTCAGCACGAAACGGATCACTTGGACGGCATTTTGTTTATCGACAGAGGTGATCCCGAATTTGCCGAAAAGACAAAAGAGCAGTTTAAGCAGCGCGAAGAAAAGGCAGCAAAGCGCCGTGCGGACAAAGAAGCGAAAAAGAAGCGCATCGCGGCAAAGATCGCCGCAAAAGAAGCGAAAAAATCCGTACTTCATTGACGGTCGGCGGCTGTAAAACTCGCGGATATACGTGTGCGCTCGCTTGAAACGTCGGAGCGAAGTTCCTCGTCGTGAAAAACGCGCACGGCTGCGGCATTTTCGAAAATTGACACTTTTTGCAATGCCGCATTTTAAAGAAGTTTTGTCGATTAATAATTTTTAAAAGGAACGAGCGATGATTCGAGTGCTGTATGCGGGAAGTCCCGAAGCGTCCGCAAAAACGCTTTCGCTGCTTTTTGACGGTGCGGACGGTTATGAAATTGCAGGCGTTTTGTCAAATCCGCCGAGCGCGCAGGGAAGACATAAAACGCCCGCGGCAACTGCGGTTGCGCGTTTTGCCGAAGAGCGCGGCATTCCGCTTTTTACACCCGAACGTTTGAATGCCGCTTCGCGCGAAGAAATCGCAAGTATCCGGCCCGACATCCTCGTGTGCTTTGCTTACGGTCACATATTCGGTCCGAAATTTCTTTCGCTCTTTCCGCTCGGCGCCGTCAACCTGCATCCATCTCTGCTTCCGAAATACCGGGGGCCTGCTCCCGTAAACGCAGCCATCCTGAACCGCGATACTGAAACGGCCGTCACCGTACAGACGATTTCGCTTGCAATGGACGAAGGCGATATCCTTGCGCAGGAGATCGTAGCACTTGACGGCAGCGAAACGGCGGGTTCATTGCTCGATCACTGTGCGGGGCGCGGCGCTGAAATTATTAAAAAACTGCTCGGCGAATGCGCTTCGAACGGCAAGCTTCCCGAAGGAAAAAAGCAGGCGGGGGAAGCGTCGTATACGAAAATCATCACAAAGGACGACTGCCGCATCGACTGGATGAAAACTGCGGCGGAAATCGACGCGAAGATCCGTGCGTATTTTCCTGAGCCCGGAGCGTGGACGGAAGAAAACGGCTCTCCGCTGAGAATTCTTTCCGCCCGCGTTGTCGAAGACGAAAAGCCGCCTATGACGAAAACTGCCGCTTCACCCGAAATTCCGGGCACCGTGTTTTCCTTCGACAAAAAACGGGGGATCCTCGTTCAAACGGGAAGCGGCATCCTCGCCGTAACGGAACTGCAGCGGCAGGGAAAAAAAGCGCTCGGCGCTCAGTCCTTTATAAACGGCGCGCGGAATTTTGTCGGTACCGTACTGCACTGATTTTTTGCAGGGCGGTTCATGCGCGCCGGGTATCGGGCGTACGGTGTGCTCACGTGGGGCTGCAAAGATGCGGCGTCGGCACTTTTGCAGCAAATAGACGAAATTTTGTATTTCATTCATAATGTAACGAATCGCCGCCGGCCGGTTCCGGGAGAAATTATGCGTAAATCGATTATCGCGCTTGCAGTGTTTTGCTCGGTGTTTTCCGTATTCGCTCAAAAAACGTTTACGGTTTCCGAATTTAAATCCTATGTCGAAAATTATAAAATCGCATCCGGTGCCGAGAGCGAAACCGTTCCAATAAAAATAAAAGACGTGCTCTCTTCCGAAACACAAAACAGCTTGGTGACGCTGACGTGGAAAACAAAAAATTCCAAAAACCTGTATTTCGATTTGGATCTGTCGGAATGCACTTACGCAGACGACGATTGCATACTCGAGCTTTTTCACATCAAAAATGTGCGCAGATGCGTGCTGCCGATGAGCACGAAATTTCTCCGTTATTTTGACTGTATGCAGCTCGAAGAGATAACGCTTCCCGACGGGCTTGAAGAAATTAACTATAACGCATTTTTTGACGTGCCTTCGTTAAAACGCATCGAAATTCCTGCGAGCGTGCGTTATGTCGGAGCTTGTGCTTTCGGCGATTGCCTTTCGCTCGAATACATACTGATCGATAAAAATGCGAATACCGAAAAGTGGTCGCTTGCATGGAACGCGTGGAACGACGCAAAAATCGTTTATTCGGACGAAAAAGATTTTTCCGATAAAAAGACCGATACGGAAAACGATGAGCCGCCTGCAGGGGAAAGAAGTACCGTCGCTTTTGACCATGCCAATTATCACATGTGGGACGATATCGCATATACGATAACGCTTGCCGAAAAGCCCGCGAAAACGCAAAAGGCGAACATATTCGTATACGATGCGCATAACGGAGGCGAGCTCATGGGTACGCTTCCTGTCAAAATCAAAAAAAATAAAACGGTCTATACTTTTACGGGTGTTCCGACACAACACTTCGAACTTCCGGATACCGATTTGATTTATACGATATTGAAAGAATGTCATGAATATTGGGCAAAAATGAAATTCATCCTCGTATTAAAAAACGGCGACAGAATCGATTTGGCGGGTTCGGCAAGGTGTTATGTAACTCTGCCGTAAATATAAGTTGCCGCAGATTTTTTTAGCGATATTCTTTCCGGCGTTTCGGAAAGTTCCGCTCTGCGTCGAGTTTGTTTATTTGTCAAGTTAAAACAATTTTTTAATAAGCAGAATGATATTTTACCTTGCAAAATTTCATATCAAGATATATGATACTTTATGCGTTACGCTGAGAACGTAATTTTCAGTGTAACTTCTATTTAAGACTATCTAAAAAAAGGAGCGATCGGTATGTCGGAAAAC
>NZ_JACSET010000007.1 GCF_014334325.1 Treponema sp. Marseille-Q4130 | reverse complement strand
GCTTGAATGTGATTTTATCGCTTACTCCTCTGCTCATACTTAAATTTTAGCATAGAACAAATCTTTTGTCTTTAAAAATAATCAGGGCTGTCCTTTCTTTTTGGACAGCCCCATCGTGTTTGAAGCGGATTGCGGTTTCAGCGGATGCAGCTGCAGGCGACAAAGTGATTCGGTGCGATTTCTTTGAGCTCCGGGTTTTTTGTGCGGCAAAGCTCTTCGTCGCATTCGTCGCAGCGTTTTAAAAACCGGCATTCGTCGGGCAAGTTGACGGGGCTCGTAACTTCCCCGCGGATCAAGCGGCGCTGCACTCTTTCTTTCGTCACTTTCGGGATCGGAATGGCGGAGAGCAGGGCTTTCGTGTACGGATGCGTCGGGGACGCGAATATATCGTCCGACGAAGCCTTTTCCACGAGCTGCCCCAAATACATGACGGCGATATCGTCCGAAAAATATTTGACGACGGCGAGATTGTGCGTGATGAAGATGTACGTCAGTCCCAAATCTTTTTGCAGCTTTTTCAAAAGATTCAAAATCTGCGCCTGAATGGAAACGTCGAGCGCGCTCACCGGCTCGTCGCAGATGATGAGTTTCGGCTTTACCGCAAGCGCGCGCGCGATTCCGATCCGCTGACGTCTGCCGCCGTCGAGTTCGTGCGGATAACTGTTCATAAGGCGGCTTGCCAAACCGACGGTTTCCATAAGCTCAAGGGTGCGTTTTTCAATAGCCGCTTTGCCCCGTATGAGTTTGTGTTCGACGATCGGTTCGGCGATGAGCTGCGAAACCGTCTGGCGCGGGTCGAGGCTTGAAAACGGATCCTGAAAAATCATCTGCATCCGCGTGCGCAATGGGCGCATTTTTCTGCGACTGTATTTCGTAATATCTTCTCCGTCGAAGATGATTTTGCCGCCGCTCGGTTCGATGAGTTTCAAAATGACGCGGCCGGTTGTGGATTTTCCGCAGCCGGACTCTCCTACGATACCGAGCGTTTTTCCTTCTTCGAGTGTGAAATTGACTCCGTCGACCGCGTGGAGCTGACCTGAGGGAGTCGCAAAGTATTTTGTAAGATTTTGCACTTCGAGCAATGTTTTTGCCATTATTTTGTCCCCCGCAATTTGAATCCGGCTCTGTCATACGCCGTACAGGCTACGTAATGCGTTCCGTGAATACACCGCATACCGGGAACGGCTGCGGAACAGCTTTCCGTCGCATACGGACAGCGCGGAGAAAAGGCGCAGCCCGCAGGAAGATTTGTCGGGTCGGGCATCATGCCTTTTATCGGTACGAGTTCTTCGCCCCGCTGTTTTAAGTTCGGCAGCGAATCGAATAAGCCTTCTGTATACGGATGCGCGGTTTCGTTGAAAATTTCCCATGCGCTGCCCGTTTCAACGATGCGCCCCGCATACATGACCGCAACGTTGTCGCAGATTTCCGCAACGACGCCCAAATCGTGGGTGATCAAAACCATGGACATGCCGAGTTTTCGGATCAGGTCGCGGATCAATTCCAAAACCTGCGCTTGAATGGTAACGTCAAGCGCAGTCGTCGGTTCGTCGGCGAGGAGCAGCTGAGGATTGCACGCGAGCGCTATGGCGATGATGACACGCTGCTTCATGCCGCCTGAAAATTGATGGGGATAATCGTATGCGCGCGATTCGGCGATACCCACGAGCTTCAGCATTTCTTTCGCTTTTTCAAACGCCGCTTTTTTATTGATTTTTTCATGCAGCATATACACTTGCGCAATCTGTTCGCCTACGGTCATGACGGGATTCAATGCGGTCATCGGATCCTGGAAAATCATGGCGACGTCGGTGCCGCGCATCTTTTCCAGTTCTTCCTGTTTCATCGCAAGAACGTCTTTGCCGTTGATGCTCACGGAACCGCTCACGATTTTTCCCGGAGGAGTCGGAATGAGGCGGAGTATGGAAAGCGCGGTCGTCGTTTTTCCCGCACCCGTTTCGCCGACGAGTCCGAGCGTTTGCTTTTTTTCCAATGAAAAGCTCAGCCCGTTTACCGCTTCGACGCAGCCGTCGTCGGTTTCATAATGTACAATAAGATCTTTTACTTCAAGAACAGTTTCGGACATAGTTTACACTCGTGTTATTTTTTCATTTTCGGATCAAGCGCGTCGCGCAAGCCGTCGCCCAAAAGATTCAACGCCAAAACGGTAAGCATTATCGCGATGCCCGGCGTTACGCACATATAACCTGCAACCCGCACGTATTTTCGCCCTTCGGAAAGCATCGCACCCCATTCGGGAGCGGGAGACGGTACTCCGATTCCGAGAAACGAAAGCGAAGATGCGGCGATGATCGTCGTGCCGATGAGCAAAGTTACTTGAACGATTATCGGCGAAAGGCAATTCGGAAGAATGTGCTTGATAATTATTTTCCACGTCGGAAGACCGAGTTCGTAAGCGGCTTCGACATACTGTTGGTCGCGGATCGTCATGACGGCTGCCCGCGCGATTCGCGTAAAGCTCGTCGCGCACGTAAAACACAGCGCGATCAAAAGATTTACCGTACTCGTTCCGAGCAGCGACACGATGACGACGGCGATCATGATATTCGGAATCGAATAAAAAACGTCGACGATGCGCATGATGATCTGATCGATCATACCGCCGTAAAAACCCGCGACGGCTCCGAGCGTAATTCCGATAACGAGTCCTATGGAGACGGCTCCGACACCGATCATAAGAGAGTAGCGTGCGCCGTAGAGGATGCGCGCAAAAATGTCTCTTCCCAAATTGTCGGTACCGAACCAGTGCTGCATCGACGGTTTTTGGAGAGCATTGTTGACGTTGATGGCGATGATGTCGTTGTCGTAATCGTAGATATAACCGGCTGCAAAGGAGACTGCGACGAGGGCGATCAAAAATATCATTCCGATGACGGCGCCTTTGTTTTTCAAAAGGCGATGCCATGTCTGCTGCAAAAGCGAGCGGCTTTTTACCGTTTCCTTTTTTTTATTGATTGACATGTTGTTATCCCTTTTTAGCGTACTGAGCTTTGATGCGCGGATCGAAAAAAGCGTAGATAAGATCGATGACGAGGTTCACTACGACCATGAGTACGCACGACATGATGATCGCGCCGGTGACCATCGGCGTGTCGCGCTTGGAAATGGAATCCACGATCAAGCGGCCTATACCCGGCCATGAAAAAACCGTTTCTGCGAGAACGGAACCGGTGAGCGCATTTGAAAGCTGCATACCGATAACCGTGATGATCGGGATGAGTGCGTTGCGTAAGCCGTGCTGAAAGATGACGTTTTTTTCACCGGCGCCTTTTGCGCGGGCGGTCGTCATATAATCCTGGCGGATAACGTCGAGCATGGCGCTTCTCGTCGTTCTGGTGATGAGTGCGGCAAAGCCTAAGCCGACGGTGACGGCCGGCAGTACGAGCGTATTGAGTCCGCCTTTTCCGCCGGAAGGAAACCATTGCAGACGGACGGAAAACAAAAGGATGAGCATGAGCGCGAGCCAAAAATTCGGCATCGAAACGCCGAATAAAGCGAAGACCATGCCTCCGGTGTCTTTCCACGTGTTTTGATGAATGGCGGTATAAATCCCCAGAGGAACGGCGAGCAGCGTTGCGATCAAAACCGCGGAAAACGCGAGTTGAAGCGTATTCGGCAAGCGCTCCATGTACGTTTTGAATACGTCTTTTTTCGTAACGTAGCTCTTTCCCAAATCCCCTTTGCATATACCGAGCATATATTTCCCGTAGCGGACGATAAGCGGATCTTTTAAGCCGAGCTCCATCCGGATCTGATCGAGCTGCGCTTCGGTTGCGTTTTCGGGAGCGATCGTAAGCGCGGGATCTCCGCCCGTCATATTCATGGCAAAGTAAATGATAAAAGAAGTTGCCAAAATTGCGGGAAACATGAGGAGAATTCTTTTTATAATATATTTCAGCATTCTAAAATACTCCGTCTGTATTGATAAGAATGACGACACCTGCGGACTTTTGCCGGAGGTGTCGTCTGAAAGCGGTAATGAAAATTATTGTTTTATATAAGCGTTAAACCATTCGTGGTCGCCGCCTGAGCGGAAGAAGGGCATAACAAGATTTTTATTGTAGGCAATGACGAGGTTTGCAATATAGAGCGGAACCTGCGGACATGCATTGACGAGATAGGTTTGCAGTTCTTTGCTGTCGGCCGCTCTCTGATCCGCGTCTTTGTCTTTGAGCACTTTATCGACGAGAACGTCCGCCGCTTTGTCCGAATAGTGATGGAAGTTCGAGCCGCTTCCGGTATAGAAGAGATCGCGGTATACGCAGTCCGGGCGGATCGTTTCATTCCATCTCCACAAGAACATATCCTGCGTTCCGGCTTTGCACGTCGCTTTGAGCGTCGCATCTTCCATCGTTTTGATTTCCGCGTTTATGCCGATCACTTTCAGGTTGTACTGGATGACCTGCGCGATGGACATATACGGCGAAGAGTTCGCGATCGTAAGCGTCGTATCGAAACCGCCGGCAAAACCCGCTTCCGCAAGCAGTTTTTTCGCGCGCTCCACATCGTAGCCGAAGCCCGGCATATCGTCGTAAAATCCCCACAAGCCGCGGTTCAGTATGGTCGTCTGCGGCGTTCCTTTGCCTTTGACCGCCGCCTGCATGACGGATTCGCGGTCGATTGCGCATGCGATCGCCTGGCGCAGTTTTTGATTATCGAAAGGCTTTTTGGAGCAGTTGACGCCGAAATAGAACAGACGAGTGCCGGCCTGTTCGTGGACGGTGATGTTCGGCGATTCTTTGAGAATGTCGAGTTCGTTGATGGGAGGATCGATACAAACGTCGATTTCGCCGTTTTGCAGTGCGATGACGCGGCTTGAAGATTCGAGCAGCGGTCTGAACGTAATGCGTTCTGCGATTCCCGGATTGTCGCCCCAGTATTTTTCATTTTTGACGAAGGTCGAATATTCGCCTTCCACCCATTTATCGAATATGTACTGACCCGAACCGATGAGCCACGGTTCTTTCATGCCGCTGTCGTAGGCGGCTTTCGATTGGATGCCGAACGGGATAAATGTGAGATTCATAAGATAGTCGTTCGAATAGTCGCTCATGTTCATGCGCACGGTGTAGTCGTCGATGACATCCGTCGAAGTGAGACCTGTAAGATTCGATCCGACGGGATTGGTGAGCGCCATGTCGTACGTGAATTTTACGTCCTTTGCCGTCAGCGGCGTACCGTCCGAAAAACAGGCGTTGTGAACGAGGGCGATTTCGATCGTATGATCGTCTATCCATTTCGCTTCGGTTGCGAGACAGGGGATGCGGCGGTTTTGTTCGTCAAGTTGAAAAAGCCCCTGATGGGTCAATTTCAGACAGATATTGTTGATTTGATCGGCCTGTTTTTGAAGATTGAGATTATTGATATCGACTGCCGAACCGATGATCAGCTCTTCTTTGTGACCTGAGCCCGCAGTTTCCGAGCCCTTTTTTGCGCTCGGCTTTCCGCAGGAAGCCAAAAAAAGCGACGCAAATAGAATAAAACCGACAATCCTTTTCATGTGTGATCCTCCAATTTTTTACACATAGGTATAGATTTGATAAGCGCTATGGTCGTTTGATAACGAATAGTATCTATCGGCTGAGAGCGTTTATAAAATATAATGATACCACATCAATATTTATTTGTCAAAAAAAATTATAATAAAATTAGAATATATTCATTTTCAAAAAATCAATCTTTTCCGAATACTTTCTCTTTTAATTTTTGTGCCGTGGGAGTCGCCGCAAGCCCCCCGAGCGAAGTTTCACGTAGAGAGGACGGCAGCGCTTCTCCGACTTGGCGCATCGCAAAAATGCATTCGTCTGCGGGGATTTCCGATGCGATACCGGCGAGGGCCATATCGGCGGCGGAAAATGCGATCATGAGTCCGGCCGCATTGCGTTTGATGCACGGAATTTCGACGAGGCCCGCTACCGGATCGCACACGAGACCGAGCTGATTGGAAATGGCAATGCCGCAGGCATCGGCGCATTGTGAAGGCGTGCCGCGCTGCAACTCGACAAGGGCTGCGGCTGCGATCGCGGCGGCGCTTCCGCATTCCGCCTGGCAGCCGCCTTCGGCGCCGGCGATATTCGCCTGATTCGCTATGACCATGCCGAAAGCGCCTGCGGTAAAAAGCGACATGACGACGGCGCGCCGGTCGATTTTTTTATCTTCATACATGGAAATCAAGCAGCCCGGAAGGATGCCGCAGCTGCCGGCAGTGGGAGCTGCGACGATTTTACCCATAGAGGCGTTGCAGCCTGAAACCGCCAAAGCCCGGCTCAGCGCGCGTGTCATAAACGAACCGCACAGCCCGCCGCCTGAAACTTCGGCATAGTGCAACATTTTATAGCCTTCGCCGCCGGTCAAGCCCGACATCGATTTTTGATTTTTTTCCTGTCCGTATTGTACGGCTTCGATCATCACTTGAAAGCTCTGATCCATTTTTTCATACAATGCTTCGGGAGTGCTTTCCATGTCCGCCGCCTGATCGGCGATGACTATTTCGCTTATCGTTTTGTTTTGCGCCAGTGCGGCTTCCGTCAATTCTGCAATCGATTTATATGCCAACATAGTTTAAATCGCCTTTATCAATAAAATGTGTATCACATTCGGAATGTGTTTGATATCTTCCGTGAGGCCGTCCGGGATCTGTCCGTCGACTTCGATCGTCATGAGAGCAGGCCCGCCTTTGAAAGACCGCGACAGTTTAAAGTTGCCGATGTTGATTGTTTTGTATTCTTCGAACATGAGATTCGTGACGGCGGCGACAAGGCCCGGCTTGTCGTAGTGCAAAACCAAAAGCGTATTGTTTTCGCCCGAAAAATCGACTTTCATATCGTTTATGCGAGTTATGCGGATATTACCGCCGCCGATACTCGATCCCTGCACGATAATTTTTTTTCCGTCTTTTGTGATTATGGAAATGCGTGCCGTATTCGGATGCGTGTCGGGTATGTCGATAGGAACGATTTCGTAGCGGATGTGTTTCCGCTCGGCGATCGAAAACGCGTCTCGAATTTCCGGAGAGTCGCTGTCAAAACCCATGATCCCCGCAAGCAGCGCTCTGTCCGTGCCGTGTCCCGCGTAGGTTTTTGCAAAGGAGCCGGAAAGTTCGACGGTGATTTCCGCCGGTTCGGCACCTTCGAGGATTTTATGTGCGACGCGCCCGATGCGCACCGCTCCGGCCGTATGCGAACTTGACGGTCCGATCATGACGGGTCCGATAATATGAAAGACGTTCATAGTTGTACCGAATCGGAATACTAGCATTACGGAGCATTAAAATCAATTACAGGGGAACTTGATCCACGGAAATCAATTTTTACCTAAAACGCCGAATGTCAAAAGGGTACCTTATATATCGCCCGTAAAGTAACAAAATTTTGCAAAAATGCATCATTTTGCGCTGTAAAAAACTCCGAAAATGAAAAAATTTCGCGATATATAGTATGTACGCTGCGTGCAAAAAAGCGTTTGCCGGCCGGCACTATACGCTTGGGCACCTCAAGAAAATCGACCGAGTTTTCAAGAAGTGCCCGCTTGATTTTGAAACGATAATACGGTTTGAGATCGGTATGACAGGAGTTTTTATGAATCAATTAAATTCGATCATTCTCGAAGGGAACATCACGCGCGATGTGGTATTTAAAGAGACGCCGCACGGCTGCAAAGTGTGTACGATCCCGCTTGCTGTAAACCGCTGGTACAAAAGCGGCGACGGCAGGGGTGTCGAAGAAGTTTCATATTTCGATGTTGAAGCGTTCGGTAAGATGGCCGAATACTGTGAAAAACGCGTTACGAAAGGAAGAGGGCTGCGTGTCGTAGGCAGGCTCAAGCAGAACCGCTGGAAAGGAGCGGACGGAAAGAATGTGAGCCGTATTACGATCATAGCGGAACATATCGAATTCAAACCGCAAGTCGGACAAAGGGCGAATTCGGATGCGGAGCTTGCAGGTATAGCGGAGGCTACGGCTGCATCCGCCGAAGAATTCGATCGCATGGATATGGAAGAAACGGCGGTATTTTAGAAAAGGGGACTGTCGTAAAAGTCGCTTACTTTTTCGACAGTCTGTCCGATATGTTTCGACCGACGGACTTTTTTGTATGAGGACGGCTTTCCTGTCCCCGCGCTTTTTGCTCCTCGACGCGTTTCGGCGAGTAAAAGCCTTCTTTCCAATTAAAGCGGTACGCGCCGTCGAGCGGGATTTTTTTTACAAGCGAATTCATCACTTCTCGCAGCTGGGGTTTTGTCACCTTCGTCTTCGAAAAGTCGAGCAAAATGCGTTTGATGCCGTCGCTGTAAAGAAGATCGCATTTATCCGTCACCGAAAACGCGGTTTCCGGCATGACGAACGAACCGTCCGGCGTCGAATTGACTTTAAACGAAGCACCCTCTTTATCGGTAAAATACGTAAAATCGTATGAGGGCGGCAGTTTGAAGCGCAGGCGGAAAAGCGCGGGATATGCGAACACGGGCACGAGGATGCGGGAGCGGACGGAAGGCGAAAACGTCGCCAAAAGATTTTTGCGCGAATTCTCATAAGGCATAACGAAGGCACCGATGTTTTGATTTTCGAGCCACGAAACCGCCCAGCGGTTGAACGTATAGAGGTAGGGACCGGCGATGACGTTCGCGCCTTTTTTGCCTTTAAGCAGCGCGATATGAGCGATATTGTTTGCGATAAACGTCGTAAAGCCGTCGCCGATGAGCGCATCGAGCGTTTGCCGCAATGAGTTTTCGGTTTCGGGCGGACAAAAGGGATCGAGAGAAATGATGAGCTGCTTTTTGGAAAGGGGCAGCACCGTTTTATGATTGACGAAGTCGTATGAAGTTTCCGCGTTCAGTTCGATGATGACTCTTACCGGATGTGCGGATTGGACGACGAACACGTCCGCTATGGATGACACCTGTACGTATAAGCCTTCGGGGAAAAACTGCAGTTCGTTTTTTCCCACGGGGGTTAAATCGAGCACGGGAAGTTTTTCGTCCCCCGTCTGCCTGCGGAAAAGCGACACGTCGCGCGAGATGACTCGAGGATAGCGCTTCGATGCGGCTTTCATCTGCAAGAGGTAGACGCTGTCGCCGACTTGAAAACCGCCGGGTACGTCTATCCATCGAGTGCCGTCTTCAGCCGTTTCCGCGTTGCGCACTTTGCGGCTTACGCGGCCGGAATCGTCCCTGCGATGCAATCGGATCGAATCACCGGGATCGGGATCGTAAGAGCCGCCTTTTAAACGCGCCATCTGCACGCGAAGCTGTTCCGGAGGAGTATCCGGCGCGGCATTTTCCTTTTCCGCTTCGACGAGGGCGGCAGGCGCGTCTTTCAACGCAGCGATTGTACCGAGATAGATGCCCGTACCGCCCGCCTGATCGGGGTTCAATATCGCATCTCCCGCCTTTTCGACGCCTTCGGCTTGCGTTTTAAAATTATACCAATACGACGATTTCGAACGGGCAAAATCGGATGCGAGCATGCGCTTCGCCGTTATGATCGCGCCTTTTTTATCTTCCTTCCAGTGATCCATAACATAACGGTAAGCGGCTACGACGGTACCGACGTACTCCGCGCTTTTCATGCGCCCTTCGATTTTAAAAGAAGCGACGCCCGCCTCTTCGAGGTCGGGGATTTGAGAGACGAGTTCGAGATCGCACGGTGAAAAATAATATCCTTCCGAAATACCGCCGCTTTTTTCCGCCGCATAATAGCGGCGGCACGCCTGCGTGCACATACCTCGGTTTGCCGACTTGCCGCCGAGAAAACTTGAAAAAAGACAGAGTCCCGATTCGCTTACGCACAGCGCGCCGTGCACGAATACTTCGAGTTCGGCCGTCGTCGCAGCTTTTATCGATTTTATTTCTTCGAGACCGAGTTCGCGTGCGAGGACAACGCGCTTTACGCCTTCCCTGCTCAAAAGGTTTACGCCCGCTGCGCTTTCGACGTTCATCTGCGTCGATGCGTGCAATTCCATCGACGGAAAAAACTGCTGCGCCATGCGGATGACGGCAAAATCCTGCACGATAAGCCCGTCGGGCTTTACCCTGTCGAGGTAGGCGAGGAGCCGGTACAGCTTTTCCGTCTCATGCTCTTCGCATACCGTGTTGACCGTAACGTATATTTTTTTGCCGAGCCGATGAACGGCATCGACAGCCGCTTCGAATTGATTCCACGCAAAGTTCGTCGTACGAAGCCGCGCGTTAAAGCTTTTGAGACCGAGATATACCGCATCGGCACCTTCGCCGATAGCCGCGTCGAGCGATTCGATATTACCCGCCGGCGCCAATAGTTCTGCCATAATCGCAATTATAACAGAAATCGAAGCGAAGCGCCACAGGATCGTTTAACACAGGATCGTTTAACACAGGATCGTTTAAAAGCGCCGTTCAAATGGCGTGCGCTTTTAAACTTTGCGTTTTCTTTCCAAAATTCGCGAATATGCGTATGTGCGCCGCTGGAAACTTCGTGCTTACGCGTTCGTTGCGAGGCACGCGCACGAATGCGGCATGAGGGTATCGGTACCTCCGTCATTCCCGTCACACATCGGCGGCGATACGGCGGGGTATCGGCGCTCTCGTCATTCTACGGGATCTCATTCTACAGAATTGACCGCGCCCTTTACGATTTTTTCTACCCTCCAATGCTCTTTCGCTTGTTCAATGATATCGCCTAGCGTGCCGTTTTCAGCTTTCTGTCGGAGCGCGATACAGCCCGATCGCTTGAGCATCTTCGAAGCGGTCAAACCGTCGGTACTCGCCCCATCTTCAATGGATACGCTTTTCCAAATACCTTTTGCAGCAATCTTTTGTGCGGTGTCTTTTACGTTTCCATTGCTCCACGCCGCACTCTCCGGATGCGCATATAATACGGCATCGAGGATATCGCCGGTAAAAGCGTTAGCGAGCATGACCGCGTCTTCTTTGTCTCCCAAACACGCTTTTTCGTTCGGCGACCAAATATCGCGGACGGCGGGAGAGGTATACCATCCCGACGCAAGCGACAGGTCGCCGCCCGTTTCGCTCACGCAGCCGTCGCCTTTTGTGCGCAGGTGAACGATTATGACGTCCCCTGCCCGTACTTCCGCAGCGGGAAGCGTAAACGCTCTGTCGATACCGTCCGCTGCGCTTTGAATTGCAAGTCCCGCAATATTTCCGTCCGTGAGCGCATAGAGTTCGACGAATTCGCATTTTGCATCTCCTCCTCCACTCGGTGCTGATGCGAACTGGGGATGGACACCGCTGATGACGATTTTCGGTATACGGCTGTTGAATCCTATAAAAGGAACGCAGAACGTAAGCGTATTCCCGTTTTCATCACGCGCTTCACCGTACAGCGCGTATTGTGCACCGGCTTCGAGCGCTTCCGCCGCTTCCGCGATCGCCGTCCTCCCGTCACCGCCGTAGGAAATACCGACCGAAATGCCGTCCGTTTCCCCCGACACCGCTTTTAAGGCGGGCGAAAGACCGACATCCTCCGCAGAAAGGGCATCGTCCGAAAAAGGCGCTGCCCGAGTGATGATCGCACCGGTGATCGTTACGCGCTCGGAAAACGAAAGCGACACTCGCTTTTCACTTTCGGCGGCATAGGATTCCAGCACCGGAGCTGCATAATCGCCGTGCAGCAACTGCAGACCTTCATCCGTCACTTTGCACGAAATCGGACAAAGCGCAAACGATACGACCGCAGTTAAAAACGCCGTTTGTAAAAACCGTACAAGTACCCGTATGTGTTCTTTTTTCACTTTCGACCTCCCGACCGTAGAAGCGTTGTCGATCGATCCGACTGCGAAACGATAGGCGCTGTACTACAGTCCGCAATATAGATCGAGAAATTATGACAAAAAGCGGAAATGTTTTTGAAAAAAACTGCGAAAAAACTTCCGATTTTTGACACATTGAGGCGATTTATACTGTGATGAAAACAGACACCATTACACACGCGGCCGCTGTTGCCGCGTACGCCGATTTACATGAAGAGGAAATGCTCTGCGCGATTATACGGCAGGCGCGCGCACTTTCCGCCGGAGAAATCGTTGTCGGAAAAACGGCCGTCATCTTTAAAACGCACGGAGCGTTTTCCGAACGCATGACGCTGCAGCCGCCTCTTGCTCGGCGTCTCGCCGGGCATATAGCCTCGCTTTCGCATATGAATGGAAGAACAAAATTGTGCGGCAGATTTATCCATCGAGATGTGCATCCCCTTTTGATATGCACCTCCGTCGTGCAGGGCGATATCGTACTTCGTCTGCCCTGCTGTACCCGTGCTCTGCCTCCGCTTGAAGGACTCGGTTTGTGCGGTGCTCAGATAGAAGGGCTTCGGAAATTGGGCACGCAGCAAAGCGGTCTTGCGATTTTCTGTTCGCCTGCAGGGCGCGGTATTCCGACGGCTGCGATATCGATCTTTTCCGATATAAAGCGGATGAGAAGTGTATCCGGCGTAAAACCGCCGTGTATACTGTACCTGCACAGCGAAATGAGCGTACGTACGGCTGTCGAAGCGTTGCATGCGAACAAATTCGTCTTTGCGCTCCTTTCCGCATCCGATGTTGCCTCCGCTTTTGCACATCTCAAAAGCGGTTACGCCTCCTCAATCGATATCGCGGCGCTTGTGCGCTGCATTATTGCACACGAGCTTTTGTACGACGGAAGCGACATCCACTTGCTTTTCGATATCGCGTTTCCCGCGCGCCCGCTTAAAATATCTTTAAACGGAGGGTCGCCTGTCCCCGATACGGACGATCCGTTTATGCATTGTACGAATATCGCCTCTGAGATACTGAAATCGCTGAAACTGCATGCCCTGTCCCCTCGTCCGGTAAAATCTGCGGTATCGGGTAAAGCGATCGCATCGCGGGGAAGAAAATTTATGTACGAGGCTGCAAGATGAAAAACAAATCGATACTTGGAAAGAAACGCGGCGAGGCTGTCGAAAAAAACGGATCGAAAAACGGATGCAGAACGAAGAAAACCGGCGGACTTCACACTTTTGCAAAATTTAAATTCGCGTTCGCTGCGATGTGTGTTCTTTGCTTTTCGTTTCCGTTCTACGCGCGCAGTCCCTATCGCATAAAGGGAGAAGTGTCCGTCGGAGCGGATGCGGCGTTTTACGAATATGCGGGCATCGCGCTGACGTTTTACAATGCAAGCGAACGGGCGGTACAAAAGTTTTTTGCCGTCGTTTTTCTAAGCGGACGTGACGGGGAGTCTCCCTTTACGGAAGGAAACTGCATTGTGCTCGAATGGGATGATTGTGTCGCGCCGC
Source organism: Treponema sp. Marseille-Q4130 (assembly GCF_014334325.1). GTDB lineage: Bacteria > Spirochaetota > Spirochaetia > Treponematales > Treponemataceae > Treponema_D. The sequence continues at coordinate 161,419 of NZ_JACSET010000007.1, read as the reverse complement.
GCGCTGTCGTAAACGCGGAGTTCGACCTCGATGATTATGTTTTTGAAGCGCCGGACGAAGCCTATACTATCGATTTTTTATACGTGAGCAAAATCGAATACGATGACGGCAGCGTTTGGGAAGATCCCTACGGCGTATATGCGAAGTGAGCGGCTCTCACACCGCAGCGTTTGGCGCGCAGTTTCTATTCCCTTGACCGACTCGTCCGCGGCTTCCGGACTTACGTATAAAATTACAATAGCAGGATCAATAACAGAAAAAAAGTATGCATAAAAGTTTTGATGATTTGACTATCGCCGATGATTTTATGTTCTGCAAAGTTATGCAAAACAAAGAACTCTGCAAGATATTCCTCGAAATGATTTTATCCGATAAAATCGGAAATATAACGTATCTTTCAACACAATACAATATCACCACATACGAAGAAGCAAAATCGGTTCGTTTCGATGTTTTGGTACAAAACCAAATGGGCAAAATATATGATATTGAAATGCAAGTGAGCGACGAACATAATCTTCCTAAGCGGATGCGTTTTTATCAAGCGGCGATCGATATTTCCGTTTTGGATAAAGGAAATTCCTACAGCAAGCTGAACGACAGCTTTATCATTTTTATCTGTTTATTCGATGCGCCGGGAAAAGGAAAGCCCGTTTATTCATTTGAAAATATCTGTCTCGAAGATCGACAAATACCCTTACACGACGGGGCAAAAAAGATTATAATAAACGCGGCGGCTTTTAATAAAATTGAAGACAAAAATTTAAGCGGTCTTTTGGAATATATAAAGACGGGAAAAGCGACGACGGAATTTACCGGGAGGTTGGATGACATGATACGGACAGTAAAAGACAACGAACAGGCGCGAAACGAATATCGAATAATGTCGGCTACAATGATGGATGCAAGAGATGAAGGCGAGCGGCGAAAAGCATTGGAAGATGCGAAAAATTTCAAACGGCTCGGCGTTTCCGTCGATATCATTGCAAAAGCAACCGGCCTCGTACGTGAAGAAATCGAAAAACTTTAGAGTGATTGTTAATCGGCAATGTACCGATTAACAATTACCGCTCAGCTTCTATTTCATTGACCGGCACCGCCCGCGGTTTCCGCCGCGGATTTGACGACGGATAATTTATCCAACGAATTCTTTTTTCAAAAACGCAAGGTCGAGTTCGGGATAGAGTACGTGCTTTGAAAGGAGCGACCGTACGCGCTGTTTCGCTTTTTCCTGTACGGCGGGATCGAGGACGATTTTCCCTTTTGCCGGTTTTCCGTCTTTTGTCGTGCCGGGCTTCGTGCCTTTCAGCACCGAATCGATGATCGAAGCGATTTCTTTCATGTCGGTTTCCGTCATACCGAGCGTCGTGATGCCCGGAGTACCCACGCGTATGCCGCTCGTCCACCACGGGCCGTTTTTGTCGAAGGGGAGCGAGTTTGCGTTGAGCGTAACGCCGCACTGAAACATTGCCGCTTCCGCCTGTCGTCCGGTCAGTCCGTAAGTCGTCACGTCTATGAGCATGAGGTGATTGTCCGTGCCTCCCGTCTGCAGTTTCATGCCGAGTGAAGCGCATGCCTGTGCGAGGGCGCACGCATTTTTGACGACATTGTGCGCGTATTCGCGGTATTCGTTCGAAAGCGCTTCTTTGAATGCGACCGCTTTTGCCGCAATGATGTTTCCGAGCGGTCCGCCTAAAACCATCGGGCAGCCTTTGTTTACGTCGTCGATGAATTCTTTTTTGCACAGTACGAGCGCTCCCCGCGGGCCGCGCAGGGTTTTGTGCGTCGTCGACGTGACGATATCCGCAAAGGCTACCGGATCATAATCTCCGGTAAACACTTTGCCTGCGACGAGACCCGCGAAGTGCGCCATATCGACCATGAGTACGGCGCCGCATTTGTCCGCGATTTCTCGGAACCGTTTGAAATCGATTTTGCGCGGGTAAGCGGAAAATCCCGCAAGTAAAATGAGGGGCTTTACTTCCATCGCCTGTTTTTCGATCGCGTCGTAATCGAGGAGCCCCGTTTCTTTATCGACCGTGTACGGAATGCTTTCGAACATCTTTGCCGAAACGTTCATGCGGTATCCGTGCGTGAGGTGTCCGCCCGAATAATAATCGAGACCCATGAGGCGCTGCCGCCCGAATCGTTTGCGCAGTTCTTCCCATTGCGATTCCGTCAAATCAGATACGCTTTTTACGCCGAGTGATTCAAGCGCGGGCATTTCGATTTTGTGATTGAGAATCGCCCAATAGGCGACAAGGTTCGCATCGCAGCCCGAATGCGGCTGCACGTATGCGTAATCCGCGCCGAAAAGTTTTTCGGCCTCCCTCGCCGCGCAGGATTCGACCGCATCGATGTTTTCGCAGCCGCCGTAATAGCGGTGTTCGGGATAGCCTTCGGCGTATTTATCGGTGAGGAGGTTTCCCATCGCGGTTTGTACGGCAAGAGAACAGTAATTTTCGCTTGCGATGAGTTTTAAGTGGGCGCGCTGCGTTTCAAGTTCTTTGACGACGCTCGCTGCGACTTCAGGCGCGACCGCCGCCGTCTGCTGCAGATTTGCGACGTACGAAGTCATTGCGGTGTTCGGTTTTCCGTTGCACGATGTAAGATATTTTTCCAAAGGGCTTGCCATAGATTCTCCCGTAAAACTCTTTCGAACCTTGCGACTTCCGAAAAAGTTTTTAGCAGTGCGCGCAAGCGCACACGTTCTCTTCAAATGTAATACGCGAATCATAATCGAATCGGGGAAAAAAAGCAATCTGGGGCATCTCGAGAGAACCGGCGTGGAAAAAATTATAAAGTTACAAAATTATCCTCGTGTCGGGCATACCCTGTCATAAAAAACTTGACAGCTCAAAAAATCGGCTTTATACTTTTGTGTACAAAACAAATACATTTTAAGAATTTTCCAGGAGGATTCCAAATGAAAAAGACGGGATTGCTATTGGCAGTTTCAATTTTAGCCGTAAACACGGCGCTGTTTGCGACCGGTGCACAGGATGCGGGCGGTTCGGGTAAAAAATACAGGATCGCCGTCGTTCCGAAGTTGACAAGCATTTCGTGGTTTCAACGAATGGAAGTCGGCGTAAAAGACTATGCGAAAGAAACGGGTATCGATGCGTTTTATACGGGTCCGTCGGAAGGCGACGGCGCACTCCAAGCACGCTTTATCGAAGACCTCATCAGTCAGGGCGTCGATGCTATCTGCGTTGTACCGTTTTCGACCCAGGCTCTTGAACCCGTCTTGAAAAAAGCGCGCGATCAAGGTATTGTCGTTATTTCCCACGAAGCATCGGGCATGACGAATATCGATTACGATATCGAAGCGTTCGACAACGACGCATACGGTCGTCATTTTATGGAAAAACTCGGTGAACTGACCGGCGGAAAAGGCGATTATATTTTTGAAGTCGGCTCTCTCACAAGCGAATCGCACAATCAATGGGTCGACGCCGCGAAAGCGCTGCAGTTGAAAAAATTCCCCGGCATGAAACAATACGGCGATAAAATCGAAACGGCCGATAATCTCCAAACGTCGTACAACAAGGTAAAAGAAGTCCTCACGGCAAATCCCAACCTAAAAGGCATTCAAGGATCGGCTATGCCCGATGTGGCAGGTGCGGCGCTTGCGGTCGAAGAACTCGGGCTCGCAGGTAAGGTCCACATCGTCGGAACATCGCTCGTTTCCGTCTCCGGAAAATATATCAAAGACGGCACCATCGCGATGGCATCATTTTGGGATCCTGCACTCGCAGGTAAAGCGATGATCCAGCTCGCCCTCAAAGTACTCGAAAAAGAAAAGATTTCAGACGGTATGAACCTCAACGTCCCCGGATATACGAATCTTTCGTTAAAGGGCAAAGTATTGAGCGGACAGGCATGGATCGACATTACGAAAAGCAACGTAGACGATCCGTCCATCAATTTCTAAATTAAAACGGCAAACAAGGAAGATGTGTGTACGTCTTCCTTGTCTCTTAACAAAATATGCTGAAAACCGCATACATATATTTTTTCGGCATCACTGCATTTCTTATTACTATTGCAATTGCGCCGCATCTGAAGCTCTGCGGTGTGGATTGGATCGGCTGCCGGTCGTCCACAGCGGGATTTCGAACGGCGATGATTTTTTATGGAAGACAACAATGGCAAAAGATTTTTTGCGATTATCTCATATAACGAAAGAATTTACAGGCGTACAAGCGTTGAAAGGCGTCGACCTGACCGTCTATCCCGGAGAGATACACTGTCTTGCAGGTGAAAACGGCTGCGGAAAGTCGACATTGATCAAAATAGTATCCGGTGTAAAAAAGCCGACATCCGGAAAAATCTTTTTTGAAGGAACGGAAGTAAAAAATTTAACTCCCATCGATGCGATTCATAAAGGCGTACAGGTAATCTATCAGGATTTCGCCGTCTTTCCGAACCTTACGGTCGCGGAAAATATCGTTATGAATCGAAACCTCATGGAAAACAGAAAATTCATCAACTGGAAAGATTCGCGCGAACTTGCATTGAAAGCGATGGGTATGATCGGTGCCGATATGGATACCGATATTCCCGTCGAACGTTTGAGCATTTCAAATAAACAAATGGTTGCGATATGCAGAGCCATCATCAATGATGCGAAGCTGCTCATCCTCGATGAACCGACGACCGCACTCAATGAATGCGAAGTCAAAATGCTTTACGACGTATTGCGCTATCTTAAAAACGACGGCATGGCGATCGTCATCGTCAATCATAAGCTCGAAGAAATTTACGAAATTGCGGATACGCTTACCATTTTACGCAACGGTGAAAATGTCGCCTCAGGTTCGATAAACGATTTCGATCGTTCCCGTTTCATCGAATGTATGACGGGGCGGAAACTCGTGGACAAAAAATACGATCCTCCGAAAACGGATGACGACGTCATCTGCGACGTACAAAACCTTTGCCGAAAAGGAAGTTTTGAAAACGTTTCGTTTACATTGCAAAAAGGCGATGTGCTCGGGATCACCGGCCTGCTCGGTTCCGGTCGCGGAGAAATCGGAGATACGCTTTTCGGCATCATTCCGCCGACAAGCGGTACGATCAAATTGCGCGGTAAAGAATTGAAAATACGTTCCATATCCGACGCGGTTGCAAATAAAATCGCGTACGTTCCCGAAGACCGGCTCACACAAGGATTGTTTTTGTCGCGCTCGATACGCGACAATACCGTAGCGGCATCGATTTCCGACTACATGGTACACGGACGGCTCGATTTGCAAAAAATGGATCAGGTAACGGCCGATTGGATAAAAAAAATCGGCTGTGTCGCCTCTGCGGTAGAAACGCCTATAAAAACGCTTTCCGGCGGTAACGCTCAAAAAATGGTTATCGCAAAATGGCTGAACACGCATCCGGATCTCATCATCTTAAACGGCCCGACAGTCGGTGTCGATGTCGGCGCGAAAGCGGACATCCATGCCATCCTTCACGACCTCGCCGCACAGGGGATGGGCGTTATAATCATCACCGACGATTTGAGCGAGTTGTATTACAACTGCAATAAATTAATAATTATGAAAAACGGAAAAAGTTCGGGAGTCTTCAACGTGACCGATATACGGGAATCAGACATCAGCGCAATGATGAGCTCCGTAACCGAAGAGGAAAAAAATGAATATGCTCAGAGATAAAAGAATCAAAAACGATTGGTATACGTCGAATGAAGCGATCGTCTTATACACGATAATCGTACTCGCGTCCGTAATCGGTATTGTAAATCCCGCATTTTGCAGTTTTTCGACGGTCATCACTCTTTTGCGTGCAATGCTCGTTTCTTTGATATTTGCCGCGATAGAAATGACCGTCATCATCATGGGCGGCATCGACGTATCGTTTCCGGCTACCGCCTGCTTTACGTCATACGCGACGATACGGCTCATATTGACATACAACATCGATAATGTAGCTTTCTTTTACGGTCTCGCCTGCCTGCTCGGTTTCGCGATAGGCTTACTGAACGCATTCCTCATCGTATACCGAAATATTCCTCCGCTTATTGCGACGCTCGGAGTAAGCAGTATATTGAACGGAGGTACGCTCGCATTTTTAGGTACCAAAGAGTATTCGAATATCCCTCCGCATATCGATTCTCTTTCAAAGCAATTTCTATTCAGCTATATAAACAAAAACGGGATACGCTTCGAAATGACAAGTTTTATTCTCATTCCGATCATAGTGCTCGTCCTGCTCTATATCGTTTTAAAATACACAATGTTCGGCAGAGGCATATATGCGATCGGCGGGGATAAAAATGCGGCTCGCATCGCAGGCGTCCGAGTAAATTTCATACAATCGGTCGTATATACCGCAGGCGGAATTCTTGCGGCAGTAGGCGGCGTCACCCACACGATCCTTATGCGGCAGGCTACCGCGAAAAATTTAATGGGTAGTGAAATGATGGTCATCGCAGCCATCGTCGTAGGAGGTACCCGCATTACCGGAGGACACGGCACCGTCATCGGTACCGTACTCGGTATTTTGCTGATCGCGCTGATTCAAAACAATCTCGTCATGGTCGGAGTTCCCACTCGTTTTCAAACTTTCGTCATCGGATTGATTATCGTACTCGGCACGAGTATCACATCGATCAGAGCGAAGCGTATACAAAACAGCGAAAAGATATAAGGACGGGATACTATGACTGTGATAAAAAAAATAAAACCGATAAAAAAATTGTACGGCGAAAATTTCATGCTGCTCGGTATGATTATAGCAATTTTTATTATTATGAGTATTCTCGAACCTCGTCGTTTTCTCCGAGCGGCGAATATGCGCGGTATGTTTATCCAGCTGCCCGAATACGGCATCATGTGTTACGGAATGATGATTGCGATGATCTCAGGCGGTATCGATCTGTCCCTCGTCGGCATAGCGAATCTGTCAAGCATCATCGGAGCATGCTTTATGCTCGCAAACGGCGGCTCTCCCGTTTCAATTATCATAGCTGTCTGTCTCTCGCTCATCGTCGGACTTTGTTGCGGATTAATAAACGGATTTTTGATCGGCTACTTAAAAATACCTGCAATGCTCGTGACGCTGTGCGGTCTCCAGTTGTACGAAGGACTCGGGCTCGCGATCACGAAAGGGCCTGCGCTTACCGGTCTTCCCGAATCTTTTTCGATGATTTCAAACGGCAGGTTCCTCGGAATTCCGATACCGTTTTACGTGTTTATGCTCATCACCTGCGTTATGGCATTCATCATGCGTTCAACCGTCTACGGACAGGAGCTTAAATTCCTCGGCACCAACGAAACCGCTTCAAAATACAGCGGCATAAATACGGTGAAAGTTACCGTGATGACGTATGCCATCGGCGGAATTCTCAGTGCGCTCAGCGGTATTTTAATCTCGTCGCACTACAATTCGGCAAAAAGCAATTACGGCTCTTCCTACACTATGTTGACGCTGCTCATCGTAGTCCTCGGCGGAACGAACCCGAACGGAGGAGAAGGCAATGTATTCGGAGTCATGCTCGCGGTTTTCGTTTTGCAACTTATTTCAAGTGCATTCAATTTACGGCGTGTCAATTCTTTTGTTGCAACATTCGTATTCGGTATTATTTTAGTTATCACAGTACTGATTTCAAAATATATCGAAGAAAGAAAAGAAAAGGAGTAATCATTATGAGAAAAATTAAAGCGCAAAAATTGTCAGTCGATGTATTTAATCGGTTCGGAAGTTTTACCGACCTTTTACATCCGGAAGGTCATGATTTGGGAGGCTTTTATCCCGATAGAGTTCTTTTCCCCGTGAAATTCAATGCGCCTGTCGGCTTTTCACCGCTTGTCGTACATAAGCGCGATGCAATGATCGTGGATTCGGTCGAATATCACGACCATACCGGCGAAATCATTTTACCTTTGGACACCGACATCGTTATCCATGTCGCGCCTGCAAGCAACAAACTCCTCCCTGAAAAAACGGAAGCGTTTATCGTGCCGAAGGGAACGCTCGTACGGCTCAACGCAGGCGTTTATCATTTGTGTCCGTTTTCAATAGAAAAAGAAACGGGACACGTCCTCATTGCGCTTCCCGAGCGGACATATAAAACGGATTGCGTCGTTTCGGCGTACCAAGAGAATGAACAGCTGGAAATTACATTGTAATCTTTAATAATTTTTATAAATCGATCATAACAGGAGAAACTGGTAATGAAAAAAATTATCAACAAACCGGAAGATTATGTAAAAGAGATGCTCGAGGGTCTGTACATTGCGCATCCGGATCTCATCACCTATACAAACGGGGATGTCCATTGTCTTGTAACCGCAAATAAAAAACAGGGCAAAGTCGGCATCGCGACGGGCGGCGGTTCCGGACACTTACCGCTTTTTCTCGGATATGTCGGCAAAGGAATGCTCGATGCATGCTCGGTCGGCGATGTATTTCAAAGCCCGAGTGCGGATCAAATGCTCGCCTGTACGAAATACATAGACAGCGGAGCGGGCGTACTTTACATTTACGGCAACTATAACGGCGATATTTTCAATTTCGATATGGCGGCGGAACAGGCCGATTTTGAAGAGAACATAAAAGTGGAAACCGTTCTCGGTGCGGACGATGTCGCTTCCGCCGCTCCGGCACAAGGAGAAAAAAGCAAACGACGAGGTGTCGCAGGTATAGTATTCGTATATAAATGCGCGGGCGCTGCCGCGGATGCGATGCTCCCGCTTGAAGAAGTGAAGCGAATTGCGGAAAAGGCCGCGGCAAATGTACGTACGATGGGCGTTGCATTGACGCCCTGCGTTGTACCCCGCGTCGGAAAACCGGGCTTTACGATCGACGAAGACGAAATGGAAATCGGCATGGGGATTCACGGAGAAACGGGAATAAGGCGCGGAAAACTCGAAAGCGCCGATAATATCGCTCAAGAGATGCTGGATACAATATTAAACGATCTGCCGTTTAACAGGGGCGATGAAACGGCCGTGCTCATCAACGGACTCGGAGCGACACCTCTCGATGAACAGTACATTATCGTAAAAAAGGTCAATGAAATCATGAAAGCGCGCGGTATCGGCGTACACCGCTATTATGTCGGCGAATACGTTACATCTCTTGAGATGGCGGGCATATCGATCAGCGTTTTGAAATTGGACGACGAATTAAAAAAATACCTTGATGCTCCCGCTCATACGCCGTTTTTTACACAACTATGAGGAAATGAAAATATGGATGCTTTATTAATAAAAAATTTTTTAAAATCCGCCTCTGACATTATGACCGAACGGAAAGACGAACTTATAAAAAAAGACAGCGTCGTCGGAGACGGAGACCTCGGATTGACAATGAGCGACGGATTTACCGCTGCGTACAACGCGATTAAAGACTCTCCCGAAAGCGACTGCGGAAAAATGTTGTACGCCGCAGGAAAAGCGATGGGATCCGCCGTCCCCTCGACGATGGGTACGCTCATGGCGGCAGGTCTTATGCATGCGGGGAAAGCGTTGAAAGGCGTTACGGAACTGTCGCGTGAAAATATCAACGCGTTGTTCGGTGCGTATCTCGAAGGCGTAATGAATCTCGGCAAAGCAAAACAGGGCGATAAAACATTTGTCGACGGTCTTTATCCTGCAGTAAAAGCGCTCACGGACTCCGTCGAACTGCCGCTCAAAGAGAGCGCCGCACACGCAGCCGAAGAAGCGATGCGCGGTTATGAAAACACAAAGGGAATGCTTGCCGTGCACGGTCGGGCGGCAACGCGCGGAGAAGCATCCCGGGAATTGCTCGATCCGGGAGCATACGTCGCGGCGCTGCTCGTAAAAGCATTCTACGACTCGCTGTAAAAACATACGCATCGTATATGGCTGCCGAAAGCTGTTGCCTTTTCGGCAGCTTTTTTTATTCGTGCGGAGGGTTTAATACCCCGACGCGGGGCGTCAAGTATAAAACCGTATGCAATTTTTCCGGCGCTAAAATTCGTCCGGCAGCTTTGCACGCACGGTGAGCATATCGCCGCTTACCGGATGCGCAAACGAAATCGAATAGGCATGCAGAAAAAGTCGCTCCGCCTTTTCGCCGCCGTAGCGTTCGTCGCCGAAAATCGGCATACCGCTTGAGGCGAGGTGGATGCGGATTTGATGCGTGCGACCCGTGATCGGCCGCGCTTCGATTTTTAACAATTTTTTTCCGTTCCGAACGCATTCGCCGAGTACCGTAAAATCCGTTCGCGCAAAGCGTCCTTGTCCGTCTTTTACTTCGCCCCACATACCGCTCCCGCCGAGTTTGCCTATCCGGCTTTCGACGCTGAATTGCGCATCGGGCGGCACGAGCGGTTTTGCGGCGAGCGCGCGATATGTTTTTTCTACGGCGCCGCTTTCGAACAGTTCGTGTATGCGCGCATTTACCGAGCGCTGTTTTGTAAAAAGCAATACTCCGCTCGTCGTTCTGTCGAGGCGATGCATGATACCCGCGTAAGGTTTGTTTCGAAGCGAAGGATTTTCTTTCCACAGCCAAGCGATAACGGCGTCGTACATATTGCCGCGATTGCCTGCAACCGTCGGTTCGGTCAGAAAACGATCGGGCTTGTCGACGATTATTAAAAAATCGTCTTCGTATAAAATCGATTGTTTTGAAAGCTCGAAGGATATGTCGTCGTTTTGTTTTTCGTAAAAAAATTTTCCCCGGTCGATTTTTACTTCGATGCGGCTTCCCTTTTTCACCGTATATGCGGGAATGCGGCGCTGCATGCCGTCCGAAAATACCGCACCCGCGACGATGAGGCGTCGTATTTTGGAATTGCTTACGGGTACGTCACCGCCGAAATACGGCGGCAGCTTTTTTCGCAAAAGATCGTCGAGGCGGGAAGTTTCGTCGGCAACAAAAAAAATCGTTTCCACTGGAGAGGGCTGTCCAAAAACTGCAAGCCTATCGGTCGGTTCCGTAAGGAAACTGTTTTACGAAGTCCGCAGAAGTGAACTGCAAAGGAGTTTTTGAACAGTTTCCTTAATTTGTTTTCCGTGCTACAAAAGTGTGACGCCTGCATCGGCGCAGTCTTTAATAATTTTTTTCGGCCAAATGCTCACCTGCGTTTCGCCGATGTGCGCTTTTCTGAGCAAAAACATACACAAGCGCGACTGTCCGATACCGCCGCCGAGCGTCTGTAGCAATTCGCCTTTTAACAATTTTCTATGAAACTCGAATTTTTCGCGGTCGGTACAGCCCCGTTCTTTGAGCTGCGCTTTCAGCGATTCGGGAGAAACACGGATGCCCATGGAAGAAAGCTCGAGCGGCGCTTTCAGCACGCTGTTCCACACGATGATGTCGCCGTTCAAGCCGCGATGTCCGTCGCCCGTTTCGGTGATCCAATCGTCGTAATCGGGCGCGCGTCCGTCGTGAACGGAGCCGCTCGGCATTTTTCCGCCGATGCCGGTGATAAACACCGCACCGTATTTTTTTGCGGCCTTCGCTTCCCGTTCGTGCGGAGTAAGCGCGGGGTATTCCTTTTCCAAATCGTCGGCGTACAAAAGCGTAATATTTTCCGGGAGAGACGGCGCGATCGCAGAATAGTGATCGTAAATATAAAACTCGGCGCGCTTCAGGCAGCGGTAGATTTTTTTTACGATTTCGTGCAAATAAAATACGGTACGGTTTTCAGGCGTAATCACCATTTCCCAATCCCATTGATCGACGTACAGGGAATGAATAGCGTCGAGCGTTTCGTCGGGACGAATCGCATTCATATCGGTGTAAATGCCGAAGCCCGCTTTCATGCCGAGTTCCGTCACTTTGAGCCGCTTCCATTTGGCGAGCGACTGCACGATTTCCATGCGCTTGTTTCCCATATCTTTTACCGGAAACGATACCGGCTGCTCGACGCCGTTCAAATCGTCATTTACGCCGATCCCGCTCTGCACGAAAAGAGGCGCCGTGACGCGCGTCAAATTCAATTCGGTCGAAAGCGCCGTTTGGAAAAAATTTTTTATCAGGACGATCGCGTGTTCCGTCTCTTTTGAATTCAGTATCTGCTTGTAATGCAACGGCAATTCATTCATAAAGACATCCGTATTTAATAATTAATAATTTCCAGAAATTATAAATTTCAGAGATATCCCTTAAGCATAGCTGCGATCACGCACCGTGATAATCGATGAGCGTCGTAACGCGTATCGGCTCAAGCGTTTTTTTGTAGTTGAGGTCGGCGAGTCCTATGACACCGAAAAAATCCGAAACGACCCCTCCGCCCTGTTCGATAAGACTGCGTGAAGCTTGGAGCGTTCCTCCCGTCGCGATGAGATCGTCGACGATGAGATAGCGCTTTCCTTTTTCGATATCCGATTTATGCGCTTCGATTTCAGCCTGTCCGTATTCAAGCGAATACGCGCACGTATATTTATCGCCCGGCAGCTTTCCTTTTTTGCGCACGAGCACGAGCGGGATCCCCATGCGAAGGGCAAAGGGAGCTGCAAACAAAAAGCCGCGCGATTCGACACCGGCAACCGCATCTATATTTTTATCGCGATATATGTTTACCATACTGTCGATGCAAAACGAAAACGCCTCGGGGTTGACGAAGATACCGGTGATATCGTAAAAAAGAATGCCCGGCTTCGGAAAGTCGGGAACACGACGGATCGCTCCGTCGAGCACTTCAAGATCGGTCATAATTATCAATTCTAATGAACGGTCTTCTCCTCGTCAATACGAAGGTTTAAACGAATCTAAAAGTGAAAATCAATTCCCGCCTATTTCATTATAGCGTTGGCGGTAAAACGCGATTTTATTTTTCCGTCAACGGTAAAATTGATTTTTGAGACCGGACTCTACCGAATATCATGATCACCTCTCCCGTGCCGGACAAAGGAACAACCGAATTCGAGCAATTTTTTTCTTACCTTTTTTTTGTATTCCGCCATCAAAGAGCCACGACTTCTTTACGCTGCGCTGCAAATGAAACCGCGATATCCGTACCGGCAGTCGTTTTCGTATTCATCGCTAAAAGTTCGGGCACGGCATATTTAACTTTTTCGATAAGCGCATCGAGTGAACCGGATTCAAGACAGAGTCCGGGTACATCGTCACTCGTCGCAGTCCATACGGCAGCTTCAGGATCCCAAATCGTTTTTATCCTATATTCCATATCAATATCGTATCATGATTGGCGCCGGAGTACAAGGTTCAAAAATTACTTACTTTCGAAGTTTACAGCAGCAGCCCCCTTCGGATCGATCGGCGCATCCTCAACCGTTCGGTACCGTACTCGTTTTGACGACGAAGGTTCCCATATTCATTCGGCGCGTGCGCACGTCGGCGAGGTACGCTTCAAGCGAAGCGGCGTCGTTTTCCGCGACGGCTTTTTTCATAAACGCAAGCTGCTTTTCAAAGGCTGCGATATGCGAAAGGAGTTCGTCTTTATTTGCGAGAAAAAGTTCCGTCCACAGCGGTGCGTTGATCATCGCGATGCGCGTCAAATCTTCAAAACTGCCGCCGCCGAATTCGGTGATCGTTTCGTCTTCGGCGCTTTTCACGAGAGCCGACGCGATGACGTGACAGAGCTGGCTCGTAAATGCGATTTTGCGATCGTGAGTTTTGCAGTCCGTTTCGACGATGCGCGTAAAGCCCATCGCTGCGATGAGGCTTTTTATGAGCTCGACGTTTTCGACTTTATTCGAAGGCCGCAGCATCAAAATATAATTTCGTCCTTTAAAATACGCGCCGTTCGAATTGACATAGCCTTCTTTTTCTCCGCCCGCCATCGGATGCCCGAAGATACAATCAACGTCGGCCCTCGAAAAATCCGCAAGGCCGTCGGCTAAAAACGTTTTGATACCGCTTATGTCGGTAACGATCGAAGCGCTTTTAAAATCGTTCCGGTGCGTTTTAATAAATTCGAGCGTCGCATGAGGATAGAGGCAGATATAGACGATATCGCATTCGGAAAGCATCGCGCCTGCATCGCTCGGAGCAAAACCTTTGTCGATAACACCGTCGCGAACGGCGGCGTCTAGCGTCGCGGGCAGCGAATCGCACGCAAAAATTTTTCCTCGAGCTTCCGGCATATCGAGCACGTTGGCGCGGATCGCTTTTGCGATCGATCCGCCCATGATACCGAGTCCTACGATGCCGTAAACGGCATCTTGCAGATTATTCATTACATTCATAATTTCCCCCATAAGCTGTGTGCAGTATGTACGATACCGTCATACGCGTCGCCCTTCGGTTTCCGCAATACGGGCGAGAGCTTTCATCAGAGAAGCGAATTCGTCGGGACGGATGCTCTGCTCTCCGTCGCACAGCGCGCGGCCGGGATCGTTATGCACTTCGATAATGAGGCCGTCCGTCCCCGCCGCAACCGCGGCCTTTGCAAGCGTGGGTACCATCCAGCTCATACCGCACGCGTGGCTCGGATCAATGATGACGGGAAGATGGCTCACTTTGTGCAGGTACGGAACGGCGCTCACGTCGAGGCAGTTGCGCGTATAAGAATCGAAAGTGCGCACACCGCGCTCGCAGAGTATGACGTTTTCGTTACCGCTCGCCATGATATACTCGGCTGACATAAGCAGTTCTTTAATCGTTGCCGCCATACCGCGTTTTAATAAAATCGGTTTTCCCGCTTTGCCCATCTCTTTTAACAAATCGAAGTTTTGCATATTGCGAGCGCCGATTTGAATGACGTCGACATCGGCGAAATACTGCAGCTGGCGCACGTCCATCAATTCGGTAACGATCGGAAGCCCCGTTTCCTTTTTTGCCGATTTTAAAAATTCAAGACCGAGCGCACCGAGCCCTTGAAAAGCGTACGGAGACGTGCGCGGTTTGAACGCGCCGCCCCTCAGCAATTTTGCTCCCGCCTTTTTGACTTCTTTTGCAATCGCGACGACCTGCTCTTCGCTTTCGACGGAACACGGACCCGCTATCACCGGAACCGTGTCGCCGCCGAATCGTACTGCATTTTTTCCTTCCCCGACGGCGATTACCGTGTTATCGGGATGGAAAGCGCGGTTTGCCATTTTGTACGGAGCCGTAACGCGCTTTACGTCTTCGACGATAGGATCGGCGATAACGCTTTCCGTATCGAGCTTTGTCGTATCGCCGAGCAAACCGAGAATCGTCGCTTCTTCACCGCGCGAAACGTGAACGCCGTAGCCTTTTTCTTTCCACTGTCGGATAAAATTCTGCATCGCGGCATCCGTCGCATTCTTTTTCAAGACAATAATCATGGCATACTCCCGTAATAATTTAAAATCAACAACCCCGACACAAGCGTCGTGGTATGTTGTTCTCATAAGGTGGTTGCAGTCGGCTTTAATACCCTTTGTTACGACGCAAGCGTCGGGGTATTAAACCCTCCGCACGAATAAAAAAGGGAACTCCGAAGAGTTCCCTCTGTTTACCTACTTTCAGTAAAACACATACGCGGCCTTAGGCCGGTGGGACTCTTCCGCATGCGGAGAAAAAGCGATAGCGATAATAAGAGTATGCCGCCGACAAAAAGCCGCCCGCAGCGAATGAGCGCATATCGTTTTTTACGGAAAAGCCGTGTTTCATACATTTACTCTAGCGAAAAGCAATCGCATTTGTCAAGGGCATTGACAGGGTGCGCTTTGCCGAAAACCGGCAGCGAAAACCGATGTGCCGCCGGTATTTTCGCACGGCACTCCCTTTTTTTGGATATCGTTCTTCGTAATACCGTCTAACAAAAAATCGATCACTTCAGTGCTGCGGCGACCGACTCCTCTGCCGGTTTGCCGCTCGTCATTGCCCAGCCGACACCCGACGAAGGAAAATGCTCGCCGAACACGCCGCCGACCAATTCGCCTGCGGCATATAAGCCTTCGATCGCTTTCCTGTTTTTTTGAGCACTTGCAGTTTTTTATTGATTTGAACGCCGCCGAACGTCGTACTGTAACGCAGGCATTGTTCGACAAGATAATACGGCCCATTATCGCTTAAAGCGACGGTCACCTTTCTTCCGAATTCGGGATCCGCACCCTTTGCTGCGTATGATTTATACGCTTCGAACGTTTTTTCAAGTCCTTCGGCATCCATACCCACTCTTCCGGTAACTTCTTTCAGCGAATCGCCGTGCGCGAACGCCGTTACTCCCGTACCGTTTTCTTTCAGCCATTGCTCTTTATCCGCCGCGGTAAAATATTTTCGTTGGATAGCGCTTGACGTATAGGCGTCAAAGGCGGCTTCATCCATAAGCATAAATACTCTGCCCGCTTTCGACATGGCGTCCACCAATTTGGCGTCGGTGCCCGTTTCGTTCACGATCCTTTTGCCCGCCATATTCACGAGGATGGTACCTGTTGTACGGTACGCCGTCAGGCACTGGGGCTTGGTATGCTGCGACGAATTGCCTTTTCTGATACCATGACCCGCAACCGCGACACAGTCCATATTGATAAGCCGTGCGCCGAGCGGTTCCACCATCGTCAAGCCGTCTCCCGTATTGACGACGGAGCCGCGCGCGCTCCGCGGTTCAACTCCCAATTATTTTGCTGTTATATATTGTTTTGCGGCGGAGGATTATATTGAAAATTTGAAGTTTTAGCGGCTGGGGGGAGTTGAAGCGTTCCTCTCGCGGACTTCCTGTCCGCTCCTTCCACGCCGTCTTCGCGCGCTGTCGGCGGCATCCTGCCGCCAAAAGTCTGAAGTTGAAAAAACGTTTGCAAACGTTTTTCTTTTATCAACACGCTTGTAAATCCTGCGCATTGCTCGGATTTACAAGCTCTTCGGCGCACCTGCTCGGCGCGCACTTCGCGGTTCAACTCCCAATCGTCTTGCTATTATATATTATTCTGTCAATGAATAGCTTCATCGCAAATTTTATGTTTCAGCGGCTGGGGGGAGTTGAACCCCTACACCAAGCTTGGGAAGCTCGTATACTACCGCTATATTACAGCCGCGTCGGTGGAATCATCATAGCTGAAAAACGAAGGGAATGCAAGCGCATCGTACCGATCTGTACCGATCTCTCATCATGACCGCCCTGCAAAATTTTCTACAGCCGTTCACCGAACATTGCTTACAGTCCTCCTTTCATACACGCGAGCATTTTGCTATACTGTTTTTATGAAAGCAATACCGCCTTACACGGTGCTCTATGCGGACGACGATATCGTCGTACTGAATAAAAAAAGCGGACTGCTCATCGCCGCCGACCGGTACGACGAAGCGGCCCCGCGGCTCGACATCGAAGCGGAAAGCGAATTCGGAAAACTCTTTGCCGTGCACCGCATCGATAAAGATACGTCGGGCGTAATCGCGTATGCGCGCAATGAAAAAGCGCACCGTTTCCTCTCCCTGCAATTCGAACGCAGAGAAGTCGAAAAAATTTATCACTGCCTCGTCTACGGACGACCCTTGTGGGAAACGCTGCATGCCGACGAAGCGCTCCTTCCCGACGGAGACGCAAAACACCGCACCGTCGTCAATAAAAAAAGCGGTAAAGATTCCGTCACCGATTTTCGACTCATCGGCGTCTGCGGTCAATACGCATGGATTGAAGCCGTTCCGAAGACGGGGCGCACTCACCAGATCCGAGCGCACTTGGCGGCACACGGATTATACATCGTCTGCGATCCGCTGTACGGCGGTAATCAAAAACCCGTACGCTTGAGCGATTTTAAAAAAAAGTGGAACGGCGACGTATTTGAAGAGCGTCCGCTTTTAGCCCGTCTCGCGCTGCACGCGTACAAGCTCGCGCTTACCCACCCCGCGACAGGCGAGCGCATGACGTTTTGCGCGCCCTATCCGAAAGATATGGATGCAACGCGCAAACAGCTTGCAAAACTGTATAAGGTCGATCCCCTTGCCGTTTAATAACCGCACGACAAAATTATTAATTGTTATTTTTCTGTCTGCGTCGATGATCAAAACTCTTTCTGCAAAAGTTTGGAGCGTTGCCGTCACGCCGCTCTTTTCCGTCGAATACGGTACGATCGACGAATTTGTCTATAAAAAAGATGTCGACGGAAATTATAAAAAAATCAGCGAACTCGATTGGGATATAAAACCCGCGCTGTACTTCGGAGGCGCCGTCGGCGTGTTATGGAAAGCACTGTCGATTCAAGGCTTCGCGCGCGGCGCCGTTCCGATGCGATCGGGCAATATGGAAGACTCCGATTGGAAAACGCTGACGGATTTAAAAACCACGTATTCGATTCATAAAAACATGCTCGCCTCTTCGTATGCGTTCGGCGGACAAATCTCGTATGCATTTCAAATAGCGGATACCTTTGCGATCCGTCCTTTTTGCGGAGTCGATTACTCACGCATCGCTTTCAAAGCACGGAACGGGCGCGCATGGGAAGGTTATGATATACTTACCCATACGGGCGTTGCGTGGAACGATCCCACCGCAAAGCCCTACGTTCCGCTTGGAATCGATTATACGCGCGAAGAAGTGCATACATGGTTCGGCGTTTCGTTCGATACCTTTTTTAATAATAAATTTACGCTTGCGCTTTCGTTCGCCTTTGCACCGTATACGTATATACAGGCACTCGATCATCACTACGGCGGATCCGGCACAAGTTCCGACAGATACTTTGCCGACATTTTGCACGGATGGTTTTCCTCATATCGATTCGGCGCCGAAGCCGTATATGCTTTTAATAAAAACATATCGTTGTCGCTCGCGTTTTCGTGGATGCTGACGCGCCGTATACGGGGAGCGACGTACGAGGCGACTCGACCGACGGGGTCGTGGCACGGAACCGATGACGCCGAAGGCGGGGCTTCGCGCAGTACGGGTGAGATTTCGCTCGGCTGCACTTATCGATTAAATTTTTGAATTCGGCCGGCGCCTTTTTTTATGCGCACCGATAAAATGCGGCGCCTCGCCTGGTCTTCAACGATGTACGCCGTCGTCCCGTCTATATACGCTTCGCTCGCCGACGGTAAGTATCCGAACTTTTCGAGCAGCCAACCTCCGAGCGTGTTGAAATCTTCCGATTCCAAATCGAGTTTGAGGACGGCGTTTACGTCGTCGAGCTTCATATCGCCCGGCACGATGTATTCCGATTTTCCGACCAGCGTAATCCGCGATTCGGGAGCGATATCGGATGTCGGATTTTCATCGGTCATGCGTCCGAATACGACGCGCATCACATCGTCCGTCGTAACGATGCCTGCAGTACAGCCCTGCTCGTCGAGCACGACGGCAAAATCAGTGTGCGCTTTTTTAAAATCTTCGAGCATTTCGAGGGCGGTAAAGGTTTCGGGAACGAAGAGCGCACGTGACATTTTCCGGCGGATAAAATCGCTCCGTTTCGTTTCTTTTTCGGAACTGAAGAGTACCGATTTGTATCCGAGCACGCCGACGATCGCATCGGGCGTATGTTCGAAAACGGGAATGCGCGAACAGCCTGTCGTCAAAAAGATATCGGAGATGTGCGCATAATCGCTGTCGGCGGAAACGGCGTTTACGAGCGAGCGGTGCTTCATGATATCGTGGACGCGCAGATCGCTGAACTGAAAGATTTTCGAAAGCATTTTGCTTTCGCCTTCTTCGAGCGTTCCTTCGCGCGCGGCGACCGCGATCATCATTTTGATGTCTTCTTCCGTCACATCCTCTTCGTCGTCCTTCCAAAATTTTCCGACGATGAACGAAGTGCCGCGTGAAATCCGCGAAAAAAACCATACGATCGGAAAAAATATTTTTTCAAGCGCGCGCAAAAGCGGCGCAAAGCGCAGTGCCGTAGTATCCGGATGCAAGACAGCGGCCGTCTTCGGAATGATCTCGCCGAAAATCGTTACGAGGGAAGTAATGACGATTGTCGCAATGCCGACGCCGCTTGAACCGACGATCGAAACGGCGAGCGCGGTTGCAAGGGACGCGGCGAAGGTATTAAAAAAATTGATTCCGACGAGCACGAGCGTCAACAGCCTGTCCATATCGTTTCGGAGAGCGAGCGCGGTTTTCGCACAGCGTTTTTTACTCTGCACGAGTTCTCGCAATTTGATTTTCGAAAGGGAAAGGTACGCCGTTTCCGATGCCGCAAAAAATCCGATAAGCGCGACGAGCACGATCAAAATTATTAATATGACGACGGTATTCATATCATTCCTCTCCGTCGTCCGCGATGCGCTTTACGTGAATTTTATTAATTCTCCGGTCTTTTATCGAAAGCACGGTAAAACGCAGTCCTTCGTATTCGATGCAGTCTCCCGCACGCGGCATATCGCCGAGCTTCTCGGTGATCCAGCCGCCGAGCGTTTCGTTTATGTCAGATGCAAACGGAACATGCAGCAGCTCCCGCGCTTCGCTCAGCAGCATATCGCCGCCGGTTACGAAGTCGGACGTATCTTCGATTTTTACCGGAGGCAAATGCCCGCGTCCGCTCGCATTCGAATCGGTTATGCCGAAAATTTCGCGGGCGATGTCGCTCTGCGTGATGATGCCGTCGGTGCCCGAATATTCGTCAACGACAATCGCAAGGGACTGACGGTTTTCGCGGAGCATTTCCTGCACCGACGACATCTTTTTCGTACCGAGGATAAAAATCGGTTCGTGCATGACGCTCCGCACGGAAAACGCATCCGCCTTTTCTTTGTACGCGAGCAAATCTTTTATATAGAGGACGCCGACGATATCGTCGATGTCTTTACGATAAACGGGAAAGCGCGAAAAGCGCGATCGCTCGGCTCTTTCGATGATGTCGCGCCAGCTTGCCTTATCGGATACGGCGACGATTTTCGTACGCGGGATCATGATATCCTGCGCTTCCAAATCGGTGAATTTGAAAACGCGGTTCATGATCGCATTTTCGTCTTTTTCGAGCGCACCGCTTTCCGCACCGACGGCGATAAAGGTTTTGATCTCTTCTTCGGTATACGACCGGTCGGGCTTTTTTGTGCTCACGCCGAACAAATGCAGCACCGCGTGTGCGACGGCGGTAAACGCGATCGAAATCGGTTTGAAGATAAAAACGGTGACGGAGACGAATTTCGAAAGCGCATACGCGAACACATCGGGGTGCCGCGTCGAAACCGCTTTCGGCGTTATCTCGCCGAAAATCAATAAAAGAATCGTTGTCGTAAACGTTGCGATCCCGACACCTTTTTTTCCGAAGAGCGCGATTGCGGCGGCGGTGAGGATTGCGGAAAGGAGGATGTTCACGAGATCGTTTGCAACGAGCAGGGAATTGATAAGTACGTCTTTTTTTTCGAGCAGCTTTGCCGCCCGAAGCGCACTCCTGTCTCCGCTTTTGCGTTTTATGCGGAGACGGAGTTTGTTCATTCCGAGGAACGAACTTTCGGAAATCGAAAAGAGCGCGGACAGCGTTATTAAAACGGCAGCCGCGGCTATCAGTAAAACGACGGTTGCAGGATTATCGGGGGGGTCGTTTTCCATAATTTATCGCTGCTTCCCGTCGCCGGAAATCCGCTCGATCTCTTCCTTTAAGCTTACAAGCATTCGTGCTATGCGCGGCGCATATTCGCTTTCGGGATCGGCGTCGTAGGATTTTTGAAAATAATCGAAGACGGCTTTATAATCGGTACTGCCGCTCGTTATTAAAAATTCGCCCGCATAATAATACGCCTGCTGTCGTTCGCGTCCGCTGAGGCGCTTGTCTTCTGGGGCCGAAGCGAGCGCTTGAATCGCGGAAGTGAAATCGCGCTGCATATAAAATGTCGACGCATCGGAGACGGCCGTGAGTAAAATATATTTGCCGACAAATCCCGTTTCATTTTCGGGATCGAGGGAAGAAACCGTACGGAAAAGATCGGCCAAAAGCAGGCGCCGCGTATTCTCCGTCGCTTCCGTGAGCGCATCGATTGCAAGCACTTTTTCTGCTCCCGACGCAGCGCGCACCGCATCAGCCAATGTATTGATTTTATCGAGATCGGCCGATTTGCTTTCGATGAGTTTTATATATGCTTCGGGGGCGGCATCTTCATCGGAAGTTTCGATCTTCGCCGCACAATAGCCTTCTTTCGTCGCAAGGAAAACAGAAGGGATGGAATCGACGTTATAGAGAGAGGCGATGTACCCCATGTAGTCGATTTTCCGCTGCCGCTCTTCCGCCTTTTTTTTCTCTTTTTCGCTTTGACCTTCGTCATCGCCGGAGAGTGAGGCCGAAAAATCCAAATTGACGAGGATAAAACGCTTTGAAAGAGCGGATACGAATTCTTTCGTGTCGAACACTTTTTCTTTGAGCGCTCGGCTTTCCTCGTCATTGTCGACCACGGAAAAAAGGATGAGGAGATTTTTATTTTTTTTCTGCGCGGCTTTTTTTGCTTCATCGTAATCGACGTACCAGCCGTTTTTGCCTGCTCTTGCGGAAGCGGAGCAGCCCGCGAAAAACGTTGCGATCGCCAAAGCGCCGATTATCGGTTTTATCTTTTTGTTAAACATCATATACTCCATATTATTAATTATTAAAATATCGTACCCCCGCCGCAAAGATGTTTTGACAGGAAGTTTCATATTTGTTTGCAAGCGGATCGCCTGCGACGTTTTTGATGAGGTCACGCGAAGCGCCTCCTCCGTCGATGCCGATCGTGCGCTCGCTGTGTCCCATTTTACCGAGCACGCGGCCGTCGGGACTCGTAAGCCCTTCGATTGCAAAGAGAGAGCCGTTCGGATTGTCCGGCTCGGTTACGGCAGGCACACCCAGGGCATCAACGTATTGCGAAAACACTTGTCCCGAAGCGAAAAGCTGTTGGGCAAGCGATGCTGCAACAACGATGCGGCCTTCCCCGTGTGAAACGGGAATCAAGTGTACCCTCTCGTCGATAACCGACGCATCGAGTGCCCACGGACTCAATGCGCTCACCGTGCGAGTACGGGCGATGCGCGAAATGTGGCGTCCGACGGTATTGAACGTGAGGGTGGGCATATCGGCGGTCATCGTGCGGATCTCACCGAAAGGCACGAGCCCCGTTTTGATGAGGGCCTGAAAACCGTTACAGATGCCGAGGATGAGACCGTCCCGCTTTTTAATAAGCTGCATCACTTGCTCTGCGATGCGCCCCTCGCGCAAAACGTTTGCGATGAATTTACCCGAACCGTCGGGCTCGTCTCCTCCGGAAAATCCTCCGGCAAGCGCTAAAATCTGCGCGCCTTTCAATTCCCGCTCAAGCGTTTCGAGCGACTCTTCGAGGGCTCGGGGAGTATTGTTTGCAAAGACTGCGATCTTCGTTTCGGCTCCTGCGACGGTGAACGCGCGCGCCATATCGTATTCGCAGTTCGTTCCCGGAAAAACGGGGATGAGCACGCGTACCTTTTTTGTCGGAGCGGCAAAGCTTTTTTTGCCGAGCGAAACGCGGCTCCTCAAATCGGCAAGCGAAGGATGTGCGGCAAGCGCAAAGGAGGGAAGCGCAGGCGGAGCCGGGCTTTCGGATACGGGAGGAAATACTTTTGAGAGTTTCGACTCCCATGCTTTTTCGGCATCCGAAAGGAAAATCTTCGTGTGCGGAATTCCCGCATTTTCGTCTTCGACGACGATTTCACTTTCGCGTATCGTCTCGCCGATTTTAACAATCGTACCGGAAACAAAACCCGCTTTATCGATTTCGCTTTCCGCTTCGGGTGCGGCTTCCAAGATGATCGAGCCGTATTGCGGCGTAAAGAGATCGACCGAAGACGCTTTCGCGCCCTGTATGTGCGCTCTCGTAAACGAAAGCGGCACGGCATCGATGCGTCCTCCGATACCGTTTCCCATCATCATCTTCGTAAGAGCTTCCGCGATGCCGCCCGAACCGACGGGATACATCGCGCGTATGGCGCCGGATGCGTTCAAGCGATAGAGGATTGCGGCATTTTGCATAAATGCGGTGAAATCGGGAGCAAGGAGCGGCGAATAGGGAGTGCCGACGAAATAGATCGCGTTCCCCGATTTTTTAAACGAACCGCTCGTCACTCGCTCAGCTTTATCGTGCGTTACGGCGAACGACACGAGCGTGTGCGGAACGTTTATATTTTCGAAGGTGCCGCTCATACTGTCTTTTCCGCCGATCGACGCACAGCCCGTCTTCTTTTGCGCATCGAGCGCGCCGAGCAAAGCCGCCGCAGGATAGCCCCACGTCTTTTCATCGACGGCGCGGCCGAAGTACTCTTGAAACGACAGGCGGCACGAAGCGGCGTTTCCGCCGATACACACGATCTTTGCAAGGGATGAAAGGACCGCCGTTTGCGCGCCGTGCCATGCGCTCCATTCGCCGACGAAGGGATCGAAGCCGAAAGACATCATGCTCGCCGTCGAGGTTTCACGCGGAGAGGCGACGGGAATTTTTGCCGCCATAGCCGCTTCGGGCGTACGCTGATATTTTCCGCCGAACGGAAACAAAACGGTTGCGGATCCGATGGAACCGTCGAAGCGTTCGGAAAGGCCGCGTTCGGAACAGCAGGCCAAATCGTTTATATTTGCAAGCCACGCATCCGAAAGCGATGAGGGCAATTTTTTTGAAACGGTTTCGAGCGGGCGGACGAGCGGCGAAGTTTCGGGCAGCGCGGGGTTTTCAATGTACGCACGCGCTTTGTGAGGAGCGCCGGCAGCGTCGAGAAAATCGCGGGAAAGATCGACGATCGTTTTGCCCCTCCATTTCATGACGAGGCGATTCGTGCCGGTCACTTTTGCGACGACGACCGCACGGAGATTTTCCTTTGCCGCAAGGTCGATAAAAGCGCGCGCATCCTTTTCGCGTACGACGACCGCCATGCGTTCCTGCGATTCGGAAATCGCAAGCTCGGTGCCGTTTAAGCCGTCGTATTTTTTAGGCACCGCATCGAGGTCGATGTCGAGCCCCGCCGCCAGTTCTCCGACCGCGACTGACACACCGCCTGCGCCGAAGTCGTTCGAACGGCGTATCATCAAACTCACTTTTTTATCGCGGAAAAGGCGCTGTATCTTTCGTTCCTCGACGGCGTTGCCTTTTTGCACTTCCGCGCCCGCGCTCGTCACCGATTCTTTGGTGTGCACTTTCGACGAACCCGTAGCCCCTCCGATGCCGTCGCGTCCCGTACCGCCGCCGAGCAAAATGACGACGTCGCCCGCTTCCGGTCTTTCGCGGACAACGGAGTCCGCGGGAGAAGCGGCGATGACCGCCCCGCATTCCATGCGCTTTGCCCCATAGCCCGGATGATACAATTCCGCGACTTGTCCCGTCGCAAGCCCTATTTGATTACCGTACGAAGAAAATCCCTGAGCCGCTTCCCTGCACAGCTTCATCTGCGGAAGTTTTCCGGGAATCGTTTCGGAAATCGGCACGGTCGGATCGGCTGCTCCCGTCACGCGGAGCGCTTGGTATACCCACGCTCTTCCCGAAAGCGGATCGCGGATCGCGCCTCCGATACACGTCGCAGCTCCTCCGAAAGGTTCGATCTCCGTCGGATGATTGTGCGTTTCGTTTTTAAATAACAGCAGCCACTTTTCCGTTTCGCCCGGCGAATCGGGAGAGAGCGGTTTGCCGTCTTTGTCCGTCGTATAATGCACGTCGATAAACAGCGAACACGCATTGTTTTCTTCGGACGCTTCCAGATCGTCGAGTTTGCCGTGCTTCCGCAAATACTTTGCACCGATGACCGCCATATCCATGAGCGTCACGGGTTTTTCCGCTTTTCCGTACACGTCGACGCGCATATCGGTATAGGTTTTAAGCGATGAAGTAAAAAGCGGAGCATAGGCGCCGTCTTCGATTTTAATGTCCGTCAATTCCGTAAGGAACGTCGTATGCCGGCAGTGATCCGACCAATACGTATCGAGTACGCGGATTTCAGTTTCCGTCGGATCGCGTCCTTCCTTTTTAAAATAATCCTGCATGAATTCGACGTCGGCCGCATCCATTGCAAGCGCCATGCGCTTTCGAAGAGAGGCGAGCTCGCTTTCGCCCATGCCGATAAATCCCGCAACGGACGGAATGTCTGAGGGAGGAGCCGCTTTCAATTCAAGCGTGTCGGGGACGGCGTCTCCTGCAAGACGCGAATCGACGGGATTGATAAGGTAGCTTTGAATGCGCTCAATGTCGCGCGCGCTCACCTCGCCTGAAAGGAGGACGACCTTTGCGCACCGCACACGGGGCGGCTTCGTACCGCGGCTTTTTTCGGGAAGGCTTGCGCGCAAGAGCAAAAGACACTGCTCTGCGGAATCGGAGCGTTGATCGTATTGGCCGGGGAGGTATTCCCACGCGATCGCCGTTTCGCCCGGACGCAGCGGCAGCGCATCGAAAATACATTCGTCGCTCTGCGGTTCGGAAAAAATTCGATGCGCGGCCTCTTTCGCTTCTTCGTCGGAAATATTTTCGACATCGTAGCGGTTCAAGTACCGCACGCCCGTAACGCTCGGAATTCGCAAAAAATGAACGATTTCCGATTTGATCCTCTCGGCTTCGTTTTGAAAGCCGTGCTTTCTTTCCACATACAAACGGAACATTGATACAGTATAAAGGATTTACGCGGTTTCGAACAGGGCGCGGCTTACGTGCGGCTTACATATATGTACGAGATTTATGCGAGGTTTACGACTTCGGTGAAATGGAGTACACTTGAAAGCGGAAAATGCCGTTCCTTTACAGAAACGGCACGCAAAATAATTATTAAAACGGGAGTTGCTATGGCGATAATCGGTGCATTTGCGGTTCCGCATCCGCCTCTCATCGTACATGAAGTAGGTAAGGGCAGGGAAGATGAAATCGCGGCGACGATTACCGCGTATGTGCAAGTCGCAAAAAAAATTGCGAACCTCAACCCCGAAACGATCGTCGTCACGTCTCCGCACGCAACTCTCTATCGCGATTATTTTCATATATCGCCGGGTACCGAAGCGTTCGGGAATTTTTCCGATTTCGGTGCGCCGGAAGTGCGCTTTCACCTTTTTTACGATGCCGATTTTGTTAAAGCCGTCTGCAGCGAAGCCGATAAAGCGGATATTGCAGCGGGCACGAAAGGGGAAAGACGGGCTTCGCTCGACCACGGTACGGCGGTACCGCTGTATTTTATTAATAAATATTATACCGATTATAAGCTCGTGCGTATCGGTCTTTCGGGGCAGTCGTACAAAGCGCATTATGCGTTCGGTGAGTGTATTCGAAACGCTGCAGAAAAAACGGGAAAAAGAATTGTAGTCGTCGCAAGCGGCGATCTGTCGCACGTGCTGAAATCTGACGGGCCTTACGGGTATCGCGCGGAAGGAGCGGTCTACGATAAGCGCATTATGGACGTCATGGGACGTGCCGATTTCGGAAAGCTTTTTTCGTTCAGTCCCGATTTTTGTGAAAACGCCGCCGAGTGCGGTCATCGTTCGTTTATCATTATGGCGGGCAGCCTCGACCGCACGGCAGTCCGAGCGGAAAAGCTTTCCTACGAAGGACCCTTCGGCGTCGGCTACGGGATCTGCGCCTATGAAGTGACGGGGTGCGACGAAACGCGCAATTTTTTGGAGCGGTACGAAGCGGAGGAGAGGCGCTCTCTCGATGCGCGGAAAAAAAGCGAAGACGAATACGTCCGCCTCGCAAGGCTTGCGGTCGAAAACTATGTGCGAACAAAAGGCAGGCTTCGCATCGAAAGAGGCGCGGCTCTGTGCTCAAGCGGCTCCGAGCGTATGGAACTTTCGGACGATTTGCTCGAAAACCGCGCGGGAGTTTTCGTATCGTTGAAAAAAGACGGCATGCTCCGCGGCTGTATCGGAACGATCGTACCGGTACGGGAGAGCATTGCCCAAGAGATCGCGCACAATGCCGTAAGCGCAGCTTCTTCCGATCCGCGCTTTTCCGAAGTGACGGAAGACGAACTTTCATCTCTCGTCTACAGCGTCGACGTCCTTGCAAGCCCTGAAAAAATTTCGTCGAAAGAAGCGCTCGACGTAAAACGCTACGGCGTCATCGTGACAAAGGGAAACAGGCGCGGCTTGCTTTTGCCGAATCTCGAAACGGTAAACACGGTCGACGAACAGATCGAAATCGCGTGCAAAAAAGGCGGCATCGACAAAAGTGAAAATCCCGAACTCGAACGCTTTGAAGTCGTACGCCATTATTAAATTCCGGGTATTGCAATGGAACACGATGCAGATACAAAAATAGTTTCGCCGAGAAATCATACGACAGTCCTTACGGCGGACGACAGAAAATTATTAAAGCCGCTCATCCGCCGCGCGGCAGCCCCTCTTTCGAAAGATGAAATCGTCGATTCGATATTCAACGGCGACTTGCTCAAGGCGATCGATTTTTTTCCGTCGGAATCGGTCGACCTTATGATAATCGATCCGCCGTACAATATCACAAAAAATTTCGGCGGCGTAAAATTCGCGTCTCGCGGAGATGAAGCGTATGCGAACTACCTTGCTTCGTGGTTTCCTCAAGTCGTGCGGCTGCTCAAAAAAAATGCGAGCGTTTATATTTGCGGCGATTGGAAGAGCGCGGCATCTTTGTACACGGCGGCAAGCGGTCTTTTGACGGTGCGAAACCGCATTACGTGGCAGAGGGAAAAGGGACGCGGGGCGAAAGCGAATTGGAAAAATTGTTCGGAAGATATTTTTTTTGCGACGGTAAGCGGTGATTATTATTTCGATGCGGATGCGGTTAAGCAAAAGCGGCGCGTCATAGCGCCCTACCGCAAAGACGGAAAACCGAAAGATTGGGAAGAGGGCGACGACGGAAAATTCCGCTTGACGGGCGCGTCGAATTTTTGGGATGACATCACGGTGCCTTATTGGTCGATGAGCGAAAACACCGAGCATCCGACGCAAAAGCCCGAAAAGCTTATCGCAAAATTGATATTGGCGAGTTCGAAAAAAGGCTCGCTCGTCTTCGATCCCTTTCTCGGTTCGGGTACGACGGCCGTCGTCGCAAAAAAGCTCGAGCGCAGGTATTGCGGTATCGAAATCAACGAAGACTACTGCCTCCTTGCGTTGAAGCGCCTCGCGCGTGCGGAGCGCGATACGTCGATTCAAGGGTATACGGACGGCGTGTTTTGGGAACGCAACACGGGAAGGGAGCAGGGAGAGCTTCGTGGAAAGCGTTGAGTCCGAAATGCGTGTGACGTGCGACACGTGCTTTTACCGCTGCTCTCTCGCCGAAGGCCGAACGGGAAAATGCCGCGCCCGGATCAACAGCGGCGGAAACATCGTCCCTCTCAATTACGGACGACTTACCGCGCTCGCTCTCGATCCGATCGAAAAAAAGCCGCTGTATCGATTTTTTCCCGGAAGCATGATTTTGTCGGCGGGAAGTTTCGGCTGCAATATGCACTGCCCGTTTTGCCAAAATGCGGAGATTTCGCAAAGCGGCGGAGACATCGAAACGGCGTATGTTTCACCCGAATCCCTTGCCGAAAAAGCTTTATCGCTTGCTCCTCGCGGCAATATCGGCGTCGCATACACGTACAACGAACCGCTCGTGTCGTGGGAATACGTGCGCGATGCATCGCGCTGTGTACGCTCTCTCGGTATGAAAAACGTCGTCGTCACAAACGGCTGTGTCAACAGCACTGTGATCGAAAAAGTATTGCCGTACATCGATGCGATGAACATCGATTTGAAAGGATTTACGCGAGAGTGGTACGAAAGCTTGGGCGGCGATTTTGATGTCGTCAAAGATACGATTGTGCGCTCGGCGAAGAAGACGCACGTCGAAGTTACGACACTCATCGTTCCCGGAAAAAATGACGGCGAAGATGAGATACGCTCGCTCGCGCAGTGGGTTTCGAGCATCGATAAAAAGATTCCGCTGCACATCACGCGCTTTTTTCCGCACTGGCGCATGAAAGATGTCGATGCGACGCCGGTCGACACGGTGTACCGATCGGTTTCGCTCGCGCGCGAATATCTCGAATACGTGTACCCGGGCAACTGCTGAGTACGCAGGTCTACTTGTTTTTCCCGCGTCCTGTGATTACAATACCGATACTATGAATTCCAAACGAATGGCGCAGTTGCATCCCTATGTGCCGGGCGAACAACCGTCGGACAGGACATACATCAAACTCAATGCAAACGAAAACCCCTATCCGCCGAGTCCGAATGTGATCTCCGCCCTTACCGATTTTATTAAAAATCATCCGGAAAAACTTGCGCTTTATCCCGACCCCGATGCACATCGTCTGCGGGAGGCGATCGCGGCTATGCTCAACAGAACGGGCGGCGTGCTCGCTCGCGCCGTTCCCGCCGGCGAAAAGTGCCGCCCGTCGGAAGCGGACAGGATACCGTTTACGGTGACGCCCGATATGATCTATACCGGCAACGGAAGCGATGAAGTGCTTTCATTCGTGTTTTATGCTTTTTTCGATTCGGACACAAAGCTCGTCACACCCGAATTCTCGTACAGCTTTTATCCGGTATACGGCGGCTTTTACGATATTCCGCTCGACTTCGTCAAACTCAAAAGCGATTGGACGCTCGATACGCGCACTATGATCGAACGCGAAAAAATTAATAATTCAGGAATCATATTTGCAAATCCCAATGCGCCGACAGGGCGTTCTCTTTCGCGGAACGAAGTGCGCGCCATGCTTGAAGAGACGAAGGTCGACAGGGTCTTTGTCGTCGATGAAGCCTATGTCGATTTCGGGGGCGAAAGCTGCATACCGCTGCTTGCGGATTTTCCGAATTTGGTCGTCGTCCGCACGTTCAGCAAAAGCTTTTGCGGTGCCGGCATGCGGCTCGGCTACATCGTCGCCTCTCCCGAACTCGTGCGGACGGTGACGACGGTAAAAAATTCGCTCAATCATTTTCCGATCGATGCCGCTTCTCAAATCGCGGGCATCGCTGCATGCGAAAACGACGCGTACTATGCCGAATGCACAAAAAAAATCGTAATCGAACGGGAAAAGTTTTCGGCGTTCCTCGCCGCGCGGGGCTGGGACTGCATCCCCTCCGTAACGAATTTCGTCTTTGCGCGTAAAGCGGGGCTTTCGGGAGAAGATGCGTACCGCCGCATAAAAGAGCGGGGCATCCTCGTGCGACGATTTGCGACGAAGGGGATAGAAGATTTTCTTCGCATTACGATCGGCACGCCCGATCAAATGCGTTCTCTTTGCGATGTGATCGAAACGCTGTAAACCGCCGGAGAGCGCTCCGGTATCAGACTTTAAACTTTCCGACTTCGGCTGCAAGGCTTTCGATGCTCGCTTTGTTTTTTTGCGTCAGCGAATTGACATCCTGTATGGCGTTGTTGATCTGCATCGCGCCTGAAGCCATTTCGTTCATGCTGTCGGTGATGATGCGCGTCAAATCGTCGAGCTTGCGCATTTCATCGGCGACCTGCTCTCCGCCTTTCAGCATCTCTTCCGATCCCGCCTGTACTTCCGTTGTCACCGAATTGATCTCTTTGATCGCGACGAGTACTTCTTTGCTGCCGCTTTCCTGTTCGCGCATCGCTTCCGTGAGGCGGTCGCTCATCGATTTTACTTCTTCGGATTGCGTGAAGATGATATTGAATTTTTCTTCGACGATTCTGGAGGACGAAGCGAGCGTACCGATTTCGTTGCCGAGCGATTTCAGCGTCGACGTTATTGTCTTACCTTGCGCAGCCGAATCTTCCGCGAGCTTTCGGATTTCGTCGGCGACGACGGCAAAGCCTTTTCCCGCTTCTCCCGCATGAGCCGCTTCGATCGCGGCGTTCATCGCAAGGAGGTTCGTCTGCCTTGCGATATTCTGAATAACGTTCGACGCTTCCATGAGACTGCCCGATTCTTCCGTGATCTGCTGCGTGATACCGTTTGAATTGACGAGCGTATCTTTTCCTTCGTCTGTCGCCGATACGAGGTCTTTGATCACACCGTCGGTTTTGTCGAGAGTCTGCCCGATAGCTGCGATATTTGCAACCATCTCTTCTATGGCGGCGGAAGATTGCGCAACGCTTGCCGCCTGTATTTCGATGCTGTTGTTCAGCTGTTTGATCGTTCTGATGATCTCTTCGATGGTAGCCGCCGTTTCAGTAACGCTTGCGGACTGCGTCAGCGCCTGTTGTTTTACACCGTCGATGTTGCTGCTTATTTCATGGACGGCGCTTGCGGTTTCGGTCATATTCGATGCGAGTTCATTGCCGACCGATTTCATCGTATCGGTATTTTCGCCGATCGATTTTATCGTGTAACCGATTTTTTCGATCGTTTGATTAAAGTATACCGACAATTCCGTCACTTCATCGTTGCCGGTGATCTCCAAACGCACCGTCAGATCGCCGTCTCCCTGCGCAATGTTTTTCAACGCAGTACCCACACTTTGAACGGGTTGTACCATTTTACGGGCAATAAAATATATGACAGCCAGCGTCAAAAGCAAAATGGTCAGTCCGATCAAATCCATTGTAAGGCTCAGCCTGTTGACGGTTCCCATAAATTCCTCATACGGAGCTTTTACGACCACCGTCCAATCGGCTAATTTACTGTTCGCGTAGCCGCCTATTTTTTTCGTATTTCCGTACGTATAATAACCGGTTCCGGGAATTTTCGATTCCACGGCGGTTTTTTCAAACTCTGCAAACGATGCAAGACTCGGATCCGTCTTTGCCTCTTCAACGGCATTGTATAGCGATTGTACGTATTCCCGATCTACATCCGCGATCGTATTGCCGGTTGCACCCAAAACATAACAATTGCCCGTTTCCCCGACTTTTATATCGTCTATGATATCGGAAAGCGATTCTCCCCGTATGAGGCATTGAAGAACACCGATAATCGCGTTGTTGTCGTTACTGAGAGGCACCGCAATGACGATGACAAAATTATTATCCGAACGGGAAACGATTGGCTCGGAGATAAAAGGCTTTCCGTTTTTTGCCTGTATGAACCATTCCCTATCTGCGACGAAAACCGTTTGCCCCGAAACGGTATGGCGGTACCCGCGCATATCCGTTACATCCAATTCCAATATTTTGGGATTATGCACGGCTTCTCTCTGCAGTATTTTGATTTTATCTGCTGCGGAAATCGACGGATCGCGCAGATCGGGCATTCGCGCAATACCTTCGACCAATTGAAACCATGCGGTGATCCTTCCGTCGATAATTTCCGCGACGTCGACAGCCTTATCCGTGAGGTGGGTTCGAACACGATCGGTTACGACTTTGCGCGTTGAACGGATCGCAAAAATGCTTTCCCCGATCAGTACGACCGCTATGAGCAGTCCGAAAATAATAATTAATTTTTTACGGATCGAAAATCGTTTTTTGTCTGCGGAATCGGTCATGCGCTTGCCTCCGATTTTTCAAAGAAAAAAGAAACGGTAATTTTTTTGCTCATTCGTAAGAACTCCTTTAGAAGTCAAACACTCTTTTACACGTTTTTATCAGTATATGTATTTTTCCGCATTTAGTCTATCGGCTCACAGCAATCGTGCCGATGACTTTTTCGGATCTCTGTGTTATTCTTATCGTTATGATTTGTTTGCCGAAAAAATACGGTTTGATCGCGCTTTGCGCCCTTTCGTTTGCGCTTGCGTCCTGTTCCCGCGTTATGGGATACGGTATGCTTTTGTGGGATATCCCCGAGCGCGGCCTTCAAGACGGCGATATCCTTCCCGTGTATATCCGCTCGAATATTTCTCACACCTATGCCGTCTCCGCACCCGATTCCAAAGAGCGTTTCGATATCCCGCTGTGGCAGATTACGTCTCCCTCTTCCCGTCGCGCACTGAAAAAGGCGAAGCTTGTGTACGCGGAATTCCTCCATCGCTATGCGTCGGTAAAGCTCGACGGACTTCCGATCCGCGCGGAACCGGTCAATACGGCGAGACAAGTGTACCGTCTCAGAAAAGGCGAAATTATTAAGATTCTGTATAAGGGAGAGGGGCAGGCCGTTATGGTCGGATCCGATGCGCTTGAGGGCGCTTGGCTTCGCGTTTTGACGTCGAGCGGTACACAGGGCTGGTGCTTTTCGTACAATCTCGAACTCTTTGAAACGCAAAAGGGAGGAGCCGTCGCAGCTGGAGAGGGGAGCGGTGCCGAAGAGAAAGACGACGTATTTGAAAAGCTTGCCGGAACGATATGGTATCCCGATTATTACCGTGCGATGATACGCGAAAAGAGAATCGATCCGCTTCGCATGAATGCCGCCTATTGTTTTACGGTCGATGCCGAAAATCGAAAAGTGTCGTTGAACCTTCCCGAACGCTACGGTTCATGGGACTACGGAGCGGCGATGAAAACCGCCGACGGCGAATATACGTTTACCGATACCCCCGTAAAGGTTTCCGTCAAAAACAATTATATCGCCGTCACTTGTGCCGACGATGCGGGCAGACCGCGCGATTATAATTTTATCGCACTCGGAGAGGACGTCGATATAGCCGCCCTCGTCGCCGAAGAAAAAGAGCGGCGAGAAGCCGAATATGCGCGCATCGCAGCGGCGGGGCCGAATTTTAAAAGCGCCGCATACGGACAGCTTTCGCTCAAAGGCGACGGTTCCTTTACGTGGCGGGGCAACCGAAGGCTCGTTCCGTCTCTCATCGCCGAAAGCGCAAAAGGCGGCGGTACGGTCGGGATCGATTATTTTATCGACGCATCGCTTTCGCCGCAGTACGACGGTGTGCTTTCGTTTTCCTTTGAAGGCATGAAAGCCAAAGTGAATTTTTTGTATAAAATCGAAACTAACGGCATACGCTTCGAAGATGCATCCGAAGCGCGATTCGAAGGCAATACCCTCGTGAGGCGGGGTTCGAGTCCGCTCGTCATCTTTTTCGAAAAAAATTAGCAGCGGTTGACATGGCTTTCGTTCAGTTTTCAAAAGTGTCGCTCGCATTCGGCGACCGCGACATATTAAAAAACGTTTCGATCAATCTGCAGTCGGGTACCAAAGCCGCTCTTACGGGAGCGAACGGGGAAGGAAAATCGACGCTCATCAAAGTGATGGCCGGCCTCATCCCCTGCGACAGCGGAACGAGAGTCGTGCAAAAGGATGCGCGCATCGGCTATTTGCCGCAGTCGGGGCTTACGCACGCGGGACGCACGCTGCTTGAAGAAGCGGATACCGCATTTCAATTCGGCTACGATATGCAGGCGGAAATCGACAGGATAGGCGACGAGCTTTCGCTGCATCCGGAACGCTCGTCCGACCTCGCCGAGCGTCAAGCTTCTCTTATTGCGGCGCTCGACGAAAGCGGCTGGCACAGAAGGCGGGCGCAGGCGGAAGCGGTGCTTTCGGGGCTCGGTTTTTCACGCGAAGATTTTGCCAAACGGACGGAAGCGTTTTCGGGCGGATGGCAGATGCGCATTGCACTTGCAAAAGTGCTCATGCAAAATCCCGACATACTCCTCCTCGACGAGCCGACGAATTACCTCGACATAGAAGCGCGCACGTGGCTCGAACGATTTTTGCAGTCGTTCAAAGGCGGGTTTTTGCTCGTCAGCCACGACCGCTATTTTCTCGACGTCAGCGTTACCGATGTGTACGAACTTTTCGGCGGCGAACTCAAACGCTATCCGGGAAACTTTACGCACTACGAAGCGGTGCGCAAAACGGAATTGAAAACACTCATCGCCTCTTACGAACAGCAGCAAAAGGAAATCCGTCACCTTGAAGAATTTATCAGGCGCTTCGGCGCAAAAGCGACAAAGGCATCTCAAGCGCAGGAGCGGCAAAAGCAGCTCGATAAAATACAGCGTATCGAGATCCCCGAATCGATGAAGAAAATCCGCTTTACCTTTCCGCCCGCGCCTCATGCGGGAAAGCTCGTGCTCCGCATAAACGGTGTGACGAAAAGCTATGACGGAGAGCACAATGTACTCGATAAGCTCGACGTAACGATCGAAAACGGGGATCGGCTCGTGGTCGCGGGTCATAACGGAGCGGGCAAATCGACGCTCCTTCGGATCATCGCGGGGGAAGATACTTCTTTTTCGGGCGAGCTCATATTCGGAAGCGGTGTGCGCACGGGCTATTTTTCGCAGGACAGTTCGGAAGAAATCTCCGGCAGCGAAAGCATCATCGATTATATCGAAAGTGTCTCTCCGCTTGAAATGATTCCGAAAGTGCGCGACATGCTCGGTGCGTTTTTGTTTCGCGGAGACGACGTATTTAAAAGTTTGGACGTGCTTTCGGGCGGGGAGAAAAATCGCATCGCTCTTTTAAAGCTTTTGCTCGCGCCGGTCAATTTTCTCGTGCTCGACGAACCGACGAATCATCTCGATATGCATTCGAAAGACGTGCTTATGCAGGCGCTCAAAGATTTCGGCGGTACCGTCGTATTTGTGAGCCATGACCGCGGTTTTATCGAAGGGCTTTCAACGCGCGTGCTCGCTCTCGAAGCGGGGCGCTTTCGCATTTTTCCGGGCGATTATGCGTATTATCTTGAGCGCATCGAAGCGGAAAAAAACGGAACGGTTGCCGGTATGTCTTTTGCATCTTCGGCCGACGGAAAGGCGCAATCCGTTTCTCGTACGGCAGGCTCGGTCATGAGCGAAAATCTTTCCGGTACGAACGATGTACTCGCGGGAGGACAGCTTTCGTGGGAAGAAGCGAAAAAGCGAAAAGCCGAACAGCGCAAACTCGAACGCGAAGTCGAACGGCTTGAAGCGGAAATCGCCGCGCTCGAAGCGCAAAAGACCGAATGTGAAAACGAACTTGCAAAGCCCGAAGTGTATTCGTCGGGAGAAAAATCACGTGTCGTACAAAAGCGCCTCGCGGATACGGAAGCGCGTCTTACTGCGCTCGGCGAAGAATGGGAGAAGGTCGCCGAAAGCGCGGAACGGGCAAAAGCGCAAAGCTGACATACCGCTGCGTACCGTTGTCGCGCCGATCGTGTGTGCGGATGTACGGCATCGTCAGCGCAGAAAATTCCAAACGTATATGAAAGGGTAGGCGAGCAGCTCAGGCAGCGTATAATCCGTGACGGCCGGCAGCACGAAATTCCGCACGAGCACATTGTACACGACGAAGTAGCCGGTAATGGAGCCGATAAGGATGACGATGCGGGTTTTGAGCGCATTCCACACGTGTTCCGCCATAGCGCGCTTTCGCGGAATCCATGCGGGCAGTTTGCCTTCGTTCCATGCGCGGAAAAAAAACGCGTACAACGATTTTTTTGCCGGCGATCCGCAAGGGATGCCTTCGGCTGTCGCGGTGTAAAGCGCTTCGGCGAACACTTCCTGCCGCCGCAATTTTTTATAGCGCGGATTTGCAAGCGCATTTTGTGTTTCCCGCGTGCGGATTTGTTTCAACGCCGGAAAAAAATTATTAAGAAATTTAAAACATGAGATGCAGGAGGCGGCGGCGGAGAGGGCAAACCAGAGGCTCGCGCTTATGAGCAGAACGGACGCTGCGATTATGCCGGGCGCCCATGCAGGTTTTGAAAGGGCAAGGAGCAGCATCGACGCGGCAAAAAGGGCGAGCTTCACAAGCGAGTTGAAAAAAAATCGCGTGCAGTACCGTTGAAACTGTTTTCCGACCGCAGCGGACACGGTGTCTTCGGTGATGCGCCGTATCTGTTCCGACGCCGCGTCTCCTATGCCGCGGATGCCGTTTTTTACCTGTTCGGATATTTTCGGGATCGTTTCGGTGATGAGGTCTTTGCACTGCGCGTAGACGAATGCGATGACCGCGGCATCGTCGAGCAAACCTCCGGGCAGTAAAAAATCGGGCACGATATCGAAAGGACTGACGAGGTAGACGAGCGCGCCGATTATCATGACTTTTGTTTCGATAGGAATTTCCGGCGATTTAAAGCCCGCCCACAGCGCTTCGACGATATGCCACAGATCCGCGATCGGACCGCGTTTCATTTTTTCCAAGTGCGAGCCGACCTTTTTTACTTCAAGTCTTCCGGCTGCCTTTCCGAGTTCGTCCGCTTTTTTAATCGCTTTTTTATTGATTTTTTGAAAGTTCATCGCTCACCGCTCAAATACACAGCGATACGCCTCAATCAGTGCATCGAGCGGCCAGCGCCCGCGGTTTGCGCTGCTCGTCGACGGGAGGCATACGGCACCTATGTGTGTCGCCTCTTCGCACAGCTTTGTGTAGAGCTTATACGCAGTCTGCCCCGTGCAATATATACGGTCGATATGAGACGATACAAGCAGTTTTGAAAAATCGTTCGGCACGGGATTTTTTATGCTTGTGTCGGCCGCTCCCCGTATATCGCACGAAGCGAGTACGTCCCACAGCGCGATGCCGTGCCGGAGCACAAGCGCTCTCCGTTCATCGACGGCTTTGCTTCCCGCATCGTTCGCATAGCCGAGCCTTTCTCCTGCAAGAGAGGCGATAACCGGCCAGAACCTGTTTTGCCCGTGCATATAGTAAAAACCCGCCGTTCGGGAACGCGGAGAAGGCATCGTGCCGAGAACGAGGACGCGGCTTTTCGAATCGTATACCGGCGCAAAGGGATGGTCGATTCGGGAAGCGGCGGCGGAATTTACGGTGTGCATATTTATATAGTAATAACAAGCATTCCGCACGTCAAGAAAATCGATATAAAAAAAGTATCAAAATGACACAATTTCAGTGTATTTTTATGAGGGTGAGTAAATTCGACATAAATTTACTCAAAATGTTACCGAAAGTCAAGAAAAATCGATCGTCATTCGAAACGATAAAAAAACATCTTTTTTTAATTTATTGTATTATAAAGAATTAAAAATGATGTACGATTCTAACAAAATATTATCGTAACGATTTTCCCTCTTCCTCGTTATTGGCATAGATATTGCAATAATTTACGTATACGGTTTTGTGCCGGCTTGGAGGTGTATCTATGACAAACGATGAAAACGTCCTTTCAATGTACTTGAAAGATATAAATAAAGTTTCTCTGCTTTCGCGCGACGAGGAAACCGATTTGGCGCTGAAAGCGAAGGCGGGCGACAAGGCTGCGAAAGACAAAATCGTCAACGCGAATCTGCGTTTTGTCGTCAACGTTGCGAAAAAGTATCAAAATCACGGACTCGATTTGCCCGATTTGATCAGCGAAGGCAATATCGGTCTTTTGACGGCGGTCGACAGATTCGACGTATCGAAGGGCTATCACTTTATTTCATACGCGGTGTGGTGGATCCGCCAGGCGATTTTAAAAGCGATCTGCGAAAAGAGCCGCGCCATTCGTCTCCCGCTCAACCGTGCGAACGAACTCGTGCAGATCGAACACGCGCGAAAGCTTATGACGGGCGATAAAACCGAAGAGCAGGAATTCGCCGAAGTTGCGCGTATGTTGAAGATGGACAAGCAGCACGTGCGCGAAATGGTGAATATCTCGCGCGATATGATTTCCCTCGACGCGCAGGTCGCTTCGAGCGACAACGACCGCACGTCCGTGAGCGATTTTATCGAAGACGAGCGCTACGACAATCCCGACGAGGAAGCGATTTCGAATGCAATGAAGCGCGATATCGGAGACGTGCTGAACACGCTGAAGCCGAACGAAGCGAAAGTGCTGTCGCTTCGCTACGGTTTGAACGGTACCCGCCCCATGTCTCTGAAAGAAGTCGGCGATACGTGCAATCTTACCAAAGAGCGCATCCGTCAAATCGAAAAGCACGCCATCGTGCGTATGCGCCATCCGAGACGCATGCAGCGCCTCGAAGCTTACATCGCATAGTCGTTTTGCCCGAGCCGTGCCGGCGTTTCGCCCGATGTGCGGCCGGCGTTTTTCCCGCTCGCACGGTAAGCTTAGGGCGTCAGCGCAAAACGCTTCGCATATATTCGAAGGCGTCGTTTCTCGCTTCGACGAGGATTTCTCCGTCGCGGCGGATGTCCGCGATGCCGAGTTCGAGGTCTCCCGATTGTGCGGTTCCGGTTACTTCGCCGGGGCCGCGCAGTTTTAAATCCCGTTCCGCAATAAAAAATCCGTCGGTGCTTTCGCGCAATACTTTCATCCGCTCGATCCCCGTTTCCGTGATGTTTTTTCCGTAGATCAAAAAGCAATACGACTGCGCATCTCCGCGCCCGACCCTGCCCCTCAGCTGGTGCAGCTGCGCGAGTCCGAAGCGGTCTGAGCGTTCGATGACGATGCACGTCGCATTCGGTACATCCACTCCGACTTCGATGACGGTCGTCGCGGCGAGCACTTGTATGCGTCCCTTTTGAAAATCGTGGAGAATACGCACTTGCTCGTCTTCATCGATGCGCGAATGGATGAGCGCGCAGGAGAATTCGGGATACACGCGCTCGGATAAAAACGCGAACATCTCTTCCGCCGCCTTTGCTGCGGATTTTTCTTTTGCATACAAAAGCGGAAACTGCACGTTCCGCGTCCGCTTTGCACCTGCCGCTTTTGCCTCCGCCCCCGATCCCACATACGCCGATCCGACGGATTCCATGTTGTCGCCGTTTCCGTCCGTGTCCGCTCCGTCCGTTTGCCGTCCGTCGCCTTCTATTGCGGGATAGACGAAATACGCCTGATGTCCCGCCTCGAGTTCTTTACGCACCGCTTCGTATGCGTTCGCTTCGTTTCCTTCCCGCACGAGATATGTTTTCACCGCCTTTCTTCCTTCGGGCTGCGTGCGCAAAAGCGAAACGTCCAAGTCGCCGAAAGCGGTGAGTGCGAGCGTCTGCGGGATCGGCGTCGCGCTCATCATCAAAAGATGGAGCGTGTAGGACGAAGTACCTGCAATCTTTCTGCCTTTTTCGATTATCGCTTGACGCTGCAAAACGCCGAAGCGGTGCTGTTCGTCTATGACGGCGAGCTGGAGGTCGTTGTACTGTACGGCTTCGGAAAAAAGCGCGTGCGTACCGATCACGATGTCGATATTGCCCGCTTTAAGCTGTTTTAACAATTCCGCTCTGCCGCTTGCTTTTACGTTTCCGGTGAGAAATGCGACGCGTATGCCGAGCGGCGCGAGCATGCGCGAAGCGTTTTCCGCATGCTGCCTGGCGAGCAGTTCCGTCGGAGCCATAAACGCGCACTGTCCTTTCCAGCTGATGACGCGAAGACATGCGAAAAAAGCGGCGAGCGTTTTGCCTGATCCGACGTCTCCCTGCAAAAGCCGCGCCATCGTAAACACCGGAGGCCGCTCGTTTTCCGCGCGTTCCGCCGGAGCTTTTTTTTCATCGTTTGCGACGAGTTCGCGTTCCCGATAGCCCCTGTCGAGATCGTCATCCATTTCCATGATGACGTTCATCTGATCGAGCGTGAGGCGGAACAGGAGGCGATCGTAAAGCGCCCTTTGCAGAGGAGAAAGCGAATCGATGAATATCTGCCGTGTCGCGTCGTATATGCCGCCGTCTGCACCGTCGGGCGCTCCGATTTCGGGAGCGATGCTGCCTGCGGATATTCCGTCCGCCGCGCCGCTTTCATCCGTGCCGGCGGAAGGGCTTTTTCCGCTTCCGTTTTTCGCTCCGCGTTCTTCCGTATTTTCAAACGGAGAGAGCGAAAGCGATGCATCGGGGACTGCGCCCCTGTGTTCCCACGCGCGCTTTGCTATGACGCATTGAAAATGAAAGAGCTCTTCGTAGATGAGCGTTCGCCGCGCTTTTTCGGCCTGCGAAAGGCTTTCGGGTGCGTGCACCGCCCGGATCGCATCGCGCTTTGAAAGGAGTTTGTGCTTTTCCATGATGTAATCGGGCAGTTCGTTTTCGATTCCCGCGCTGTATTCGCGGAGAGCGGCGAGGATCGTTTTCCGTACGTTTTTTTGATTGAGTCCTTCGGTGAGCGGATAGACGGGGAGGACGCGGGAGTCGGGAAGCGCCGTCTTTTTATAATCGGAAAGATCGCCGCTTTCGCTCAATTTAATAATTTCGAATGAAGTGCTTTGGAGCTTGCCGTATTTTACATCGAAAGCGCCCGTTACGGATATGATCGTTCCGACGGGAAATTGTTTTTCCAAAAACGGCCGATTGAAGGCGACGAGTTCCGCTTCCGCCTCTCCGTCGGAGATGATGAGCTTCAGCGTTTTCATCCTGCCGTAACCGAACCATTCGTGGGAAGTGACGATGGCGGCGCAGTGCACTTTCGATGAGCGGAATGCGGAAAGCGGTATACGCTTCGTGCGGTCGTCGTATTGTTTCGGATACAGCGTGAGCAAATCGGCTACGGAAAATACGTTCAATTTTGCGAAAAGCTTTGCCGCCGCCGGCCCGACGCCCGGAAGAGTCGTTATCGAATTGCGTATATCGCCGAGTTTCATTATTTAAAACGGCAGCTGCTGTACGATTTTTATAAGCCATTTGAAAAGGTAATGGCCGCCCGCCAAAATACCGATGAGCGCGGCGATCGTGATGCCGAGAGAGGTTTTATAGCCGACGAATTTATTTCCCGTAAATATGCGGGAAATGCGGTGTACAAAGGGTTCGAGCGCGTAATCGAGCTGCGACCAAAGCGAGCCGTAGTAGTTCGCCCGCTTTTGCGAAAGGATGACGATAAATCTGATGATGAGCAAAACGAGCAAAAACAATGCAAGTGAATTGACGATAGACCACGCCATACCGATAACGATTGCAAGAACGGCGCCGAGGTACAGACGTCCGGTCATCAAAATATTTTGGAGAATATAGGAAATCGCGTACAAAAGTCCGATCGAAACCGCGGGGGAAAAATCGAGCGAGCCGATCTGCATCCACCTCGTGCCGCGGAATATATTTAAAAACGGATCGCACAGCGCCGACAAAATCCTGCCCGGCGCCGAATACTGTGCGCCCGGAATCCACGTGAGTATTATCCGTATAAAACACAAAAACGAATAGATATTGATGAGCCGTATAAGCGTCGCGATAACATATCTTACCATGTGTATCCTCGCATTTTCAAAGTTACCTCTAAAAACTGCAGTTTTTAGAGGTTCCTCTTACAATATTCATGCAGTCCATACGTCTTTGACGAAGGGCAGCTCTTTCAATTCGGCGATAAGGGCGGAATCCG
Source organism: Treponema sp. Marseille-Q4130 (assembly GCF_014334325.1). Classification (GTDB taxonomy): domain Bacteria; phylum Spirochaetota; class Spirochaetia; order Treponematales; family Treponemataceae; genus Treponema_D. The sequence goes on along the minus strand of NZ_JACSET010000007.1, from coordinate 118,712 downwards.
ATGATACGGTGAGCTGCGAATTCGCTTTGACGATGTACGGGCCTTTACCGGTGTCTATATGAAAATATACAAAACATTGACCCGATTTGCCAAATAAAAAATCTTTCAGCGGGTTGATTTCGGCGGCGTTCGAAAAACCGTCTTCGACGGCGATGTGCACTTCGCTTACCGCGCGCGCTTCCAGAGATGCGGGATCTTCAATCGAATCGACGATAAAGGATGCCGCGTCGTTATTCACATCGACTTTGCCGCGGAACGCATAGATGCCGTCTTCGAAAATCCGCGATTTTATCGTTTCCCACGTGCGCGGAAATATCGTGATGTCGATCGCGCCTCCGTAATCCTGCAGCTTTGCAAAGGCCATTTCGTCGCCTTTTTTCGTACGGATAGTCCGCACATCGGTGAGCATACCGAGCGCGACGTGTTCCCGTCCGGAGTTCCGCGTCTGCCACGCAGACGCTCCGTTTGCGATGCGGGCGGCTTTTATAGCCTGCACATCTTTTGCTTCCCGTTCGATATTTTGCGAATTGAGCGTTACCGCATTTTTTACCGCAATTTTGTAATCGTCGAGCGGATGACCGCTGACATAGCTTCCGATGAGCTGCTTTTCTTCGTTGAGCTTTTCGGTTTTCGACATGTCTTCGACTTTTTCGAATACGAAATCGGCGAACACTTTTTCATCCGTGCTGCCGAATAAATCTTCCTGTCCGTTCGCCGCATCCCGCTTTTTCGCTTCCGCATACGATACGGCGTTTTCGAGATTTTTCAGCAGCGTCGGCCTGTTTTGATCGAGTTTATCGAAAGCGCCCGTTTTGATGAGCGCTTCGAGGGCGCGTTTGTTGACCGTGCGGAGATCGACGCGGTCGAGAAAATCGATAAAGCTTTTATACGCACCGTTTTTGTTTCGTTCATCGACGATGCACTGTGCGGCCGCTTCTCCCATACCTTTGATGCCTTTCAGTCCGAATACGATATGCCCGTCGACGACGTCGAACACGATGTCCGAACGGTTGACGTCGGGCGCGTCGACAGCGATGCCCATGTGCCGCACTTCTTCGATGTATTCGGGCAGCTTGTCGGTCGATGTGATTTCGTTCGTCAAATTCGCCGCCATGAATTCCGCGGGGTAGTGGCACTTGAGCCAGCCCGTGCGGTATGCGACGACCGAATATGCGGCCGCGTGCGATTTGTTAAAACCGTAGCCGGCGAAGGGTACCATGATTTCGAATATGCGGTCGGCTTTTTGTTCGGAAAATCCGTTTTTGACGGCGCCTGCGATGAATTTTTCTTTTTGCGCCATGAGGACGTCTTTTTTCTTTTTACCCATAGCGCGGCGCAGCATGTCCGCCTGTCCGAGCGTAAAGCCCGCGATCCGCTGCGCAACCTGCATGACCTGTTCCTGATACACCATGACGCCGTAGGTTTCTTCGAGAATGTCTTTCAGGCAGTCGTCGGGATAGGTGATCGTTTCCGGATGAAAGCGGCCTTGGATAAACTGCGGAATAAACTGCATGGGCCCCGGCCGGTAGAGTGCATTCAACGCGACGAGGTCTTCGAGCTTTGTCGGCTGCGCTTGACGCAAAACCTTTTGCATGCCCGGCGATTCGAATTGAAAAATCGCGGCGGTATCGCCCCGCTGAAAGAGCTCGTAGGTTTTTTTATCGGCTTCATCGACGCTTTCCGTGCGGAACTCGCTCTCTCCGGGTTTTCGATGCTTGTTGATGATCGTCTCGGCGTAGCGGATAAGCGAAAGCGTTTTTAATCCGAGGTAATCCATTTTGACCAAGCCGCACGGTTCGATGATGTCCATCGTATACTGCACGCCGACTTCGCCCGTTTTCGGATCTTTGAAAACCGGCGCCCAGTCGGGAAGGGGCGTCAGCGAAATCACCATGCCCGATGCGTGAAGACTCGTATTGCGGTTCATATTTTCAAGTTTAAAACACAGCTCGAAAAGCTTTTCGTAACGCGGATCGTCTTTGAATCGGATGAGCTGCCCGTTTTCGGGATGGCTTTCATCGGGAGGCGTGAAGGCGTCTTTTAAACGGAACTTCGGATTGTTCGGAATGCACTTCGTAAGCGCCGTCACTTCCGCAAGCGGAACGCCGAGTACGCGCCCGACGTCTTTGATGACGGCTTTCGCTTTCAGCGTACCGAAAGTGACGATGTGTCCGACTTGCGGATCTCCGTAAACTTCCCGCGTGTGCCGGATGACTTCCTGCCGGAAATCGTAATCCATGTCCACGTCGAAGTCCGGCATCGAAATGCGTTCGGGATTTAAAAACCGCTCGAACAGCAGCTTAAAGCGGAAGGGATCGATGTCGGTGATTTCCATCGCGTATGCGACGAGAGAGCCGGCGCCCGAACCTCGGCCCGGCCCGATCGGAATATTGTTTTTTTTCGACCAGTTGATGAATTCCCACACGACGAGAAAGTAGCCGGAAAAGCCCATCTTAAAGATGATGGAAAGTTCGTGTTCGGCGCGTTCGGTCATTTCCGGCGTTATCGTTTTATAGCGTTTTCGCAAACCCGTTTCGACTAAGTGGCGCACGTATTCGTCTTCGCTTTTAAACGGTTCGGGAATATGCACGTGCGGCAGGCAGGTGCGAAGTTCGGCCGTATCGTACTGGTGAATCGTCAGATTGCACATATCGGCGATTTTGAGCGTGTTCGCCATGAGTTCGGGGTAATCCGGAAAGAGGGACCGCATTTCCCCTTCGCTTTTAAAATACCACTCGGTTCTGCCGTCTCCCATCGTCTGGTGCGGTTCGGAAAGCTTTGTTTGAAAGCCGATGCAGCGCAGCACGTCCTGCGCTTCGGCGTCTTCTTTCATGCAATAGTGTACGTCGTTCGTCAGCACCGCCGGTATATTGAGCTTTTTTGCGAGCGCGATGAGGCGCGGGGCGACGCGCTTTTGCTCTTCGACTCCGTGATCCTGTACTTCGATATAGTAGCGGTCGGGGCCGAAAAGTTCGGCATAGCGCCTCGCGGTTTCTTCCGCATGCGCTTCGTCTCCGTGGAGCAGCGCCTGCGGCACTTCACCCTGCAGACAGGCCGACAGACAGATAAGCCCTTCGTGATATTTTTCGAGCAGTTTGAAATCGATACGCGGTTTATAGTAAAAGCCTTCCGTGTAGGCGATGCTTGAAAGCCACGACATATTGCGGTAGCCCGTTTCGTTTTCGCACAGCAAAATAAGGTGATAGTATTTTCCGCCGTAGCGCGTCTTTTCCTGCGTGCGGCAGTCGTTTTCCGCGACGTAGAATTCTTCGCCGACGATCGGATTGATGCCGTTCGTATGGCAGAGCTTTTCGAAATTAAGTACGCCGAACATATTGCCGTGATCGGTGAGCGCGAGCGCTTTCATATTCAGCTCTTTTGCGCGCTTTACGAGCGATTCTATCTTTGCCGCGCCGTCGAGCAGCGAATAATCGGAGTGCACGTGAAGATGTACGAACTGCGAAGGGGGAGTGCCTTCCGGCGCTTCGGGGAATTTGGGATAATCTGCCATACCGTCAGTATAGATGATTTCCCCCGTAAGGGAAAGTGTACGGGCAATCTTTGTAGAAAACGCTTGTCCGGTATCGAGCTGTAATGCGATTTTTATGACGTTTTTCCGCAAAATCTTTTCCGCAAAACCCGCGTAAAAATGCAAAACGTCGACGATTATAAGGTGAAGTCGAAATCGACGCACGGAGAAGCTCTATGAAAAAAATAACGATCGCGTGTTTTTTACCGCTCTTTTTGTTCGGCGCGGGCTGCGCGGTGTCCGCCGAAGGTGCGAAGGAAAGAGAACGGGAAGAGGGCGTCCGGACGATCCGCATCGTAAACTGGAACGTACAGACCTTTTTCGATGCGAACGCGGACGGATGCGAATACGCCGAATTCAAATCGCCTAAATCGAAGTGGGGAAGGGACGAATATACCGCCCGGCTCGGCCGTCTCTGCGGTGCGATTAAAAACCTCAACGCGGACGTATACGTTTTCGAAGAAATCGAAAACGAAGGCGTTATGTACGATATCGCAAATATGCTGGCAGGCGGCGCGTGGGATGCTAAAAAAAATTGGAGCTATGTATGTTTTGCAAAGGCGCATGGCGACGCGCTCGGATGTGCCGTGCTTTCCCGCCGGCCGCTTCACGCGATGACCGTTCATACCCTCGATATCCGCACTCATACAAAACAACCGCGCATGCGTCCCGTCATCTGTGTGTCCGTGCTGCAAGGCTCCCGCTCTCTTACGCTCTGTGTCAATCACTGGAAGTCGAAATTGGGAGGAGAAAAAGAAAGCGCTCTGTGGCGGAGCTGGCAGGAATCCGTCCTTGCCCGATTGCTGCTTGAGACGAACGGAAGCGCCGCCGTCGCCTGCGGAGACTTCAATCGCGATATCGGCGAGTTTTCGAAGGGGGGCGAAGGGGACGCTGTCGTTTTGTATGGGGCGGGTTTCGGTACCGTATCGGAAGCGCTTGTCAAATCGCCGTGGCTTTCGGAAAATGCGTGCGGGATGTACAGCTATTATTACGAGGGTAAAGGGGAGCGCATCGATCATTTTTTTACGGCGGGACAAGCTAAAGTCCTTTCGTTTGCGGCGGAAACGGACGGACCGTGGGCGGACGAAGAAGGCATCCCGGTTCGGTATGCGATGTACACGGGAAAGGGCTATTCCGATCATTTGCCCATTGCAGCGAGCATACGCTATTGATTCTATTGTTCGTAGCTCGGTTTCGCCCTGTTTGCGATACGTGAGGGCAAATCGGCGACGGGTGCACCGCCCGTGTTTTGCACTTCGTCCCTGAGGTACGGAACGATGATCTGCTCTTTAATAATTTCCCAATCGGCAGGCAGCTTTTCCGGTACGCCGAGCATATCGGTTGGCGGCGTATTTGTCAAAAGCATCGTTTTATACAGCGGAAGGATGTGTTCGTTCACTTCTTTGATCGAAGAAAAACCGCCTGCGATACCGAATTGGTGTATGTCGAGGTTTTGTTTCGCTTTGCGTTCAAGTATGGCGCGCTGGGTTTCCGCACTCAAAAACCATACAATAAAATCGTATGCGGCGTTCGGGTGTTTTGCGCCCTTAGGAATTCCGAGCGTGACGAAGGAATCTTCGATCGGTATTTTGTTTCCGTCGTAGATCCAACGGTAGTCGAGCATTTCGGATTGTTCGGGCGTGAGACTGAACAGCGCATCGCTCGTGATGTATGCGAACAGCGTGCGTCCGGACGTGACACGTTTGAAATTCGGCACGGACAGGTATTTATACGTGAAATCCCGTTCCGCTTCCGAAGAAGTGTTTACGGTTTTCGACCAGTTTTTGAGGTAGGCGATTGCGTCGGAAAGTTTGTCGGCGTTCCACGTAAACGACGATTTATATTCGCGGAACTGCGCGCCTTTCGCTTTCGCCGTAAAATAAAGAAAGCTGTTACCCGCCTGAGGGGCAAATCCGATGCGCGTATAGACGCCGTTTTTTTGCTGTACGTTGAATGCGGCTCCCGCCGCTTTTATCTGTTCGATCGACAGCGTGTAATTGTCTTCGACTGCCGCCGCGTTTTCTCGAGAAAAGATGACGGCCGGCAGATTGAAGCTCACCGGTAGCAGGTAGTACGCCTGTCTTATCTTTCCCGCTTCAAGCAGCTGGGGATAGAAAATCGATTGCGTTATACCGTTCCCGTCGAATATCGTGTCGATTGATCGGAAAAAACGGCTCGTTTTATCGGTGCGGAGCCAGGGGCCGACGGCGATGTCGGGAGGATTTTTTTCCGCTTTCGATGCGATCGCTTCCGAGGGATTTTTTTTATAGACGAGGATCACTTTTTTTTTGCCGTGCGTATCGTTGAAAAGTTCCCCATATTCGGTAAATTCGGGGATATTTGTCCATATCGTGATGAGCGTTTCGCGCTTGAGTGAACAGCCTGCAAAAAATATTGTAAATAAAAAAAGAACGCAAAGGTAGCACAGGATTTTTTTACACGCCTGCGCCGTACAGTTGCCGACAGCTCTCGTACGGGATGAAGCGTATGGCAGCGGTCGGAAAAAGAACGATGCAACGGCGCTTGTTGCGGAAAGTCCGCTGCACGATGAAGCGGTGTTTCGTTCCGTCGGCAGTGCGCGGGCGGCGGTCGATTCAGAGGGCACGGTACATCTCGTCGGCTGCGGCGTATATGTCGGCATACACCGATTCGATTTTATCTTCGTCTATGCTGCTGAATGCGACGCGGAGCGTCCGATCGTCGATCGATATCGTGCCGATGCCCCTTTCCGAAAGCAGCTTTTTGCGCAATGTCTCCGCATCGATCCCTTTGAGGCGGAAGCTCATAAAATAGCCCGAATTGAACGGCAGTGCTTCGATCGCGCCCGACTCGTGAGTATCGACAAAGCTTCTTACGGCGCGATAGCGCGCTTCGAGAATTTTTCGGAATGCGATTTTTTGCACCTCGTTTTCGGGGTCGCTATAGGAGTGTATGAGCAGCGACTGCGAAGGAGTTGCACTGCACGAAACGGACGAACGTATGACACCCATGAGTTTTTTGATAAGCGCATCGTAGTGTTCGTCGCTGAAATTTTTTGAAGCGAAGGTGACGAAGCCGCAGCGGAATCCCCACGCGAAGTCTTCTTTTGTCGGTCCGTCGATTTTTACGGCGAGCACGTTTTCGTGGATGTCCGCAATGTGAGCAAAGAGCGATTGCGCTTCGATGTCGTCTTCATAGTTGAGACCGAAGTACGCGTCGTCGCATAAAATTAATAATTTTGTGCCGCCGGAAGCCGCCTCGCGTATGATGCGGCAGAGTTCGGCAACTTCGTTTTTCGTCGGACTGTAGCCCGACGGATTTTGCGGGAAGTTGAACAGGAGCCGTACCGAACCGTAAGAAGCCGCTTCTTTTTTGACTGCGTTTTTAAGTGAGACCGTGTCGATTTTGCCGCTGTCAAAGAAATTGAATGGGTGCAGTTCCGCTCCCCGTCTCGCTTCTACTATGAGCGCATAATTGTCCCACGACGGATCCGGCGCAAGAAGCGGTTTCGTCTCGTCTATAAACAGGTCTGCGATATAGGAAAGACCTGCGGTAAGACCGGGTACGACGACGGGCAGAGATATTTTTTTCGTTTTTAAAAGCGGATTTTTGTCGATTATCTGTTTTTGCCAAATCGTGCGGAACTCTTTTTGCCCTGCCGTCGGCGCGTATGCGACAAGAGAACGGGCGTCAAAGGACGGAACGCTTTTTTGAATCGACGGAAGAATCGCCGGCGTTCCGTTAATGATCGTCATGCCGATCGTTCCGTTCGCTTTGGACGCCCCCTTTTTCGCTTCTTCGCTCTGCGCGATTATCCCTTTCGGAAAATACATCCGCGATCCTTCGTCCGAAAGCAACTTTCCCGCAACGGTGTCTTTTAAGCATTCGTTTAATTCTTGTGCTAAAGGGTTCAACATGATAAAATAGATTATTCTGAAATACGGTGAGATTGTCAATTATAACAATGCAATGCATGCAGGCTTGAGGTTGTGAGATGGAAAAATACAGTGCGGGCGGAGAGGAACTTGCAGCATGCCGCACACTGATCGAAGCATGTCGTACTGAAGCGCACAAACGTCTTATCGGTCAGGATGTCTTGTTTGACGGTATCATGACGGCGTTTATCGCGGGCGGACACGTGCTGCTCGAAGGCGTGCCGGGTCTTGCAAAGACGCTTGCCGTCAAAACCTTTGCGCAAATTTCGGGACTCGATTTTAAACGCATTCAATTTACGCCCGATCTGCTTCCCGCCGATGTTTCCGGCACGCTTATCTATGAGCAGGGAAAGGGGACATTTTCCGTGCGCAAGGGGCCGGTGTTTGCGAACGTCGTACTCGCCGACGAGATAAACCGTGCAAGCGCGAAAGTGCAGTCCGCCATGCTTGAAGCGATGGAAGAGCGGCAGGTGACGATCGGTGAAACGTCGTATGCGCTGCCGGAGCCTTTTTTCGTGCTTGCGACGCAAAATCCGATCGAGCAGGAAGGCACATACAATTTGCCCGAAGCGGAGCTCGACCGTTTTTTGCTGAAGATCGTCGTGCCCTATCCGAAAGCCGAAGAGGAGTTCGCCGTCGTAAAGACGGGGGGAGCGGCAGCTTCCGTTCCGGTACGCAGGATTTTGACTTCGAGCGATATCGCCCTGCTTCGAAAATTGCTTTCGAAAATCGTGTGCGACGATGCGCTTATCGAATACATCGTCTCGCTTACAGCGGTAACGCGCCCCGATCCCGATAAAAAAGCGTCCGTACATGACATTACGCGCTATATCGCTTTCGGCGCTTCTCCGCGTGCGGGCATCGCGCTTTTACAGTGTGCGAAAGCGGCAGCTCTCTTTCAAGGGCGATCGTTTGTGCTGCCCGAAGACGTTAAGCTTGCGGCTCCCGCCGTCATGCGTCACCGCCTCGTGCTCTCTTACGAAGCCGCCGCGGATTCCGTCACCGCCGATGAAATCATTTCCCGAATCCTCGATTTCGTGCCGGTTCCCTAGCGATGAAACACCTGCTCGCCGTCAACAGGGAAACGCTCGCAAAACAGGCGGCTCTGCTCCGTCTCACCGCCGCGTCTCTCGCCGACAGTTTTAAAACGGGTTCTTTCCGTTCTCTCTTCCGCGGGCAGGGCATCGAATTCAGCGGCGTGCGCGAATACCTTCGCGGCGACGACGTGCGTGCCATCGACTGGAACGTCACCGCGCGCATGGGAAAGCCCTATGTAAAGCTTTTCGAAGAAGAGCGCGAGCTCCAGATCTTTATCGTCGTAGATCGTTCGTTTTCGATGTTTAGCGGTACGGGAAGCAGAACGCGTTACCGCACGGCAGCCGAAGCGGCAGCCCTTGTCGCGATGGCGGCCGAGATAAATGCGAGCAGCATCGGCGCCGTTTTTTTCGACGGCGACATACAATTTTCGTGCGCGCCCGAAAGCGGACGGAAGCGAACGATGCTTTTGCTTGCGCGCCTCGATGAAGTCGATGAATACGGCACTGCCGGTTCGGCTCTGGAAAGCGCGCTTACGGGTGCGGGAAAATTATTAAAAAAGCGGTCGCTCGTCTTTGTCTTTTCCGACTTCCGGACGGTCGGATGGATTACTTCCCTCGCTTCTCTCGCACAAAAAAACGATGTCGTTGCGGTGCGCATTGTCGATGAGATCGACAACGAACTTCCGGAAATCGGAACGGTGCCCTTTATCGACAGCGAAACGGCTGTGCGCCTCGTACTGCCGTCTTCGTCATCATCCTTTCGAAACGCATGGAGAAGCGACAATCGCCGCCGCTTTATGCATTGGCAGGAATCGTGCATCCGCCACGGAGCCGTACCGCTTGCGCTTTCAACCGACGACGAGATCGTCCGCGTCCTTTCGAATTTCTTTTCGTACAAGGGGCGGGGACAATGAAAAAATTATTAATTTTTTTATGCATTGCGATAAGCGCACATGCCGTCGGTTTTGCCGAAGACGATACGACTCAGATAGTCATGCCGAAAACGATCTATGTCGGCGATACGGCCGAACTGCGCTGTACGTTTCGTTCCGCCGTCGATTTTTTTGCCGATATGGGCGATGCTGTCCTTTCCCGTGAACTTGCGTTGAAGTCGCTTCCCTTTCAAACCGATACCGACGATTATACGATATTGAATGCGTCGCTCGAACGGAACGGTCTCCTCTATACGTTTCGTCTTGTCTTTATCCCGTGGAATACCGGTGCGATCGATTTTCCAATGTTCGATATTTCCGCCGCCGTATACGGAGGTGCGGCAGCTCCCTTTATCATCAAAGGGCTGCGTGTCGAAGTTTCGTCGATCCTGCAGGACAAGGACGACGCGCAGCTGCGCGCAAGCATGGGACCGCTTTTGCTTCCCGGAACGATGTACGCGCTCTACATCGCGGCAGTCCTTTCAATCATTCTGTTGATCGCATTGATCAACCTCATCGTAAAATGGCAGTCCGTGTGCGAAGCCTATGCGACGCGGAAACTGCTTCGCGCGTATGCGAAAAACGCAAAAGAATCGTACCGGCGGCTGAAGCGGCTTGAGCGGGCGGGAAATAAAATAAACGATGCGGAATTTTGCACGGAACTGCAGCAGCTTATCAGGCGCTATCTCGATTTCCGCTTCGGCTATCGATTCAGCGCCGTGTCGAGTTCCGCGATTATGGATACCTTTGAAAAGATTACGGCCGGCACGATGTCGGAAAAAAGCCAATCGGGCGCTATGTCGCTTGCGGCGGTTTTGCGGCGTACCGATTACGTGCGCTACGCCCGCGATTCGATCGATTCGAAAAAGGAGCCTGCAGAGCAGTTTGCGGCGGATCTCAAAACGGATGAACGCGCATCTCTTATCAGGATCGTGCGCGATGCCGTCGAACGCTTTGAAGGTGCCGCCCGTCGGGATTGAAATGCGGTATGGATTTCGGAAAAGGAATAAAATGAATAGCAAAAAAATAATAAATTTTATTTTGCATTTTATTAAAATCGAATTGATGAACAACCTTGTCGAAGACTCGCAGCGAAGCTTCAAGCGGCAGCGGAGTATTGAACGCTCCGCACGAATAAGCGATAGGTTTTTCGGGAGCGCTTCCTATGCCTGATTTTCGAAATCCTGCGGCGTTTTTTTTGCTCCTGCTCGTTCCCTTTCTTTTTATATTGAGAGCGTGCGGCTTGTTTACACGCATGGCGTTTCCGGCAACGCTTTCGGATTGGGGCGGCAAAACCTTCGAATGGAAAGGCAGACTGCGCAGCGCCGCATCTTTTATTTCCCGCATCTTTATCATAGCGGCGTTTGCGCTCACGGTTGCCGCCCTTGCCGATCCCGTCGTTTATTATCAGGAGCGGGTGTATACGTCTCGCGGTGCCGACATCCTCTTTGTCGTAGACACGAGTCCGTCGATGGCGGTAAAGGATATCGCAAATATGACGAGGCTCGATGCTGCGCGCAGAGCGATACGTACACTCTCTTCGGAAACCGGCGGCATGTCCTTCGGCCTTGTCGCGATGGCGACTGAAGCTGCGCTCGTCGTACCGCCGACAATCGACCGTGCCGTATTTTTTTCACGGCTCGACTCTCTTGCGATCGGGAATCTCGGCGACGGGAGTGCGATCGGTACGGGATTGAGCACGGCGGTCTATCACCTTTGCTCTTCGGCTTCTCCGAAAAAATGCATCGTTCTCGTTACCGACGGTGAAAACAATGCCGGTTCGATCCATCCCGAAACGGCCGCCGAGCTGGCGAAAAAAAATCGCATTGCCGTCTATGCGCTCGGCATCGGTACGAAGGGAGCGGCTCCGCTCGATTACGTCGATCCGAAAACGGGGCGCGTGTATTCCGGTTATCTGCAATCCGATTTCGATCCGGCACCGCTCGAACGCATCGCCTCCCTTTCCGGCGGAAAATATTACGGCGTGCAGACGACCGGTGATTTGGCAAACGTGCTTTCGTCGATCGGCAGGGAAGTGAACGTCGTGCAGACGTATCATTTGCGCACCGAAAGTACACGATATTACGACAGATTGATCGTCGCGGCGGTAATCTTATTCGCGCTTGCCCTGTTTATACGCAGGCTTTATCTGCAGGAGCTGATTTGATATGATGATTTCCTGTGAACGTCCCTACGCCTTTTACGGCTTTATATTGATTATTCCGGCTCTCGTCGCCGCATTTCACAGATATCGCGGGATCATTGCATATTCGAAGCGGACAGCCGTCATCGATACGAATCTTCCGGAATCAAAACGTATGCGCAATCTTTCTCGTACGCTCATCGTACGGACATTGTTCCGCTGCTTTGCATGGATTATGCTGGTCTTCGCGTATGCGGGATTTTCGTGGGGTACTTACGAAGTGCCCGTACAGAAAAGCGGAAGCGCCGTTTCGTTCGTATTCGATATTTCATACAGCATGACCGCCGACGATGCGCCCGGCGGATTGACGCGACTCAAAGCGGCGTCGCGCTATGCGGATATGCTTTTGTCGCGCATGGACGGCGTGTCCGTTTCCGTCGTTTTGGCAAAAGGCGACGGCGTGATCGTCGTTCCGCTTACGGAAGATACGGCGATCGTGCGCTCGCTTTTGGAAACGCTTTCGCCGAATCTCATGAGCGCCGCCGGCACGTCGCTCGGCAAGGGCATCGAAGCTGCGCTCCGCTCGTTTCCGTCCGACTCGGCGCAGGCGGAGCGCATTTGGATTTTTACCGACGGAGACGAAACCGACGGGCAGCTCGCCGCCTCTCTCGAAACTTGCGTAAAAGAAGGCGTGCACGTTTCACTTATCGGATTCGGAACGGAACGGGAAGTCGAGATAAATGCCGGTGACGGAAAGACGAAAGTGATGACCGCTCTCCGTTCGGAGCAGATGAAAAAAGCGGCCGAACAGGCTTCTCACTATGCCGCGCGCTATAATTATTCCGCTGCGGCGCGGTACATCGATGCGACCGAAGCAGGTTCGGCGCTCGAATTGTTAAAACCGCTCAAAAGCGAAACCGCGCTCACCGTTTCGTATGAAGTAAAGCCCGTAGAGCGGTATACGCTGTTTTTGATTTTAGCGATTGCGGCTTTTGTGTTGAGTTTCGCCGTTGCCGAGTTCGATTTTGAAAATTATCGGAGGCTCTTCCACAAAAGTCAGGCGGTCGCCGTTTTCCTCTGTGTTTCAGCGATTTTGTTTTCCTCGTGTACCGCTCGAATCGCAAACGCACAGGAGATAGCGGTAAGTTCGTGGGCGTGGTACCGGAAAAATTATCGGAGCGCGATCGCGGGTTTTTTGCGTGTCGGAGAAAGAGCGGGCGAAAACGGAGACGCGCTTTCCGAACAGTACGCCGAGTACAATCTTGCGGCGACCTATATCATGCAGAGCGAATATGAGGCTTCTCTTTCGTGTTTGAAAAACATCGACCTCTCTTCGCCTGCGCACGTTCGCTTTGCAGCCTGTTACAATAGGGGGATTATTGCGTACCGGGGCGGTAATTACACGGAAGCCGTCGCATGCTTTCGGGAAGCGCTGAAGATCGACGGCACGAAGACGGCGGCGAAAGAAAACCTTGAAATCGCGCGCAGACAGCAGACCGTCAAAGAAGCGCACGAAAAGGAAACGGAATCGGTGCCGCTTGTCGAGGATACGGATGCGATTTCAGCTGTCGAAAGTGCTATATACCAACGGATACGGGAGAATGATCAAAAGCAATGGAAAAACAGCGAACGGACGGCGGAATCGAATTCTTCCGTCGATTATTAATTTTATTGCCGACTCGGATGAAAAACGAAATGATCGGAGCACTTCGACTTTTGAAAAATGCGGAATCCGCAATGCTGTTTCGAATACCGGGTAAAACGGTTTTTGCGATATTGTTTTTATTAATTTCGTTCGATATCGGGGCGCTCTATGCCTCTTCGCCGTCCGATCTGCAAAAACTCCGGGTAACGCCTCCCGTCGGCGCGCTGTATTCCGGAACGGACTATATGTTTTCTCTCATCATACCCGATGTAAAACCCTCCGACGTCCAAGCCGACAGTCCCGTAATGCCGCCCGGCGTCAGCGTCGTATCGATGCGGAAGACGGATTATACAGAGAGCGGTATGCAGTCCGGTACCGAAATCGATATCTGGCTTTCGTTCCGGGATGCGCGCATCTATATGCTGCCGTCGCTCCGCGTGCGCATCAAAGGGCGTCCCTATGATATTCCTTTTTCCGATGTCAATATCGAACAGAATCCCGCATCGACTTTTCCTCGCTTGATTATTAAATTCGAAAACGGAACGGAACTCGCGGAGGGCGCGGCGAACGATGAACCGCTGTTTACCCTGCCTGCCGGTGAAAAAATTTTATTTACGCTGTACGTGCAGTACGTCGTACAGGCGCTACGTTTTTCGTGGGCGGCTCCGAAAAATGCGCTTTTGACGGAGTTGTGGCGCTATGAAATCGCCGAAGGTGCTCCGCGCGCGTCGCTTTTTACGACAGACCCGATTCCCGTCGCTCTCTTCGAGTGGCAACCTCTCGTCAGCGGGAATGCGCCCATCCCCGACATGGAGCTTACCGTAAGCGCATACAGCGGCGCCCGTGTAAAGCTTTCGCCGCCTCCGGCGTCGATCCGCGTCGTACCCGCACTTTCCTCTCCTTCCGATGAGAGCGACAGCAACGAAAGCTATTTTTCTTATGCTTTTTCGGAAGTCGACAATTCCGAAAGCGAACATACGGTACGCGCCGTTTCCGAATCCGATTGCGAGACGCTTGCGATGCTGCGGAGCGCCGAGAGGCACGCTTTTTTTCCGTGGAAAGCGGTATCCGCCAGGCGCGCATTTGAGGCAAAGCTCGGCATCGCAGCCGGTAAAGCCGAACCGAGCGTTGCCGCGTGCATATTTTTTGCGTCGGCAGCATTTGTGCTCGCACTTTTGTGCGCCGTATTGTTTGTGCTGAAAAAACGCGCAGGCGCATACGCGTTTTTAGGCTGCGCCATGATCGTTTTTGCGTTTGCCGTAGTTTCGGGAATACGCCTTTCGGGAACATACGGTATTTTTAAAGGCGGTGAAATACGGCTCGTGCCCGACGAGTCATCGGGTTTGGTTTCTCCGATAGCAAGCGGCGAGCGTGTCCGCGTTGAAGAGGCTGCCGGCAAATGGGTGTATATTCAATACGGTACCGCAGGCGGCTGGGCTGCGTCATCGTCTGTTGCCGCCATACGGTAAAAATTAATAATTAATAAGTAATAATCGGTAATGCGGAGGAACTATGGATTTCGGTACGGTACTCGATGAATGGGATAAAATGCAAAAAGAAGCGAAGCGGAAAGCGCGGACGGGAAATCCGGTTTCGGGTAAAAAAGCGAATGCACCTGAAAAAAACAAAGCGTCGTCGAATCGTTCGGAAGATGAAAACGGTTTTACAAAGCGCATCGATCCGCAGGAAGCGTGGCTCCGCCGTTACGGCGTCGTCGATAAAGATAAAATCGCGGCCGAGGAAGCCGAGCGTAATCGAACACGCTCGCAGCTCTATGTAAAAGATCTTCCGATCGAAGCGCGCATCGATTTGCACGGCCTTACGCGCGAGGAAGCGCGGAACAGGCTTACGATTTTCGTCGGTGAATGCGCAAAACGCGGACTTCGTAAAATCCTCATCGTGCACGGAAAGGGAATCCACACGACGGGAAGCGATCCGGTACTCGGAGAGGAAGTGAGAAAATTTATCGAACAGGATAGACGCTGCGGCCGTTCCGGTCATCCCGACCGGCGCATGGGCGGCAGCGGCGCTACGTGGGTATTTTTGAAAAATTAATATCGATGTACCCTAAAAACCGACGAAGTTTTTAGCGGCAGTCTTTACTGATACGGAGGCATATATGCAATACGAAATTTCAAACGGCGTTATTTCAATAGCGGCGGTTTTAAAAGGAGCCGAACTCGTATCGCTCAAAAAGGGCGATATCGAATATCTGTGGCAGGCCGATCCCGCCGTATGGAATCGTTCGGCGCCGAACCTCTTTCCGTTTGTCGGAAAATTGAACGGAGGAGTCTATCGCTATGGAGGGAAAACCTATCCTATGACGCCGCACGGATTTGCACGCGACGTCGAGTTCACGCTTTCGAAGTGTACGGATACGTATCTGCAGTTTACGCTTTCCGATACGGACAAAACACTGAAGGTTTATCCGTTTCCGTTTTTATTCGAAATCACATATACGATTACGGGAAGCACGCTGACACAGACCTGGCGCGTGACGAACACCGGAAAACGGGCGATGTATTTTTCTCTCGGCGCACATCCGGGCTTCGTGTGTCCGGTGCAGGGCGGAAAACTTACCGACTGTTCGATCCGGCTTTCAGGCGCTGAAAAAATAGAGCGGGTCACCGCACGTACGATAAACGCCGCAGGTCTTGTGCAGGAGAAGACGGATTCCTTGTCGCTTTCCGACGGCGAAATGCGGATTACCGCCGATATGTTTTCGCACGACGCGCTCATCTTCGAAAACAGCGGTATCCGTGCAGTCACATTGCTTGACAAATCGAAAAAAGAATTCGTGCGCGTGGACTTCGACACGGATATTTTCGGTTTGTGGTCACCGCAGGAAAGGAGCGCTCCGTTTTTGTGCATCGAACCGTGGTACGGTCGCTGCGACCGCGCAGGCTTTTCGGGCGAATTGAGCGAACGCGAATGGGGTAACGAGCTTGCCCCTTCCGACGTTTTTGAAAAATCCTTTTCGATCACGCTGTTTTAGAATTTCGTACGCGATCGACCTCCGCTCGGAGCGGTCGCGTATTTTTGCTCGCTTCCGCTTTCGTGCGGCAAGCACTTGTAACATTTGTCCGAAACGGCTATTTTATACTTGATGGAACAGGATTTGTATGCGGTGCTCGGAGTCGCGAAAACGGCAAGCACCGATGAAATTAAAAAAGCGTACCGCACACTCGCATTCAAATATCACCCCGACAGAAATCCGGGCGATAAAAGCGCCGAAGAAAAATTCAAAGCCATAAACGCCGCATACGATGTGCTCGGGGATGAAACGAAGCGTTCTCAGTACGACCGTTTCGGACAGGCGGAATACTCATACGCTCGGCAGCAGAATGCGCAGTATGCATACGGATCCTACGCCGATTCCCGCTTCAGCGACGAAGATATGTTTTGGCAATGGTTCGGCAGTAATTACGAAGGCAGGCAAAATGCCGGTAGGCGCTATACCTATACGTGGACAAACGAAAAGAGACGTGATACGCGAGAAGCGCTCCGCTCTCAGCTCTATTCGAAATTGGGGCAGGCGTTTTTCGGCATCATCGCGAGCAGCATATTCGGCTTTTTCCCGCTGTTCGGGCTCTTATGTCTCTTTATCACGATCAACGGCGTCATCGGTGCGGTAAAATCCGCCGTCGCGCTTATTAAATTGGGAAGTCGGAAATAGAACGGAAACGCCGCAAATCCTCTGGCGCGTAAATCGTGCGGCGTCGAAAAGTGCTTTAGCGTTGTCGGAAGATGATTCGGCCGCGGTTCAAATCGTACGGTGAAAGCGCAACCTTTACCGTATCGCCCGGCACGATTCTGATGTAGTGTTTCCGCATTTTTCCGGACAGCGTCGCAAGGATGAGATGTCCGTTTTGCAACTCGATTCTGAACGTTGTGTTGGGGAGCGCCTCTTTTACAACGCCTTCCACTTCGATAGCTTCTTCTTTAGCCACAGTTCCTCCGCTGCGTAATCGAATAAAAAAATCTTTAAAATGCGGCATTGCAGAAAATATCAATTTTCAAAAATGCTGCATTCGTGCGCGATCGTGCACACGTATATGGGCGAGTTTTCGAAAGAAAACTCGAAGTTAAATTGAACGGAGCTATTTCAGATGTTCAATTTAAACCTTGTTTTTATTCCGATTTGGTCGTATACTGTTCAGTATGTATAAAATCCCCTCGCTTGTCAACACGGGCGAGGTTCATTGCACGGAGTTCATCGGTTATGGATAAAAAATTTATCGAAAGTATGAAAAAAGATTTGCTCTCACGTCGGCAGACTATCCTTGCCTCTCTTGCGGAGCAGAGCGACGATATGAAAAAATTGGTAAAGACCGTTGCCGCAGGCGACGTTATAGATGTTGCCTCCGATGCGATCGACCGTACGCTGCTCGATTCGCTCGGCTCTCAGGATGCGGCGCGCCTGCAACTTGTGGACAATGCGCTTGACCGCATCCGTCAGGGAAAATATGGGAAGTGCGTCAAGTGCGGTAAAGACATTCCGCAGCAACGTTTAAAGGCGCTTCCGTATGCACTTATGTGTGTGACCTGTGCATCGGAAGAAGAGCGCAAGCGCCGCTGAGCGCACGGCACTTCGCCTTTTTCAAGCGGCGCGATTATACTTCGAGTTTGTCGGGCAAACTCGATAGTCGGATTATACACTTCTTTAGTACGTGTGCGCTCGCGCGTACGGAAAAAACTTTTTCGGACGTTGTAACTTCCTGCAAAAGTTTTTTGAGGAGAATGAATATGTTAATTGCCGAATATGACTATGACGTGGATATCGCCGTATAGCGGGAAGAAGAAAGAGAAATCGCACTGAAAGAAGGCTCATATCAAAAAGCACTGCAAGACGCGGCAAATTTCAAACGACTTGGAGTTTCCATCAGTATTATCGCACAAGCGACCGGTCTCACCGAAGCGGAAGTCGAACAGCTGTAAGTCGAGCCGTCTCACGCGGCAACAATTTGTCGTATCTCCGATCTTCTACGATCACCTTGAAAACAATAATTAATAATTAATAAAAGTTGTTAAAAGCGATGAAATATGTTATAATAATAACAAACAGCGGTTTATCCCGTTGACGAGGAGGTTTAGATGAACGAAAGAAAGATGAACCCTGTACGTTTGTATAGGGGGGGGGGTACTCGGTAAAGTCCTTTTAAAAAAAATACCGATTGCAGCGGCCGGCGCTTTGCTGTTTGCCGCAGCGCTCGTTTTTACAAGCTGTTCCAACGGAGGCGATTCGGGCGGCGGCACTCCGCCTACGCCCACACCCAAGCACGCGGTAAATTTCAGCGTGGACGGCACAAACGGCACGCTGAAAGCAAAGGCGGACGGTATAACGGAAACGGCAACAAGTCCCATAAGCGTCGAACAAGGCAAAACAGTAACTTTTACCGCGGTGCCGGGGACGGGCTACCAGGTAAAGGGCTGGACGCTTGACGGCAACACCGTAAACGGCACGAATAATTCTTATTCATTTACCGTTACCAAAGCGGTAAACGTGAAGGTGAGCTTTGAAAGCGACAGTACACCGCTGCCCAAGTATACCGTAAATTTCAGCGTGGAAGGCGGGCACGGTACGCTTAAAGCAAAGGCGGACGGCGTTACGGAAACGGATGTGAGCCCTATAAATGTCGAAAAAGGCAAAACCGTAACCTTTACCGCTGTACCGGATACGGGCTATGAACTAAAAGAATGGAAGGTAGACGATGTTGTTATAAGCAACATAGCAGCCACTTATGACCTCGCCGTTACCAAAGCGGTAAACGTGAAAGTGAGCTTTGTAAGAGAACGAATTGCCATTACCAAAGTGCGCGCAAAAGCAGCACCGCTTGTATTGGGGCAAACAATACCCAGCGGCATTTCTTATACATATACGGACTATGAGCCCTCCGGCGTAGTGGGAGAGCCTGCAAAACTTATTGCGAATAATTCTACATACGGCTGGCAAAAAAAGGACGGACTGGAATGGAGCAACGTTTCAGGCTCGCCTTGTACGGAAGGAATCTACCAAATACAAACGCAAGTGCGCATAGACAGCCCCGACAACGCACGGTATATGCTTTCTCCCGATATAAAAGTATTTGTAAGCTTCGATGACGGCAATTCTTACGAAGAGTGGAGCGTTTCGACGCCAAACAACTATGCCGGTTATTCATATGCATCCGTTGCTTCAAAAGAACACCACGTCTCAAGCAGCAATCCTCTTACGCTCAGCCAAAGCAGCGTATTCGTTCCCAAATCCTATGTCGGAAAGCCGATAACCGAAGTTGATGTCGCTTCAGTGGTAAGCGGCGGTACGCGTCCGTATCATTTTAGCATTACCTCGGGAGCGCTTCCCGCAGGTCTTTCGCTTGGAGAAGACGGCGTAATTTCAGGCACTCCTGAAGCAGCGCAGGCGGGGCAAACGGCAAGCATTGCGCAGATTAGGGTATACGATGAGGCTTCGCCTCCTGCAGAAAAGTTTATCGACGTCTTTTGTACGGAAGGCATAGTCGATAAAAAGCTCGTTACCTTTGTCGTCGGCTGGCGCGGACGTGCCGTCCCCCTAGCGATTGAAGCCGATTCGGGACAGCTGATTTCCCCTCCTGCCGCTCCCGCAGCCGTCAATTCGTACTGGACGTTTTCCACATGGTGTACTTCCGAATATTATGCCAGCTACGGTACGGAGGCTTGGGGCACATGGGACTTTTCTGAACCGGTAACGGATCACATGACGCTGTATGCGCGCTGGAGTGATAACCGCACGCCAATAACCGCGCTTACGGCAACGATGGATCCTCCTGTAGTAGGAAACCCGATACCCAATTCTATAACATATACCTACAGTGCAGACAGTCACGCAAAGCTGTTGTATCTCGTTCCCTACATATGGCGGGTGTGGAACGGCACCGGGTGGGAAAATGCAAGCGGCACTTTCGAATCTGGGAAAAAATACTACATAGACACACAGATGAGAATCGAGCTGCCCGACAGTAAAACGTACCGGCTTCCGACAACAGCAACAGACATTACCGTCACGGTAAACGGACAGTCATGGAAAATAGGGAACGACATACACAATGATATAGACTACTACAATAGCGGAAAAGTATTTTCATACGTATGGTGTTACTCTCCGGACTTTGAATTGTAAACGCTGCAAAAGCGCCGCCGTGTATATAGGACATCCGTGTCCCGTATACACGGGTTTTGGCCTTTTTTTACGGAAGGCTGAAAAAGTCGTCGGGGATATCGGACGAACCGCCCGCGCTGCAAGGCTGCGCCGAAATGCGGCTTACGGTAATTTCAATGGCTAATGGGTAACTCAATTACAAATTACACATTACCAATTACCAATTAATTTGGACAGCTATTATGCCATGTTTGAAATTAAGTCATTGCAACTTATTTATTCAGCCTAGATCTTTCTGTGCTTTATAACGCCTTCATCCAAAAACGAAACTTCGGTGTAGCCCGCTTTTTTCGCCGCTGCTTCGGCTCTGTCGAACGCGCAGTCGATGTCTGCCGCTTTGTGCGCATCGGAGTTGATCATGACGGGAACGCCCGAGGTATGGAGCAGCGAAAGAAAATCTGCGGACGGATAGACGTCGTCGATCGCGCCGCGGGCAATGCCGCCCGTGTTGATTTCGGCGATGACGCCGGCATGCTTTGCCGAATTCGCCGTCGCGACGAGTTCGCTTCGGTACCAGCTTTCGTTTTCGTCGAAAAAATGCAGGATGCCGTTTCTTTTTCTGATAACGTCGGGATGT
Source organism: Treponema sp. Marseille-Q4130 (assembly GCF_014334325.1). GTDB lineage: Bacteria > Spirochaetota > Spirochaetia > Treponematales > Treponemataceae > Treponema_D. The sequence goes on along the minus strand of NZ_JACSET010000007.1, from coordinate 97,758 downwards.
CCCCAGATGAGAAAATCGCCCTTTTGCAGCATTTCGCGCTGCAGCGAAAAATACATACACACCGCTTCTTTTGCGTTGCCGTTGAAAAAACGTTCGAGTCCCTCTTTGACGTTTTCGGTTTTATCGTCGACGGAAAAGGTTCCGTTTTCCGTTATGAGATAGTGCACCGAGCCGATGAGATAGTCGGGCTGAAAAGCGGCATAATCGCTCATGCGCGGAATCGAAAGCCCGGGCATATATTCGACTTCGAAGCCGAGCAAAATCCGCATGCGTCCCTCGTATGCTTTTGCCGCGTTCCGCACAGCGTTTACGTAATTATTAAATTCTCGCGGAGCTATGTGGCAGTCGCCGGCAAAGGGGTACATGCTGTGGCTTGAAAATCCGATTATGTCGAATCGCTTTTCGAATGCAGCCAGAGCCATCGCTTCGACCGTATCGCTCCCGTCGCAAAATGTCGTGTGCATGTGGTAATTTGTTTTCATCGCTTTCCTGCCGTATCCTGCGTTAGTTTTCGGTGCGCTCGTGCTGCCATATATCCGAATTGATTTCGAAAACCGTCAATTCGTCTTTCAACGCCGAAAAATCGTTTTGCACGTTTTCGATGTCGTGCCTTTTCGCATCTTCGTCGATGCGCGCGCCCCTGTTTGCGAGCGCGTTCGCGGAAATCGCGGCGGAGCTGCCTTTGATTGTGTGACCGATGCGGCGCAGTTCGTCGAAGTTTTTTTCGGCGACGGCTTTTTCCGCGTCGTGCAAAAGGGCGGCAAGCTGTTTGCGGTATTCGGCAATGAGTTCCCTGCCGAGCGTCCTATCGCCGCCGATCGTGTCTTCGAAGTCTTTTTGATTCCACGCGGTATTCGTCGGCGCCATCATGCTGTCGAGCATCGTGATTTTCGGCGCGACGGGCAGTTCGATAACCGTGTGCCATTTTTCGATAAGTGTTTTTATATCGTCCCTTTTAAAAGGTTTGACAAGGATGTCGTTCATGCCGATTTTGCGGTACAGATCGAAATCGTCTTCATCGTTGTTTGCCGTACACGCGACGATGATGCCGGTATAACCGCTTGCTCTGATTTTTTTCGACGCTTCGATGCCGTCCATGATCGGCATTTGAATGTCCATAAAGATCATATTGATCGCGCGGTTTTTTTCGACGGCTTCAACGGCTTGCTTTCCGTTTTCCGCTTCGATGACCGGCGCACCCAATTTTGTTAAGAACGTTATGATCAGTTTTCTGTTGAGCGGATGATCTTCAGCGACGAGCACCGTGATGCCCTCTGTGATGTTTGTTCCATTTTCAGGGACGGCCGCTTCGCTCGCCTTCGTCTGTTTTGCGTCGACGGTTTCGAGGTCGGTCGGTACGTCGTAAATGTCGTTGAGCAGTGACTGCACGAGATGGCGTTTCACCGGTTTGTAGAGATAGCCGTTGAACAGATTAATGAGCTTCATCTTCGCTTCGGCACCCATCTGACCTTCGGGAACGAGCAGATATAATTTTGTGTCGGTAAAATTGCACTCTTTGATTTCCCATGCGAGGTGCCAGCCGTCCACTTTCGGCAAACTCATATCGATAAAAACGAGTGAAAAGGGTTTTCCGAGGTGGTTTGCGTTTTTCATTTTCAGCAGCGCTTCCGCCGCGTCTTTTGCATGGGCGATATTGTGCAAACCGAACGAATTGAATTTTTGGCGCATGCTGTTTACCGCGAGGAGGCTGTCGTCGACGATTAGGATGCGCGTATTCGGAGGGGCGGCGACTATCGTGTTCGGAACCGGCAGATTTTGTGCCGCGGCAAAGGGAACGGTAAACCAAAAAACGGAGCCGCCGTCGGGATTCGTGCGTACGCCTATGTCGCCGTTCATCGCCGTGACGAGTCCTTTGCATATCGCCAGTCCCAAACCCGTTCCGCCGTACTTGCGCGTCGTCGAGGTTTCCGCCTGATAATAATCGGTAAAAAGCTGCCCCTGTTTTTCTTTCGGAATGCCGATGCCGGTATCCGCTATTTCAAAGAGCAGCATTTTTTTATCTTTGCACTTAAGCGCTACGTGAATATAGCCCGATTGCGTGAACTTGACGGCATTTTTAATAATATTGAGGAGTACTTGCTGAATGCGCGTCGGATCTCCGACGATAAGCTGCGGCAGTTTGTAGTCGGAATCGACGACGAGCTCTATGCCTTTGCCGAACGCTTCCATACTGACGAGGTCGACGACCTGTTCGGTGAGAGCGACGACATCATACGGAATCGATTCGAGGGTGATCTGCCGCGATTTGATTTTCGTAAAATCGAGTATGTCGTTGACGAGCGAGAGCAGAACATTCGTGCTGAATTGAATTTGGCGCACGTATTCCTGCTGTTCGTTGTTGAGCTTCGTATCGGAAAGCAGTTCGAGCGTGCCGATGATCGTCTGCACCGGCGTACGGATTTCGTGTACGGTGTTCGCAAGAAACGTTAATCGCTGGTCGGGATCGATATTAGATTTTTCCATGGAGCAGCTCTATCGCCTTTTGTACGATGACTTCGGGTTTTTGCGGTTTTACTAGATAGTGCTTTGCGCCGAGGCTGAGCGCGCGTATGACGTCTTCGCGCTTTGTCGTCTGCGAATAGATGATGATCGGAACGCCGTGTGCGGTGTTGCCCAATCGCGCCAAAATATCGAAACCCGAAATACCGGGCATCAGTATGTCGACGACGGCGAGATCATAGCGGTGTTTGTTGATGCCCGTTAAAAACTCCGCTCCGCTGGAATACAGATCGCAGGTCGCGCTTACGGCTCTGAACGCGCTTTCCAAAAGCTTCAAAACGACAGCGTCGTCGTCCACGAGCGCGATGCGCAAAACGTTTCCGACGGTTTCGCTGTCGTCCTGTTCGACACCCAAGTCGGAATAAAAACGCGTATCGATGGAATCCTGCGACGGCTCGCGCATCGGCGTCAAAAGTTTTTCCTCGACCAATTCGGAAACGCTTGAACCCGCGCTGCTGTCGATGAGCGAATTGAGGACGTGAGAGAGTTCGGTTACGACTTCGATGCCGTCGTATTGGGGATGCCCCGCAATCAGCTCGCGGATAAAAGAATTGAGCGAAAGCACTTTCACGTTTTTGGGCTGCACTTTCGGGTCGGCAAGCACATTGTCCAGCAGCAGTTCGATATTCGATCCGTCGACGAAAGAAAGATCGAGATTCGTCAGCATCAGGATTATCTTCGGAGCATCCAGTTGTCCCGCGTCGATCATCTCCGTCAGCTTATATTTGAGCAGCGCGAGCTTTTCCCGATTCAACCCGTCGGCGATTTCTATGAAGATGATATCGCCGTTTCGGTGGATGTCGAGTACGCACTGGGTCGTATCCATGGAAAACGCGAGAGATAGGATCTGTCCGACCGCTTCGAAAAAAATATCGAATTTTATCGGTTTGGTAAAATATTTGGTGACGCCGAACTGCGCAAACTGCGAGAGTTTAGTACGGTCGGCGACGGGACCTGAGACGATCATCGGAATGCGGACGGCATTCGGATCCGCGCGTTTTTTTTCCAAAAAGCGCAACAATTCGGAAAAATCGTCCTGTATTTCATAGATGATGAGATCGGGCAGGATCGAAATCATTTTGATAAAGGCGTCGCGTTTTCCCTGCGTCACCGTAACCGAAACTTTTTCTGCAGAAAGTTTGTCCTTCAAAAACTCTCTAAAAAGGGGGGATGCATCTATCAGCAGAACATTCTTCATAATTATATCATTTTATACGCAAATATATAAATTGACAAGCATTTTTTTTGCGCTTTTTTTTTGCGCTTTTTTTTGTGTGTGTATGCCTACAGGAGAGCGCGGAATCCGCTGCGCCTGTTTGTTCGGACGGTCAATCGCGCGCTTTTTTCGTGTACAGAATGTATGTGTAGGGCAGGGTATCGTCGCTTATCTTTTTGATAATTTTTTTGTCGAAGAGCGCTTCGTCGAAGTCCGGAAAAAAGGCGTCGCCGTCGACGTATGCGTCGATCTCCGTTATGTAAAGTGCGCTGCAAAACGGCAGCGCTTCGGCGTAGACCGCTTCGCCGCCGGCAAAAAAGATGTCGGGGGGAGGATCGCTTTTCGTTGCAAGTGTTTCCGAAAGAAAAAGAGCTTCGTCTATGCTTCTCGCTCCGTAGAGCTTTGCGTCGGGCATCTGTCTTTCGGAAATGATTTTACTTTTCGAAAGGACGATCGTCGTTCTGCCTTTAAGCGGTTTTCCGAGCGATTCGAACGTCTTTCGTCCCATGACGACGACATTGCCCGAAGTCACATCGCGGAAATGATGCAGTTCCTTTGTTAATTTCCACGGGAGCTTTCCGTCTTTTCCGATCGCGCGGTTTTTTGCGTATGCCGCGATGAGTGCGATCATGCCCTCTTACGCCTGCACTTCGACGAAACTTCCGACGCTTTGCTTTTGCGCATACACGCTCCTGCTTCCGCGGTACGGATTTTTAATGCGCTCCATCTGAGTTTGAATGTTTGCGATGTGGACTCGGAGCAGGCTGCGGTTCTTTTCGTTTTGGGCGAGGACTTGGGACTGTAAGTGTGCAAGGTCTTTTTGAATCGATTCGAGGGCGCGGGTTTCGTCGGCCTCGGCGGAACTCCTGATCGACGAATACATTTCCGACATCGGTACGATCACTTTTTGCAGACCGGCGATATTCGAAACGACTTGCTGTTCGAGCTCCGTATGCGCGATGAGGGCGTCGGTGTTTTCTTCCGTGATCGACGTTTGCTGTTTTTCGAGCACTAAGAGGTATTCGCGGAATTTATCGCGCTGCTGTACGAGTAGCGTTTTAAAGCGTTTGAGTACGGCGACCCGTTCGTCTATTTCGTTTTGTGAAAGTTTATGCATGAGTTTTCCTCGATTCAGCCTTCTATATTCAGCGAGTTTGCGACCGTCGCCGCCGGTGCATTTGCCGTGCTGCTTGCCGCCTGCCGCCACGCGTCGGAAAGTTCCGTCAGCATCGACAGCACAAAATCGACCTTTTTTTTGTCGCGGTTGATGTTGGCCGACATGAGTTCGTTATTGAAAAATATGTACAGCGACATGAGATTTTTTGCGATTTCGCCGCCCCTGTCCATATCGAGCGATACTTGCAGCTCCGTGATGATCGCCTGCGCTTTTTGCAGACAGTTATTGAATTTTTCGATATCGCGCGCTTTTATGGCGTTTGCCGAATCGAACATATCGGCTGCTGCCGTGAGCTGGCGTACCGCTCCCTCATAGAGCAACACGATGAGATGCCCCTGACTTGCCGTGCGGATATTCGTATTTTTATATGCATTATACGCTTGATTGTAGCCCATGTTCAACCTCCGTGTACCCATGCGGCGGGATATTTCGTCGGGATAACAGTCATCCGTATATGAGTATCGGTATTTGAAAACGGAACTTTATACGAAATTCATTCGGCGCAAGCGTTTTTGTGTCGACAAAGGCGGCGATATTGCGTATATTTAAATGAGTGAAACGTATTCCAGTGAGGTTTTTGATGAGCGATGAAATCAAAGATAAAAAAGACGACAATAAAGACGATCCGTACAATTTTTTTAAATTTGCAGGGCCGGACAACAACGATAAAAAGAAAAAAGACGATGACAATAACCGCTCGCGGTTTCCGCTGTGGGCGCTTATGCTCCTCGTGCTTGCGGTGCTTGCGCTGGTCAATATGTTCGTCATGTCCAAGCCCGACAACCTCGTGGATTTTTCCGAATTCCGCCGCCTCATCGAAGACGGAAAGATCGTTTCGGTCGAACTCGGCGAAACCTATTTTACGGGCTACGGTCCCGAGCGCGCAGTTTCTTCGGAGCAGAGCGCGAAAGGCTATATGCTTTTTCCCGTTCAAACGCGCAGCCGGCAGGAATACAAAACGCTCGGCGTACTGGGCCTAAGCGAAGGACTCATCGAACTGATGAACGAAAAGGGCGTCGATTATAAATTCGTGCTCCGGCAAAACAATTACCTGCTTCCGATCCTTGTTAATTTGATACCGATCGTTTTTATTTTTATCATGTATTTTTTAGTGCTTCGAAAGATGGGAAGCGGCATGGGCGGCGGTATGGGAAGCATTTTCGGCGCGGGGCAGTCGCGCGCGAAAGCCGTCGAAGAGGGGAAAGTGAAAACGCGCTTTTCCGACGTTGCGGGCGTGGACGAAGCGAAAGACGAGCTTATCGAAGTCGTCGATTTTTTAAAGCAGCCGAAAAAATATACCGACATCGGCGGTAAGATCCCGAAGGGCGTGCTGCTCGTCGGACCTCCGGGTACGGGTAAAACCCTCCTTGCGCGCGCTGTCGCGGGAGAAGCGGGCGTGCCCTTTTTCCGCATTTCCGGTTCGGACTTCGTAGAAATGTTCGTCGGCGTCGGTGCGAGCCGCGTGCGCGACCTCTTCCGCCAAGCGCGGGAAAAAGCGCCGTGCATCATCTTTATCGACGAACTCGATGCGATCGGCAAAAGCCGCATGAACAACCTCGGCGGCAACGACGAACGCGAACAGACGCTCAACCAGCTCCTCGTCGAAATGGACGGCTTCGATAACGAAAAAGGATTGATCATTTTAGCGGCGACGAACCGCCCCGACATACTCGATCCTGCGCTTTTGCGCCCCGGCCGCTTTGACCGCCAAGTGCCCGTCGAACGTCCCGACGTCAAGGGCAGGGAAGAGATTTTGCGCATCCACGCGAAAAACGTCAAACTCGATTCCGACGTCGATTTCGAATCTCTTGCGCACGGCACGATAGGTTTCGCGGGGGCCGACCTCGCAAACGTCGTAAACGAAGCGGCTCTCCTCGCCGTACGCAACGGGCACGCAAAAGTGACGATGTCCGATTTTAACGACGCGATCGACAAAGTGAGCATCGGTCTCAAAAAAAAGACGCGCAAGGAAAACGAAAAAGAGCGGCGCATCGTCGCGTTCCACGAAACGGGACACGCGCTCGTCGGCGCTTTTACGCCCGACTATCCGCCGGTCAACAAGATCACCGTCGTTCCGCGCTCTCACGGTATCGGCGGCTTTACGCAGTATCGCGAAGAAGAAGAAAAGACACTGGAGACGAAACGCGATTTGATCAACGAAGTCGACGTGCTACTCGGCGGACGAGCTGCCGAACAGGTTATCTTCGACGAGATTTCGACCGGAGCCGCAAACGATATCCAACGGGCAACCGATACGATCCGCAAAATGATCACTGCTTACGGTATGAGCGACCGATTTAAAAACGTTACGCTCGGAAAATCGGGACAGGGATACGGGGCTGCCGAACCGCAGCTCGTGCGCGAGTATTCGGAAGAAACGCAAAAATATATCGACGAAGAGATAGCCCGCATTATGGCCGAGCGCTACAAATCCGTCGTCGCTCTTTTGAAAAAGCACCGCGAGTTGCTCGAATACATCGCGAAGTACTTGCTCGAAAAAGAAACGATGGACGGCAAAGAATTCGAAGAGATCGTCAAAGCCGAAGCGCATGCAAAAGCGATCCAAGACGCGTCGAAGCCCGCCGCAAAAAAATCGGCAAAACGCGTGTAGGGCGCGCGGCGGGGATTGCTGCGGCGGGATGCGTGCAATCTGCATGACGCGTCGCCGTTTACAGATACGACCGTCCGTGTTTGCAGTCTGCTTATCCGTCGACCGGCGATTTTTGCCGCTGCCGTTTGCAGCAGCGGCACGAGCGGAAAAACTTTGCTGTTATAGATACCTGCCGTAAAAGTAGAGCGTATATGTACTACCTGCGACTCTTATCGAAACGGTGCCGTCAAGATTGTCGGTGATGTCTACAGTAATCGTGTCTGCGTTGTTATCTTTTTCCTTGCCGGTAAAGACGGTGCCTTCCGCGTTTATTGTTCCGACGTAGGATTTATCATCATACGAAAAACGATAGTCCGATCCCATTTCCTTTTCAATCCGTATATATTTATAAGGCGATGTGTCGTACCGATAGCTGCCGCTTTGTTCAAACCATTTTTTCGAACTGTCGTACGTCTCCTTTATATAAAAAACGTATGTTTTTTCGGTCGTGTGATACCGAATGCTGTAGGTACAGAGTCTGGGTGTTTTATTCCTATTCACGTATTCCGCATACTCGGCTTCAGACATTCCAGAGTTTATCGCTAAAGCTTTGTGTTCGGAGCTGCCGATTTCGTACGACTTTCCGTTCAGCATATCATGTGTTTGCCGCAGCATTTTAAGTTTTTTTGTAGTCGTATCGATGTCTTGGTATATAAATTTTCTGCCGTACGTATTCGTCTCTGAACTTGAAGTCTGTGTTCTTGTATACCATATTTCGGTATCGGTAAAAATCCACTTTGTAGTAGTGGTATTGCCGTCCTTGGTACGAGTTTCCGATATTTCCGTAAGACGCTTTAAGGCGACGGTAAAGTCTTTCGTCGCCGTACCGTTATAAGTAAGCGTCGCCGTAAGTTTTACGGGTATGTCGCGCAAATCCCGCTTTTCAGGATCTATTTTGCCGTCGTCGGCTATTACGGAAGGTTTATCCGAAGTCCACGTTATGCTTGCGCCGGAAACTCCCGGAATAGTTGCAGGAAGGTTTATGTCGGTTTCCGTTTCCGAAGGCAGGTTGATGCTTTTTATAAGATCGGCGACTGTCACCGTCGATGAGTCTTTGTGTACGACGACGGTAAACTTTCTTTCTTTTGAAAATGCACCCTTTTTCGCCTTTGCCGTTAAGGTTACATCGGCTTTCCCTTCAGGCGGCGTAACATCGTATGCTCCGGAAGGTGAGCCTGCGACGTTTATGATGGCGGTGTTATTTGACGTCCACGTTAAGCCGTCTCCTGAAAGGGTAATCGTTTTTCCCGTGCCTACGATGAATGTAGGAGCCGCACCCGCTTTACTTATGGCCTCATTGACCCATTGTTCGTCGGGATGTATCGTCGGGATCGTCGTTCCGCCGGTGTCCGAGGATCCGTTCGCGCAGCTTGCCATCGATACGGCAGTCAGCACGATACCGAAAAATAAAATTGTTAATTTTAAAAAGAGAGCTTTACCGAATACCCCCCCCCTATACGAATGCATAGGTTTTGCTTTGTCCATCATATACCTCCGTGATAAAAATAATTTTGAATATTCATATCAAAAGTGCCGCTTTTTTGATCGGAATTTTTAAAATAAAATATTCATAATTATTATTGTAACATATGTTTTAAAATTTTTAAAGGAATCGAAGTCCGAGTATGACGAATGCAGCCTGCCCTAGCGCGTATGCACGCCCTGTCGGATCGTTGTAAAACGCATTTGCGGCGCGCTTGACAACCTTTAATATTTTTGAATATATTTACTCATGTTTAAGATCATACCCCGGAGGTATTCGATATGAAAATGCTCGGAAAATACGCAGGTTTTGTGCTTGTTGCGGCTTTGGCGCTTTTTGCGGCGGGCTGTTCCAAAAGCGAAAGCGATACGATTGCGATAGGCGGCATCTTTCCGCTGTCGGGCGACGTCGCCGTATACGGCGTCGAATGCAAAAAAGGCATCGACCTTGCGATCGGTGAAATCAACGAAGCAGGCGGCGTAAACGGTAAAAAAATCGTGCTCATCGGAGAAGACGATGAAGGCAAACCCGATAAAAGCGTCAATGCGTTCAAAAAATTGACGACGAAAGATAAAGTGAAATTCATCGTCGGCTCGCTTACGTCAGGCTGCGTGCAGGCCGTAACGACGCTCGCTCAGGCAAGCCGCGTCATCCAAATCGCGCCGGCGGCTACGTCTCCCGCAATCACCGATGCGGGCGATTATATTTTCCGCGCGTGTTTTATCGATCCTTTTCAGGGAACGGTCGGCGGAAAATTCGCAACGGAAACGCTCGGTGCAAAGCGCGCCGCCGTTTTGTACGACATTCAAAACGATTATTCCGTCGGGCTCGAAGAAAATTTCGTCAAAGCATTTGAAGCCGGCGGCGGAACGGTCGTCGCGCGCGAATCGTATTCGACCGGTGATAAGGATTTCAACGCGCAGCTTACGAAAATCAAAAACGCGGCACCCGCTGTCGTCTATATTCCCGATTACTACGGTACGGTCGCGCTCATCGCGCGCCAGCTTCGCATGCAGGGCATAACGACGCCCATCGTCGGCGGGGACGGATGGGACGGACTGTCCGGAAACGCAGGCGACGAAGTGCTCAACGGATTTTATTCGAATCACTATGCCGTCGATTCGGAAGTTCCTGCAGTGCAGAAATTCGTTTCGTCCTTTAAGGCAAAATACAATTCCGCGCCCAATGCGTTTGCGGCTCTCGGCTACGACAGCGTGTATATGCTGCGCGACGCGATCGTAAAAGCCGGAAACCTCGATGTCGCTTCCGTCCGCTCGGCTCTTGAGCAGACGGACGGCGATTACGTTACGGGGCACTTGACTTTCGATGCCCGGCACAATCCCGTCAAGTCCGCGGTCATGCTCGAACTCGTGCGCGGAGCGGACGGAAAATTGACGAGCGTATATAAGACGACAGTCAATCCCTAAGGTTTTTTTGCACGGCAAGAGGCGCCCCTTCCTTTGCGAAGCCGGCGCCTTTTTTCATTTGTACGCGGTATGCAAATTATTAATGTTTGTTTGTTGAATAATCGGCGCGGATATGGTACTGTAAAACTTACCGTTTAATACAGGAAATGGAAAAGGTTTAGGAATCGAATATGAATAACGGTTTACTGTTTTTACAGCAGCTCATCAACGGGCTTTCGCTCGGCAGCATCTACGCTCTCATCGCGCTCGGCTATACGATGGTCTACGGTATTGTAAAACTTATCAATTTTGCTCACGGAGACGTCGTCATGATGGGAGCGTACGCGGGCTACTTCGTGCTTGTCGCGCTCGGATCTGCGCCTTCGGTCGCGGCAAGCGTCACTCCCGTAAGCCTCGTGCTCGCATTCGCCGCGGCTATGGTCGTTTGCGCCATGCTTTCGCTCGTCATCGAACGCTTTGCCTACCGTCCGCTCCGCTCGGCTCCCCGCCTCAATTCGCTCATCACGGCGATCGCGGTCGAACTCATCTTGCAAAATACGATGCGCGTGCTGCCCTTTGTCGGTCCCGATCCGCGTCAGTTTCCGACGATTGCGGTAAAAAACTTTTTATTCGGCTCTCTTGCCGTATCGAATATCCAGTGTATCGTCATCGCATCGAGTGCGTTTTTGATGATCGTTTTAAATTATATCGTAAACAGGACGAAGACGGGCAAAGCGATGCAGGCCGTTTCGTTCGATATGCAGGCCGCTTCGCTCATGGGGATCAGCGTCAACCGCATCATCGCGGTTACCTTTGTCATAGGCTCGATCCTCGCGGGTGCGGGCGGCGTTTTGTATGCGACCGCTTATCCGCAAATCGATCCGATGATGGGGTATATGCCCGGTCTCAAAGCCTTTATCGCGGCTGTTCTCGGCGGCATCGGTTCGATCCCCGGTGCGATGTTCGGCGGTATCCTTCTCGGCATCGCGGAAACGCTCACGAAGGGCTTTCTCTCTTCGCAGTACGCGGATGCGATTTCGTTTTCGATTTTAATAATCGTCCTTTTGGTAAAGCCGTCGGGCATATTCGGAAAGAGCCGCACGGTAAAAGTGTGATGCGCCAAGCGTAGGAATACGGCTTTCGCATCGCATAGGAGTTATTATTAATTATGAAAAATACACTGCTGAAAAATATGCTTGTTCCGGGTGTGTGCGCGCTGCTTGCCGTCGCGCTTCCCGCCCTTCTCATACGCTTGGAAATCATCGATGCGTATACCGCGCAGATACTCACGCTGTCGGCGGTCAACGCGATCATGGCGCTCAGCGTCAATATGATTTGCGGCATCACGGGGCAGCTCTCTCTCGGACAGGCGGGCTTTATGGCGATCGGCGCGTATGCGACGATTTTGCTTTCGACAAATGCGCACGTGCCGCTGCCCCTTTCGATCGTTTTCGCCGGTATCCTTACGTCGTTTTTCGGATTTCTCATCGGCTTTCCGACGCTCAAACTCGAAGGCGATTACCTTGCGATCGTAACGCTCGGCTTCGGCGAAATAATCCGCGTCGTACTTGTAAATCTCAAACGATGGACGGGAGGCCCCAACGGTAAACAGTTTCCGACGGTGCTGACACTTGATCCCGCGCTCGCGTATACGGTCATCGTCGGAACCCTCGTCGCCCTCATTATTCTGCTTCAGAACTTTATACGCTCGACTTACGGACGCGCGATCCTCGCCGTACGCGAAGACGAAATTGCCGCAAACGCTGCGGGCATCGATGTGTTTAAATATAAGATGCTCGGTTTCGTCGTCGCCTCTTTTGTCGCGGGTATAGGAGGGGCGCTCTACGCGCCTTTTATCGGATTCGTAAAACCCGACCAGGCGTCGTTTACGAAGAGCATCGATTATCTCATCTTCGTCGTGCTCGGCGGCATGGGTTCGACGACCGGAAGCGTGCTCGCGGCCTTTGTGCTCACTTATGTGCAGGAGTTTTTGCGTTTTTTGCAAAACTATCGCCTGCTCATTTATCCTGTCATCCTCATCATCGTGATGATATTCCGCCCGCAGGGACTTATGGGTATGAAAGAATTTTCGTTCGTCCGCACCTTTGATAAAATCGCTTCGGCGCTCTGTCGCGGCAAAAAAACGGAGGCGCGCAATGGCTGATGAAAAAAAACTCGTGCTCGAAGCGAGCGACGTTTCGATCGTTTTCGGCGGTTTGTGTGCGGTGAGCGATTTTTCATGCGAACTGCGTGAAGGAAGGCTCTACGGTTTGATCGGTCCGAACGGCGCGGGAAAGACGACGCTGTTCAATATGATCAGCGGTATCTATACGCCGACTTCGGGACAGCTTTCGTTTTGGGATAAAAGCGGTAAAGTCCGCATCATCAACAAGATGAAGCCTGCGGGGCTCAACGCGATCGGCATTGCGCGCACCTTTCAAAACATCAGGCTTTTCGGAAATCTTTCGGTGTCCGACAACGTGCGCATTGCGCTCCATTCGTCGCGCACGGTTTCCCCTCTCGACGTACTGCTGCGTACTCCGAAGTTCCGCCGTGACGAAAGAATGATGAGCGAACGGACGATGCATCTTTTGCAGCTGTTTAAAATCGACGGCAAAAAAGACTCACTTGCGCGCAATCTGCCGTACGGCGAACAGCGCAAACTTGAAATCGCACGCGCCCTTGCATCGAAGCCGAAACTCCTTTTGCTCGACGAACCTGCTGCCGGAATGAATCCGCAGGAAACGGCGGAACTCATGCGCATGATCGATTTTATCAGAAAGGAATTCGATTTGACGATTTTACTCATCGAACACGATATGAAGCTCGTCATGGGAATCTGCGAACACATCATGGTGCTCGATTACGGCCGCGTTATCGCGGAAGGAAAACCGGAAGAGATTCGGACGAATCCGCAGGTCATTAAAGCCTATCTCGGACGGGACGCGTCGTAAACGAGAATCGATTTTTATTAATTTTTATATGGGGGTACGATGGGTACGCTGCTCGAAGTTAAAAATCTCACCGTCTCATACGGCGCGATCAAAGCGCTGCACGATATTTCGTTTTCGGTCGAAGACAAAGAAGTCATCACGCTGATCGGATCGAACGGCGCGGGTAAGACGACGACGCTGCACGCCGTTTCGAATATTTTGAAAAAGGATGCGGGAAGCGTTTTTTTCGACGGAGAAGACATCACCGATTGCGCGCCCGACAAAATCGTCGAGCGCCGTTTGATTCAGGTGCCGGAAGGCCGGCGTATTTTTCAAAATCTTTCGGTACGCGAAAACCTCGAACTCGGCGCCTATTTGCGGCGCGACAAGGCGGAAATCCGGCGCGATACGGAAAAAGTGTTCGAGCTTTTTCCGCGGTTAAAAGAACGCGTAAAGCAAAATGCGGGAACGCTTTCCGGAGGCGAGCAGCAGATGCTCGCGATGGGCCGCGCACTTATGGCTTCTCCGAAACTGCTTTTGCTCGACGAACCTTCTATGGGGCTTGCGCCGATCCTCGTCGACGAAATCTTTTCGATCATTAAAAAAATCAGCGCGGAAGGGACGACGATCCTGCTCGTCGAACAAAATGCGTATAAAGCGCTTTCCGTTGCCGACCGCGCGTACATCCTCGAAACGGGCGCAATATCGAAGAGCGGAAAGGCTTCCGACCTCGCTGCCGATCCCGCAGTAAAAGCGGCTTACCTCGGCGGCTGAAATCATCACGCGCGAACGGCGGCCGATAAAAAAATCGCAGCATGGCGGTAAAATCGCGCGGAATGTGTTATAATACTAAGGAAATGCAGAACAGGGCAACCGAGTCGGAAATGTATTAGGTATGAAAATAGTGTATGCGGGTACATAAAACGCGGCGGAACGCGAGGCAGCGGAACTGCCGCCGAGCCGCTCAGACCGATGGCAAGCAATCTTTTTTATAAAAAAGATTGCGCTGTCCGATTCCGATTACGGTCTGCCGCGGCACTTGCAACGAGCGCGGAGCGCGAAGTTCCCCGCGCAAACGGCAGGGCTGCTGCCGGGAGTGCAGCCGCTTTTTACATTACACGTTATTTTTTAGATACATAGTTTCCGGCTCGGTTGCCTTGGGGTGCAGGAGGATTTGTATGATTGTAAAGGATGTGATGACGCGAAACCCGGTGTACGTTTCTCCGGAAACGACGCTCACGGAAGCCAAAGCGCTTATGACGAAAAAGACCATCAGCAAGCTGCCCGTTATCGACAAAAACGACAGACTTGCCGGCATCATCACAAAAAACGATTTGGCGAAAGCCGGTCCGTCCGATGCGACCACTCTCGACATGTATGAAATCGGCTATCTGCTTTCCAAACTTACCGTCGAAAAAGTTATGACGAAAAAAGTCGTAACGGTTTCTGAAAACGAAATCGTCGAAGAAGCGGCGCGCATCATGGTCGACAATCAAATCGGATGTCTCCCTGTTATGAAAGACGATATCCTCATCGGCATCGTGACGGAAAGCGATCTTTTTCACCTGTTTACGAATATGTTCGGCGCCCGACACGAAGGCGTGCGCGTGACGATAAGCAGCGCCGACAAACCCGGTCAGCTCGCAAAGATCGCCGAAAAGATCGCGGCGCTCAACGGCAATATCGTTTCCGTCGTCACCGACGAACTGAAAGAACCCGGCGTACGCCGCCTTACGATAAAAGCGACCGATATAACGCTCGATCGGATGGAGTCGGTGCTTTCGGACTGCGGCGTTTCCGTCGAAGATATCCGCGTCGTGTGACCGAGAGCGCAAAGATTTGCCTTTGCGGCGGACTGTCAGTATTTTATAAAAGATGAAAGCACAAGCGAAAACGCTTATCGACAGATTTCTCAGAACCTACCGCGAAGTTTTTTCGGATAAGGATTTTGCGCGCATACTCGGCAAAATGGGGGTGCGCGCGACGCGTACAATGTGCGAAGATTACCTTGTTTCAAGCGATTGCGTTTTTATGATCGACGACGGACTGTATATCACACGGGCGGGCGCGTTTTCGAACCGCTTTTTCAGCTTTAAGCCGACACGCTACGAAGTCGAACATAAGTGTTTTGCCGCGGGTGCGAGGTGTATGCCCTTCGTCGATCCCGAAATGCTTCCGTCATCGCTCACTTTTACATATAAAGGCGAAGTACTCCCGCCTAAGATTGTGACTTTTGCAAGCCCCCATGCCGCAGATCTCTTTGCGCTCTACGGTTCGGAATTCGCATCTCAATATATCGCCGCCGATCCCGCAAACGAGGGCTTGGATTTGGCCGCCCATGATTTTGAGCTGCCGTCCGAAGTGCATCTTACGGTCAATTCCCTTGAGCCGCTCGTCAAATACTGCGCCTTCAAATACGGCGACCGTATTTTGTGCCGTGTCGTCGATTGGGATTACGGCCGCATCGAAGTCGTGCCGGTAAAGCGTGATGAAAATCCGATGCGTATGCAAGCAGACGATCTCGATCGGCAAAATTGGTACGCGAGGCTCGAATCCGATTTTCTCGAAAGTTTCGCAGTTGCCGGTCCCTGCGCATCGATCGAAGAGCAGCTCGCCTGCATTTTTCTCGACGACGCCGACGCGCTGTGTACGGAGCACTGCGGTTCGGTCGAAGAGTTCCTCCTGCAAAGCCGTAAAGTCGCCTACGAGCCTTTTGGTGTGGAAACGCGCTTATGGAAAGCCGGCGAAGAAGTTCCCGCCGTCGGCACGTGGAATAATTTTTTAAACATCGATACGGATTCAGGCGATCAGATATTCGAAGATCTGGCCGCTCCGGATTTTGTTTTCGACGCGTATATCGAAGATCAGCTTTTCGAAAAAAAATACGATCCCGATCTCATCCTCGACCGGATTTTGCCGGACGGCGTTCATTTAAAACCCGAAGAGCGGAAAATTCTTTTATTGCATATCGATTCGTGCCACGCTATAATAAAAAAGGATTACAATTGGTTTGCCGATTTTCATATCGGGCCGTTGCGTCGTCGCGCGCTTGCACTGTACCGGAAAGCGAGTCGGCTCGTGCTGGAAATCGATCGATCCGCCGCAAACCTTGAACGCTATCCGCAGCAGGAGCTCGTCATCCTGTCGCAGATCTATAATCACGTTTTGCGCATGTTGGAGATGATCGAACGCGAGCCTGCCGCTGCAGCTGAAGACGTCGATGAGATTGCGGCATCGCTCGACGGTATGGAATGTAATTTTGAAGATATCAGCGGCGAACTTACCGATGCCGTCAAATCGGAAAGCGGCAGCGGGTTTGTCGTTGTAAAATGATAATTAAGTCGAATGACGAGTTTCGAAAGTATTTCTAAACAAAGCGATGCTTTCAGCGAGAACCCGTCCGCTTAGCCGCGGTCGAGCTTTTAGGGGCAGGCTTCCGTAAGCCTGACGCTCGAAAAGGCACGCAGCCGGAACCTCGCCGTAAGCATAATTTTATTTTTTGAAACCGTCATTCGGTTGATGAGCAAAATGGACGGAAAATTTTGAGTTCTAGCAAACTCGAAATTGAACAGATTATTAATTATTGTTAATAGGAGCGATTATGGACAAAAAAGCGATTGAAGCGATTGCAGCGAGCGTGCGCGGCCTTTCGATGGATGCCATTCAAAAGGCGAATTCGGGGCATCCGGGTATTCCGCTCGGAGCTGCGGAATTGGCGGCCGTTCTCTACGGCGACATATTAAAACACAATCCCGCCGACTCGAAATGGGCAGACCGCGACCGTTTTTTGATTTCTGCGGGACACGGTTCTATGTGGCTGTATGCGATTTTGCACCTTGCCGGCTACAAAGTGACGCTCGACGACATAAAGAGTTTCCGCCAAGTCGGCTCGAAATGTCCGGGGCACCCCGAATACGGCGCGACGGACGGCGTTGAAAATACGAGCGGCCCGCTCGGACAGGGTGTGGCGATGGCGGTGGGTTCGGCAATCGCGGAAACGATGCTTGCCGCGCGATTCAATACGGCTTCTCGTAAAATCGTCGATCACTATACGTATTCGCTCGTCGGCGAAGGCTGTCTCCAAGAAGGCGTTGCGTCCGAAGCGTCGAGCCTTGCGGGACACTTGAAGCTCGGAAAGCTCATCGTATTTTACGACGAAAATAAAATCAGCATAGACGGTTCGACCGATATCGCTTTTACCGACGATATCGCAAAGCGCTACGAAGCGTACGGTTGGCAGGTTTTGAAAGGTTCGATGTACGAACCGGAAAAAATTATTAAATTGACCGAAGAAGCGAAACAATGCACCGACAAACCGACGCTCATCATGCTTACGTCGGTCATCGGAAAATACGCGCCGAAGCAGGGCACGCCCGACGTACACGGCGCTCCCCTCGGAGAAGCAGGCGTAAAGGCTGCAAAAGAAGCGATCGGTTTGCCTTCCGACAAAGACTTTTACGTATTCCCCGAAGCGTACGATTATTTTGCCGCAAAAAAAGCGGCGTATGCGGAGCGCGAAGCGGAATGGAAAAAAGAATTCGAAGCGTGGTCTGAAGAAAATCCCGAACTTCGAAAAGAGTGGGATGCTTTCCATACCGACTCTCCCACGAACGACGTTCCCGACGTTTCATTCAAAATCGGAGATTCCCTTGCAACGCGCGATGCGAGCGGCAAAGCGATCGTCATGATCGCAAAGCGTTACGGAAATTTCGTCGGCGGTTCGGCGGATTTGACAGGGCCGAATAAAACGAAAATCGACGACTTGGACGGAGTTTATTCGGCCGAAAATCGAAAAGGGCGCATGATCGAATTCGGCATCCGCGAGTTTGCGATGTCGGCGATCAGCGCAGGTATCAGTCTGCACGGAGGTCTTCGCCCGTTCTGTGCGACCTTCCTCGTGTTCAGCGATTACCTCCGTCCGTCGCTGCGCGTCGTATCTCTTATGAAGCAGCCGGTCATATACGTTTTTACGCACGATTCTATTTACGTCGGCGAAGACGGACCGACGCACCAGCCGGTCGAAACGCTCGCTTCTCTCCGCGCGATTCCCGGCGTACAAGTGCTCCGTCCGGGTGATGCCGAAGAGACGGTCGAAGCGTGGAAGATGGCCTACGAAAGCAAAAATCATCCGGTTTGCCTTGCGCTGACGCGGCAAAAACTTGCCGTATATGAAAAAGCCGACAAAGACTGGAAAAAGACGATCCGCACGGGCGCGTATGTCGTGCAGGAAGGAAGCGCCTCTCCGGATATTACCGTTCTCGCATCGGGTTCCGAAGTGAATACGGCGCTTGAAGCGGCGAAGCTCGTTCCCGAAAAAAAGATACGCATCGTATCGGTTATCGATTTGAAGCGCTTTTCCGAAGCGGACGATGCGGCGCGAAGCAAAATCATCGGAAATGCAAAGCGCGTCGTCACCGCGGAAGCGGGTATCGGTACGGAGTGGTTCCGATTCGTAAAAGATCGCAGCGATATCTTCAGCATCGAAACCTTCGGCGAATCGGGGCCGGCGGAAAAAGTTGCGGAGCATTTGCACTTTACCGCTTCCGATCTCGCAAAGATTCTGAAGCGCTGAGCGTCGTATCGCAGGTGAAAGCGCAGCCGCTTACGCTGAAAGCGCAAAGTAAAAATTGCGAGGCGGCAATAAAACCAATTTCGATTTGATTAATAAAAATTATTAAACCGCAGGGAGCTTTTCTCTGCGGTTTTTTGTAAAAAGCGGAAAGCGCTTGATAACAAAATATCCCGTCTTGTTGTCAGCGCAAGTTTCGTAAGCGAAGCTTATCGCTTACAGTATCTTATCCTTTCCTATTTTTTTCGCGTAACAATAAGAAACTACGGCGAAGACGATACTTGAGACCATCATCAAAAAACACAGTATCTGCCCCGTTGAAAAATTGAGGAGCGAAGCGTTCATATAGACGGAAGACGCCGTATCCTTTCCGATGCGGAAACCCAAATCGGCATCCGGCTCCCGAAAATATTCGATGACGAAGCGGAATGCGCCGTACCCGAAAACGTATGCGGCCGAAAGCATGCCGTTCCACCTTTTACGTTTTCTGATAAACCACAATATGCCGAACAGTACGACGCCTTCGAAAAACGCTTCGTATAATTGGCTCGGATGGCGCGGAAGGTTTACGGTGGCTCCCATAATTTCCATGTATATCTTTGCCGCAAAATCCTGCACCCATTTCAAGCTCGCAGAAAATTTTTCCGCTTGCGGAAAGACGATCCCCCACGGCATTGTCGTAATTCTTCCGTACAGTTCTCCGTTTAAAAAATTGCCGAGTCTGCCGAATGTGTAGCCTGCGGGGATCGCGACCGCTATCGCATCCATCCATTGGAGCGTGTTTTTTTTGTGTCGCTTGCACCACAGAATCGTACCGATAAGACCGCCGATAAGGCCTCCGTGATACGACATACCCGCAAGACCCGTAAATTTATGCGTTACCGTGTCGAATGGCCAAAAGATGAGCCACGGCCGCTCGCGGTACATGCCGCTCGTGTCGTAGACGAGGGTCGAAAAGATGCGCGCGCCGATGAGCAAAAACACGATCCCCGTCGCGATAAAACCGAATATGTCGTCTTCGGTCGCTTTGTAATTTTTGCTGTCGAGCGCGCCTTCCAGCATTTCTTTTTTCAGTACGAAAAATGCCGTGCCGAACGCGAATATGTACATGAGACCGTACCAGCGCAAAAGGCCGAGCACGGGGATGCATGGAAAAATTTCAGGACGGATCCACGACGGGTAATTGCAATACAAGGGTAAAAACATCGCTTATACCTTAAAGCCTTGGGCTGCAGCCTGCACCAATTTCGATTTTAACAATATGTTTTCTTTTTTCAACTGCGTCAGTTCGAACTGCTGTGTTTTGATCGTCTCGGCGAGCTCTCCGACCGTGAGCGTACCGCTTCCGACCAAATCGTCGATGACCGACAGTTTGTAGTCGTAATCTTCGTTCGCTTCTTCTTCCGCCATTTGGAAGGTTTCAGCACCGTCCGTATCGGGAGAATAGGCGTCATCGAAGGTATGCGTTTCCGATGCGAGCACTTTTTCGGCGATGCGGTAGATCGCCTGCGAAAGCACCGCCTGCGGTTTGTATACGATGATCGGCAGCTGCGATTCGAGCGCTTTTTCCTGCAGAGAATCGCGATACATGATTCCCAAGTATTCGATATCGAGTCCGAGATATTGGTTGCACGAACGGCGTATGCGCTGCGCTTTGTCCGCGTCTTTCGGATCGTCGATGAGATTCATGATGAGGCGCGGACGGAACGATTTCATGCGCGACAAAAAGAGCGCGGTGTTTTCCGGGTCGGCTTTATCGAGGGTTTCAAGCAATTTGGGGATATACAGCCGCTGGAGAGACGTCGAATCTTTGCGCAGCGCTTCGAGTCTGTCGTATCCGGCAGTTCCTTTTTTAAACGTCGTGTACATGAGGCGGAAAACGGCGTTTTTGAGGAAGAGGTAGCCGTTGAGCGTCGCAGTAACGGTCGGGGCGGTTACGATGATGCCCTGTGCGGAAAGCAAAAACATATCGAGGATGATCTGATGCGTTCCCGCTCCCAAGTCGAGGATGAGGTAATCGGCGTCGATGTTTTGAAAACTGCGCACGAGCTTTGCCTTTTGAAAAGGCTTGAGCGAGGTGAGACAGGGGATTTGACTGTCGCCCGCGATAAAGCTCACGTTTTCGTAATCGGTCGGCGCGATGATGTCTTCAAATTCGCCTTTGTCGGTGAGCCATGCGCCGAGGCTTGCCGCCGGATCCACGTGCTGACCGATCGCGAGATGCAGATTCGATGCGCCTAAATCCAAATCCGCAAGCACTGTTTTTTTGCCGGCCTGACCGAGCACAATCGAAAGGTTTGCCGACAAAAGGCTTTTGCCGACGCCGCCCTTTCCGCTCGCAACGGGAATGATTTGCATACGTCGATTATACCACACGTGCGCTTTTGTGCATAGTTGCGATCGCGCACGTTGCAATATTATGCGCTTTTATCCGAAGCATATATTGATCCCGTCGTTGCGCGCCCGTGCATCCTTTGTTATACTGCCGGTATGACTTTTTTAAAACGCACCGTGTTTACTCTCTTTTTTCTGTCGGCAGCCTTTTTCTCTTTTGCGGAAAAGACGCCGATCAAAAACGTACACCGCTATAAGCTTGAAAACGGACTTGACGTATACGTCGTCGAAAATCATGCGGCACCTCTTGCATATATCGAAATCGCGGTAAAGGCGGGCGGCATCGCGCAGACGAGCGAAAATGCGGGACTCTTTCACCTCTACGAGCACATGATGTTCAAAGGCAACGCGAAGTATCCGAATGCCGCGAGCGTGCAGCGCGCCATAAGCGATATGGGAGTGCCCGATTGGAACGGGACGACGGGCGCGGAGTGCGTCAATTATTATTTTACGGTGCCGTCATCTCTGCTCCGAGAGGGGATGGAGTTTTGGAGCTATGCGATCAGATCACCGCTTTTGGACGAAGCGGAATTCGAGCGCGAAAAAAAAGTCGTGCTTTCGGAAATCGAAGGAGGGCTTTCCGACCCGAACACGATTTACCGGTACGATATTCAAAAGGCGCTTTTTCCGAAATATCCGTGGAGATGCGATCCTGCGGGCTCTCCCGCTGTCGTGCGGAATGCGACGCTCGATCAGATCCGCGCGATTCAAAAAACCTACTACATACCGAACAACGCTTCTCTCTTTATTGCAGGCGATGTAAATCCTGAAGAAGTACACGCGCTTGCAAAGGAATTGTACGGTTCGTGGGAACGCGGAAAAGATCCGTGGATTCCGCCGATCGAACAACAGCCTGTCAATCCGCTTCCGCACACGACCTTCCGTGTTATGCCTTACGACCGGATTTCGATCGATACGGCGCAAGTGTCCGTCATCTGGCGAGGCCCCGATGCGGGCTATGCCAGAAAGGCGACCTATGCCGCCGATATGCTCGGCTACTTTTTCGACGATCCCGACGGCATCTACGTTCGAACGATGATGCAAAACGAAGCGCTCGGCATTCCCGATTCCGAGTACGTGTGGGAAGGCTATATGACCACTCGCGCGACGAGTACGCTGTCGTTCGGCGCTTTGCTTCTTTCGCCTGAAAACGATTTGCCGCAGCGCGCAGCTCTTTTTTATACGACGCTTACGGAAAATATCGTGAGCCGCATTAGGGGCGATGCGGCGATTTTTTCGACGCGGCAGTTTTCGCGCGTATATCAAAAGATAAAGGATACCTTTATCGACGACGCCGAAACGGCCGAGCGCGTAAAGACGAGTCTCCGTTTTTGGTGGATCACTGCGGATGCGGATTATTATTATCGCTATCTCGACAATATGATGAAAATCGATAAAAACGATATCGACCGATTTTTGACGGAATATGTTTCGGAGCGTAACGCGCTCGTTACGGTGCTCGTCAATCCCGCCGTGTATGAAAAGCAAAAAGAAGCGTTTGCCGCTGCCGGCTTTTCTGAAATCACCGCCGATACCGCATTTTGGTATAAAGATACGGAGGCGATAAAATGAAAGGATCTTATATGCGTTCGTTTTTTTATCGTTTCGATTTGCGTGCGTCCGCGCGGCGCGGCGGCGAGAGATACGCTTTCTTTCGGCGGATATCGGTTCCGCTCTGCGCGCTCCTGTTTTCCGCTTTTATCCTTTCGTGCGCGTCGGTAAAAACCGATACTGTGCAGTCCGCCGCTGGCTCCGTTTCCGTCCGAAAGGATGTGCGGCAACTCCGCCTTTCGAACGGCATCCCGCTCTATGTCCGAAAAAATACTGCGAACAGAAAACTCTCTCTTTCCGTCATCGTCAAAGGCGGAACTTCCTATCTCTCTCCCGAAACGTCCGGTTTGGAAAAGGCGCTCTTCGATATGATGACTCGCGGTTCGGAAAAGTACACATACGACGAACTCCGCGCTCTCGCGTACGAAACGGGATTTTCGATTCTGCCGCAGGTTTCGCGTGAAGGAGCCGTCCTTTCGATGAGCTGTATCGATTATTATTTCGACAGAGTGCTGCCGGTTTTTGCGGATGCGTTTTTGCATCCTTCGTATGATTCGCAGCAATATAAAAATCTTATGACCGATTACGCGCAGGAAATGCAGCGCTTGGAAAGCGATCCTGAAAGCATGCTCGCCTATCGGATGACGCGGACGATTTTTAAAGATCATCCCTATGCGGCAAGCTCGTCGGTAAAACCCGAATCGATCGGCAATATTACGGTCGAAGCGATGCGCTTCCTCCATGAGCGCGATACGGACGCACGGCGCATTATGATCGTCGCAGTCGGAAATTACGATGAAAGAAAATTATTAAAAAAGCTCGACGCCGCTTTCGGTTCGATTCCCTCTCAATCGTACGATCTTCGCTCCCCCGACGTACCGCCGCTTACCGTATCGGGAGACCCGATCGTCATCGGAAGTAAAGCCGCTTCCGGCACGGGCTATCTTGAAAAAGCGATGAGCGGCCCCTCGATCTTTGATGACGATATGCTTGCGGCTTCTCTCGCCGCTTCCATGTATTCGCAAGTGCTTTTCAACGTCGTGCGGGAAAAATACGGCGCGTGCTATTCGCCGAGCGCATCCGTCACTCCGATGCGGGCGGGACTTGCGAACGTGTATATATTTAAGGCGAGCGATTTGGAGAATGTCGTGCGCTTTGAAAAAGAAGCGGAGGCGATTTTCGCATCGGGCAAAGTGATCGACGGAAAAAACGATGACGGCTCGTATATTTTTTCATCCGTCGCCGACAGGCTTCGAGGCTATAAAAATCAATACGTCAATTCGTTTTACGCTTCGTCCGTGACGAACGCCGGCGTCGCTTCACGCCTCACATACAGCCTTCTCATGTTCGGAGACCCGTATGCGTACGACGAAAAAATTGCCGAACTTTTTTCGGTGAGCGCCGACGATGTACTGCGCGCATTCCGAAAATATTGGGCTGCAGGCGGCGGCCGGTGGTTTTGCGTCGTCGGCACGGAAGATATCGGTAATATTAAATTCTAGCCGTATACGCCCGTGATGAGGCGCCAGCCCATGCTCCCCCGTTTCGGGAAAGGCGGAAGCGCGTCTTTCGTAAACCACTTCGCTTCGACGAGTTCCGATTCCTGCACGCGTATGTCGCCGCTTTTATATTCGGCGCGAAAGCCGAGCATAAGCTGGTCGGGAAAGGGCCAGCCCTGGCTTCCGACATAGCGCAGGTCTTTTATTTCGATGCCGACTTCTTCGCGTACTTCGCGTACGACCGCCTGTTCCGCGCTTTCGCCGATTTCGATAAAACCCGCAATACACGTATGGATGTTTTGATTGCGCCCTCGGTGTTTTGCGAGGAGGAGCTTATCGCCCTTTGTTATCAGCACGATGACGCAGGGTTCGATGCGCGGAAAAAACTGTGCGCCGCAATTCGTACAGTTTCGCGCGGAAAGCTTTTCGTCGTCGGTGAGAGGGGCGGCGCAGGAAGGGCAAAAATTATACGAAAGGCGCCATGAGAGCATTCCCTTTGCGCGTGCGGCACGGGTACCTTCGCTTTCGTCGTGTTCGGCAAAATAGCTTCGGATCGGGATGAGTTCGTAATTTTCATCGACTGTGCCGTCTTGAAGGAGGGCGGCTGTGTATGCGTACGGCGTTTCCGAAAACATATCGCGGACGGACTTCGATTCGCACAAAGCGTGCCACGCTTTTTCGTCGGGCAGCGCGTGCGAATCTTTACGTACGAGCAAGTCGTTGCTGCGGAAAATATAGTAGTCCATAGACAGGCTTACTATATCGAGCGGACAGTCTTTTGTAAACGTTGCACTGTATGTCGCGGCAAAAACGAAAATTGATAATGAGTGAAAGAGAGAGCGGACGCTGCCGTTTCGAGCGGCCTTATGAAATTCAAAATCGACTTTTTATGCTGTCCGCTGTACGCGCGCACTCAGCGGATCCATCCGCAAAAGGCGGCCTGTACGGTAAAAGGCTTTTGCACGTCGCCGCCCGTTTCCCGCCTGAACGATCCGAAGCGCTCGTCGCATCCGGTGCAGTCATCGCATACGGCGATATTTTCGTCGCGGACGCCCGAGGCTTCGAGGAGTGAAAGATTTGCTTTTTCAAGCGAAAGCCGGTAGCGCTTTGCATTTGCATATCCGCTTTCGTATTCCCGTACGCAATCGTCGCAAAAGTTCTTTTTAAAATACGATGCGCGCTCTTCGTCTACGATATAACAGCAGCTTCGTATATGCGGACCGAGCGCGACGGATAAGTTTTTTACATCGGTTCCGTATATTCGCCGCATTACGGCGATCGCTTCCGTAACGATTCCCGTTCCCTTCCATCCCGAATGGGCGACGCCGAAGACGCCGCGTTCCCGTTCATAAAAAAATATCGGCATACAGTCCGCCGCCGTGACGACGGGCATGAGCGATGTACGATCGGTCACGATACCGTCGCCCTGTAAGCCGTACGTATCGGAGGCGGATGAGACGGAGTATACGATTTTCGAATGGATGAGTTCAAGCGGAACGGGATCACACGGCGCACCGTTTTGCGAAGCGCTTCCGCCCGATGTGATTTCTTTAAGCAGCGTATCGCGCGTTCCATTCGTTTCGTTCCAGCGGAATCGCATGCTTCCCGCTTTTTTGAGCGTCATGCCCCAAAAGGGCGCATCGTGCAAGAGCGGCTTACCGCCTGCGTAAAAAGGACGTACCGCATACGGCTCCGTACAGGAGAGGGTGATGCGAGTCATTCTGCCGCCGCCGCATCGGAAGGGGCTTCGCGCGGCAAATTGAAGGGTTCGATTTCCGCGAGAAGCTTGAACGCGTTTTGCAGCAAACTCCGGACTTCGAGCATTTTATCTCTGAAATCCTGATTGTCGCGTCCTTGAATCGTCATAAGGTTTTGCAGCGCATCGTAGTCTGCGCTTTTGCTTTCATTAAAAATGCCGGAAAAAATATTTTCGATCGTACGACATTCTTTGCAGAATGCGCTGCCGAGTTCACGGACTTCCGCTTCGATTGCGAGCATCAGCGAATCGATACGCTCCTGTCCTTTCAGCGAGCGAATATGTTCGGATGCGATGCTTTCGAATACGATACCCTTCGTACCGCGCGGGGCAAGCGATTCGGTAAACGCTTCGATTTTTTTATTTGTCGAGGCAAAATCGTTGACGGCTTCGGAAAATTCGATGCGGTTTTCGTTTTTTAGAAAGATGCCTTCAAGCATGAGCGTCGTAAGCGTCGGCATCGCTTCTCCGTATTTATTCGAAGCAAACCACGCTAAAAATCCCGCCGTCATTTCACAACGGAACGGAATGCCGCCCCACAGCGATGCCCACGGACGGTACGGCAGTTCGGGAAATTCCTCCAGTCCGAAATGCACGGTAAGCGAATCGACGAGCTGATGTTTTTTTCTGTCGGCGAGCCATGAATTCCACCTCTCGTCGAAGATCGCTTTCCATTGACCGCGGAATTTTATCGACCAATCTTCCGCACCTCCGAACGGCTCCGGAAGCCACGTACAGTTTGCGTGGACAATGCGCCCGATCGGAACGAGCGGAACCGTTTCGATAAATATACGTATGCTTGAAAGCGTCGCCGCCGCTTTTTTCAAAAAATCTTTCAGCGCTTTTTCGGAGTCGGCATCGAGGGCGAGCGTACGCGTCGCTTTTCGCTGAACGAAGAAAAAGAGGCTTTCAAGCACTTCGTTTGAAATCGATACCCC
The DNA here is from genome assembly GCF_014334325.1 of Treponema sp. Marseille-Q4130. GTDB lineage: Bacteria > Spirochaetota > Spirochaetia > Treponematales > Treponemataceae > Treponema_D. The sequence goes on along the minus strand of NZ_JACSET010000007.1, from coordinate 70,666 downwards.
GTTCGACAGCACTCGCGCGAAGGATGCGTAATCGGTGTGCGCGTTTCCGAAGGGACAGGTGTGCGAGCTCGATGCGATCGCGGTAAATTGCGCGAGAAAGTGCAAATACGGCAGAGCGGTAAACTGCCTCAGCCATTCTACGGCGCGCACCGCTTCGTACATATTCGCCTTTGCTTCGCTTGAAATGTCGCGGATCGCCGCATCGAGTTTGCGTGCAAGTGAAACGCGCAATTCGTTCGTGAGCGGCCGGTCGAACGGGATCGCATAGGGATCGGCTTCGTTGTCGATGTGTTCCGCGATTTCGGGCGCGACGAAGGTACTTAAAAAAACGTAGAATTCGCCGGAGTTCTCATATGCCGCGGCGATGTAGGGTTTGAAAAAAGAAGCGCAGTCATGAATGTCTTTGAGTTTTTCGTAAAAGATCGATTCCAATACGCCGTGCGGAAAATCGATCAAGCCCGGATGCGCACGGGCGATTTTTCGTGCCGTATCCGCCATAACGTCTTTATTGTAGAGCGTCTCCCGGCTTTGATTCGTAAGCAGCGCGCGCAGCCATAAAATGAAACGATACAAAGGCGATTCGGTTTGTATACGGACTTGGAGCGTTCTCGTGTCGGATGCCTGTTCTGCCGGAACCGAAAGCGGCTGCGGAGGCAAAGCCGCAGTTTCCTGTTTCAGCCTTTCAAGCAAAAACCGCCGTTCTTCCGCACTTATACCGGAGACGAGTTTATCGAAAGAATTGTTGAACGCTTCGTTTTTCAACATATCGCTTGCCAGTGTACTTTATATCGGAGCGAATGTCGATTACGAGATGCGTTTACTCCGTTGCGATTATTCGTTTCCGTACACAATAAAAAAAGCCGGCATAACGCCGGCATTTGCGGTCACGGCAATAAGCGCGCTGTATGCGTTCTTTTGCCGACCTTCATTTCATGCGCGGTCATTCCGACCGGCTGAATATCAGTGATCCAAGACAGCTGTGTACGGGGGATTTTCAACCATAGGCTGCCCTCCTTACCGCTCGTCCTCAACGGCGCTAACCGTTCCGGCGTGCTTCTCACGCTCTGTCCCTTTCACCGCTTGTAAGTATACCACAGATTTCAAATAATGCAAGCAAAATTTTTTAAATTTTCTCCTTGTCCGAAAGCTTCGATTTTCCGACGATTTCCCTGATTTTTTTTTATTGTTCCGGAGGTTGAGATTTTATGCCGTTTTGCCGATAGTTGAGGTAAGGAATCTGTACGCTGAAAACGGATGTACAGCTCCCAAATTGAAGATTTACTCGCTGTGCTGTTTTATGGGACGGCTATTTTAATACACGCTGCCGCCCCATACTTTACAGCGGAACACGCGGGGTAATTTCCTCGCAGGCGTTTGATGTTTCGAGAGGCATAAAATGGCGGAAGAACAGTCGGTACTCCAAAAAACGGCGGATACGGCAAAAGTAAAGCGCAGCTATACGGCGGGCGAATTCGAAGGCCCGCTCGATTTATTGTGGACGCTTATCAGGGAAAGCAAAGTCAATATCTACGATATTCCGATAGCCGAGATCACCGATCAATATCTTGAATATCTCGATTATGCGGTGCAGACCGATTTGGGCGATCTGTCGGAATTTTACAGTTGGGCGGCGAAGCTTCTCTATATCAAAAGCCGTATGCTGCTCCCCGTTGAAATCGAGTATGACGACGATGACGAAGATCCGCGGCAGGAGCTCGTCGACCGCCTTATCGAATACCAAAAATTCAAACGCTTGTCGCAATTGATGGAAGATCAGGAAGATACGTCGGAGTGGAATTTCGAACGCGCGAAGATCCAGCGCGTGCTGCCTTTCGACAAAGACGACGGCATTTGGGAGCAGATCGATACGTGGGATCTCCTTCAGCAGATGCAGCGGATTTTCCGCGACATGGTTTCTCAGTATTCGAACGAAAAGATACTGAACATGTACGAAGAGATTTCGATCAACGAAAAGATCACGCTCATGAACGAAAAGCTCGAAGAGGCGGGCGAGTGTATGTTTACGGATTTGATCACGAGGCCGGGAAACGAAATGGATATCATCTGTTCGTTTATGGCGCTGCTCGAAGCGGTAAAAGACCGGATGATCGCCGTCTTCCAAAACAGGCTCTTTGGTGATATAAAGATATGCAGACTGAAAGAAGAACACGCGGCGGCTTCGGTTTCGGGTGCCGGCAGTGCAAGCGTACAGGGGTGACGGAAGCGGTATGGAGCTTGAAAAAGAAACGGCATTGATCGAAACGATCCTCTTTCTCGAAAGCGAACCCGTGAGCGAGCGTTCGCTTGCGAATATTTCGCAGCTTTCGAGCGAAGTCGTCAAAAAGTGTATCGACGCTTTAAAAGAACGCCTTGCCGAAAAGTCGAGCGGTATCGAACTGCAGATGATCACCGGCGGCTGGTCGCTCGTTCCGAAAAAAGAATTGTGGCAAGCGCTGCGGGAACGCTACGGTTCCAAAAGCGAAGGAAAGCTTTCGCGCTCGGCTATGGAAACGCTTTCGATCATCGCGTATTCGCAGCCGATCACACGCGGCGAAATCGAAGCGATCAGAGGCGTGTCCGCCGACAATATGATCCGTCTGCTTTCGGAGCGAAATTTAATAAAAGAAGTCGGCAAAAAAGACGTGCCGGGAAAACCGGTGCTCTTCGGCACGACAAAAGAATTTTTAAAATTTTTCCGTTTGAACAGCATATCCGAATTGCCGAAGCTCGACGAAGACGAAGCCGAGAGGTTCGAGCTTGCCCGCTGACTTTTCGTTTCCGATGAGGCTGCAGGCATACCTTGCTCGATCCGGTGTCGCAAGCCGCCGCGCGTCGGAAGAGTACATCGCGTCCGGCCGCGTTTCGGTAAACGGAGAAATCGTTACGGCGCTCGGTACGAAAGTGTCGTCCGGCGATAAAGTGGCCCTCGACGGCAAAATAGTTTCACCCGAAAAAGAGTTCCGCTACGTACTCCTCAATAAACCTGCAGGCTATGTGTGCTCTCTTTCCGATGAAAAGGGGAGACCCGTCGCATCCGATTTGTTAAAATCCGCGTATACAGAAAGGTTGTACAATGTCGGACGCCTCGACATGTTCAGCACGGGATTAATAATTTTTACGAACGACGGCGGCTTTGCGGCAACCCTTTCGCATCCGTCGGCGGAACTCGAAAAAGAATACGCGGTCGAAACGAGTACGCATATCCCGCGTACGCTTGCAGCCGATTTTGAAAAGGGCATCCGCATAGACAATGTATTTTACCGCTGCATCAAAGCCGAAGAACACAATGCACGAAAAATGCACATCGTTTTGATCGAAGGCAAAAACCGTGAAATCAGGCGCGTGTTCGAATATTATCAAGTCGGCATCAAATCGCTTGAGCGCGTGCGGATCGGAAACGTAACGGTCGACGGACTTAAACGCGGCGAGTTCCGCGATCTAACGAAGGGCGAAGTGCGCGGTCTTCTCGCACTGTGCAAAAATTCGGGAACGGAGCGATTTTAGAAAGGCGCGGATATACGCTGTGCGCCAGTGCGCACGGTTAAAAACTTTTTCGGAAATTGATTCGAAGTCCGCGAAAGCGGACACGTAGAATCAGTTCTTTGCAGAACGAGCCGAAGGCTCTAATTTCCTGCAAAAGTTTTTATGGGAGGATATATGGTTATTGCGATAGACGGACCGGCGGGTACCGGTAAAAGCACGATTGCATCTCTTATTGCGAAAAAGCTCGGCATTACGTTTTTAAACAGCGGAAGCTTTTACCGCGCGCTCACGCTCGCGCTTTTAAAAAACGGCATCGATTTGAATGACGAAGGGGCTGTCGTCGATTTTTGCAAAAAACAAAAACTCGATTACGTCGATTCGCATTTGATTCTAAACGGCGATGACGTCGAATCCTTGCTGCACGCGGACGAAGTGAGCGCTCACGCGGCAGGCGTGTCCGCGTTTCCCGAAGTACGCCGTTTTGTCAACGCTCGCCTTCGCGAATTAACAAAATCGCTCGACATCGTTTCGGAAGGACGCGATATGACGACCGTCGTATTTCCCGATGCCGACTGTAAATTCTATCTTGACGCGTCGCTTGACGTGCAGGCCGAGCGGAGATTCAAACAGGGCGTGAGCGGCATGACGCTCGAAGAGATCAAAGAAGCGATAAAGAAGCGCGACGAAATCGATAAAAACAAAAAAGAAGGCGCACTCGTCATTGCTCCCGACGCCGTATATATCGATACATCCACCTTGACGATAGAGAAAGTTTGTGAGATAATATTAAATCAAATTCACGAAAAAGGGTCAAAGATGGAAACACAGGAAGTGGAAAAGGAACAAAACCAGGACTCCAAGGATAAGTTCCAGACACAATTAGAAGAATCTCTGAACAGTTTGAGCACGCCGGAAAACGGACAGCTCGTCGACGGGACGGTCGTCGCGGTTACCGACGATACCGTATTTGTCGATGTAAACTGCAAATCGGAAGGCAGAATCCCCAAATCGGAGTTCGGCTCAAAGGTGCCGGAAGTCGGGGATACGGTTACGGTTAAACTCGTCAATAAATTCGGCAAAAACGGTCCGGAGATTTCCAAACGGCAAGCCGATGAAAAGCGCTTGTGGAAGGATATTACCCAAGCGTTCAAAGATAAAACGCCTATAGACGGCACTGTATCGAAGGTCGTGAAAGGCGGCTTCGAAGTCGATTTGGGCGGCGGCATACACGCGTTTTTGCCGATCAGCCAGTCCGACAGCCAAAAGGTCGAAAAACCCGAATCGCTCATCGGTACCGAAAGCAAAATGTATATCGAACGGCTGTACTCCGACAACAAAGCGAACGTTGTCGTCAACCGCAGAAAATATCTCGAAGAGCAGATCGATAAAGCCCGCGATGAATTTTTTTCGAACGTAAAGATCGGCGACACGGTAAAGGGTACCGTAAAGAGCTTTACAAGCTTCGGCGCTTTCATCGACTTGGGCGGATTCGACGGTCTGCTTCATATAAACGATATGAGCTGGGGGCATGTCGCCCGCCCGAAAGATTTTGTCAAAAAAGGGCAGGAGATCGAGCTCAAAGTGATCCGCATGGACGAAGCCGAAAAGCGCATCAACCTTTCGCTCAAGCACTTTACCGAAGATCCGTGGATGCACTTTGAAGATACCTATCACGTCAACGATGTCGTAAAGGGCAAAGTGACGAAGCTTACCGATTTCGGTGCCTTTATCGAACTTGAAGAGGGCATCGAAGGTCTCGTGCACATAAGCGAATTTTCGTGGACGAAAAAAGTCAACAAGCCGTCCGACATGGTAAAAGTCGGAGACGAAGTCGAATGCATGATCCTCGGCTACGATATTCAAGCCGGCCGCGTATCGCTGGGCTTAAAGCAGGTCACGGCGAATCCGTGGGATACGATCGGCGAAAAATATCCGGTCGGCACGCGCATAAAGGGCAAAGTCGTAAAGATCACGAATGCGGGCGCCTTTATCGAACTTGAAGACGGCATCGACGGATTTTTGCACGGCGACGATATTTCGTGGACGAAAAAAGTCAAGCATCCCGGAAGCGAACTCGAACAGGATCAGGAAGTGGAAGCGGTCGTCATCGAAAACGATGCGGAAAGCCACCGTATCCGGCTCGGTATCAAGCAGCTTACCGACAATCCGTGGAAGCTCTTTGCCGACGCGCATAAACCCGGTTCGACGCTCGAAGGCGAGATCACGTCGATCACGGAATTCGGCATTTTCGTCAAAGCGCCGGAAGGCATCGAAGGTCTTGTCAATAAAACGAATTTGAGCGAAGACCGCAACGTACCTTTTGAAGAGGCGGTAAAAAATTATAAAGTCGGCGATAAAATCAATGTGTACGTCGTCGACGTCAACGTCGAAAAAGAAAAGATCGCTTTTTCCGTGCGCGAATTCAAAAAGGCGCAGGAGCGGGCGGCCATTTCGCAGTATATCGCAAAGCCCGATGAAAACGACGGCGCGTATACGTTCGGCGACTTTCTGCAGACGCAGAAAAAAGATTAATAATTTTACCGAAAACCGAGATGACTTCGATTGGTTTAGATGAACTGAATACGCTCATCGAAATCAACAACAGAATCAATTCGAATTACGCGGATTTGGACGCGCTGCTCGCATACATTCTTGAAGCGGCGATGCGTCTCGTTCACTGCGAATCGTCGTCGCTGCTGCTCGTAAACGCCGACGGTACGCTTCGATTCGTCATCGCGTTGGGGCCGAAAGGGGCGGAAGCGAAAGACATCCCTGTCGATAAAAACAGCATTGCAGGTTGGGTTTCAGCTCATCGGCAGCCGCTCATCCTTCGGGATGTCGCGCGCGATCCGCGCTTTTCCGATCACGTGCAGCATAAAACCGGCTACGTTTCCAAAACGATGATAGCGGTCCCGCTGTGCGTGGGCGACGAGTGCATCGGCGTCATCGAATTGATAAACAAAGCGGGCGGACTGTATTTCGATGACGACGATCTTGAAATACTCAATATGCTGTGCAATCAGGCGGGCATAGCGTATAAAAATGCGGCGAAGTATCAATCCGCGCAAAATAAAATCTTCGCGCTGCAAAATACGATTTCATCGGGAAGCGATTATCATCCGTTTATCGCAAAAAGCCCCGTCATTTCGGATTTGCTGAAAATGATCGACGGCATTGCGAAGACGAATCTTTCGATCATCATAACCGGCGAAAGCGGTGTCGGAAAAGAGCTTGTCGCCGAACAGATACATCGAAGAAGCGATCGCTCGGGAAAGCCTTTCGTGCGGGTCAACTGCGCGGCTCTTTCTCCTTCGCTGCTCGAAAGCGAGCTTTTCGGGCACGTAAAAGGCGCGTTTACCGACGCGAAAGTCGATCACAAGGGCTACTTTGAAACGGCCGACGGCGGAACGATCTTTCTCGACGAAATCGGCGAGATGCCGCTCGAACTGCAGGCGAAGCTTTTGCGCGTCATACAGTCGAAGCAGTTTCAAAAAGTCGGATCGAGCAAAACCGTGTCCGTCGACGTGCGCGTCGTCGCCGCAACGAACCGCGACCTCGAAGCGATGATGAGCGAGCAAAAGTTCCGAAGCGATCTGTACTTTCGCTTGAGCGGCATACCTTTAAAAGTGCCGCCGCTTCGCGAGCGGAAAGAGGATATCGGCGCTCTTGCCGATTTCTTTTTGCAAAAGTTTTCGGGAGAGACGAAAAAGAATTTTACCGGTTTTTCGCGTTCGGCTATGGATGCCCTTTATTCGTATTATTGGCCGGGGAACATCCGCGAACTCGAAAATTCGATCGAACGCGCATGCGTGCTCGGTACGCCGCCTCTTATCAATGCGCTCGATCTCCGCATCGGTTATGAAGAGCGCGGAAGCGGGAAAAACGAAATCGAGTGCATGGCGGAGGAATACGCGTCCGACGTGAGCGGCGACCGTTCGCTCAAAGAAGCGGTCAATAAATTTAAAAGCGCCTATGTGCGGAAAATTTTGGAAGAGACCGCTTGGAATAAAACGAAAGCGGGAAAAATACTCGGCATTCAGCGGACCTATGTTTCGCGTCTGCTGAGCGACCTTCGCGACCGCGAAGAACTGTCGGAATAGATATGAATACGGGAGTATGATAAAAGCGAGATTATCGGGAGTAAATATGATTGAAAAAAAATTTGAAAAAGCGACTGCAGGCGAACGTCTTTCGCAGTTTATGCTGCGCCATCGTATGCAGATCATCATCTCGGCGGCCGTCGTCATCGGTGCGATAGTCGTATACGGCATTTCCGCCGCCGTCGTTTCATCTTCAACGACGAAAGGCATTTCATTTGTCGATACCGTAGAATACGATCTCATGAACGCTTCGGATCCTCTTTCGGATGCGGAAATCGAATCAAAAAGAAGCGATGCAATGACGAAACTTACGCCTTATCTTTCGAAAGGCGGCATCGTCGGTGTGAGGGCGAATATGCTCGCTGCCGGCATCGCGTACGGGCGAAAGGATTATGCGGCGGCAAAAGCTTATTGGGCGGCTGCCGCAGCGAAGGGCGCGAAGTCGTATACGGCGCCGCTTGCGTATTACAATATCGCCGTCTGCGATGAAAATACCGGAAACTTCTCCGATGCGGCGGCGAGTTACGGAAAAGCTGCGGACGTGAAGGATTTTCCGCTCGCGTCTCACGCGCGTTTTTCCGAAGCGCGCACCTACGAAACGCTCGGCGATTATAAAAAAGCGGCGGAAGCGTATGCGAAGCTCAGTGCAGGCGCGCTCGGAGATGCGTGGACGAATCTTGCCGAAACGCGCCTTATCGCGCTGAAAGCAGAAGGCAAAACCGAGTAACGAATATATCGATATAATTGTTTTTTTTACATGAGAATGGGCGGCGGCATGCGGAAAAACTGTCATGTATACGAATTGTTTTTTCTTGCAGCGTGCTGCCTTTGTTTTTTCGGCTGCGGACTGGAAGAGTATTATGTGCTCGAAGCGCCCTTTCGTATATACAACACGCCGAATGCGGATACGACGTATGACAATAAATATTTCGATTTTGTGACGAACGAAACCGGAAACTCGAGCATAAGCACGTCATTCGATTTTTTAGGAACGGCCGTTTATTATAAAATCTACAATCGCTACGAATCGATCGGCAGCGTTACGTCCGCGTTGAGCAGTGCAAACAATTCGACGGAGTATTCGGCTGCGGCGACCTTGCTCAGGGATAAGTATAAATACCGCGAGCTCGGAACCGCTTCGGGAACGACAACTCCGCTCATCGCATCGACCGGTGCGGACAGGCGCATCTATATTCGCTTGACGAATTATCAAACCGATCCTCGTTATCAGGCAAAGATCATCGTCGGTTATACCGGCAGCAGCGTCGCCGCCGGCACATGGATTCCGAAGCGGGAAGGGAATCGAAATTCCTTCGATTTCGGCAGGACGAGTCTCGATCCGGATACCAATAAACTTCCCGTGGAAGGTGACGACGACTACAATTATTCGAGCTCCGGATTTTCAAGCGCGTATCCCAACACCTATTTTGTCGATATGTATGCCCTTTCCGTCGGACACGATACGACGCGTACGATGTATTACAGCAAAGTGCTGCACCTCGGAACGGTCGCGATTAAGGCCGGAGAGACGGATAACTGATGCCGACAGTACGCGTTCGTATCGCGTTACGCAGATCGGATTTAACGATGCGGCGCGCATTTGCAATCATTTTCATGGATCGCCTTTGTTGCTACCGCTGCTCTCGCGCAGTTCGGGGTTAACGACGCACCGCTGCAATGTGCCGATTTTCGTCTTGTAAAAATTTCTTGGCAAGATTTTGAAACTCGAGTCAATAGCGGCGGAATCATCACCGCCGTCGTTTGACAAAGTGTACCGGCAGGTGTATACTGTATCATATGCTTAAACGAATAAACGTTTAAACTTATTTGACGCATGAAATGCTGCGGTTTATAATCGGATAAAGCGGGAAGCTATGGTTAAGAATTTTCGCGCTGAAGTTCAGCGGATTTGGAAAAAATTTATTGTGTGCAAGCCCTATTTTACTGCTCTCGGCGATGAAATGCGGCAGCGCATCGTCCTCATACTCGCGGAAGCGGGACTCGACGGCATGGATGTCGCGGCGATTACCGCAAAAACGCATCTTTCCCGACCGGCGATATCGCATCATTTGAAAATCCTCAAAGATGCGGGTATCATCACGAGTCATAAAAAAGGGACGAGCGTTTATTATTTTATCTATATTCAAAATACGCTTGACAAGCTGAAGGATTTGCTTACGTCCGTCGAAAAACTTGTTTCCGGAATCGATATGCAATCGATAAAGGAAAAAGCGCCGTGGATGATCGCCCGCGACGATTATCTGCTTGCGGATGAAGCGTAAACAAAGTAAAATCGCGCTATGACATTTTCACGAAAAAGCGGCATCCTCCTGCATCCGACATCCCTTGCGGGAAGTCCCGGCATCGGCACGCTCGGAAAGAGCGCATATCGTTTTGCGGATTGGCTGCATCGCTCGCATCAAAAGCTGTGGCAGATACTGCCGCTCGGTCCGACCGGCTACGGTGATTCTCCGTACGCATCCTTTTCGACTTTCGCGGGAAATCCGCTCCTCATCGATTTTGAATTGCTTGCCGAAAGCGGCCGGGCGAGTGCGGACGATATAATCCCGCCCGACTCTATACGCTGCGACGGGCCGGTCGATTTTGAATCCGTCGTTCGATGGAAGCTGCCCTCTCTTTCAAAATGCGCTCGTTATTTTTTTGCGCATGCGAGCGGCGCCGATCGGGATGCCTTCGCGTCTTTTAAAAACGATAACAGGGCGTGGCTCGACACTTATGCCGTCTTTATGAGCGTAAAAAATTTTTTCGACGAAAACGAAAAAGCGCAGGATGAAAATGCGCTCGGAGAGAACGCGATGTGGAACACTTCGTGGCCGAAAGAACTCGCCGCCTGCGATCCCCAAGCGCTTGCGCTGTGGGAAAGTGAGCATGCGGAAGATATCGAAATTATTAAAGCAATACAGTTCTTTTTTGCGGTACAGTGGGGAGAATTGAAGCGCTATGTCAATTCACTCGGTATCGACATCATCGGCGATATTCCGATCTTTGTCGCTCCCGATTCGGCGGACGTGTGGGCGAATCAAAAACTGTTTCAGCTCGATGAAAACGGTTTTCCGACGCGGGTGGCGGGAGTGCCGCCCGATTATTTTTCGGCGACGGGACAGCTGTGGGGAAATCCGCTGTACGATTGGGATGCGATGAAAAAAGACGGATATGCGTGGTGGATTTCGCGCATAAGGCGCGCGCTCGAACTTGTCGACTGCATCCGTATCGATCACTTCCGCGGCTTTGAATCTTATTGGTCTGTTCCGTACGGGGAAGAGACTGCGGTAAACGGTATGTGGGTGAAGTGTCCCGGCGCGGATTTTTTTGCCGCCGTCAAAGCATCTCTCGGCGATATCCCCGTCATCGCGGAAGACTTGGGCGTCATTACCGACGAAGTGCGCGCTCTCCGCGACAGCTGCGGTTTTCCCGGCATGAAAGTGCTCGAGTTCGCATTCGATCCTGAAGAAGAGCGGCGCGGAAATATGACGAACGCTTTTTTGCCCCACGAATACGAAAGTACGCGCTGCGTCGTCTATACCGGCACGCACGACAACGATACGCTGCAGGGCTGGCTCCTCCGAGAAAGAGACGATGTCGTGCGCTGTGCGGCCGAATACGTGTGCGGAAAGCCGCTTTCGGATGAAGACGCGCGGGCTATGGTCACAAGCGGCGAATTGTGCGGAAAGCTCGTGAGGGAAGCGTTCGCATCGACCGCTTCGTACGCCGTCATCCCGCTGCAGGACGTGCTCGCCCTTGACAACGGCGCGCGCATGAACACACCTTCGACTGCGGGCGGAAATTGGATGTGGCGTATGGATGAGAATGCGCTCTCCGATGATGCGGCCGCCTCTCTTGCTTTTTTAAGCAAGCTCTACGGAAGAAACGGTGGATAACACGGAGTTTCCTATGCGGCTTGCAACGAGCGCGCAGGCGAATTGTATCGTGGGGACACGGATTTCCCGCTCTCTTTTGCGGGGTGCGCGGTCTTTTTGCGATAGGATTATTAAAATTGCGGGCATGAGGCATACGACCTACGCCCGCCTGGAGTGACTCGGCGACCGGAGCGAAGCGAGGACGCAGAGCGTGAGCGAATCACGGAAGGCGGGATAGCAAATCGGTTTCGTCCGAATAATTAAAAAAAAACTGCGTAAAAATGCAAAGTTTGCGCGATATATAGAGTGTGAAACGCTTCTTTTTTGCATTGAAAGAAAGGGCAGTGTGCGCCATGCACTTAGTCCTGTCCTTTGTCGCCGGCGGAAACGCTTGTGCGGTCTGCGGAGGGCAGGCGGGAGTGATTCCTCTGTGCGGCGCGTGCGAAAAGCGGTGTTTTGCAGAGCCTCCTTGTGGAGAGGGAGAGCGGTGTTCGGTGTGCGGAAAGACGCTTATATCCGAGCGCGGTGTGTGTATGCGCTGCAGGCGGGAGTGCCTTTTGGTACATACGGATGCCGTTTTTCCTCTCTATTCGTATCGCTTGTGGAACAGTGTGCTTTTGTTCCGTTGGAAAATACAAGGAGAACGCGCGCTTTCGCCGTTTTTTGCCGTGCGCGCAGCGTCGGCCCTTAAAAAGCTGCCGGAAAGGTGCGTAGTCGTTCCGGTACCGCCGCGTCCGGGAAAAATACGCAAAAAAGGCTGGGATCAGATCGAAGAGCTGTGCCGTTTTTTGGAATACCGTTACGGGTACGACGTATGCCGGCTCCTCGAACGCCGTACGGCAGACGAACAAAAGCAGCTCGGACGGGAAGCGCGGCTCGAATCGATCGGAAAAATATACGCGCTGAAATCGGGGAAAAAACTGAAAAAGGAACTCAAACGTTTCGGCGGCAAGGTACCGAAAAACCTGTGCATCGTCGACGATCTTTTTACGACGGGCGTAACGATCGAAAGCTGTGCTGCCGTTTTAAAATCCGCCGGAGCCGAAAAAGTGTCCGCCGTAACTCTATTTATCGCGGATTGATAAAGCGGGAGGAACGACTCCGCAGAAGTACGCAGGGCAAACGCACCGGAAATGTATACACGGAAAAATCTGCGCATAATTACACAAAGAAGGCGGAACGCAAGGCAGCGGGACTGACGTCGAGCCGCTCTGACCGATGGCACGCGAACTTTTTGAAAAAAGTTCGCGTAGTCCGATTCCGATCACGGTCAGTCGCGGCGAACGGCAGGACTGCTGCCGGAAGTACCGCCGATTTTTGTCTTACCCGCTGTTTTTTTTGAGACTACGGTTTCCGGTGTGTTTGTACTGATGTGCGGATTGAATGTTGCAAAATGTGCAAATATGGTATATGATGGCGGGAACAGTTTTCAAGGAGCGCATATGGCCGGAGAAGATTCTCAATTTCAACTCGTAACGTTTCAGCTCGGCGATGAAATATACGGCGTCGATATCATGGATGTAAAAGAAATCGTAAAAATACAGGATGTGCGCCCCATTCCGAACGCGCCGTATTATGTGGAAGGAATCATCAACCTGCGCGGGGAAATCATTCCGATCATCGATCTGCACAAGCGCTTTCGGCTGAAATCGCTCAGGGATGAAGATATCGATACCGATATCGAAGGCGGCTTTATCATCCTCAGTATCGAAAACAATAAGATCGGCATCATCATCGACCGCGTAGCGCGTGTCGTTCCGGTGACGGCCGACGATATAAAAGATCCCCCGCAGATGTTCAGCGGTATCGGCTCGGAATACATTCAAGGCGTTATCCGTTCCGACAACGGCACCTATCTCATCATGCTCGACATACATAAGCTGTTCAATCCGAAAGAACTGCAAAAGATTGTCGATTTTTAACGGCCGCGATGATTCGAACATACAGTACAACGATCAGACGGAAAGAGATGGACGCCGTGCTCACCTGCATGGTCGACGAAAAGATCGGACCGGGCGAGATGAACGCGCGTTTTATCCAGTCGGTAAAAGAATTTTTCAAATGCGACGGTGCCGTTGCCGTGAGGAGTCCTTCCATCGCGCTAAAATATGCGATGAAAGCGCTCGGCGCGGAACGGGGTACGGTCGTGATGATTTCGGCTCTCGCTCCTTCGTGGCAGATACTCGCCCTCGAAGATTTCGGCTATACGCCGCTCGTACTCGACGTCGACGAAGTGACCGCTCTCGTAACTGCGGATATCGTTTCCGAGGGGATCAAAAAAGGTGGGCGCATCCTCCTCCTGCACGAAACGAACGGCATTATGCCGGATATGGACGCGATCGCTTCTCTGGGTATTCCCGTCATAGAAGATATTTCGCAGAGCGTCGGCTCGGTGATCCCTTCTCCTAAGGGGACGGAACGTACGCCTGCCGAAGCCGCGCGCGCGAGGGCGGGATTGTACGGAGTGTTTGCCATTTTGAGCCTCGAAGAGCGCGATGTCGTCACCGCGGGCGGGGGAGCTGTCGTCATGGCGGGAAGCAGGCGGGATTGGATCCCGCTTAAAAAATACACCGACGAAGCGCCTCTTACGGATCTGCTTCCCGATTTAAATGCCGCCCTTGCGTGGGTCGAACTCCGCGAATTTAATAAAAACGAAGAAAAACGCAGGGAAATTTTTGCGATCTTTCAGCGCGCTTGTATGTCGGGCAGGCATAAGATGCTCGTGCGCGATTTTGACGGCGCGTCGACGATGTGTAGTTTTCCGCTCGTCCTTTCGAGCGCGTACAAAGACGTCAAACAGTATACCGACCGCAAAGGTATCGAAATCACCCGTGCTTTCGAACATTCCGTTATCGCGCTCCGTGATGAAGAGCTTTCTCCTTCGTGTATCCGCGCGAAATCGCTCAGTCTGCGCTGCGTTTTGTTTCCGCTCTATCCGCGGCTTACGCACGCCGAGACGGCGCAGATCGTCAAAGTGCTCGGCACGCTGCCGTGAGCGGGAGCCGTATGGAAAAGTGCCGTATCGTCGTCAATACGTCAAAACCCGAATCGCACGCGCTCGGAAATGAAATCAAGCGTTTTTTGGCGGAAAAGAACATAGCATCGTCGCTTTACCGCTTTGACGGTTTCAGCGATGCCAATCCTTTTTCGAACTGCGATTTTGCGGTAACGCTCGGTGGAGACGGCACGGTGCTCTTTGCCGCCCGCGGCTGTGCATCTCTCGGCATTCCCGTATTCCCTGTCAATTTGGGCGAATTCGGTTTTATCGCGAGCATCGAAAAAAACGAATGGAAAGAAAAGCTCGAGCTTTTTTTAGCGGGAGAGATGTTCGTCGGCGAGCGGAGTATGCTCGAAGTTTCGTTTTCGCGCGGTTTGCGCGGGGATTTTTCCGCCGTCGCCTTAAACGATGTCGTCGTCAGCGCGGATACGGCTGCAAAAACCGTTTCACTTGAAGTATCCTACGACGGCGTGCCGCTCGGCGTTTTTAAAACGGACGGCATCATCGTCAGCACGGCCACCGGTTCGACCGCGTATTCGGCGTCTGCAGGCGGGCCGATCGTCGATCCTGAACTCGATGCGATTATTCTTACTCCGATAAACGCCTTTTCGCTTTCGTCGCGTCCCATCGTGCTCGATCCGCGCGAAGAAGTGTGCATAAAGCTCCTTTCGATGCGGAAAGAGGCGGCGCTTATCACCGTAGACGGGCAGACGCCTTTTGCGCTGAAAGCTGCAAGCGTCATCACCGTACGGAAAGCCGCGAACAAAGTAAAGCTTGCGGGCTGCACGACGGAAAAGTTTTGCAGCGCGCTTCGTTCAAAATTGAATTGGTCGGGAGGGCCTCATGCTCGAAGACCTGACGATTAAAGATTTCGCTCTCATCGATTCGGTTTCGATAGAATTTCCGCGCGGCTTTACCGTGCTTTCAGGCGAAACGGGTGCGGGTAAATCGATCCTCATCGGTGCGCTGTCGTTTCTGCTCGGCGGAAAATCGGACGCTCAGATGATCCGAAGCCCCTCTCACGAAGCGTCTGTGTCGGGAACCTTTTTACTCGGCGGAAAAAGCGAAAGCGCTGAAAGCGATGTGCCGAAAGCCCTGCAGACTTCACCCGACGTCGAAGAAGAAGCCGTAACGGCGGAAGCATGGCTTTTGCAGCACGGCATTGAAAGCGATGACGGACGTGTGCTCGTGCGCCGCACACTCCGCGACTCGGGAAAGTCATCGGCATGGATCCAAAGCACGCCCGTTACGAGAGCCGACTTGGCTTCTTTTTCGGCACTTCTCGTCGACATCCACGGACAGCACGATCATCAGTCGCTTATGAAAGTTCCCCGCCACCGCGTTTTCCTCGACGCGAGGGCGGGCATCACCGAAGAAGTGCGCCGTTTTACCGCGTTGTACGCCGAACTCGTCGAAAAGCGGAAACTCCTCGACGAACTCAATGCATCGAGCGAAGAGCGTTCTCGAAAAATCGAAATGTATTCGTTTGCGATAAACGAAATACGAGAGGCGAAGCTCAAAGCCGATGAAGATGCCCTGCTTTCTGAAGAGGAGGGGAGGCTCTCGTCCTACGAAAAGCTCGCCTCCGACATCGATACGATCGTGAATATGCTTTCCGACAACGAAACTTCAGCCGTGTCGATTTTAAAACAAGTGCGGCGTGATGCATCCCATGCGCTCGAAATGGATAAAACGCTTTCTGATTTGGATTCGCGCGTGGAATCGGCGTTTTACGAAGTGTCCGATATTGCCGAAGAATTTTCCGCGTATAAAGGCAAGCTCGTCTACGATCCCGCACGCCTTGCCGAAGTGCAGGAACGTCTTTCCCTCATCTATAATTTAAAGAAAAAATACGCATCGTCTCCATCTGCGCCTCTTTCCGAAGTTTTGCAGTATGCGGCGGAAGCCGAAGAAAATCTCGAACGGCTCGGCGCGGGGACTGCCGATAAAGCATCTCTGGAAAAAGAAGCGGCGGAAACGGAACGGCGCGTCTACACGGCTGCAAAAGCGCTTTCCGAAAAACGAAAGGCTGCGGGCGAGGCGATGTCGAAAGAAGTCGAATCGGTGCTTGCAAAGCTCGGCATGAAGGGCACTCGTTTTTCGGTGCGCGTCGAAGAAAAGCCCGGAAGCGGTGCGGTGCAAAAATGCGGCCCCTACGGCATGGACAATGTAGAATTCTTAATAAGCGCGAACCCCGGCTCTCCGCTTTTGCCGCTTGCTCAAATCGCTTCGGGAGGTGAACTTTCCCGCGTCATGCTCGCCCTTAAAACGATATTTGCCGAAACCGATCCGGTTGCCACACTCGTCTTCGATGAAATCGATACGGGTATCGGAGGGGAAGTCGCGGTATCGGTCGGAAGTCACCTCAAAAACCTTGCGAAAAATCGGCAGATATTGTGCATAACGCATCTTGCAAGTATTGCCGTTTATGCCGATAATCAGATAAAGATCGAAAAAGCCGTGTCGGAAGGCAAGACGTCGTCACGATGCCGCAGCGTTTCGGGAGAGGAGCGCGTAAACGAGATCGCGCGCATGCTTTCCGGAGAAAATTCGAGCGAATCGCTTGAACACGCTCGGTCGATGCTCGAACGGTTCGGCGGCAAATAAATCTGAAGATTTACTCGCTGTGTAATTTTTAAGGATTAAGGAACGATAAAACGGGATGCCGAAACAGCGCGGCGGGATTGAAGCGCTCAGGGCTTTTTAGAATGACTTTTATTCGGAGGACGGGTATGGCAAAGATATCGGAAACGACGCGGGAACAGCTTGCGAAAGCAATTCAGCCCTATCAAAAACAGATCGACGATCTGCTTGCAAAAGAAAAAACGCTCGTCGACCTCATGAAAAGCGACCACGCGGGCGAAGCGTATAAAAAGCTGCAGCTTGCCGAAGATATGGTTTTCGTTTCGAGCCTCTATATGGCGGAAAACAGTTTGTCGCTGAAAATACTCGAAGTCAAAAATAACGACGCGCTCAACGAATCGCGTAAAACGCTTTACCGTGCGATTATTTATCTCGAAGATATCGTAACGAATTTTATCGATGTGCCGTACTCCGAACTTTCGTCCAAATGGGAAAACATCGCGAATACGCCGATTGCAAAGCGTTATCTGCTTATCCGAAAGCTCGGTCTTGCCATACGGCTTTTAAAAGATGCGTTCGGCGAAAACAGCAAATGGAAGTGGTCCTTCGTCGAACTCGAAGGGCGCTTTGCAGCCGTTGCAAAAAATCTCATCGACATGAAAAAGGGTGCAAAGGATTATTTTGAACCGAGTTCTGCCGATTACGAAACGACGGTGCTCTACGTGCGCAAATTGCAAAAATTGCTCGACGCTTCGGCAAACGGCTACCGCGATAAATACGAGCTTTCGACGAGGCGCATCGACGATATGCGCAACGCGATCAAATTCCTGCTTGCGCGCCACAAACTCTGCCTTGCGATCGGCGATAAAACGAATGCCGAAGATATCAAAAAAAAGGCCGTCATCTGGAAAGATAAAATGGACGCCGATCAAAAAGCGGGTTTAAGTTCGTAATGATCGGTAAAGCGCTCGCTCTCAAGATTTTCGAAGGATTTTCCATCCAGCGCTGGAACGATTTGATCCGGCCTTTCGATTTGATCGAAATGGACAAAGCCGGCGAAAAAATGATGATCGCCTATATCATCGGAAAATTCGAAGAACACAAAGGAGAGGCGATCGATTGGGAATGGATGGCCTATGCCTCTCTGTTCGACCTGCTCCGAAAGATTTCTCTGTGCGATATAAAAGCGCCCGTACAGCGTTTGTTAAAAAAAGAATACACCGCCGAATATCTTCGGCTCGACGAATGGGTGCTTTCTCAGTACCGCCCGCTCATAAACGACGACGAACTCTTTTCCCGCTTTACGATATATGTCGGACAAAAAGCGGAAACGCTTCCGATCCCCGCCTCTCTTACGGCATCCTACCGCGTGCTGCAGGCGGCGCACAAGTATTCGACGATGCGCGAACTCCAAATGCTCTCCGTCGTCAACGAGCGGGAGCGCCTCGTAAAGATCGAAACGGAACTCCAAGCGCAGATCCGTCCCTACCTCGATTTGGAAGGGCTGCAGATGATGCTCACGCATCAAAAGACCTACGATTTTTTATTAAAGATCGAACAGCTGCGCTTTCAAACGCGCTGGAATCAAACGCCGCGAGTGCCGAAAACGAACGTGCTCGGACACAGCTATTTTGTCGCGGTGATGACGCTGCTGCTCTCGCGAAGTACCGGAATCGAAATGTGCTCGCGAAGAATTATTAATAATTTTTTTTGCGCTCTCTTTCACGATTTGCCTGAAGCCGTAACGCGCGATATCATATCGCCTGTAAAGCAGGCGACCGACGCGCTGCCCGACATCGTAAAGCGTATCGAAGACGAAATCGCAGGCAGAGAACTCGTTCCGCTCATGGAAGATTTTTTTGTCGACGAACTGCGCTATTATACGAACGACGAATTCCTGAACCGCATACGGCGTGACGGAAAGAGCGAAGCGGTTTCGTTTGAAGATTTGAACGGACGTTTTAACAGCGACGCCTTCGAACCCGTCGACGGCCGCCTCGTGCGCCTTTCCGATCACCTTGCAGCCCTTCTCGAAGCCGACAGTTCGATCAAACACGGCATTACCTCCGAACACTTGGTGCACGGGCGGGAGAGCCTTCTCGGTCACTATGCGCCGTGTGAAACGATAAACGGCATCGATGCGGGAAAATTATTTCAGGATTTGATCGCTTCCTGACGCGACGCTTCCGATTGCCGAAAACGCACTTGTCCGACTGCGGTGCATAATTATATCAAGGAAATCGACCGCAAACTGAAGTTTTTCGGCAGGCCTTTGTCCGTCTCATTAAATTCGCTTTTTTTGCCGATATTATAACGGTATGAAAGTCAACGGAAAAAAATCGTCCTCGTTCGTATTGTATGCCGCCCTCATCATCGCACTTTCCTCGTCCGTTTTTGCGGACACTACGTATATCGTCAAAAAAGGCGACACGCTCTATTCGATAAGCCGCCGCTACGAGCTTACGGTTGCAGAGCTTCGAACGGCAAACAATCTTTCGGAAAACGATGTGCTTCAAGCGGGGCAAAAATTGACAATTCCGTCGGCCGATATAACGAATGCGGCGGCATTGAGTGCCGTACCGGAAACGAAACCGGGCGTCCCCGTTTCCGAAATCGCAAAAAATGCGGAAACCTATACCGTTCAAAAAGGCGATACACTCTATTCGATCGCGCGGAGATACGATATAAAATTATACGATCTGCTTTCGATAAACAATATGGCAAACGATGCCGTGATCAAAGTAGGGCAGCACATAAAAGTGCCCGCAAAATCCGCAGCTGTTGCAAAAAATATTCCGAACAATCCTTCATCGGGTAAGCCTTCCTCTTCATCTCAGAGTCCTGCCGGAACGGGAGACTCTTCGCTTTTATGGCCGGTAAAGCATCCGACGGTCGTCTACACGAAGGGTAAAGTATCGGGCGTCGAACTTTCGGCTGAAAAAGACGAACCGGTAAAATCGATCCGCGCGGGAACCGTCATGTACACGGGAATGTACCGCGGCTACGGAAATATCGTGTTTGTCGAATCGAAGACGGGATTGATCTACGCGTATTCGTGGCTCGGTTCGGTACACGTAAAAAAAGGCGACTACGTCGTGTGCGGAGACACGGTCGGCACTGCCGGAAAAAATGCGGCGGGAAGTCCGAGTTTGACCTTTATGGTTTTCCAAAACGGTATGCCGATCGACCCCGCAAAAGCGCCGCGCGGTTGAAAGTTTCCGCCGACTGTATCGATTGCCGCAGGCTTTGCCGATGCGCATCGAAAATCGCGGTGAATGATCGTTGTATATAATTTTTAAATCCGATTTATTTTTTTTGCACCGATTCTGTGTCTTTTAAGCAGCGTAAAAATATTTTGCGGCAGGTTTTCGCATCGTCCGATGCGCGGTGTGCGTTTTCCGCATCGATCCCCATAGCGGCTGCGAGGTATTGCAGCGAATGATGTTTTGCCGAAGGGTACGCCCATCGGCTCAAATTCAGCGTATCGATCGCTTTGTTCGACATGGAAGGCATACCGCTCCGTTCCAATTCTTTATTGATAAAAAGCAAATCGAAAGGCGCGTTGTGTGCTACGAGGATAGCGCTTCCTATAAATTCGATAAAAGCCGGAAGCACCGAAGATGCAGGCGGAGAGAAGGAAAGCATATCGTCGGTGATGTGTGTAAGCTCTTTCGTAAAAGAGGGCAGAGCGATTCCCGGATTTACGAGAGAGGCGAAAGTGTCGAGTACGCCCGTTTTATCGAAGAGCACGGCGCCGATTTCGATGATGCGGCAAGTGTCGGGAGTAAGACCCGTCGTTTCGGTATCGATCGCCGCAAAAACCGCCCCGCCGTTTACGAGGCGGAGCAGTTTTTTGTAATCGCGGAAAATTTTATTGGGCAGCCGCATCGAGCGTGGATTTTATTTCCGAAGCGATCGCATCGCGGAGGAGAGCGGCTTCTTTTTTCGCTTGTACAAGACCCGCATCGTTGTTGCCGGCGACGGGAACCGTGCAGTTTATGTAGAATTTGATTTTCGGCTCCGTACCCGACGGCCGCGCGCTTACGATCGTTCCGTCGTCGAGGAAAAACTGCAGCACATTGCTTTTTGGAAGATCGAGCGGTTTTGTCGTCGCCGGATTTGCCGGATCGAACGAAACGCTCCGTTCGATGTCGCGAATTTCTTTAACGCGTTTTCCGCCGAGCGTCTTCAACCCTTCGTTTCTGAGCTTCGTCATGATGCCGCGCATCGCATCTCCGCCCGTAGGACCCGGGAAATACTGTTCGATCGTTTTGTCTTCGAAGTAACCGTATTCTTTATACATGTCGTCGAGGTGTTCGAGGAGGCTTTTGCCCTTGTTTCTCCAATAGAGCGTCATCTCCGCGCACATCGCCGAGGCGGAAATGCCGTCTTTGTCGAACACTTCTTTTTCGATTTTATAGCCGTAGCTCTCTTCGAATCCGAACACGTAGCTTGCCGAGTTGTCTTTTTCCATCTCGGCTTCGATCGCTGCGATCCATTTGAAACCGGTTAAACATTCGAAAACTTTGACGCCGTATTTTTTGCAGATGTAGTCGATAAACGGTGAGGTGACGATCGTTCTGACGGCAGCGGGTTTTTCAGGCATTTTGCCGAGCTCTTTCCGTGAAAGCAAAATATATTCGAGAAAAAGCGCGCCCATTTGATTGCCCGTTATCAAAACGAATTTTCCGTCTTTGTCCGGGAAAGCCGAGCCGAAGCGATCGGCATCGGGATCCGTCGCCATAATGCAGTCGGCTTTTTCCTTTTCGCCGAGCGCTATCGCGAGTTTCATTGCAGGCGCTTCTTCGGGATTCGGTTTTTCGACCGTCGGAAAATTCCCGTCGGGGTCTCGCTGTTCGGGAACGGTGATCACTTCGAGTCCCAAATCGCCGAGCACTTTTTCGACGTGCATACCGCCCGTTCCGTGAAGCGGAGTGTAGACGATTTTGACGTCTTTCGCATGCGCTTTGATGAGATCCGACCGGAAAAGCTGCGCTTTGCACATGTCCCAGAATTTTTCGTCCATCTCTTTGTCGATGAGGACGATTTTGCCGACTTTTATCGCTTCGTCTTTCGACATCGTTTTGATTTCTTTGACGGCGTTCACTTCGCCGATGATACCCTTGTCGTGCGGCGGAATCACTTGCGCGCCATCGTTCCAATACACTTTGTAGCCGTTATAGATGCGCGGGTTGTGGGAAGCCGTTACGATAACGCCGGTGTCGGCACCGAGCGTACGGACGGCGAACGAAAGTTCGGGCGTGGGCCTCAGCGACGAAAAGAGATAGGCTTTGATACCGTTCGCCGCGAAAATGCACGCTGCTGCTTCCGCAAACACGTCGGAGTTTTTTCGGCTGTCGTAGGCGAGTACGGCCGAAAGCGTGCCCGCCTTTGCCTTTTCGGGAAAGGCTTTGATTACGTAAGAAGCGAGCCCCTGCGTTGCGCGGTTTATGACGAGCGGGTTCATGCGGTTCGTTCCGCCTCCCATTATACCTCGAAGTCCGCCCGTGCCGAATTCGAGCGATTGATAAAATCTGTCTTCGAGCTCTTTGATATCGTCTTTTGCGATGAGCGCCTCGACTTCGCTCCGAAAGTTTTCATCTTTTTCTTCGGCGATGTACGCATTCGCGCGTTTTAAGATTTCCGATTTTTCCATATCACACTCCTTTTCATTTTATTATTGTGCGGCGCGTTCAAGTATAGCAGGTTTTACGCAGCACTTCAATTTCGCGTAAGTTTTTCGCGCGGAGCAAAATCACCGTACGCCCGCCGATTTAAAATACCGATACCGTGTTTTCCCCGCATTTACGCTTTGTCGGCCTCTTTAAGCATTTTCGTTTCCCATTCGATGAGCATCCGCTCTTCGTCGTGCGCGTCTCCTTTTACGTCACAGAGTATGCGGAAAACCGGTTCCGTACCCGAACCTCGCATCCACATAAACGATTTCGGATTTTTATCTTTATCGAAAAAGATGATGCGGAGCCCGCCTTTACCGCTCTTTGAAAAATCGGAAGCGTTCCGAGTTTCTTTCGTTCCGTTCGTCAAAACCGCTTCGTATGAGACGATGCCGTATTTTTTTTCGAGTTCCGCTTTTTTCGACTTCCATTCGCGCTCGAAAATACGCTGAAACTTTCCTTTGAGCGCCGCGTTGTCTGAGGTTTTGAGGCGGAGTACGGCGCCGGGTTCGGAAACGCCGGTTGTCGTGTAGACGGGAAGCGTTTCGAGAACGTCGGTGAGCGTAAAGCGTTCTTTGTATGTGTGATGCGATTTTTCGCACCACGCTTTATACAAACCGTCCGCAGTCAATAATTTAATAATTGCGAACAGCGTAGAAAGCGGATCGCGGACGGCGGACGGGTACGTGATGTTTCCTCCGTTTCCGCCTTCGCCGCAAATGCGCACCGTAAAGCCCTTTTCACGAGCACTTCGTGCGGTATTGACGACGTTCGCTTCTCCGACTTCTCCGTGAAAAACTTTTGCGCCGAATGCCTTTGCGATGTCGTCGACGCGCATGGACGTGCAGCAGTTGACCGCAACGGCGGGCTTATAGCCGCTCTTTGCAGCGTAGAGCTTGTCGGCGTATGCGAGTTCGGCGAGGACTGAAAGCGCAAACACTTCCTGTGCTTTCAGAGGCAGCGCTTTTTTTTGTTTTTCATTCCAATAGACGATATTGCCCCGATCTCCGTCGCAGTCGGGCATATAGCCCAAGACGGCCTCCCTTTTGCCTTCGGCTTGCAGCCTTTCCATCTCTTGTGCGCACCACACGAGGTTTTCCGGTTCGGGGATGATTTCGTGAGCGATGGCGCCTGCTTTGTCGTTTATCGCATAAAAGCCGATACCGTTTTCGGCAAAAAAATCTTTGTCGATCGAAAGCGTACGCGCCGAACCGTTCATATCGCACACGATACCGATATGCGCTTTTTCGGCAGCGCTTTTGATGTTTGAAAAAAGAGCGTCCTGTTCGGCGCCTTCGGGAAGAGCGGAGACGACTTCTTTGATAAACGCTTTATATGCGGCAAGCGAATCTTTTTTACAGCCCGGCGATTCCGCATATACCCATTCCGCATCGCGCACACTGCACGAATTGAGCAGCGATGCCGCTTTTTGCATCGCTTCGGCATCGGCGCATTTTTCGACGAAGGCTTTGACCATTTTCGCATTTTCTTCGGCGTTTACGACTCCCCCGTCGCTCAAGCCGACTTTGAGTCCGTTGTGACCGATCGGATTGTGGCTTGCGGAGATGTAGATAAAGCCGTCGAATTTTCGAGCGTACGCCATGATTTCCGGAGCCGCGACGACGCCGGGATAGCGCACGATTGCTTTTCGCGCGAGAAGCGTTCGCACGATCGCCGATGCGACTGCTCCTCCCGTCGGGCGAGTGTCCGTACCGCATACGATGACGGGATTTTTTTGTCCCGTTGCGGCGCTGATATAATCGAAAAAAACGCCAGCGGCGATAACGGCGAGCGCGGTATTTTCAGAGCCGATTTCACTCGTCGTGTCCTGTTCGTCGCCCGATTTTGCAAAAACTTTGCGCCAGCCCGACGCGGAAAGAATCATATTGTGTTCCATAACTGTCATTCTATCACAAAGCGCTTCAAAATGAAATGCTCCTGTTAAAGTACTGTTAAAGTACTCCGCTTTGCGTATCCGATTTACGAGCGCTTTTTATAACGACCTGTGCCGTAAATGCCGTAAAAAAATATTTGCGTTTTCACCGATCCCGTAGTACAATAATACATATTTATAAAATTTGGAGGAAAGTGCATCATGAAGGTCTACACAACCGATAAAATCAGAAACGTTGCCGTTCTCGGGCACGGCGGCGCCGGCAAAACGACGCTCGTCGAAGCGATGTGCTATTTAAGCAAATTGACGACGAGGCTCGGCCGCGTTGAAGACAAAAACACCGTCAGCGATTTTACGAAAGAAGAGCAGAAGCGCGGCATATCGATCAGAACCTCTCTCGTTCCCGTCGAGTGGAACGATTATAAATTCAATATCCTCGACACTCCCGGCTATTTCGATTTTGCCGGCGAAGTCGATGAAGCGATGAGCGTCGCCGACGGCGCGATCATCGTCGTGTCGGGTAAATCGGGCATCGAAGCGGGCACCGAAAAAGCGTGGGAGCTGTGCGAAAAATATCATCTGCCGCGCATGTTTTTCGTAACCGATATGGATATCGACGATGTTTCCTATAGAAAAGTGATCGAAGATTTGACTGCGGTTTACGGTAAAAAGATCGCGCCTTTCAATATGCCGATCCGCGACGACGGCAAGTTTACCGGCTACGTCAACGTCATCCAGCAAAAGGCGTTTCGCTACAAAGCGATCGGCGTCGTCGAACCGACGGATATACCCGATTATTCGAAAGAGCACTTGGCCGCCTATCACACGATTTTGATGGAAGCGGTTGCCGAAACGTCGGAAGATTTTATGGAACGCTTTTTTGCGGGCGAAGAATTTTCCGAAACTGAAATACGGGAAGCGGTACGCCTTTCCATACAGGACGGTTCCATCGTACCGGTGTGCATGGGTTCGGGCACTGCGGTGCACGGCGTGTACAACCTCATGGACGATATCGAAAAGTATATGCCGTCGGCGGAAAGCCGCAAAGTGTCCGGCATCAATACGAGTACGAACGAAATTTTCAAAGCGAACTTCGACGTGCTTAAGCCGAAAACGGCGTTCGTATTTAAAACGATCGTCGATCCCTTCCTCGGTAGATACAGTCTTATTAAAATCCGCTCGGGTATATTCAAAACCGACGATCTCGTCTACAACGTATCCACTGCATCCGAATTCAAAATCGGAAAGCTCTACATCATGCAGGGCAATAAGACGACTGAGATTTCCGAACTCCATGCCGGCGATTTGGGAGCCGTCGCGAAACTGGGTGACGTAAAGACGGGCGATACGCTTTCGACGAAGGCGACGCCGATCCAATATCCCAGACAGGATCTTCCCGTGCCGTATACGTATCTGCGCTATCACGCGGTCAATAAAGCCGACGTCGATAAAATCGCGCAGGCGATGGCAAAAATTTCTGCGGAAGATCCGACGTTTAAAACGGTCAACGATTCCGTCAACGGACAGATGCTCATGTACGGCATGGGCGATATGCACCTCGATGTCATTCAAAACATTTTGAAAGACGAATATAAAATCGATTTGCGGATCGAAAAACCGAAAGTTGCGTTCCGCGAAACGATCAAAAAGAATTCCGACGTCGAGCACAAATACAAAAAACAAACCGGCGGACACGGACAATACGGACACGTCAAAATGCGCTTTGCGCCGACCGGAGATTTTACGAAAGCCTACGAGTTCGATCAAAAAGTCGTCGGCGGCTCCGTGCCGAAAAATTATTTTCCCGCAGTCGAAAAAGGCATCGCCGAATCGACTGCCCGCGGTCCGCTTGCGGCTTATCCCGTCGTCGGCGTACAGGCGACGCTCTACGACGGTTCGTATCATCCGGTCGATTCGTCCGAAATCGCATTTAAAACTGCGGCGAAGTTTGCGTTTAAAAAAGGCTTTATGGAAGCGAGCCCTGTGCTCCTCGAGCCGATCGTCAATTTAAAAGTTGTCGTCCCCGATGCGTACACCGGAGACATTATGGGCGACTTGACGAAGCGGAGGGGCCGCGTGCTCGGCATGAATCCCGCACCCGGCGGCAGACAGATCATCGAAGCCGACGTTCCGCAGATGGAACTCTTCGATTATTGTACGGGACTTCGTTCGATGACCGGAGGACGGGGAGAATACAGTTATGAATTCGCGCGCTACGAACAGGCTCCTGTCGACATTCAGAGCAAAGAAGTAGCCGCCCGTGCCGAAAAAGCCGCTGCAGGATTTGCCGAAGAGTAGGAGATATGTACCCCTCGCGGTATTTTCGAAAACGCGAGGGGAGTTTGCAATGGGGTACAGGTCTTTTAGAAAGGATTGCGATACAAGAGATTTTCGACAGCCGTCTCATGCGCGTGAGCGCATATGTTGATCCGCGAGTTTTCGAAAGAAAACTCGAAGTTAAAAGCGCCGCGCCATTTCAGCGGTGCTTTTAAACCTTCCCTTAATTTTCTTCGCCGCTTGTCTGTGCAGCATCGCTTGCTTTATCGGCATTGCTCCGCTTCGATACGATGTGAACTCTGCCCGTGCGTTTGATGCCGTCGTCGCGCTTCGCTTCTTTTTCGCCGTCTTTTACGTAGTACACTTTTTTTGCATACTTTGCTTCTTTTTCGCGGGCGGCTTTGACGCGGGCTCTGCGCGCTTTGTCGATAAACGAAAGCGATTTATCCATGCCTTGTAAAAACTTCTGCATGTCTTCGGCGAAAATCGCAATTTGATGGCGGTCGAAATCCGCTCCGTCGCGGCTTTTGCTTTCGACGATTTGAAGAAATATATCGCCGGTTCTGTTTTCTTTGACGTTAAAAAAATACGACCGATTGTCCAAATATACTTGCGTTGTAAAGAGTTCTCCGCGTGCACCCATAATCCGTTCCTCTGTTCGCTTCACAGTATCATAAAAAGAGTGCTTGGGCAACTGCGCCTCAGGGCACCGTACCGCAGGGCTTACGCATGAAAATATATATTCTTAAAAAATAACCGTTACCGTAAAAAATAGGCTGCACTCCCGGCAGCAGCCCTGCCGTTCACCGCGGCTGACCGTAATCGGAATCGGACTGCGCAAAATTTCTTCGAAATTTTGCTTGCCATCGGTCAGAGCGGTTCGGCGGCATTGCCGCTGCCTCGCGTTCCGCCTTTTTTATTTTATGCTATGTCTCTTTTCTGTGTATACATTTTTCATGCGTAATTCCTGAGTGTGCCGAAAGCGGCCGGCAGAACAGAATCTATATTCTCTAAAAAATTACGTGTAACGAAAAAAATCGGCTGCACTCCCGGTATCAGTCGATTATGCGAATTTTGCGGCGATTTCGGCCGCCTTTGCTGCAAGCGCTTTCATCGCGTCTTCGCTCGTACGCGGCCCGAAGCTGAAGCGCACCGTACCCTCGCGGACGGATGCACTCACGTTCATCGCCTGTAAAACTGCGCTTCCGCCTTTATGCTGCCCCTTGTGCGAAGAACACGCGCTTCCGGTCGAAACACAAAATCCCTCGGCGTCGAGAGCGCGGAGCATCACTTGTCCCGGAATGTTTTTAAAAGACGCCTGCACGATCCACGGAGAATATTCGTCTTCGTGTCGGGCGTCGAGCCGCGCTTCGGGGATAATCGTACAGCCTGCGATTTCGGAAAGGCTTTGCATAAAAGATTTTGTTAATTTTTTTTGCGTTTCAAAACGCGTGCGCGCTTTTTCGTTTGTATTCGAAATGCAGTAGCGTTCGAGGCAGCGCGCAAATGCGAGCGCACCGAAAACGTTTTCCGTTCCGCTTCGTATATTTTTTTCCTGTCCGCCGCCGCGGAAAAAAGATTCGATCGTGTCGGCAAGGTAGAGTATGCCGATCCCGCGCGGGCCGCCGATTTTGTGGGCGCTGAAAGCCGCGCTTGCGACACTTAAGTGTGAAAGTTCGAGCGGAATTTTTCCCGCAGCCTGAACGCAGTCGACGTGCAGTTTCGCTTTTCGTTTATTTCCGCTTCCTTTTGCAAGCGCATCGGCTATGTCTTTGATCGGCTGAATCGCGCCCGTTTCGTTGTTCACCGCCATGACGCAGACGAGGGCGGTATCGTCGGTGAGTTTTGACAGCACCGCTTCTTCCGTTATGATGCCGCCCGTTGTTGCGGGAATGCGGACGACGCGCCATCCGCATTTTGTCAACGATTCCGCCTGTTCGCGGACTGCCGGATGCTCGATGGAACTTACGAGCACGGTGCCTTTTTGCGGACGGTTCAATACGGAAAGGAGGGGAATGCAGTCGCTTTCGGTTCCGCCCGACGTAAAGTAAATCGTTTCGGACGGTACGCCCAAAGATGCGGCACATAGTGCGCGCGCTTTTTCCAAAAGCCGTTTCGCTTCTTTTCCGACGGAATGCACGCTCGAAGGATTTCCCCACGCCGAAAAAGTTTCCGCAAGAGAGGCTTCCAAAATATCTTTGTCGGAGGGTGCGGTTGCCGCCCAGTCAAAATAATGATCGATATTGTTTTGTTCCATACGCATTATTTTAAAACGTTCAAGATGTCATCGTCGGCTACGGTTTCGGAAACCGTTTCGGTCAGACCTTTTTGTAAAACGAGGCGGATGCCGCCGCCGGTATTTTTTTTGTCTTTGTGCATGATAGAAAGGAGTCTCGCTCCCGCAGCACCTCCTTTTATAATCGAAGGCACGGGATCCGTTTCCCAACCGTAGCGCTCGAGGACGGAGAGCACTTCGTCTTTATACGCTCGGCTGCACAAACCGATATTGCAGCTGAGAGCGGCGGCGCGCGATATGCCCCACGCGACCGCATCTCCGTGCGTGACGCTGCCGAAACCCGCAAGCGATTCGAGGGCGTGGCCGAAAGTGTGCCCGTAATTCAAATACATGCGGATATTTTGTTCGGTAAAATCCCGCTCGACGACGGAAGCCTTTGCCGCGGCGCATTTTTTAATAATAAAGTTTACCGTCGCTTTATCGCGCGAACATATCTTTTCGCTTTCGTTTTTAAATACGTCGTAGAGTTCGGCGTCGTACAGGAGTGCGGTTTTAAAAGCTTCGGCGAGTCCCGATCGGTATTGGTCTTCGGAAAGCGATTGCACGAATTCCGGGAAAATGTATATCGATTCGGCGGGATAAAACGAGCCGATCATATTTTTATAATTATTAAAATCGCATCCGGTTTTTCCTCCGATCGCCGCATCGACCATCGAAAGCAGCGTCGTCGGCACGAACACGCACGATGCGCCCCGCTTAAAAAGAGATGCCGCAAAAGCCGTTATATCCGAAATGACGCCTCCTCCGACGGCGACAAAAATATCCTTTCGCGAAAACTCCGCATCGATCGCATTTTTTACGATGGTAAGGACGCTTTCGATCGTTTTGTATCCTTCGCCCGAACCGAGTATGGCAAGTCTGTCGTCTCCGCAAATTCCGTCGTCGAATCTTGCGATAAAAGGCGCGAAAAGAGGCAGCGTTGCGACCTTTGCATCGGTGACGAAAAAGCGTCGGCGTCCCGTTTTTTCTCCGGGCTTAAAGAGATCGATAAAGTCGGGAGCTGTTTCTGCAAAGACGATGCCGGTAGCATCCGTTCCCGGATGAACGGGCGGATAGGAGATGCGTACGATAGTATCCATAAGAGGATATTTTAATAGCTTTTCGTGTCCATTGCAAGAAAAGCGTCGCGCACTTTTTGTACGCGCGCGATTTCCCGTGCGAGCATTTTTCCGTAATCGAGACTGCCGTTTTTTATGCGCTCGCGTTCGTCTTCCCAAAACTGTCGTTCGGTGATAAACAAAAAATCGAACGAAACGGCATTCGCTTTTTCCGCCCACAGCTCGGCTTCTTTCCAATAATGGAGACCGGCCGTATAGCATGAAAGCGCTTTTTCCAAATCGCGCACGTATTCGTCTTTCCACGGAGCATCGTAAAAATATGCGGCTTTTTTATCGTAGGTTCTGCCGAGTCTCAAGTGCTGTTCGATGAGTTTGAGATTCAAATGCATTTGAAAGAGGTAGCGGTATTTTTCCCATTCTTTTTTCGTTTCGATTTTTAAGCCGGCGTAGAGCGGATTGCAAAAGTCCGCTTGCACCGCTTTTTCAAGCCAATAGATATTTTCGATGCAGTCGTCGGGATACTGCTGATAGTGGATGTGATAGAGGCGATAAAAATCCTCTTTGTATTTGACCATATACGCGCTTAGGGGCACAGCCATACCGAGGGAAAAGAGGAGCGAAACGGCGACGATGCGCGCGATATACGGAAAATACTTTTTCACGATTTCAATATCGGCAGATTTTCAAAGTAACTCCATATTTTTTCCGCTGTTTCTTCTATGGGACGCGATGCGTCGAGCGTGATTATGTTCATCGCTTCTTTTTTTGCAAACGCTTCGATGACCGCATCGTAGCGGCGGGCGGTATTTTTTTGGAAATCGGCTTTTTCATAGATCTCTTTTTGCCCTGCGCGATGTACGACGCGCTCGAACGAAAGAGAAGGGTCGATACGGAAATAAAAAAGCGTTTCGGGAAGCGGAAAGGCGCTGTTTACGAGGTGAGGGATGTCGTCTCCGAACGAAGCCGACTGATAGGCGAGCGTTGAAAAGATGTAGCGGTCGCTTACGGCGATCTTGCCGTTTTGCACGTGCTCCGTGATGCCGCCCTTTCCGTAGATGTGTTCGCACCTGTCGGCGGCAAAGAGAAAGGCCGCCGTCCGCTCGTCTACCGAAAATTCGCCTTTGAGCATACGGCGCAAAAAAAGCCCCGTCGGGAGTTCCGTCGGTTCTGCCGTTGCAAAGATTTTATCGCCGAGCTTTTTTTTGAGGATGCCGAGCTGTGTCGACGTACCCGATCCGTCGATGCCTTCGAATACGATAAAATTATGCAATATCATAGAAAACGCCTGCACTTTTTCCGATATTCTGATATGATGGGGTTTGCGATTTCGCTTTGAGGATTCGGCGGCTGCATGAGTAAAAAATCGGTTATCCGCAGTGTATACATTTTGATTTTTCTCATCATACTCCTCGCGTCGTTTGCATGCGTCCGTCCGATCTATAAGGCGCTCACCGAAAACATTTCGCACCGAGTACAAACGATGCGGACGATGCTCGAAGATACGACAGGTCTTACCTTTTCGTATGCGTCACTGTCGCCGTCCATTCTAACGGTTTTCAATATAAAAGGTATAGTCCTCAGCTCCGCCGCCGACGGCAAAGCGCTCGTGTCGATCAGACGGATCACGCTCCGCTACCGATTGCTGAAATTGCTTCAAGGCGACATAGACAGCGCTTTTAAAAGTTTGACGATAGACGGCGTCGCCGTCGATTACGACGATGCAGCCGACAGAGCGATCATTGAAAAAATCGCATCGCTTACAAAAGAGGGAGGCGCAAAGCGGAACGCTAAACGGACGGACTTTTCGCGCATCAGCGTCGACTTGCCGTTTTCGCTTTTAATAAAAAACGTACGCATTCGATATCGGAGCGCTTATGCGGATGCGTCGTTTACGATACGCTCTGCGGATGCCGTGTACAATGAAGCTTCCCGTTCGCTCGGCGTGAGCGCGCGCGGCTCATCGGATGCGGTTTTATACGGCGCAAAGGGTATGCGCGTTTCGGGAAAATATACGCTTTCGAGTTCCGTCCGTTCAGGCTTAAACGGAAGCTCCCTCGTTGCACGCTTTTCGAATATGACAGGCGGCGATTTTTCGTTCGGCAGACTGAGCTTCCGCGCATCCTACGACGACCGCGTCATTTCCGTGCGCACCTTTCAGTCGGCGTTTCCGCTTATGATGAGCGCATCCTACGACATCGATTCGAAAAAGGGCGAAGCCTCTTTTGCCGCCGAGCGTTTTAGACTTTCATCGTTTATTTCGTCCCGGCGGCGTGCGGACTTCGTGCGCCGCATAGGAGAAGTATCACTTACGGCAAAGGGGTCTGCCGAATACGATGCCGAACAAAAATCGCTTTCGTATACAAGCGGCGGCAGCTTTTTCGTTCCCGAAACGATTGTGAGAGGTTCTCTTTCCGTGCGTTACGATGTGTCCGGCACAAAAGACGAAGTTTCGATTCCGCACCTCGTCGTCTCCGGGGAAAACTGCGATGCCGAAGCTTCGCTTTTATATCGCTTCGACGGTATGCGTCTCTCGGGTATCGTCGATGCAAAGCGTATCGCCCTTCCCGACGGGAACGTGCTTTCAGCCGAATTGTATTTCGACCCGCTCGATCGGGGTTTTGTGTGTTTCGCTCCCGAAGTGCACCTCGGAGAAAAAAACTTTACCGCACTTGAAGCGCGCGTGATACCGAACGGAAATTCGGTCGATTACAGTTTTGAGCTTTCCGACTATGCGCATGCCGAAGCGGACAGGCCCGGCTCGCTTCGGATAGACGGAAGTTATCTTACCCGCACGAATTATATTCAAGCGGGGATCGACATCAACAATTTTTACCTCGACAGTGCGGCCGAAGCGGGAGCCTTTTTTTTACCCAAAAGCAATTCCGCTTCGCTGTCGTCCTTTGCACCGCGCCTTGCCCCTTATGTCTTTACCGGAGAGCTCTACGTTTCGTCGGATTTGAAATCGGTTTCCTACAACGCGCCCTATGCGCTTTTTGTAAATACGCAAAAAGAAAACGAAGCGCTCTTTTTGTCGTTTGACGGAAACGAATCTTCTCTGCAAGTATCGCAGCTCAATGTCGTGTACAAGGGAGATACCTTTTCCGCATCGGCTGAAATCGATCGTGCTCCCGATTCGTCGGCTTCGTTTTTTACGCTCGATGTACTGCACAAATCGGTTCCTTATCACTTTACCGGAAACATCATGCCCAATGTCGTCAGCGTGTCGGGCGATTACAACCTTGCCGCCGAGTTTCAGCGCTACGATAACGGCAGTATGGAAGGTTCTCTCGCGATGGAAAATTTTCCGCTGCAGGCCTTCGGTACGATCTTTACGCTTTCTACGGAAGCGGGCTTTGCGTATACGAAAGACGAAGGTTTTGCCGTACACATCGCGCGGCTCGAATCGGAAGACGCCGGCGGAAAATTTTCTTTTTCGCCCCACGTGCTTTTGTCGGGCACGGTGACAAAGTACGGAGCGGTTTTCGATTCGGTTTCGTATACGGATTCGTTTTCCGCGCTCACAGGCTCCTCTCAATGTACCGTCAATATGAGTGACA
This sequence comes from Treponema sp. Marseille-Q4130, assembly GCF_014334325.1. Taxonomy (GTDB): domain Bacteria; phylum Spirochaetota; class Spirochaetia; order Treponematales; family Treponemataceae; genus Treponema_D. Next base: position 36,867 of record NZ_JACSET010000007.1, on the reverse strand, counting down.
GCGGATTCGAGTCCGCACATATCGACATGACGATGACAAATCCGCTTTCCAAAGAAGCCGTGACGGCGAGCGCGGAAATAAACAATCCCGACCGTGTGCCGCTTTCCGTCGAAATGTTAAAAAAGAATTTGTATTTCAATGCGGATGTTTTATTCGGTAATATCGATTTGAACCGCTTTGTGACCGAACAAAGCGAAAACAATCGACTGACCGCGTCGATGAGCGCGACGGGAACATTCGAAAATCCCTACGTGACCCTTTCCGTCGATGACGCCGATGTGATGTTTGCGGGTGTGCTGCTTTCCGCAAACGGAAGCGCGACGCTCGAAGATCGAAATCTTTCCGTCAATTCGATGCACCTCTCATACGGCAGACTGCTCGTCGATAATGTCCGCGCCGGTTTTTCATTTGCATCGTACACCGGAAACGCATCGGCCGACATAACGACGACCGTTATGAAAAGGAGCGTCAAACTGCCGCTTTCGCTCGCAATTTCGGATACGGTATTTCAAAAAAGAGGGGCAGCCCCTTCATCGTTTGCGCTGACACTTTCGTCGCCGGGAGCTTCGGGTTCTTTTTTTGTAAAACCGTTTCCGTTTTCGCTTACGCTTTTATACACCGAAGGAAATGCGTTTATCACTTCGTCTGCGTCGCTCGGTGTTTCAGGCAGCATCACCGATACGGGTGTCCTCGACTTGCGCATTTCGAACGACAGGTCATTCCGCTCCGGCATCAGCGGAACGATCGCATCGCAAAAGCTCGATATACGGGTGTCCGATGTCTCAGTCGATTTGGCTTCGCTTATGTCTCATATTTCAAACGATGTCGTGACAATCTATAACGGCGTGTTGATCGGAGAAGCGCATATAGGCGGGCTTTTATCGGATCCCGAATTCAGCGGCAGCTTTTCCGTCGAAAAACCGGACTTTAATTTTCCGAAAGCCATCCCGTCCCATATCACGCAAGAACGCTTTTTTTTGTTGCTGGATCACAATGAAATAACGCTCCCGCCTGTGACGATGGACGTGCGGGGCAGCGCTATCGATGTTGCCGGGGCGATATATTTCGACCGCTGGGCCTTCGATCGCTTCGAAGCGACTGTCCGTACCCCTCCGAATAAAACCGCACCTGCGGATTTGGATATCGATATCGCCGAATTTAACGGCATGGCGCGCGTCGATCTTCGCCTGTCCTTGCAGGATAAAATTTTCGACGTGACGGGGAAAGTATACGTTGAAGACGTCAAAGCGAAATTTCGTATGCCCGAATTGCTCAAAGAGCGCGATGTGAATTATATCATTCCGGTGAGGGCGAATGTCGATATCACATTCGGGCCCCACGTCAACCTCGTGTTCGATCCGCTGCTCAGATGCGTATTCGTGCCCGGCGATTCAATCAACGTCAAAGTAGATCAGACGAACGATTCGTTTTCGATAGCGGGCGATATGCATCTACGTTCCGGCGATATCGCGTATTTGAACCGCAATTTTTATCTCAGACAGGGACTGCTCCGTTTCAGCGATACGGATGAAGCCTTCAATCCGCGCATTACGGTGCGCGCCGAAGTACGCGAACGCGATGCGAACGGAGGCGATATACGTATCATCCTTACGGCGGAAAATCAGCCGCTGCTCGATTTCAATCCTCAGGTTTCGTCAATTCCTGCAAAATCGGAAGCGGAAATACGGACGCTTTTGGGGCAGATCGTCGCCGCCGATTCGGGAAATATGCGCGATATCTTCATCGCGACGACGGATTATGCCGTTCAATCGACGATCGGGCGCGCAATCGAAAACAAGTTGCGCGATTGGCTGAATTTTGATATATTTTCCGTGAGAACGACCGTGTTGCAGAATACGCTGCGTATGGGTTTTTCGGGAGATTTGAGCCGCAGGGATCTGTCGGCCGGTAACTTTCTCGATAATTCGACTGTTTATATTGGTAAATACTTCGGAAGCGTATTATATGCCGATGCGCTCATGCATTTGGTGTACGATAAGACGAGGGTCGACGACAGTACGACGGTGCAGGGGATAACGTTTCAGCCGGAATTCGGTTTCGAACTCGAAGCGCCCTTTGTAAATATCAGATGGGACATGACCCCGGATATCACTGCGATATTGAATAATGTGATTGTTCCTTCGACGGCGTTGACGCTTTCGTGGCGATTTTCGTTTTGAAAATTTTATGAAATAAAAAACGCCGTACGGCATATTGCAGCCGCTTTTATCCATATGCGCGTATTGATGGGAGATGCTATGCGTTTTAACCGCAAGATGTATATTCGTTTCGTGCTTTCGCTTTTCATTGCACTCAGTGCAGCCTCTTTCCTGTCCGCCCAAGAAAGCGAAGACGAGGGATGGTTTTGGGGTAAAACGATTTCCGAAATCACGTTTGAAGGATTGAAAAACGTCAAGCGCTCCGAACTTACGGGCATTACAAATGCGTTTATCGGACGGCCGTTTACCGAAGAAGTCTATGCCGATTTGTCCGACCGCCTCTATGCGCTCGATATGTTCGACGATATTACGCCGTTTGCAAAACACGACCCCAAAACGGCGGATAAGATACTGCTCGTCTTTCAAGTAAAAGAGCGCCCCGTCGTTCAATCCATACGCTTTTCCGGCAATTCTAAGATCAGAAACGGAGAGCTGCGCGATGCGGTTGCGATAAAAACCGGCGACATATTCGTCGAAAGCAAAGTACTCCTCGACGAGCGAGCGCTCCGCGACGTCTATCTGAAAAAAGGTTATACCGATGCGACGATTTCACACACGATCGAAGAGACTTCGGACGGAATCCGCATTACCTTTGTCGTAAGCGAAGGTGCGAGCACGGTGATTTCGGCGATACGCTTTTCCGGCAATACGCTCGTTTCGGAGCGTACGCTTAAAAGCAAAATGTCGCTTAAAGAATCGGGGCTTGCGAAGAACCGTGCATTTCAGCGCTCGTCCCTCGAAGCCGACAAACAGGCGATCATTTCGTATTATCAGGACAGAGGCTATGCGGATGCACGTGTGCTCGATGTCATGCAGGAAACGGCTTTCAACGAAAAGAAGGGTCGCAACGAATTGACGCTTACCTTTGTCATGCAGGAAGGACCGCAGTACACGTACGGCGGTACGACGATAAGCGGCAACGAAATATTTTCTACAGAAACGCTTTTGTCGTATATCAAATTAAAGCCCGGCGCCGTATTCAATCAGACGAAGTATCAGGAAGGCTTGCAGGGCATTACGAATATCTATGCCGAAAACGGTTATATGACCAACCAATATGCGCCTGCACTCAATAAAGACGCCGAGCGTCATACGATTTCCGTTGCGCTTTCGATCGTCGAGCGGCCGAGAAGCCACATCGAAAATATCATCATTAAGGGCAATACCAAAACGAAGGATTACGTGATCCGCCGGGAGATCCCGCTCGAACCGGGCGACGTCTTTTCGCGCGACAAAGTGATGAAGGGTTTGCGCAATCTGTACAACCTGCAATATTTTTCGAGCGTCGTTCCGGAGCCGATGCCCGGCAGCGAAAACGATCTTGTGGATTTGGTGTTTACCGTTGAAGAGCAGTCGACGACGACGCTCGAATTCGGTATGACTTTTTCGGGCGTTTCCGATCCGGACGATTTTCCGATATCGCTGTTTGCTCGCTGGCAGAATTCCAATCTGAGGGGAGAAGGAAAATCCATTTCCGCCGGTACCAATATTTCAAATACGTCCCAGACCGTGACGGCCTCCTACGGACAAAATTGGCTTTTCGATTTGCCGATCGGCATCAATGAGTCCATATCGTTTTCACATTCGAAAGAATCGGCGCTGCGTCTGCAGATGCTCGGAGACGGAACGGTTTCGGACGACGAATACTATATGCAGTTTGAATCGTGGGGTATTACGTTCAGTTCTTCCGTAGGACGGAGGTGGCTTCCCGACTTTGCGATTTTGCAGATAAACGGCGGACTTTCGACGTCGCTCAGCGATAACGTGTACGACGAATCGATTTACGTACCGCACGATTCGAGCGTCAATCAAAACGCGAACAGGCTCGGTTTGACTAATTCCCTGTGGGGCAGCATATCGCTTGACAACCGCGATATCAGCTACGACCCTTCGCGGGGCTGGTTCGTCAGCGAACGGCTCGGCTGGTACGGCATTATCCCCGGCCTTGAAAAAGAATTTTTCCTTAAAAGCGATACGAAGCTCGAAGGCTATTTTACGCTGTTCAATCTCCCCGTTACGAAAACGTGGTCGTTTAAGGCGGTATTCGCCGCGTATACGGGGCTTACGACGATATTCCCCGTACCCGGAACGCTTCTCGGCGATTCGAACAAAGCCTATATCGACGGTATGTTCAACGGACGCGGGTGGACGAGTATCTACAACAAAGTCCGCGGCAAAGCGATGCTCAGCAACCGTCTCGAACTGCGCATTCCGATATTTCCGAATATCGTCGGCGTAGACGGATTTTTCGATGCGGCGGCCATCACGAGCGACGTCAGAACGATGTTTAACAATCTGTCGATAAACGATTTTTATTTCAGCTTCGGACCCGGCTTGCGCTTCCTCTTGCCGCAGTTTCCCCTGCATCTTTTGTATGCGTGGACGTTTAAACACAGCGATGCGAGGGGATGGTACTTCAACGATCCGAACGGCGTATTGGTGCTTTCTTTCAATATAACGAACCGCTGAAATTAATAATTAATAATTTTGGAGAATGCGATGATCGATCGAATAAAAAAAATACTGATTGCCGTTTCGCTCTGCGCCCTCTTTTCGACGGCAGGACTTTCCGCACAGCAGATTACGAAGTTCGGCGTCGTCGATACGGCGAAAGTGTATAACGCGTATTTCCGCAATTCATCGGCGGTACGCAATTACGAACGGAAAAAAGCGGAGTATCAGGAAGAAATCAATAAGCGGACGGAAGAGCTCCGCGCACTGCAGCAGAGAAAGCTCTCCTACGAAGATTCCGGCGACGAATCGAATGCGGTGCGCATCGAAAGTCAAATCACGCAAAAGACGGAATACCTGCGCGAGTACACGAATGCGAAAAACATCGAGCTCGCGACGATGCAAAAATCGCTTCAGGATTCCGATTCGTTTTACAGGCGGCTTTACGGCGTACTTGCAAAAATCGCGGAAGCAGGCGGCTACAGTATGATTTTGAGTCTCCAGCAAAACAACGCGATTTTGTGGTACAGCCCCTCCGTCGACGTTACGGAGCAAGTGATCGCGGAGCTCGGAAACAACTAGCGGCATGAAGACGGAAAACTCGCCGACGCCGCTCATGGCGCAGTATGCTTCTATAAAATCGAAGTATAAAAACGAAGTGCTGTTTTTCCGTCTCGGCGATTTTTACGAAATGTTCAACAAGGATGCGATAGAAGTATCGCGTCTTCTGAATTTAACGCTGACGCATAGAGGAGATGCTCCGATGTGCGGCATCCCGTATCATGCGGCGAAAGTGTATATTGCCCGTCTTTTGCGTCTCGGCAAAAAAATCGTCATCTGCGAACAGGTCGGTGAAGTAGCTCACGGCAAAGGCTTGACCGAACGCAAAGTCGTCGAAATCATCACGCCGGGGACGGCGGTCGAAGCGGAATATCTCGACGGAAGCGTCGCGAACTATGCGGCAGCCCTTTCCGTGTCTCACGGTAAAGCGGGATTCGCGTTTATCGACGTGACGACTTCTTCTTTCAGCGCGACCTCTTGGCCGGCGGCTGAGACGGCGGAGCATTTTCCGAAAGAGCTTTCTCGCTCGTCTCCGCGCGAACTGCTTTTGCCGGAATCGCTGAAATCGTCTTCCGCCGTTCAGGCAGCCCTTTCCGCGTTTCCATCCCTCGCACTTTCGTATTATCCCGATTGGCATTTCAATTCGAATACGGCGTATAAAAAATTGACGGCGCAATTTAAAACGGCGAACCTCGCGCCATTCGGGCTGTGCGAAGATTCGGCCGAAGTCGCGCCTGCGGGTTTTTTGCTCGACTACCTTGAAAAGACGACGAACACCGCCGTTCCTCACGTGGACGGCATACGCGTGTACAGGGACAGCGAGTACGTCGTCATCGACGATTCTTCGATGCGCAATCTCGAAGTAACGGCGAATCTCCGCGACGGAAGCGCTCAGTACAGCCTGCTCGAATGCGTCAACTACACGAAAACCGCGATGGGAAACCGTATGCTCCGTTCGTGGCTTTTGTATCCGCTTACAGAGCTGAAAAAAATTTCCGCACGGCAGGAACACGTGTCCCTGTTTGCCGACGACAGAAAACTCCTCGGCGATATACGGAGCCGTCTTGAACCCATACTCGACATAGAGCGGCTTGCCGGCCGCATTGCAATGGACAGAGCTCATCCGAAAGATCTGCAGGCGCTTCGCGGAAGTCTTGAGGGGTGGAGGAACGCGCGCGAGATACTCCAAGGACGCGATTTTTCGCTCATCGATTTTTCACGTGCGGAGCGTATTATAGAAATTATTAAAAATGCTATAAACGACGATCCTCCGACGACGCTTACCGAAGGGAAAATTATTAAAAGCGGATGGTCGAAAGAACTCGATCACTGGAGGGGCGTTCACGACAATTTCGATAAAATACTTTCACGCTACGAAGAAGAAGAGCGGCGGAACACGGGGATCGCCAATCTGAAAATAAAATACACGAATGCGTTCGGCTATTTTATCGAAGTGAGTAAGGGAAAGCTTTCGGCGGTTCCTCCTCACTTTATCATGCGACGCGCGCTCGTAAACGGTGACCGCTATACGACCGAAAAACTGCAGGAACTCGAACACGAGCTTACCGAATCCGATACGAAAGTGCTCGAACTCGAGCGAGATCTTTTTATTAAAATCAGGAGCGCTCTGCACGAATACGTGCCGTATCTCATGCAGCTTGCAGGCGAAATTGCCTATACCGATGCGTCTTCATCTTTTGCGCATGCCGCCGTTTTGCACGCTTGGACGAAGCCTGAAATCACCGACGGATGCGCGTTCGAAGTGGAGCAGGGCAGACATCCCGTCGTCGAAGCGCACATGGGGGCGGGCGAGTTCGTACCGAACGATTTGACGATCGGAGAAGACGGCGGCCATTCGTTTGCGCTTATCACGGGACCGAATATGGCCGGTAAGTCTACATTTCTCAGGCAAAACGCGCTCATCGCGCTGCTCGCGCAGACGGGTTCCTTTGTACCGGCGAAAAGGGCGAAGCTCGGCATCGTCGACAGAATTTTTTGCCGCGTCGGCGCGACGGACAACCTCGCGCGCGGAGAATCGACCTTTCTCGTCGAAATGACCGAGACGGCGAACATCCTCCGTTCGGCGACAAAAAAATCGCTCGTCATCATGGACGAAGTCGGGCGCGGTACTTCTACGGAAGACGGGCTTGCGATCGCGCAGGCGGTGTCGGAATACCTGCTCGACGGCATAGGGTGCAAAACGCTCTTTGCGACGCACTACCACGAACTCACCCGTATGGAACACCCGTCGCTCGAAATGCTCTGCATGGACGTGTCGGAAGAAAACGGGACGGTTGTATTTTTGCGGAAAGTAAAAAAGGGAGCTGCCGAAAACTCGTACGGCATCCACGTTGCGCGCTTGGCGGGCGTGCCGCAGTCGGTGATCGACCGCGCGAGCGTCATCCTCGCGCATATTCAAAATCTTGCCTCGAACAAACCTCTTCTCGATTCCGTTCCCGATGTCCGCGTCTCTTCCGATGCGCCCGGTCTTTTCAGCGACGAAGAGATCGTGCTCGATGAAATACTTTCAGCCGACACCGACAATATGACACCTCTTGCCGCGCTGCAGGTCGTCGCTCGCTGGAAAAAATCGCTTTCGGGAAAATAATAGGTCGAATCGATTTACGGAAATACGCGTTTTACTTCTTCCATGAATTTCGCGCCGCGATCGAATTCGTTTGTAAACATACCGAACGATGTCGCACCCGGAGAAAAGAGAACGACTTCGTTTGCTTCCCGCTCATCGTCGGCGCATTCGTTCGCTTTGAGCGCACCGAGCAGTTCGCCGAGAGAATCGTAGGGGCCGTAAAACGGAGTACCGTCGGCACGAAGCAATTCCGTCAATTTATCGGTCGCCGTTCCCGAAAGCAGGTACAGCGCTTTTACGCGCTTTCTCCTATCGTTTGAAAGCGCTTCGGAAAGCGGGTTTTGAGGCAATCCTTTATCGGTTCCACCCGCGATCAAAATCACCGGCACTTTAAACGAACTGACGGCGGCGACGGCGGCTTCGGGAACGGTCGCGCACGAATCGTTGTAAAAGTGAAACCTTATGCGTTTTCGATTCCATACGTGAAAGTACTGCAAGCGGTGCGGTATGCCTTTCCATCGGCTTAAAATATTCGAAATAGTTTCCGCTCCGATCCCCGACAGTGCCATGACGAGCCCCGCGTTCAAAACGTTTGCCCTCATGTGACGTCCCGGAACGGATACCGAGCGGAGGAGGGTTACGGGAACATCGTTTCCCGGAAGACGCGCCTTTCCGCAAAATTTTCCGTCGGCGTCCGTATCCTGCCATGCGCCGTATACGCCTTGAGGAAGGGCTTGCATGCTGTAGCGGAAAACCGTCGCCTTCGATTCGCGCGCAAAAAAATCGCCCCACGAAAGCCCTGCTTCGGGTTCCGGCGTCCCTTCGTCGTCGGCGTCCGCATCGAAAATCGAACAGTTGTTTTTCCCCTGATCGGCGTAGATGAGGCGCTTATCGGCGACGTAGGATGCCATATCGCCGTACCAATTTTGATGGTCGGGTACGATCTTCGTGATGAGTGAAATGCGAGGTTTTAATAATTTTCTTCCTCGAAGATCCGCAAGCTGCCAGCTCGAAAGTTCGAGTACGACAGGCGTCGTTTTATTCGTCTTTTCCAAAAACGAAAGAGGACTTACGGTGATGTTTCCGCCGAGAAAGGCCATAAGACCCGCCTCTGAAAGACCGAAATAAATCGCGCTCGCCGTCGAAGATTTTCCTTTGCTGCCCGTCACCGCGATGATCGGCGCTTTCGTAAATGCAAGGAATATGCTCATGTCGGTTTCGATCGCTTTTGCACAAGCGAGATAAGTATTGCCTTCGTACTTTACTCCGGGATTTTTAATAACGCAGTCTGCAAAACGGAAATCGTCGATTCTGTGTTCGCCGAGCCGATAGGTGAGCCGTGTCCGGTTGAGAGAGGCATCGTTGTTGAGCGAGTCGACGGTCGGCTTCAGCTCTTGCGCGGTTTTCATATCGGTTGCGACGACGTAGGCTCCATACTTTAAAAAAAATCTGACGGCCGCTTCTCCGCCGCCGTTTAAGCCGAGTCCCATGACGGTGATGTGTTTGTTTTTTATGTCGGCGAGGGATGAAAACACGCAGCCTTCGGGATATACATGAGGAGAAGTTATTATACTTTTAAAATTCATAATCGATAAACATTAACAGAAAAACGTATAAAGTGCAAATGAAAATAGTACACTTAAGCGCATACGGTTTTTAATATAATCGGTATCGTCACTCAGCAGTCAGCATTTCCTATTCTTTCCAAGGAAATATCAGCGATTTGAACGAACGCGGGCCGAGAGTCTCTTTATCGTTTTGCAAAAGTTCATCCCACGGTATGCAGCGCTTTTCTTTCGGCGTTTTCAATTCGGGATGCGCTTCGTAATAATCGTATTTATACAACCGAAGCCTGAACGCGTTCACCTGTGCCATGGCGATGCCCGACAGAGACGGCAGGAGTCCGAGTAAAAAAACGCTCAGCGCCGTGAGGAAAAAAGTATATGCCGCCATAAACAGGGAAAACCATATATTGTCAAAAAATATGAGAAAACATTTCTTTATACATTTTCTGAAATTGTTATGCAGCAAGGAACGGATTGCGACGAACCACTGGAGGGAAAGCAGCGTAAAGATGACGAGCCATACGAACATCGAACCGATAAACATTGCAGGAAGCGTTTTTTGCACAAAGTAAAACGGGATGCATACATACGACGCAGCTCCCACGACGGCAAGAACAAGACCGAAACGGATGCCGTCCGCGATACACGACGGGATCGCGCGAAAAAAGTCCGCAATATGGGCGCTGCCGAAATTTGCCGCAGAGGAAGCGATTTCTCCCGCTGCGAGTGCGAGTATCGATATGACGATGCCGAAGATGATGATGAGCGCAATGACGAGGGGTGTACTTCGGTGGAGCGCATAGATAAGTGACAAGAGTCCCAAAGAAGCGGCCATGACGACGATGTTTACGACGATGAGCGTGAGTATATTATCCCAACCGTCGTAAAAATTTTTTTTGATAAAAAAGAGATACATGGCGCCATTGTACCGCTATTTGATTTAGAGCGCAACAAGCTGTATACTTTTGTTATGAATACGGATATACGGCAGAGCATGTCGCTCGTATCGCGCATACATTCGGCGGCGGCGGATTTTCTCATAAAGCGTCTTGCGGAAAAGGGCTTGCCCGATTTTGCTTCTTCTCACGGCTTTATTTTATTTCAGCTCGCCGCAAAGGACGCGCTCTCGATGAAAGAGCTTGCGGAGAAAATCAACCGCGATAAATCGACGGCGACCGTTTTGGTGCGGAAGCTCGAACGCGACGGATTTGTCAAAACGGCTCCGTCTCCCGCCGATGCGAGAAGCAAGCTCGTATCGCTCACGTCTAAAGGAAAGCGCTACAACGATGTGACGGCGGAACTTGCAAACGGTCTGCTGAAAATATTCTATAAAGGGTTTTCCGAAGACGAAAAGAAAAAGGCTTTTGCCTACCTCACGCGCATTGCAGAAAATTTTCCGCAGTAAAAAACGCCCGCGCCTATGCGATGCAGGTCGCACGTATGCGTACGGATGAGGGCGACGAACACAGGAGCGGTGTCGTACTCGCGTATGCGCATCGGCGTCCCTGTCAAACAGAGGCTGTCGCCGGTGCTGTATTGACGCGAAGCGAAAAGCACCTTATTATTTTCTTCATGATGATACGGCTCGCTGTGATAACGGGCGCTTCGAGCGGACTCGGAAGCATATATGCAAAACTTGTAGACCGGCGGAAAGATATCGATGAAATCTTGCTTATCGCACGGAGGGAAGACAAATTGCTTGCCCTTGCTTCGGAACTCGCTCATCCGGCTACAGTTCTGCCGCTCGATTTAACAAAATCTGCGAGCATCGATCGTTTAAAAATTGCACTCGAATCGAAGGTGAAACGCTCGCCCTTCGCCGAACTCGCCCTTTCGGCTGCGACCGAAAAAAGCGGTGACGGCATGACGATCGCTTTTTTTATAAACTGTGCGGGCATCGGCAAAATCGGAGATTATTGCGATATAGCGCGGGAAGACAACGAGCGCATGATCGCGCTCAACTGTACGGCTCTTGTCAATGCCGCGCTCGCATCTCTTCCGTATATGAAGCGGGGGAGCAGGCTCATCAACGTTTCGAGCACGTCCGCGTTTCAGCCGTTTCAGCATCTCGCCGTCTATGCCGCAACAAAAGCGTTCGTGCTGAGCTGGTCGCGGGCTGTCCGCCGGGAGCTTTTTTCACGCGGCATCCGCGTGACGGCGGTATGTCCGTACTGGATGACGAAAACCGAATTTATTAAAAATGCGGAATCGAGTACCCTGCCGTCTTCGCGCGCGATACGCAATTTTCATTTCGGAGAAGATACTGCCGTAGTTGCGCACCTTTCACTTTTGGGGAGCGCTTTAAACCTGCCTGTTGTAACGACGGGCGCCGTGAGTACGCTGCACCGCATCATTGCAAAGATGATACCGCGAGAGATCATGCAGTTGCTGTGGGAACTCTGGCGCTTGTTATAAAATTAAGAATGTACATGTGCGCGCTCACGCACCGATGCGGCATTTTCGAAAATTGATATTTTCTGCAATGCCGCATTTTAATAATAATTATTAAAAATCGAAATTGTCGGGATCCTGTTTCATCATACCTGTATCCAAATCGCTTATCCTTTCCATTTCGTCTTCGGTGAGAGCAAAATCGAAAATCGAGGCGTTTTCTTTGATGCGCTTCGGATTGACCGATTTCGGGATTGTGATAATGCCGTTTTGATAATCCCAGCGGAGCGTCACCTGCGCTGCGCTCTTTTTGTGCGCTTTGGCGATTTCTTCGATCGTCCGGCTTTCGAGCACGATGCCGCGTCCGAGCGGGCTCCACGCTTCGGGAAAAATCGAATGGGAAGCGCAGTAGTCGCGCAGGCTTTCGCGCGTTAAAAACGGATGGCATTCGAATTGATCGACAGCGGGGACAGTGTTCGAAACTGCGGCGAGTTCTTCGAGGTGATGCTGTAAAAAATTGCTTACGCCGATGGCGCGGACTTTTCCCGATGCGAGAAAATCCTCCATGTATTTCCACGTATCGATAAATTTGCCGGGTACCGGCCAGTGAATCAGATAGAGATCGATGTAATCGAGTTTGAGTTTGTTGAGGCTTTCGTGAAATGCGTCTTCCTGCCGGTTGTCTCTCTGATCCTGATTCCACATTTTCGTCGTAACGAAAACTTCTTCACGCGGCACGCCGCTTTCGCGGATCGCTTTGCCGACTTGGGTTTCGTTGTTGTAAAAGGCCGCCGTATCGATGAGACGATAGCCGCATTGGAGTGCCGCCTGTACCGCTTCGATCGTTGCATCTCCGGCTTTGTAAACACCGAGACCGAACTTCGGCATGAGTAGGCCGTTGTTGAGCGTAACTTTTTCATCGATACCCATATGGAACCTCCCGTTAATAAAAATCAAAACTGTGTTTTTATTATATCAAAAAAAAATACATTTACAAGCCGGCATCTCCCCGTTATAATCGCGCTATGGATCACATCGATGTCGACGACATACAGCAGATCGCCGCTTCCGCAGGTGCAGTCGTGCTTGAAAACGGAGGGGAAACTTACCGCGCGGAAACGACGGTTGTGCGGACGGCCGCCTCGCTCGGCGCGGTCGAGCCCTCTTCGTTTATAACGACGACGGTCGTCATGGTTTCGTTTCTCGATGAAAAACGGAATCACTATTCGTATTTCAAACGCATATACAAGCGCGATATCAATCTTAATAAATTGGCGATGATCAACAATCTGTCGCGCTCGCTTGAGCGGCACAAGCGTGTTCCGGACGTTGCGCTCATCGAGCGGCGCATCATGCATATCGCAAGGGCGAAAGAATATTCAGTCGCCTTTATCGTCGCTTCCGCCGCGTTGAGTTCTTTTTTCTTTACGCTGCTTTTCGGCGGTACCGTGCTCGATGCTCTTTGTGCGCTCCTTATCGGCGGCATCCTCCGCGCTGCGATCCGTCTTCTCGGAAAAAGCACGGTCAATAATTTTTTCGTTTCACTGTGTGCGGGTTCGGCCGCTTCGGTTATGACGGATATCCTCGGTCTTACGCCGCTTCCCCTTCATTCGTCGGTCGTCATCATAGGCGTGCTCATGCAGGTCGTTCCCGGTCTTGCCCTCGTCAATTCGATACGCGACAGCATTGCAGGCGATTTTGTCGCCGGCACGTCGCGCCTCGTCGATGCGCTTTTGACGGCGCTCGCGCTTTCCGTCGGCAGCACTGCGGGTTTGCTTGTGACGCACGCCATCGAAAGGATAATAAAAAGTGTCGGCTAAAAATTTTTCCAGAAGTTGCAACTTCCTGCAAAAGTTTTTATAGGAGGATCGAAATGACGGTGACAAAAATCGCGCTTGAAATTTTGTGGGCATTCGGAGCGTCCGCCTGCTGCGCATTTTACTTCAACGCTGAAAAACGCGATGCGCTCATCGCTTCGATACTCGCAGGAGTCGGCTGGTTTTTGTTTTGCGTGTTTAAGCTCTACGGAGGACACGAATCGTTCGGCTGTTTTTGCGCTTCGTTTGCGGTTGCCTCGGGAGCGGAAGTGTTTGCTGTAATCCTAAAGCGACCTGCGACCGTCTATCTCGTGCCGGGCATCATTCCGCTCGTTCCAGGGGGAGGCGTGTTTTTAATGATGCGGAGCGCGGTGCAGGGGGATTTTTCGACATCTCTTTCATACGGGTACGGCGCGCTCGGAGCAGCCGTCGCGATCGCGCTCGGCATTGCGATTGCATCGTCCGTTGCGGGAACCGTGAGGTCGGCTATCGCCAAACGCCGTAGTATAAAGCGATAGCGGTTGTCTCAAAGGGCGGTCGCAAAATCGTTTACTCTATCGATTTTATGCGTGCAAAGGCATCCTTTCATACCGTGATACTTTTCGGCACTCGCTCTTATTCCATGAGATAATTGTAATCCGCATCGCCGTCCGCCGCATCGTCTTCTCTTTCCGCTCGCGTTCCGCCGTCGAAAATATCCGACGGTATCGTCAGCGGGGACGTATCGTAGGCTTCGTCATAGCCGAATCCCGATTTATACATTTCCTTTTGCAGCCGGTCGATAAATACGGCCGTCGCATTTTTATCCGAATGGATCGTGCAGAGTTCCGTCGGTGCCGTCCCTTCGAGAAACCATTGCGTCGTTATGTGGTTTCCGCATTCGGGCGTCGGCAAGAGTCCGCTTTCGGTGCAGACCGTCGCGCGTATAACGCCGGATGCGGGCGCGGTAAAATCTTTCGACGGAAGCTCTTTGTGAATCGCACCCATAAAGTCGCCCATGGCCGGGCCTGCAAGCGTCGCTCCCGTTATGTTGAGTCCGAGCGAATTACCGCGCTTGTCGAAGCCGAACCAGAAAGCCGATGTGTAATACGGACTGAATGCGATCGTCCACGCATCCGCCCAGTTTTGCGTCGTTCCCGTTTTGCCCGCGAGCGGGATCGCATAGGATTTGCCGCTTGCCGTTTTATATGAAAGCTTTCCGCTCTGTCCGGCAAGCGTTCCGCTTTTTACGGTGTTCGTCAAAAGTTGCGTCATAACGTACGCCGTCTGGGGAGAAATGATTTGCGCGGCGGCACCCTTTTGCTGCTGCGCCAAAAGGATATCGCGTTCGGGGTTAAAGATGACGTTGCCGTTTCTGTCTTCGACGGTACGGATCGCTATCGGTACGACTTCTTTTCCGCCGTTTGCAAATATTGCAAATGCCCGTGCCATTTCAACCGGCCGCACGTCACAGACACCGAGCCCGAAAGGGTAGACGGGAATAAAACTGCGCTCTCGGTATTCGCTTTGCGGAATGCCGAGCAGCTTTGCCGTCCTGTCGATTGCGGCGTCGAAGCCGACGGCATCGAGCACTTTTATGGACGGTACGTTCATCGAATGGGCAAGCGCGTACCACAGCTGGACGTTGCCTCTGTATACGCCTTTGAAATTCTGCGGAATATAGGGCGTGCCGTCGGATTTGTGAAAGACGGTCGGCGTATCGGAGATAACCGTTGCGGCAGTAAATTTTTTCGAATCGATCGCCGCAGAGTAGTAGAGCGGTTTAAATGTGGAACCCGGCTGAAAGCGCGACTGCACGGCGCGTATAAATTGATTGCTTTGGCCGTATTGACTGCCGCCGACGAGAGCTGTGATATAGCCCGTATCGTTTTCGATCGCGATCATCGTTCCTTCGATCGTCGTCCGCTCGCTTTCCGCTTGCGAAATTTTCGTCGCGTTGTTGACGATCTGCATTTTCAAATCTTCAAGACCGAACATGAGAGAGCACGTATCGAGTACGGGATTGATCTGATCGACGAATGCGGCGTTTGCCGTTTTTTTCGCGCGTTCGGCCGAAAGCTTTATGCCCGGCAGACCGAAAGTGAGGGCGATGAGTTCGGAAAGAGGGACGTAGGGGCTGAAGGTCGTTACGGCGCGGTTTCCCTGTTCCCGCCTCCACATTCGATTCGCCTGTGAAATGTATTTATCCATAACCGCCTGCGCCGCCGCCTGCTGCGACAGGTCGAGCGTCGTATTGACGGTAAATCCGCTCGTGTAGATATCCTCCGAACCGTAGACCATATTGGCGAGTTCGCGCCGCACGTATTCGCTGAACCAAGGAGCTTTATCGTCTCGCGTAAAGTATGCCGATGCGCTCGTTCTCGTGTAATCGAAATTCGCCCAGTATTCGTCGAAAGATTCGTCGGCATCCGCCTTTGTGATGTATCCCCTGTTTACCATCGACGCGAGGACGTCGCGCTGCCTGTCCATCGCTCTGTTGGGATGATCGAAGGGATTATAGTACGCGGGATTCGACAACTGGATGACGAGGATCGCAGCTTCGGCCGGAGTGATTTTTGTCGCATCGTGTCCGAAATAATATTTCGATGCGGCGTTGACGCCGTAGGTGCCGCCTCCGAAGTAGATGCGGTTGAGATAGGTTTCGAGGATTTCGTTTTTCGAAAGCCGCCGCTCCATCTGCATCGCCCACCACAGTTCTTTGATCTTTCGCTTTACGCTTCTGTCGGAACGGTCGCAGTAGAGCGTTCCCGCGATCTGCTGCGTCAAAGTCGAACCGCCGCCGAGTCCCAGATGCAGCGCCTGTCCGATCACCGCGCGCACGATCGCTTTTGCGGAATAGCCGCGGTGTTTGTAAAAGACGCGGTCTTCGCGCGTAAGAAGCGTATTTACTACGAGGCGCGGCAAGCGCTCGAAACTGATGATTTCGCGTTTTTCATCGGACGCGAGTTCGGTGATGAGTTCTCCGTTTATGTCGAGCAGTTTTGTCGGCAGCGCCGTTTCGAATTCGGTGATATATTCGGTATTTTTAATATTGATCGTTTCGGACAATGCCCAGCCGAGTGTGCCCCCGAACGCAAGCGCAAAAAATGCGAGCAGCGCAACCTCTATGATCGTCGATTTTTTAATCGAACCGGTAATCCTGTTTTCTATCATACGCGTCAATACGGGTATACTAGCCCGAATAGCGCATTTTGTAAATCACCCGATATAAAAAAGGAGCCGGTACGCAAAACGCATATCGGCTCCAATGCCCATCAGGCAACCGGAAGCATGGGTGGGAGGGGAAATGCTCCCGGTATATATTATATCGACTGAAATGCCGAAAAAAATTAGCGGATTTAAAAGAATCGGCGTGTTTTTTATTCGTGCGGAGGGTTTAATACCCCGACGCTTGCGTCGTAACAAAGGGTATTAAAGCCGACTGCAACCACCTTATGAGAACAACATACCCCGACGCTTGCGTCGGGGGTGTTGATTCGTGCGGAGGGTTCGATACCCCGCTGTTTTGTGTACCTGCGAACTTCGAGCGTTCCGAAATTTTCCGATCGTTTCGCGTACCGATGTTCGATGTTATTGTTCGCTTATCGTTAAATCGACGGTAACCGAAGCCGTATACGATTTGCCTTTTTGCGCGTTGAGCGTGCGCAAAATTTCGTAATCGCCCATGACAAAGCGCACCGTGTGTTCGCCTTCGGAAATTTCGAATTCTTTGCCGAACACGGTGCATTTTTGCCCGTCGACATATACCGTCGCATTGTCGGGAGCCGTGACGGCGAGCGTCGGGACGAGGCTTTTAAGCACGATCGAAAGCTCCGTCGTCTTCGCCTGATCGATGCATACCGTGCGCATTTCGTCGCGGTAAAAATCGGATACGATGTTTACGTCGTGTGCGCCGGGAGTGAGCGTATAGCCTTTCTCATCGACATCCGTTTTAGTGCCGTCGATAAAAAGCGTATAGGGAGACGTATCTCCGTTCGGAGAGGCGACGGAAACTCGCAGCTTTCCTTTGTTTATTAAAATCGGTTTTATACTAATCTTTAATTCCGCGTTGATCGTTTCGTCGGGAATGCCTTTCATTGCCGGCTGCAGTCGTACGAATACGAAGCCCTGTTTTGTATCGGGAACGACGCCGAGCTTTGTATCGTATGCGCTTTCTTTGAACGATACCGATGCCGACAGGGGAATGCGGATGACCCACGAAAGCCTGGTCGGAAGCGGTTTGACAAAAGAACGCGTACCGCTGTAATCGATTTGAGAAGAGGAGGGGAGCGGTGTTATATTGTCGTAAAGGGAGAGAGCGACCGAATCCTGCCATGCGGCGACCTCTTCGGGGATCGCTATCTTTATTTCGATACCTTCAAGCCAGCTGCGATCTTCCGGCAAAAAGATCGCGATACTGTCGTTGATGCCGGTTACGAGCGTTTGTTCGCTCTGCACCGTACCGGTGAGTTTGAGCGGAAAAAGTTTTCGTACGCGGAACGTTTCGGAAAAAAGAGGAGATGCGGCACATAAAAGTGAAAAGATAATAATTTTACTGCGGATACCGTGTATCTTCATCGTCCCTGCCTGCCGTCGTAATCCGGCAAAAGACCGCGCGGGTCGGTCGAAACGCCGTTTACGCGTATTTCAAAATGGAGGTGCGCTCCCGTCGCAGCTCCCGTTTTTCCTACACTCCCGATTCGAGTTCTCCCCGTAACGATATCGCCTTCGTGCACGAGTACGTCCGACAGGTGCGCGTAAATGCTCGTCATGCCTTTGTCGTGTCTCAATACGACGTAATTTCCGTATATCGAATCGCCCTTTGTACAGCGTATGACGCTTCCGCTTTTGCACGAATATACGGGTTCCCCTTCGGGAGCCGCCAAATCGATGCCGCGGTGAAAGCGCATTTCGCCGGAGATGGGACTTACCCTCATACCGTATGCGGACGACAGCCACGATGCGTCGAGCGGCATTTTAAAATCCGCATCGAGAAAGAACGCGCGCTCGGTTGAATCGAAACGCTCTCCGTGCAGAAAATAAAAACGCCTCCCGTTTATACTATACCACTCTTTCGGCACATTTTCCATAAGCCGAAAATATTTTTTTTCTATTAATATTTCGATGGACGATTCAGGCGTTTCCGGAACGAATAAGCCCGCATCGGTGGGCAGAATGATCGTTTTGCCTGCAGCCATATCGCCGATATTCGCGATGCCGTTTACCGTTGCTATCGTTTCGTAGGGAATCGAACAGGCTGCCGCGAGGGTAAAAAGCGTATCGTCGGCAGTCGGCGTGTAGGCGTAAAACTGTGCGTGCTTTATCTTTCCTGCGGCTGAACGCTTGTAGTTTTCTTCGACGTCGGCACCGTACTGCTTAAAAACATCGTCTCGTGAAGAAAGATGCGGGATGCGCGGGAGCTTTTCAGTGTACAGCGTGATGTCGTTTTTCGCCGAAGTCGTGCGTACCGACGATGAAGGGCTACAGGAAGGCTCGTGCGCAGATACGGCTCCGACGGGCGAACCCGTGTTTGCTTTTTGAACGGCGGCTGCGTATGTCGGAATCGTGTTCGTCTTTTGGACGTCAGCTGCGTATGTATTTCTTTGAAGAGCGGCGTTTCGAAATCCGAATGCGTTTTGCGGACGGATCGGTAAAAATACGGTAAAAGCTGCCGCGATAAAGAGGCGGCGTATAGTTCGCATATTACCCGTTTTTCAAGAGACGGGATGAGATAATGCAAAGCACGGGGATGAGGATGATGACGGGGATAGCGATAAAGCGCGCGCCTGCAAATACGAGCGAGACTGCAACTGCAAGCCCTGCTGCGATTATGACGATATCGAGTGCGACGCAGAACACTGTTTTCGGTGTCGATTTTTTTATCGCGCGCGCCGTTTTATATACGACGTATGCGGCGAAAACACTGAGGACGACTGCCGTGTAGAGGGAAGGAAAGGAAGTCGCAAAGTACCACAGCGGAAACGTAAGGGAGATGCCGACAAGGGCACACAGCGCAATGAGAGCCGCCGCTTTTGCCGCCGAAGAAAACGCAGTGATTACATAATAGAGAATACGCTTTGCCATAGACTCCCGTATAAAAAAAGGGACACCAGCGGAGCGATTTTCACTTCGCCTCGTGTCCCTGTTTCGAAGCGATAAAATTACACTTCTGCAATCGCCGAAGTCGGGCATTCGCCTGCGCATGTTCCGCAGCTGATGCATTTTTCTTCATCGATGATGCGGGCATTATCGGCTTCCGATATAGCGCCGACCGGACAGTCGGGTTCGCATGTTCCGCAGTTTACGCACTGCTCTTTGTTGATTCTGTACGCCATAGGTGTTCTCCTGTTATAGCTTGATTTTTTGCGCCGTGACACGGCACACCACATCTTAAATAATACACTATTGCCGAAAACCGCGCAAGACTGTTATACTGTATGTACAGAACAAAAGAGGATGATTATGAAAAAAGAAACTGTTGCATCGATGATCGATCACACGCTTTTGGCGCCGGAAGCGGGGGCGGAAAAAATACGGAAACTTTGTGCGGATGCGAAAAAATATCGTTTTGCATCGGTATGCGTGAACCCCGTCTACGTACGGCTCGCGGCTTCGGAACTGGCAGGTTCGAGTGTACGCGTGTGTACGGTCATCGGCTTTCCGCTCGGTGCGAATGCAAGCGCCGTGAAAGCGTTTGAAGCCGATCACGCGATCAAAGACGGAGCCGATGAAGTCGATATGGTGATCGATATAGGGGCGGCAAAGGACGGCCGCTTCAACGATGTCGAAGCGGACATCAAAGCCGTCACCGATTCGGCGCGGGATGCCGCAAAAAAAGCGGGAAAGAGCGTCGTCGTAAAAGTGATCCTTGAAACCTGCTTTCTTTCAGATGAAGAGATCGCTTCGTGCTGCACCTGCGCGGCGAAGGCCGGAGCCGATTTTGTTAAAACATCGACGGGCTTCGCAAATCCGAAAGGAGATGACGGAAAGCCGCTTCCGAACGGAGCGACATCTCATCACGTCGAACTCATGCGGAAAACGGTCGGCAGCGCGCTCGGCGTAAAAGCTTCCGGCGGCATACGCTCCGCAGAAACCGCTTCGGCGATGCTTTCCGCCGGTGCGAACAGGCTCGGAACGTCGAGCGGCGTCAAAATCGTCGAAGATTGGGACGAAAGCGCCGCCGTCAAAGGCTGTTGAAAAATACGGAAATGTGCGGCGCCGTCAACGTACAGGTCGCCAAGGCCGCGTTTGCGATACCTGTACCCCGCAACGCGGCGCTTGCGATACGCTGAATATTTTGTTAATATTATCCGCTATGAATTCCGAATCGACCGATAAAAACGAAATACATACATCGCTTATCAGGCGGGCGGGCTATATCGCGCTTTTCGGAAACCTCGCGCTCGGCGGCGCGAAGATCGCTCTTGCGAAACTTTCCGGAAGCCTTGCCGTTTTGGGCGACGGCATCGATTCGCTCACCGATGTCGCGATCGCGCTTATGACGCTCATCGTGAGCACTGTCATCTCTCGACCGAGCGACAGAGAACATCCGTGGGGGCACGGTAGGGCTGAGACAACGGCAACGATGGCCTTATCCTTCGTCATCTTTTTTGCCGGCACGCAGCTCGCTCTTTCGTCCGTCAGTCAGCTTGTCAAACATTCGTATAAAACCGAAGTGAGCATTGCGGCCATCGCGGCTGCCGCGCTGTCGATCGGAGGAAAAGCGATTCTCGCCGTAACGCAGTACAGACTCGGCAAAAAAAGCGGCAGCGCCATGATCCAAGCGAATGCGCAGAATATGAAAAGCGACATCGTTATGTCGGGGGGCGTGCTTTTAGGTATCGGTGCTGCGCGTCTTTTCCGTTGCCCTTCACTCGATCCCGTTACCGCTCTTCTCGTAAGCGTTTGGGTTATCAAAAACGCGATCGCGATCTTTTCCGATACGAATACCGAGTTGATGGACGGCAACACCGACAGGGGTATATACAAGCGCCTTTTCGATGCAGCATCTTCCGTGCAGGGGGTGTCGCATCCCCATCGCGCACGGATCAGAAAAATCGCATCATATTGGGATATCGATTTGGATATCGAAGTGGATGCCGATATGAGCGTATCGTCCGCGCACGAAATCGCGTGTGAAGTGGAAGCCGCCGTCAGAAAGGCTATCCCCGACGTATACGACATCATGGTTCATGTGGAACCGGCAGGATCGAACGATGAAAACGAGCAGTTCGGTCTCGATGAAAACGATGTAAGAGTCGACAGTCACCGCGCGAATGGTGACAGTTGAGTGCGCGCTGTATAGTCTCATGCGCGGGCAGACTCGAAAATTCCCCGCTCGCTATTTTTCGATTTTACCCTTCCAGCTCATAATGCCGCCGATATTGACAACGTTTGTATATCCCATCGACGAAAGTTTTCCGGCGGCAACACGGCTCCTTTGTCCGCTCCTGCAGTAAACGAGAATTTTTTGATTTTTATTTTTCAAAATGTGTGCGGCACTCTCTTCGGTAATCGTTTCGTTTGTTAAAAGGACGGCGCCCGGAATGTGTCCCGCTTTGTATTCATCGGGACGGCGCACGTCGATGAGGATAAAATCCTTTTCCGTTTCCATAAGCTTTGCAGCTTCATCCATAGAAATCGATGTGAATTGCTCTGCCGATTTTTTTTCATTTTCTTTTGCAAAACACGAAAAAAACATTATCGCCCCCATAAAAATAATAATTCCGATCGTACGTGTATTCATATTTTCAATCCTTATCAAAATAGTATATGATCCGTGTCAACAACACCGGAAACCGTATTTTCCAAAAACGGCATATAATATAAAAATCGGCTGCACTTCCGGCAGAAGCCCTCGCGTTCGCCGATGCGATTACAAAACCGTGCCGATCGCATCGAGAGACGGCAATATGCACATCGCGATTTTTTTCATTTCATCGTCGGGTGCAATTTTATCGGGCACCATGATGCACGAAAGTCCCGCTCTGTACGCGCTCCGCATACCGTTCGGCGAATCTTCGATCGCACAGCAGACATCGGGCGAAAGACCGAGCGATGCGCAGGCGCGCTCGTAGATTTCGGGATCCGGTTTTCCGCGCGCGACCGTATCGCCTGTCGTAAGCGTTTCGAAAAAATCGATAAAACCTGCGTTTTTCATCTGACGGCGCACGGCATCTCCGTCGGTGGAAGAGGCAAGCGCGATGCGGTAGCCTTTTTTTGTCAAATATTCAAGCGCCTCACGCGCGCCTTTCATCGAAGGAAGCCCCTCTTCCGTTTCGATTTTATTGAACAGCACGGCGATGCGATTCATAAATCTATCGGCCGCGGATACGCTTTGCAAATCGTGTTCGAGCGAGGCACGGGTGTCGGCATAATTGCATCCGCGGTTCTTTTCGATAAGGTACTCGATATCGTCAATGCCGCACTCTTTTGCCGCTTTACGCCACACAAGATCGCAGACGGTTTCGCTGTCGAGCAAAACCCCGTCCATATCGAAAATCACTGCGGCAAAAGTTTTCATCATCATCGGTGTTCCGGCGCTTAGGCTTTTGCCTTCCAGAGTCCGTGCTTATTGCAGTACTCGTATGCCGCAATCAATTTGTCGCCTGAAGCAAGCGCAAACGACGCTTCGGGCTTTTCTCCGGGTTTAAGCGACTTGCGCTGGACGCCCTGTTCTGTTTCTATTGCGATCCACTGAATATAGTGATCGGCTTCCATCGGATGGACGGCGGAACCGACGGCGACATGAACTTCGCTGCCTTTGACCGTGATGACCGGCACGTGCTTTTCCTGCGCAGCGTCGGTCGTGTTCGCTTTGAGTTCCTGCATCTCTTCTCCGCAACAGGACGGAAGGCAGCCTCCCTTGTGAATCATGCTGACGATTGTGCCGCAATGTCTGCATATGTAAAATAGCATAGTGTCCTCCAAGACATAGTATTATATATAATATACCGAAAAAACAAAAAAAAGCAAATAATTTTATTTTTGTTTTTATTTCAGTTTTTTGCGCATTGACGGAAGGGTCGTATTCGGGTAAGTTTTTACCATGCATAAAAAAATCGAAAGCTTGCATCGTTTCAATATAACGGCATTGCGCTTCTTTGCAAACGGTAAAAAAAATATCAAAACAAATATGCGCCGCACTCGTACGGTATGTACGGTTCTTTTTATTGTCTTTTCCGCCTTTCCTCTTTCCGCTTCCCGCCGCGCCGTTTTTTTGTGGCAGGGCGTACGGAGTATGAAAAACTGCGATTCGGTCATGTTTATGAGCAAGCCCGAAAACGCAAACGGGGCAGCTCTCATCATTTGCCCCGGCGGAAGCTATCACCACTTGGGTATGTATAACGAAGGGCACTGTACTGCAAAGCGATTCAACGCGCTCGGCGTTACGACTTTCGTACTGCGCTACCGCGTCGCCCAAGGAGGCGCTCATCACCCCGCCCAGCTCGAAGACATACAGCGGGCGATCCAGCTCGTACGCGAAAACGCACGCGACTACGGCATCGATCCCGGCAGAGTCGGCGCGATCGGTTTTTCCGCAGGCGGACACTTAGTGACGATGGCGGGCGCCTTTGCCGAACGCGGCAACGAACTTGCAAAGCTCGGCATCGATGTGAAAGTAAGCCTGCGCCCCGACTGCGTTATGGCGATCTATCCCGTCGTTTCGATGCGCGACGATATCGCAAACAAGTGGTCGCGGAAAAGCCTGCTCGGAAAAAATATGAGCGAAGAACGAAAAGAACGCTTTTCCATGGAAAAGCAAATTCCTCCGACAATGCCGCCGACATACATCCTCGCCTGCCGCGACGATCCGGTCGTCAAATTCGAAAACAGCCGTCTCCTGTACGCCGCTCTCAAAGCGAAAAATATACCGTGCCGCTTTGCGCAATACGAAACGGGCGGACACGGTTTCGGTATGCTCGAGGGCGCCTTTATGAAAGAGACACGCTGGAACGAAGACATAGAGGCGTGGTTGAAAGAAAACGGCATGCTGCAGAACTAGCATATATGCCGAATGAAAGCCTTTCTCGTAGCGCGTTCCGTAGACATGACTTTTGCTTTGTTTTGCATAGTTTTTTGAGACTGTGAAGACCTTTTTGGCGCCCTTTTTTACTTTGTAAGCTTCTAAGCTCATCATCAAGCCCCATACTTGTCGGTTTTCTTCGTCGATTCGTTGATTATCTTAAACTTCAATGTATTGATTACCGTCACTTCCGCTCCGGCTTTCTCAACCTGATTCTTGAAGAATCTGGTGTTGCCGGTTGACTCCACTCCGATTTTAACTGCAAAGTCCGCCGCCTTGTACCCGGCAATTCTTTCAAAAAACTTCGTATAACCGGATGCTGTTGTCGGGTACTGCTTGATTTCAGACAAATTTTCAATCTTGTCCTCAACTCTTACATGCACGGTAAACTGTCATGATGACCTCCGTCTTGCTTCAGCGGAAAGTCTAATCGATAGTGTGTTCCATTCCGCTGGAAACTTCGTTGCGAAGTTCCCATTCAGTCTCTTACGATTTTATCATGCCCCCATTATTTTTTTATTTTGCGGTGCCCGTATAGTTTTTTTATAAAAAATTATTCTTTAGTTCTTTTTCCAAATCAGCCGGTAGCTTTTCATGCATGATATCTTTCCATGCTTTTATAAGCTGTTTGGGTTTTACAACATACGGATCAACGCCGATGTATTTAATTTTTTTATTTGAAACCAAGGATTTTGCAACAGCCATTGCAGCTGCAACTCCTTGTTCATACGGGCGCTGAGTGCTTAAACCTTTTACCATTTTTTTGCGCAACATATTCATTGAAATATCATGATCAAGATCACATGTGAACACGGCAATATCCAATCTTTTTAAATCGGTAAGAGCACGAATCGCTTCAAGCGCAGGCTGATCCCATGAAATATATAAACCCTCGATTTCAGGGCATGAGTTAACCAAGTCATAGCAGGTTTTGTATGCGTTTGAAATCGAGATAAATTTTTCACATGCAAAAATATTTACATTAGTATAATACTCTCTGACAAGTTTCTCCGCTGTAGAATCTCTTATCTGTGTTCCGTAAAAAGGTATTCCATGGACAAGAAAGCCCACCGTCACATGTTCCCTTTTTTTGTAATATTCGCCAAGCAGTGTTCCGACATTCCTTCCGTTTTCGTTTTCATTTACCGAAACACATGAAACATAGGCGTCGGCATTAAAACCGGCGGGAACATTGCTTAAAAAAATAAGTTTCATCTGTTTTGACAATTCCGTAAATTTAAGAGACGTAAGATTATCATCGGTAGGTATTGCGATCAGAGCGTCGGGTTTTTGCAATCTAATCGCATCCAGCTGTGCAAGTTGCAGTTTAGGATCGAAATCCGCATCCATAACGGATATTACCGAAATTCCAAGATTTCCCAGGGTTTCTCTGATCCCTTGTTCGTGCAATCTTGCCCATGCGGTTCCTCCGTAATGAAGAGAAATCGCAACCTTGGGTTTTTTATTTCTGATAATCTCTTTTTCCCTTTGCGTTAATTCCAATTCTTCGGGTGCGGTTGCCTTTTCTCCAAATGGCCCCATGCTGATCATCTGTATAGATTTACCTTGTATAATTTCAATCGGTATGACAATCTTCTTTGTTTCGGGTCTTTCACCTTGTAAAAGTTTCATCATAAGGACATTCGAACTTTCTATAATTTTTGAAACATTCTGTTTTAATACAGTCAACGGGGGAGAGTACAATTCACTCCAAGGAGAATCTCCGTATCCGATAACGGATATGTCTTCAGGGCAATCCAAACCAAGTATTTGAAGGACTTTAATTAACGACAAGGTAAGATTGTTTCCGCATGTTATGCAGGCTGTAGGTTTTATGTCTTCTAAAAACGTTCTGATCTTATGCTCTTGATTTTCCATAGATTGCTCCGAGTCAACGGTAAGAACCAGAGAATCTCTAAAAAAAACATTGTGCTCTGCCACGGCTTCTCTGTACCCTTCAAGCTGTTCTGAAGCCCTCGATGGGTCATTTTCTAAAACAATAAGAGCAATGTCATGGTGTTTGCAGAGCAAAAGCTGCTGTGTACTAAGGTAGACGGCCTTTTTATAATCGGAAATTATTTGATATATGTTTTTAGAGTTAAGTTTTCCGTCCAAAAAAACTATGGGTTTGTTTATTTTTATTAAACGTTTATAATTTGCAATGTTATTTGTGGTAGGTATAATAAATATGCCTGCAATAGTTTTATCGGCTGCTAAAGAAGTAAGTATGTCTTTTTCTTGCGATATGTTATTACTCGTAATCTCCACGATAAAGCGGTAATTATGTGACATGAAATAGATTCCCAGCATAGTGGCAATTTGAAGATTTACGGTACCGGAAAGATTGGGTAATAATAGGCAGATCACGGAACATTTGTTTCGCTTTTTCAAACCGGTATCTTTTATGTTGTCAGTGACATACCCCAGCTCTGCAATAGCCTTAAATACTTTTTCATTCAAGTTCTCGGCGACAAACCTTGTATGATTTATTGCATGAGAGACGGTTGCAATCGATACCCCCGCTCTTTCAGCTACATCCTGTAAGGTAACTTTTTTATTATTTGCCATCGGTATTCCTCAAATTTTACGTAAAATAATAATATATGATTGCATAAAACACAGAGAATAACAAGGATAAAAGCTTCTGTGTGCGTGTAAAAAGAAACAGCCTGATATTTTTTACAGGTTTTTCTATTATAATGTACAAAGCTATACAGATTATTTGTACTTTACAGTATTTTACGTAAAATTAAAGAAAAAGTCTATGTAAAATAAATATTAAAATAAATTTGTTGACATATACTTTGTATCGTGTTAATATTTACGTAAAACAAGGGCGGGCGTATTCCGTCAAACAAGGAGGATGTAATATGAAAAAAACAGTCAGCATAATTTTATCGCTGTGTGTTGTTTCTATGGCAATGTTTGCCGGAGGAGAAAATGAGAAAAAATCGAAATCTCTTAGATTTGCTTTTTTGCCGAACACGCAGAACAACACATTTCAGAGTAC
Organism: Treponema sp. Marseille-Q4130; assembly: GCF_014334325.1. Taxonomy (GTDB): domain Bacteria; phylum Spirochaetota; class Spirochaetia; order Treponematales; family Treponemataceae; genus Treponema_D. The sequence goes on along the minus strand of NZ_JACSET010000007.1, from coordinate 9,261 downwards.
AATGAACGACACTTTTAAAAAACTTTGTGCCGAAAAAAATATTGAATATACTTGTCTGGATCCGGACTACGATCTGAATAAACAGCTGAATCAACTATCGGATGTTGCGACTCAAGGCTATGACATGGTATTCGTAATTCCCGTGGATTCAAACGGTATTACTGCAGGACTTATCGAGCTTAAAAATGCGGGTGTTCCCGTAATCAATGTCGATACATCCGTAGGAAAGGCGGATTTGGGCTTGGTTTTATCGGTTGTAGCAACGGATTGTTATATGGCCGGGCAGCTTGTCGGGCAACAGATGGTCAAGGACTTTCCTTCCGGCGGACAAATTGCAATTCTGGATTTTCCGTCAAACGAAAGCTGTGTAGATCGCGTAAACGGATTTTTAAACGGACTTGGATCCAATAAGAGTAAATTCAACATAACGGCGCAGCAGGACGGAAAAGCGGCTTTGGATGCATCTTTAAAACTCGCCGAAGATATCATTACGGCTAACCCTGATCTAAAGGCCTTTTTCTGCATAAACGATCCGTCGGCGTTAGGAGCCGCTGCAGCGGTAAAAGCTGCAAATAAAAGCGGTAAAATAAAAGTATACAGCATAGATGCTTCTCCCAGCGGAAAAAAAGCTCTGCTGGACGGAGAATTTGCAGCCGTAGCCGCACAGGTACCTATAGAAATCGTAAAATACGCATTCCAGCAAGGACTTGATGTGCTAAGCGGCAAGCAGATCAAAAATTCCGTTTACCTTGCTTCCCACTTGGTTTCCATAGACGAAGCTAAAAAAACACTCAACGACTGGCAGTAATTTTCAATAATAACCAAAACGAAGGAAAGCATTCCTTTCCTTCGTTTTACATGTTTTCAAGGGTAATATTATGAATGGTCCGATTCTGGAAATGAAAAACATATCAAAATCATTTTCAGGTGTTTATGCGCTCAACGGAATAGATTTTTCACTGGAAAGAGGAGAGGTACACGCTCTGCTTGGCGAAAACGGTGCAGGAAAATCTACTCTAATAAAAGTGCTCGGAGGCATATATAGACCGGATTCGGGATCGATAAGTTTAAACGGAGCTCCTGTTGAAATTAAAAATGTACATACCGCCCGAGAATACGGCATAGGAATAATCCATCAGGAAATAATGCTGGTTCCTTCCATACCGGTTTACAGAAATATTTTTCTTGGACGGGAGATAACAAAAAAAACAGGAATTCTTGACGAAAAGGCAATGATCCTTGAAGCGAAGGACAAGTTAAACTCTCTCGGGGTGGATCTTGACGTCACACGGAGAGTTGAAGAATTGACAATAGCACAACAGCAGATGGTTGAAATAGTTAAGGCCATCTCATTTAATGCCAAAATACTTGTCATGGACGAACCTACCTCCTCAATAGGAAAAGAAGACGTAAATACTCTTTTCCGGACGATCGAGCGTTTAAAAAAACAAGAAGTAAGCATCATCTATATTTCTCACAGAATGGAAGAATTATTCCAAATTTCCGACAGGATCACCGTTATAAGAGACGGACACTTTGTCGGTACAAAGTTTACTCAAAAAACCGATACGGATGAACTTGTATCCATGATGGTAGGACGCGCTTTAGAGAAATATGATTTTCGTACCGGAATTTCATTTAAAAACACTCAAACTGTTTTAGACGTACAAGGGCTTTCGAGTGAATCCTTTAAGGATATAACTTTCAAAGTTCATAAAGGAGAAATCCTCGGCTTTGCAGGCCTTATAGGGGCCGGACGGAGCGAACTTATGATGAGCATCTTTGCAAACACGCCTCATCGCACGCAGGGACAGGTATATTTAAACGGTGAAAGCGTTTATTTTAAAAAATCTTCTCAAGCTATTAAAAAAGGAATCGGATTTGTTCCTGAAGACAGAAAAAAACAAGGATTGGTTTTGAGCAATTCGGTAGGTTTTAATATGGTACTTGCGTCTCTTGATCGGATCATGCGCGGATTTGCCATAGACACTGCAAAGAAGAATAAACTGATTCACTACTATGCGGATAACTTTAAGATAAAGGCATCATCTTACGATACCGACGTTATAAATCTTTCCGGAGGCAACCAGCAAAAAGTTGTCATAGCCAAATGGTTATCTACCGATCCCAGCTTATTAATCTTGGATGAACCTACGCGGGGTGTAGACGTGGGCGCCAAATTTGAAATTTATTCAATAATTAATGAACTTTCAAAAGCCGGACTGGCAATAATACTGATCTCCAGCGATCTGCCGGAGGTGATTAATATGTGCGATTCCGTCTGTGTAATGAAAAGAGGCCGATTGGTAAAGCAACTCACAAAAAACGAATTATCGCAGGAATTAATCATGAAATATGCGGCAGGAGGATGATAATGAACAATAAAACAATCATAAAAGTAAAAAACCGCGGTATGTTTGCAACATTAAAAAACAACGCAGGCATATTGGTTGTTCTGCTTTTTTTATGTATCTTATTAACGTTTCTTACGGATAAATTTTTTACCGCAAATAATATTTTGTCCGTTTTAAGACAAATTTCCATCAATATGTATATCGCAATCGGAATGTCGTTGGTAATTATCCTTGGCGGCATTGATCTTTCAGTTGGGAAGATCGTTGCGATGACGGGAACCTTGACCGTAGGCTTTATAGTCACCCAGGGTATGCCTATATGGGCGGCTATTATTTTGGGGCTGCTCATAGGCACGGCTACGGGATTCTTATCGGGTTTGTTTATTGCCAAATTCAATGTTCCCGCTTTTATTGTAACCATGGCTATGATGAATATTACAAACGGCGTTGCTTATGTATACAGCGGCGGAAGATCAACCCGAATTCAGGAATCTTTTTTCGTTAACATAGGGACGGGCTATTTGTTCAATGTCATTCCGTTGCCGATTGTCTACATGCTAATCCTGATAATTATATTTTCGTTTCTGCTGAATAAAACCAAATTCGGCGCCTACATATATGCGATCGGCGGCAACAGAGAATCTGCCAGATTAAGCGGCGTGCCTATCTTCAAAGTTGAAGTGCTGATATATACCATCAGCGGATTTTTATCCGCTTTTGCGGGAATAGTCCTTTCAAGCAGAATGTATTCGGGACAGCCTTCGGTAGGAAGCGGCTATGAACTTGACGCCATCGCCGCCTGCGTACTCGGTGGGATTTCCATGTCGGGCGGCAAAGGTCTTCTAAGCGGAACCGTAATAGGAGCGATGGTCATCGGTATCATTTCAAACGGTTTAAACTTACTGGGAGTAAGCTCTTTTTGGCAATTGATAGTAAAGGGTATAATCATCTTGATCGCAATCCTGATAGACACGCAAAAGGGCGGCAACGGCATATTGCGTTCTTTTATTAAAAAGAATAAATGAACGTTTAAATTGAACATCCGAAATAACGCCGTTCAGTTTAAACTTAAACCGTGCACAAAAAGCGCACTGATTCAACATCTTATAAAATCGATATTTTGTTAGGCTGTCGAATTTTTAAGGAGGATAAAAATGACATCAAAATTATTCAGACATACAAAACACTGCCCGTCAACAGGCGATGCAATCCCTTTTTTTCATGACGGCACATATCATATTTTTTCACTTACCCCGCCCCAAGGCACTACAGTATATCCCGATCGACTTAGAACTTCATGGTGCCACACAATTTCAAAAGATCTGCTTCACTGGGAAGAATTACCCGTAGCCATACATCCGGGCACAAACGATGATGCGGATTCTTCAGGTGTTTGGACGGGTTCCGTCGTTTTCGGTAACGGAATGTTCCATGCGTTTTATACCGGATACAATATTAAAGCAAAATATCAGCAAACTATATGCCATGCATACAGCAAAGACAGCATCACATGGGAAAAAGATAAAAAGAATCCCATACTGTTACCTAATGAAGATCTTTTTGAAGCTTTGGACTGGAGAGATCCTTACGTATTTTACAATGATGAAGAGAATGCCTATTGGATGATCTTGTCTGCAAGGCTTAAAGGCAATGCGATTACCAGAAGAGGATGTGTTGTATTGTATACTTCCCCGGACTTGGATAAATGGACATATTCACGTGTTCTTTATTATCCGGGGAACACCAACTGTCCCGAATGCCCCGAAATGTATAAAATCGGTTCAAATTGGTATTTATCTTATTCAAGGTTTTCGGAATACGTAAATACCATTTACAGAGTTTCAAGTTCGCCTTTCGGCCCGTGGAGAACCCCGAAATCCGACGGAATAGGCGGCAGACGCTTCTATGCCGCGAAGTCCATGGCAAACGATGAAGGACGCCGTATTTATTTTGCTTGGGCGCACGACAGAGGCGACGATTGCGATCAGGGAGAATGGTATTGGGGCGGTAAATTTTGCGTCCCGCACGAAGTGGTACAAAACTCAAAAGGAGAATTGGATGTAAAAATGCCGCCTGAAATTCGCTCTCTATATCCTAAAAAGATCGATTGGCAGTATATGCAGATCCAAGGAAACGGGACTAACTTCGGCAACAGATCTATCGACATATCCTCTTTAGGAACGTGCTCCTACGGTTTTTTCACCGGCATCCCCGAATCCTATTTATTTTCCTGCCGATGCAGAGCTCATGAAATATATAACAATTTCGGCATTCTTTTAAAAAGCGATCGCGACGCATCGACTTGTCTGCAGTTGGAATTCGATTATTCCATGCAAAGGGTATCCCTTTTAAATCTTCCCATGCCCGTGGATCCGTTTTGGCAGCAATCCTGCCAGGCTATCCCCAAACCGAAAATGCCGGGCCCTGACGGCTTTAGGGTTTGCGAAAAATCTTTTGCCTTTGATGTAAATTCATGGATAAAGATCTGCCTGCTCGTTGAAAAGGATAATATAGACATATTCATTGACGAAAAAATCGCTTTTTCATATCGTCTGTATGAAAAACCCGAATATGAGCTGGGCTTTATAGCGGAAGACTGCAACGTCGAATTCTGTGATATAAACTTTGCGGTTTAGACGGAGTATGTTGCCGTTCGTCTTTTAAAAATCCGCAGTACCGGTTTGCCGCCGCCGCTTGGATATCAATAATCCGGCGGAAACAGGCGGTAACAATACGGCAACGATACGGTCGCTTTATAGCGACTATTATGTTATAATGATTGAATAATATGAAATTTATCTGTTTCGGAGAAATACTTTTTGACATATTCAAAGATTCGGCAAGAATCGGAGGCGCCCCGTTAAATGTGGCCGCGCATTTTCAAAAACTCGGCGCAACGGGAACTATCGTCAGTGCGGTAGGAGATGACGAACTGGGGCGGTCGGCGTTGGACACCGTTAAAAAATTCGGAATAGGCTCCGAGCATATTCATATAAGCGAATTTCCTACCGGAAAAGCCGAAGTTTTTCTTGTCGACGGAATAGCCGACTACGCTTTTAACGAGCCGTGCGCTTGGGACGACATAAAAATTTCCGATGAGCTAAAAGGGCCGTTTGACGTTCTATGTTACGGAACTCTTGCACAACGCAGCGAACAAAACCGAAAAGCCCTCTGCCGAATATGGGACTCTATCGACGTACCTGTAAGATTTTTCGACGTAAATATCCGTAAAAATTTTTACAGCAAGGAAATAATCGATCAAGGGCTTCTACATGCCACCATCGTTAAAATGAATAACGATGAAATTCCCGTTATAGCGAACGCCGCAGACATCGGTAAAAAGAATTTCGATGAAACGATAGCGGAGCTTTTTCACCGATACCCGCTCGATATAATCTTAGTAACTCTCGGAAAAAAAGGTTCGGTTTGCTGTACGAAGGACGGAAAAATTTTCCGGCAGAACTGTAAAGACATAACCGTCGTAGATACGGTCGGCGCCGGAGACAGTTTATCCGCAGGTTTTTTGCACATGATGCTTAAAGGCGCTCCTTTACAGCAGGCGTTGGCTTTCGGATCAACCCTTGCGGATTATGTCTGCGCGCATCAGGGCGCAATTCCAGAATACGACCAAGAGCTTTTAAATAAATTTCACTACGTCCAAGATAAAGAAGGTACTTTTTAAAGTCTGTAATTCGCGGTATAGTTGGGTTAGAACATAAAACCATATCACAAGCGGCAGCCTCTATCATCTCGGCATTCACAAGGACGTGAAACGCTCCGCGATTTCCTATACGAACAATAACCGAAGGTTTAAATTGAACGTCTGAAATAGCGCCGTTCAATTTAATTTCGAGTTTTCTTTCGAAAACTCGCAGATGCACGTGTGCGCTTCCGCGCACTAATTATACAGCGCCTAAATCTACTGTTACGTTTAATTTAGGCTACTGTAATTATAAAACCTTCGGCAATTTCTGCGAAAATGGCGTTCTGTTCGTCACTCGGCTCAAGGAAAATGCGGTCAAAACACAAATATGGATAGCGTTGATTGTCTATCTGCTTTTTCTGAAACTTTGCGAGCAGTGTAAATATGACGACAAGAATTTTACGTACTTTTGTTTATATTTTGAATCAGGATTACAACCATTATTAAACATTCCAAGCCCTTTTCTGTTTAACCGATAACCATCCCAAAAACCATATGTATCGGTTGTGAAATTATAATTAACATTTATTTCTTTTATATTTTCCATTTTGCGGCCGTTCGTATAACCAGCGTTTTAAACCGTAAAAACGTTTTTGCGCAACGCGCAAAATTGGTGCAAAAGTTGCAGCGGCGAAAAGCTGCGGAAAGCAACTGTTGTGACAAAGTTTTTATCGGCTTTGAAAACCTTGTTATGCTTTTTTTATTTTTACCTTGCCAGTTGATTTTAATAACTGAATCATATTTATTAAAATACAAATACCGCACAAAAACAACGATAAATATATATTTGTAAGTAATTCTTTTTTGACTTCAGGTTCTTTTACTGATTCAAAAGAAAGCTTTACAATTTCAAATATCGGATAACCTTTTATTTCTGGAAGCTTTAATACTTCTTTTATAATAACAGCAATATAACTTAAATATACTCCGACAGCCGTATATACCAAACTTATTAAAGAAATTATAAGTACACCTATCTTGTTCATTTTGCCTTTTGCCCAAACATAGCCTTTTTGTGAAAGATAAAAATATATTAAACCTGACGCACCTGCGATTCTACCTAACAAAAATAAAATGAATGTTACTAATATTCCAGGAATAGAAAAAACTATCGCTGCTATTGAACCTTGAAGATAATTATTTGGTTGGAGCCTAAAATCTTCATACGCATTTTCAATTTTAGTTTCTAATCTTTTTGCACAAGAAGAACACATTGGCAACGGAATACCATCAATATCAAATATATTAAGTCCATCCGTTTCTATACAGTTATCTCCACTGCATTTTGATTTTTCTTGCGGGTATTTTTGTTTAATATAACCAGTTATGTCTTCAATTACTTCTTTTATTTTTGAAATTTTGAAAGGTAAAAAATATTCCGTAAATACAATATAAACATCAAAAGACTGATCGTCAAAAAAATCTATACTTTTTGCATATCCTTTCCTTTTCCAAGATAAAATTTTTTTTTATCACCTTCATTTAATTCAATTGGAAATCTGAAACACACATTTTTCCGATTCGCCCCATCTGCAAACATAACATATGTATTATTTATAAATCCATAAAAATATGTTCCGTTATTTTTGAAACCAAATTCTTGGCTCAATTTTTTTAAACCTGGAAAAATCATTCTATTACCCCTTTTTCTAAAAACCACGCCTATAGCGTTGTGTACATAACATTGTTTTAAACCGCAGGCAGCTCGATTACCTGTCGGCTTTGAAAACGGTGTTAGGCGCTATTTTTCATTTATAAGTAAATCTATAGAATCTACTTTTCCTTTTTGTTTATAAAATATTATTTTTTTATAATTCCAAATTCCATTTTCTTTTTCTGCATCAACATAAACCCGTGAGCTTCCGTTTTTACCTTTAATTGTATATGAAATAGATACTTTTCCAGTCCCATTTCCATTTGTGCTCATGGAACCACTTATAATTTTGGGAAGTTTATAATCTTCACCAAGATATTCCAAAATTTCTGTATTATTTTCAATAAGCTTAATTGAATGTAAATATGGTTCAGATTTTAAAAATGATGAAAAAATTGTAATACATACTATTATTATAGCACCAACAAAACCAACTCCAAAAATAACAGAATATTTTATAATTTTTTTCTTTTTTGATTCATCTGATTTTTCAATTTTTCTTCCGGAAACTTCTGATTCACTATTTTTACCAAAAGTTTTTCTGTATAAATAGATGCTCCCATAAATAAAGCCTAATGCGCCTGTAGAGTATGTAAATTGAAATATATCCTTTTTATCTTTAAGCGCGCAAAGGATTGTATCATTTATAATTCCTAAAACAACGCCAATTGTACTTATTATTATGACAAAGTAACAAAAAAACTTAAAAATAGATTTTGGACAAAACGGATTTATTTTTTGGAAACCTAACACAATAAAAACCATTGCCCATGCTATAAAGAAAAAGCCAATACTTATTCCAAAACCTAATACAGCTTCTGAAATTTTTATATCTTTACAGATGTGAATAATACAATTTAATATGCAAACTCCAAGAATTATACCTAGAATAATTTTTATTCTTTTTTCATAAAAATCAATTATTTTTTCCATTTTTTCCCATTCTTGCACGCCAATGCGTGTTCTCATAACATCCTTGCAACATTTTCGTATAATATCACAAAAATCTATGCTTTTCCATCTAAATTGCTGCGGATCAAAAAATCACATCTTTCTTCCTTATCATCAGCTGGAATAAATCAACCGCTTCATGCAGGGTACGCTGAATAACCGAAGGATCGATATGGTGGCGTCCCTGCTCGCCGGTTTCTTTGTTACGCCATCGGCAAGCTTGAGGAAACACCCACTGCCAGACCTGAGTTTTGCCGGCATTGGGATATTTTTTTGCAAAAGCAACCGGATAAAAAGACCGTAATCGTTCTTGGGCAAGAGGAGAGAAAATATCTTTGCAGTTCGCTGTCATTGTCTTTCCAAAAACATCCGGCCGGAATCCAATCTCTGTTCGGTACTTTTTTTATTCGTGCGGAGGGTTATCTCACATGCCGCGTCGTAACAAAGGGTATTAATGCCGACTGCAACCACCTTATGAGAACAACATGGGGCTGTCCAAAAAGAAAGGACAGCCCTGATTATTTTTAAAGACAAAAGATTTGTTCTGTGCTAAAATTTAAGTATGAGCAGAGGAGTAAGCGATAAAATCACATTCAAGG
>NZ_JACSET010000006.1:97458-199148 GCF_014334325.1 Treponema sp. Marseille-Q4130 | reverse complement strand
AGACAATATTTTGTTTATAAAATTATTTTCAGGGATGGACAATATACCGAAGAAAGGGAGTTTGATTTTCATAAATCAATAAAATTTGAATATAAAACCAATGGTACTTCAGAGAATCTTGTTGAGATTAACTATGAATTAAATTCAAAAGAAAAAAATAAATTCACAATTGATTGTACAAAATATAATGAAAAGGAAACTATCAGAAAAGAGTTAATGAGATACTTAGAAGATAATAATTTACTTGAAGAAGTAAATTATAAGCCAGAAGAAAAGACAGAAAATGAATAAGAAGCAAGAAATTCAAAATTCTTCAATATATGATTTATATTGGCAATTTGCTGTAAAAAGACAAGAGATCTTTTTTAATCGTATTAATAAAAAGTCTACTCCTTGGTCCGACGATCAGATTTTGCAAACATATAAATTCACCAATGTATATAGGGCAACCGATAGAGTCTCACAGTATTTAATCAACAATGTAATTTATAATGGTGAAAACTATTCCGATGAGGATACTGTTTTCAGAATCCTTTTATTTAAAATATTTAATAAAATAGAGACGTGGCAAAAAATTGAAAGTCACTTTAATAAGATTGATTATGGTTCTTTTGATGAAGAAAAATATGGAGCTTTTTTGGACGTTTTACAAGAAGCCGGAGAAAAAATATATTCAGCTGCATATATAATGCCATCTGGAACGACTTCATTTGGAAGTCCAAGAAAGCACAAGAATCATTTGGCATTTATAAAATATATGTTCAAGGATGGAATTGTAAAGAAAATATCTAATTGTAAAACTTTAGAAGACTTATATTTGCTGTTGCTTTCTTATCCGACAATAGGAAAGTTCCTTGCATTTCAATATGCTATCGATCTTAATTACAGCGAGATTTGTAATTTTGATGAAATGTCTTTTGTTGTGGCTGGGCCGGGAGCAAAACACGGAATAAAAAAATGTTTTCCTAGAATATGTTTATCTGATGAAGAGATAATTCATTATGCAGCAGAACATCAAGATGAAGAGTTTAAAAAGCGGGGATTAGATTTCAAGAGAATCGGAAACAGACCTTTACAACTTATAGATTGTCAGAATATTTTTTGTGAGTTAGATAAATATACACGAGTATCCAATCCAGAGTTTAATATTGGTCATTCGCGAATAAAGCAAAAATATGAATACATTGAAAAAAAAAGAATTGATTATAACTTTCCTCCTAAATGGCATTGTATTATAGAAAAATAGAGAGAGAAAAACGTTGGCAAACAAAAAGAATATTTTTGTAGCACATTGTGGTGAGCATGAAGAATTGATTTCAGATTTTAAATCAATGATGGAAAAAGAAGGCTTTTCCTTTAAAGATTCATCATTAACTTCTGAAAGGCCAAATAATGCTCATGATGAAAATTATATAAAATATTCAATCATAAAACCCAAAATGGAATGGGCAGGAACTGTTGTTGTTCTTATAGGAAAAGAAACTTCAAAGTCCGATTGGGTAAACTGGGAAATTGAGGAAGCTATAAAACTTGGGAAACAAGTTATCGGAGTTCATGTTTCAAAAGATTATAATTATGAAATTCCAGAAGGTCTGAAAGACTTTGCGGATTCCATTGTCCCATGGAATGGGAATGATATAAAAAAGGCCCTGGATGGTAATATTATATACAAAGATGCACATGGAACTTCTATTGCACTTGGAACAGCAATGAATCATGGGGAATGTTAAAATGAAATTATATACCTATGTGATTACACGTGATTTTGGTTTTGCCCCCAACCCATTTTATGGCTGTTGTACATTAGCGACTTGTAAACCTAGAATACGAAAAGCTGCCATAATAGGAGATTGGATTGTCGGCTTTGGAAGTTTTGCACAAGATAGTAAATTAAAAAATAGAATTATATTTGCGATGCAAGTAGAAGGAAAAATGACATTTGATGAATATTGGAATTCTGAACAATTTCTTCAAAAGCATCCATACTTGCAGGGCAGCTTAAAACAATGTTATGGAGATAATATTTACCATAAGATTAATGGAAAATATGTACAAGAAAATTCGCATCATAGTTATAAAGACGGAAATGAAAATATATACAATAAGAAACGAGATTTAAGTTGTGAATATGTGGTATATGGTCATACCTTTTGGTATTGGGGAAAAGATGCAATCTTATGTGATGTAAAATATAGACGTTTTGCGCCTGAATGTAGAAGTCACCGAGTTTTTGATTCTACAAATGATATTAGAGTAGGAAAATTTGTAGAATGGATTAAAAGTCAAGGTGATTGTGGCATTTATGGTTTTCCTAAAGAGTTTTCTGATGAATTCAAAAGATATGGAGGTGAAAAATAATGCTTTGTGGTGGACTCCGTACTCGCGGAATAACAAAAACATCAACAGATGGAAAACCTCTCATTACTGTTGTAACGGTTGTTTATAACGATGAATCTACATTAGAAAATACAATCCAAAGTGTTCTTAGCCAGACTTACGAAAATGTCGAATACATAGTGATAGATGGAGGCAGTAAAGACGGAACCATTGATATTATTAAAAAGTATGAGGATAAAATTGATTATTGGCAGAGTGAACCGGACAAAGGTATTTATGATGCGATGAATAAAGGGATTAGTCTTGCGAAGGGAGACTGGATAAACTTTATGAATGCAGGAGATGTGTTTTATAGTAAATATGTTTTAAAACAAGTATTTGAAAAAGATTATCCTGATGAAGTTTCAATTATTTATGGGGATTCGACATATATAAAACCTGATGGAACAGCAGTTACAGTTTTTGCAGATAGCTCAATTAAAACATTACTTTTTTCTCCATTGTATAGACACGGTGCATCGTTTGTGAAATCGATTTACCATAAAGAACACTTGTTTAATTTGGAAAGAAAAGATTGTGGGTTCGCATTGGATTTTTTGTTTATTCATTCAGCATATATTGACGGTTGTGTTTTTGAATATATTCCTGAAAATATCTTAGTTTGGGAATTTGACGGAGCCTCAGGTAATCGATATCTGCAAATAAAATATAATCATTTAATTTCAGGTTCTTCAAATTTAAAATATTATGTGCAGCTATTTAAGGCGTTTTTACAGCAGATAATAATTTTACACAAAGTTTATACTGTATTTTCTTTATTTTATCAGAATATGATTCTTAACGGTATTATAAACGTAGTACCCATCTGGATTATCAGAAAACTATTTTATTCTCTTAGCAGAATGTCATTGGGGAGAGGTTCTGTTATAAATATGTTTCAACATTTTATATCTCCTTCAAAAATACGGATTGGAAAGAATTGTCATATAAACAGATATTGTTTTCTGGATGGTAGAGGAGGAATTGCCATAGGAAATAATGTTTCCATTTCATATAAATCAGCAATAATAACAGGAAGCCATAACATGCAAAATAGTAAGTTTCCTGTAAAACTTGCTCCAATCGTTATTAAAGATTTTGCCTGGATAGGTTTTGGAACTACAATTTTGCAAGGTGTAAGGATCGGGAAAGGAGCTGTGGTATGTGCCGGAGCCGTTGTTACAAAAGATGTTCCTGATTATGGGATTGTAGCTGGCGTTCCTGCGAAAATAATTAATCAACGTATAACAAATTTAGATTATAAATGTTCCCCTAAGGATTTATTTTTATAAATGATAGCTCTTCCGTATATAACTCTAGTTCTTGTTTTTTTTCTCAGACATTATGCCTCAAATTCTGCATTGGTATATCAAAAATCTGAAAAATTGTTTATATACTTTATTTTGTGGATCTTCTTTGCATTTAGAGGATATATCTTTACTGATTGCTTTAATTATGCTTTTTTCTTTGACCATGTACCGAATATTTGGGAGATTATTAATAGTGATTATTTAAAATATACATGGTGGGAGCCTGGATATGTTTACTATTGTGGATTCTTAAAGTTGTTTACGAATGATTTTCTCACTTTCCAGATAATCGATGCAACTATAGATTTGTTTTTGTTACATAAAGCTTTGGAATATTTTGATTCTGAAAGAGCACTTAATATTGTGATTTTTCTTGCAATGTCAGGAATGATTGCATTTATAGATCTTTTTAGAAATATAAAAGCAATATTATTGTTTTTTAATGCACTAAGATATATAAACGAAAAAAAAGTTATCAAATATTATTTTTTATGTTTAATAGCAATATCTTTTCATAAATCGGCAGTAATTTATTTGATATGTTACCCTTTTTTTTGTATTAACATGTCAAGGAAATCATTTTTATATACAGGTATATTAAGTGTATTGGTAGCCTTTATATCACGACCTCTTTTTTTTATAGTTAATACTTTATTTGGCTCTATACTACCTCCAATAATACAAAAGGCAATTACATCTTATATGCTCGAGCAAAATAATTTTTCCGCAGCTAGGATGCTCACTTTTGGAGTTTTGGAAAAAATTATTACATTTTCCCTTGTATATATTAATTTTGAGAAATTTACAAAAGAAAAGATTGGAATAATAGCTATGAAATTATTTCTAATTTATTTTTCGCTATATTTTTTATTTTTTGGATTCAATGAGGTTTCAAATCGGGTTTCACTAATTTTTGTTTTTTGTTATTGGATAATAATTCCTTTGCTCATAAGAAAACAAACAAAGAAAAATCAGCTTATATATTCAATATGTATACTTTCATATTGCCTTTTAAAAATAAGTTTATATCATCAACCTGTACAAAGATATGAAAATTGGCTTTTTGGGGCTTCCTCTTATAAAGAGCGGCAAGCATACAATGAAACCTTTAAATAGAGTTTTACAATATTATGAATCTTTTATACATTTCTATTGCTAATGAATTATTCGCTACCGGTGGGATTATTTGTCGCAAAATTAATCGGCTGGCTCTAAAAAATAATACATTACAGTTTTCAGAATATTATATTACTTTAAGAAAAAGTAAGTTATCCAAAATTTATGATACTTTGCGTGGATATAAATGTGGTCTTACTAAAATGCATATAAATACAATAATAAGAAAAATTAATAAAGAAAAAATCGATATTGTTTTTATCGATACTTCTTTATACGGAAAACTTTCAAAAGGAATTAATAAAAGAACAACTGCAAAAGTTGTTACATTTTTCCATAATTGTGAGTATGAGATATATAAACAATCAATAAAAAGAAAAATAGTTTCAATTCCTTTGTTGCATTCTGTTTATATAAATGAATATTTTTCTTTGAAATATTCTGCAAGATGTGTTTTTCTTACCGAACGAGATAATAAAGATTGCATAAAAAGGTATGGTTTTATCCCAAACTCTTTTTTATCTCCTATCGCATTAGAAAATTATTATATTTTTAATAAAAAAAATATAATAAAAAAACCAAAAGAGTTGTTATTTGTCGGTTCATATTTTTTCCCTAATATTCATGGTCTTGTCTGGTTTATAAATAAAGTACTTCCGTATGTTGATTATAGGTTGACCATAATTGGAAGAGGGTTTGAAAAAGAAGAATTCCTGAAACAATTGAATGATAAGTCAAAAATTAATATAATGGGCTATGTCGATAGTTTAGATAAAGAATATGAACGTGCTGATATTGTTGTTCAGCCTGTTTTTGAAGGCTCCGGAATGAAAACAAAGACAGCAGAATGTTTAATGTATGGAAAGCCTTTAATATCAACTTCAGAGGGGCTTGTAGGATATATTAATGAATTGAAATATGTTTATAGATGTGATACTTCTGAAGAGTTTATAAATACACTAGTTGCATTGAAAAATACCGAACTTCCTTCTTTTTGTGAGAATCTACGAAAAATATTTGAAGAGTATTATTCTCTTAATGCAAGAACTGAAAATTATAAAAACCTAATAAAGGAAATAGAGAATGCGTAAGATTGTTTTTGTAGTTCCATCTTTGAAAACCGGTGGTGGGAATAGGGTTTTTTTTGAACTAGCAAATTGTTTATCGGCTCAATATGAAATTGATATTATTTATCCAAACAATAGTGATGAAGGAAACACTTTCAATGTAGAGTTTAAAATTCAAATCAAAACGATTGGAATAAAATCAAATTCAAAACTACAGAAAATACGAAATATAAAAAAGACAATTGCATTTGTGAATCAGAATTATAAAGATATTCCTATAATTGTTTCAGATCCTATTTTTTGTCTTTTTATCAAAGAATTTAAGGATAAACAAAATATCTATAGGTTCATACAAGCTGATGATTACTCTATTTTTGATCATAATCATATTTTTAATAACTTTGTACTTAAAAAGATTTATAAATTAATGTGCAAAAAATCATATAAAGAAAAAATTAATTATATTTTTAACTCAAAATTTACTTATGATGCATATCTGGAAATTTCAAGAAGAACGGATATTCCTTATAAACTTGTTTATCCAGCTGTAAATCACGAAATTTTTTGTAATCAGAATAATCCCATTCGCGAAAGCGGAAATTCCATTTGTGTCGTTGGTAGACGACACAAATGGAAAGGTCTAAAAACCTTTCAATTTGCATTAGAACAAATGCCGGAAGATATTTTAAGTTCAATAACCAATATCTATGTGATAAGTAATGATGATTTGTCTGAATTTCAGTTTCCAAAACAGGTACAAATTATTAAGCCCAAATCCGATACTGAAATTGCAGAATATTATAATAAATCAAATATTTTTGTCTCAACTTCATGGTGGGAAGGTTTCGGACTTCCTGGTCTTGAAGCCATGAGTTGTGGTTGCGCTGTGATTACAAGCGACAGCAAGGGATGCAGAGAATATGCTTTTGATAAGAAGAATTGTTTGTGTTTTGAACCTAAAAAAGTGAATCAATGTATTGCTTGTTTAATAAAATTGATTGAAAATCCTGATTTGCAAAAATCGCTTTCAAATCAAGCTGAAAAAGATTCGTTTGCTTTTTCTTGGCAAAACTCAGCAAAACAGCTGATAGGTATTATTATAAGGTAAACAATGTTAACAGTAAGTATTGTTCTTTTTAATACGCCTCGCATTCAGATTAATACAGTAATGAAATCACTTATTGATTCTTTGTGCGTTCATATTTTATATATAATTGATAATTCACCAAATGATAAATGGCGGATTTTAGAAAAAGAATATGTTGGATGTGGGATAGAAATTCGTTATATTCATAATATTAATCTTGGCTATGGTGCAAGCCATAATATCGCACTGCAGGAAGCAATCGAAGCAGGTGGCGATTATCATTTGGTATTGAACCCAGATATTTATTTTGAAGCAAATGTTCTGCCTGAACTACTTAGTTATATGAATTTAAATCTGGACGTCGGATATATCCTTCCTCGTGTGACATATCCAAATGGAGAATTGCAATATCTTTGTAAATTACTGCCGACACCATTTGATTTGATTTTTCGTAGATTTATGCCAAAGATAAAATGGATTACCAGCCTTAATAATCGATATGAGCTTCGCAATTCTGGCTATTATAAAATTATAAACCCACCGTGTTTAAGTGGATGTTTTATGTTTATGCGTCTTTCTACTCTCAAAAAAAATAATCTTTTTTTTGATGAAAGATACTTTATGTATTGTGAAGACTTTGATTTAATTAGAAGAATACACCGAGTAGCAAAAACCATTTACTTTCCTTGCGTAACCATCGTTCATAATCATGCAAAAGAAAGCTATAAAAATAAAAAAAATCTTATGATGCATATAAAAAGTGCTATAAGGTATTTTAACAAATTCGGTTGGGTATTTGATAATGAACGAAAAGCAATGAATAAAGCAATACTTATAGAATTACAAGAAAAATAGATTTGCAAATTACAGGAGATTATTACAATGTCAAACAAAATCGCCCTCATTACAGGAATAACAGGTCAGGACGGCTCTTTTCTTGCGGAATTTCTGCTTGAGAAGGGCTATGAAGTACACGGAATCATCCGACGCTCGTCATCATTCAATACAGGACGCATTGAACATCTTTATCTTGATGATGTTATTGAGGACATGCACAAAAACCGCAAAGTTTATCTTCACTATGGGGATCTTACAGATTCTGAAAGTCTTATCCGCTTAATTCGGGAAATAAAACCAACTGAAATCTATAACCTTGGTGCACAAAGCCATGTTCAAGTTTCTTTTGAAGTTCCTGAATACACTGCCGACTGTGATGCAACCGGTGTTTTGCGTATTTTAGAGGCGGTTCACTTTTTAGGTATGGAAAAAACTTGCCGTATTTATCAAGCATCTACATCAGAGTTATTTGGTAAAGTTCAAGAAGTTCCGCAAAAAGAAACAACTCCTTTTTATCCTCGCTCTCCGTATGCTGTTGCTAAGATGTACGGTTTTTGGATTATGAAAAATTATCGGGAAAGTTATAATATGTTCTGTGCTAATGGTATTTTATTTAATCATGAGTCGGAACGTCGCGGAGAAACTTTCGTAACTCGCAAGATTACACTTGCAGCAAGTCGTATCGCTCAAGGATTACAGAAAAAACTCTATCTTGGAAATTTGAATGCACTTCGAGACTGGGGATATGCAAAAGATTATGTAGAATGTATGTGGTTAATTTTGCAGCAAGATAAAGCTGATGACTTTGTGGTTGCTACTGGGGAACAGCATTCAGTACGTGAATTTTGTCAATATGCTTTTAGAGAAGCAGGTATTGAGCTTGAGTTTAAAGGTGATGGTTTAAATGAAAAAGGCTATAATAAAGCAAATGGAGATGTTCTTATAGAAGTTGACCCTAGATATTTCCGTCCTGCTGAAGTTGAAACCTTACTTGGCGATCCAACAAAAGCGAAAGAAATTCTTGGCTGGAATCCAACAAAAACGTCATTCCCTGAGCTCGTAAAATTAATGATGGGATATGATATGGAGTATGTAAAAGCTGAAAGAGTTTTGCATCAGAGATAGAAAATGAATCGGCTACTCAAATTTTTTCGAATGATAAATATAAAGTCAATCTATCTGAACTTTTATTTGTTACCATTCCATCAAGCTTATAAATTACCAATTCTTTTTTCTAAGAATCTTAAAATTTTGAGGATTCATAAAGGTAATATCGAGATTGATTCAAATATTGTAAAGACTGGAATGGTTCAAATAGGCTATGATAATGCAGGAATTATTGATAGTCGGTATCAGAGAAGTATTTTACAATTTTCTAGAACTGGTAAATTGATATTTCGGGGGGGGGGGGGTAAGACTGTGTTCTGGAACAAGGATTGTAGTTGGAGCTGAATCTAAAGTTATTATTGAAAATAATGTAACCGTTACAGGAAATACTTCACTTATTTGTTGCTGTGGCATAGAGATTGGTAGTGATACAATTATCAGTTGGGATTGTCTTATAATGGATACTGATTTTCATAAAATTATGGAGAATGGTAATGTAGTCAATGACGATAAGCCTGTTTATATAGGCTCCCATGTTTGGATTGGCTGTAGAAATACTATATTGAAGGGGTCATATATTCCAAAGGATGTTATTATTGCCGCCAACTCTACAGTTGCTAAGAAATTAAAAAAAAGTAATTGTATTTATGGTGGCACACCAGTTCGCTTGTTAAAAGAAAACGTAGAATGGGAAGGTTAATAGTATGTTAAAAAATGAAAAAATCTATGTAGCAGGACACAGAGGATTGGTAGGAGGAGCAATTGTTAGAGCTCTTAACGACAGAGGCTATACAAATATTATTACTCGTACACATAAGGAACTTGATTTATTAAACCAAAAAGCTGTATTCGATTTTTTTGCTTCTGAAAAACCTGACTATGTTTTTCTTGCAGCTGCTCATGTAGGAGGTATCGGTGCAAATTCAATCTATCCAGCTGATTTTCTTTATAAGAATATGGTTATAGGCTTCAATGTAGTTGAATCTGCTCGACTAAACGGTGTAAAAAAACTTATGAATCTTGGTTCGACTTGTATTTATCCAAAGATGGCCGAACAACCAATAAAAGAAGAAGCTTTATTGACAGGCTCTCTTGAGCCGACAAATGATGCCTATGCGTTGGCAAAAATAAGCGTAATAAAACTTTGTACGGCATATAACAAACAGTTCGGTACTAACTATTTAAGCGTTATGCCTACAAATCTTTATGGTCTTGGTGATAACTATGAATTACAGGGAAGCCACGTTTTTCCAGCAATGATTCGAAAATTCCATGAGGCTAAAGAAACTGGGAAAGATGTGGTACACCTATGGGGGGACGGCTCTCCGCTCCGTGAGTTTTTGTATGCGGGAGACCTTGCAGATGCGGTTGTATATCTTATGGAAAACAAGAATGCTAGTGATTTACGAACTCCTACAGGTGATTTTGTAAATGTGGGGACAGGGAAAGAATGCACGATAGCACAACTTGCAGAAACTGTTCGCGATGTGGTATATGCTGATGTAGCTTCCAGCGGTCGCACCTGTAAGATGGAATGGGATTCATCAAAACCTAATGGTACACCGCGTAAGCTGTGTGACGTAACACGATTGAATGCACTTGGTTGGAAAGCTAAGGTAGATGTGAAAGAAGGTGTGGAAATTAGTTATGATGACTTTTTGCATGGAGATGTAAGAAAATGATTGATTTTCTAGATTCTCTTCAAGGATTATGAAGTTCTAGTGTCTAATGAGTAAATATTGGTCTAATCGCGTCCATATACAAACCTCGAATTGACTTTTTAAAAAGTCGCAAAAAGCCCCGTGTTCGATAAGTCTATATATAGCAAGGAATTAGCAGTCGGGCAAGGCGGATTTGAACCGCCGACCTCTTGGTCCCGAACCAAGCGCGCTACCAACTGCGCTATTGCCCGTTCGTCGGTTTTTCCGGCGTGAAAAAAATACCCATTCCGCGGAATGGGTGGTTACGGGAGCGACGGGGCTCGAACCCGTGGTCTCCGGCGTGACAGGCCAGCGCGATAACCAGCTTCGCTACGCCCCCGTGATTTCCATACTATAGCATAATTTAATTTTTTATGTCAAGTACGTCGAACGCCTTTGAATTGAATCGGAGAATCGGTACAACGTTTTTTGGGTGCATAAAGGCGCCCGTATGCACGATGCGCCTACGCCCGACCGGAGCAACGCGGAGCGGCCGCCGGAGCGGATGCGAGGCGGCTGGAGCGGCTGCGGAATTGCGGAGGGCGGGATCGCAAAACGGTGTCGTCCGAATGCCTTCCGTCGAAGATGCGATGCGCGAGGTTTTGTTACGTCTCGCTTATTCCATCGTTTTCGGAATTATTAAATTCAATATGATGCCGACGACGGTCGAAAGCGCGACTCCGCCCAAGCTGAACACGAAATCGCTTCCGACGGTAAACTGTAAAATACCGCCGCCGATTCCGATGACCATGACGACCGACGAAATCGTCAGGTTGCGTTTGTCTTTATAATCGACGCCTTCTTCGACGAGGGTGCGCAAACCGCTGGATGCGATGAGTCCGTACAGGAGCATCGAAACGCCGCCGAGCACGGGGCCGGGGATCGTTTGAATGACGGCACCGAATTTTTGGCAAAATGACAGCACGAATGCGATGACCGCAGCCCCTCCGATAACCCACACGCTGTACACTTTCGTAATCGCCATAACGCCGATGTTTTCTCCGTATGTCGTGTTCGGCGGACCGCCCCACACTGCAGCCCACGCCGTCGCAAGGCCGTCGCCGACGAGCGTTCGGTGCAAGCCGGGGTCTTTCAAAAAATCCTTCCCGACGACACGGGATGTCGTAAGCGTATCGCCCAAGTGTTCGCAGATCGTAGCGAGCGAGACGATGACGAAGGTGAGTGAGGCGACGAAATTGAATTTCGGTGCGAGCCAAAAATACTTACCGGTCGCATCGGTTTGCAAAAACGGGAGCGCAAACCACTTCGCTTCGCGCACGACTGAAAAATCGATGACGCGGTATGCGGGGAAAAAGGCGCCCATGACGAGTGCGAAGATATAACCGCCGACAAGTCCGATCAATATCGAAATCGTGTTGAAAAACCCTTTCAAAAAAATTGTCGCGACTATGGCGATGCCGAGCGTTACGACTGCGATGCTCACGTATGCGAGCGAATAATCCTGCATCGCACCGCTTGATCCGACATACATCGCTTCTTTGATCGCGGTCGGCGCAAGGTTCATACCGATGACTACGATGACCGAGCCGATGACTACCGGAGGAAGCGCTTTGTCGATCCAGCCTTTGCCTGTAAATTTAATAATGAGTGCGACGACGCAGTAGAACAAACCTGCGCAAATCGCCCCTCCCATCGCATAGGCGGCGCCGTATTGCTCGCCGATTCCGATAAGCGCGGGGATGAAGGCAAATGACGAACCTAAAAATGCCGGCACTTTCGCTCCCGTAATGAGGATGTAGATGAGCGTTCCTGTACCCGCGGTAAAAAGCGCGGTCGACGGACTCAAACCCGTCAAAAGCGGCACGAGGATCGTCGCGCCGAACATGGCGAACACGTGCTGAAAGCTCAGCGGAATCCACTGCGCGAGCGGCGGTTTGTCGTGAGGTCCTAAAATTTTCGATGAATCCATAAAGAAACTCCCATAAAAACTTTTGCAGAAAGTTGCAACTTTCGAAAAAGTTTTTAGTCGTGCGCGCGAGCGCACACGTCAGATAATCGAGTTTGCAAAATAAAGTGTATCATATTCATACGTCTATCATCAAACAATACGCATACACATCTTCTGCAAACATCCGCGCAAACTCGAGGTAAAAAGCGACGGCGATAGTTTAGACGGCGCTTTTTACCATGTCTCCTGTGTGATACAAATCGGCACAGTATAGCATAAGCCTTTTTTTTTGAAAAGAATTTTTGCATTTAATTTTTGCATTTAACTTTCACATCGATTTTAACGATAAGATCTCCCTTGATAATAAGATTTCCTTCCGATTGACGCTCTCCCCCCGCTTCCGCTATAATGAATATTCGCACCGATAGGTGTGCTATTTTAGGACTTGGCCCCGTTCGGTTCGAGTTCTACGGAGGATTACAGTGGTCAAAATCAGACTGAAAAAGTTCGGTACGCAAAAACGTCCCTACTATCGCGTCGTTGTCATGGATGAGCGTTCTCCGCGCGACGGCCGGGCGATCGAAGAAATCGGTACCTATATGCCGATTGAAGCTGCGGAAAAGCAGATCAACATCAATGTCGAACGCGCAAAGTATTGGCTCGGAGTCGGTGCACAGCCGACGGACATCGTCGGTAAGCTGCTCAACAAACAGATCCGTTCCGCAAAGTGATTGCATCGAGGCGGTTGAATGGAAAAGGATTTAATCGAATATATTGCAAAGTCGCTTGTCGATGATCCTTCCGCGGTTTCGGTGACCGAAGCGGAGGGTGAACGCGGACCCGTTTTGCAGCTGAAAGTGGCTGAAAGCGATATCGGTAAAGTGATCGGCAAATACGGCCGTATCGCAAAAGCGATGCGCACGGTGTTGAGCGCATCGGCGGCAAGGGACGGAAATCATTACAGTCTCGACATCTTAGACTGAAAGGCAGATGAAAGATCAGCTTGCAGTCGGCTTTATCCGCGGTCCGCACGGGATTACGGGTGAATGTAAAGTGGAGAGTGCTTCCGGCGCGTACGATCATATCGTTTCGCTCAAGGATGTCACTTTACGGCACGGTGAGGAAACCGAACGGCGCAGAGTCGAATCTGCGGACTGGGGCGGTACCTGCGTGTTTATGAAATTGGCGGGGATCGATTCTCCCGATGCGGTACGAAAGTACAACGGATGGGAAGTGGTCGTACCGCGCGAGTGTGCCTATCCTTTGAAAAAGGGAGAATGGTACATCGATGATTTGAAAGATTGTTCTCTCGTATATGAGAGGAAAAACGGATCGGCGGCTTCGGCCGCGCCTGTCGAAACGATAGGCAAGATCACGGACGTATTGGAAGGCGGAGCGGCGCAGCTCTTGGAAGTGCGCATCTCCGAGGCTTGCAGCGTTCTTGCGGACGATGTCAAACGCACCGTTTCGGGAAAGCCGAAAACGGTCTATGTTCCTTTTACGGAGGAGCATATCGGCGCGGTCGATATCGAAGGCAAAACGGTGGAGCTGATGCACCTCTGGATTCTGGAGTGATTCCATGCAATTTACCGTGCTGACCTTATTCCCGGATATCCTGCGCGCGTACTTCGAAAATTCGATTATGGCGAAAGCGGTTGAAAAGGGAATTATTTCCTGCGTCTTGACGGATATCAGGGATTTTGCCCGCGATAAACACCGTTCCTGTGACGACGGTCCGTACGGCGGCGGCGCGGGGCAGCTTATGCTTGCGGAGCCGCTCGGAGAAGCGCTCGACAGCGTAGAGGCGTACAAAAAGCGCGTCATCTATGTGACGCCCGGAGGAAAGCCTTTTACGCAGGCGAAAGCGCTTGAGTTGAGCCGCGAAAGCGAAATCGTCATTATCTGCGGACGGTACGAAGGGATCGACCAGCGGATAATCGATCGATATGTCGACGAAGAGATTTCGATCGGGGATTACGTTATGTCGAGCGGAGAGGTTGCAGCGGAAGTCGTCATCGACACGGTGTACCGCCTGATCGACGGCGTCATTTCGGCGGAATCGCTCGACGAAGAAAGTTATTCGGGCGGGTTGCTTGAATATCCGCAGTATACGCGGCCGCAAAATTATCGGGGAGAAGAAGTACCCGAAGTGCTGCGGTCGGGAAACCACGAAGCGATACGCGCGTGGCGGCTGCGGAAGAGCGTTGCGAAAACGCTTGCCAATCGGCCGGATTTGATCGCGTCTGCGCGTAGCGCGGGTACGCTTTCATCGGAAGCCGAGAAA
This sequence comes from Treponema sp. Marseille-Q4130, assembly GCF_014334325.1. GTDB lineage: Bacteria > Spirochaetota > Spirochaetia > Treponematales > Treponemataceae > Treponema_D. The sequence continues at coordinate 184,355 of NZ_JACSET010000006.1, read as the reverse complement.
ATTATTAAGGAAATTACGGAGCAGGTTTCGCTTAAAACCGCCGGAAAAAAGAAGCGGGCGAAACGGACTCGGGAAGCTGGAGACTGAGATGGATATCATTAAGGGTATTGAAGAAAAACAAAAGCGCGCGAGCGCCATGGGATTTAATGTCGGCGATACGGTAAAAGTTTTCTTTAAAATCGTCGAAGGCAAAACGGAACGCATTCAAGTGTACGAAGGTGTCGTCATCGCGAAAAACGGCGGCGGTACGCGGGAAACGTTCACTGTTCGCAAAGAGTCGTACGGCGTCGGAGTCGAGCGCGTATTCCCGATGCACTCGCCGCGTATTACAAAAGTCGAAATCGTGCGTCCGGGCAAAGTCCGCCGTGCAAAACTCTATTACCTCCGCGATGCAGTCGGTAAAGCGAAGCGCATTAAAACGCGCGTCGGCGGAAACATCGCCGCGGCTCTTGCCGAACGCAACGCGCGAGCCGATGCGGCCGCTGCAGCTCAGGAAGCCGCAATAAAAGAAGAGCAAAAAGAAGAACATGCAGCGGAAGCGGCTGAAAAAGCGAAAAAGAAATAATGTGTCGCTTCTGAAAACTCAAGCGGTTTTTAGAAGCGGATAGGGCTGTCTCAAAAGTCGCTTACTTTTTCGACAGCTCCTCGATAATTTTTCCGGCGCATGGATACGATTTCTCGCGTATATGTTCAGACGGCTTCCCTTTCCGGTATGCCGAACCGGCACGAGCTTCGCGAAGGGGATGTCGTTTCCGTGCGCATCCTTTCGCAGACGGGACAGAACTCGTATATCGCTTCTTTTGCAGGCGGCAGGTTTTCCGTTACGTCGGAAAGACCGTTTGTGCAGGGTGCCCTTTTTTCAGCTTCCGTTTCTCTCAAAGACGGAACGCTCGTCCTTTCACCGCTTATGGACGATGCCCCCTTTTCAAACGAACATCTCGTAACGACGTTTTCGACGGCGCTCAACCCCGACGGAACGCTCTCCGATGCGGAACTCGTCCGCTATTTCACTTCGCTCAATCTTCCACCCGATTCTGTCACAGCAGCTCTTTTTGCCGCGATGCAGTCGCTCGGCATGAAATTCGACGAGAGAATTTTTAACGATGCGCGCCGCATCGCGCTGGCTTTTCCCCGGCGTGAAAAAGAAGCCGCGGAAGCGGCTCTGCTTTTGGAGCAAAAAGGCATCCCCATGGGAAAAGATGCCGTCGCCGCTATCGTCGGTGAAAACGAAAAGAGCGATAAGGACTCCGAAGGAGACGCCGCATCGCAAAGCGGCGCTCGGGCAGAGAAAGGAGAGGCGGACGGAAAGAGAGGGATCGATACGGATCGGCCGCTGAAAGCGCTCGTTTCCGAAGTCGAAGCGGAAGTTCGGCGATTTTTTTGCGGCATGCTGTCGGGAAAGAGAGCTGCAAACGGCGCGGTGCAGGGCAAAACCGCAACGATCGACACTGAGGCGTCCGATGCGGCATACGATGTAAGAGCGGAGCGCGCGCTTGAACAACGCGAATCTGGTGTCCTCACTCTTTTCAATCACCGCGGGTTTTCTTCCGGCGCGGGCTGGATTCAGATCCCTTTCGAGATTTCGTTCGACGGCGGGGCAAAGACGGGAAGCGGCGTTCTCCGTTTTTTTACGGATGTGCGACAAAAAAAAGCGGAAAAATGTACGGTGACGCTCGATTTCGGTGGGCAATTTTATTATTTTGTGATATACTTACAGAAAGGGCGCGTGCTTTACGCTGTACAGGGCACGGACTCTGCAGATGAAAGCGCGGCGCTCGAAAAAGCGCTCGAAGCGGCGTTCGGCGGAAAATCGTTCAGTGTCGAACGCTCGGACGGCAGCGCGCTTTCAGGGTTTTACGAAAAAAGCCGTATTTCCGTTGTCAGAGGCAGCGTATGAAAAAAGCGGTTGCGCTGAAATATCCCGAAGGAGCGCCTTCGCCTTTTATAACGGCATCGGCTCGCGGCGAAGCTGCGGAAAGGCTTGCCGCAATCGCAAAAGAGCAGGGCATCGCCGTCGTCGAAAATGCGAACCTCGCCGATGTTTTGACGCTCGGAGAAATCGGCTCGTATGTGCCGGAAGAGACCTGGGGCGTGCTTGCGGGGATATTCGCCTTTGTGCTGCACGCACAGGCTAAAAACGATAAAAGGACATCTTAAAAAAATCGATCGGATTTTTAAGGGACGAAACTTATTGAAGGTTCGATTTCGAGTGATGCTTTCAAAACTCGAGGTTCAGCCTAAAAAATACGAGGGGGTTGTATGGCAGGTTTTTTAAAACTTACGCAAAACGATATCAAAGAAGGTATGCGCTTTTCCGCGCCGATATTTTTCGACGACGGAAAAAATATGTTTCTCGCCGCGGGAAAGCCGGCAAAGCCGTATCATCTTGCGGCGCTCAAAACATGGAACATCCCGTTTTTGCTCACCGTCGGGCACGTCCTTTCGCAGGCCGAAATCGATGCGCAAACGAACGCGAACCTCGAAGATGTGGACGAACTCGAACCCATTGACGACGATACACCGGTAAACGCGTGACGCAAAGCGAAAATCGTCAGTCGTTCGAAGCGGGTTCGATCTTCCTGTGAGCGATTCAAAAAAATCGATCGGAAAAGCCGGAGAAGAAAAAGCTGCGCGTTATTTGACCGAAAAAGGTTATTCGATCGTGGCGCGGAATTGGCAGACAAAAAGCGGCGAAATCGATATAATAGCTTTGTCGAACGACGTGCTCGTTTTTGCCGAAGTGAAGACGCTTCCGAACGGAAACGCCGATATGCTTTCGCACGTACTCGACGGCCGGAAACAAAAAAAAATTATAGAAACGTCTAAACGTTTTCTCTCAAACAATCGACAATATAGTAAGTACTATATCAGATACGATGTGATTGTTGTGGATATGCCGTCTTTGCCGGCCGTATATCACATTGAAAACGCTTTTTCGGAGCTTGTATGATTTCCGGTCTGAAAACAACTACTCTCGTTCTCGAAAAACAAAAAGCGGATATACCGCCCCGCCTGCTCGCGCTGCGGGAAATGATTCGGGACGCGGAGTATATCGATACGGCCGTACAGAGGATCGCTCAGGTTATCAGCAAAAAATTGATTGAAAATCCTGAAGACGATCCGCTGTTCATGGAATAACGGGAGACACCATGGGAAAGAATGCAAAGCGGGGACGCGGCAGGCGGGATTGGAAAAATCAAAATACGCAAAACGCGCGCACCGGCGGCAAACAGGCCGATGATAAAAATGTGAAAATTCGAGAGGCTGCTATTCAGCGCCATCTCTATGACAATATAGCCGATCAAAAGAAAAAAGACGAAGCGATCCGTGAACTCAAGCAGCGCCGCGTCGTGTGTCCCGTATGCGGAAAAGATATCGAAGATATGGCAAGCGCCGTCATCGATAAAGCGTCGGGAAATCCGGCGCACTTCGATTGCATTTTGGAGCAGCTGAATAAAACGGAAACGCTCGGTGAAAACGAAAGGATCGCATATATCGGTCAGGGACGCTTTGCGCTTTTGCGCTACGAAGATCCGCGCGACGTAAAATCATTTAAAATTATTAAAACGATAGAGTGGGAAGGACGCGACGCAAAACTTCCGTGGCGAAGCGAACTGAGCAGCCTCTACAGCCAAGTCTAGCGCGTACAAGCGCCGCACCGAGTTACAAAATATCACCTGTCCTCGATATCGTCGTATCAAAACGCCGCATCGAGTTATTTACAAAAACCGACATACAAGTTATAGTGTAATGTATGTGTCGCCAGGATGGTGGAATTGGTAGACACAAGGGACTTAAAATCCCTCGGCAGTTAAATGCCGTGCCGGTTCGATTCCGGTTCCTGGCAAAAAATCTTTATGTTTTCGGATACTCATTTTCATTTTTTCAAGATGTGCGAACGCACAGGCGGCGACGGCGCGGAAATCCTTTCCGAAATGGCAAAGCGCAATTGTTTTTTTGCGCTCGATATCGGCACGGAAAGCGGCGATTTGTCTGCGCGCAAAGCCGCATTGGAAAAAGCGCTTTCGCTCGTAAGCGGAGAACTGCAAAAAAATGTCCGGCGCATGCTGCATTACACTGCGGGCTTGTGGCCCTCTCCCGATGCGATTGTTCATCGAAAAGAATTTGTCGAAGCGCTTGAAAAAGATATCGCTTCCTTTCCTGAAAAAATAGCGGCTGTCGGAGAGTGCGGCATCGACCGGCATTGGAATCCGGCCGCCGACGGAAAATGTGAAAGCGATTCCGATCGGGCGATGAGGGAAGGGGAGTGCGAGCTTTTTGAAATGCAGATCGCCCTTGCAAAAAAACTCAATGTGCCGGTCGTCGTACACAGCCGCGACGGTTTTGAAGATACGTATCGATGCATAAAAAATTCGAAATACGACAGAGGGATCATCCACTGTTTTTCGTACGGCATCGAAGAAGCGCGCGCCTTTCTCGACTGCGGCTGGCACATCAGTTTCAGCGGTTCGGTTACGTACGCAAAGCGCGGCAACGCGGACGAAATGCAAAAGCTTTTGAACTACATTCCCTCGGACAGGATCCTCTGCGAAACCGATTCCCCGTACCTCGCTCCCGTTCCGTACCGCGGCAAAACGAATACGCCGCTCTTTGTCGAACACGTTTACCGTTATATCGCAAAAGCGCGAAATGTAAGTCCCGAAACGCTGAGCGAAACCGTCGATGAAAACTGCCGCCGCCTCTTTGCGTTCGAACGATAGCGCGGGACGGCATCGCGCACAGCGTATTTGTCGCATTTCATCGCTCTTGACGCGCCGACTTCTCTCGTGATATGCTCATAAAACTGGCATTTTTGTCAAATTTTAATAAAATGAAGGGGCTATACAATGTCGTTTATTCCTTTTTTAATGGGCGCAGCCGAAGGCGGAGCGGCCGGCGGTGCGTCGACAACCGGCGGTTTTATGTCATCGATCGTGATGATGGTGCTGCTCGTCGTTATTTTCTATTTTTTCCTTATCCGCCCGCAGAGCAAAAAACAAAAAGAAACGCAGAAAATGCTCGACGCGCTGAAAAAAGGCGATAAAGTCGTTACGATAGGCGGCATTCACGGCGTCGTTTCTTCGGTTGATGAAAAAAACGTCATCGTGAAAGTGGACGATGCGACAAAGATCAAATTTACGCGGAGCGCTATCGCCGCAATAGAAAATCCCGAAGCTCCTGCAAAAGACGCGAAAAAATCTTCCGACGCCGATGCGGAAAAATCTTCGGAAAAACCTTCAGAGGAAAAGAAATAAAACGGAGCTGTCAGCATGAATAAACGTACTCGTTTTGTAATCCTGCTTGCGGTGCTTGCCGTTTGTTTCGCTTTTTTGTGGCCGTCGATCAGCTGGTACTACGGCACGCCGAAAGAGATGAAAGCGCTCGCACTCGGTTCGCTGCAGAGCATTAAAGATTACGCGACCGTAAAAGCGTCCGACGACGTAAAGGCCTTTACGGATGCGGCGCGAAAAGATCCGAACGCTCAGCTCGACGAATCCTACGGCTGGATAAAAAAGATCGTCGCGCGGAACTATAAAAATATGGGTGCGAAAGTGCCGTCACCTTTGACGAAAAGCGCGGTGCTCAACGCATTTTCGAGCGAACAGGAATTTCGAGAGGCGGTGCAGGCCCGCTACCGCGACGCCATTTTAAAAGCGAAAAAGCAATATCAAAATTCGGTAAAGCTCGGACTCGATCTGTCCGGCGGTATGAACATCATCGTCAAAGCCGATTTGAACGCCGCCGTAAAAAATCAGGAAGGTGCCGATACGGCCGAATCGAGCGCGACGCTCAAAGCGAACGCGATGCAGCAGGCGATCGACTCGCTTTCGAGCAGGATCGACCGCTTCGGTCTTACGTCTCCGGTGATCCGTCAGCAGGGTGAAGACCGCATCTATATCGAAATACCGGGAGCGGCTGAAGCGGATGCGATCAATACGATCATCATGGGAAAGGGCATTTTGAATTTCCGTCTCGTCGACGATGCGGCAACTCAGGCGTTTAATAATTATTATCTGCAAAATCCCGGAAACGTCTTCGCTTCAGACGGTACGCTGCTTGACGCTTCCGTCGTGCCCGCCGACTGTGAAGTGCTCGGTCTTTATCAAAACGACGACTACGGTCTTGAAGACCGGATCGGCTGGCTTGCAGTAAAAAAAGAAATCGCGCTCGACGGTCGGCATATCAAATCGGCGGAAGTCGGTTCGAGCAATTTAACGAACCGCCCCGAAGTCGATTTCGTGCTTGACGGCGACGGTGCCGTGATTTTCGGCGAGTTTACATCGGCTCACGTCGGCGAGCGGCTTGCCATCGTAAACGACAACAGAATCCGCTCGGCGGCGACAATCAACGACGCGATCACCGGCGGCCGCGTTGCGATAACGGGTTTCAATCTCGAAGAAGCTCAGACGCTGCAAAAAGTGCTGCAGACGGCGTGGCTTTCCGTGCCGCTTTCGGTCGAAAGCCAGCAAGTCATCGGCGCCTCTCTCGGGCAGAAGGCGAAGCGGATGGGCATCATCGCAGTGTTGGTCGGTCTCGGCGCAATCATGTTTTTTATGCTCGTCTACTATAAAGGTGCGGGCGTGAACGCGTGCGTCGCGCAGATTCTCAACCTCTACATCATGTTTTCGGTGCTCTCGGCGTTCAATATGACGATTACCCTTTCGAGCATCGCCGGTATGATTTTGACCATCGGTATGGCGGTCGATGCGAACGTTATCATTTTCGAGCGCATCAAAGAAGAGCTTTCCGACGGCAAAGGACGTACGGCTGCGATCGCCGCAGGTTTCCGCAATGCGTTTTGGGCGATCATGGACTCGAATATTACGACCTTTATCGCGGCGATGTTCCTGTCTCAGCTCGGCAGCGGCGCGATTCAGGGCTTTGCGGTCAGCTTGGCGATCGGTGTCGTCTCTTCGGTATTTACCGCCTTGTTCGTATCGCACCTCATGTTCGATTTCAATACCGACGTGTTCCGCAAAAATACCGTGAGCATCAGCTGGAGGGTAAAATAATGACGCGAAAGACGATACATTTCAGCAAAGGTTTCCTTCCGTGTGCGGTCATCAGCGCGGCGATCATCGTTTCGGGCATTGCGGGATTTTTTATACGCGGCATCAATTTCGGTCTCGACTATCGTCCCGGTTTGCTCGAAGAAGTGCGCATTGCGCCCGCCGTTTTGGACGTGAGTTATTCCGGCAGCGCGAACGTCAGCCTCGACATGAGCGGTGAGGGGATCGATGTCGTCATAAGCGGAACGGGTTCGGAAAACAAAACAGAAAAGCTTTCGTTTGCCGCAAACCGAACGGTTTCCGATCTCGCATCTCACCTCAATGCGATCGACGGAATCCGCGCGCAAGTCAATTCGAACGCATCTTCTTCGACGGCGGATTTGTTCGTCGATACGAACGCGTCGAACAAGCTTTCGTCGACTCCGTACCGTTTGTATTCCGCCGGAAAAATCGATGTCGCCGTTTCGCAAGTGCGCGAAGCGCTTTCGTCGGTCGAAGGCATTTCGATTCAGCAGCTCGGTGCGGGAGAAGCGGCGAGTTTTCAAATCCGCATGGCCGATAAGGGCGACGGAAAATCGAGCGCCGATCTGCAAAATACGGTTTTGACGAATCTGAAAAACAAATTCGGAAATGACAACGTAGTCGTCGTCCGTACCGATTTTATCGGTTCGAATTTTTCGCGCGCGATTGCAGTGCAGTCGATCATCGTGCTTGCCTTTGCTATCGTGCTTATATGGCTGTATGCGACGATCCGCTTTCACTGGGATTTCGCGCTCGGCTCCGTGCTCGCGCTCATCCACGACTCGCTTATCATGATAACGTTTATCGTGTGGTCGCAGATGGAATTTTCGACGATGACGGTAGCGGCGATTTTGACGATTGTCGGTTATTCGATCAACGCGACGATCGTTATCCTCGACCGTGAACGCGCGCTTTTGCCGATCATGCGGGACACGAAAAAATTTACCGACATTATCGATCAGGCGCTCACCGATACGCTGAGCCGTTCTATCATCACGACGGTGACGACGATGTTTGCTGCGGCATCCCTCTACGTGTTTACGCAGGGCGATATCAAAAACTTTGCGCTCGCACTTCTTGTAGGACTTGTCAGCGGCTGTTATTCGTCCATATTTATTTCGAGCGGATTTATTGCCGCGACGCGAAAAAGTTGGAAGCCCGAATACGGCATTCACCATTCGCTGAAACTCCAAAAAGGCGTGTTCGACGTCGGAGTAAGCGTGTAAGCGCATTTTATTGATACAGTTTTGAAAAATACCGCGCGGGAATGCGCGGTATTTTTTTTATGACGATTGGATGCGTGAGACGGTTATTTATACTGTGTATCTCGCGCGACGCTAAAAACCTGCAGTCGAAATTTCCTTATCGCGTCATTTGTTTTTGTGCGTGCGGTGTACTAAATTCGCCGTTCAAGCTATACTGCCTCTATGACTGTCATCCGCTCCGATGTCCTCGGCTGTTGTTTCGGTGTGCGCCATGCCCTCGATGCGGCGCAAAAGGCGCTTTCGGACAATCCCGGAAAAAAAGTATATACGCTCGGTCCGCTCATCCACAATCGTCTCGCCCTCGAAGCGCTTGAAAAGCAGGGGCTTTCGGTGCTCGGCGAAAACGATGCCGAAAAAGCCGAATGCGGCAGCGTCGTCATCATCCGCGCGCACGGCGTGCCGCCTGAAACGATCGAAACGCTTCAAAGGCGGAACTGTACGGTCGTCGATGCGACCTGTACCCGCGTTACCGAAAGCCAAAAACTTGCCGCCTCTTCCGCGCAAAAAGGCTGCACGGTAGTGTTTGCGGGCGATGAAAAACACGGCGAAGTGGCAGGCATTGCGGGCTATGCGAAAGAGCGTTTCGTGCTCGTGCAAAGCGCGGAAGAAGCCGAGATTCTCCCGCTTTCGGAAAATGAAAAAGCGGTGCTCCTTTCTCAGACGACGTTCAGCAAAACGGAATTCGAAAAAATTGCGGAATTGTTAAAACGAAAGTGTCCCTCGCTCACCGTCATAAATACGATTTGCCCTGCGACGAAAGCAAGGCAGGATGCGCTTTTAAAGCTCTGTCCGAACGTGGACGGCGTACTCGTTGTCGGCGGAAAAAACAGCGCGAATACGAAGCGGCTTTTGCTTGCCGCAAGAGCACAATCGTGCCGCGCCGATTTGATTGAAACGGCGGATGAGATTCCGAGCGATTATTTTAAAATGAAAAGGGTCGGCATTACCGCCGGAGCGAGTACGCCCGATTACATAATCGATGAAGTCGAAGCTTCTCTTACGGGGTGCAAAGATGCGCAGTAAAAAAAAATATACTGCGGCTATAATCGGCACGGGGAGGATCGGTTTTACGCTCGGTTTCGATAAAAAGCGCGAACAGCCGGCAAGCCACACGGCATCTCTCCTCAAAAATCCCCGCATACGCATCATCGCGGGCTGCGACACCGATGCCGAAAAACTTGCGGCGTGGAAACGGTACTGCAAGGGGGCGGCGTCTTATCATACGACAAGCTATCTCTTTGCCGCATGCAGTCCCGATATCGTCGTCGTTGCGGTCAACGAAAGCGCGCATTTGGAAGTAGCGCTCGAAGCGATACGGACTAAGCCGAAATTAATAATTTTGGAAAAGCCCGTCGCGCTCTCCGTGAAAGACGGACTTGCGATCGCGGACGAAGCGAAAAAATACGGCGTACCCGTACTCGTAAATCACGAGCGGCGTTTTGCCGACGATTATGCGGCAGCAAAATCCTACATAAAAAAAATCGGCGCTCTCCAGCGCGTGCGTGCCGAACTCTGCTCCGGTCTTCGCGTCTACGGAAAAAAATACGAAGCCTCCGGCGAATACAGTCTCTTTCACGACGGCACGCACCTCGTCGATATCGTGCAGTATTTGCTGGCAGGCGATCCGAACGTCGCGGATACGGAGAGGAGGCGGAGCATACTGTACAATATGTCGATTACGGGAATACATCGCGATGAAAGCGATCCTTCGGTCGTGCAAAATCTCTCCGCGCATTTTGCATCCGATGTCTGTTCCGACATCACGCTTACGATGAGCGGGCGCTCGCGTTTTTTTTCGTTCGGTGTCGACATACTCGGAACCGAAGGGGCCGTCGCGATCGGAAACGGTTACGCGAAATTTTACCGGCGCGAAAAGGCGAAGCTGTACACGGGATTTTATTCGCTTGCCGAAGATAAAAAAGTTTCCGCGCCGAAAAAGACACGCTGCTTTTCGAATATGGTGAAAAGCTGCGTCGATTTCCTCGACGGAATGGCTCCGCTCAAATCGACGCTTGAAGACGGATTGCAGACTCTCGACATCCTCGAGCGGATCCGTGCGGAACTCGGCACATGAGATGTATGCTCAGCGCGATGTTTTCAAAACGCTTCGCTCTTTCCGGCGGAGGATCGCTTCTTCGATCAGCAATTCGGTGAGGCAGGTAAAACTCAAGCCTTCGCTTTCGCAGGCTTTCGGAAACATGCTGATAGCCGTAAAGCCCGGCATCGAATTGATTTCGTTGAGATAGATTTCGCCCGAGTCTTTGTCGAGAAAAAAATCGATACGGCTCAAACCCGATGCGTCGACGATTTTGTATGCGTTCAGTGCGGTGTTTCTGATTTTTTCGCGGAGGCTTTCGCTTATGTCCGCCGGTATGCGAACGCCGTCGCTGTCTTTGTATTTTGCGTTGTAATCGTAAAACTCGTGCGTCAAAACGATTTCACCCGGTCCGTATACGCTAACGCTTTCGCGCACGCCTTCCGCTGCCGTCGTATTGCCGGTGACGGCGCATTCGAGTTCTCGGGCGTTTATCGCCTTTTCGATGAGCACTTTATCGTCCCACAAAAAAGCGTCCGCGAGTGCGAGTGAAAGCGCCTTTGCGTTTTCCGCTTTCGCCGCTCCGTTCGAAGAGCCCGCCGCGGATGGCTTTACAAAAAGCGGAAAGCCGAGCGTACTGACGGCTTTTTCTACGAGCGCATCGTACGCGCGCGAATCGAGGACATCCGCTCTTCGAATCGTAACGTAGGGGACGACGGGAATGCCCGCCGCCTGAAGGACGACCTTTGTTTTTTCTTTATCCATCGTGAGCGCGCTCGATGCGACGGAGCAGCCGACATAGGGGATGTCCGCCGTTTCGAAGAGTCCCTGAACGGTGCCGTCTTCGCCGTTCGTACCGTGAAGGACTGCGAACGCGACGTCGATGTTGAATGATTTGCCGCCTGCCGAAAAGGCCGCATTTTTCATTCCGGGTGCGACCCTTATTTCAGCGCCTTCTTTTTCCGTTACCTTAAGCGCCGCCTTTGCGTCGGCTCTCACGCGGTCGAGTTCGGCATCGTCCTGTAAAAACCATCGTCCGTCTTTTGTGATGCCGATGAGAATGATTTTATGCTTTTTGTCGATGTGCCGCGCGACCGCCGCACCCGACATGAGCGATACTTCGTGTTCGCCGCTTTTTCCGCCGTAAATAAGTGCTATCGTCATAGAGTGAGTATAACACTTTCGGTGCAGCGCGGGAATGGCTTGGCGCTTACCGAATTACGGCCGCCACGCCAAGCGGAAGCCGAGAGCATCGCCCCTGGCTTTAGGTTCGCCGCTGTTCCGTATGCCTACAGAGCAGTTATACGCGTAGAGCCTCCAACTACCGCCGCGTACAACACGGCGAGTGCCCTCCGCGGGACCTTGAGGATCGGTAACCGCTCCGGTTGTTATCGCCTCTTTGTACCAATCAAAACACCATTCCAAGACATTTCCCGACATGTCATATAAACCAAGTGCATTCGGCGCTTTGCTTTTTACTACAGTCGTCTTAGTGTCTTGGGACACCCATCCGGTTCCGTCCCACCATTTGCCATATACGGCTACCCTCGTAAGCTCATCCCGTAAACTTATCCAAGTTTCTCCATCGGGTAAAGAGGGCAGTTCTTTAAAGCCTATCGGCTTTTTTGCTCCGCTTGCACTGTCAAGTTTGGTAAGCCATACATCGCCGTATTGTACCGCATTTGTGCTATCATTTCCCTGCCAGCGGGCCGCATATTCCCATTCGGCTTCAGTCGGCAGCCTAAAGCCTTTTTTACTCATATCGGCATAGGCGGCATCGCAATCAGATGTATTCGTTGCGTCTTTTAATACCGCAGTATCGGTTTTGCTTTTGCGGTATACGCAGTGCTCTATTCCTTTTTCTTTTTCCGTATACGCATTACACCACACAATACAGTCCCGCCAGCTTATAGTTGTTACAGGTTCATTTTTTCCTGTTTCTGTGGGAGCCGCTCCTTCGATTCCTTTACTGCCTTCTCTTCCCTTCTTTGCAAAGGTGTAGCCGTTACTTTTTGCCCATGTCAGTACCTTGTGCCATAATTCGTACGTTACCTCAGTTTTATCGAGCACATAGGGGCTTAATTTTACCTTTCGTCCTGCAATAAATACGCCTTTCCAAAACGCTTTTCCTGATTCGGGTAAGGTGTAGTCAGGGGTAACGCCTTCGGTGCCGGTTGTCGGAGGTATTATTTTTACAAAGGTGCCTGCATCTTCAAAAGATCCTACATCCGCAGGTGTTAAGGGCGTTGAAGGTGTTGAAGGTGTTGAAGGCGTTGAAGGCGTTGAAGGCGTTGAAGGCGTTGAAGGCGTTGAAGGCGTTGAAGGCGTTGAAGGCGTTGAAGGCGTTGAAGGCGTTGAAGGCGTTGAAGGCGTTGAAGGCGTTCCGCCGCTTGCGTCCGAGCTGTCCGTGCAGGCGGTAAACAGCAGTGTCGTTGCAATAAGTGCAGCCGTGATGAGCGCCGCCCCTCTCTTAAAGGTATATGCCTTTATATTGTGAATTATATGCTCTCTCATGGCTTCAGTATACAGTATATAATAAAAATTAACAAGCGGGATATTGTTATGTATCGGGATATTGTTATGTATCGGGATATTGTTATGTATCGGGATATTGTTATGTATCGGGATATTGTTATGTATCGGGATATTGTTATGACGCCTTGAAGCGCTTACTTGCGGATTTTATCGAGATGCGCTACAATTTTTACGTTAGCCTAAGCTAATTAAAGCGGCGTTGCAGAGCGCGTACCGGCGCAAGACCGATATGCGGAGGAAGGGTGTAACTGATGGAAAAGAAAAAACGTTCCGCAGTTTCTTGGATCACGGAATTTGCGGAAGATCGGAAAATGTACTACGCGCTGAGCGTGCTTACGGCAGCTCTCGGCGTTTTATGCGGTATCGCTCCGTATTTTTTTATCGCCGATATCATAAAAAAACTTTTGTCGTGCACACGCGTTTTCGGCGCTTTTGCCGCGGATCTTATTTTAATAATGTTGTTTTGGGCACTTCGCGTCGTCCTGCATGCCGTGTCGACTTCTCTTTCGCACAAAGCGACATTCCGCGTGCTCGCCGAAATCAGGAAGAGATGCTGCGATAAACTTGCTCGATTGCCGCTCGGCAGCGTGCTCGATATTCCGTCTGGTTCTCTCAAAAATACGCTCGTCGAAAGAATCGACAGCATCGAAACGACGCTCGCGCATGTCGTGCCCGAGTTTACGGGAAACCTCTTCGGACCGCTTTGCGTACTCATCTATCTCTTTTTTATCGATTGGCGCATGGCTCTCATATCGCTCATCTCGCTTCCGATCGGTATTATTTTCGGCTCATGCATGTGGATAGGCTATGAAGCGTCGTGGAAGCGGGTTATCGACAAAACGAAAGCGCTCAACGATACCGCGGTCGAATACATCAACGGCATTGAAGTTATCAAAGTGTTCGGCAAAGTGAAAAGTTCGTATGACCGCTTTGTCGTTGCGGCGAAAGAAGGCGCCTCCTGTTTTATCGACTGGATGAGGAGAGCCAATATATTTTTTACGCTTACGATGGTGATCACGCCCGCGACGCTTTTGTTTGTTCTGCCCGCAGGCGGATTTTTTGTTAAAAACGGATCACTTGCCGCGAGCGATTTTATTCAAATAATCATTTTGAGCGTCGGATTGATATCGCCGCTCATCACTGCAATGTCGTATACCGACGATATGGCAAAAGTGAGCGTCGTTATCGGAGAAGTTTCGGATATCCTCGAACGGAAAGAACTTTCGCGTCCCGACAAAATGACCGAAGAACCTGAGGGAAATGCGATCCGCCTCGACGGCGTGCGCTTCGCATACCGCGAAAAAGAAGTGCTGCACGGCATAAGTCTTGAAATCCCCGACGGTTCGGTGTGCGCTTTGGTGGGGCCTTCGGGAAGCGGCAAATCGACGATCGCAAAGCTCATCGCGTCTTTGTGGGACGCAGGCGAGGGTGTCATCACTTTAGGCGGCGTCGATATCCGAAAGATTCCGCTCGAAGCGTACAACAGACGCATCGCCTTCGTGTCGCAGGATAATTACCTTTTCAATGAAAGCGTGCGCGAAAATATCCGCATCGGAAAAGAAGGCGCGAGCGATAAAGAAGTCGAAGAAGCTGCGAAAAAAAGCGGCTGCCACGAATTCATCGAAAGCCTCGAACACGGCTACGATACGATCGTCGGAGACTCAGGCGGACACCTTTCAGGCGGCGAGCGGCAGCGCATCGCGATCGCGCGCGCCATGCTCAAAGACGCGCCCGTCGTCATCCTCGACGAAGCGACGTCGTACACCGACCCCGAAAACGAAGCGGTCATCCAGTCGTCGGTCGCAAAGCTCGTAAAAGGGAAAACGCTGCTCGTCATCGCGCACCGCCTTTCGACGATCAAAGACTCGGACAAAATCTTCGTTATCAAAGACGGAACACTCGACGATGAAGGGACGCACCGCGAACTCCTTTCGCGCGGAGGTCTGTATGCGAAGATGTGGGAAGCGCACATATCGGTTAAAGACGGCTTGAGCGCAGTGAAAGACTAGGAGATACGACAGATGTTTAAAATATTGTTTAAGTTTTTTGATTTTGCGGGCGGCATCAATAAAAAGAAATTCCATATAGCCGTCGTGCTCGGTATCGTCATTGCTATGTGCGACGCGATGAAAATTCCCGCGATCGCCGTTATGATTTCAGCGATCGTTTCAAACTCGCTTACGACCCGGACGATCTTTACCTCTACCGCCATCATGCTCGGCAGTATGGTCGTCAATTTTTTCGTACGCTATACGTCGACGATGCTGCAAACGGAAGCGGGCTATACGGCATGTGCGGACAAGCGGATCGAAATCGCAGAGCACTTGCGCTATCTTCCGATGGGCTATTTTAACAATAACAGTCTCGGCTCCATCACATCCGTGACGACGAATACGATGGAAAGCCTCGGAGATATCGCCGCGCGGGTGGTGATGATGACGACGCAGGGTATTTTAAATACGGTGCTTGTTGCGGCGATGATTTTGTTTTACGACCGGAGAATCGGCATCGTCGTCGTTCTGGGCCTCGCGCTCTATTCGCTCGTAAACCGGGCTATGCAGCGTCAGGCGGCGCACCTTGCTCCGCAAAAGATGAAAGCCGATACGGACCTCGTCGAGAGCATCCTCGAATATATTCAAGGTATTGCGGAAGTAAAAGCCTACAATCTGACCGGAGCGGCCGCGAAAAAACTTGTCAAAGCGATCGACGGCAACGCCGATATCAACATTCGGATGGAGATGAAATTTATCGGTTACATGACTGCACAGAATTTCATCACAAAGGCGCTCGGAGTTGCGATGAGCGCGCTTTCGATAGCATTGTATATCGCGGGTTCTATGGAGCTGCTCGTCGCTGTCGTTATGATCATAAGCTCGTTTATGATTTACGCGCACCTCGATGCGGCGGGGAATTATTCCGCGCTGCTTCGCGTTATCGACGCGAGTATCGATAAAGCGAAAGCCATCCTCGATTTGCAGCCGATGGATACGAGCGGTGAAGACATTGCGCCGAAAAAATGCGATATCGATATCGAAGATATCGGCTTTTCGTACGATACTCGAAAGATCATCGACGGCGTGTCGCTGCATATTCCCGAAAAAACGACGACGGCTTTTGTCGGGCCTTCGGGCGGCGGAAAGACGACGCTGTGCAGCCTTATCTCGCGCTTTTGGGACGTGCAGGAAGGGCGCGTGCTTTTGGACGGCAAAGACGTGAAAGCGTACAGCATGGACAGCCTTATGAAAAATTTCAGTTTCGTGTTCCAAAACGTCTACCTCTTTCACGATACGATAGCGAACAATATACGCTTCGGGCAGAGCGACGCGCCCATGTCGAAAGTTATCGCCGCGGCAAAAAAAGCGTGTTGCCACGAATTTATCTCAGCTCTTCCGGACGGCTACGATACGGTCATCGGAGAGGGAGGGGCGAGTCTTTCGGGCGGAGAAAAACAGCGTATTTCCATCGCGCGTGCGATTATGAAAGACGCTCCGATAATCGTACTCGACGAAGCGACCGCGAACGTCGATCCCGAAAATGAAAAAGAACTTATGGAAGCGATCGACGCGCTGACGAAAAAGAAAACGATTTTGATGATAGCGCATCGCTTGAAGACGGTGCGCGATGCGGATCAGATCGTCGTCGTCGATAAGGGAAAAATCGCCGAACGGGGAACTCATGCATCGCTTATGAGAAAAAACGGCATATACCGTCGATTCGTCGATGCGCGAAAGCTCGCCGTAAGCTGGAAGATTTAGCAAAGACGATTTTACTAATTAATAAGATTGCTTCTTAAAATTAATAAACGCGGAGCGCGTGGTTTACGCGTAGCCAAGTTCGGACAGGGCGGCGAGCGCTTCGCGTATTTCATCGTAGGGCAGGGTTTTGTCCTTGTAGATGATCGAATTTTCGTGCGACTTTCCGAGGAGCAGCACGATGTCTCCGCTTGCCGCCATTTTAAAAGTTTCGCGGATCGCTTTCGGTCTGTCGTGAATGATAAAGAGATCGATGCCTTTTTTTTTGCCGCGCTTTTCGGCACCTTCTGCGATCATTTCGAGCAGCGCTACGGGATCTTCGCCTCGCGGATCTTCATCGGCGAGCACGATGACGTCGCAGAATTTTGCGGCAATCTCTCCCTGCAGCGGCCGCTTTGTCAAATCGCGCTCTCCTCCCGAACCGAAGAGGGCGAAAAGCCTTCCCGTACATCTTTTTCTGATCGGAGGGAATATCGTTTCGAATGACGAAGGCGTGTGCGCGTAATCGACGATGAGTTCAAAGGGCTGTCCCCTGTCGATGACCGTCATGCGCCCTTTGACGGGAGTGAGTGACGGAAAGTGATGCGCGACCTCTTCAAAGGATTTTTGCGTAACGCTGCTCACCGCGATGAGGGACGCCATGAGATTGTATGCGTTGAACGCACCGGGAAGCGGAGCGGTGACGTGGATGACGGGACGTTTTCTCGGAAAAGCGGGATCGTCGCTCGCTCGGAATACGGCGTCTTCCCCGTCCGCGTCGATCGTAAACGAAATGCCGAATCGCGCCGATGCGATGTTCCGAGCCGTCATGCAGCGGACTCCTTCGGGTACGGGCGGAAGAGCGACCGCGTCGGCTCCCGTTTCCGCTGCGGCTTTTCCCGCTTGTCCTTCGGTCGTAAACGCATAGACGGGATGCTTTGTCGAATTGATACAATAGACCGCCGACGGATCTTCGGCGTTCACGACTCCGATGGATGGAATTTTCATCGGAGTGCCGGCGATCGTTTTTACGTGGTCGCACTTGTCGAGTGCGCGGAAAAGATTCGCTTTATCGCTTCGGTACTGCTCGAAAGTTTTGTGAAATTCGAGGTGTTCGAGCGTGACGTTCATAAAAACCGCGCAGTCGAATTGGACATTGCCGAGTCTGTTCGTCAAAACGGAAAGCCCATGAGAAGAGGATTCGATAACCGCATAAGTGCAGCCGTTTTCAAGCATCGCGTTGAGGTGATGTTGGATGATCGGCGCTTCCGGCGTCGTCTGATGTTCGGGGTTGGGGAGGGCATCGCCTCCGAGTGAATATTCGACTGTCGAAATAAAGCCCGCTTTTTCTCCGCACAAGCGCAAGAGCTGCCAGATAAACGAAACCGTACTGCTTTTCCCTTCCGTACCCGTCACTCCTATGACGATGAGGCGCTTTGACGGGGAATCGTAAAAAGCGTCGGAAACGGGCGCCATGGCAAAACGCGCATCGTTTACGCGCAAAAAGGCCGGAAGATATTGTTTCGTTTTTCCGACGGCGCTTTCGATAGCGCGGCGTGCGATGACGTTTGCACATTCGCGCCGAACTTCGTGAGGAATATCTCCCTGATAGACGACTGCATTCGCGCCCGCTTCAAGCGCTTGGGATATAAAATCGTTTCCGTTCCGATGCGTTCCGGGAAGCGCAAAAAAAAGCGAGCCTTCTTTTACGTCGCGCGAATCGAATGCGAGATTCGTGATCGGAATATTCATGATATCGACGGTTTCGACGGGGCTGATTCCGTCGGCTGCAAGCGCTTTGTGCGCAAAAGAAGGCAGCAACTGTGACAGGAGCTTTTCCATAATACAGCGATTGTAGCGATAAATATGCGCTTTTTCAATTGCCGCATACTTTGTTCGAATGCGTACGGTATCGGGAATTCGTGCGAAAATATCACGTGTCCTCGATAATCGGGAATTCGTGCGATTGCCATAGTGCGCGATTGCTGGTACAATCCTCCTCAGAAATTTGTTTATCGAAAAGAGGCGTTCGCATGGCTAAAAAAAGCAAAGTGATTCTCGCGTATTCGGGCGGGCTCGATACGACAGTCATCATTCCGTGGTTAAAAGAAAATTACGATTACGACGTTATCGCCGTCTGCATCGATTTGGGACAGGGCGATGATTGGAAAGCGGTAAAAGCGCGCGCGATCAAAACGGGCGCTTCGGCGTGCTATGTCGTCGATGCGCGAAAAGAATATATCGAAGAATATATTTGGCCTGCGCTGAAAGGCGGTGCGCTCTACGAAGACCGATATCTGCTCGGCACGTCGACGGCGCGTCCGCTTATCGGAAAAATTCTCGTCGAATACGCTCGGCAGGAAAAAGCCTGTGCAATCTGTCACGGCGCGACGGGAAAGGGCAATGACCAAGTCCGCTTCGAACTTGCGATCAAAGCGTTTGCGCCGGATCTCCGCGTCATCGCCGCGTGGCGCGATCCGAAGTGGGATCTCCAAAGCCGCGAAGACGAAATCGAATACCTTGAAAAAAGAGGCATTCCCGTTCCGGTAAAAAAATCGTCGTCCTACAGCTGCGACGAAAATATTTGGCATATCAGCCACGAGGGTCTCGAACTTGAAAAGACGGAAAACGAACCCGACTGGAAAAACATGCTCAAAATCACAAAGCTGCCGGAAGCGGCTCCCGACAAAGCCGAATACGTAAAGATCGAATTCGAAAAAGGTATTCCCGTCGCGGTCAACGGAAAAAAGACGGATGCGCTTTCACTCATGGAAACGCTCAACAAAATCGGCGGGAAAAACGGTATCGGACTAATCGACCTCGTCGAAAACCGCTGCGTCGGCATGAAAAGCCGGGGCGTATACGAAACGCCGGGCGGGACGATTTTGTATTACGCGCATGAACAGCTTGAACACTTATGCCTCGACCGCGATACTTATCACTACAAGCAGCAGATCGCGCTCAAGCAGGCGGAACTCATCTACAACGGTTTGTGGTTCACCTCTCTCATGAGCGGTATCATGGCGTTCAACGACAAAGTCGAAGAGACCGTGAGCGGCTGGGTGCGCCTCAAATTGTACAAGGGCACGATGCAGGGTGCGGGGTCGTTCTCGCCGTACAGCTTGTACAACGAAAGCATCGCAAGCTTTACGACAGGCGATCTCTACGATCACCGCGACGCGGACGGCTTTATCACGCTCTTCGGTTTGCCGCTTACCGTGCGCGCGATGATGGAACAAAAAGCGGGCAAAGGACAGGCTGTCGTAAAAAGCCGTTCTTTGAAAAAGCGACCGACGGAATAATTAATATAAATGAAACACATTGTCAAAAAAATTATCTTCGCCGCTGCGGCATCGCTCTGCATGATTTCCGCTTACGCAGGCGATGAAGCGATGTCCGATCCGTCTACCGTGATTTTCCCGACATACGGGGATGCGGAGCACAAATTCGCTGTGAAAAAAATTGAGACTCTTTCGGCGGTCCTTCCGAACCTCGACGAAAAAGCGGCGGCCGATCTTGTCGGAGGAAAGGTGATTTCTTTCGGCAACGGAAGCGGGGAAGATTTGACAAAGTACGTGCCCTCTGCGAGCGCCGTCGCGAAAAAATTGGCGGCGGCTCCGCAAGGCAAACAGGGCTTTGCTGTCGTATCCTGTGCTCTCATCCCGTATCCCGCTGCGTGGAAAAATATGAGCGCGGACGAAAAGCTGCTTGCACTCTACAATGCGATCGGGCGCGTTTCCGCGCAAAAGGGCATTACGTATATTTCGCGCCGCGCGGGCTATAAGCCGAAAACGCTTTTTACGCGCTCGTACTACATTGCAGATACCGAGCATACGGAAAATGCGCTCGCCGATCCCGCAGCAAGCGAAGTGCCCCCTTCCGACCGGCGCTACGTGTTTCAGGAAGATACGTCGTTCGGCGAAAATACGTATCTCCACACGTACACTGATTCCGCATCCGAAATATTCGTCGAAATCACGAACTTGACGCCGATGAAGTATCACGGTGTGACGTGCTTAAAAGAGCGGGAAATGGAAATGTGCATTTCGCTTTACCCTCTCGAAGAAGGCATTTTCTTTTCTTCCGCTGCAATCGTTACGGGGCAAAAGCAGACGGTAACCGTTCTCTTTATAAAAGTGGATTTGGCCGATTCATTTAAACGCCGCACCGATGCGCTCTACGCGTGGTTTCTCAGTCAAATCAATAATTAATAATCGCTGTGCCGCCTGTTATACACGAACACGACGATCGCCATTGCGATGATGACGGTGTAACCAGCAAAGCTTAAAGCGTCGGGTATTTGGCCGAATGCGAAAAATCCCATAAGCGATGAAAAAACGATCTGCGAATAATCGAATATGCTGATCTTTGCGGCAGGTGCTGCGCCGTAAGCCGCCGTTATAAAAAACTGTCCGCCTGCCGCCGCGATGCCCGCTCCGAGCATGATAAGGAGCTGACGGGGAGTCATCGGCGAAAAATGAAAGATCAAAAACGGAAGAGCTGCGAGTAATGAAAAAAGCGAAAAAGCTGCGACGATGAGTTTACCGTTTACGTTTATCATTCTTAGACGGCGCACGCACGTATATGCAAATCCCGCGCCGACGCCGCCCAAAAAGCCTGCAAGGGCGGGAAGCATCGCCGCAATGTCGAACGAAGGCTTTATGACAAGAGCCGCACCTGCAATTGAAATACAGATTGCTGCAAGCGGAACGGGCATGATCTTTTCGCCGAGTATGAAAAAGCTGAAGATGACGGTAAAAAAAGGCGACATCTTGTTGAGAATCGATGCGTCTGCGATATTGATTTTATCGAGGGCATAGAAGTTTCCGAATATGCCGATCGTTCCTCCGATGCAGCGCAAGAGGAGAAACAAAGCGCTTCCTTTCGGCAATGCGAAAGGATGTTTTCCTTCACGCTGTTCTTTTGCCAATACGGCGAATGCGATCGAAAAGGCGATGACATTGCGGAAAAACGCTTTTTGCATAAAGGGTATGTCGCCTGCAAGGTGCGCAAGCATTCCCATAAGCGCAAAGCAAAAAGATGAACAGATGATATAGAAGACGCCTCGCGCGGTGCGAGATTTGCTGTATTTTTGGGACATATATCGATTATAGTCCGAAACGACGATATTCGTAAAGCTTGATCACGTAAAGTTTGAAAACCCGGCGATATCTGTCCTCGACAGTGTCCGTGCATATCAATCTTCGCCTTGTCAATCCTCGTCTTGACAAAATCCGTAATTTCACTATTATATAATTGTATTGAGTATGACAAAATATCGTGTTTTGTCATTTTGATTTTGATGAGGTACCAATGAAAAAATATGCTTTTTTGTTTCCGGGTCAGGGCGCACAGGAACCCGGCATGATGAAAGACGTGTGCGAATCTTTTCCCGAAGCGAGGACGCTGCTCGACTCGATTTCATCGATTACAGGGAGGGATATGGCAAAGCTTTTGTGGGAAACGGATCAGGCGGAATTGAGCCGCAGCGACAACAGTCAACTCGCGATCACGTCCGCGTCTCTCATGGTTTCCGAAGCGTTGAAATCGAAGGGTATCGTGCCGTCCGCTGCTATGGGATTCAGCCTCGGCGAATTTCCGGCGCTCGGCATTTCCGGAGTTCTTTCGTTTGAAGACCTCATCCGTGTCGTGCAAAAGCGCGGCGATATAATGCAGCGCGTGTGTGAAGAGATCGCTTCCGCAAATGCGGGCCATGCTCCGGGCATGAGCGCGATCATCGGTTTGCCGCCTGAAAAGGTGCAGGAGATCTGTTCAGGTCTTAAAGACGTGTACGCTGCAAATTTAAACAGCGTCAAACAGACGGTTATCAGCGGTACGGCCGACGGTCTTGCCGCAGCCGAAAAAGCGTGTACCGAAGCGGGCGCGCGGCGTGCGATCAGGCTTTCGGTCGCCGGTCCCTTCCATTGTCCGCTTATGCAAAAAGCCGCCGACGAATTTGAAAAGGCTATCGCTGATGTGAACTTTGCCGATCCTAAAATCGATTTGTTCAGCAACGTAACCGGAGAAAAAGTCGTCAAAGGAAGCGATGCGAAAAAAAATGCGGTGCTGCACTTGACGAATCCGGTACGGTGGACTTTGGAAGAAAAAGTGCTCGCCGATGTCATGGATGCGGATTCCGCGAACGAATGGCGCGTGCTTGAGCCGGGCGTCGGCAAAGTGCTGAGCGGGCTTTGGCGCGATTCTCCTTTCGGCGAAAAGCGGCCGAGCACTCCCGTCAATTCGTTCGAATCGATCGGCGGAGTCGAGTGATGCTGCTTACAGGTAAAAAGGCGCTCGTCACCGGATCGAGCCGCGGCATCGGTCGAAAGATCGTAGAAACTTTTTTGCGCGAAGGCGCGGAAGTGTGGGGTCTCTGCTCGCATCCGTCGGAAGCGAAATCGGAGCTGGAACGGTTCGCCTCATCGCAGGGTACGGCTTTTCACGAAATCTCTGCCGATGCGGGAGATGCCGCCCGCCTTTCGGAAGTCGTTAAAGAAGCGCTTTCGGCTTCAGGGGGATTTGACGTGCTCGTCAATAACGCGGGCATCACGAAGGACGGTCTTTCGTTCCGCATGAAAATCGAAGATTGGCAAAAAGTTCTCGACGTCAATCTCACTGCAGTATTCGTTGCAACGCAGATCGTTTCAAACGATATGATTCACAAAAAATCCGGTTCGATAATCAATATGTCGAGTATCGTCGGCATACACGGCGGGGCGGGGCAGGTCAACTACAGCGCGAGCAAAGCGGGTCTCATCGGCTATACGAAAAGCCTTGCAAAAGAAGTCGGTTCCCGCGGCGTACGCGTAAACGCCGTAGCGCCCGGCTATATCGAAACGGACATGACAAAGGCGGTGAATGAAAAAGCGCGCGAAGCGTGGGTCGCTCAGATTCCGCTCAAACGCGCGGGGCAAACCGAAGACGTTGCGAACGCGGTGCTGTTTTTGGCAAGCGATCTGTCGGCATACGTTACGGCCCAAGTGCTCGGCGTAGACGGCGGCATGGGCGCATAAAGCTCATATTATTAATTATTAATTTTATAACGGAATAAACAGGAGTTTGCGGTTATGGAAAAGAGGCGTGTTGTTATAACGGGTATGGGAGCTGTTACCCCGATCGGAAATTCGGTTGCGGAAACGTGGGCTGCGGCAAAAGCGGGTAAAAGCGGAGTTGCTCTCATCACGCATTTCGATGCGAGTACATTTAAAGCGCGCTATGCGGGCGAAGTGAAAAACTTCGACGCGACCAAGTATATGAATCCCGAAGCGGCGCGCAAGATGGCGCGCTTTTCGCAGTATGCGGTTGCCGCGGCAAAGATGGCGCTCGACGATGCGTCTATCGAAGCGAACAGCGATGTTATCAAAGACGCTGCGATCTTTATGGGCGTCGGTATCGGCGGCTTCGAAGTGAACGAAGATTGCTGTATCAAATATTCGCAGAGTCCGCAGCACCGTCTGCCGCCTATGACGATTCCCGAACTGATTCCGAACGAAGCATGCGGCAATATTTCCATGGCCTTCGGCATTCACGGGCCGGCACACACGGTGACGACCGCATGCGCGAGCGGTTCGGACGCGCTCGGCGATGCACTCGATTTTATCAGAGGCGGCAGGCGCGATATTTGTCTGGCCGGCGGAGCCGAGAGTACGATCAACGGATTCGGCATCGCGGGTTTTGAAGTGCTCCACGCGCTTTCGACTTCCTTTGCGGACAATCCCGCAGCGGCGAGCCGCCCCTTCGACAAAAAGCGCGAAGGCTTTGTCATGGGTGAAGGCAGCGCGGTATTCGTGCTCGAAGAATACGAACATGCGAAAAAACGCGGAGCGAAGATATACGCCGAACTCGCAGGCTACGGCGGAACGAGCGACGGTTATCACTTGACCGCTCCGAACCCCGACGGCGTTTGGGGTGCGGCCGCTATGACGGAAGCGCTTAAAGACGCGGGCGTAAAGCCGGAAGAAGTGCAGTATTACAACGCGCACGGAACGGCGACGAAAAAGAACGACCCTTGTGAAACGCAGATGCTGAAGATCGCGTTCGGCGAAGAAAACGCGAAAAAGCTGCACATATCGTCGACGAAGAGCATGACCGGACACTGCCTCGGAGCTACAGGTGCAATCGAAGCGATGTTTGCGATCAAAGCGATCGAAGAAGGTTTTATCCCTCCGACGATCAATCTCGACGAACAGGATGTCGAAGGCGGCTGCGATTTGAATTATACGCCGAACAAAGGCATCGAATGCAAAGTCGACTGCGCCATGAGTTCGACCTTCGGTTTCGGCGGACACAACGGCGTTATCGTACTGAAAAGAATTTAATATTTTCCTTTTTGTAAAACTGAATGGAGGGTTTGAAAACGAACAATAACGCCGAAAGCACGGCGTTAAAATTAATGTTTTCAAACTCGATATTCAGCCTGCAAACGCATTAGGGGGGACTTATGGTTACGAACGATATCGCTTCTCTTTTACCGCACCGAAAGCCGTTTTTATTTGTCGACGAAATACTTTCGTGCGATGAAAACGGCAGCGTAAGCACGCGAAAATTTACCGACGACGATTTCTTTTTTAAAGGACATTTTCCGCAGTATCCCGTCGTGCCCGGCGTTATCCTCGTTGAAACGATGGCGCAGGCGGGAGGAGCGGCGCTCAGCTTTCAAAAGAAATTTCAGGAAAGCAGTTTGTTTTTTCTCGCTACGGTCGATAAAGTAAAGTTTCGAAATCAAGTGCGTCCCGGCGATACGGTGCGCATGGAAATCACGAATCTGCGCGTTTCACCGCACATGGTAAAGCAGTCGGGCAAGGCCTATGTCGGCGACGTTTTGGCTGCGGAAGCCGAATGGATGTGCCTCGTCGGAAGCGAAAGCTCCGTGCAATAACTACAGCAACTTTTATCGATATATAAAAAAAGCAGATAAATCGATCGCATATCGCCGAGCCGAACAATCAGCGTGCGGATGGACTATGGCAGCTGCGCTGAAAATGCGCTATACTTACCGCCGTAGCGGAGGCATACATGAACGTGTTGGTAATCGGCGGCGCAGGGTATATCGGCAGCCACGTCGTTAAAGAATTGATGAAGAAAAATCATCGCGTGACCGTTTTCGACAATCTTTCGAGCGGACTGCGGCAAAATCTTTTTAAAGAAAACGGATTCATATACGGGACGATTTTGATCCCGGGTGATTTGGACGCGGCCTTTGCAAAAGGCTTTGACGCCTTTATACACTTGGCGGCTTTCAAAGCGGCAGGCGAATCGATGATCGCTCCCGAAAAATATTCTATTAACAATATCAACGGTACGCTCAATATCTTGAACGCCGCCGTTTCTCACGGATGCAAGCGCATGGTGTTTTCGTCGTCCGCAGCCGTATTCGGAGAGCCGCAGTATCTTCCGATTGACGAAAGCCATCCGAAGCATCCCGAAAATTATTACGGCTATACGAAGCTTTCGATCGAAGAGTTTATGGCATGGTACGAAAAACTGCGAGGCTTGCGTTTTGCAGCGCTCCGCTATTTTAACGCCGCAGGCTACGACGTCGACGGAGAACTCTCGGGCCTCGAACAAAATCCCGCAAACCTTTTGCCGGTGATCATGGAAGTCGCCTGCGGTATGCGCGAAAAGCTCAAAATATTCGGCAGCGATTACGATACGCGCGACGGAACCTGTATCCGCGATTACGTGCACGTAAGCGATTTGGCCGCCGCACACGTAAAAGCGCTCGAATACATAGCAGAGCACGACGAAAGCATTTCGGTAAATCTCGGAAGCGAAAAAGGCACGACGGTGACGGAAATGGTCGACGCCGCGCGGCGTATCACAGGACGCCCGATCCCCGCCGACTATGTCGCGCGCCGCGCAGGAGATCCCGCGTCCCTCGTTGCGACGAGCAAATATGCGTACGAAAAGCTCGGCTGGAAAGCGGAGTATTCCGATACGGATACGCTCGTCCGCACGACGTGGAACGCGTATCAAAAATACAATGCACAATAGTATTGCGCTGTGAGGTGAAAAAAATGGATAAAGATACGAAACAAAAACTCTTCGATTATATCGCATCTTCGAAACGCGATATCGTCGCGCTCGAAACGCTTTTGACGAGCCATCCCGCCCTCGCTCCGGAAAACGGCGGGCAGGGTGAAATCGAAAAATGCGAAGCGCTTATCGCGTGGCTCCGCGAACAGGGTTTTACGAATATCGAACGCTACGACGCGAGCGATCCGCGCGTTGCAAGCGGCATACGTCCGAACGCCGTCGTGACCCTTCCCGGCAAATCGGACGATTTTTCGGTGTGGGTTATGGCGCACTTGGATGTCGTGCCCGTCGGCGAAAAATCGCTGTGGCATTCCGATCCGTGGAAAGTCGTCGAAAAAGACGGCAAGCTCTACGGGCGCGGCGTCGAAGACAATCAGCAGGGACTCACGTCCGGCGTCTTTGCAGCCCTCGCGTATATGAAGTGCGGCATTGTCCCCGAACACACGGTCAAACTTTTATTTATGGCCGACGAAGAAGTGGGCAGCGAATACGGCATAAAATATTTATTAAAAGCGCATAAACTTTTCCGTAAAGAAGACATCATCGTCATTCCCGACGGCGGAGACGCAAAGGGCGAAACGATCGAAGTTGCCGAAAAAAATATTTTATGGCTCCGCTTCCGCGTAACGGGAAAACAGACGCACGGTTCGCGTCCCGACACCGGATGCAACGCCTGCCTTGCCTCCGATGCCCTCGCGCTTTCGCTCCACGATATGAAAGACGTGTTCGACAAGCGCGATCCGCTTTTTACGCCCGACTGTTCGACGTTCGAGCCGACGATGAGGATGCAAAACGTAGCCGGCATCAATATCATTCCGGGAGAAGACGTGTTCTGCATGGACTGCAGGATCATCCCGTGCTATACGCTCAAAGAAGTGTACGCTGAAGTCGATAAGCGTTGCAAAGCGATAGAAAAAAAATACGGTGTAAAAATCGAATATACGATGCCGCAGGCAGGCGAATCGCCGGCAACTCCCGTCGACGCTCCCGTCGTGCAAAAGCTTTCCGAAGCGCTCAAAGCGGTGCACGGAAAAACCGCTCGGACGATCGGCATCGGAGGAGGCACCGTCGCGGCTCCGCTCCGGGAGCTCGGCTACAACGCCGCCGTATGGAGCACGCTAGACGACATGGCTCATCAACCCGACGAATACTGCATCCTCGACAATATCGTTTCCGACGCACAGACGCTCGCATTTTTGTTCGGCGCCTAAACGGCGCGAAGATGCGATCCGTGAATAAAAAATAAGGGGCTGTCCTTTGTGAAGTTTTCAATCAACAACCCCGACGCAAGCGTCGGGTACAGTGCTCAACGTTTCGCACTGTATGTTCTCATAAGGTGGTTGCAGTCGGCTTTAATACCCTTTGTTACGACGCAAGCGTCGGGGTATTAAACCCTCCGCACGAATTACTTTCGGGACAGCCCCTTTTGCAACGGTTTTGCGTACCGATGATTAAAAAACTTATATGGGGAGCCGGTAGGTTGCACCGATGCTCGTCATAAAGATCTGCTTGTTGAGTTCACTGGCTCCATAATCCTGCTTAAAATACTGTATGTACAAGAGGCCGAGCGTGAGCGTGAGGTTATCGATAGGCCGATATTCGACGCCGGTACCGATCGCGATGTTGTCCAAAACGGGGCTGAATGCGTTGTTTACCGTTTTCTTTGTCCCCTGGTTGCCGTAGGACAATCCCAAACTCGCCGTCACTTTATCGTTGATGTCGTAGTCCGCTCCCGCCGCCAATTCCCACGAATCGCTGTAGTCGGATTTGCCGAATTTTTTGCTGAGTACGGAATTGAGCTGTGCGAACGAGTTGAAGTAGTAGTTGAAGCTTGCGGATACGTACAGCGGTTTCAGCACTTGATAGCCCGCTCCCATGTTCAGCACCGCAGGCAAATCGGTGTGGAACGTTTCACCGTCCGCGATACCGAGTCCGGCTCCTATATTTCCCTTGGCGTTCTTTACTTCATATTTCATATCGGAATGAAGCTGAAACTGCGTCGAAAGCGTGAGGGCGGGGAAGGGGCGCACGTCGATGCCGAACACGCCGCCGACGCCGAACGCGCTTGCATCGTAGCTCACTTTGTTTCCGCCGTTAACACCGACAAAAACCGCATTATCGCTCTTTAACTCCATCGATTGCGTCGCCTGGAGCAGGCGCAGCGCGCCGGAAAAAGAGATAAAATTTTTCAGGCAGTACGTAAATCCGACCTGCTCTCCGTAGGTCATGGACGAAAGCTCTACCGAATGATTTTGTGCGGCGGCGATAAGAGGGGGATTTCTTGCAAGTGCACCGGCTGTTACGGTCGTACCGTCTTTGTACGAAAGTTTTCCGCCGCCGGCGTAGATGCCGAAATTTCCGAACACGGCAAAGGGGCCGCGCTTGTATACGATGTCGGCGTTCGGGTAGAGCCACACGGTCGTCGTATCACTGAAATCCTTTTCGTCCACGATAGCAGGAGGAAGTGCGTTTTTCGGAAACGAGTTCGTGTATTTTTTAAATACGAATTGATTGCCTGCATCGAAGTACAGGCCGTCTTCCAAAAAGCCCGTACCCGCGATATTGTAAAACACCGCTTCGGGGCGCTTCGTTTCCGCATTGCGGCTCGGATTTCGCAAGTATCCGGGATTCATATTCGTTTTGTTTTCAACACCGTTGGCAAAAGCCGCGGTTCCGACGACTGCAGCGACGAGCGCTGCGACGATGATCGATCTCTTCATGTTAACTCCCATAAAAACTTTTGCAGGAAATATCAATTTCCGAAAAAGTTTTAGCCGTGCGCGTGAGCGCACACGTTCAATAGTCGAGTTTGCAAAATAAAGCGTATCGTATTCATGCGATTCTTATCGAAACGCCACGTATACACGTCTTCTGCAAACATCCAAGCAAACTCGAGATAAAAAGCGACGGCGATATTTCAGACGGCGCTTTTTATCGTACCTCCTTGTTGTGTGAAGAATATTAAAGACGGAAAAAGTGTAATTTTGGGGATAGTACAATGAGGTTTTACGTTGTTCTGTCGTACGATATCCATAGCAGATAACATTGATAAATTTACTGTATTCAAAATCAAATGCCGTGTCAATCACGCGCAGTCATCGGCTTACCGCTTCGAATCTTTCGAATAAAGCCTGAGCGGCGCGGGTGCCGGAAAGTACGCTTTGAAAACGGCGCAGGCTTCTTCGCGCGAAAGATCGTCGATGATTTCGTAGGAGGCGAGATAGGTTTGCGCGTCGGTGAGCGCGTCTCCGCATTCCGCCGCTTCGAGTCCTTCATGCATGAGAAGCGCCGTTCCGCGGTTTGTCTGCGTAGGCGAAAGCTCTTCCAGCACCCGGATGTTTTGCATCTCCGCTTTAACGCGCGTAAAGGTCGCATCGTCTTCGAGTTCCCTGTCGAACGCTGCGATTGTTTCGGCGTAGCATTTATCGATTGCATCGGTACGCCCGGCATGGGTAAAAGTGATGACGGCCGCCTGCATCGCATGTGTCGCTCCGTCCGTATGCACGGCGATATCCGCTGAGAGAGAGGCGGCGCTTTTTCGAAGGCGGTTTCGAAGCGCCGAAAGGAGTGCATTGAATACGGTGCGCTCTCTCGCGTCGGTCGGAGACGGAAGCCAATACTGCACGGGATCGGAAAAATCCTTTGTCGGAACGAGCGTTTCGGGGCGGGGACCCGCATCTTTTGCCGGCGTGTCGGTCAAAAAAAGATGGCGAAGTGCTACGGAAATCCGCTTCCCTTTTTCGTCGCTCGGAAAGACGGGGGTGGAGACTGCAGTCTTCGCTTTTTCGCGCGGCGTCTGCGGGGCGAGCATACCGAGAGAAGATGAGAGCGCATCGCGTATGATGAGGGGGTCGAAGCGGCCTGCAATGATGATCGTGTAGCGGCTTGCGTCGAGGAGCGACGGATAAGAGGCGAGTACATCGGCATACTGCGTGCGTTCGAGGATGTCGCTGTTGTTGTCGAATACCGCGGCGTACGGTGTACCGGGAAAGAGTTCGGCGACGGCGCGGCTGTATAATTGATGAGCGGTATTTCCGTCGCGCAGGCGCTTTTGCGAGCGCGCGTTGTACACAAGTCCGTCCGCTTGGGCGGGCCGTATGTCGCCGTAAATGAGCGCGCGCGATATGCACGGCATGATGACGCTCATATCGTCGGCGAAGCTTTCGACCGAAATCGTTCCGCTCGTTAAACCGATTTCCGCTCGGACGGAAGGCGTGCCGTCGATCGTGCCGAGCGCTCTTTGCGTATCGATTTCTTTTTGGATATTGTCGGCGAGCGCATAGATGAGGAGCGAAAAAAAGCCCGGGTTCGATGCGGAACCGAGTTCTCCGCCGCTTACGGAAAGCATGACGAGGGCGGACGGCGAAGACGCGTTTTGTTTGCATACGACGGGGATGCCGTTTGCGAGCGTAAACGACGAAAAGGCCGTACGGTTTTTCGCCCGGTAAAACGCCGCGGCCGAAACGTCGTCGGAGAAAGCGGACGCTTTTTCTTCGGCGATGTTTTCGCTCGTTATGTTTTTGTACAATTCCTGCGTGTACCACGATCCGTTTTTTTGCGTTACCGATTCATAGCCGGCATGTGCAAAAGCTTTTGCAAAGCGTTTGTAGACGCTGCTGTTGACGAGCACGAACACGAACGGCTCTTCGCTCGCATAGTCGGCTTCGAATGCCGCGGCGTCGAAATTGATGATATCTTCGCAAACGCCGAAAATTTGCGAAACGAGCGGTTCCGTTTTTTGCCCCGTACGATCGGACGCCCACTGTTCGGAAAGCGCGTTCATAAGGGATGCCGCATTACCGAAGCGCATTCGATATTCGGCTGCGAGGTTTTGCTGTGCGCGCATGAGTTCCGCGCTCGATAAAGAACGAGGGGCATCTTTTACGCACGCGATAAAGGCGGCAGCCTGTTTGTCGGGAGACGTTTTCGATTTTTCGAAGAGCGATTGAAAGACGAGCCGCACTTCTCCGTTTTTATGCGTTGAGGCGGCATCGATATAATCTGACGAACGGATACCGAGTTCTTTGCGCGACAGTACGGCCGATTTGAACGACGATGAGCGAAAGTTGAACGCTTGTGCCGCCATATCTGCCTGTGCCGCCGAAAGGGATGTATACTGCACGACGATCTGCGTCAAGTCGGATGAAAAGAGCGGGTCGCTGATGACGAATTTCCGCTTTTGTGTTTTGTGCGCGGCGGTTTCGGAAGCGGTTTTTGTCTGTGAGGGAAGGGCGGCGCTTCCAGGCCATGCGCCGAATGTCTTTTCCGCGGCTTTGAGCGCCGCTTCTTTTCGTATGCCGCCGCTTATAAAGAGCGCGCTGTTCTGCGGCACATAGTAAGATCGGGCTATATGCATGAGAATCGAACGGACACCTGCGAGCGGTGTTTTCGTAAACAGCGCGGGATAAACTCCCGAATCCCGTTTCCACGGGGCTGCAGCATAGATGCGCGCGTCTATGCTTGCGTTGATAAATCCCGCAGAGCTGAGCGAATAATTCATCACTTCGCTTTTGAGCGCGGTAAACTGCGCCGCTATGTTCGCATCGCTGAACGCCGGGGAAAACGCGCAGTACGCAAGTTCGGAAAGCGCTTTTTCGATTTCCGCCGGCGCGATCGTCACGACGCAGCGCGCCGCATCCGCATCGCATGAAATCTTTGCCGAGTCGGGGATCCAATCGTCCGCCTGTTCGGGATACGAAGCTTTGCCCGCTTCCGCAAAGAGCCGCGTATAGAGCGGAAAAAATCCCGCCGTTTTCGGCGTCTGCTCTCTTGTGCCCGCCTTTACCGCGTATTCGATTCTGATCGGGGCGGCGGCGAAGTCCTCGAGTACGAACACTTGCATACCGTTTTGGAGCGTGTATTCGGCAAAGCCCCGGAGGATGCCTGCTTCATCGCCTAAAGCCGAAAAAACGCAAACAGCAAAGAGCAAAGTATAAATCTGCGCGCGCAATATTCGTCGAAACGTCATGAAAGCAGTATAGCGTAAAATATATTTTTTGACACGGATAGTCGGGATACGTGCCGTGTACGGTTTGACAAAGCGCCGTCTACATATATACAATAAAAACAATTATGGTGCAGGTAACGTATACGGATAAGCGATCGTTCTCCGTTCCGTCCGAGCTTACGGCGGGAAAGCGGGGTCTTACGAAAGAAGAAATCGAAGCGCTCGAAAAAAATCATAACACGTCGGACGATTCTTCGTGGCAAAATTTTTACGTTGATGCCGAATGTTTCGATGCCTCTCTCATACGCGATTCGTCGTTTTCCGGTTTTATCGTTTTGGGAAAGCTCAGGCGCGCAATGCTTAAGTATCACGACCTCGAACTTGAAGAGGGTATCTATAATTCAAAATTAATAAACGCCGTGACGGGCGACGACAATGCGATCCGGAACGTCGCATATTTTGAAAATTATCGGCTCGGAAAAAACGTCATGCTGTTCAATATACAGGAGATGAGCTGTACGCCGCATTCGAAATTCGGCGAAGGGATTTTAAAAAAAGGTGAGCCTGAAGAAAACCGTATATGGATCGGAGTCGCAAACGAAAACGGCGGCAGAGAAGTGCTTCCGTTTAAAAGCATGATTACCGCCGATGCGTATCTGTGGTCGCGCTATCGTGAAGACACTTCTCTTATGAAGCGATTTGTCGCGCTCACGGAACAGGGCTCGTCCCGCGACGAGGCGACACACGGAATTATTAAAAATAATGCCGTCATAAAAAATACGACGCTTTTAAAAGATGCGGAAATCGGAGAATGCGCGTACATCAAAGGCGCATTCAAATTGAAAAACATCACAGTGCTCTCTTCGGAGGCGGAGCCGTCGCAGATCGGCGAAGGCGTCGAAATGGTAAACGGCATCATGGGATACGGAAGCCGCGTTTTTTATCAGGCGGTTGCGGTACGCTTTGTCATCGGCAAAAACTGCCAGCTCAAATACGGCGCGCGGCTTTTGAATTCGGTGCTCGGAGACAATTCGACCGTGTCGTGCTGCGAGATTCTTAATAATTTGATATTTCCGTTTCACGAGCAGCATCACAATTCGTCTTTCCTCATCGCATCGACTATCATGGGACAATCGAATATCGCATCGGGCGCGACGATCGGCAGCAATCACAATTCGCGCAGTCCCGACGGCGAGCTCATCGCTTCGCGCGGATTTTGGCCTTCTCTTTCGAGCGATTTTAAACACAACAGCCGATTCGCGTCGTTCGTCCTCATCGCAAAAGGCTCATACCAATACGAGCTCGATATCCCGTATCCGTTTTCGCTCGTTGCGCTCGGGGAAAACGGCGATCGGAGCATACGCATTTTTCCGGCGTGGTGGTTTATGTACGATATGTTTGCCCTCGTTCGAAACCGTTACAAATTCAAAAAACGCGATAAGCGGGTCGTGCCGGTGCAGCACATCGAAACGGATCCCTTTGCTCCCGATACGATGCAGGAGATTATGACGGCGCTCGACCGCATCGTCCGTTTGACGGCGAAAGAACGGCTCGCGGAAGCGAAAGCGTTTTTTGAAAAAAATCCCGACGCCGATTTTACCCTTTCCGACGCGCAGTGCCAGAAAAGATACGGCGCGACGGTATTTCGGCCGGCGTATGCGTATCACCAATACCGAAAAATTATTAAATATTTTTCCGCGAAAACGATAATCGAATACTGCGATGAAAACGGCATCGCATCCGTTTCGCCTGCCGTCCTTGCGGAAATCGCGCGGCATCCGCTGTACACCGGGTGGCTCAACGCGGGCGGACAGATTATCCCGCTCGAAAAAATCGATGAGCTGCGTGAAAAAGTAAAGCGCGGGGAAATCGCGAGTTGGGAAAAAGTGCACGCCTTTTACGATGCGTGTGCGGCTTCCTACCTCGCCGACAAAACGCGCTATGCGCTCTATCTTTTGGAATGCATCTACGGCGTTCCCTTTGAGCGATGCAGCGCGGAGCAGTACCGCAACCTCGTCGAAAGCGTCGCCGCCGTTTCCGACGATATGTACGCATTGTCGGTGTCGTCGCGTGAAAAGGATTATACCGATTACTACCGAAAAATGACGTACCGGAACCGCGAAGAGATGGACGCGGTACTCGGCACGATAGACAGAGATGACTTTTTAACGATGCTGAAAGACGACACGGAGCGCTTTAATAAAAAATTGCGCCGCGTATTCACGGTTTAAAACCGTCAGCGCCCCATCGCGTTTTTAATGCCTGCGAGGAGCTCCGAGTATTCGGTGTATGCCGGCAGAGAAGGATTATCCTTAATAATCTGCTCCGTCGATTTGAATAAAAATCCCGCTTTGGAAGCCTTGATCATCGCGAGGTCGTTAAACGAATCTCCCGCCGCGATCGTTTCGAAACCGACAGACTGCAGCGCTTTTACCGTTGCGAGTTTGCTTTCGGGGCAGCGCATTTTGTAACCGGTGATCTTTCCGCTTGCGTCGTATTCCAGCGTATTGCAGAAAATCGTCGGACGACCGAGCTTTTCCATAAGCGGAGCGGCAAACTGTTCGAAAGTATCGCTCAAGATGAGCACTTGCGTAAACGAACGCAGTTTGTCGAGAAAATCTTTTGCACCGGGCATCGGGTCGATTTTTTTAATCGTTTCGCGGATTTCGTTCAAACCGAGATTGTGTTTGTCGAGGATATCGATCCGGTAGCGCATGAGCGTATCGTAGTTCGGTTCGTCGCGCGTTGTGCGCCGCAGTTCGGGAATGCCGGTCGCTTCGCTGAACGCGATCCATATTTCGGGGACGAGCACGCCTTCAAGGTCAAGACAAGTGATAAACATACGATGATTATACCGCATAAGATTATTTTGTGAAAGAGCGTGGCTCGGTCTGCCCGGTACGCGCCTTTTACTGTGCACAAAAGTAGACAGCTTGAGCCTACCGCACATTGCCGTAGTATAAAAAAGTATACAGTGTCTTATTTTGTTTTCATCGAAAAATATCGTTTTCTTTATTGCCGGTATTTAATTTATTGTATTATAAAGAATTAAACATATTATCAAATATCGAAAAAATAAATTACTTGGCATGATATTTGCAAATAAATAATCGAGAGTTCGGCTTTTGATAAACCATATCGGAGAGAGGCGAATACCGACGGTCGGGAAGGGGCGGCCGCTCGGTGATATGAACGGGTTTTTATGGGAGCACATGTATGAAAAAACAAACTGATACTGTTTATGCTCTGTATCTCAATGAAATCAAAAACTACCCCCTGCTTACGGCGGAAGAAGAAAAAGCGCTGTTGGAAAAGATTGCCGCAGGCGACGAAGACGCGCGAAAGCGTTTTATCAATTCGAACCTGCGCCTCGTCATCAGCATTGCCGGACGCTTTGCGGATTCGCATACGCCCTTTATGGATTTGATACAGGAAGGCAATATCGGCTTGATGACCGCCCTTTCCAAATTCAAAACTTCGTTTCATACGCGTTTTTCGACGTACGCGTACCCGTGGATTCTGCAATATATGCAGCGCTACGTGCACACAAAATCGACGGATATCTATATCCCCGATAATAAAATCGATTTGCTTCGAAAAGTAAACGAAGCGCGCTCGGAGCTTTTTTCAAAAAACGGTTTTGCGCCGTCCGATGCCGACATTGCACGCGTTTTGAACGTCGAAGAAAAAGCCGTGCGCGATATCGCCGTCATGCCGTGGAACGTCATAAGCCTCGACGCTCCGTCCGGCGAATACGACGAAGCCGCTTTTGGCCATAGTATACCCGATACGAGCGCGGGACCCGAGGAGACTGCGATCGGCAGGATATTAAAACAGGAAGTCCGCGCGTTCATCGATACGCTCCCGAAAGAAGAGGGCAGCGTCATGTGCTGCCGTTACGATTTCGACGGCATGGGACAGCGGACATTATTTGAAACGAGCGAGCTGCTCGGCGTATCTTCGGAAACCGTACGCAAAGCCGAAATACGCGCCCTGCGTTTTATAAAAGAAAACGCGAGCGCTTTCGGTGAAGCGGAAGAGGAGACGCTGACGGCATAACCATACCGCATAGAGAACATCGGAGAAAGAGAGAGTGATAGCCGCTGCAGAGCGATACGGGTGCTTTGCGGCGGCTTTTTTTATTCGTGGGGAGGAGGCGGTAAGCGATCGACGTTGCCGCACAGCTATCGCACAGCCGGACGGAATTTTGCGTTTTATTCATAGTACTGTGCGACAGTAGCGGAAAACTTTTTTTGATCGATTCTTCGACCGGGATCATCGCCGTTTTCAAAATCTGCGATCCGTGATAGAATACGCCTTATGGCACAAAACGGACGCACGCGCGGGCGGAAAACAGCTTCTCGATCTTCCGCAAAACCGTCAACGCGGATAAAACCCGCATCGGGGCGGAGAGCGGACAAAAAACATAAAATCGTATTTTCCTCCGTGCAGACGGCGATCCTGTGCGTCGTAATCGTCGCTTTGTGCTTTGCAGTCCTCATCGTCAATTCGGGACGGAATCCGAAAAACACCGCCGTCGAAAATCAGATCGCCTCACAAAACGCGGACAGTGCAGGTGATGCGTCGGGCCGAGCGGAGAGTCGGCAAAATGCCGATCTGCAAAGTTCGAAGGATCCGCAGCAAAGTTCGCGCTCTTCGTCGAGCCGAAAAGTTGAGAGCTCCGACGCCGTACAAAGTGCAAAAAATCTCGACGTGCGGCAAAGCTCAGGGCGGGAAACGCAATCGAGCGATGTGCCGAAAAAAAATGCAGCAGCGGGAGCTTCAACCGAGGGGGAGCGCGTACCTGAAGCGCAGATTCGCCGAAGCGCGGACAATAAATCCTCCGGCAGCGCAAAGCCCTCGTCTTCCTCGCCCAAGGGGCAGCCGGCAAATCCCCCATCCGTAAAACCGCTTTCGTCGGTAAAGCCGTCGTCTTCCGTGCCCCTGTCTCCCGCAGTACCTGCCTCGCCTCTTCCCGACATTCCGCAGGCGGTAAACGGCGCGAAGCTCGTTTTCGTATTCGACGATGCGGGTCAAAGCCTTTCGCAGCTTGAAAAATTCATTTCGCTCCCCTTTCCGATCACCGTGTCCGTTTTGCCGAAGCTCGCGCATTCGAAAGCGTGCGCCGACAAAGTGCGCGCGTCGGGCAACGAAGTGATGCTGCACCAGCCCATGCAGGCGGTAAACTTGAACGTCAATCCCGGTCCCGGCGCGGTTACGGCGGATATGCAGACGTCTTCGATCGAAGCGCTTATAAAAGAAAATATCGCCGAAATCGGGCCTGTCGCCGGAATCAATAATCATGAAGGCTCTCTCATCAGCGAAGACGAAATGAAAATCGGAGCTGCGATGATTGCGGCAAAGGAGAGCGGCGTCTTTTTTCTCGATTCGCGAACGACGAGTCAAACGCGCGTACCGCAGGCGGCTATGGCGCTCGGTATACCCTACTATTCGCGGAACGTGTTTCTCGACAATACCAAAGACCGCGAAAAAATCATCCGCGAACTCATGCGCGGCATCGGCATTGCGAATGCGAACGGCGCTGCGATCATGATAGGGCATATATGGTCGGCGGATATTTTGCCGGGCATATTGATCGAATTTTACCCCGTACTGAAAAACAAGGGATATGCGTTTACGACGGTGAGCAATTCCGGCGCGCTTATCCGCCCGTAGTTGTGCGGTCGTGTTTTTATCGGTCTGCGGTCGTGTGGCGTTTGCAATGCGGTATATTGATAATTTATTAAATTATTAATTAATAATTTGAATGATTTAAAAAATCGCGATTTCTTGAAATTGCCGATTGATAATCTTTTGGAGAAGCTATGAAAGTTCTCGGTATCGAATCTTCATGCGATGAAACGGCGGCGGCGATCGTCGAAGACGGCCGCGTTATTTTAAGCAACGTCGTTGCGACGCAGATCCCGTTTCACGAAATATACAAAGGCGTCGTCCCCGAAATCGCGAGCAGAAAGCACGCCGAATGGATTTTGCCCGTCGTAAAGCAGGCGTTCAAAGAAGCCGGCCTTTCGCTCGGCGACATCGATGCGGTTTCTGCGACGAACCGTCCGGGGTTGATGGGCTCTCTCCTCGTCGGTTTGACTTACGGCAAAACGCTCGCATGGGCGGCGGGAAAACCCTTTATCGCGGTCAACCACATGCTCGGTCACCTCTACGCGGCGCACCTCGCAAACGATATCGCCTACCCGTATCTCGGTCTTCTCGTTTCAGGCGGTCACAGCATCATCTGCAAAGTACACGGATTCGACGATATCGAAGTGCTCGGTACGACAGTCGACGATTCGGTCGGCGAAGCTTTCGATAAGGTCGCCAAGTTTTACGACCTCGGCTATCCCGGCGGCGTCATTATCGATAAACTTTCGAAAGAGGGAGATGCGCGCGCATTTTCCTTTCCCGTTCCCAAACTCGACGAAAGCGAACACCGCTACGACGTTTCGTTCAGCGGATTGAAAACCGCCGTCATCCATCAGCGCGATCTCTTTTTGAACGAAGGCTTCGAGCCGACGACGGAAAATATGTGCGCGTCGTTTCAGGATGTTGCGTGCCGTACGCTCACATCGCGCCTTTTCCGTGCGGTGGAAGACACGGGTCTTACGACCGTCGTCGCAGGCGGAGGAGTCGCCGCCAATTCGCACTTGCGCGCGCTCCTCGCCGAGAGGCGCGACATCACGTGCATATTTCCGCCGCTTAAACTCTGCGGCGACAACGGCGCGATGATCGCAGGCGTCGCCTATCATTTTTTGCAGCGCGGTGATACGAGTCCGCTCAACACTACAGCTTCGGCGCGCATTCCTCAGTTCAAGCGCGGATTGGAACAGGTGCGGAGGCGATAGCGGTTAGGGCAATGGATGCGCGAGGTGGGGGAAAATGTAGGAACAATATGCAGAAACAATATGCTTGAAAAAACATTGAAAATTATTTCTGTAATATTAATAATTAATTCTTTGGTAACGGTTCACACTGAGAGCCTATGTTCCGCAAAGCGGGGAGAAAAAACGAATGGACGATCACGATAAAAGCTCCTCCGCAAAGCGGCAAAGTATCCGCAGAAAAAGACAAAAGGCAAAAAAAAATTGCATCTATGCAAGGAATGCGTTTTTAATTTGCTTGTTATTGACAATAATGCAAATGGTTTTCATAGCGATGAACGGACCGTATCAGGGTTCGGTGCTGATGAAAATTTATCAATTTTATACCGACTCTTCAATATATCTGAAAAAGAGATGTTTGCCGATTTATACGGCGGCTTTTTTTATATTGTATATCGTTTATTTGATAAAATCGAAAATGTATCGAACACATAATACGAAAGATTATCGAGCAAAACATGTCCGCCGTATGCCAACTTAGAGACCGTTGAAGTGGGGAAACCCGTGTACGCCGAACACGATGAACGCTATTATCTTGCGTGCGTCAAAAATTTAGAAGGCAAGGGAATTAAAATAGAGCGTATTACTCAAGCCATTGTATAAATGCGGTTTTATCTTCACTGTTGTACCCTGCGTTTCTATAGACGTTCAATGTATTTTTATTTTTTGTGCCGGTTAAAAGCATCATCTTATAGCAGTTATTTTTTATTGCAATCGCTTTGGCATAATTCAAACATTCGCTTGCGTACCCTTTGCCGCGAAAATCCGTATGAGTAACTACGTTTTCAATAAACGCATACGGGCGTATGTTTCTTGTTAAATTCGGAATGATAACACACACGCAGGATGAAATTATTTTGCCGTTTATTTCGTTGACAATAATATGATGGTTCTCATCTTCAATAATCGTTTTCCATGTATTTTCCAAATGCTTCGAGTTTTCCGGAATATCGGTTTCATGTAAAAACAGATACAAACCCAATAATTCATGTAAATCTTCTTTAACCGCTTCTCTTACCATACGCACTTACCATGATCCTGTAACAACCACGCTTCTTTCGATATGCAGGTAAAGTGCGTCGTCCGCAGAATCCCTTTTAAAGCACAGGGAACGTTTTCTTTCGTATGATGATATCGGAAGCCGCATTTTTCCTGCGCCCGTTTCGATTTATCGTTTCCGTCAAAATATCCGCACCACAGTTTTTCGAGTTTCAAATCTTCGAAGCCGTGCAGCATCAGCTCGCGAACCGCCTCCGGAATAAGTCCTTGTCCCCAATACGGTACGCCGATCCAAAACCCTATTTCACCTTCCGTATCGGGAAGGCCGATATTGCTTAACTTGCCGATCATTAAGGCGACACTGCCTACAGGCTGTCCCGTCTCTTTGAGTACGACCGCGTATGACTCCGGTACGGAGAGGATATTACTGATGACGGTTCTGCTGTTTTCAACACTCGTATGGACAGCCCATCCGGCTGTCGGCCCCACGTCGGGATGACTTGCGTATCGGAAGAGATCTTTTGCATCCGATTCCCTCCACGGACGAAGCGTCAATCTTTTTGTTTCCAAAATCATTCGGCTCCTCCTCCGGCATGCTTGAAGATTCAAATCGGTATCAAGTTCGGTGTGGCCGCCGGTATTTGTAAAAAAGCAGTTTGAAACTTTACCGGAAAATTCCAAGGTTTCAAATGTAATGTCGCGGATTTTCAGATTTTCCGTTTCCGAATGAATTTCAATATCCGCAACGAATTTTGCCCGGATGCGGATCAGCACAAAAAGATTTTCCAAAGCATTTGCGTCGCTGAAATCCGCCGAATGAGTTGATATTATTATGAATCCAAGTTAAAGTTGCCTGCTGATCAAGATAAGCAAGGGACACTCTTACTTCTCCTTATCCGCATATACTCTGCCGATTTCCGTCTGTACTGTTTGCATTTTATATCTCCGTTATGCAAATTTTTATCTCTTCTTATTTATAAATAGTATATCGGTTTTACGATACATTTTCTATCAGTCGGCAGATCAACGTCGGATTGCCTATATTCTCAATACTTATATTTTTTTGT
Organism: Treponema sp. Marseille-Q4130; assembly: GCF_014334325.1. Classification (GTDB taxonomy): domain Bacteria; phylum Spirochaetota; class Spirochaetia; order Treponematales; family Treponemataceae; genus Treponema_D. The sequence goes on along the minus strand of NZ_JACSET010000006.1, from coordinate 142,820 downwards.
ATAATCGTTGGGTCAATTAAAAAATATTTTTAGGGGTTTTCGAATAAGTGATAGGGCATCTCGAAAAATTGACCTTGGGCGAATTTGTTCGAGATTTAAAGAAACGGTATGAGAGAATCAAATCAATTAAAAGAATGTCAGAAACTTTGGGCAGCACATAAGTATCTCGTTCTCAGCAAGTCCGGCACTATTTATAACGAGATTCGCGAGTATTTAAAGCGGGAGAATGCACAAGTGCGGCATGTGTTGACTCTCATTGATCAGGCGCGCACTTTACCGGAGAATCGAGGACAAGTCTGCAACGCGTTTCAGCATATCTGGGGATATTTTAAGAAGCAGGCTACTCGGGATGAAAAGGCGGAGTTTATGTATTGTTTGGAGCAATATCGCAGCGGTCAGTCGGAACAGGAAATTTTGTTGGGCGCTGTTCGCAAGCTCTTTGCAGTCTACCCTAACAACTATTTGCAGCAATCGCATCTATTATTCGGAGAACAAGATGAGACTTTGGCATCAAGATATGATCAACAAACTCCCGCGTCAGCAGTTGTTGGGGCAACATAGGGAGTGCTGTGCCCTGCGCGGAAACGGCTGGGGCAGGCCGCACGCAACGGTCAACTATGTGTTTAACTATTCACCGTATTTGCTCTATCGGTACCACCGGCTCGTTATGGAAGAGATGCAGCGGCGAGGCTACAAAGTGAGTCCCGAGTGGTTGGATAAAAACTACCGCGGTAAAACATGCCCGCCGTACGACAACTTGGAGGTCGTTGAAGTACGAAAGCCCGTGTACGCCGAACACGATGAACGCTATCATCTTGAGTGCGTCAAAAATTTAGAGGGCAAGGGAATTACGCTGAAGTAAACGGCGGCTATACCGTATCCTGCGGGTTTGCTTAATAAAAGCTCCCTCTGCGTGAATTAATCTTTTTTTCTGTCATAAATTTTTCTCTCTAAGATCGTTAACGATTGAAATACTTTGTTTTAAAAGCCAAATTGTTGATAATATAATAGCAATGAACAAAGGGATCGGCTTTATGCTTTGTCCGAAATAAGTACAGATCATTTGCAATAGTCCAATCGTTATCCCGCTGTATTTCTAAAGAGAATGGGATAATAATCCCGACCAGAAAATTATAAACAGTCCCGGCAAGATATCGCATAAATGCCAAGCGGCGTAAATTTCGGCTAAAGTCGTTCGGAGCGTGTCACCCGTAACAACAGGCAGACCGTTGACAGGATATACAAGTCTTCCGGTTTCAAACATTATCAGCAGCCATGCTGTTAACATTAGTATAAAGCTTGTCGTTAAAAATCCGATCAGTATATTTTTATTTTGAGAATATACCTTGCGCACATTATAAAAACTGCTTCCGCAAAGGATAGTTGAAAGCATAAGCAATTCATCTATAATCATCAGTAGAGTACGATGTTGATTTACGGTTTCCTGCAAGGAATTTGTAAACTGCAGTTTGAGGCCGAAATATAAAAATCCAATCCGAATCCCCATATATACAAAATACCGATAAGGAACATCACTGAGATTAAAAAATAGTTTCGGTTTTGCTTAGAGGTCTGATTTTCCATTCTTTTCTCTATTCATAATTTTTTTTGTAAACATCCTTAAAATGCCGCCTGCTCACATGTGATAATTTTCCAACATCTATCACATTAATATTGTTTTCTTTAAGAAGTTTTGCAAAAACTCCTTGTCCCGAAATCAGTTTTCCTGAAAAAGAGCCGTCATATATCATATTTACACCGCAAGAGGGGCTTCGCGCCTGAAGAATTACAAGTTCAATTTTCCGGTCGCGAATCTTTTTCAGGGCGATTTGTGCTCCTTTTCTGAATTCCGCATCTACTTATGATAAAATTTCGCTGTAAATTGCAAAATCTTCGTCGTTGAATACGTCAAAAACAACTTTCATCCCGCTTTCGGTTTGCTCGAAGTATTTTCGGACGGTTTCCGCCGCAATTTCCGCCGCTCTTTCATTCGGAAACATAAAGACCCCGGTGGAAATGCAGCAAAAAGCGATACTCCGCACTTTATGTTGCTCGGCAAGCTCAAGGCAGGAACGGTAGCAGGACGCGAGCTGCTCTTCGTGTTTTTTTTGCAATCGCCCCTGCACGATAGGCCCTACGGTATGGATCACATACTTGCACGGCAAATTGAATGCAGGAGTGATTTTTGCGCTTCCCGTCGGCTCTTCGTGCCCCTGTTTTTGCATAATGTCGGCGCACACGGCGCGCAGCTGAATGCCTGAGAATGTGTGGATGCAGTTGTCGATGCATGCGTGGCAGGGCTGCCAGCATCCGGTCATGCCGCTGTTTGCCGCGTTTACAATCGCGTCTACTTTGAGCGTCGTGATGTCCCCTTGCCAGAGGTACATATTCCCGCCGCCTTGTCCGGTAACCGGTCTTAAATCGGCAAAGTCGGTAATGCCGCGCTCTCGACCTGCTTCCTGTAAATACTCGTCCTGTATGCGCAAAAATCCTTCGCTTGCAGGCTCGGGCGGACGGACATTCATGAGGGAGCGGAGCAGGCGTTTTTGTTCATTCTCATCGTCCGGTATCTGTACATCGTGATAGCCGGGATTTTCCTTTAAAAGATATTCGATTAAAAAAATGCGCCGTTCATTTTGCGTCATAGAAATTCCTCTTCATGATCCGATTGATTATACCGAAAAATGAAAGAGCTGTCTCAAAAATCGATATCTTGAACTTGCAAGAATCCCGCGTTTACTGTAGTATAAGCCTTACGGCGCTTTAGCTCATCTGGATAGAGCAACTGCCTTCTAAGCAGTAGGTAGGCGGTTCGAGTCCGCCATGCGTCAATCTGAGGCGCACAAAAGCTGCGGCATCGCTTTTTGTTTCAGACGTGTGCGCGTATCGTTCTTATCCCGTACAACTTCGATATGGACATTCCGTAAAAAAAATCTTGCAAAAATGAAAGACCCGTGCTACTATAATTGACAAAAAAAGGAGGCATGATAAAAAGTGTCGTCTGAAATATCGCCGACACTAAAGTCCGGAGACGAAAAACGCTGAAGCGTTTTTCTATATATGGGAGACACTCGCGATTTCTGCGCATTGCTCGAAATCGCAGCGTTCTTATCTCGAGTTTGCGCGGATGTTTGCAGAAGACGTGTATACGTGCCGTTTCGATAAAAATCGCATGAATACGATACGCTTTATTTTGCAAACTCGACTATTGAACGTGTGCGCGCACGCGCACGGCTAAAAACTTTTTCGGAAATTGCTATTTCCTGCAAAAGTTTTTATGGGAGGTCATTATATATGACAGGCTTACCGTTTATTTTTGTTTTTGTCATTGCGATCATCGTCATGGTGTTTGCGATCTCAAAATTTAAAATTCACCCCTTTATTTCGATCATGTGCATTTCACTGCTGCTCGGCTTGATCGCCGGCATTCCGCTCGTCAACGTGAAAACCGCCGACGGAAAAACGGTGCAGGGACTTGCAAACGTCATCGGAGCGGGCTTTGCCGGCACGTTTACGAGCATCGGTATCGTCATCATCCTCGGTGCGCTCATCGGTTCGATACTCGAAAAAACAGGCGCTGCTTTGAAACTCGCCGATATGATCATTCATCTCGTCGGGAAAAATCATCCCGTTCTCGCCATAGAGCTCATGGGTTGGGTTGTTTCCATTCCCGTATTCTGCGACTCGGGTTTCGTTATCTTAAACCCCATCCGCAAAGCGCTCGTCAACAGAACCGCCGCTTCTTCCGTCGCAATGACGACGGGGCTTTCGTTCGGTTTGTATATTTCGCACGTATTTATCCCGCCGACGCCGGGCCCGATCGCCGCTGCGAATACGCTCGGTATCGGCGATAACCTTTTGCTCGTTATGGGCATGGGCGCGCTCTGTTCTATTTTGCCGCTCATCGCAGGTTATTTTTTTGCAAAATACATCGGTGCCCGCGTACGCGCGGATGATGAAGCCGATGCGGGACAGGTGACGAAAAGCTACGAACAGCTCGTCGCCGAATTTAAAAAACTTCCGAACGGCTTTAATGCGCTCGCGCCGATAGTCGTTCCCGTTCTCCTCATGGCGGCGTCATCCGTTGTCTCGATGGCAAAGATGCAAGGCTTCGGAATCGATGTTGTTAAATTTCTCGGAACTCCGGTTATCGCGCTCGGCGTGGGTACCGCCTTTGCAGTGCTCCAGCTCAAGCTCGCCGATAAAATAAAGGATTTTTACGCTATCGTCGAAGAAACGCTCAAAGTGACCGGTCCGATCCTGTTTATCACGGCTGCCGGCGGCGTTCTCGGAAAAGTTATCGCGTCTTCCGATATGGTGAACTATATCAAAATGCACGCGACGGTGCTCCAGACGATGGGCATCCTCTTCCCGTTTATACTCTCGGCGATTTTGAAAACGGCTCAAGGCTCTTCGACCGTCGCGCTCGTAACTTCGGCGGGCATCATCGCTCCGCTGCTTCCGGTACTCGGTCTCGATTCTCCGGTGCGGGCGGCTCTCGCGTGTATGGCGATCGGCGCCGGTGCCATGACCGTAAGTCACGCGAACGATTCGTATTTTTGGGTCGTCACGAACTTCGGCGCGATGTCGCCCGAGCGCGGTTATAGGACGCAGACACTCGGTACGCTCGTACTCGGTATCGCAGGCGTCGTTGAAATATTCATTCTGTCTCTTTTCCTGCACTGATAAAAAACGGGAGAAGCGCAAAGCAGCGCTCTCCCGTCTTATTGCACAATCCGGGCACCGCTAACAATCGATTACGCTTTAGCGGTGCTCATTGATTTTAGGGAACCGCTATCCTATCTTTTGTAAAATCCAATCGCGGAGCACGACGGCGTTATTGTGTTCGGCATCCTTGGCGCCGTAGAGGAGCGTTACATTTTTCGTTTTGAGCTTTTCGGCGCATTCGGCTGCAAATTGTTTTGCTTCCTCGTTTTTTGAAAGTTCTTTTTTGTATGCGGCACGAAACATCGGAAATTTTTCCGGTTCGTGATTGAAATCTTTTCGAATTTCGTTCGACGGTGCGATGTCTTTGAGCCAACCGTCGATGGCGACGTTTTCCTTTTTTAATCCTCGCGGCCACAGGCGGTCTACGAGACAGCGCTCTCCGTCATCGTCCGATGCGGGAAGATATACTCTTTTGATAAGCAATTTTCCTTTCATAGTTACCATATCATACTTTTATCGCTCAAGTTCCGCAATAACACCGCACTTATTTTTATTCGTCCAAAATACGGCCGTCGCATGAAACGGTGACGACCCGCCACGGAATAAATTTTCCGCTCGCTTTCAACGCGTTTACCGCAGCGTTTTCGATGCCGCCGCAGCAGGGCACTTCCATGCGGACGACGGTGAGGCTTTTGATATCGTTTTCGCCGATAATCGCAGCGAGCTTTTCCGTGTAGTCGCCTTCGTCGAGTTTCGGACAGCCGATGAGCGTCGTTTTACCTTTGATAAAATCGTTGTGAAAATTTCCGTATGCGTAAGCGGTACAGTCCGCCGCGATCAAAAGATGCGCGCCGTCGAAATACGGAGCGCGGAGCGGGGCGAGTTTGATCTGCACCGGCCACTGCCGAAGCTGCGATGAGAGGACGTGCATCGCTTGAAAAGCAGGGGAGGGCGAAGCGTCGGCGCTTTCCCGATCAAACGCTCGGAGTGCGGAACCCGGACAGGCAGTCGGACGGTGCTCATGCAGGGGAGATGCGGCGCTGCGATCGAAGGTGCGCAAAGCGGATCCGGGACAGCCTCCTGAGCGATGAAAGCTTCCTGCAGGGCTGCGCTCGCTCTGCCGCGCGTGAAGGGCGGCGCGAGAGGCTTTGTGAAGTTCGACCGCTTTTTCATCGTAGGCTGCAGCTTCCCTCTCTTCAAAAGTGATAGCCCCCGTCGGGCATTCGGGGAGACAGTCTCCCATGCCGTCGCAGTAATCGTCGCGGATGAGCTGCGCTTTTCCGTCTACCATGGCGATAGCGCCTTCATGACATGCGGTCACGCAGGCGCCGCAGCCGTTACATTTTTCCCGATCGATATGAATGATTTGCCGTTTCATAATTTTTCCGTAAAAGTTTCCGTGTTAATTAACAAGCGTTTTTGAGCGAACGTTGTTTTATCGGTATAATTCAATCTTGTTAAATTATACCGCTTTTTAAAGAATGAATACGTTGGAAAAACAACGCATTTTGAAAAACGCGACATTCGGCCTAAAAATATGCGGACGGCAATTTACTCGCTGCGGTTTTTCAAATACAGGATGCGCTGGTTCCGTGAGCCTCGGAACGCGAGCGTTATGTCCCGCTCTTCTTCGATAAAAGGTCCGTCGATGAGCACGTCGATGAGGGAGAGCATTTCGTCCGTCGCTTCGCAGTGTTTCCGTCCGCCGGAAAGCAAATCCGCTTCATACACGTAGCCCGTGTAGCACCATATCGTTTTGTGCGGAAAGGCTTTTTTGACGCGGCGCAAAAAGGGGAGGATATCCCGCTGGTTTTCTTCTTCGAAGGGCTCTCCTCCGAGCACGGTAAGACCCGCGATATAATCGGGTTCGAGGGCGCAGAGGATTTCATCTTCGGTTTCCTTTGTAAATTCCTTGCCGTAGAGGAAATCCCATGTTTCTTTTTGAAAGCATCCCTTGCAGCAGTTGCGGCAGCCGGAGACGAAGAGCGAAACGCGTACTCCTTCTCCGTCGGTCACATCCGTTTTTTTTATGGCGCCGTAGTACATTATAAGTGCAGCACGCGCTCTTTTATTTCCTGCGTGCGTCCCTGATTCCAGTACTGCGTGCCGATATAGCCGCAGGTACGGCGCGCTACGTTCATCTTCGCCTGATCGCGGTTGCCGCAGGCAGGGCATTCCCACACGAGCTTGCCGTCGGTATCGGAAGCGATATGAATTTCGCCGGTAAAGCCGCAGCTTTGGCAAAAATCGCTTTTCGTATTGAGTTCGGCGTACATGATATTGTTGTAGATATGTTTTAAAAGCGTCATAACCGCTTCCATATTATTTTCCATGTTCGGCACTTCGACATAGCTGACCGCACCTCCGGGAGAAAGCTCTTGGAACTGCGATTCGAATGTCAGTTTTGCAAACGCGTCTATCGGCTCGGTGACGTGCACGTGGTAGCTGTTGGTGATATAGTTTTTATCGGTAACGCCGGGGATGATGCCGAAGCGCTGTTTTAAACACTTGGCGAATTTATACGTCGTGCTTTCAAGCGGCGTGCCGTACAGCGAAAAGGCGATCGTCGTTTCTTTTTTCCATTCGGCGCACGCGTCGTTTAAGCGGTGCATGATTTCCAGTGCAAAGGGCGTCGCTTCGGGATCGGTGTGCGATTTTCCTGTCATATAGCGCACGCATTCGCAGAGTCCCGCGTATCCGAGCGAAATCGTCGAATAGCCGTCGAACAAAAGCTTATCGATTTTTTCACCCTTTGCCAGGCGCGCGATCGCTCCGTTTTGCCACAGAATCGGAGCCGCATCGCTTTTCGTTCCGAGAAGCCTCTTGTGGCGGATCATGAGCGCGCGGCGGCACAACTCAAGCCGTTCGTCCATAATGCGCCAAAATTTTTCCGTATCGCCGCCCGAAGAGCAGGCGACGTCGACGAGGTTCAGCGTAACCACGCCTTGGTTAAAGCGGCCGTAGAATTTCGGCTTGCCGTTTTCGTCGCGATAAACCGTGAGAAAAGAGCGGCAGCCCATGCACGGATAGCAGTTGCCCTCTTTGAGTTCGAGCATTTTCTTTTCGGAAATATAATCGGGCACGAGACGCCTGGCCGAACACTTCGCCGCAAGCTCGGTGAGATAATAATATTTCGAATTACGCTCGACGTTGTCGTCTTCGAGCACGTAAATGAGTTTCGGGAAGGCGGGCGTGATCCACGCACCAGCTTCGTTTTTGACGCCCTGATAGCGCTGCTTGAGCGTTTCTTCGATGATGAGCGCCAAATCCGATTTTTCCTGCGCGCTTTTCGCTTCGTTCAAATACATAAAGACCGTGACGAAGGGCGCCTGTCCGTTCGTCGTCATCAGCGTAATCACTTGGTATTGAATCGTTTGCACGCCCCGCTTTATTTCATCGCGCAGGCGGTTTTCGACGATGTATGAAAATTGCTCATCCGTTACGGAAAGCTTCGTCGTTGCGATCATCTCTTTCGTTTCTTTTTCGATTTTTTTGCGGCTCACGTCTACAAAGGGCGCGAGGTGTGCAAGCGAAATGCTCTGGCCGCCGTACTGACAGCTTGCAACTTGAGCGATGATTTGCGTCGCGATATTGCACGCAGTTGAAAACGAATGCGGCCGGTCGATTTTCGTATTGCTGATGACCGTGCCGTTTTGCAGCATGTCTTCGAGATTGACGAGATCGCAGTTATGCATGTGCTGCGCAAAATAGTCGGCGTCGTGAAAGTGGATGATGCCTTCGGCGTGCGCTTTTGCGATATCTTCGTCGAGCAAAAATCGCCTCGTGATGTCTTTGCTCACTTCTCCGGCCATATAGTCGCGCTGGACGCTGACGACTGTCGGATTTTTATTTGAGTTTTCCTGTTTGACTTCTTCGTTGTTTTCGTCGAGCAAGCTTAAAATCTGCGCGTCCGTCGTGTTCGCTTTTCTCATGAGCGCATGGCGGTAGCGGTACGTGATATAGGTTTTCGCAACATTGTATGCGCCGCACCTCATGATACCGTTTTCGACGCGGTCCTGAATCGTTTCGACGTCGAGCGCGTGCCCGCCTCTCGCACATTCGATTTCGATGTCGTCGGCGACGGAATCGATCTGCGCTTGCGTGAGGCGCTCGGTTTCCGGCACCTGTTCGTTTGCTTTTGAAATCGCAACCGTTATCTTCGATCGGTCGAACGGAACTTCCGCACCGCTTCGCTTTATGATTTTCATATATTCCCCTTATTTTCCTGATATTTTCGGTGAAATCGATATAAAATTAATATCGATATAATTTTAGCGCTATATATAGCGCCCGTTGATAATAAAACTACCAGATATAGCGTTTTTAGTCAAGCGAAATATAAAAAACAGCACATATATTAAAAAAAATCGATTTTTGCTATACTCGAGCTATGGCCGAAGCGTTTTTACAGTATACGTCGCTCGCGCACGCGCTCACGGATATCTTCGGGCACGGCATTTCGATTTCGCACACCGATCGGCTTTCAGGCGGCGACATAAACAAAGCGTACGCGCTCATCCTTTCAGACGGTAAGCGTATTTTTATGAAAGCGAACGCAAAAGAAAACGCCGCTTTTTTTAGCGCCGAAGCGGCAGGTCTTTTTGCGATCGCATCGACGGGGACGATCGCCGTTCCGCACGTTTTGGGCGCGGGTACGGACGACGGAGAGCATGTAGGCTATTCCTTTTTACTCCTCGACTATATCGATCCCGGTGAAAAAGACGATGCGTATTGGAAAACGTTCGCCCGCTCTCTTGCAGCTATGCACCGGGCGGACTGCGCTTCTTTTTCTTCCGGTAAAAAATTCGGTTTTATTGAAAACAATTTTATCGGAGCGGCCGAACAGATAAATGCGCCGTCCGATTCGTGGGTCGATTTTTTTCGTGAATGCCGCCTCGCGCCTCAGTTTAAAAAAGCTTCCGGGTATTTCGATACGGCGATGAACGGAAAAATTATTAAACTGCTCGAACGCATGGAAAACTTTATCGCAGAGCCGGAAGCTCCTTCTCTTTTGCACGGCGACTTGTGGAGCGGAAACCTTATGTGCGCTTCCGGCGGCAAAGCCGTTCTTATCGATCCCGCATGCTATTGCGGAAATCGGGAAGCGGATATCGCGATGACTGAACTTTTCGGCGGGTTTCCGCGCATATTTTACGACGCGTATAACGAAGCCTATGCTCTTGAAGCCGGCTGGAAAGAGCGGCGCGATTTGTACAATCTTTATCATATAGTAAATCATTTGAATCTCTTCGGCAGGGCATATTTTACTGCCGTATGCGACATCGTAAACGAATATAGTTGATATGCAAACATATTTGACATGATTTGAAAATGCAGTTATGATAAAAGCCGGTCATGGAGTTGTCATTATCGGCTCATCTTCGCCGGAGTCGCTTTGCTTACGGTGAGTGCGGTCTTAAAAGATATTGAAATTAATAATTTTTTTGTGCGGATACAATGTTTTGAAAGCGTACGCTTCGTACAAAAAGAATATGGGAGTATGTTATGGAAAAGGTTGCAAAGGTTCAGTGGGACGATTCCTATCTTTTGAATATACCGGAGATAGACGGTCAACATAAGCGGCTGCTCGCTATTGCAAACGAGCTCTATGATGCAGTGGAAGGATCTCCCGAAGATTATAAACTGAAGATGTCGAAAGTGCTTAAATCATTGACCGATTACACCGTTTACCACTTTACCGAAGAAGAAAAATTTATGGCAAAATACGGTTATCCCGCGACGAGTACGCATAAGGTTGCGCATGACGCGTTTGTGCGGGAAGTCGAAATACAGGTCCGCAAACTCGACGGCGGTACTCAGGATGATGCGCTCAAATTTTATTCTTTTATCGTAAACTGGGTTTTGATGCACATCGCGCGCGCCGACCGCATTTGGGGTAAATTCGTTTCGCAAAAATTGGAACAATAGCAAAGCGCAGCGGAACGCGGCCGTTTCCGTTTCGGACTTTTTTATTCGTGCGGAGGGTGTAATACTCCGACGCCGCTTGAAGTTTCGCTGCGAGGTTGCGTCGGGGTCGTTGATTAAAATTGCTGCCGATCGATTCGCGTTCGGCGTTTTTTTTTATGTTCCGTATTGATTTTCGATATCGCGTATTTGATCGCGGATGACGGCGGCCTTTTCGTATTCGAGACGGTCGGCGGCTTCCGCCATTTCTTTTTTCAGAGCGGCGATAAGCTTTTTGCGCTGCGAAGGCACAAAGAGGTTCGCGCTTTTTTTGAGGACGGCCAGTTCGACGGCCGCCGTTTCTTCGGCTTCTTTTTCTTCGTGCACTAAAATATCTTCGACCGCTTTTGCGATCGTTTTCGGCGTAATGCCGTGTTCTTTGTTGTACGCTTCCTGAATTTCGCGCCGGTGTTTCGTTTCGTTTACCGCTTCCTGCATCGCATCGCTCATCCTGTCCGCATACATGACGACGGTTCCATCCGCATTCCGCGCCGCCCGACCGATGATTTGGATCAAGCTCGTCGCCGATCTCAAAAATCCGATTTTATCCGCATCGAGGATCGCGATAAACGACACTTCCGGCAAATCGATCCCTTCGCGCAAAAGGTTGATGCCGATGAGCACGTCGAACTCTCCCGCACGCAGCCCTTTTAATAATTCGACGCGCTCGAAGGTTTCGACTTCGGAGTGGATGTATTTTACTTTGAGCGAAAGACCGAGCAGATAATCGGTCAGATCTTCTGCCATCTTTTTTGTCAGCGTCAGAACGAGGCTGCGTTCGTTTTTTGCAATGCGCTTTTTGATTTCGTTGTAGATGTCTTCCATCTGACCTTCGCTCGGCCGCACTTCGACGATCGGGTCGAGGAGGCCGGTGGGTCTGATGAGCTGTTCGACGACTTGTGTGCTCTGTTTTACTTCTTCTTTTCGCGGTGTTGCGCTCACGTAGATGACTTGGTTGAGCTTTGCGGAAAATTCGGCAAACTTGAGCGGGCGATTATCGAGCGCGCTCGGCAGGCGGAAACCGAAATCGACGAGGTTTTGTTTTCGGCTCCGATCTCCTTCGTACATCGCGCCGAGCTGCGGGACGGTGACGTGCGCTTCGTCGAGCATGCACAAAAAATCATCGGGAAAATAGTGGAGGAGCGTCGCAGGCGGCTCTCCCGTTTTTCGTCCCGTGATCGGTGCGGAATAGTTTTCGATGCCCGGACAGTAGCCCATCTCTTTCATCATTTCGATATCGTACGTCGTGCGCGTTTTGAGGCGTTCGTATTCGAGCGGCTTTTTTTGCGCTTCAAGTTCGGCGAGGCGAGCGTCGAGTTCCCTTTGTATGCGCTCAGTTGCGGCGACAAGCAGTTCGTGCGGTACGACAAAGTGACGTGCGGGATAGATGACCGTTTCGTCCAAATCTTCGATCGTCTTTCCCGTCATCACGTTGAAGCGTTTTATCTTTGCGACTTCATCCCAATCGAATTCGATTTTATACGCTTCGTCCGTTTCCATGTATGCCGGAAAGATTTCCATGACGTCGCCGCGGATTCTGAAATTGCCCCGCTCCAATACGGCGTCGTTGCGCTTGTACTGCAGCGCGATAAGTTCTTCTGCGATCGTATGTGTAGTGCGCGATTCTCCCTTTTCGATGTGTACGCGCATCTCTTTGTATAAGTCCGGCATACCGAGGCCGTAGATGCACGACACCGTTGCAACGACGACGACGTCGCGCCGCTCCATAAGGCTGTACGTCGCAGCCAAGCGCATCCGGTCGATTTCATCGTTTATCGACGCGTCTTTTTCTATATACAAATCCCGTGCGGGCACGTATGCTTCCGGCTGATAGTAATCGTAGTACGAAACGAAATATTCGACGGCGTTGTCGGGGAAAAAACTTTTAAACTCGCGATACAGCTGCGCCGAAAGAGTTTTATTGTGGCTGATGATGAGCGTCGGACGCTGCACTCGTTCGATGATTTTCGCCATCGTAAAAGTTTTGCCGCTTCCGGTTACGCCTTTGAGCGTCTGGTACTTGTCGCCGCGTAAAAAACCTTCGGCGAGCGCGTCGATCGCCTGTTTTTGGTCGCCCGCCGGTTCGTACGGAGACACTACGTGAAATTTGCGCATACCGTAAATATACCGTACCGTGCGGTAAAAGGCAAAAGGGTCTGCCTTTCGGGGAAATCGATTTTCCGAGCTCTATTTAAAAAGTTGATAAAGTGCCGGTCGGCAGTATGGTAAATCGATATAGCCAATTTTATTGACAAATAGCCAGGATCGCCGTATACTGTGCGTATGTGCAGATCGTCGATCTACGATGCGAGAAACAATTTTTCAGCTCTCATAAAGATGGCGGAAGCGGGGGAAAGCGTCGAGCTTACCCGCCGCGATAAGCCGGTGGCCGTCATCATCAGCTATGAAGCATACCGTGAACGACATATTCGGCGGCAAAATTGGCTTTCCGAATGGAGAAAAGCTCACGAGGACAGCTTGCTCGATGAGGGCTTGCCCTATGTCAGATCGCGAGAGATGCCTGATCCTAAGAAAGCTCAAAAACTTTGGTCGGAAAAATGAAAGCGATATACTTATTGGATACGAATGTTATTTCCGAATTTGCAAAGAAAATTCCTAATGAACATATATTGGAACGGTACTACGCAAACGAAACACGCTGTGCGATCCCCGCCGTCGTTTGGCAGGAATTAATATACGGATTGGAAAAAATGCCCGAAGGCAAGAGGCGACACATCGTTGCAGATGCGATTGAAAACCTCAGATCAAATATGGATGTCATTCCCTACGATGCGCTTGCCGCCGGCATTTGCGGAGAACTTTTGGCGCGCTGCGATGCGGCGGGTACGCCGAGCTCTTATGCGGATACGCAGATTGCGGCGACAGCCGTAGCAAACAATATGATCCTCGTAACACACAATGAGCGGGATTTCGCGGCACTCTGTAAAATCAGTATGCTGAAAATCGAAGATTGGATTCGGTAAAATCAATCAGCCGATATGCTTTCAAAACCCGCCGTTCAAATTATTCGTGCGGAGGGTTTAATACCCCGACGCTTGCGTCGGGGGGGGTGATTAATTTTGCTGCGGCGGAGCGAGCGTTACGTTTATCGTCAAATCTCTGCGATTGCGGCGGATCGTCATCGAAACCGTATCTCCGGGACGCTTGTCTTCGAGCGCGGAAAAATAATCGGCGAGGGAGGCTATCGCGATGTCGTCGATCTTCGTTACGATGTCGCCGCCGAGGAAGATTATCGAGCGGCCGTAGTTTGCCCGCTGCGTGCCGCCTCGTATACCGGCGTTGTCCGCGTTTCCGTTTTTCGTCACTTCCGAAACGAGTACGCCCGCCGATACGTCGAGACCCGCGTACTGTACGATCGTCCGGTTCAGCTGTACGATCGACATCTGCACGATGCCGCGGTTTACGCGCCCGTAACGTATCAAATCGGAAACGACGCGCACCGCGGTTTCCGCAGGGATCGCAAAGCCGACGCCGGCAGAGCTTCCCGAAGACGATACGATCATCGTGTTGATACCGACCATGCGCCCTGCAGTATCCAAAAGCGGACCGCCCGAATTTCCCGGATTGATTGCGGCATCGGTTTGAATCATGTTGCGGATGATCCTGTTGTTGTTGTTCCGCACGGGACGGGCGAGTCCCGAAACGATTCCCGTCGTCATCGTACGGTCGAGTCCGAACGGGTTTCCGATCGCGATGACTTTTTGTCCGATTTTGACTTTGCTCGAATCTCCGAATGAAATCGTTTTTAAAACCGTACCTGCAGGCGGCGTGAATTTAATAACCGCCAAATCGCTTTCGCTGTCCTGTCCGACGATCTCCGCTTCGTACTGTGTGCCGTCTGAAAGCGACACGTAGATTTCCGATGCATTTTGAATGACGTGCACGTTAGTGACGATGTATCCGCGCTTGTCGATGATGGAGCCGCTGCCGGTTCCGCCGTCTTCGACTATCGGTTCGAGAAACCAGTTTACGCCGGCGATCTTCGTGCTTATGTTTACGACCGATTCGGCGCACCGGTCGTAGACGTTGATATTCTGCTGTTCGTCTTCCGTAAAACGGGATGCATCCGCAACGGGACGCAGCGGGAGGGCGGCGCTTTGTTCGAAAACCGGATAGCTTTCGGCGGCCTTTTGATTTTCAAAATCGCGCTGCGTTTCGGCAGGCTGCACCGCAGCTTCCCCGATGCCCGCGAACGACGCAAATGAGCCGATGTTTCTATCGATAAAAACCGCTGTCGCTGCGGTGATTACGACTGCCGCGGCGATTGCACGTATGAATTGCGTTTTCGAATAAAGCTTCATATCGATAATGATATCGATTTAAAAGCGATGCGTCAAATCGAAGATGCCGAATTCCGGCGCCGGTAGAAGCCGTGCCGTATTCGGATTAATCGCACGCTTTATCGCAGCCGCTGAATGCGCTCGGTCGTTATTCTACGGGCGTAAAGAGCAGATCGTGTTCGAGAAAACTGAAATACGAATCACGGTCGAGGATGATGTGGTCGAGCAGCGTGATGCCGATGATTTTCGACGCTTCTATGAGCGTCTTCGTCGTTTCGATATCTTCTCTGCTCGGTGCGCAGCTGCCCGACGGATGATTGTGGCATACGATCATCGCCGCTGCATTTTCGACGAGCGCTTCCGAAAAGATTTCTCGCGGATGGACGATCGTTCGATTGATCGTACCGACGCTTACGACGCGTATCTTTATGATTTCGTGTCCGCCGTTGAGCGTTATGCACAGAAAATGCTCTTTCGGCATCACCGAATAATTTTTCACAAAGGGCACGACATCTTTCGGCTGCGTGATGACCGAATGCAGGTGCGCGTTTCGTCTGCGTCCGAGTTCGATCGCGGCCGCTACGGCGAGGCTTTTTCCCGTTCCCATGCCTTTGATCGCCAAAAGATCCGGCACGATGTTTTTGTCGTTCGATTCGTACAGCGCTTCGACGACGCTGCGCGCGAGGCGGCGCACGGGCGATTTTTTTGTGCCGCTTCCGAGTATGAGCATGACAAGTTCCTCATCGCTCGGATATGAAAATCCGTGTTTTAAAACCTGTTCGCGTACGTCCGGTTTTGCGTTTTGCTGATAGTTCATCACTTAATAATCGAAAAAATGTTGCGATTTCGGAGTTTTTGCTCGAAGTTTTTACGATAAAATTGTGCGTTTGTTCGTATGCACGTGCGCGGTATGCGCGCATCGGAGTTTTACCGCCCTCGTTTGCGCGGTATTCGTATGTCGGACTCATCGCTGCCGTTTGTATCGGGACGCTCACGAAGAAGGGACGCGGTGCCGAAAATATCGATATGACAAGATTGGAAAAAATACTGTCGGGAATAAAAAAGGCCGAAAAAAACGGAGGGCGTCCGCCGAAATCGACTTTATTTCGCCGCATCGCACTGCCGTGTGCCTGTGCTGCGATTTTCGTTTCGTGTGCGACGCTTTCGTTTGAAAAACCTGCAGCATCGCGAAGCCTTACGGGCGAAGGTGTTTTTTCAGCGACGGAACTCGCATCGTTTTTACGCTCTCATAACCCCGCGATACGCAAAGAGGATGCCCTCTATATTGCGCAGTGTTATATTTCGGAAGCACACGACGAAGGGATAAATTCCGACGTCGCCTTCGCGCAGATGTGCCTCGAAACGGGATTTTTGAAATTCGGCGGAGCGGTTACCGAAGACATGCACAATTACTGCGGACTCGGGGCGACCGGAAGCGGAGCGGCTCCCGACCGTTTTCCGACGATACTGCTCGGCGTGCGCGCGCATATCCAGCATTTGAATGCCTACGGAGATACCGACGAACTCGTCAATCCCGTCGTCGATAAGCGCGCTAAATTCGTCTCTCCGCGCGGCAAAGCACCGACGGTTTTCGAGCTTGCAGGGACGTGGGCGTCCGATAAAAAATACGGCGAAAAGCTCGACGCGCTCCTTTCTCGTATGGAGCGGAAGTAGGATATCGGCCGTTTGTATGCGCATCGAGCAGCGCGTCGGACGTATCGAGAACGGATATAACGGTATAGCCATAAATTTCTATTGATTTATGTACATATATGATGTACTATAAAGATGTGGAACGGAATACGGATTTTGTCTATCTTGATACTTTTGTATGGGATACGGCAAAGAATGAATACAATAAAATAAAGCATAAGGGGCTTAGTTTTGAATTTGCAAGCCGTATATTCAATGATCCGTTGCTTACTGTATGAAGAAAATGCAAAGAGAATACAAGGTTATTGATTTTCCACCGCTGACGGATAAAGAACGGGCAATCCTTGAAGAGATGGATAAAACACCTGACAGCGAAATAGACTTTTCGGATATACCGCCGAGTAAACCGACTGCAAACGGCGGCTTTTATTATATTCAATCTTTGAAAATGCCTAAGACGGACATTCACACAAAAATTGACAATGATAATCTTGCATGGCTAAAACAAGCGGGAAAAGGCTATCAGGCGAGACTGAATAATGTAATACGCTGGGCAAGGCTCAATAATTGCCCTATTTCTCAGATGTAGAAAACTACACGAAGATATTTCTAAAAACTCACCTTTAGCGATTCTTATCCGCAATGCCGAAGTCGATCGACGGAGTTGTAAGCGTTATCGACTTATTCGGTGTATATTATGTACAATGATTTTATTATCGGAGTTTTATTTTGTTTGATTATTTTTGCATTATGTGCGATAATGCTTTTTTATGAAAGCGATAGAGCTTGAAAAAGCGTATAACCCGAAAGATTTTGAAGACCGCATATACAAAGCATGGGAAGAGGGCAATTGGTTTAAACCCGCGTCCGATCCCGCCTCTCCCGTTCACGCCGAATACGAAAAACGTACGGCGGGCAAATCTCCCGACGAGATAAAAGCCGCGACGTTTTCAGTCGTCATTCCTCCTCCGAACGTGACCGGTGTTTTGCACGTCGGGCACGGGCTGAACAATACGCTGCAGGACATCGTCGTGCGCTATCACCGTATGAAAGGCGACAACACGTTGTGGGTGACGGGCACCGATCACGCGGGTATCGCGACGCAAAACGTCGTCGAACGCGCGCTGAAAAAAGAAGGCAAATCGCGCGGCGACATAGGCCGCGAAAAATTTCTCGAGCGCACATGGGCGGTAAAAGACGACCACCATGCGACGATCGTCAAACAGCAGCGGAAGCTCGGCAACAGCACCGATTGGGATCGCGAGCGCTTTACGATGGACGAAGGACTTTCTCGCGCGGTGCGCGACGTGTTCGTAACGCTTTATGAACGCGGACTCATCTATCGCGGACATTATCTTGTCAACTGGTGTCCCCGCTGCGGTACCGCGCTTGCGGATGACGAAGTCGAACACACGGATACGGCCGGTGCGATGTATCACATCTATTACGAATACGCCGACGGACCCGCACCCGACGGTTCGACGAAAATCGAAATAGCGACGACGCGGCCTGAAACGCTGCTCGGCGATACGGCCGTCGCCGTAAATCCTTCCGACGAGCGCTATAAGGGTATCGTCGGAAAAAAATTAAAACTGCCGTGTACCGACCGCGTCATTCCGCTCATCGCCGACGCGTATGTCGATAAAGACTTCGGCACCGGTATGGTAAAGATTACGCCGGCGCACGATCCGAACGACTGGCTGGTCGGAAAGCGAAACGATCTCGACATTATCAATATATTGAATCCCGACGGTACGCTGAACGATAACTGCCCCGAACGATACCGCGGGCTTTCCTGTGCAAAAGCGCGGGCTCTGATCATCGAAGATTTGAAAGCGCAAAATTTATTCAAGGGTGAAGAAAAGATTACGCACGCGGTCGGACATTGCTATCGCTGCAATACCGTCGTCGAACCGTATTTAAGCGATCAGTGGTTTGTCAAAATGCAGCCGCTTGCACAAAAAGCGCTTCGTGCGTGGAAAAACGGCGATATCGAATTTTTCCCGCGCAAATGGGAAAACACGTATAAAGTATGGCTCGAAAATATCCGCGACTGGTGCATCAGCCGTCAGCTGTGGTGGGGGCACCGTATTCCGGTGTGGTATTGCAAAAAATGCGGGGAGACGATCGTTTCGCGCGAAGACGTGCACGTCTGTCCGAAGTGTTCGTCGACCGAACTCGAACAGGATCCCGACGTACTCGACACGTGGTTTTCTTCATGGCTGTGGCCGTTCAGCACGCTCGGCTGGCCGGAGGAGACCGACGATTCGGCAAAGTTTTACCCGACGAGCGCGCTCGTCACCGCCTACGACATCATCTTCTTTTGGGTGAGCCGCATGATTATGGCGGGCATCGAATTTACGGGCAAAGCGCCGTTTCACGACATCTACATTCACGGGCTCGTGCGCGACAGGCAGGGCCGAAAGATGAGCAAGTCGCTCGGCAACGGAATCGACCCGCTTGAGATCGTCGATATGTACGGAAGCGACGCGTTCAAATTTACGCTCGGCTTTATGTGCGCGCAGGGGCAGGACGTTTTAATCGACAGGGAATCGTTTAAGCTCGGAAGCCGTTTTGCGAACAAAGTGTGGAACGCGAGCCGCTATATACTCGGAAATCTCGAAGGGCGGAATCTCGTTCCGGTGCGCGACGAAGATTTAACCGAACTCGACAGGTGGATTTACACGGAGCTCGACAAGTGCGTGCGAGCGGAGCGCGAAGCGCTTGAAAGCTACCGCTACAACGATGCGGCTTCTTCGCTCTACGAATATTTTTGGAACGAATACTGCGACTGGTACGTGGAAGCGACAAAGCTTTCATTTAAAAACGGAAGCGATGCGGAAAAAGACAGAGCGGTTTCGGTTTTGCTCAACGTGCTCGAAGAGAATATCCGCCTCCTCCATCCCTTCCTCCCCTTTGTGACCGAAGAGATCTACGCAAAACTTCCGCTTGCCGAAATTGTTAAAAATAGAAAACTCGCAGGTGCGAATAAAATCCTTTCGACGAGCACATACGACGGTATGCTCATCGCTGCTCCCTTTCCCGAAGCAAGCGATGCTCGCGTCGATGAAAGCGTGACGCGGCGTTTCAATGTGCTTCGCGAACTCATAAAAGGCGTTCGCGCGCTCCGCGCCGAGTGCGGCATCGACCCCGCTTCGAAGATACGCCTTGCGCTTATGATCGAAAAGGGCAGCGCTGCGGAAGTCTGTGCTGAAAAATCCGACATCATCATGCTGCTTGCGGGAATCGCGCACATCGATTTTGTCGCCGAAAAGCCCGCCTCTTCGATCGGTACCGTCGTACCGGGGGCCGAAGCCTTTTTACTCATAGACGAAAGCATCGACAAAACGCAGCTCGCCTCTCGCTTCCAAAAAGAAAAAGCCGAAGCCGAAGCGATCGCCGCCCGTTCGGAAGCGAAGCTTTCGGGCAAATTCGCGGAGCACGCTGCGAAAGAACTCGTCGAAGCGGAAAAGGCGAAGCTCGAAGAAAACAGGCGCCGCATAGAAAAACTTGCGTCGTATATGCAAAGCTTGTAAGAGGCGGAGCCGATGAAACGATTGAAGTACAAAATGCACGTCGACCGCTCGGGTAGAATGGACAACAAATCCATGCTCCAGCTGAAAAACATCTATCTCGCGCCGTACATGCAGCTTGCGACGGTACTCATCGGCAAAGCCCGCCATGCCGGCGGCAATATGTTCCGCCATCAGCTCGACACGATGAGCATACTCATCGACTACGGCTATATCGACGCGGTGCTTTTGAAAGCGTCGTGCATCCACGACGTCATTGAAGACGTGCCCGGCTTCGATCCGAATTTGATAATCGATATCGACGAAGACGGGCGGAAAGTATACAAGCTCGTCCTCGAAGTGACGCGAAAAGAAGGAGAGCCGAAAAGCGATTACCTTCGTACCATCATCCAAAGCGGAAGCCAAAAAGCGAAAATATTAAAATGCGCCGACAGGATCAGCAATATGATAAGTCTCGGCTTCGTCACCGATCCCGCGTTTATCGAGCGGTACTGCGACGAAACCGAATTTTTTATTTTGCCGATCGCGCTCGAAGTCGACTACAATATGTATCAGGAACTCATCGGTCTCATTATCTCCCGCCGTCGCTACCTCGAAGAAAGCGGCTATATCGATCGAAAAAAAGACATGCGGCAGGGATAGCTTTTCCGGATCTTCAACATGAAAAAGTATTTTTTCTCGATATTGTCAACAATTTGGAATTTTTTCGTTTCCCTCTTGCATCTTTTTTGCAAATACTGTATAACTACAGAACGCGTCATTTTTGCGCGTAAAAGGGTTCTTTGAGAGTCGATCGGAGCGAGCTCCGGTATCCCTGTAAAGTCAACCGATTTCGGTTTTCAGGCGGATACGGCCCTGAGTGCGGATTCTGCTGCCGTCGGCAACGGAAGTTTATTATAGAAGCATTTCGGGGTTTTGACCGGTCCTAACGGACTGAGGCTCGAAGATGCCAAACCAGTTGTCAAAGCGAGTTTGATGATGATCGGTGGTGTCGGCCAAGAATGTTCCGAAAGTATGGAACATTTCGTATGAATACAAATTCTTGTCCGTCAAATTACGTTCATCATATCATTCTCAAAAATAACAATGTGTATGCGAATGCGGCGTTTTCTGTTGGAAATTGTCCCGTTCTGGCTTAAAGTGCAACACATACCATTATGCAATGTCGGACTAGGAAATCCGGCAAGGAGAAAATCATGGCAAAGGAAAAGTTCGTCAGAACTAAACCCCACATGAACGTTGGAACCATCGGTCACGTAGACCATGGTAAGACTACGCTGTCGGCTGCTATCACCCAATATTGTGCAAGAAAATTCGGTGACCACGCGCTCAAGTATGACGAAATCGACAATGCTCCTGAAGAAAAGGCCCGCGGTATCACAATCAATACCCGTCACCTTGAGTACCAGTCCGATAAGCGCCACTATGCGCACATCGACTGTCCGGGACACGCCGACTATATCAAAAACATGATCACCGGTGCGGCACAGATGGACGGTTCCATCCTCGTCGTTTCCGCTCCGGACGGCTGTATGCCCCAGACGAAAGAGCACTTGCTGCTTGCCCGTCAGGTCGGCGTTCCGAAGATCATCGTTTTCCTCAATAAATGCGATCAGTTCGATGCCGCTGAAGCTGCCGATATGACCGAAATGGCGGTCGAAGATGTCAAGGACACGATTGCAAAATACGGCTTTTCCGCCGATACGCCGATCATCAAAGGTTCGGCATTTAAAGCCTTGAATCAGCCCGAAGATCCCGAAAACACGAAGTGCATCGAAGAGCTGCTCACGGCTATGGATACGTGGTTCGACGATCCCGTTCGCGACGAAGACAAGCCCTTCCTCATGCCGCTCGAAGATATCTTTACGATCACCGGACGCGGTACGGTTGTAACGGGTCGTATCGAACGCGGTGTCGTCAATATGAACGACGAAGTTGAAATCGTCGGTATCCGCCCGACGCAGAAGTCGACGGTTACGGGTATCGAAATGTTCCAAAAGACCCTCGATCAGGGTATGGCCGGCGACAATGTCGGTATCCTCCTCCGCGGTATCGAAAAGAAAGACGTCGAGCGCGGTCAGGTCCTTGCAAAGCCGGGTTCCATCCACCCGCACACGAAATTCGAAGCGCAGATCTACGTCCTTACGGAAGCCGAAGGCGGCCGCAAAAAACCGTTCTTCTCCGGCTATCGCCCGCAGTTCTATTTCCGCACGACGGATATCACCGGAACGATCGAACTCGAAGCGAACGTTCAGATGGTAAAGCCGGGCGACAATGTCAAGATCATCGGCGAACTCATCCATCCGATCGCTATGGATGAAGGTCTGAAGCTTGCTATCCGCGAAGGCGGTCACACGATCGCATCGGGACAGGTTACGAAGATTATCGAGTAGTTTTCGAAACGGGCGGCGCTCTTTGCAGCGCCGTTCGCATCGATTGGAGGAATAATGGCAAGTGGTAAGATTCGCGTCACGCTCCATGCGTACGATGTGGAAGTGATCGATCAGAGTGCAAAAGCCATCGTGCAGACTGTTCAGAAAGCGGGTGCTCAAGTTTCTGGGCCGATTCCGCTTCCGACAAAGATCAATAAGATAACGGTGCTCCGTTCGCCGCACGTGAATAAAAAATCGCGCGAACAGTTTGAGATGCGCACGCACAAACGCCTTATCGACATATTGAATCCGACTTCGGACGTGATGGACTCGCTTATGAAGCTGGAACTGCCTGCCGGTGTTGAAGTAAAAGTAAAACAGTGATTTCCGTTCGGAAATCCGCTGTATACGGTACGCTCCCGAGGATCCGGGATGACGGCCGAGCCGAAGCGTCCGCGCTTTCAGGCAAACGTTTTACGGCAAAGCCGGCACGGAATGCCGCGCAGGTTTTGCAAATTTTACAGGAGTATCAGAATGAAAGGTCTGATTGCAAAAAAAGTGGGGATGACGCAGGTATTCGATGAAAGCGGAAACCTTATCCCGGTAACCGTGATCCGCATCGATCCCAATACCGTCATCGCTACGAGAACAAAAGAGCGCAACGGCTACGATGCCGTCGTCCTCGGAATTGACGATGTAAAAGAATCGAGAGTGACGAAAGCGTATAAAAATCAATTTGCGGAAAACATTGCGCCGAAGCGGACATTGAAAGAATTCCGCGATTTCGAAAAAGAAGTGAAAGTCGGCGATCAAATCGGCATGGAACTGTTCGACGGTATCCGCTTTCTCGACGTTACGTCGACGTCGAAGGGTAAGGGCTTTCAGGGCGTTATGAAACGCTGGGGCTTTCACGGCGGACGCGCTTCTCACGGTTCGAAATTTCACCGCGAAGCCGGCGGCACCGGACAGTCGACGACTCCGGGTCATACGTTCAAGAATATTAAAATGCCCGGTCGCATGGGTTTTAAAAAGGTTACGATTCAAAATCTGCAGATCGTCAAAACCGATGCGGATCTGAAAGTGATTATGGTTCGCGGGGCCGTCCCCGGGAATAAAGACTGCACGCTGATCGTCAAGTCCGCGGTAAAAAAATAACGACGGAAGGTGACTCATTATGGAAAAGAAAGTCTTTTCGGTCGACGGTAAAGAGCTGCGTACGATTTCGCTTGACGACGCCGTATTCGGTCTTCCGGTAAATGAAGACGTCATTTACTATGCCGTCACGAATGAATTGGCAAACAGGCGCGTCGGAACCGCTTGTACAAAAGGTCGTTCCGAAGTGCACGGCAGCAATGCGAAGCCGTATAAACAAAAGGGTACGGGACACGCCCGCCGAGGTGATAAAAAATCTCCGCTCCTTGCAGGCGGCGGTACGATTTTCGGACCGAAACCGCGCGATTTCAGCTATGCGATACCGAAAAAAGAAAAACGCCTGGCGATGAAATCGATTTTGAGTATGCAGGCGCAGAGCGACCGCTTTACCGTCGTCGAAGATTTTACGATCGACAGCGGCAAAACGAAAGATCTGGTAAAGATTCTCGACAACTTTACCAAAGGCGAGCGCACGGTGCTTATTCTGAAAGATGACGATGCGAAAATCAAACAGGCCGCACGCAATATCCCGTCGCTGCAGTTTTTGTCGTACAACCGCTTGAGCGCGCACGCCCTGTTTTACGGGCGGAAGATCATCGCCCTTGAAAGCGCGGTAAAAAATCTTTCTTCGTTCTACGCGGCGAAAGAAAAGGAGGCTGAATAATGGATATCACGGATATTCTTATCAGGCCGGTTATTTCGGAAAAGGCGAATATGCTGCGTGAGCAGGATAAATACGTTTTCATCGTTCACAAAGATGCGAGCAAAATACAGATCAAAGACGCCGTTCGAAAGCTCTTTAATGTAAAGGTTATCGGCTGCACGACGATGAATATTGGCGGAAAGATGCGGCGTACTCGGGGTATTCCCGGTATGACCGCTTCGTATAAAAAAGCGATTGTGCGCGTCGCTCCTGGTGAAAAGATCCAGGTGTTTGAAGGCGTGTGAGCTTTTTAAGGATTAAGGGGATTTACAATGGCTCTTAAGATATTTAAGCCGATAACGCCGGGTACGCGCGGACGCGTGGACTTGGTGCGAGATCACTTGACGGCAAAGAAACCCGAAAAAACACTTACGTCAGGTATGGTGTCTCATGCGGGCCGCGGAGGCGGCGGACGGATTTCCGTGCGCCATCAGGGCGGCGGGCACAAACGGAAGTATCGAGACATCGATTTTAAACGCAATAAACACGGTATTCCCGGTACGGTAAAGACGATCGAATACGATCCGAACCGCAGCGCAAATATCGCGCTCGTGTATTATGCCGACGGCGACAAGCGCTATATCATCGCGCCGAAGGGTTTGCAGGTCGGACAGAAGATTATGGCCGGCGAAAACGCCTCTCCGACGGTCGGTAACGCACTGCCGCTCGGTCTCATTCCCGTCGGTTTTACGGTGCACAATATCGAACTGCAGCTCGGCCGCGGCGGACAGCTCGCGCGTTCGGCGGGTACGAGCGCGATGATCGCCGGCAATGAAGGCGAGTACGTCATTATCCGCTTGCCGTCGAGCGAAATGCGCAGAATCAACAGTAAGTGCTATGCGACGGTCGGCGTTGTCGGAAACGAAGATCACATGAATGTGCGGCTCGGCAAAGCAGGCCGCAGACGCTGGATGGGCGTCCGCCCGACGGTTCGCGGTATGGCGATGAACCCTGTCGATCACCCGCTCGGCGGCGGTGAAGGCGCCGGAAAGGGACGCAATCCCGTTACTCCGTGGGGACAGCCGTGCAAAGGCTATAAAACCCGCAATAAGCGGAAGACGTCGAGCAAATTTATTATTTCGCGCCGTAAGAAGTAAGTGCGGAGGAGCTGACAGTGTCAAGATCGGTTAAAAAAGGCCCTTTCGTCGAAAAGAGCCTCTATAAAAAAGTGCAGGCGATGAACAAAGAATCGGACAGGAAGATGATAAAGACCTATTCCCGCTGTTCGACGATCATCCCTGAAATGGTCGGAAATACGATTTCCGTGTACAACGGCAAGTCGTGGATTCCCGTGTATATCACGGAAAACCTCGTCGGGCATAAGCTCGGAGAATTTTCTCCTACCCGCGTGTTCCGCGCGCACGGCGGATCCGATAAGTCCGCTGCAAAGGCGGCCGCACCGAAGGCGGCTCCTGCGCCTGCCGCTAAATAAAGGTGGAAACTATGGCTGAAAACAAAGGATATAGAGCTGTATCGAAATTTCTTTTCGCATCGCCGACGAAGGTTCGTCCCGTCGCCCGTGTGATAAATCAAAAGCGCTGTTCCGAAGCTGCGGTCATTCTTGAAAACATGCCGCAAAAAGGCGCGCGCCTCATCGGCAAAACGCTCAAGTCGGCCGTGTCGAACGCGCTCAACGCGAACAGCAAGCTTGATGAAGATATGCTGTACGTCAAAGAAATCAAAATCGACGAAGGCCCGCGGCTCAAGCGGATTTGGTTCCGAGCACGTGGCCGCGCAGATCAGCTTTTAAAGCGTATGTGTCATATTACTGTCGTCGTTGACGAAAAGGCGGGAAAATAAAGTGGGTCAGAAAGTTAATCCTATCGGTTTGCGCCTCGGCGTAAACAAAACATGGCAGTCTCGCTGGTATGCGGATCCCCGCGAATATGCGGGTCTCGTCCTCGAAGATTTGAAAATCCGCAAGATGATTGCAAATCTTCCGGAATGCAAAAACGCCGACATTGCGGAAGTCGAAATCATCCGCCATCCGCAGCGTGTGACGATCGTGATCCATACGGCGCGTCCCGGTGTCATCATCGGCGTCAAAGGTGCAACGATCGAAACGATCAGCGCGCAGATTCAAAAGCAGCTTGAACCGAAAAAGGTGCAGATCAAAATCAAAGAGATCAAGCGTGCCGATTTGAACGCGAGGCTTATAGCCGAAAACGTCGGCCGCCAGCTTGCAGGTCACGGTTCGTACCGCAGGGCTTTAAAGCAGGCGATCAACAACGCGGTACGCGCCGGCGCTCAGGGCATCAAGATCCGTCTCGCCGGTCGTCTCGGAGGCGCGGACATGAAGCGTACCGAAGAGCACAAAGAAGGACGCGTCCCGCTTCACACGCTGAGAGCCGATATCGACTACGGCACGTATGAAGCGCAGACGACGTACGGCAAAATCGGTGTCAAAGTTTGGGTGTACAACGGTATGAATTACGGCGTCGAACAGAACGAAGATGCCGGCCAGCTTGTGCGCAAAGGCCGCCGCGAACGCGCTCCGGCGCAGTCCGAAAAACAGGCAAGGAGTTAAGGTATGCCGCTCAGTCCGAAAAGAGTATTGCACCGTAAAGTGCAGCGCGGTAGAGAAAAAGGAAACGCAACGCGCAACAATCATATAGATTTCGGCGACATAGCGCTCGTCGCGACCGAGCCGACGTGGCTCAAAGCGACGGTTATCGAAGCGTGCCGTGTCGCGATCAACCGCGAACTCAGCCGCAAAGGTAAAGTGTGGATCCGCGTATTCCCCGACAAGCCTATTTCAAAAAAGCCGGCTGAAGTCCGCATGGGTAAGGGAAAAGGTGCGCCCGAATTCTGGGCTGCGGTTATCAAGCCGGGTATGATTTTATTCGAAATCGGCGGTGTCGACGTAAAGCAGGCTCACCGCGCGCTCGAACTTGCGCAAAGCAAACTGCCTATTTTGACGAAAATCGCGTACAAGCCGGTTACGGCGTAACGGGAGGATAAGATGGCCGATAAAAATATCAAAGATAAAGAACTGTCTTATGAAGAACTCGTTGCAAAACGCGACAAGATGAAAAAAGAATACATGGATTTACGTTTTAAGATGGTAATCTCCCATGTAGATAATCCGCTTCAAAAACGTACGATGCGCCGCGAAATCGCCCGCTTAAATACGTTCATCCGGCAGAAAAGCCCTGCGGCGCAAAAATCTGCCGAAGCAAACAAATAGGAGCTGAACCGTGGAAGAGCAGACTGTTCAGGTAAAAAAGCCGAATCACCATTCGTTTGTCGGTCTCGTGACGAGCGATAAAATGGAAAAATCGATCGTCGTTTCCGTTACGACAAGGAAGATGGACAGGCTTTATAAAAAATACGTTAAACGGACAAAGAAGTATATGGCTCACGATGAAAAAAACGACGCTCATATCGGAGACACCGTGCGCATCGTGGAGTGCAGACCGCTCAGCCGGCACAAGCGCTGGCGGCTTGTCGAAATTATCGAACGTGCAAAATAACGCAGGAGCAACAGTATGATTCAAATGCAGTCCATGCTTACCGTTGCGGATAACTCCGGTGCAAAAATGGTTCAGTGTATTAAGGTTCTCGGCGGCACGCATCGTCGCTATGCCGGCATCGGCGACATCATCGTCGTAGCCGTCAAAGACGCGATCCCGACGTCGACGATCAAAAAGGGTGCGGTCGAAAAAGCCGTTATCGTGCGCCAGTCCAAAGAATACCGCCGTCCGGACGGAACCTATATCCGTTTCGACGACAACGCGTGCGTCATCGTCGACGACAATAAAAATCCGAAAGGCAAACGCGTGTTCGGACCGGTCGCCCGCGAACTGCGCGATATGGATTTTATGAAAATCGTTTCGCTTGCGCCGGAAGTATTGTAAGGAGCATTTCGTATGCAGAAGAAATTCAAAATTAAAAAGAACGACAACGTAGAAGTGCTTGCCGGCAAAGATAAGGGAAAACGCGGCTCGGTCGTGCGCATCATTCCGAAAAAAGACAAAGTGATCGTCTCCGGCGTCAATATCGTGAAAAAAGCGATGAAGCGGAGAAGCCAGCAGGATCAGGGCGGCATCGTTGAAGTCGAAGCGCCGCTGCACATTTCGAACGTCGGCGTCGTGTGCAAAAAATGCGGACGCCCGGTAAAGATCGGTTATAAAATTGACGGCGATAAAAAAGTTCGTGTCTGCCGTAAATGTGGAGAAACACTGTAATGGACAATTACGTACCTCGGCTTAAGAAAGTCTACAAGGAAACTATCGCTCCCGCTCTCATAAAAGAGTTCGGCTATACGACGCCGATGCAGGTTCCCGCAATCAAAAAGATTGTCGTGAGCATGGGCGTGGGCGAAGCTCTCACCAACAAGAAACTTCTTGATGCCGCTGTCGAAGATCTGGCTCAGATTACGGGACAGCACGCGGTCAAGACAAAGGCTCGCAAAAGCATAGCCAATTTCAAACTTCGTGAGGGCAATGAAGTGGGCGCACGGGTAACGCTGCGCGGAACAATGATGTATGAATTTTTGGACCGCCTTGTCAACGTTGCGCTTCCGCGCGTAAAGGATTTCCGCGGCATCAAATCGACGGGATTTGACGGACACGGGAATTTTTCTCTCGGCATTACGGAACAGATTATTTTTCCGGAAATCGATTTCGATAAAATCGCGCGGATCTCCGGCATGAATATCGCGATCGTAACGAGTGCAAAGACGGACAACGAAGCCCGCGCTTTGCTTGCCAAGTTCAATATGCCGTTCCGGAAATAAGTGAGGACCTATGGCTAAAAAATCGATGGTTATTAAAGCTGCCCGCAAGCAAAAATATCCGACACGGGAATACAACCGCTGTCAGATTTGCGGGCGTCCGCGTGGATATTTACGGAAATTTAAAATGTGCCGTTTGTGCTTCCGTAAATTGGCAAGTGAAGGCCTGCTTCCGGGCGTCACGAAATCGAGTTGGTAGCGGCAGGAGTGTAAAATGAGTGCATCAGATCCGGTTGCAGATATGCTCACCAAGGTTCGGAATGCGGTTGCTGTCCGCCACGAAAAAGTCGACGTTCCGACTTCGAAGCTGAAGCTGGAAATCGTCAAGATTTTGAAAACCGAAGGGTATATCAAAAACTTTAAAAAGGTTCAGGAAGACGGAAAAAACATCATCCGCATCTTTTTGAAATACGACGGTCAAAACAATTCGGTCATTCACGGGATGAAAAAGATTTCGACGCCCGGACGCCGCGTGTATTCGGGTTTTAAAGATTTGCCGCGCGTGTACAACGGCTACGGAACGCTCATCGTTTCGACGTCGACGGGCGTGACGACCGGAAAAAAGGCGACCGAAAAGATGGTCGGCGGTGAATTGATCTGTACGGTATGGTAAGGGGAGAAAGCTATGTCAAAACTCGGTAAACTTCCCGTCGCTGTTCCGGCGGGCGTCACGGTAACGGTAAACCCCGATTCGATTTCCGTAAAGGGGCCGAAAGGCGAGCTGCATCAGCACTACGGAAAAAATGTCAAAGTTTCGTTTGAAGACGGAAACATTCACGTTACTCCGAACAACGCTTCGAAGCAGGCGAATGCGGATCACGGTTTGTACCGCAGCCTTATCAAAGATATGGTGATCGGAGTAACGGCCGGTTTTTCGAAATCGCTCATCATCACGGGCGTCGGTTTTCGTGCCGAAGTCAAAGGCAAAGAACTGGTGATGAACCTCGGCTATTCGAACGATTTTATCGCGCTGATCCCCGACGGACTTACGGTTGCGGCCGATGCGAACGGCAAAGTTACGGTATCGGGTATCAGCAAACAGCAAGTCGGTCAGTTTTGCGCGGAGATCCGCAGTTTGCGCAAGCCCGAACCCTATAAGGGCAAAGGTATCCGCTATGAAACCGAAGTCATCAGACGCAAAGTCGGCAAAACCGGCGTAAAATAAGGTGAAGTGTTATGATTAAAAAGATGGACGATAAAAACAGACGCCGTCTGCACAGAAAATTTCACATCCGTAAAACGGTATCGGGCACGGCTTCCCGCCCCCGCATGACGGTGACGCGGAGCAATAAAAATCTGTCGGTGCAGATCGTCGACGACGATGCAGGCAAAACGCTCGCATGTATTTCGACGCTCGAAAAGGAATTTGCGAATTTGAAACCGACCGTTGCCGATGCCGCAAAGCTCGGCGAAGCGCTCGGCGCGCGTTTGAAAGATAAACAGATTACGACTGTCGTGTTCGACCGCAACGGTTATCTCTATCACGGCGTCGTCAAAGCACTTGCCGACGGAGCCCGCAAAGCGGGGATCGTATTCTAAGGGAGTATGTATGGCAGAGCAGGAAAATAAAGAAGTAAAAGAAGTTAAAGCTGCACCCGATCCGAAGGATACGCCCCGCGCGGAAGCTTCCAGAGAAAACGCCCGCGAAGGCGGACGAGAGAGGCGGGGCAGGGGCAGAGACCGCGGCGAGCGCAGAAGCGAAGAAGACAAAGAATTCGTCGAAAAGCTCGTCATGCTGAATCGTACGGCAAAAGTCGTAAAGGGCGGTCGCCGCTTTTCATTTGCGGCGCTCACGGTCGTCGGCGATAAAAAAGGACGCGTCGGCTACGGGTTCGGAAAGGCGAACGACGTAACCGAAGCCATCAAAAAGAGTATCGACCGCGCAAAGCGGAATCTCATCGTCGTGCCGGTAAAAAACGGAACGATTCCGCATGAGATGATCGGCAAATATAAAAGCTCCGAAGTGCTTATCAAACCGGCCTGTCCGGGTACCGGCATCATTGCCGGAGGGGCGGTTCGCGCGATTATGGACGCGGCGGGAGCGACGGATATCATTTCAAAATCGCTCGGCGCGAGCGCTTCCGTCAATGTCGTGCGCGCGACGTTCAATGCGATCGAACACTTGTTCAATGCAAAGGCCATCGCTGCGGGCAGGGGCAAAACGCTCGACGAGTTGTGGGGTTAATCTATGGCAGGTAAACTCAAGATTACGCTTAAAAAAAGCACGATCAGACAGAAGTCGGATGTAAAAGCGACCGTGCGCTCGCTCGGTCTGGGGAAACTCAATTCGTCGGTCGTGCACGACGATAACGCTTCAATTCGCGGAATGATTGCAAGATGTTCTCACCTTCTTGCAGTCGAGGAGGCGAAATAATGTCGGATTACAATCCCGTACTTCACGCACCGGAAGGCGCAAATAAAAAGCCCAAGCGCGTCGGACGCGGTTCCTCATCGGGACTCGGAACGACGGCGGGAAAAGGCAATAAAGGTCAGCAATCGCGTTCGGGTGGCGGTAATCCCTACATCGGATTCGAAGGCGGTCAGATGCCGCTTTTCCGCCGTGTCGCGCAGCGCGGATTTTCGAACGCGCGTTTTAAAGAAGACGTGCTCTATTTCAACGTTTCGGATCTCGAAGCGAAGTTCGCAGACGGAGAAACCGTCGACCGCGCTTCCCTCGTTGCGAAGGGACTCATTCCGTCGAAGCGCAATGCGAAGATCAAAATTCTCGGCGACGGAGACGTAACGAAAAAGCTTTCGGTAACGGTCGATAAGATTTCCGCGTCCGCAAAAGAGAAGATCGAAAAGGCGGGTGGGACAGTTCAGGCAGCCGTCGGACAAAACAGAAAAGAGCGGAATGCGGCGTACGCGAAAGTGCGAGACGCGAAAAAAGAAGCGGCGGCAAAACCTGCCGGCGACAAGAAAAAATAACGCGGAGTTTACGTCATGGCAGGCAATTCTATCGTGAATATGTTTAAAATCAAAGAGCTCCGCAGCCGTCTGCTCTTTACCCTGTTGATTTTGGCCGTTTTCCGCATGGGAAGCGTCCTGACGATACCGGGTATCGACGCGAACGTGCTCCTGTCCTACTTTGATGAGCTCGCACGCCAAAACAAAAACGCGTTTGCGAGTTATATGGACTTTTTCGTCGGCGGCGCTTTTTCGAATTTTTCTATTTTCATGCTCGGCGTTATGCCGTATATTTCGACGCAGATCATCATGCAGCTTGCGGTGATCATCTTTCCGTCGTTGAAGCGCGTCGCCGAAGAAGACGGCGGTCAGCGTAAAATCGCGATGTGGACGCGGGTCGGCACGATTTTCGTGTGCCTGCTCCAGTCTTATGCGGTGACGGTTTACGCGTCGAGCATTCCGAATTCAATCGTTATTGAAAACAGGATCGCGTTCCGTATGCTTGCGATGATAACGGTTACGACAGGCTCCATGGTGACGATTTGGCTCGGAGACCAAATTACGTCGCGCGGTATCGGCAACGGCATTTCGATGATGATCTTTGCGGGTATCGTTGCGCGTCTTCCGAGCGCGGTCGTGGAACTCGGCCGGAAAATCGTTGCAGGCGACGTACAGTTTGTGTTTGCGATCATCGTGCTTGTCATGTTTATCGGTATCATCGCGCTCGTCGTATACGAAGAGTCGGGCGAACGGAAAATACCCGTACACTATGCCAAGCGCGTCGTCGGACGGAAAATGTACGGCGGACAAAACACGTATATCCCGTTTAAGATCAATCCGTCGAACGTCATCCCGCTCATTTTCGCGTCTTCGCTTTTGACGTTCCCGATCCAGCTTATTCAAATGTTCGGAAGCAATCAGAATTCCGCACGGTGGGTGGCGCGCCTCGCGTCGTTCCTCACGCCGAACGGAGTATCGTATAATATTCTGCTCGTCATCCTCATCGTCTTTTTTGCATACTTCTACACTCAGGTAACGCTGAACCCCACGGAAATTGCAAAAAACATCAGGGAAAACGGAGGCTCCATTCCCGGCGTGCGGACGGATAAAACGGAAGAATATCTGCAGCGGATATTGAATCGGCTCATATTGCCCGGCGCGATCTTTTTGTGCGTTATCGCGATATTGCCGACCTTTATTCAAACGATTTTCAAATTTCCGCAGTCCATCGCAATGTTGATGGGCGGAACGTCGTTGATCATTATGGTCGGTGTTGATTTGGATACGATGAGTCAGGTTGAAGCCCTTCTCAAAATGCACCATCACGACGGATTGACGACGAAGGGCAGAATCAGGTCGCGGAGCCTCTAGGCTTTGCGTATAGCGGAAACATTGCATGGGAGAACAGTATGAAAGTACGAACCAGTGTAAAACCGATCTGTGCAAATTGCAAGGTTATCAAACGGGGCGGCATCATCCGCATCATTTGCACGAACCCGAAGCATAAGCAGAGACAGGGCTAAGGAGAAACTGTATGGCTCGAATTGAGGGTGTGGATATCCCGAACAAACACATAAGCATTGCGTTGACGTATATTTACGGTATCGGCCGCCCCGCGGCGCGCGATATCTGCGAAAAAGCTAAAGTAGATCCGCAAAAATTGGCAAACGACCTTACGGAAGAAGAGCTTGCCCGCGTGCGCGAAGCGATCGACAAAAATTACAAAGTCGAAGGCCGCCTCCGCACGGAAATCGGTTTGAACTTAAAGCGCCTTATGGATATCGGCTGCTATCGCGGGCTGCGCCACAGACGCGGTCTTCCGGTACGCGGACAGCGCACGCGCACGAATGCGCGCACGCGCAAAGGTAAAAAGAAGACGGTCGCCAACAAGAAAAAGGCGTAAGCGGTTTTGTGCATACCCGCTCCGTCCGTGTATTTGCGGCGTAAAAGGAGCGGATGCGTTTTGCGGCAAAAGATACGGCGCCGTCCGATGCGGCGTTTTTGGGAGATACAATGGCTACGGTTAAAAAGCGAAAAGAAAAAAAGAGCGTATACGAAGGCAACGTATACATTCAAGCTACATTCAATAATACGATCGTTACGATTACCGACTTGCAGGGCAATACGATTGCATGGGCGTCTTCCGGCGGGCTCGGCTTCCGCGGAGCGAAAAAATCGACTCCGTTTGCCGCGCAGTCGGTTGCGGAATCCGCTATTCAAAAAGCCGCGAGCTACGGCTTGCGCGAAGTCCACGTGTATGTCAAGGGACCGGGAATGGGACGTGAAAACGCGATCCGCTCCATCGGCAACATGGGACTTAAAGTAAAATCGATTTCCGACGTTACGCCGATTCCCCATAACGGATGCCGCCCGCGCAAAACACGCAGTATGTAAGGAGTTCAGATGGCTCGCAAAAATCTGCTCAAAGGTTTTAAAAAACCGAAAGGCATTACTTACACCCCGCTCGAAACGAATCCGAATTACGGAAAGTTTACGGCGTACCCGTTTGAAACGGGATTCGGGACGACGATCGGCAATACGCTCCGGCGCGTCCTGCTCTCTTCGATTCAGGGCTATGCGGTTACTTCCGTTAGGATTACGTCGTACGATGCCGAAGGTGTTCCTCATGTCATTTCAAGCGAATTCGAAGCGATTCCGAATATCGCGGAAGACACGTTGGAAGTTATCAACAGCTTAAAACAGATGCGTTTGCGATTGCCCGGCGATACGGAGCAAGATACGATTTTGTATGAGTTCAAAGGGCCCGGCACGGTCAAAAGCGACGACTTTGCCAAAGAGGGCGAACTTGAAATCATGACGAAAGACGCGCTCATCTTTACGATGACGGACGGCGCGCGAGTCGATATCGAAATCCAAGTCGATTTGGGCAGAGGCTATGTTCCTGCCGAAGTAAACGAACATTATATCGAAATCGTCGGTACGATCCCGATGGATGCGATCTTTACGCCGATCGTCAAAGTAAAATATGCGATCGAACCGTGCCGCGTCGGACAGAGAAACGATTACGACAAGCTCGTGCTCGAAATCTGGACGGACGGAACGATTTCTCCCGAAGACGCGCTCGCCGAAGCGGCTAAAATCGCCGAAGAGCATTTTAGAATTTTTATCAATTTTGACGATACTGCGCTTTCCGGAGGGGATGACGGCGATGAGGGCGATAAGCGGATCCGCGAAATCCTCAACACTCCCGTCGACGAGCTTGAGCTTTCGGTGCGTTCGTCGAACTGCTTGAAAAATGCGAATATCCGCACGATCGGCGAGCTGACGAAAAAGACGGAAGACGATATTACGAAGACGCGCAACTTCGGCAAAAAGAGTCTCACGGAAATTGTAGAAAAGCTTCAGGAATGGGGTTTGTCGCTCGGCATGACCGATTACAGTCATCTGAAGAATTTGAATATCACTAAGAAGGAAGAAACAGATGAATCATAAGATGGGATTTAATCCGCTTTCACGAACGCCTGCACATCGCAGAGCTATGTCGCGGAATATGGTAACGTCTCTTTTTCGATTCGAACGCATTACGACGACGCAGTCGAAAGCGAAAGAAGTGCGCAGATCTGCGGAAAAACTGATTACGCGCGCAAAAGAGGATTCCGTGCACAATCGCCGAGAGGCGGCAAAGTTTATTTCCGATGAAAAAATCTTGAATAAGCTTTTTACGGAGATCGGACCGCGCATGAAAGAACGCGCCGGCGGTTATACGCGTATTTTAAAACTCGGTTTCCGCTGCGGCGATGCCGCCGATGTCGTCATACTCGAACTCGTCGATTAT
The DNA here is from genome assembly GCF_014334325.1 of Treponema sp. Marseille-Q4130. Lineage (GTDB taxonomy): Bacteria > Spirochaetota > Spirochaetia > Treponematales > Treponemataceae > Treponema_D. Next base: position 107,036 of record NZ_JACSET010000006.1, on the reverse strand, counting down.
AAACTCGATACGTCGAGCGAAGAGGAAAAAGCCGAAAAAAAAGCGGCGAAGTCGGCGGAGAAAAAGAACGCGGGCGAAAAAAAGAGCACGGAAAAGAAATCGGACGGCACAAAAAAATCGGCAAAAACCGATAAAGCCGACTCGAAAAAATAATATCGATAAAAAGGGGGACTGTCTTAAAAGCCGCTTACTTTTCGGACAGTGCCTTAAAGCGTTTATGAAAACCGACGTTTTCCGTAAACGTTATGGGAGATGATACGAAACGCCGTCTAAAATATCGCCGTTGTTTCGTATTTCGAGTTTGCGTTGCAAACTCGACTATTCGACATGTGCGCCGCTCGAAACTTCGCGCCTACGCGCTCGTTGCGAGGCGCGCGCACGACTAAAAACTTTTTCGGATGTTGAAACATCCTGCAAAAGTTTTTATGGGAGTATGTATGTCTAAAAATCATCGAGGAACGGGTTTGCGCTCTTTGCCGTCGCGCGGCAGAGACGAGTGCCCCGTCTGTCATAAAACCGGTATCAAAGTTCTGTATGAAGTTGAAATCGACGGACAAAAAGTGAAAGTGTGCAAATTCTGCAATGCGGCGATGAAAAACAAAGCGCGCAGAGAAGCTCCGGCAAAAGAGCCGGTTGCAGCCGCTCCTGCAGCGGAAGCTGCTCCTGCAGAAACGCCTGCGGAAAGTTGAAAGTAAAAGCACCGCACAGATGGCGCGGTGCTTTTAACTTCGAGTTTTCAAAAGAAAACTCGCGGATGTACGTGTGCGCTTTTGCGCACGAATGCGGCATTTTCGAAAATTGATATTTTCTGCAATGCCATATTTTAAGGAAGATTTAAAAGCGCCGCTGAAAGGCTGCGGCGTTTTTAACTGTAAGTTTGCAGGGCAAACTTATCAGTAATGCGAAACCGAACGATCTGATTGCAACTAACGAAGTTCTCGCCGAAAGCATACTCTTATTTGGAAATTACTTTCAAAATATAATTATTCAACGGAAAATTGATAATACGTCTGTCACGTTATTCTATTGCAGGCTCGGAGCTTTCTGGATGCGGCGCTTCAACATTTTCCGATTTCCGTAGGTTATCATTTGAGTGCACCGCGTCGTTTTCGGGTTTCGGATCTTTTTCCGATGCGTTTTCTGTTTGCTCCGATGTCCCTTGATCCGTTTTTTGCATGAGGGAGCCGTCGTTTTCCGCCTGCTGATCTTGCACTTTTTCTGTGCTTGCCGCTTTTTTATCGAGTTTGTGAATGTACGTATATTTATTTTGTTTTCGTTTACTGTACCTGCAGCCGAGTTCAAGCTGATATTGCCAAACAAAATCATAGGGTGCGATTACACGGTTTGAACCGATATTACCGTAATCGACGGCGAAGAGTCCGTTATTGATGACAGTCCATCGTTTTAAGAGAGGCAATTCCAAGCCGAGAAGGACGGCGCCTCCGAGCTGTATATGATGATATTCATCCGACAGCTCATATAAAAAATGCGGGCCGAATGAAAAATTGATATAGACGTATTTCCACATATCCGTTTGAAAAAACGGTCCGTAGTATACATCGAATGCATACAAAATCGGCTGAGTCGCTTTTTGATCCATGCCGTTGAAAGTATGCTTGAACGGGTAATACACGGCTATACGGAGCAGACTGTCAACGGGTTTTATATTTTCGGTTTGCATTTCACAATACAATCCGACAAGATAATTTTGCCATACGAAATTGCTTCTGTTGTACTTGTCCTGTTTTATGAGGCGCGTTATCTGCGATACCGTTACGCCTTCGTTAAAAACGATAAACGGCTTTTCTTTGATCGCAGGAAATTTCGTTTTCGGGTTTAATTCGACCGAATCCTCCTGCTGTATCTCCGCTTGTTCTGCAGAGAAAAGCGGAGACAGCGATAAAAGCGGAATAATCATCATTAGAAATAAATATTTTTTCATAGCTTTCCTATTTTGAAATATGAAAGAGCGTCAATGCCTGGGTTTCATTATTGTTATCTACCCAGTTGAGATACAACATTGAGCCGCGAATATCCCATTCGGTATCAATCGTTCCGCCGGAATTTTTTGTCAAAATAAGTACGTTATCGAGAACCGTCCACGACCCCTCATACAGCGTTTTTTGTCCCGTCTGGTCGATAATCGATGCGGAATACGATCCGTCGTTTACAAAAGTTATTCTGTTTCCTTTGTTATCCGCCCATGTTCCATACAACGGCGAAGGCGTATAGCACGACAGTATGACAAACAGGATGCAGCAGATAATCGAAAAAAATAATAATTTTTTGTAATGTTTCATTTTTTATACCTCTTTGTGATTATTCAAGGCCGATCGCATAGCTTACGTTTGCAGCAGGGAACCCTTCAGGCTTTACAAGGTAATTGCCCCCGGCGGCATTGCCGCCTTTTATTTGGATATTGTCGTATACGATCGTACCGGGATACATACCCGTACAGGTGACCGTTCCGTCCATGCTTCCGTTGGCGCTCATGTTTGCGCTTGTGTTCGTATTTCCGGTAAGTGTAAAATAAATGCCGAGTTGTACACTGCCGCTTATGTAATAGTCGCAGTAGCCGTTGTAGTACATCGTTATGCGCGCACCGAAACCGCTCATTTCCGCCTTATATCGCACTTCGCCTCCGATATCGCCCTGTACCGTTTCACTTCCGAGCGCGCTCGTTCCTGATTTGTGCATCAATGTAAGCTTTTGGTGTGAACGTTTTATCGTTTTGTTGTATTCCCTAAAATATTGATCATAGGTGAGCGCACCGTATCCGCATGCCGCCTCCGTAAAATTTATCCCTTGCAGCAGACTGTTGAGCGAGAGCACTTTATAATAGTAATAGGTTCCCGTCTTTGCCGTATCGTTTTTATCGATATAAGACAATTCCGTTACCGGCGTTTCCGTAATCCTCCTGAAGCCGTTTGTCTTTTGTGTCGAACGATATATATAATAACCGCCGTCGGCTCCTTCATCGGATGCACTCCACGTGATCCGTACGGGATAGACACCGGAAGAGTTTGCGTCGGCGGCACTGTCGGTAAGACCCGGTATGGCTTTATGCTGTGTCGCCGTTACGTCTTTTGCTTCGTAAGGGGCGGGAGCCGCTACCGTGCTCGCTGCGCTTTGTTGCGTTCCGTTTACCGTTACGACCGTAAAGAATTTATGACTGCCGGGAGCCGCTTCCACTTCGTAATAGCCGTTTATCGCCGCCGGCATAGATACCGATATTTCCGTGCTGACGGTATCGGGCGTCGTGCCGCCGAACAAGCGATACGTATAGGTATTGTAATCGTTATATATGTGCGAATTGGTAAGACACTCGGACGAGCCGAGCGCTGCCGGAAATTTAAACAGTACTTTTGCAGGATTCGATCCGCGCACTTTCGCCACTTCGAGCGATGCAGGAGGACTGAGCAGATACGCTTCTGCGGGCTGTGCATCCGTCGGCGACGATGCCGAAAACGGCCCTTTTGTAACAGTCGTCGTTCCGTCGCTGTTGACAACCGTTTTGACAGCCTGCACTTGATAATAGTAGTACACGTTCGGCTTCAACGATTGGGTATCGGTATAGGATGTCTGCGTTACGGTGTTGCTGCACAGTAAGTACGCGCTGTCGACGGAACTCGTGCGGTATACCGCGTATGAGATATCGGTACCGCTTGAGGGATCCCATGTAACGGTGATGTGATCTACGGCAGTGCCCCGACCGTCCGTAACGCGCACGTTTTGAATTTTCGAAGGTGCACCCGCCATGAGTGTAAAGCCGAGTGCCGGTGCGCTTGCCACACTTATATTTCCGGCTGCGTTTTGTGCGTAAACGGTATAAAAATATTCTTTTCCCTGTTGGGGAGGGGGAATCATATCTTTGTATTGGTTTTGATTTGCCGCAACCCTATCGAGATACAAACTGTTTGTTCCGTCTCGGTTTTCGCTCCGGTAGATCTTGTAATATGAGATGCTCTCGCTTTTTTCCCATGTCAACATGATGTAATTTTCCGAATCGCCGAGACTCGCACGAGGGGAGCGGGGCGGTGCAAGCAAGGTTCCGGCTTGTGCAGACTGGGTAAACGCGCTCGGATCGTATTTTTTGTACGCATTTTCCGCGCTTACACGGTAAAAGAAGCCGTAGGTATATTCTTTATCCGAATATTTTGCACTTTCGGAATTGAGAATGACATCGGTATAGGATGTTCCCGTTATATAACTCGATGTTATCGGGTTCGTTCCGGACGCTTTGATGATTTCAAATTCGCTTTCATCAGGGAGTGGAAAAGTACCGTTTTCTTTTGCTTGTACAACGGCTCGTTCAAGCCGATACGATGCCGCTCCCGTTACCGCGCTCCATGCTATGTGAATCTTTACCGCATCCGCGTTTTTGCCGTGCGAAACGAAAATCTGCGCCGGTTTATCGAGCTGCGTAATCGGTTCGGTATCCGATAAAATATCCGTCAACGCTGCGCTCCTGTCCTTTTGCGTCATGTCTATTTTGCCTTGAAAAAACTGATGACACGACGTAAAGCCGAACGCAAGCGCGGCCAGTACAATATATAATCGAACAGGTACCGTATGTTTCATAGTATTATTTCCATTTATTTTCCGTTGCAGACCAATCATAGTTTTCCGGAGACGTAAGGTTGCCGTAGCTGAATATCGACGAAACGAATTCTCTGAAATTTTTACCGTTTTCTTCCGAACGGTATTTAACGGTATAGCTTCCGCCTTCGTTCTCCATAGACGTAATCGTCGCCGAGCCCGTGTATATGCTCTGCGATGCGAGCGTCAGCGTACAGGGGTCGGGATCTACTTTGCCGCCGAGCCAACTTGGCATATCACCCATATCATTTGTGTCGTAGTGTCCGTATTTTTTCGGCATTTTGGGACCGGTAGTGCTGGCATAACAGCGCAGCGTTCCCGATATCGTTTGGAAAAACGGCCCCTTATTTTTATTAAAATAAAAGATCCTTCTCGTCCCCCACTTGCCTTCTTTGCTGTATTCGAGAAACTGCGTCGTTTCATTTTCCATGTCGCGGTACATCGCCGTAGCGAGCGACAGCGCCGAAACGAGGGCGAATTCTTTCGGTGTGATTTCACGGTATGCGAACGGGTCTCCGTCCGAATACGATGCGATGATGTGTGTTCCGTCCGAAAGAGTCCGCGTTATTTCCATCTTTGCATAATGCTTATAGTCACGCAGCACTTGCAGCAAGCCCGAATGCGTGTCGTTTGTCAGTACGGGGATAATGCTCAAACTTTCGTTTGACGGCGTGATCGTCACCGCGTACTCCGATTTATTGTTCAGGGTAACGCTTCCGTCTTGCGAAACCGTTGCGATTTTATTCCAGTTCGCATTATAGTCGCTGTTTTTGATGTACAGCTCATACGTTTTTCCCTGATCGGGTCCGACAGCGCGTTCGTCGTAATTCCACAGCGTCCACCCGATCCGTTCTCCGAATCCCGCTGCGGCACCGTTTTTTATGTTATTCGCGGTACACGTGATCGCAAATGCATAGCCCTTGTTGAGCGGTTCCGACGGACTTTTCGGATCGGAAACGGAAAGAGATGTGAGGTATGTGGCGTGCGGCGCTTCGTCGCTGTAGACGACGGCATAGCCGTACGGAACGGTACGTTCGTTTCCCGTCGGAGCGACGACAAAGTTGCCGTGCGCATCGACAAGTTCCGTCGTTTTTTCCCATTGCGCCCCGCTTCCCGTCATGCGTTTTCGCCACAGTTTCGGTTCCTGCGTCGTTATTCCGTACGGCTTTTGCCATACAATCGTAACGGAATCGGGGCTTTCGGATTTTGTCGCGGTGACTGCAAAGCCGCAGCCGAGCGTGGAACCGGCAGCAAAAATCTTATCGACGTTTTGATAGACGACATCGCGTATTGTTACCTGTGTACGCTTTCCGTTTTCCGAAACGGCTGAAACGTCGTAGGCATCGTTTGCGCTTTTCGCGGGGAATACGGTATAGCGATACGGGTATCCCCACGCGAGTTTATCCTGATTGTCTTGCCAAACGGTCATACCCGTTGCCGGAGATGCCGTATAGGTGTCGGTCAGCGTGATTGTATTGCCGGTTATGACGGCGCTTGCACCGGAGATGATTTCTTTATTCGCTTGTATTTCATTTGTACTGCCGGTCGGAGTTGCCGGTACGAAATATACGTCGCTTGAAAGAATCTTGTCATTTAAAATATCGCATCGGTCGCGCAGTACGAAATAGCCTGCCGCACCTTGCACCGTATTCCATGTTGCTGTGATTCGATCGGCGGATTGTGCAAGGGTTGCCGTTACATTCGTTTCGGCAGGCCCAAGCGTACGCACTTGTATCGGAGCCGACGCTGCTGCGGCTTTACTGTTTGAAGCCGATACCGTACAGGTAAAAGGTTTTCCCGAAATCTGTGCGTCGTCATATCCTGCAGGTTTACCGATCGTGTAGATGATTTGACCGGTTTCGCCTATCGTATACGAAGTGTGTTCGGACGCCGTATATGAAGACCCCGTCGTATTTTTTTCGAGCGTGCCCGTTACCGTTATACTGCCGCAGGTCAACGTGACGGTATAGATATCCGCTTTTTGTACCGGTTTCCATGAAATCGTGATCGCACTGTATGCCGGAGAATCGGCATCGAACGTTACGAAGGGAACGCCGAGCGTATACGCAGTCGTGGGATCGGATAGAATGGTAATCGTGCCCGTCTTGTATTTTGCACACAGCACATAGATATATGCTTTTCCGTTTTCAAGCGTGGTATCGATGTAGCTGCCCGTTGTACCGAGTGCCGCGTTATCGGTTTCTTTGAGCGTGCCTTCGATTTTGTATCCGTTTTTGTCGGCGGTATAGCGCTTAAGCGTATAGTCCGTTTGGCTGTCGTAATTCCATGAAATTACCGCTTTGTCCCTGTATCCGTCATCGACTGTGATAGACGCTTTCGGTAAATCGATTTCCGATGTAACAAGAGCGCTTCTTTGCGCCGGAGCGGAATCGAGCGCATTGTGTACCGCGGTTTCAAGTTCATCGGCGCCGTGAGGAAAAGTTTTTGAAACGATATACATCGTATACGTATAGTACCCGCAGTTTGTGCTTGCCGCATCTTGGGTGTCATACGTAAGCACGGCGTCGTTTAGGCTTGCGAGGGATTCATACAGCATATATTTTGAGCCGCTGTAATTATCGGCAATATCGTTGTGATCTTCTTTGACGATAAATACGTAATCGCTTTCTTTATCGTGCGACGTCCAAGCCGCTTTAAATCGCACCGATGTTTTGATGTTCTTTGTCGGATGCGGTTCGTTATCGGGAACGGACGTAATATTCGATAATTCGAACAGCGGAACGGCAGCTTCCCAACCTACCGCAAATGAAGATGATGAAGATGCCGTCGTATTTTTTTTATAGATATACGATTGGATTTTATATTCGTATTTTATGCCGCGCACAAGATCCGATGTATCGATATACGTGACGGTAGCACCTTCCGTATATGCCGCATTATATGCTTCAAGGGAAGTCGGTTCCGTGTTTGTCCATTTATCTGTCTCTGACGGAGAATAATAAATTTTTTCTTCCAGCGGCATCCATGAATATTCCGTGCCGGTATCACCGGCTGCGATACGCCGTGCGATTTTGAAATACAGCGGATATTTGCTGTAGATTGCCTGTTGACCGCCCGTACCCATATCCGTCGTCTGTTTGACATTCGCTTTTTCAGGAAGCGTAAACGACAGCGAAATCATATTTGTAAGAACGCCGCCCGTCGCATGCATATTATCCGGTGCGCTCGGTTTTAACGAAGCAGCCGTTTCCGCATCGACCGCATCGCTTGTTTCAACGGCTTCCTGTGCGGTTTTTAAAAACGCTTCGACCGTGTATTTGTATTTTGTATTTTGCTTCAGATTTGTAAACGTATACGACGTCGGTGCGGATATTCCGTTTGCTCCGCCCGCAATCGTTTCCGTCCGTATAACATCGGAATTGCCTCGGCACGTAATCGTATATTGCAGTGCGTCGCAATAGGCATCGGTATTTTCCATATACCAAGAGATCGTTACGCTGTCAGTATTTTCGGTTTGCTGTATATCGTTGATGACGGGTTGTGCGAGCGTTGTTCCGGAAACAGTTAAGCTCGGTTTCGATTCCGTACCTGCGTAGGATACGGCCGTTACTTTAAAATACCGCGTCACGCCGGGCATAGCGTCATAGGTATACAAACGTGTGGATGTTTCTCCGACTTTCGGAAAAGTACCGAATGGCGTCGGAGAGGCATACACATAGTAACGCACGGCTTTATGTACTTCCGTCCAGCTCAGTGTGATGGTGCGCTTTTCGCCCTGTGTTGCAGAAAGATTTTGCGGAGCTGCGATCGTATCGTTTGTTCCACTGCGCAGCAAACCGTCTGCCTGCATTGTCGGTGCGGTGACGAGTTCTGTACATGATAAAAAAATACCGGTCGAAGCAACAAGTAGCAAAATTTTCAAATAAGACTTAAATTGTATTGCCATATAGATTCTCTTCTAAATCTATATATGATAACATATTTTATTATATTTTCCAATTGTTTTTTCAAGTTTCTTCAAGTTTCTTCAAGTTGTTTTTTTCAAGTGTTTTTAGGGCAAATATCGAAAATGTATGTTTTCGGGTATCGATATGCGCTTACCGAATAACGCCGAACACGCCGAAGCTTACGAGCGCCATGATGAGCCCCGCTATTAGTACTCCGAGCGTAACGGCGAGTACGGTTTCTTTAAAATCCATATCGAGGACGCTCGCAGCGAGCGTACCCGTCCATGCGCCGGTGCCGGGAAGCGGTATGCCGACGAAGAGCATGAGCGCGACAAAAAGTCCCCGACCCGCTTTTGCCTCAAGCTTTTTACCCGCCTTTTCTCCTTTTATAAGAAAAAACGTACAGATATTTCCGATGATTTTTTTGTCCGCACCCCACTCGAGAAATTTTCTCGCAAAGAGATAGATGACCGGCACGGGGAGCATATTGCCTGCGATACAGACGATATATGACTGCAAAAGCGGCAAGGGCGGCGTAAATGCCTGCGAAACGGGGATCGCGCCGCGCAGTTCGATGAGCGGCACCATTGCAATAAAAAAAATCCACAGGTAATGCGAAATCATAGGCGTAAGTATAGCGTATTTTGCCGCTCGCTTAAAGCGGCGGCCGTCGCTTTAAGAATTTTTCCGCACAGAGTTTTGCGATTTCATCCCGCGTGAAAAAAAGGAGGACGACGCCGACGGCGGCGAAGAGGAGCGTAGAAACGGCGACGACGCCTCCGTCGGAAATGATGCGACCGTGTCCTGCAAAAAAAGATACGAGGCGCGGACGCACGATATAGACGGGAAGAGCGGCGACGAGTGAAAAAATTATTATTTTCAATTCATATAATACCGACGATTTAATAATCTTTTTGGTATCGACGGAGCGCAAGCGCGGAAGAGCGGCGCATAAAAAAACGGTATTCGCAAAACTTGCGATCGAAAGGGCGAGCGCGATGCCCGCTCCTTTCATGCGAGCGACGAAAAGAGAAGCGAGCGCTATATTGACGGCGAAGTTGAAAATACCCG
>NZ_JACSET010000006.1:0-97448 GCF_014334325.1 Treponema sp. Marseille-Q4130 | reverse complement strand
GCGGCGCATAAAAAAACGGTATTCGCAAAACTTGCGATCGAAAGGGCGAGCGCGATGCCCGCTCCTTTCATGCGAGCGACGAAAAGAGAAGCGAGCGCTATATTGACGGCGAAGTTGAAAATACCCGCAAGCGTCGGAAGCACGGTATTTTTTTGCGCGTAAAACGACGGAGACAAAACGCGGTTTTGCGCGATAAAGACGAGACCTATCATGTGAAAGCGAAATACCGAAAGCGTCATCGCTACCGATTCATCGGTAAAGTTTTTCGTTTTGTAGACGAGCGAAATGATTTCCTTTCCGCAGATAAGCGAATAAAACGTAACCGGAAGCGCTATCAGCGTGATGATTTTTAGGGCGCGGATGAGCAGCGCCGTAAAATCGTCCCAGCGTTTTTTTTGCGCAAGCGCCGACATATCCGGCAAAATAACCGAACCGATCGATACGGCGAATATGCCTAAAATCAATTCCTGCAGCCGAAGCGAATATTGCAGGCTCGCGTATATGCCGATGCCCGCGCGTTTTGCGAGCGTACTCGATACGACGTCGTTTATCTGGTATGCGGCCATACCGACGACGGTTGGAAGCACGAGGAGCATGACGCGTCTCGTACCGGGATTCGTAAACGCGCTTTTAAGCGACGCGAACGAAACGCGCCACTTCGTGCGCAGTACGAAGGGCAGCTGAAAGAGCATTTGCGAAAAGCCGCCTGCGATGACGCCTGCCGCCATAGCTCGCGCGGGGTTCGCCGTATATGGGGCGAGTATGTACGTGAGCGCGATGACGACGGCGTTGAACAAAACGGGAGCGAAGCCCGACGGAGTGAAAACGCCGACGCCGTTTAAGATTCCCTGAAAGAGGGCGGCGACCGAAACGACGGCGAGATAGGGAAACATGATACGCGTGAGAAGCACCGCTTCCGGCATTGTCGCCGCATCCGTGCTGCCGTAAAATACTTTAATGATCGCGGGCGTAAAGATGATGCCCAAAGCGGTGACCGCTCCCGTCAAAAAAGTGACGAGAGTGAGCGTCGATGAGATGAAATCCTGCGTCTTTGTTTTGTCGGCATCCGACGAAATGTCTTCGACGTATGCGCGGAAGGTCGGAATGAAAGCGACGGAAACGCTGTTTTCCGCGAAGAGCCTTCGAAAGAGATTCGGCAGTTGAAATGCGATACCGAATGCGTCCGCTATCGCTCCGGTTCCGAGAAAAGCCGCTTTGGTCATTTCGCGCACGAGGCCGAGTATGCGCGATAAAAGCGTGACGACTGAAAGGCGGATGCCCGACCGTACCAGTGAATGCGATTTTGTTTCCGTCATTTGCTAAGCATAGCGCAAGAAGCGCCGTTTATGCAACGTGCCGCCGCTTATTCACGGTAACGTTTTCAGTACACGGACGGCGATTTTTTCGCTATATTTATTATATAAATGAAATCGAAGCTGTAAGGAGCGGTAACTATGAGTGTCGTCAACGCGAGAAAAATAGGTGTTATAGGATGCGGATTTGTCGGCGCATCGTCGGCGTTCGCATTGATGGAAAGCGGTCTGTATTCGGAAATGGTTTTAATCGATGCGGATCAAAATAAAGCCGAAGGTGAAGCGCTCGATATAAGCCACGGGCTTCCCTTTGCCGGTCCGATGAAAATATATGCGGGCTCATACGACGACATACGAGATGCGTCGATCGTCGTCGTGACGGCGGGCGCGGGGCAAAAGCCGGGAGAGACGCGGCTCGATCTTGTAAAAAAGAACGTTGCGATTTTCAAATCGATTATTCCGGAAATCGCAAAGCGAGATTTTCAGGGCGTACTGCTCATCGTTGCAAATCCCGTCGATATTCTAACGTATACGGCGGCAAAACTTTCGGGTTTGCCGGAAAACCGCGTGTTCGGTTCGGGTACCGTTCTCGATACGGCGCGGCTGAAATATCTTTTGGGCGAACACTTGAGCGTCGACAGCAGAAGCGTCCACGCCTTTATCATCGGTGAACACGGGGACAGTGAGATCGCCGCGTGGAGCTGTGCGAACGTTTCGGGCATCAAGCTCGACCGCTTTTGCGATATGCGCGGTTTTCACGAACACGAAGATTCCATGCGCAGGATCGCCGAAGAAGTTAAAAACAGTGCATACAAAATCATCGAAAAAAAGAAAGCGACGTATTACGGGGTAGCGATGGCGGTCAGGCGCATTTGTCAGGCAATCAGCCGCGACGAAAAATCGATTTTGCCGGTATCGACGATACAGCACGGCACTTTCGGAATCGAAGGGGTTGCACTGAGCATGCCCGCTGTCGTCGGAAAGGACGGTGTCGAAACTCAGGTGCCGCTCGAACTCGACGACAAAGAAAGGGAAGCGCTTTTGCATTCGGCGGAGACTCTCAAAAAAGTCATCGACGAATCGGTGTGCGTGTAATTAAAAGGCGAATTACATTCGCGTTTTTACGCATTCGATAAAGCGCATGATGTTTTCGACCGTGAGCCGAAGATCGTTTTTTGCGCGGGGCTTTGCGCGGGTGTAATCGACTGCGACGCGGTTTATGCTGAAGACTGCCGATACGCCCGTGTCGTACGCTTCTTCGATGTCGTCTCCGATATCGCCGACGACTGCGATGAGCGGTACTCCCGCTTTTTTCGTGCGGCGCGCGATGCCGATGACGACTTTTCCGCGCAGGCTCTGCGTGTCGATTTTTCCTTCGCCCGAAAAAACGCAGTCCGCATCTTTGACGAGTTCGTCGAACTTCACCGTGTCGAGCACCGTTTCGATACCCATCTGCAGCTTTGAACTGAAAAAGACGTTCATGCCGTAGCCCATGCCGCCGGCCGCTCCCGCGCCGGGCATGAGAGAAGCGTCTTTGTGCAGATCCCGCTCGACGATTTCGGCGAGGCGGCGGAGTCCCGAATCGAGGCGTTTAACCGCTTCTTCGTCGGCGCCCTTTTGCGGTCCGAATACGTACGCGGCTCCCGTTTCTCCGTAGAGCGGATTGTCTATGTCGCACATCGTGACGATTTCGATGCCTTTGAGCGAGGGATGCAAACCGGACGAGTCGATGTGTTTGATGTCGCAGAGCGTGCCGCCCGTCGGGATAAATTCTTTTCCCGCTTTATCGATAAACTTTACGCCGCATGCCGCAGCCGCTCCGCAGCCTCCGTCGTTCGTCGCGCTTCCTCCGAGTCCCATGATGAGTTTCGTGCAGCCGTTTTCGATCGCGCGAAGTATGAGAGCGCCCACTCCGAACGTCGTCGTCTTTTCGGGATCGCGCCTGTCTTCGACGAGGGGAAGCCCCGCGCAGGAAGCCATTTCGATGACGCCCGTTTTTCCGTCGGAAAGTTTTCCGTAAAATGCATCCATTTTTTTGAAGTAGGGATCGTCGGCGGATACGGTGATTTTTTTTCCGCCGACTGCGGTGAGAAAGGCGTCGACACTGCCTTCTCCTCCGTCGGCGACGGGGATGCTTACGACATCCGTTTCGGGATAAAATTTTTTTATCGCTTTTTCCATGATACCGCATATCTCTGCGGAACTCATCGTGCCTTTAAATGAATCGGGGATCAGTACGATTTTTTTCATTGCATCGCCTCCTTAGGCGCTGTCCGTTTTTTACGTAAAATTTGCAACGCGCACTGCTGCGCACACAGCCGCATGCGATACCCTTCGCGCGCTTTTGCATACAGTGCCCTATGTGCATCGTCGCATACGATGCCGTACGCCACGGCGGACATCATTTTTTCGGAAACGCTTTTTCGAACTCGTTTAATAATTGTGCCGTTTGAATTGCTCCGTCTATGTCGGTAAGCTTTCCTCTCGTGCGGTAAAAATCGATAAGCGGTTCGGTCTGCTCGCGGTATACGTCCATGCGGTGTAAAATCGATTCCTGCTTATCGTCGTCCCGCTGATAGAGCTCACCGCCGCAGTTGTCGCAGACGCCTTCTTTTTTCGGCGGCAGCGTGAGCACGTTGAAATTCGTTCCGCATTTTTTGCAGACGCGCCGCGTCGAAAGGCGCTTGATGACTTCTTGGTCTTTGATAACGAAATTGACGACCGTTACGTCGTCGCAGATTTTCGTAAACGCTTCAGCCTGCGCGAGGGTGCGCGGAAATCCGTCGAGGATAAAACCGCTTTTCGTATCGTCCGCTTCGAGCCGCTCTTTTACGAGTGCGCACGTGATGTCGTCGCTCACCAAGCCGCCCGAATCGATGATGCTTTTGACTTTTTTCCCGAGTTCCGTTTGATTTTTTATCGCCGCGCGGAAAATATCGCCCGTCGAAATGTGGGGGATTTTGTACTCCTGTGCGACTTTGACGGCGAGAGAGCCTTTGCCCGCTCCGGGCGGTCCTAAAAAGATGAAATTCATAATTACCTCTGTATTTGTTTATACGTTTTATAACAATGTATTTTACCCGCTCGTGTAAAATACGTCTAGGGCTTTGCCGTACATTCCCGAACTTATGCGAGCTTTCTCATCGCTACGTTTCCTCCGATTTTCCTCGCAGCTTGCCTTATCGGTTTTTTCAAAAATATGTTCGCTTGCTCCTTCTTTCTCTTTTCTATATACTCGCGTTATGCAGCTGAATAAAATACGGAATATCGGAATCATGGCGCACATCGACGCGGGCAAAACGACGACGACGGAGCGCATCCTCTATTATACGAAAAAAATTCACAAAATCGGCGAAATCGACGACGGTCAGGCGACGATGGATTTTTTGCCGCAGGAACAGGCGCGCGGCATTACGATTGCGAGTGCGGCGACGACGACCGAATGGCGCGGCTTTCAAATCAATATCATCGATACGCCGGGGCATGTCGATTTTACCGCCGAAGTCGAGCGCTCTCTGCGCGTGCTCGACGGTGCGGTCGCCGTCATCTGTGCGGTCGACGGCGTGCAGCCGCAGACGGAAACGGTGTGGCGTCAGGCGGACACGTTTAAAGTGCCGCGCCTGTGTTTTATGAATAAGATGGATCGCGTCGGCGCCGACTTTTTCGGTTCGATGGAAGACGTACACGAAAAGTTCGGTGTCGAATGCGTCGCTCTCCAGATCCCGATCGGCGAAGGAAGCGATTTCGAAGGCGTCATCGATCTTTTGACGATGAAGGAAATCCGCTGGAACGAAGACGACGACGGAGAAACTTTTTCATTTTCCGATATCGCTCCGGAACGCAAAGAAAAAGCGGACGAATGGCGGGCGAAGCTCGTCGATCAGGTCGCATCGGCCGACGATTTTCTTGCGGAATTATACCTCGAAGGAAAAGAGATAACGACGGAACAGCTGAAAGATGCGATCCGCAAAGAGACGATAGCGCGTGCAATCGTTCCGTTTGTGATGGGAAGCGCCCGCCGCAATCAGGGCGTGCAGCCGCTCATCGATGCACTTATCGATTATCTTCCGGCACCCGATGAAGTGCCGCCCGCCGTCGGTTTGCACATAAAGCGCGATAAAGAAGAAAAAATCGAAGTGCCGTGTAAAGAAAACGGAGCCGCCGTCGGTTTGGTGTTTAAAATTCAGCACGATCCGAATATGGGGCTCCTGTGTTTTGTGCGCATGTATTCGGGAAAAATTGCGAGCGGCACGCAAGTGTATAACGTCAACAAAAAAAAGCGCGAGAGAGTCAACAGAATTTTCAGAATCAATGCGGACAAAGAAGAGCCGATCGACAGTATCGCTGCAGGCGATATCGCAGCGTTTATCGGATTGAAACTCGCGCAGACGGGCGACACGCTCGGCAGCGAGGGGATGCCGGTGCTCCTTGAAAAACCGCAGTTTCCCGAACCGGTCATATCGGTTTCTCTCGAACCCGAATCGCTCGCCGAGCGCGACAGGATGAACGATACGCTTGCGATCCTTTCGCGGGAAGATCCGACGTTTACGTATCACGAAGACGCGGAAACGGGTCAGCTGATAATCAGCGGCATGGGTGAGCTGCACCTCGACGTACTCGTCACGCGCATGCAGGACGATTTTAAAGTGAAGTGCCGCGTGGGCTCTCCGCAAGTGACTTACCGCGAAGCGGTGACCGCAAGCGCGGATGCGAGCGAAAGCTACAGCAAAGTGCTCGGCGGAAAAGAAAATACGGCGGGTATAAAGGTTCACGTCGAAGCGCGTCCTCAAGGAGCCGGAAACTCGTACGCATGTACCGTAAAGAAGGGCGATATCCCCGACGAAATTTTCGAAGCGATGGAAAGCGCGTTCGAAAGCTCTCTCCAATCGGGAATCAAATTCGGTTATCCCTGTACCGATACCGCCGTCACCGTAACCGATGTCGATTACAGCGAATTGACGTCGACGACGTTTGCATTCGAAGCGTGCGCCGCCGCGGTTTTCGACAAAGCGTGTTCGGCCGCAAAACCGGAATTGCTCGAACCCGTTATGGACGTCGATATTTCCTGTCCGAAAGAATTCGTCGGAGACGCGATGAACCAGATGACGAGCCGCGGCGGTATTATACTCGGACAGGATTCGAAGCAGACGGGCGAAATCGTTCACGCGCAGGCACCGATGGCGAAGATGTTCGGCTTTTCGACGAGCCTCCGTTCGGCGACGCAGGGCAGGGCGTCGTTTTCGATGGAGTTCAGTCATTTTCAAGTAAAGCCCGGCGGACTGAACGCGTTTTAAATTGCACGTTTGATGCGGATATATAATGAAACTCCTCTAAAAATTGAATTTTTTTCGAAGCTTTCAATAATTTTTCAATAATTATTAAATAATAAAATCCTTGCGTTTTTCGGGAATCGGCCTTACAATTAACCTCGTAATAATCGGTAAAGGAGATGGTTTTATGAGTTTAATGGATTATTTTGCAATTCATGTTGTTCCGAAAGTGTACAGAGGAAAAGGAGCTTTTCATCCTGCGGAAACAGGGCGATTGACGGAAACGGTAAGCTGCGTAAGAGAGTACGATGTCAATATCTTCTTTATCCGCAAGGGTAACACACTGATCGCAATAGATTCCGGGTACAAAAATCATCATGCTCTCTTGCCGGGGTGTAAAAAAATCGGAATCGATCCTAAAGCGATTCAGGCGCTGTTTCTTACGCATGCGGACCCGGATCATGCAGGCGGCTTGGATATTCGTTGTGAAAATTGTTTTATTAACGCTGAAATTTATCTGGGCGAAATTGAAGAAAATTATCTGACAAATACCGTATACCGTAAAAAAATCGGCCCGTTCGGATTAAAAAATTCCGTAAAAATAAAAGACAATTATCACCTTCTTAAAGACGGCCAATCCGTTTCCGTCGGTGATTTGACGATTCAGCCGTTTTTAGTTCCCGGCCATACGCTCGGGCACTTGATGTATTTAATCGACAACGAACTGCTTTTTACGGGAGACTCCATTGCGCTGAATCAAGACGGCGGATGGTGTTTTTTTGATCTGTTCAACTGCAACAGTGAAATGAATATTAAATCCTTGAAAGCATTAAAGGAAAAACTGGATTTAAATAGAATTAAGTATGTATTTACTTCCCATAACGGATTTACGGATAAAGTGAAGTCTGTCTTTGCGCATGTCGATGTTATTCCGAAATGGAATGAAAAAGGATTTATATTTGATAAAACTGCCCCTTATGATTGTTTTGCCGATTTAAAAAAAATCGATTTAAAAAAAATCGTTTGACAGCGCGTATTTTTTGCCGTATACTTATTTTTATAATATAACCCCAAGGGAGGCCTTTTATGGCAAAAGTTGAACTGAAGGGTGTCGGAAAAGTATACGAAGGCATGACGCGTGCCGTTACCGACGCCAATATCACGGTCGAAGACAAAGAGTTTTGCGTTTTCGTCGGCCCGTCCGGCTGCGGAAAATCGACGACGCTCCGCATGGTTGCGGGTCTTGAAGACATCACCGAAGGCAAGCTGTACATCGACGGCGTGGAGATGAACGATGTTCCGCCGAAAGACCGCGACATCGCTATGGTGTTCCAAAACTATGCGCTGTACCCGCACATGACGGTGTACGACAATATGGCTTTCGGTTTGAAGATCCGCAAAATGGACAAAGCGGAAATCGACCGCCGCGTAAAAGATGCGGCGAAGCAGCTCGACTTGACGCAGTATTTGAACCGTAAGCCGAAAGCGCTTTCCGGCGGTCAGCGCCAGCGCGTCGCAGTCGGCCGCGCGATCGTCCGCAATCCGAAAGTATTCCTCTTCGACGAACCGCTGTCGAACCTCGACGCGAAGCTCCGCGTTACGATGCGCTCCGAACTCGCTTCTTTACACCAGAGGCTGCAGGCGACGATGATCTACGTTACGCACGATCAGATCGAAGCTATGACGCTCGGTACGAAGATCGTCGTTATGAAAGACGGATTTATTCAGCAGATCGGTGCGCCGCTCTATCTGTATAATTCTCCGATCAATAAATTCGTCGCGGGATTTATCGGCACGCCGCCGATGAATTTTATGACGGTCAAAGTCGCCGAAAAAGGCGGCAAGATCGTATGCGACGAAGGTTCGTTCGAAGTCGTTCCGACGGACGCACAGGCGAAAGAGCTTAAAGCTTTCGTCGGCAAAGAAGTGTCGTTCGGCATCCGCCCCGAAGACGTCGCGTTTTCGGAAAAGCCTGCCGCGGCGAACAATATGCAGATGAAGCTTACGAACAAAGAACCGCTCGGCTCGGAAACGCACCTCTATGTCGTTACGAATAAGGGACAAAACCTTATCGTCAAAACGTCGGCAAATGCGGACTTCCGTCTCGGTGATACGCTCAACTTCGTTCCGAATATGGAAAAGGCGAAGTTCTTCTCCAAAGAGGAAGGCGAGCCGAATATCTGCGACAAAGTCGAAAAGAAATGGTAAGCTGATTTGCTGCCGATAAAACCGCCGTAGCGATGCGGCGGTTTTTTATTCGGGTCGTTCAAAAACTTCAGTTTTTTGGCGGCTTCCTTGATTTTTTATTGTATATTGATTTTCCATATCGCAGCATGATCGAAATTATTTTTTCGGGCATACAGAGCCTCTGAAACGGTACGATATTTTCTGCGCTCGGCTATGCGTTGAATCTTGCCAAAAATGCTTTCGTACGCGCTTCTTTCGGACTGTCGATGACGTCTTTCGGCGATCCCTGTTCGACGATGACGCCTCCGTCCATGAATATGATGTGGCTGCACGTGTCGCGTGCGAATGCCATCTCATGGGTGACGACGACCATCGTCATCTTTTCCGCAGCAAGCGTTTTAATAACCGAAAGTATTTCACCGGTCAATTCCGGATCGAGGGCGCTCGTCGGTTCGTCGAACAACAGCACTTCCGGATTGAGCGCGAGTGCACGCGCGATGCCGACTCGCTGCTGCTGTCCTCCCGAAAGTTCGTACGGATAATTCGATATTTTATCGGCGAGTCCCATGCGCGAAAGAAGATCGACGGCAAGAGAATTCGCTTCTTCCGCACTTTTTCCGAGAACGCGGCGGGGAGCGTCTGCGACGTTCTGCAAAACCGAATAGTGCGGAAATAAATTGAAATTCTGAAAGACAAGTCCCGTTTTCAACGCTATCGATCGGAGGGCGGCTTTATCCGCATAGACGCCGTCTTTGACGAGATTTTGCCCGCATATTGAAATGGAGCCGCCGCTTACCGTTTCAAGCTGCGTAATGCAGCGGAGGATTGTCGATTTCCCGCTCCCGGACGGTCCTATGATGCCGAGCACTTCGCCTTTGTGTACGGAAAGCGAAATATTTTTAATAATTTTCGTCGTTCCGAACGACTTCGAAAGATTTTCTATTTTAATAATTTCTTCGCTTTGCAGCATCGTTAATAATCCCTCTGTATGTACGTGTCTTTCGGGCGCACGGTGATGACGACGCGCCTGTTTTGACGCCGGCCTTCTTCGGTATCGTTCGCCGCGGCGGGAAGCATGCCGCCGTAACCGCGGTAGCTGAAAAGCCTATCGGGTATGCCGTATGCGATGAGCGCATGCATGATCGTTTTCGTGCGCTCGATCGAAAGATTCATCTGACCTTCCGGTTTTCCGACATCGGCCGTATGTCCTTCGACGAGTATCGTATAGCCGTCATTGTTTTTAATAATTTCTTTGAGAGATGATGCGATGCGTTCTATGCGCGCTCTTTCCGACGGCAAAAGCTCTGCCGAATCGGGTATGAACTTTACATTTGCGATCGATATGACGATGCCTCTCAGTCCGTCGTCGACCTTCGTGTCGGGGACGCCGCCGTTTGAACCGTTTTGATTTTTTTCGGCATCGCCGCCTCCGGTGATTTCGCGGCGGAGCGTATCGTAGGCGGCGTAGTACGAATCGTCTTTGAGAGGAGAGCTCACATCGTGCACAAGCTCTCCTTTGTCGAGGATGATGACGACTTTGCCCTCTTTTAAAAGCGCGCGGTTTTGCTCTACGGTGAGAATGCGGAGCGCATCACTTTCGCGGATCACGGGATCGGTACGGTTTTTTCCGTATACTTTATACGCTTTGATGTACAGCGGATCGTAGCCTGTGCGTTCGTGATATGTGCGTACGTCGTCCGATTCTCCGTAAAGCACGATGCCGCTCGAGCGTGCCGCATCGTAGGATACCATATCGCGTTCGTAAATCAAATCCATGTTTTCATCCCAAATACGCGGAAAAAAACAAGGAGATGCGGCGCTTTCGACGTATTCGCCGTGGACGGGAAGTTTGCCTCTCGCGTCTATAACGATACCCGAATACGCGCGGGATGCGACCGATTCGATCGGAACGGCAGGCGCGTACGGCGTGCGCTGACGGAGCAGCATGCCGCTTATCGAAGGGATGGAAATCGTATCGGTAAGGGAGAGCGTGAGCTTTCCGCCTTTAAAAACAGGGCTTGTCATTTTTCCGCCGTAGACGATGTCGGTGATTTCTTTCATCGTAAGCGTACCGTCGAGTACCAAATCTCCGAGCTGCTTTGCGTTGTCGACGTACAGCGATAAAAGCGGATCTTTAATCAATGCGGGAAGCTTTACGTACATCGATTCCGATGCGGCGTTTTTGCCTGACGGCAGCGATATGCCGGCTTTTGCCGTATCGAACGAAACGGATGAAACGAACTGCTGTTTTGTCCAATCGATACGGCTTACGGACGTCATCGCCCCGCTTTGCGAGGCGGCGCTCATTATCGAAACGAAACAAATACAGGCGGATACTATAATTTTTTTTTGCATACGCACTCCCATAAAAACTTTTGCAGGAAATATCAATTTCCGAAAAAGTTTTTAGCCGTGCGCGTGCGCGCACACGTTCAATAGTCGAGTTTGCAAAATAAAGCGTATCGTATTCATACGATTTTTATCGAAACGCCACATATACACGTCTTCTGTAAACATCCGTGCAAACTCGAGATAAAAAGCGACGGCGATATTTCAGACGGCGTTTTTTATCGTACCTCTTTAGAAGTATCGGCTTATTTTACCGGTATATAGAGGATTTTTCCGATCCGTAAAACGGCATTCGATTTTACGTTATTCGTATCGCACAGCGCGTCGACCGTCGTACCGAAACGCTTGGCGATGCCCCACAGCGAATCGCCTTCATGTACCGTGTAGCGCATTTGAAAACGGTATGGCTCGATCGCGGCGATTGCGTCTTGAGCTGAGCGCGCCATACCTTCGGGTACGCGGATATGCCATACGTCTGCGGGCGGCGTGATGCCGCGGAAAAGCGCGGAATTGAGGGAAGAAAGCGTGTCCTCATCGATCTTCAATTCGTGAGCAAGCCTCCTCACCGAAATCGAGCCCTTTGTTTCGGCGTAATCGAAACGTCCGGCGCGGGGATTGACGGGCTCGCCCTTTTCGTCTTTTGCCGACGGAAGGGCGACCGCATAGTACGCGGCGTTTTCCGCTGCATCCGCGACGGCGAGGAGCTTCGGTACGTATTGCGCCGTTTGATCGCGCAGCTGTTTGTGTTCCGCCAAATACCAAAAATCTTTGCCGGGATTTTTTGCAAGCGCTCTCGCCATAGCGCCTGCACCGCAGTTGTACGCGGCGATCGCAAGAGGCCAATCGTGAAACATATTGAAGTTTTCCTCGAGCTTTGCGAGCGCCGCGTCGGTCGATTTCCACGGGTCGAGCCGCTCGTCGACAAAATCATTTCTGACGAGGAAAGGCTTTGTGCTGTTCGCCATAAACTGCCAGAGGCCTACCGCTCCGCTCTTCGATTTCGCGTTTGTCGTATAGCCCGATTCGACGACGGGAAGATATTCGAGAACGGATGGCATACCGCGCTCTTTGAGTTTTTCGCGGACGTAGAGCCGGTATTGCTCTCCGTTTTCGAGAACGGAGGAAAGCCACTTGACCGATTTTTCCGAAAGATAATAATCGCGGTATTTTTGTACGGAAGGCCTGTGCGCTCCGGGTATGTCGAGCTCTTTATATGCGACCGAAAGCGGCATTTCCTCTCGTGCGACGGGTTGTACGTCGAAGTCTTCCGTTGTTGCGCCGTTTGAAGTGCGCTCGCTTTCCGGAATTGCGGTATCGTTTGACAGGGAATTTCGACGCTTCAGGGCATCTGCAGTATCGAGCGTTTGTACGAGAGGAAGAGAAGCGAGTTCGTCTTCGAGCGACGCGCGCTCTTGAGAAGCGGCGCCGGATGCGAGCGCAAAAAAGCACGTCGCACACAAAAGAGCGGAGCGGATTATCCGCATCATAAGAGCCGTTCGCCCATATAGATGCCCGCCCATTCCCAGTTGCCGTTTATGTCGGGATCGATCGGAAAATCGACTTTGCGGAAATAGAGGTACCACACCGGGGAATAAGGGCTCCATCCCCTTGTGCGCAGATACGCTTCGTTCGGCGTCGTTCCCGCTTCGAGCGTATCGCTGAACGTAATGCGCTGACCGCGCATATAGACGCGCAGGGAAAATTCCTTTTGCGAGTTCGGATCGTTTTCATCCTGTGTCCACGACATATAGAAGAAATTAATTTTCGAACAATAGCTGTCGAGCGCTCGCCAATCGTAGCGCGTGATCGCGCTTTTGACTGCAGCGACGAGGGCGTCCAGGCTTTCAAACGTCCAGTCCTTCGAAGAATTATTAAAATCGACTAAGCGGCGCGCGTCGCTGTATGCGTTCGGCTCTCCCGCAATCTGTATCGTGGAAGCGTCGCTCTGTTCGAGAAACTGCGCGAAAGAGCGCAGAGCCGCTTCCCATTCGCTGTCTTTTTCGTATTCGAGCGCGCGGCGGTAGTACAATTCCGTAATGCTGACGTCGGACGGAAATCGATTTATCATTTCATTGAAATACGCGATGCGCGTCGAGGATGTTTTGCTTATGCGTATGAGATTTTTTAGACATAAAAAGTGGACGGAACGCCCCTTTACGAGCAGGTCGGAATAATGGCGCAGGATGCGATCGAAATAATATTCCGCAAAGGGTTCCGCACCCATCGAAAGGTATGCGTAACCGGTCATCAAAAGCCAATACGAATTGTATGCGTCGTCCGGATGTTTTTGCACCCAGTCGGTTAAAAATAAAACGGCGGATTGATATTCGTTTTGCGAAAGCATATTGTTTGCGATTTGATTGACAATCGCGTACCGGCTGCCGTTCGGGATATCCTGCTTTTTGAGGAGGGATGTAAGCTGCGCCTGTTCTCTGCGCTTGGGCTCCGCCGTCGACACGGACGAAGGAAACGCAAAAATACACGCGAGCAGAAGGGCGATTCCCGCCGCGTACGAAACCTTTGTCAGCATACGTTTTTTATGCATACGATACTGTAGCACGAGCGGGACTTATTGGCAAGACGCCGTATAAAGTGTATTCTATAAGGTACCATGAAAAGATACAGTATGCGCTTTTACAATATGATCCTCGCTCTGGGGATATTTTTAATTACCGCGGGATTTGTCATGTTTATTCTGTCGCCGGGCGGAACGGACAGCCTGTTTATGACCGCATGGCCCGTCGTCGCCATGGTCTTGGGTGCCGTCTTTTTATATTTTACGCTGTCATTTACGCACAATTCGTTTCACTTTTTTCTCGGTATATTCTGCGCTCTTTCGGGAATTTTTTTCGGTCTCGTAACGAGCGGCGTCATTCCGAACACGCTGCACGAGTGGTGGCCCGCTTCTGTTGTCTTTGCTTCTCTTGCGCTTTTGGCGTCCGGACTTTATAAAGCGCACAAATTGCGCATCGCCTATGCCTTTCCCGCCGCTACGCTGCTTTTGCTCGGTATCGTGTTTTTGCTCTTTTCGTTCCGCGTTATACCCGGCTCTTTTAAAAGTTTCGTTCTCACATTTATCCCGTTTTTTATTATCATTTCCGGCGCTTTCATGGTCGTCCTTTTTTTGCTGCAGCGGAAATACAATCAATTTTACATCGATGAGGAAGAAACCGAAGAAATCGACGAGGATGACGAAGAATTGTTCAACAAAGGATTGTAATCTGTGCGCATTCGTTTTCCGAACGGAATAAAATTAATAATTCTCGTTACGGTGATATGCGCGCTTTGTGCCTCTCCTCTGTGCGCTGCGCCGAAGAAGAAGTCTTCCCGTGCCGATAATGCGCCTGCGGCGGCGGAAAACGCCGTCTCCGGCGACAAGGGGAAGGTGAGTGCGATCGATGTACCCAAGCGGACGCGCCGCACCTATTTTTCCCGTATTGCCCCCGATGTGATGTCCGCCTCCGAAAACGCATCTCCCGATTCCATACGGACTGCCGTATCTCTTTTGCGAAAATCGGGAGCGGATTACACCGAGCCGGAAAAAGTACTTTTGAACGTGCTTTCGGGCATTATGAAAACGGTGTGGCTTTCCGAACGTGCCGATTGGGAAACGCCGCCCGTAAGCGAGGCGACTCCCTATCTCGGAGCGATCGATTCGGCGAAAAACGGTATCTACGATCTAAGCACCGGCAACGTCGATTTTTTTACGCTCGTCCTTCCGTCTCTCGTCGTTGTTAAGGCGGACGATGTTTCTTCTTATGCGGCTGTCGCGGAACAGGCTCTCACGGCTGCCCTTGCGCTTCGTCCGGAGTCCGCGCTTGCGCACTATCTCATCGGCGTGCTGTACGCAAAGACTCGGCGAACGGAGGAAGCGCTCGCTCATTTTTCGCTCGCATCAAAATCCGCGCCTTTATGCAAAGAGATCGCATACGCCGAAGCGGATTGTCTGAAACGGCTCGGGCGGATGCATGAAGCGCAGACGGCAGCGCTCTCGCTTTTGCATCGCTATCCTGCGGATATCGCTGTATTAAAGCTCTGCGCCGAAACTTCGTTCGCGCTTAAGGATTTTTCCGCAGCCGAAGAATACGTCGGTCGCGTGCTCCAGCAGGAACCGAACGATTTGGATTACGTTTTGTTCCGTGCGCGCATTTTAGCAGGGAGAGGCGATTACATCCGTGCGGCTTCTCTCCTCGACGTATACGCGCGGCAGGATACGTCTTCGCGCGCTTACCTTTTGCTCCGCGCCCGCCTTCAGTACGAGTGGAGCAAAAACCTTGCCGCCGCATCAGAAACGATAGAACGCGCGCTTTCGCTGTACCCGAACGATTTGGACGTGCTGCTCTTCGCCGCACGCCTGGCCGCTTCAACGGCCGCTCCGCTTGCGGGTGTGAGCGCCGAAGAATTTGCAAAGCGTGCTCTTGCAATCGATCCTGCAAATACGGAAGCAAAGCGCTATGAGATTGACGGTATGATGCGCAGCGGAAAATGGAAGGGCGCATACGATTCGAGCAAAGCGCTTTTGGCGTCGAAAGATGCGCTTCGAAACGATATTTTTGTGCATATCCGTATCTGCCTCGAACTCGGAAAAAACGATGAAGCGTGGAATCTCATTTCGCCGCTGTACGCCGAAAATCCCGATGACGACGACATACTGCAGTCCTACATCGTTGTGCTGAGCAAAACCGGCCGGAGCG
Organism: Treponema sp. Marseille-Q4130; assembly: GCF_014334325.1. Taxonomy (GTDB): domain Bacteria; phylum Spirochaetota; class Spirochaetia; order Treponematales; family Treponemataceae; genus Treponema_D. The sequence continues at coordinate 81,635 of NZ_JACSET010000006.1, read as the reverse complement.
CACAGGCGCTTTCGATTATCAATTCCCGCTTGCCCGCTGCTTCTTCACGTATGCGGAGTTTTTTTTATTATCGAAGGAGTTTTTTAGACGCTTCGCAGGAAGATTCCCTCGCCGATTTGCGTTCGAGCCTCATCGCAAACCCGCGAAACGCGGACGCGCTTTTCAGACTTTATGAAATTTATTACGGGCGGCGCGATTACCGCAAAGCGCAGTATTATCTCAAACAGGTCGTCGCCTTAGACCCGAACAACGCCGAAATGCGGAAACTTAACGAGGAGCTGTCGAAATTAATAAAATGATACGTTTTCATAAAAAAATCTGCGGAACGCTTGCCGCCGTCAAATTGACAATTAACAATTTTTTTGCGGTAAAGATCACCGTTTTAAAATCGAAAATCAAAAACTTTTTTGAGACGATCGAAAAAAATATTTTTCGTAATAAAAAAATGCGGGCGATTCTTTTTGCGCTCGCATCGCTCTTTTTTATCGTGCTTATCGTTCGGGCATTCCGTCCCGTGAAACTTTTTGTCCGCGTGTCCGATGCGCTGTATGAGTCGTATAAAGCGGAATTTGAAGCGGCGCAAAGCGATAAGTCTTCGTTCCGCTTTATAAAAGAAAGCGAAAACATGCGCCCCTCGTTTTTCGGTGCCGTTTCCGTTACGATAGGGCGCATTTCGGAAAGGACAGAAGTGCCGATCGCAAAAGAAAAGCGGGGAGAAAACGAAGTTTATTATCTTTTGTCGGAAACGGAACTGCTCCCTTCGGTAAAAGCGGATTTTGCAAGCGACGGAACGCCGCAAGCATCGCTTCTTTCTCCCGATGCGAGCGTTTCGTTTTCCGAGGCGGCTTCAATGCCCGAAGGCAATCGCGCGCTTCCCGTTGACGGCGTCTATGCCGGAAGCGAGGGCTATGCACTTTCCGTAAAGCGCTATGCCGTGTGCGTCTCATACGATAAAAGATATGCGGAAAAACTCTCCGCACTCTGCGAAGCCGTCTTTGCGCCGAAAAGCGCATCCGCATGCAAAACGATTTTCGTTGCAAGCGTCGGCGATATCATGGTTGCGCGCGGCGTACAGGACATTTTGATCGGTCGTCCGGACGGTCTCGAAACGGTGTTCGGAAATACGCTTTCGGTTTTGCAAAAAAACGATATTACGATCGGAAACCTCGAAGGCGTCGTAACGTCTTCAAAAAACAATGCGGTAAAAACCTATACCTTCCGTTTCGACGAAAGAGTGCTGCCGCACTTAAAAGACGCGGGATTCGATTATCTCATGCAGGCGAATAATCACGCTTACGATTTCGGAGAAGAAGGTTTTAAGGACACGCTCGCCGCTTTTGAAAAGTACGGCATACCGACAAGCGGAGCGGGACGCAATGCGGATGAGGCGAAAAAGTTTTATCATAAAACCGTCGGAGACACAACGTTCGCGATCATTTCGTGCGGCGCCTTTCCCGTCGAACGCTCGGGCTTTAACGGCAAAACGATTGCAACTGCGACCGACACGAGGGCGGGCATTTTGTGGCAGAGCGACGAGCTTTTGGAGAGCGTCAGAAAAGAAAAAGCTGCAGGCGCTTTCGTCATCGTAAACGTGCACGGCGGAGAAGAGTACCGCTTTACGCCGACACAAAGCCAGCGCCGCTTTTATGAAGCTTTGTGCAGCGCGGGCGCCGACGTCGTATTCGGAAGCCATCCGCACGTCCTCCAGAGCGTCGAATGGTACGGCAAAAGCCTCATCGTCTACAGCCTCGGAAATTTTTTATTCAACGGCATGGAAGGAATGCCGGGCGCGACCGAAAGCGAAATCGTGAGGCTCGGAATCGTAGATAAACGCATCGCTTACTGCGAAATCTATAAAGCGGAACTCAAAGGAAAAACGGTTACGCTCAAGCGGCGCACAGATGCGGTAAAGTGAAAATTAATAAAAGTCTGAATGCCGGGTTCGAACGTATTTTAAAATAAAGGTATGCTTTCGGCGAAAATGACCGTCGTACAATCGCCGAAAGCGTTTTGCGATTATCAAATACGCGCCGCGTTTTTCGGCTTTATCGCTTTATGAGCAGTTCTGCGTACGCTTTGAGGTTCGCTTCCATTTTATCTTCGAGCACTGCGTTCGCAAGTTTTTTGCCGAGCTGTACGCCTTCCTGATCGAAACTATTGATATTCCATAAAAATCCTTGGAACATCACTTTGTTTTCGTAGTGCGAAAGGAGCGCACCGAGCGCTTCGGGCGTGAGTTTTTCGCCGTAGATGATGCTCGACGGCCGCTCTCCTGCAAAATATTTATTCGGATCATCGTCGTCTTTGCCGCATGCAAACGCGATGATCTGTGCGGCGACGTTCGCGCCGAGTTTTTTTTGGCTCGTCGAACCTTTGACCACGATGTCTTTGCCGGCTTGGCTTTCTTTGAAAGCGATAAACTGGAGCGGTACGATATTCGTTCCCTGATGCAAAAGCTGATAAAACGAATGCTGTCCGTTCGTACCCGGTTCTCCGAATATGACGGGCCCCGTCACATAATTGATTTTTTTGCCGAAGCGGTTGACGCTTTTACCGTTCGATTCCATATCGAGCTGCTGCAAGTGAGCGGGAAAGCGCACGAGCGCCTGCGAATAAGGGAGCACCGCCGTCATCGGATAGCCCTGCACGTTACGCTCGTACACTCCGATGAGCGCGTCCATGAGAGCTGCGTTTTTTGAGAGGTCGGTTTCCGTTGCAAGCTTGTCTTCCGCCGCCATGCCTTTAAGAATTTTTTCGAATACGTCAGAGCCGAATGCGAGGCTCAGCACGGCTCCTCCGACGGCGCTCGACGACGAATAGCGCCCGCCGATATAATCATCCATGAAAAATGCCGCAAGAAAATCCCTGCTCTTTGCAAGCGGACTCATTTCGCTCGTTACGGCGATCATGTGTTTTGCCGGATCGCAGCCGGCTTTTTTAATAAAATCGGCGACGAACATTTGATTCGTAAGCGTTTCAAGGGTCGTACCGCTTTTCGAAACGAGGATAAAAATCGTACGGGAAGGATCGAGAGAAGCGATGACGGCAGCTCCGTCGTCGGGATCGACGTTCGAAATAAAATGCGCTTTCATTTTGAGCTTGCCGTTCGCCGTCGCCCAATTTTCGAGGGCGAGGTAGAGCGCTCTCGGCCCCAAATCGCTTCCGCCGATGCCGATTTGGCACACCGCCGTATAAGGCTCGCCTTTTTCATTTACGAGTTTTCCCGAATGCACTCGCTCGGCGAAGTCCGCGATCGCCTTTTGCTGTGCGGTGTAAAAATCGCGCTTGTTTACGTTTCCGTCGAATACGTCTTTGCCGAGCCTGCCCCTCGTCAAGTGATGGAGCACCATGCGCCCCTCTCCCGTGTTGACGACTTCTCCGTTGTAGAGCGCGGCAAACTTTTCGATGAGCGATGCCTCTTTGACAAGCGACTTGAAAATCGAAAGAATTTGCCGGTTGACTTCTTTTGCCGCGTAGTTATATGTGAGACCCGAACTCATCGGGATCGAAAAGTCCGCGATGCGCTTTGCACCCGCCGCTCCTTTCAAAGCGGTTTTAACGGAAACGGCTCCTTTCAGCGAAAGAAGTTTTTTGTAGCTTTCCAGTTTGTTGAGATTGCACCATTCGACAGTTTTCATAAAATACCTCGGAATCGATACGATAAAATGTGAAGCGTTTGCAAAACGGCTGTGCGCCTGCGCTTATGCGCATTACTTTAACAAAAATACGGAAAAAAAGATAGTCGAGTACAGAGTCGATGCTCTTGTTCGAAGCGGAGGGATATAGGTTTTCAATGCTGAAGTCGTAAATGCAGATACCCGCCGCAAAGAATTTCGCAAAACCGTATATTTATGCAATATTACAGTATCGAAAATTAATAATTTTTGTTGCAAATTTGCAAAAAAATGCGGAAAATCGACCTGTTTTGAGAGGTTCCGGATGATTTTTATCGAATGATGTGATTGTATAAATATGCGATGTTGTAACATATTTATGTGGGTGGGTGCGGTGCTTTCGTGCGCAAGGCGTATCTGTTAAATCTCTTCTAGGGGATATGAAGATTTATTCGTTGTACAATTTTAAAGAACGATCAAAGACTGCAATAGCAGCGATTATTTATTTTCTCGGGGAAAAAAGTTTGAGTTGAGGAATAGCCGTTTGCATCAGTTTAAAATGTTTATCGTTTGTCCAAACCTCGCAATCATATTTTATTGCAAGAAACGCAATCATAGCATCTTGAAACGGAACAACAAGTCCATGCTTCTTAAGTGTTATAAACTGTTTTGCAAGTGCAACCCAATCATTTTCTGCAAAATTCAAATAATAAAAATCTGCAAGGGACATTTGTATTTGTGCAAAATCATCAGCCGATTGACTCCCGCGTAAAAGCTCCGTTTTGATGACACCGCAAATTGCAATATCATTTTCTGAAAATATTTTTCAGCAGCGACCGCAGGCTTATTCCAAAAATCTATGATAATAGTTGTATCTGCCAAAATCATATCAAGCTCGCCTCCCTTAATTCGGTAACTGTGTCTTGATCAAGGTGAATTTTCCCAGCTAATGCAAAAAAGGCTTGTTTGTTTTTGGATTTTATTTGCTCGGCATGATTTCCCATGAAATCACCTTGCTCCGCTTCAAGCAGTTTGATAAAAGCCGAAACCGGCGCTAATAGCGATTCCGGCAGCATTTTTACTTGTTCAATAACTGTTTCGTAAGACATTGGGGATGGCCTCCTTGTAATTCGTATAACTAGAATGATATTTTGATACTTCATTTATACTTTCACGTAGTTTGCTAATTGTCTGTTTACTCAAGATCATTCTTTTCCACTATTTTATTATTTGGGAATTCATCAAAAGGTAAATATTGAATAGCCTCTTTCTCTTTCTTTAGCTGTTTATATCTTTTTCCTTCAAGTGTTTCCAATTCTTTTTCATTGATAATATAGCTTATAACTTCTGTAACAATATATATTCGTTTTTCTTCTCCTGTTTTCATTTTTTCACGTTCTATTCTTAAATTACAAGTAATTGTAAATCCTTTTTTAAATTCAATAAGACCTTCATCTATACTGGTAATAAATTCTTCCGATTTCATCGTTAATGTTATCAGCTCTCCATTATAAAAGCCTCTCCATTTTATATTTTTGTTTATTTTTGTTAGAACTGGTGAAACAATAGTAATTGTTGCATTCTCAATTATTTTATCAGTTAAAGCTTCCTTATTGAGTATATATTTTTTAAAATCGCTTTTTGGAATTTTACCATATCCAACCACCTTATTCTCAGATTCATCATCTGCTGAAAACTCAATATGATCTAATCGCTCGTAATTGTGTAATGTTTCATAAAAATTAGAACGGCTTATTTTTATTTTCTCATTCTCTTCTATATCCCGCAGCCGTTTTTCATTATCGAGTTTTAATGCTTTCACTTCCTCTTTTAGTTTTTCTTTCTCAAGTTCTTTTATTTCCTTATCTTCGAGCATTTTAGATACAGCATATTTGATAGTCTCTGTTATCGGAATTGCAAGTGGTTGTACTATAATATTTGCAATAAGTACTACACAAACACTTATCCTTATTTCTATTCTAATTTTTTTCTTTTCTTTTTCTGATAAATTATTCGGTGTTAAGTGAAAAAACTTTCTGAAACCACCTTCTTTCGTGAGACCAGTTTCAAATAAGATATCTATTTCGAAATAAGCAGAAATTTCTTTCATCAATGTAAGTAATTCATGCTCACATTGATTCTCAATGAAGGCATCTATTTTATGTTCTTTATCAGAAAAGTAATAATGTAATTCTACAGTATTAGTTTCTCCTACCATCTCTACTCCCCCTCCACCACTTTTATCTCTTCCTCTGTCAGCCCGTACAGCCCATAAACAACAGTATTTATCTGCTTATCCAAAATGTCAACTCGTTGCTGCAAGAATTTTTTATCAGAATCGGAGATTGCACTGCCCAGCTGTTCCTGTGCGGCAATCATCTGGTCAACTAAAGCACTTATATGTATCTGCTCCGCTTCTGTCGGGACAATCAAAGGTAATCCAAGCAAGGGTTCTTTATCTACCTGAAAGTTATCCCCTTGCATTTTTCCCTTATAGCGCAGCCAGAACTTAATCACATTGGAATTTAATATGGCGGTTAAGAATTTAAGATTGAACCGTTCGGATTTAATAATATTATAACTTTGTGAAACATAGCAATCAAAATCAGTATAGGTAAAACACGGCTCCGCTGTTTTTCGTAATGAAACGATTTTTTCGCCTTTAAAAAATTGCTCTTCGCGTGCACGGTGCAGCCCATACGGTTTATTATCTGATGTAATCACTGGAATAAATTTATCAAGATGCGCTTTGAGATGCGGATATGGCTTCATTTCGTTTTTATTTTTAAACTTTGACGTTGTATATATCACCCATAGTTTATTATTCTCGTTGCCGTAATATTTATGCAGCTCTGTTGAAGTATAAAAAGGTTTTACCAACTCCTTTTCTTGGGACGATAAATTGAGCGCATTATATTCATCCATAGAAAGATTGAATATGCCTGTACCTTGCAGATTTTCATCACCTAATGTGAGAGCAGATGTTTTATTACAAAAATCTTGTGGCGCTACAATTCCTTGTGCAATTTCGTCTTCCGTAAGCATTGCATTACTTCTCTCTTTTATGCAATCGAGAGCAGTAGAAATTTTATTATTCAAAAAGAGAATGTATTTGTCTTTGCAAGCATCTTTTGTAATTTCCGCTTCAAATCGGGTTACATTCTTTTGTCCGTTACCCGCTAAAAAATCAAGCACTTCGGACAGTTCGGCACGGTCATTATTCAGCCGAGAATATTCAACCGAATACCGCTCATTCATTTGCGTTTTTCGCATAATGTATATCATCGTTTGAATTGAGGCGGTTTCAAATACCTTGTAATTGCCGAAGTCCGTATACGTTACTATCTTTGCATTATCCAATACAAAGTTTCTAAACAAGGAAGCGCCGGCATTTGTGATCCAATTATTCGGTGCGATAAATCCTATTAAGCCGTTTTCGTTTGTAAAGCGAATTCCTTGATACCCGAAAAAATACCACAAATCCATTTTTCCTTGATAGCATGGATGATTATGCAAACCTTCGAAGCAGCCTGTATCGGTATACTCTTTTACATACGGCGGATTCCCAATCACGCAGTCAAAACCGCCGTGTGCAAAAACATCAGGGAACTGCGCATCCCAGTCAAAGGCATTCACCTTGCGCTGCTCCTCGATGCCGAAGAGCGTTAAATCTTTACCGGCGTAATAATCCGTTCCGATAAGGCTGTTCCCGCATTTAATATTGTGCGACATATCGGGCAAAATTTTTGCCTGTATGTCGCTCCCTCTGAATAGTGCCGCCTGTCCCGTTGCGGAAAGTGCCTTGCCTTCATTTTCCAAGAGCTTCAAAAAAAGCGAAAGCTTTGTTACCTCAACCGCCTGCGCGTCGATATCGACACCGTAGATATTGTTCAGCAAAATGCGCTTTTTCTCTTCAATACCCAGCTTATACCCTTGAGTTGCTGCATCCTTGTAGATAAGCCCCTTCTTTTCCGCCTGTGCACGCCGCTCTTCCGCATAATACCGATCCAAGTGCCAGTCCAGCAGATACTGATATGCCCCGACAAGAAAGCTCCCCGAACCGCATGCAGGATCAACAAAGTGTAAACTCTTTACCTCATCAGGAGTTTTGCCTGCAAGCTTTTTACCGATTGTGTTTTCAACGATGTATTTAACGATATAAGGCGGCGTATAATACACCCCGCCTGCTTTTTGTACTTCAGGTTTTTCAAGGATTTCTATGCTGTGCCCGTTTTTTGTTTTGCGCGTAAAGCGGATAATCTTTCCCAAAAAACGCTCATAGATAGACCCCAATATTTCAACCGGCAGTACACTGAACTCATACTGACATTCAGGATAATAGAGTGCATTGATAATATTGGTAAGTGTTTTATCCGCAACAGCAAGTCCGTCAAGCCATGTATCGGAAGCAAACAGTCCTGCATTAAATTTAGCATTCGCATTTTCAAAAAGCTTCTGCACATTTTTATAAATATTCGTTTTTTGTGCCGCAATTTTTTTAAGCTGATTTCCTTCTTCGATTTCTTTATCTTCACAAATCCGCAAAAAGAGAATCCGGTCTATAATTTTCTGTACGGCTCCCGTCAAATTGAATTCATCGATTCCTTCGTTATGCAGAGCAATATCTTCGGCAAGCTCCATCCGCCATTTTTCGATCATATTCAAAATATCATCGTCAACGGTCGCCGTTCCCCGCTTATCCTTATTGCTTTCGTAATAGGTATCGAAGGTGCCGAGGTCAACGGCATCCCAGCTGATTTTATTGTACAGCGATTCAAAATTTTCGGTGAGCTTATCGTAGGTTAGATACTCAATGCGGGCAGTTGAAGCAGTGTCTTTTTCGGACGGCTTAATCCGCGTATCGTAAATTGCCAATTCCTGAAAGTCCGTAAGCACTGCAATAGGCATCTTTGACGTATACGCATATCTCCGCACCTGCAGCGCAGGTTCGGGATTCGTTTTAAGGTCAACGCTCGGCTGCTTCGCTTCAACATACATTTTGCGCTCGCCGCCGTAACAGAGCGTATAGTCGGGATGCTTCACCTGCCCGTTCATCACTACGCGGTCTTCGGTAATGACCTCCTGCCGGTCATGCCGCGCTCCTTTCTCGTTTTTGACATCCCATTTTAGGCATTCAAGCAGCGGATCGATAAACTTATTGCGCACTTCGCTTTCCACAAAGTCTTTGGAAAGATAAAACGCCTCATTCTCTTTAAACTGCTTCACCAGCTGCGCTACACGCTCTTTGCGTTCAGTCATCGTCATGTCTTTTGCTTTAATGGACATCGTCTATTCCTCGTTCGATACTCTCTACAAATAACAAGCTGTATGCATTATAGCGGAGCTGTGTTTTTTTTGCGAGAGTTTTCGTGTGCCGCGTGCGCGATACATTGACACCGTATCCTCCTCGCGCTATTTGCCATTTATGCGAATTATTCTATACTGTCCGTATGATTGCCGCTTATCGTTTGCCGCTTCCCGAACATACGACGCTGTGCGTTTACGACGGAGATACGCTCATCTTTTCAAACGGCGGAAAGTGGCTTATGCCGCTGTTTGCCCTTGAAGATTTTTTTAAAACGTATGACGGTTCTCGAAGCGATCTTTGCGCTCACGATACCGCCGTCGGAAAGGCCGCCTGCGTTTTGATGATCCGTATGGGCATCAAAAAAATCCACGCGAATATCGCAAGCGCGTTGGCGATCGACTATGTTGCGGGATTGAACCGTGTGCGCGGCGGGCACGATCCGATTGAACTTTCGTACGATACCTCGGTGCGCCGTCTTTTGTGCGCGACCGAAGATCGTCTCGAAACGATGTACGACAGCGATGAGATGTATACGCATCTGCGCTTCCGCGCAAAGCTCGTGCAGGGCGTCGACGTGTGCGTGCGAAATTTGTCCGCGCCGTACGGTTTTATCAAAAACATTTCGTTTGCCGTAAACGCCGGCGGTCGTCTTATGATAGCGGGCGAAAACGGCGCGGGAAAGACGACGCTTTTACGATTGCTGATCGGTATGATCCCGGTCGAATCGGGGGAGATTTTGATCGACGGCGTACATCCGTCGAAGCTGCCCAAGCGGACGATCGGTTATATTCCGCAAGCGGCGGAGAGCTCGGAGTACAGTCTTTCGGTCGAAGAAGTCGTGTCGCTCGGTTTGCCGCCCCGCGTAAAAAACGGAACTTCTCTCATTCGAAAAGCGCTCGCGCGTGTCGATGCGCTTCGTCTTTCGGGCAGGAGCTTTGCAAGTCTTTCGGGCGGTGAAAAGCAAAAAGTGTCTTTTGCGCGCTGCCTTGCGCAAAACGCAAAACTGCTTTTGCTCGACGAACCGACTGCCGCTTTGGATACGGAAAGCCGCGCTACGGTTATGGAAATCCTGCATTCGCTTTCCGTTTCCGAAATCCCGACCGTCATCATCGTTACGCACGACGAAGCGCTTTTGCGTATGACCGGGTGGCAAGTGCTGCACCTTGGCGAAGCGGCGGCCGAAGATGCGGGAGGTGTGTGTGGATAGATTGTTGCTGCTTTTTATGCTGCCGCCGGTGTTTCGAGGGGGTATCGCGCTCGTCCTCTCCGGCGCCTGTTTTCCGCTTTGCGGTGTCATGGTGCTCCGATTGCAGCTTGTGCCGCTTCGCTATATGCTCATGCACGGCGTCATTTTGGGAGGTGCGCTCGCGCTTGCATTTTCACTTCCGCTCGTTCCCGTGATTCTCGCGGTAAACATCGTTCTCATTTTTGCGATGACGGCGTTTACGAAAAATGAAAATTTCGGTTTCGGCGGGGCGAGTGCCGCGGCGATGGTTTTCAGCATGGCGCTCGCGTCGCTTGTCGTGCGCATCGGAAGGGTTCCGGCAAAAGATACGCTCGGTTTGCTGTGGGGAAGTCCATTCGCGCTCGGTGTGTCCGACCTTGCGTTTCTTGCCGGTCTTGCAATCTTTCTCGCCTCCTATGTCCTTATCAACTTCAGAAATATCGCCGCACTCTTTTACAGCAGGGAGATCGCCTATTCGCTCGGTATACACGTGCGCGTTCACTATACGTTCATGGTCGCGATCATCGCGTTTACTGTGGCGATCGCGATGAAATTGCTCGGCGCGTTTTTAATCGACGCGCTGCTTGTGCTGCCCGTGCTTTCCTCCGCAGCTTTTTTGCGCCGGAAAAAAGGGCAGGGTATCGGCTCTCTCTTTTTGCTGAGCAGCGTTTCGGGCTGCATCTTCGCCGCAGGAGGCTACGTGCTCGCCGTCGTTTTCGATTTGCCGCCGGGAGCCGTGATCGCGATCATTGCGGGAATTGCCTATGCGGTTTTTTCCGTGATATAATAGTAAATACAGATTATGACAAATGAATTGCTGCTTATTATTTCACTTGCCGCTTCGTTCGGCGGCTTGCTCGCGTTTTTTTGCCTTTTCGGAAAAACCGGCTGCAGCGTGTGGATCGCGCTGTGCACGGTTTTGGCAAATATCGAAGTCGCCGTTTTAATAAAAGCCTTCGGCATGGAACAGACGCTCGGCAATACGCTTTTCGCGTCGAGCTTTCTTGCAACCGATTTTTTAAGCGAATTCTACGGCAAAAAAGAAGCCGGCAAAGCGGTAAAAATCGGCATCGCGACATCCTGCGTTTTTATTTTGTTTTCGGCGCTGTGGCCGCACTATGCGCCTGCTTCCGACGACCGCGCGATGGCGGCCGTCAAAACGCTTTTTTCCGGAACGCCGCGCATCCTTGCCTCAAGCCTCATCGCCTATGCCGTAAGCGAACTGCTCGACGTACGCCTCTATCACGCGCTGTGGGATTTAACAAAAAAGAAAAGCGGCAGCGGGGTAAAATACTTGTGGCTCCGCAATAACGCGGCGACGCTCGCATCCCAAGCGGTGAACATCGTCCTCTTCAATTTCGGTGCGTTTTTCGGCGTCTACGATATGAAAACGCTCGCGGCGATAACGGCGTCGTGCTACGTGATCTACATCGCAACGAGTTTACTCGATACGCCGTTTTTGTACGCTGCGCGAAAAATACATGCGATGCGCACATCACGTGGGGCGGCGCGTTGACGATTCGCGCACGATGAGTTCGGTTTCCAAATACATACCGCGCACGGGCAGGGTTTTGTCGTTGATGCGCTCCGTCAGCATATCGCAGCCGACCAAGCCCATTTGGTAGCGCGGCTGATTTACCGTCGTGATGGACGGCGTACACATCGACGATATTTCGGTATTGTCGAAACCGATGACGGCGATATCGTTGGGTACGGAAAGATTCACTTTTTTCGCCGCTTTTATGACTGCCGCAGCATAGACGTCGGAACTGCAAAAAAAAGCGTCGGGTCTGTTTGAGGAATTGAGCAGCTGGTAAGCTGCAGACAGCGCCATATCGTAATTTATCTCTCCGAGCTGCACCGTCAGTTCGGGTTCGGCTTTGCGTCCGGCGCTTTCGAGCGCGCTCGTATAGCCTGCGAGCCGATTGCGCGCGTATTTGTACGACAGCGGTCCGTTTAAAAATGCGATCCGTTTGCAGCCGAGCGAGATGAGATGTTCGACCGCATATTTTGCGGCTTCCGCGTCGTCGATCGTGACAAAGGGTATCGAAAGGTTTTCGTTACACTCGCAGCATTGGACGATCGGAACGAGAGCGTCGAGCCTATTTAAAATCACCGGTGAGACGGAATTGGTTATAATCAAACCCGCCGGCTTTATCTTTTTGATCATCATAAGATATGCTTCGATAGTTGCGTCGTCTATCGCGTCTTCGTTTATTAAAAGCGTATAGCCGCTGCGCTTTGCCGCATCGCGTGCACCCTGAATAATCAAACTGTAAAACGGATTTGCAAGATTCGGTATATTGAACAGGATAAAATTGCCTTCGGCTGCAGGATGGGGCAGAATGCTTTCCGGATCGTATCCGAGCGATGTCAGCGCCTGCATGATTTTACGCTGCGCTTTTTCCGAAACCCTGCTGCTCCCGTTTATCATACGGCTTATCGTAGCGACCGAAATACCGCTTGCCGCCGCCAATTGTGCGTATGTCGGTTGTGTCTTTTTTCCCATAATTGCATTCCCTATGAAAAATTTATGAAAAAATTACATATATTTGATAATATTATATGTAATTCTATCAAAAAAATCAATATTAAAAAAAAATATAATGTTTTTGTAATTTTTTCATTGACAAGAGGGGAAATTCGCACTACACTGCATAAGATCGGTATCGCTGTAACGAGGTATCGGATAAAAACTGTGTTCGTACTTAGCGTACGGCTGTAATACTTTCGAAAGCGCAAGCTTTCTGCAAAAGTTTTTACGGGAGGTAGTATGAAAAAGATTGGTGCCGTTTTTCTTGCTTTGATGATCGTTTCCGGTTCGTTGTTTGCCGCGCCGAAAGCGGCTTCCGGCAAGAAGTACAAAATCGGTATTCTCGCGCCGGCTGTTACGCACGGTTGGGTTGCTGCGGTAGCCTATGAAGCGGAAGCTCGCTGTAAAGCGCTCTCCGATAAAGTCGTGTATAAGCTCTACACGAGTACCAACGGCGAAGAGATGACGACGCAGCTTGACGATTTGCTTTTGTGGGGCGCTCAGGCGATCGTCGCGTTTCCGCAGTGGACGGGTATGGAAGTGCCGATCAAACGGGCGATAGCAAAGGGCGTCGTTGTCGTAAACTTCGATATCGTGATCAATGTCGACGGCGTATACCGCGTTACCGGCGATAACGAGGGGATGGGCGCCGAAGGTGCGAAGTATATCGTCGACAAAATCGGGAAAACCGGCAATGTCGTCATTCTCGATGTGCCGACCTCCGGTTCGGTAGCGCAGCTCCGCAAAAAAGGCTTTTTGGATACTGTCGCCAAAATCGCTCCGAATCTGAGCATTCAAACCTATGCGACGCAGTTTACGCGCGAAGCCGGTTTGAAAGATATGACCGACATCCTTACAAAAAATAAAAAGATCGATGCGGTATTTTCGATGGATGATGAAACGTCGATCGGCGCGATTCAGGCCATTCGCGAAGCGAAACGCACGGACGTAAAAGTCATCACCGGCGGCGGCGGCTGTCAGGAATATTTCAACATGATGCCGAAAAATACGGATATCTGGATCGAGTCGGCGCTGTACAGCCCTGCGATGGTGCGCGATGCCGTCGATGTGGCGCTTGCCGTACTCAGCGGTTCTTCTGCAGCAAAAGAAAAAATCATTCCGACGTCGATCGTCGATCGTACGAATTATAAAAATTTCCTCGATGCGGGTTCTCCGTATTGATATTTCGTATCGAAAGGGGCTGTCTCAAAAGTCGGTTACTTTTTCGGCAGCCCCTTTTCAGCTCTCGGTAAAAATCAATAATCAATAAAACAGGGTAGTGCATGAAAGTTGAAATGCGGGATATCTGCAAATCGTTCGGTAAAGCCGCCGTTCTCGACGGCGTATCTTTTTCCGTACACGCAGGTGAAATACACGCGCTGCTCGGAGAAAACGGCGCCGGAAAATCGACGCTGATGAATATCCTCGGCGGCGTCATCCAAGCCGATTCCGGAAGCATCGCCGTCGACGGAAAAGAAGTGAGATTTTTTTCGCCCGTCGATTCTTTGCATGCGGGTATCGCATTTATTCATCAAGAATTGAATTTAATAAACGATTTGGCGATCTACGAAAACATGTTTATCGGCCGCGAGTTGAAAAAGAAAAACGGTTTTCTCGACGGCAAAGCGATGATAGAAAAGACGAAGCAAACCTTTGACAGGATCGGAATCTCGCTCGATCCCTGCCTTCCGGTGCGGAGTCTCGATGCGTCGTACAAACAGATCGTGGAGATTTCGCGCGCGATGATGATGAATGCATCTTGTATCATCATGGATGAACCGACGACTTCTCTGACGGAACCGGAAATACGGCGTGTCTTTGCGCTCATGCGCGATCTTTCGGCTCAGGGCGTCGGCATCATTTTTATTTCGCATAAGCTCGGCGAAGTGCTCGATATCTGTTCGAGCTATACGGTACTGCGTGACGGTAAAGTCGTCGCGTCGGGAAAAACGCAGGACGTGACGAACGCGGAGCTTGCATTTTATATGGTCGGTCATAAGATCGCAGGCGGCGGCTTGAAAAAGGCTTGCGTACGCGGAAAAGAAATGCTCCGTGTCGAAGGCTACGGCGATCATAAACATTTTAACGATATTTCTTTTTCGGCTCACGCATCCGAAGTGCTCGGCATAACGGGATTGCTCGGCGACGGCAGAAGCGAATTGTTTTTATCGATTTTTAAAGCGGGATTGCCTGCGGACGGAAAACTCTTTATTGCCGGAAAAGAAGCGGCCTTTTCATCCACGTCCGACGCGGTACAAAAAGGTGTCGCTTACCTGCCGCGCAACAGAAAGGAAAACGCCATCGTCAAAGATATGACGATTCTTGAAAATGCTTCGCTCGCATCGCTTGCAAAATATCGAAAGCTGTGTTTTATAGACCGAAAGCGGGAAAGACGCGATTTTGAAAAACACGTGAGCAATCTGCATATCAAAATGGAAAGCGGAGATGATTTAATTACGAATCTGTCCGGCGGCAACCAGCAAAAAGTCGTACTTTCGAAATGGCTCAATACGGAGCCGAAAGTCCTTGTACTCGATAATCCGACGCAGGGTGTCGATGTCGGCGCAAAGGAAGAAATCTATGAAATTATCGAAAAGCTTGCGGCTTCCGGCGTCGCCGTCATCGTGCTTTCGAGCGAAGCGCAGGAAATCGTCAGAGTGTGCGACAGGGCGATCGTCATGTTTCACGGTTCCGTTGTCGGCGAAGTGTCCGGGGCGGATATGAACGAACACATGATCATGCGCCTTGCAACGGGTGAAAAAATCGAAAGAGGAGCTTCAGTATGAGTATCGATAATAAGCCGTCGCTGCGACGAGGCGTGCAATGGTTTAAAAAGAATTGGACGGAAAAGCCGCTGTTCAGTACCGGTTTTGCGCTGCTTGTGATGATCGTGTTTCAAACGCTTGCGCTCGGTTTTAATTTCGATTCCTTCGGCGAATGGTTTTTGACGTGGTGTCAAAACTGGATCAATATTTTGCGCAACAATGCGACGATAGGCATTATCTCGCTCGGCATGGCCTTTGTGATCATCTCCGGCGGCATAGACCTCGCCGTCGGTTCGACGCTCGTCGCAATCGGGGCAATCGTCATGGTGCTTATCGATTCGAGCGGACGCGGTCTGCTTGCCGCCTTCGGTATCAGCGGCGGAAGCGCATACTGCATTGCGATCGTCCTCGGTCTTATCGCAGGTTTGCTGCTCGGAGAATTTACGGGCGTCATCGTAACGGCGGGAAAGATACCTCCGTTTATCGCAACGCTCGGCACGATGAAGATATGCCGATCGGTCACTCAGCAGTTTATGCAGGGATACAATCCTGCCGTGCCTTCTCCGTTTCTCGAAATCGCAAACGCGCAGATTGCGGGGCAGATGATTATGCCCATCGTGTACTGGCTCGTCTTTGCATACGCGCTGTACGTCGTTTCAAAAAAGACTGCGTTCGGGAGGCACGTATACGCGGTCGGCTCAAACGAGCGGGCGGCGAAGCTTTCCGGCATAAACGTGTATACCGTAAAGCGGCGTGTATATGCGCTCATGGGCTTGCTCGTCGCGGTCGCATCGGTTTTGCAGGTATCGCGCATCGGTGCGATGGACTTCGCGAATGCGGGAAGCGGGTATGAAATGGATGCGATCGCATCCGTCATCGTCGGCGGTACGAGTATGTCGGGCGGCAGAGGATCCGTCGGCGGCACCGTGCTCGGCGTTCTCATCATCGCGGTGATGAATAATTTATTGAATTTGCTCGGCGTCCCTCCGTTTCTCCGCGAAGCGTGCAAGGGCGTCATCGTGATAGGAGCGGTGCTGCTGCAAAAAAAAGAAGCGTAACGGCGGGATGGGGTATTCGGCTGAAATGCGGCATTGCGGACAAAATGAATTTTTAGAAGCGGTCGGCGGAGCTGCAGCGTGCGCCGGCACATTGCAAATCGAATCACAGGAGACAGTTATGGTACATGTCGGAATTATCGGCTGCGGAAAAATCGCGCAGGTGCGGCACTTGCCCGAATATTTCAGCAACGGCAATGCAAAGATAATCGGTATTACGGATATAAACGAAGAGCGTGCGAAAGCGCTTGCGGAAAAGTACGCGTGCAAAGTTTATAAAACGCGTGAAGAGATGCTTGCCGATACGGCGATCGATGCGGTGAGCGTGTGTACGGCGAATCACACGCATGCCGAGATCGCGATCGAAGCGCTCAGAGCGGGAAAGCACGTACTCTGTGAAAAACCCATGGCGGTGACGCTCGAAGAATGCGAACGCATGGTGTCGGAAGCGAAAACGCACGATAGATTTTTGATGATCGGACAAAATCAGCGGCTTGCAAAAGCACACGTCAAAGCGAGAGAACTCGTCAAAAACGGAACGCTCGGAAAAATCATTTCGTTTCGAACGGTTTTCGGACACGGAGGACCGGAAACGTGGAGCGTCGATCCCGGAAAAGACGTATGGTTTTTTGACCGCACAAAAGCGGCGATGGGCGCGATGGCGGATTTGGGAATTCACAAAACCGATTTGATACAGTTTTTGCTCGGCGATACGATCGTCGAAACGACGGCGCGCCTTGCAACGCTCGATAAAAAAGATGCGCACAACAATATTATCGGCGTCGACGACAACGCGATCTGCATATATCGAACGAAGGGCGGCGTTATCGGTACGATGACTGCGAGCTGGACGTATTACGGGCAGGAAGACAATTCGACGGTGCTGTACGGTACGAGGGGGATTCTGCGCATCTACGACGCTCCCGAGTATTCGATGAAATTTATTTCTTCAGGCGGTGAAGAAATCGTATATAAACTCGATGCGATTCAAACGAACGACAGTCAAACAAAGAGCGGCGTCATCGACGAATTTGTCGGCTGCATCGCTGCGGGCAAACAGCCTGAAATCTGCGGGGAGTCGGTTTTAAGTGCGATGCGCGCGGTGTTTGCGAGCATTGAATCGTCGGAGACGGGTCGAACGGTGTATATCAAGGAAAACGCTTAAAAAGGCGGGCGTCGAATTTTATTCGTGCGGAGGGTTTAATACCCCGATGCCGCTTGAAGCTTCGCTGCGAGGCTGCGTCGGGGTTGTTGATTCAAAATTGCATCTCGCGATCGAGGAGGTATGGCGTATGAAATTGGGTTTTGTATCGTCGATATTGGCTGACTGGGATTTTAAGGGGACGATCGATGTCGCATCCGAATTGGGTTTTTCGTGCGTCGAGCTCGCGTGCTGGCCGCAGGGAAAAGCGGAACGGCGTTACGGAGGCGTGAGTCACATCGATACGGAAGGGCTGACGAAAGAGCGCGCGGCGGAGATCCTCGACTGTTGCCGGCAAAAAAACGTATCGTTGTCGTCGCTCGCGTACTATCCGAATACGATGGACGGCGATGCGGCAAAGCGCGAAAAAGCGATCGAACACTTGTACAGCGTCATCGAAGCGAGCAGTTCTCTTTCGGTCGGTATGGTGACGACTTTCGTCGGGCGCGATTCGCAAAAGCCGGTCGAAGCCAATCTCGAACTTTTCGCAAAGATCTGGCCGCCGATCGTTAAATTTGCAAAAGAGCACAACGTTAAAATAGCGATCGAAAATTGTCCGATGCTGTTCGGAATCGATCAATGGCCGGGCGGTCAAAATCTTTTTACGTCGCCCGTGCTGTGGCGCGAAATGTTCAAAATAATTCCCGACGGCAATTTCGGTATCAATTTCGATCCGAGTCATTTTGTATGGCAGCAGATGGATTATATCCGGCCGATATACGAATTTCGCGATCGGCTGTTTCACGTTCATTTTAAAGATATTAAACTGCTTCGCGATAAGCTTGCCGAATGCGGCGTGCTTGCGTATCCGCTTGCGTTTATGCTGCCGAAAATACCGGGCCTCGGCGATGTCGATTGGGGTAAATTCGTAAGCGCACTCACCGATATAGGTTATGACGGAGCGGCGTGCATCGAAGTCGAAGATCGCTCGTTCGAAGGCTCGCGCGATATGATCGTAAAAAGTCTCGTGCAGTCGAAACGCTATATCGAGCAGTTTCTCTTATAGCGGTAATGATTGCCTATTTAAATTACCGTTTTCGGCTGTTTCCCAACGGATCTAAAGAAAGCGTCCGGGAGCTCGGGTTTTCGGACGCTTGCGGAGGGGAGGATTATGAAAGAGCGTATCATTGCAGTCAATTCCAATACGTATCACGGTTTTTCGCTCGACGAAGCGGTCGAGGGCATCGCTGCGGCGGGCTTTCACTACATCGAACTGACGGCGACGAAGGGTTGGACGGAACACGTGTGCGCGGACATGACCTTTTCGGAACTCTGCCGTATTAAAGAAAAACTTTCGAATGCGGGGCTCGGCGTTATCGGCATGAGCGGGCACTGCAATCTTTCGGACAGTGAGCGACTGAAAGATTTCGCCGACAATATCCTCCTCGCTCATTTTTTCGAAGCTCCGTTTATCGTGTCATCCGCAGGAGAAGCGCACTTAAAGGATAAAGTGCAGTCGGCGAACGCCGTCGTTGCAAAGAACATACGAACGCTCCTCCCGCTGCTTGAGCGCTGCGGTATGCGTCTCGTCATCGAAGTACACGGGGAGCACGGAAGCGGAAAAGCCGTCGATGCGTTGATTGCGGAAATCGATTCGTCCGACGTAAAGATCAATTACGATACGGCGAATGCGATATTTTACGGCGGCGTCGATCCTGCAGCCGATCTGGCCGACGTCGTTTCGAACGTCGCATATCTGCACATAAAAGATAAAGCGGGCCAAAAGAACGAATGGAATTTTCCCGCACTCGGCAAGGGCTTTGTCGATTTTCCGAAACTGTTTTCGATCCTCGACTCACATGACAATGCGTCGCCGCTCAGCATCGAAATCGAATTTACAAAAGACGGTGCAAAAGATATAGACGAAGTGAACCGCGCAGTGCGCGATTCGGCCGATTATTTGATGCGGCTGGGATATACGCTATGAAGCCGATTTCCGTTGCGATCGTCGGTGCCGGCGGTATGGGGAACGTCCATTTTCAAAATTACAAACATATCGAAGGAGTTTCGGTTGCAGCCGTCGTCGATAAAAACGCCGCCGCCCGTTCCCGTGCGGAGGAGTGGGGCGTTCCGTATTTTTCATCGCTCGATGCCGTGACGGTACCCTTCGACGCAGTCGATATATGCGCGCCGACGTTTTTACACAAAGAGCTCGTTATGCGCGCTCTTTCACTCGGCAAAAACGTCATCTGCGAAAAACCGCTTGCGCTTTCCGAATCCGACGGGGCCGAACTCTTTTCCGAAGCGGAAAAGCGCGGTCTCCGTTTGTATACCGCCCTGGTACTGCAGTTTACAAAAGCGGTCGAATACTTGCATAAAATCGTCGATGAAAAAACGTACGGTGCGCCGTGCTCCGCTCATTTTTTTAGGCTTTCCGAGTGTCCTTCGTGGTCGAAAGATTCGTGGCTGTTTGAAAAAGACAAGAGCGGCTTTATTCCCTACGATCTGCACATTCACGATTTGGATATCATCGTCAGCTTGTTCGGCGCGCCCGAAAATGCGCGCTGTTATGCGAACGGCAGAGCGTCGGTACCGTATCCCGAACACGCAACCTTCGTATACGAATATGAAAATCTCACCGTCACCGCCGAAGCTGCATGGTACAACGCTCCGTTTCCGTTTACTGCGGGCTGGCGGGTCCAATTCGAAAACGCCGTCATCGTATGCAGCGGAAACGATTTAACCGTTTATCCTGCAGGAGGCGAAACGTTTCGGGTAAATATCGACGACGAGGTGACCGTTGCGACGGGTATAAACGTACCGGCGGTCGGCTGGTATTACAACGAGCTGTCCGCGTTTACGGAATGCTTGAGGCGGGCCGAAGATTGTCAACGCGTTTCAAAGTATCAAGTGCTTGCCGTTTTGAAAATCCTCGATCGATTGACAAAAACGAATTGACAAATAGTATAATATGTCAGGAGACGTGCATAAATTCCTGCGCGGGGAACTTCGCGCTCCGCGCTCGTGCAAGGTTGCGCGGGGAACTTCGCACGATGTACGGCACATGCTGTATCGTGCCTCCGTATGGAATGGAAAACTCAATACCGTCTCATTACCCATTACACATTAACAATTACTCATTGAAAATTGATTTCCGTGGCTCGGATTTGTTTTTGAAAGTCTGGAGTTGAAAAACGCTTAGCGCTCGTTGCAAGTTGCGCGGGAAACTTCGCGCTAACGCACTCGTTGCAAGGTTGCGCGGGGAACTTCGCGCTCCGCGCTCGTTGCAAGTTGCGCGGGGAACTTCGCACTTACGCGCTCGTTGCAAGGTTGCGCACTGCTCGAAATCGCTTTTTTGAAGTCGAGAGTTGAAAAACGCTTGGCGCGTTTTTCTTTTATAGGAGACGCGAAAAAATCCTGCGCGGGGAACTTCGCACTTCGTGCTCGTTGCAAGTTGCGCACTGCTCGGATTTTTTCACTCTAGTATTTTTCCCCTTTTTCCTGTATACTGTTTTCCACTTTAACTATAGAGGCGTTTTGTGTATACACCGGTAAATCCGAAAGCGGACTTTCCCAAGCAGGAAGAAGAGGTTCTGAAGTTTTGGCGGGACAACGATACGTTTAAAAAGTCCCTCGCACAGCGCGAAGGCGCTGAAGAATACGTGTTTTACGACGGGCCTCCGTTTGCGACGGGGCTGCCGCATTTCGGGCATTTTATTCCTTCGACGATCAAAGACATCATTCCGCGCTATCAGACGATGAAGGGCAAAAAAGTCGAACGCCGTTTCGGTTGGGACTGTCACGGGCTTCCCGTCGAAAATTTAATCGAAAAAGAGCTCGGCATCAATTCCAAGCACGAAATCGAAACGTACGGTATCGAAAAATTCAACGATGCGTGCCGCGCGAGCGTGCTGCGCTATACGGACGAGTGGCGGAGGATCATCACGCGCATGGGGCGCTGGGTCGATTTCGACAACGATTATAAAACGATGATGCCCGACTACATGGAATCGATTTGGTGGGTCGTAAAAGCGCTATGGGATAAAAATCTCATCTACGAAGGGAGTTATATCCTGCCGTATTGCCCGCGCTGCGCGACGGTGCTTTCGAATCACGAACTCGCCCTCGGCTATAAGGACGTTCAGGATCCTGCGATCACGGTGCGGTTTAAGGCGACAAAAGCTCCCGATGCCATAGACGATGCGGATTTTGCAAACGGAAACACGTATTTTCTTGCGTGGACGACGACTCCGTGGACGCTTCCTTCGAACGAAGGTCTTGCGATGGGACCGGATATCGATTACGTTAAAGTGCGCGATACCGCTTCGGGCGATTATTATATCCTCGCAGCGGCGCGCCTCGGTGCATATTATAAAGACGAAAAAGAGTATTCGATCGTCTATACCCGAAAGGGAAGCGACTTTTTAGGCGCGACCTACGAACCGCTTTTTCCGTATTTTAAACATCTCGCGGTATTGGACGACGGCTCTGTCGGTGCGTTCAGGATATTCAACGGAGATTTCGTTTCGACCGAAGACGGTACGGGCATCGTCCATACGGCACCCGGCTTCGGCGAAGACGACAACAAGCTTTTTCAGGGTACGGGTATTCCCTTTGCCGAACCGATCGACGCCGAATGCCGCTTTACGCATGAAGTGTCCGACTACGAAGGCCGCTTCGTAAAAGAGTGCGACAAAGATATCATGTCGCGCTTGAAAGCCGAAGGAAAACTCGTCAAGCGGGAAACGATCGTGCACTCCTATCCTCATTGCTGGAGGTGTTCTTCTCCGCTCATCTACCGCAGCATCGGAAGCTGGTTCGTAAAAGTTTCCGAAGAACGCGACGTATTGCTCAAAGCGAATGCCGAAATCAATTGGCGGCCGCCGCACATCAAAGACGGGCGATTCGGAAAATGGCTTTCGGGCGCGCGCGATTGGGCGATCAGCCGAAACCGCTTTTGGGGCAATCCGATCCCGATTTGGAAATGCGATTCGTGCAAAGAATCGATCTGCGTCGGAAGCAGGGAAGAGCTCAAAGCGCTTTCGGGCGTCTATCCCGAAGATCTGCACAAACAGTTCGTCGACAAGATTACAATTCCGTGCAAAAGCTGCGGCGGTACAATGAAGCGCATTCCCGAAGTGCTCGACTGCTGGTTCGAATCGGGTTCCATGCCTTATGCGCAAAATCATTATCCCTTTGAAAATAAAGAGTATTTCGAAAAACATTTTCCGGCGGATTTTATTTCGGAAGGTCTCGATCAAACGCGCGGCTGGTTTTATACGCTCACCGTACTCGCCGCCGAACTTTTCGATCGACCTGCATTTAAAAACTGTATCGTAAGCGGTCTCGTGCTCGCTTCGGACGGACGCAAAATGTCGAAGAGCCTCCGCAATTACACGGATCCCGAAGAAGCGATTTCAAAATTCGGCGCCGACGCGATACGCCTCTTTCTCATGCACTCTCCGGTCGTCAAAGCGGACGACCTTCGCTATTCGGACGACGGCGTGCGCGATATTTTAAAAGGCATCGTCATCCCGCTGTGGAACAGCTACAGCTTTTTTGTGCAGTATGCGAATATCGACGGCATCTCCCCCGACGGACATGAATTCGATGAAGCGCTTCCGCAAAATCCGCTCGATGCGTGGCTCCTTTCGATCACGCAAAAGCTCGTCAAAAGCGTAAGCGCTTCTCTCGACTCTTACGACCTTTCCGGCGCGATCGATCCCATCGTGTACTTTATCGACGAACTCAACAATTGGTATATCCGACGAAACCGCCGCCGTTTTTGGAAAAGCGAAAATGACCGCGATAAAAAGGAAGCATACGCGGCTCTGTACATTGCGCTCAAAACTTTTGCGCTTGCCGCATGTCCCTTTATCCCCTTTATCACCGAAACGATTTGGCAAAATCTCCGAACGAAAAGCGATAAAGAATCGGTACACCTCGAAGACTATCCCGCATACGGCGAAAAGCTGCGGAACGAATCGCTCGAGTTTAAAATGGAAGCGGTGCAAAAAGCCGTTTCGATGGGACACGCGCTCAGAAATCAATTCAATATAAAAAATCGCCAGCCGCTTGAAAGCGCGGCTCTCGTAACGCGGGATCCCGAAGAAAAAAAAGTGCTTGCCGAAATGGAAGATTCCATACGCGAAGAACTCAACGTCAAGCGCATCATCTTTCACGAACGGGAAGACGAACTGGTTGAATACAGGGCGAAGGCGAATTTCCGCGTACTCGGAAAAGAAATCGGTCCGCTCATGAAAGAGGCATCCGCAAAGATCGCTTCTCTCGACCACGAAGCCATTCAAACGATCCTCGACGGTTCGAAATTGGCGATCGAAGTCGAAGGGAAGAGCATCGACCTCGACGGTACGAAAGTGAACGTCGAGCGCATCGAAAAAGACGATTTGAAAGTGCTCAACGACGGCACGCTGACGGTGGGCTTGGACACGAAGATCACCGACGAGCTTAAAAAAGAAGGCTGGGTGCGCGATTTGGTGCGCGGCATACAAAACCTCAGAAAGGAAAGCGGTTTTGCCGTTACCGATCGGATCCGTCTTTCGCTTTCAGGCGATGCGGAACTCAAATCCGCGTACGAACTCTTTGCACCCTTTATCGAAAACGAAACGCTCGCCGTCTCGTCTTCTTGGCTTGCCTCCCTTTCGGGAAAGAACGTCGAAGCCGAAGATAAACTGTGGAAGGTACAAATTGAAAAGGCGTAAATTGCCGTCCGTGCGGGTATCTCTTTTTGCTTCTCTCATCATCATTCTTCTGGGTTCTTGTGCGTCGCTTCCGAAAGGAGCGGAAGTCAATCCGATCGATTTGCTTTCGGGAGATGCCTCTTTTTATATGCGGATCCCGAAAAAAACGGACGGCGAACTCGTCGAACGGATTTTGAGGGCGAGCGCGCAGCATATTTCCGAAAGCGACGCAAAGCTCATCTCAGGCCGCATCGATACGATTTACGCGGCGATCTCGCGCACGAAAACGAGCTTTTCGGTCGAAGCCGCCGTTTCCGGAAATATTCCGAGGCGCACGGCTCAAGCGCTTCTTTTAAAAAGCGCGCAGTGGAAAACCGAAACCCATATACCCGAAAGAAGCATTCGTCCGTATTTTTATTATGCGGCGAACGGCGTTTCTCTCGCTTTTCCGTCGCCGAGTATCGTCTGCGCCGCAAACGATGTGAGGCCCATGCTTTCCTCGTTTGATGCTCACGCATACGGAGGGAGCATCTCGCACAATGTGAGCGATGCCGTCTATGACTGGCTCAATGTGTCGGGGAGCGAAATACGTTTTTACGCGCCGAACCCGCTTTCGTTTTTGACGATCCTCACAGGCACGAATTTAAATCTGCAGCTCAATTATGTCAAAGGCGCGATGACAGTCGACAGCGCGCATGAAGATCAGTACTTCATGTCGATCGAATTCGATTTTAATAATAAAAATATCGTGCGCGCGGGAGAGGCGATGCTCGCTCTCGCATTCGGTTTGACAAACGCGCAAACGACGAGAAATTCGCCGACGAATATTACGGTATCGGGTATTCGAATCAATAAGCGGCAGCTGTATAAATTGTTCGTATTGTAAAAAAAATACGCCGCACCGATCGGATAAAAAATCGGAGGCGGCATTCAAAATTTAAACGATCGCGGAGGAACTATGGCAGGCGATGAAGTTATCTTGAAAGCGGAAGACCTCGACGGGTACTTGACGCGGCAGGATCAAATCGATTTGGATGAGCTCGATAAAATGTACAAAGAAACGATGAAGTCGTTCGATCCTGTAAACAAACAAAAGATCATCGATGCGTTCAACGCGATGGGACACAAAATGCAGGAGATCTGTGCGGGGCACCCGCACATACGCGTCTATTCCTTTGTCACCGAAGAGGGCGCGCACGCCGAAGCGTCCCGCGTCATTTCCAAACTGCGCGATATAAACACGAGCCATCAGGAATTTATCTATTATAGTCAGCGCGCGTATGAAATGCTGTTTCGCATGGCGTACACCGATGCGCATTCGTCGAAAAAAAATTATATGATCGTCAAAACGCCGGTAACCTATCCGGTGCAAAATTATGCCGTCCACAAAATACCCGATATCGACTCGAAAATCGAAAACGCCGTGATGTGCGTCATGCTCCGCGGTGCGCTGCTTCCGAGTATGATCATATCGAAAGAGATCGAAGAGTATTCGTCGCACGATTACGTGACGCCCTTTGCGCTTTTTAAGATCAGCCGCAACGATCAAAAATCGGAAGCGGATATGGAATACGTTTTGAATTTGAAAAAATCCTTTTTCAATCTCGAAGAGCTCGACGGAAAGGATTTGATTTTTGCCGACCCGATGAATGCGACCGGCGGTTCTCTCGTTACCGTCGTAAAATATTTGCAGGGACAGGGCGTCCGTCCGAAATCGATTCAATTTTTTAACACGATCTCCGCGCTCAAAGGCAGCATCCGCGTTACGCGCGCCCTTGAAAACTGCACGTGCTATACGTTGTGGCTCGATCCCGCGCTCAACACGTCCGCATACATCATGCCCGGCTTGGGCGATGCGGGTGACCGCTTGAACGGCACGGACGCAAAAGATTCGCCGCGCAATATCATGCAGCTCATCGCCGATTACGGAAGCAATATCGCAGGTTTGTACCGCTCGCAGCTGTACAAAATCGAACAGACAGTGTTGGGTTGATGATGCGGAAAGCGGCCGCCGTTGCAGCGGCATTGTTTGTCGTTTCGTGCAAAACGGGTGCGCATTTTCCGATCCCCGGAGAAGCTGCCGTCACTCGTTCTTCTCTTGCCGCCGAATACATGGCGATCGCCGATGCATACGCCGAGCTTGAAAAATACGATAAAGCTGCACAGTATTATAATCGCGCAATGAAGGACGAAAGCCTCTATTGGACTGCGATATATAAATTGGGCAGGATGTACGCTCTGTCAAAAAATTGGGGCGAAGCGGAAAAAATCTACAAACGGCTGCTCGAGCGAGACGCTCAAAATGTGAGCGTGCGGATGTCGCTTGCGTACATACAAGCGATGTCGGGCGATCTTGCAGGCGCAAAGACGGCGTATAAAACGCTCGTCGATGAAAATCCGCAAAACGAAACGGTGCTTGTAAACTTCATCGCCGTTTTGCTCTCTCAAAAAGATACGGCCGGTGCGGAAGAAGCTATCGCGCTCTTAAAAGAAGGGTTTCCCGAAAGCACATCCCTTGCCGATTACGAAAAGCGCTTGGCCGATTTGAAAAAGGCGGACGAGGAAAAAGCATCGAAAGGCGGCTCTGCGGATACAAAAGATGAAACTTCGGAAGGAAACGCAGCGGATAAGACCTCAGCTCCTGCGGATAAAAGCGGAGCTGCCGACGAAAGCGGAGCGGACAAAACCGCTGCGGATAAAAGTGCAGATGCGGTAAAAGGTGAGGCTTCTGCGGATAAAAACGCGGCGGTAAAACGGAAGCTCTGAAGTCCGTGCAGGGAATAATGCCCGCTCAGCTTTGCCTTTCCTCGATAAACCTGCGGTATTTGTCGGCGTCTGCGCGGAATGCGACAATCGGGGATGTGTCATCGCGCAATGCGTTTTCGAGCGCTTCGCTCGCTTCCTGTATGAGGCGTTTTCCCGGCAGCATCCGCACGGAGCGGGACGAGATGCCGATCGCGCATTTCGTTTCCATGTTTTCGCCTTTTATTATTTTGACGATATCTTCTCGAACCCCGTCGGCCATTTCGAGTGCGCCGTCGACGGTCGTATCGAGTTTGATTATCGAAAAGCCGTCGGTCATATATTCGAAGAGCAGATCGTTCGATTGAAAGCGTTCGAAAAGATATGCACATATTCGCTTTGACGCGTTTGAAGCGAACGAGAGGTTCGGGATCCGTATCATAAACAGCGACAGATCCCGTTCCGAAGATGCCGCCCGTATCAATTCGCCGTCGAGCCGCGCTTCAAGGTTGTGCGCCCTGCCGAATCCGGTGAGGGGCGAAAAGCGGTCTGCCGAATCGTTTTGCGATTCGTTCGCTTCTTCCAAAAACGGCGTTTCAGGCGGAATGTATACCGTTTCGCCGCCTGCCGCATCGTTTTCGAATCGACCGTAGGATATCTTTTCCGCATTGTCCGCAGTTGCGGTCCCGTCGAATATTTTTTTATGCGCTGCGGCATCCTGTATCATACTTTTTTCTTCTTCGAGCAAATCGTCCCTATCGGGAAGTGCGCCGTCCGCTACGAGTAAGTCGCCGTACTGGTTTTTGTCGGAGACTGCGGAATTTTTATCGGCTCCAAAAACTTCGTCGTCGGAAAAGCGTTCATCGTCCGAAAGATCCTCTTCGATGCCGGAGTCTCTCGTCCTGCCGAATTTTTTTCCGCTTCCCGCTACGATCGTATCGTCTGTCGGAAATCCGTCGTCGATCGGGAGATCGTCATCGAAGGGGTAAAGTCCGTTTTCGGCCTTCGCGAGGGGTGCCTTATCATATGCCGTTTCGGGGATAAGGTCGATATTGTCCGCGGCGGCGTTTTCGGAAGCGGCAAAATGCAGATACAGTAATAAGACAAGCGTAAATACGGTAACGGTGAGTATAACGATAAACGAAAAACGCGCATAGTAAAAGACGGAAACGGGACGGATGAGATACATCGATGCCGAGAGGATGTACGTATCGTCTCCCGCTTGAAAGCTGCTCGAATGCATTTCGCAAAACCGTGACGTGCGCACCTCAGAAGGGTCTTCGTTTTGCGGATAGGAGAAGAGCATACCTGCAGTATTTTTTAAAGTGATAAAAGCGTAATCGTCGTAGGTGCCGCAGGCTTTAACGAATGCGTCGCGGAAGTCGGGAGATGAATCGCCGTAACGTGAAAGCGCGCTTCGCGTTGTCGCGGCGAGGCCGTCGAACGTGCGGCCGGTGCGCTCCCTTCCGGTCGCGTATTCGTAGCCGAGTTTGTAGCACAGGAATATGATTGCCGCCGCAAAGACGGCGGAGATGACGATCGAATAGACGGTAATGCTTTTACGTTTCATAATATTGAGTATATCTCAGAATCTCGACGTATGCAAGTTTCAAGAGTTCGGGAAAAACTTCGAATGCGTTTTCATTTTTTTGTTTTCGAAGCGAAGCGACGGCGGGAAAGAGCGAAGCGACAGCGGGAGCGAAATCGGGGTATGAAAGCTCTTTCGCGGATTGCAAAAAATCGGTTTTAAAAAATGCGGCGAAGGATGACGTATCGAATGAAGTGCAAAAGCGGAGCGGAGAGGGTGTTTTTTTTGCGGCCGCGCGGTAGAAAGCGCCGTCGTAATCGATACGTTCACAGTTTTCTGAGAGGAGCGATTCGAATGTTTTGCGGTATGCGCCGAGCACTTCCGTCGTGCGGGAGCCTGCGTTTTGAAAAAGTTCGGTGCGGAACATAAGCGAGTTGAACGCCGTTTCCGCCGATCGGGTACGTCCGCTTTCGGCGTTGTAGCGCGCGTCGAGGTAGGTACCTTTCATGTACGGTTTTTCCGAATACGAAAAATCCGCACCGCAGACGGCGATATCGGAAAAACCCGCTTTAAGCGCAAAGTCGAGTGCGGCGACCGTCACCGTTCCCGCTCCCGTCGCGATGTGCGGAAAAGGTGCACCTCTTGTGTGCTCCGAAAACTGCGATGCGTAGCGGGCAAGCGGATGGCCTGTTTGAACGAAGGCGATTTTGCCGCCCGCTTTTTTAATAAAACGCACTGCGCTCGGGTGCGCGCATAAGTCGAAGACGAAGAGCGTTCGATACCGTTCCGTTTCTGAAAAAAAATGTTCCGCCGACAGGATTTGACCGTCGATCGATACGACGGCGTCGCATCTTATGCCGCGCTTTGAAAAACTTCGGTATGCGGTATCGGTTGCAATGATATAAAAATCGTTTCGATGATTTTCGATGCGTGTAAGGGCTTTGTCGAGCGAAGGGCCTGCCGCCGCGATGAGCGCCGTTTTGTCGAAAGGAGCGGCGAACGACGCATCGTTTTGCGCATCGCCTGCTTCGGTGTATTCATCGTCTTCCGTACGGGATTGCGCGGTGAACGCCGCTTTGTTTTGCGTGCCGTCCGTCCCTGCAGATTGCGCATCAGTCGGTGTGTTGTCCGTCCTTGCAGATTGCGTACCGATTTGAGCGAGGTTTACGATGATATTGCGCTGCCAGATTTTTCCGAAGTGCGTTTGGGCGGAATAATCGGCTGCAATCGCTCTCGCCGCGCTTGCCGTTTCGGTTCGAAAGACTTCGATGCCGACTTTGTTTTCGTTCGCCCACGAAGGCGTTTCGATGATCGAAAACGAGCCGTAAAAGGCGGGTACGTAAAATCGAAGCATCGCATCACACGTTTTTTCGACGGGAAAGATGCGGACGCGCTTGTCCGAAAGCAGATCGCGGAAGACGGGGATACGCTTTAAAAAATCGATGTCGTCCTGCGAGTTTTCCGCAGCGAGGATGATAGAGCCGGGAAAGCGTTTTTTGAGCGCGCGGATAAAGTAGCCGCCGCCCGCTCCTGCGACTATAAAAAACTTCGATTCGTTTACGTGCAAAGCCGCCTGCTCCGCTTCTTTTTCGGGATCGTAGCGCGAGTGCATGCTTTTGCCGTTGTAAAAGAGAGGGACGGGGCTTCCGTTTTTTGCGGCGATGATCGATGAAAAAAGCGCCTTCATCCTATTATCCTCGCTATCTTTTTCGACAGCGCATCGCTTTTTTTTGCGAGCATTTCCGCTTTGTTCTCTTTTTTTTCCGCATTCGGTTCTCTCTGTCGCGAAACGTATTCCGCGGGAAAAATTTCATGAAGCCATGCGTCGCTTCCTGCGTGCAGCTTTAAAAAATCGCGTGCGGCTTTTTGTACGGCATCTTTTTTCGGAAGCGCTTCATCTGCGATCCGCGGTAGCGTTCTGAGCGGCGAAAGCGATTGTTCAAAAAAAGCGGCATCGACATCGGTAATCGCGCCGAGCGTATTCGAAAAGCGGTAATCGTGGGCGAAGCGGTATACGTTTTTTACGCGCGCTTTCGGAAGCGATTGAAACCATTTCCGGTAGAGTTCAAGCGAACCGGAAGCAAATCGCGAAGCGCTGTTTTTCGTTTCGTTCGGATATGTTTTCATGCAGGACGCTGCGCCACCTTTTTCGAGCGCGTTCGGTCGGGCGTGCTGGAAGCCTGAAGCGGGCGCCATATCGAGACCGCATAAAAAAACGCTTCCATCCGTTATGCTCCGCGCAAAGTCGAGCGCAGAGCCGCTGACCGTTCCGTTCCGTTCGATTTTCATCGAAGGAATGCCGCAGGCTGCAAAAAGGTTTGCGGCAAGTCCGTCGCCGTATGACAGCGGTATGATGGCGCAGGTCGATAAAATAGCTCCGCCGCACGAAGCTTCTTCGGCGAGTGCAAGCGGTATGTGCGGAAAACGCAAAAGCGGCGACAGGTGTGCTTTTGCGTAAAAGCCGCCGTCGGTTGCGATGCAGAGGTCGGGGACGATGCCGTATGCAGTTAAAACCGAAAGAGCCGATGATGCGGCGATGAGAAAGTACGACAGTCGAAACTCCGCGAGATAGGGGAGTGCGCTTTTGAGGCTCGGCCCTGAAGCTGCGACGACGACGGGAGACGAGCCGTTGACGATGCGACCTGCGCGTTCTATGTGCTTGCAGATAAAAAACGCATTCGCTATCCAGCGGGAGGCAAAACCGCTTCGCGTAAAGAGGACGTCGCGTCCCTTATCGACCGCATATTTTATCTCTTGCCAAACGGCTGCATCTTTTTCGGGAAATGCGCGAGAGGCAGGCTGCCACGAAGCGAAAAGAGCGGAGCACAAACCTTCTTCGCCGAGCGTATCGAAGAGCGCATCCGAAAGCCGTACTTCATTTTGTGCCGCATCGAAGACGATATCCCACGCTCTGTCCGTTTCCGAAAGATGAGGCGCATAGCGCACGGCGGCGAGAACGGCGGAGGGGAAACGCTTTCGAAAAAACTGCGCGCAATACGATAGTGCGGGTTCCGTGACGACGACGTACTGCGGATTGAAAGGAGCGGAAATTGAGGCGACAAAGCGTTCGGCTTCACGTTCGGGATCGTATGATGAATGGAGATTCGTACCGTTTGCTGCGCAGGTCGGGAGACCGCTTTTTGCGGTAAAAAAGCGTATGCCCAAGGCATCAACCTTCGGCGGTAAATCGTTCGATGTCTTCCGCTGTGTGAGCCGTACCCGCTTTGATGAGCATGAGCGACTCGGCCGCCTTGTCGAGCAGGGGAGTGAGAGCGCGGCTTATGTGAAATTGCAAAACGGCTTCGTCGAAGTCGGCACGGCAAAAAAGTACGATGTGGAGTTCTCCGTTTTTACCTCTGCGGCAGACGTTCGGAGCGCCAAAGGAGCGTTCGAGCGTGTCGACCGCATCCGTGTAGATCGCGCTGAAAAGCCGGTCTTTGATCGGTTCGCTTTTCGGCGCATATGAAATGAGTATCCGGTTTATGGCGATTTTTGTCGAAAGCAAAAAGAGCGTTGCATTTTTTTCCTGCAAAAGCGATGCATGGACGGAAGCAAGCGATTCGTTGTCGCTTCGCTCGTCACCTGCGTTTCCGTTTTTAATAAATTTTTCTAGGGGGATTTTTATCGCTTCGGGGGGAGGAACCGAGGTTTCTCCGGTAAAATCCGCTTTCATAAAAATCGCATCGGATGAAAGGCGGAAAAAATGAAGACATAAAAGCCGCTCCCGTATACGCGGCGAAAAAAGCTGGTAAAACGCGGTGAGGTTACCCGCCGGCTTTGAAAAACTTTTTACGGACGAATTGGTGCCGATCGTGCCGTCCCAAAAATCGGAAGAGGAAACGGAAAGAGCTGCGCTTGCCGCATCTAAGCCCGTACACGCGCTCATCACAAAACTGTCGTCGGTGATTTCGAAAACGGCACCGTGTCCGATGTCGAAAGCCCCGCACAAATCCGGAAACGAAGCGTACGACGTTCTTTGTGCAAGCGGAGCGGCTGCGGCTAAAAGCCCGGAAGTTTTTTTTGCCTCTCCACCCGAAACGAGGCTGAGCAAGCCCATATTATGCCAATCCCAAATCCGTAAACAGCTTTTTATACGTCGCGAATTGTTCGGAACGCGCGAATTCGACAATCTTTTCTTCAGGCAAATCTTCGAGCAGTTGATCCATATAGAGGAGAACCGATTTGATTTCTTCGGTCAAATTCGCAG
This sequence comes from Treponema sp. Marseille-Q4130, assembly GCF_014334325.1. Taxonomy (GTDB): domain Bacteria; phylum Spirochaetota; class Spirochaetia; order Treponematales; family Treponemataceae; genus Treponema_D. Next base: position 48,816 of record NZ_JACSET010000006.1, on the reverse strand, counting down.
GCAGACTTGAAGCTGCTGATCCGGAAGAGGGAGGCGCTTTTGACGCGGGTTCTTCGGCGTCGGTAAACGCAACTTCTGCAGGAGCAGCTTCGGCCGCAACGGAATCGGCTTTGAAAAAATCGTCCGGCGTCGCTGCCGCCTCCGAATTCGTTTTGAAAAAATCATCCGTTGTTGTCGTATCGACCGTTGTCGTATCCGTTTGGAAAAAGTCTTCAGATACAGCGTCGATGATTTCCGTTTTTCCAACCTCATTCTGCACGTCCGCGACAGGCTCGCTCGGTACGGTTTCGGCTAAGATGTCGTCGACTTTCGGAATTGCCGTCTCTTCAGGAATATCGACATCTTCACCGGGAAGTTCTTCAAGTTCGGCTTCTTCGGGAATCTCTTCAAGCGACGCTTCTTCGGAAACGCTGTCGAGTTCCGCCGGAAGTTCGGGAAGTACATCGGATTCCGGAATAAAAAAATCGTCCGTCGAAAATTCTTCCGCAGATTTTTCCGTGACGGGGATGTCGGGGACGACAGGGAGATCGACCGCCGCCGCACTTTCTGCGGGAGCTTTTATCTCTTCTGCGAGCGCATCGACCTTGCTTTCGTTGTTCAAAAAATCGGCGCTGCTCATGATATTGTCGAGCTCGTCGCCCGAAAGCGAAATCGTTTCGTCTTCGTCCAAATCGCTGAAAAAACCGCCGGCCTGCGTTTCCGTCGTCGGAGTTCCCCCCCGTGATTTTAATTCGGCCAATTCCGTTTTCAGCGTCGAGATTTCGTTTTTTAATCCCGAAAGGTCTTCGACGATTTGCCGCAAAAGGTCATTGCTTTCCGTTCGCGGAGACGGCGCATTGTCCATGAGCGATTTCGCTTCTTCGTCGAAACTGTCGGGGACGCCGTTTGTCTGCACCGAAGGGACGGCGCCGTCGTCGGCGGAAACGGTAAGATCGTAATCGACACGAGGCGCTTGCGCTTGAGCGGGTGCCGTACTTCCCGTTGACGGCGTATCGGACGGAGCTTCGTCGGCGCTGAAATCGACCCCGAAATCCGACAAGTCGACGTCTTCGGTGACTGCGGCTTCGGGAGATACGACTGTATCGTCATGAGCAAAAGCGGTATCTGGCGATTCGGGAAGTTCGGGGAGGATTGTTTGTTCGCTTGCTGCCGACACGGAATCCTGTACGGGATCGATTTTCATATCGTCCGTGCCGAAAAAATCGGGCATGGCTTCTTCGTTCGGCGCGAGCGTTTCTATAGTATCGTCGGGGACGGGGGGCTCTGAAAAACCGTTGTCGAGAAAATCTTCGATAGCGACGTCTTCGAGCGCAGACGTATCGTTGTGCGCTTTTTCGGTCGCGGACGGGTCTATATCGGAAAAATCGGGCAGATCGATGTCGAAATTAAAATCGTCATCGCTTCCGGATCTTTGGGCTTCGGATTCTGGAGCCCGCTTTACCCAGACACCGTAATTATCGAGTTCGTTTTTGTTATCAATGGTATTTGCCATATCATTCCCCTCTATGTTCAGCGATACATAGTCTATCCGTTATAGTATCGGCATAAACGCTGTAAAAAAATAGTGCGCCGCTTGGAGAATTCCGCCGGTACTATTGGAAGATTATACCACATATTTTCGTTTCAGAAAATAGGTGATTACACCGATAAAAATAATATGATGCGGATAAAAACGCTTTCGGCTTTTTTTGCCGGTACCCTCGTATACGTGCTGCTTTCACTGTTTGCGGGGCGAGACGGCATTATCGCATACGATCAGCTGCAAAGACAAAAACGTGCGATAAGCAGACAAACGGCTCTCATTCAAAAGATACACGACGAACTTTCCCTCGAACGCACGGCGCTCGAAAAGGATAAAGACGTTATCGCCGCCTACGCGCGAAAACTCGATTACGTGAGCGAAGGCGAAAAACTTGTTAAAATAACGGGCTTACGGCCGTACGAAGCGGCGCTCTACGATACCGGAACCGTCATCAGGCGAGTGCCGATAGCCTTCGTGAGCGAGCGCACGTGCAAAGCGTGCGGCATCGCGTTTTTTGCACTTACCTTTGCACTTTTGTCGCTTGTCGGAGAAAGAGGCGAAGCTATGGCGCGAAGAAAAAAATCACAAACGCTGACCGAATCGCGGGGTGAAAACGAAGCGGGGCGCGCAGGAATGCAGAGTGCGGGATCGAAGGCAGGCATGCGTTCCGTCTCCTTCGGCGGCGGTACTCCGTGACGATACAAAAAACCGACGAAAAGGCATCTCCTCTCTGTATCGATTTTTTAAAGCGCGGAAAAATCGTTATTTTACCGACCGATACCGTCTACGGATTTTCCGCCGTCGTCGAAAGCCGCGAGCCGATATTTCGTACCGAACAAAAGCTCCGCGCGATAAAGGGCAGGGACGAGGGAAAGCCGTTTATCCGCCTCATCGCGCATCCCGATGATATTATACTGCACACGAAAGATGCGCTTCCCGAATCGCTTATCGCAAAGTGGCCGGGCGCGCTCACGATCATCGTCAACGACAGAGCGGGGGGGACTGCCGCATACCGCTGTCCCGGAGACGCGTGGCTGAGAAATATCATCTCCGAAAGCGGTCCCGTCTATTCGACGAGCGTCAACAAAAGTGGAAAGCCCGTGCTCGAAAAAATAAGCGACATTATCGAAACGTTCGAAAACGCTGTCGATTTAATAATTTCATCGGGCGATACCAAAGGCGCGCTCCCGTCCACGATCGTCGATATAAGTTCCGGTACTCTCCGCGTACTGCGTCAAGGCGCCGTGCGGGTGTGATTTACGGAAGGCGAAATCGATTATGGCAAACGCATTTTTAAAGTTACCTCTGAACATTACAGTTTTTAGAAGTTCCCATTTATTTATTTTATCGATTCCGGTATTTTCGAAAAAGGGCAGTGCGTATGCTTCGAGTTCTTTACGGCGCCTGTCGGCGTAGTTCAGGGGTATTACAACAAATTAAAAAGCGGTTTTCGGTCCCTACGAGAGTCGAACTCGTCTTTAAAGATTGAGAATCTTTCGTCCTAACCGATAGACGAAGGGACCCGATACGGAAAAAAAAGGGCTGTCTCAAAAGTCGGTTACTTTTTCGACAGCCTGTCGAGTTTAAAATTAAGTCTTTATATTGTCAATGGCTTAATTTTAAACATCGCATAATAAATCAAGGAAACTTTTCAAAAATCGAAATTTTTGGAAAGTTCTTTTGTGTTCCCCAAGGAGGATTCGAACCCCCACAAGCAGAACCAGAATCTGCGGTGCTACCATTACACAATCGGGGAATATGCTGTTTGACTACTATACGCGTTTAGCGTGGCTTTGTCAATACGGTGATGCAGCGTGTGTAGCGTGTGTAGCGTGCGCGCAGGGAAAACAGCATACATACGTGACGTACTAAAAAAAATCCGATCGGCTTCCGGGCGCGAGAGCGATCCCCCGCGGACTTTTCCGATCGGATAATTCTGATATAAAAACGTATCTTACTTTGCCGACATGAGCAGCGTTTTGGGATCGAGGTTTACCGTACCCGCAACGGCCCTTTTATCGCGGAGCTTCAATACACTGAGCGCAACTCCGTTTTGCGAAGCGGCAAGGTGGCATACCGCATCGAAAAAGGGAAGCAATTCCGGACGGCAGGAGCCTTCCAAATCCGTGCTTGCCTTTGTGTCGCTGAACCATGCGATTATCTTTTCTTCTTTGACAAAGGCGGAGACGGCTTCGATGTCTTCTTTACTCACTTTGTCCATGTTCATACCGTCGATGACGAGCGCGGAAACGGAGATGCCTCCGGCTTTCAGCGCTTTCAGCGTGTTGATGACTTTCGTAAGCGAAAAGGTTTCCTGGCTGAAATTCAAAATCATGCGGTCGCGCATAATGCTGTCTTTCAATTCGGGATTGTCCGCTATATTTTTTTTCTTCGATATCTCCGTAAAGATGCTGTCATACCACGAAATGACGTTCGAAGAGTGCTGGTCGAACGAAACATGAACGAGCTGTTCGTCTTTGAGCAGCGCATCGAGACCGAACTGCACGAGGATCGCGGTTTTGCCGACGCCTTTTTTTGCGGTGACGAGTCCGATCTCGCCCGCTTTCAGTCCTCCGTCGGCAATATTGTCAAAGCTGCGCACAGGGCTGTAGTTGATAAGATCTTTTTTATCCATAGCTGCCTCCTATAAAACTTTTGCAGAAAGTATTGAGATTGCAAAAAAGCGATGTCGAAACGCCGGCACCGCTTTTATCGCATCTCGTTATTTTTGCGCTGCTTTGCGCTCTTCCTGATATTTTTTCATCAGTTCTTCGCCTACGGCGTTCGGTACGCGTCCGTATTTGAGGAATTCCATCGTAAACTCCGCTTTGCCCTGCGTCGAAGAGCGGAGGATTGTCGAAAAACCGAACATCTCCGAAAGCGGCACTTCCGCGTTCACGGTCGAGGTATTGTTTTCATCCGTCGTATCGATGATGACGCCGCGTCTCTGGTTGATGAGACCGAACATATTGCCCTGGAATTCGGTCGGTCCCGAAATGGACACTTTCATAATCGGCTCGAGAATGACCGGCTTCGCTTTTTCGTAGCCTTCACGGAAAGCTCCGATCGCAGCCTGTTGGAACGCGATATCGGACGAGTCGACCGGGTGGTACTGACCGTCGTTGATCGTCATCTTTACGCCGACGATGGGGAAGCCGATGAGCGTGCCTTTTTCCATCGCTTTGCGGAAGCCTTTATCGCAGGACGGAATGTATTCGTTCGGGATGGCGCCTCCCTTGATCGCATCGACGAACTCGTAATCTTTGTCGGCGAGCGGTTCCATAATACCGGCGACGCGTCCGTATTGACCGGAACCGCCGGTTTGCTTTTTGTGCGTATAGTTGAACGGCGCGCTCTGTGTGATCGATTCGCGGTAAGCGACTTGCGGCTGACCGACGACGACTTCGCACTTGTATTCACGCTTCATGCGTTCGACGTAGACGGCGAGATGCAATTCGCCCATGCCTTTGATGATCGTTTCGTTCGATTCGGGATCGACGTAGGTTTGGAAAGTCGGATCTTCTTTCGTAAAGCGGTTGAGCGCTTTCGCCATCTGAGCGGCGTCTTTTTTTTCTTTCGGCGTAATCGATTCGGAGATGACGGGATTCGGAACGTACATCGACGCCATGGAATAATTGAGTCCGCCGCCGCAGAACGTATCGCCGGATGCGCAGTCGATACCGAAGAGCGCTACGATGTCACCGGGAGTCGCTTCGTTGATATCTTCCATCTTGTCCGCGTTCATGCGCACGAGACGACCGACTTTGAACTTTTTGCGCGCGCGCGTATTGTACAGCTCGCATCCTTTCGGAATCGTACCCTGATACACGCGGACGTAGGTGAGTTGTCCGTACTGTCCGTCGTCGAGTTTGAATGCGATCGCGACGGTCGGCTTGTCCGCGACATTGAAGAGCTCGACCTGCGCTTCGTTATTGTCGAGGTCGAAAGCATAATTGTGAACCTCGGTCGGGTCGGGAAGATAGCGCGTAACGCCGTCGAGTACGAGCTGCACGCCCTTGTTCATGTGAGCCGAACCGCAGAATACGCCGACGAATTGCTCCGCGAGCGTCGCTTTACGGACGGCCGCGATGATCTCTTCTTCCGTTTCTTTGCCTTCGAGGGCGTCTTCCATGAGCTGATCGTCGAACATCGATACCGCATCGACCAAATCCGCGCGATATTTTTTTGCCTCATCGACCATGTGCGCGGGAATTTCTGCGACGCGAACTTCCTGACCGTCGGGACCTTCGAAATAGAGCGCCTTCATTGCAACAAGGTCGACAACGCCTTCGAGTTTGTCTTCAAGCCCGATCGGGAGCGCCATCATGTGGGCGTTGAGTCCGAGTTTATCGCGCAGCTGTTTGCATACGCGGATGGGATTCGCGCCCTGTCGGTCGCATTTGTTGACGAATGCGATGCGGGGTACATGGTAGCGCTTGAGCTGACGGTCGACGGTGATCGACTGAGACTGAACGCCCGCGACCGCGCACAAAACGAGGATGGCGCCGTCGAGAACGCGCAAACTCCGTTCGACTTCGATCGTAAAGTCGACGTGTCCGGGCGTATCGATCAGGTTGATTGTGTAATCTTTCCATTGAACCTGCGTTGCTGCGGATTGGATCGTAATGCCGCGCTCGCGTTCCAATTCCATGCTGTCCATTGTCGCGCCGACGCCGTCTTTACCGTGAACTTCGTGAATTTGATGAATTCTGTTGCAGTAAAACAAAATGCGTTCCGACAAAGTCGTTTTTCCCGAGTCGATGTGAGCGCTGATACCGATATTTCGTAGTTTGGAAATATCAAAGTCCATATTAATTACCTCTTTATAAAAAAAATTCCACCTTACAGTAAGGGATAAATATAACCGATTACAAAGCTTTATTCAATACCGAAATCGATCACGATAATATATTAAACGATTGACATATGCGGATTTTGTGGTATACTTGTTTATAATATGCGCGTACTTTTGATGTCCGACATTCACAGCAATTTCGAAGCGTTTTCCGCAGTGTTATCTGAGGAAAAGGGATTTGATTGCCTGTGGTGCGCGGGAGATCTGGTCGACTACGGTATTTCGCCGAAGCCGATTATCGAATGGTTTTGCACTCACACGGCAGAGAGCCGTCTTGTCAAAGGCAATCACGACGAGCATTTGGTGAACGTATGGCGCACGGGAGAGTTCGAAAATATTTCTTCGACGCAATTCAAATGGGTTCATCAAAATTGTCTTCAGCTTAACGAGTATCATGTGTCTTTTTTGGATTCGCTGCCGGACAGTATGGCATTTGAAGCGGACGGCAAATATTATCTTATGACGCACCGATTCGATAAAACCGTTCCGTATCGCGATATAAACAGCGTTGAAGAGTTCGATATTTTTTGGAATGCACATACGCCGACATCGTATCATACTGCGTCCGAACGTCGTATTATTGTCGGGCATACACATCGTCAGTGCGCCCACTGCCTTTACGGAAACCGAATATGGATAAATCCGGGAAGCATATCGTACCGCCGTCCCGACGAAAACGATAAGAGCGCGCAGTATGCGGTGATAGAAAACGGAGCACTCGTTTTCAAACGAATACCTTATGATCGCAGTGTACAATTCACAGCGGCGAAAAGATATAAAGAAAACAAAGCGATGATGGAAACGGAATTACAGGATTTTTATTTCTTTTTCGGAAATGCAAAAACGACGAGGGATCCGCTTCCGGAAGGAGATACATGAAAGCTTACAGAAGACTCCGATTCGACGGTATCGAAAATTTTCGCGATCTCGGCGGCTGGGAATGCAATGGCGGAGGGATGACAAAATACGGCATATTTTATCGATCGACCGAACTTGCCAAAGCGACGAAAGCGGACTTACAGCGCATTGAAGATTTGGGCATACGGACGATCCTCGATTTGCGGCATCCTCAAGAAATAACTGCTCGTCCCGACCCTTATCCGAAATCCTGCGTGTATAAAAACATATCGGTGCAGGGGTCGATCGCTCCGGGCGAGCTCAAAGTAAACGGCAACGTCTATATGACGCATACGCTGTGCCGTATGTATCGGCAGCTTCTTACCGTAAGCGGCGATGAATTCCGCAAAGTGCTGTTTTTTTTAGCGGATGCCGAAGCGCCGGCGCTGTTTCATTGCGTTGCGGGAAAGGATCGCACGGGACTTACCGCGATGTTTTTATATACGATCGCGGGTGTTGATGAAAAAGATATCGTCGCGGACTACGAAGTGAGCCACACCTATATCAAAGGCTTTATGGCCGATGTTTCGGGTTCACGCTATACGAATATGGAAAAGCTCCTCGATTTTTTGCACAAAACATACGGAGGGGTTATGCAGTATCTCGATGCGATAGGTGTAACGGATACGGTGCGCAAAAAAATATACAAAAAATTTGTTATGAGTTGATCGCAATCCAATGATGAATCGATTTTTGCAAAGGGAACCGTAGGTTCTTTGTTCTTAATAATTGCTTTTGGAGGACAGCTTTATGAAAAGATGGTTAGCGGCTTTGCTTGCCGGCAGTGTGATCGTATCTGCCGCCTCGGCATTGGGACAAACGGAAGGCGTTCAACGCAAACAGGATTTTGTCAAAGTATGGGTGTCCAGCGGCGCCGAAGACGGCGTGTATCGAAAACTTTTCGATACCATCAGAACCGCTTCGGGCATTACGATTCGCGACGAATATTATCCGAAAGACGAACTTGACGGAAAACTGCAAGTGGCTCCCGTTGTGGGAGATGCTCCGGATATGATTATCGTCGATTACCTGCAGATGCCCGCATATTATGAAGCGGGACTCATTGAAGCGCTCGATAAATATATGCCCGCGTCTTTAAAAAGCGATTTGATCCCATCCGTCGTTGCCGAATCAACGTATCAGGGAAAACTTATTTCGACCGCTCAGTTCGATGCGGGTATGGGACTGTGGGCAAATAAAGCGATGCTCCAAAAGGCGGGCGTACGTATTCCCGTAAGCTATAAAGAAGCGTGGTCGAAAGCGGAATTTGAAGATGCGCTCAAAAAACTCAAAGCGAGCGGAGTTCCGTATCCGATTTATATACGTCAAAATAAACCGTCGACGCTGTATTTTACGTATATGCCCATCCTTGCAAGTTTCGGCGGCGACTATATCGACAGAAAAACGCTTCATGCCAAAGGAGTGCTTGACGGTCCGAATACGGTTGCGGCGTACGATTATCTTACGTGGCTTTTAAAACAGGGATATCTCAACGGCAGATGCGATTACGAAGATGCGTTTTACGGAAAAAAAGAAAGCGCGCTTGCGCTCATCGGTCACTGGAAATATACCGATCACGTAAAAAATCTCGGCGACGATGCGATAATCATTCCTCCCCCGAATTTCGGAAAAGGCGTATTCACATGCTCGGGGTCGACCGTATGGGCTATGACGACCGCTGCAAAGCAAAACGGAATCGCGGATGACGTGTGGCGGATTTTACAGATGAGCCTTGAGCCGGCGAATATCCGAATCGTTACCGATTTCAACGGGGCTATTCCGTCTCGAAAATCGGTTATGGATCAAGTTGCAGCTTTGCAAAAAGGCGGGCGCTTATATTTGTACCGCGAACAGCTTGAAGCGGGTATTTCCGTACTCAGACCGCTTACACCCGCGCACATGACCATTTACACCGCCATGCAGGCGGCGACCGGAGATATCATTCACGGGGCGGATGCGAAAACAACGCTTACCGCAGCTGCAAAAGAAATCGACGCCGTCATCAAAGAAAACGGCTGGGATAAATAAGCATACTGCGGCGGGGAACGGATAGAGATCCCTTCCCCGTTTTGCCGTTTTTACGGAGGAAGAAGCATGAAATCTTATTCCGGAAAATTAAGCGGATTGCAAAAAAGCCAGGCTCGTACCGCGCGGCTGTACTGCATTCCCGCATTTTTGTGTATTTTTATTTTTTATTTTTTCCCTTTTATTCTTGCGGTTTTTTATTCATTTACAAATAAAATGCTTGTGCCGCGGATGGGAAAGCCGACCGATTTTGTCGGCTTGCAAAATTATCTGCGCCTGTTTACGAATGAAACGGCGGCGGTTGCGTTTCGTAATACCGCTTTATATGCGCTCATGGTCGTACCCGCGGTTATTTTGCTCGGGACGATCCTTGCCGTCTTTGTAAATAAACAGCTCACCGGCGTAAAAGTGTTTCGAGCCATATATTTCAGTCCGCAAGTCGTAACGATGACCGTTGTCGCCGTCGTGTGGTCGTATATCTTTTCTCCGGGCCAAGCCGGTCTTTTAAATTCGTTTTTAGGTCTGTTCGGCATTCCGTCGCAGACATGGCTGCAAAACGGAAATCAGGCGCTGCCGTGCCTTGCATTTATGTATATATGGCAAACGCTCGGTCTTGAAATGGTGATCATACTCGGCGGATTGCAGTACATCCCGCATGAATTGTACGAAGCGAGCTATCTCGACGGATGTTCCGTACCGCAGAGATTTTTTTATATCACGATTCCGATGCTGCGCAATACGCTCGTGTACGTGCTTATATCGGTAACGATCGGGTCTTTGAAACTTTTTACGCAAGTGTATGTGCTCACGAACGGCGGACCGAAAAATGCTACGGTATCGGTTATCTACCTTCTTTACAGAGCGGGATTTATCAACAATCAAGTCGGATACTCTTCCGCAATCGCCGTGGTATTCTTTTTGATCGTTTTTGCCGTTTCGCTCATTCAAAATCATTTGACGAAGGAGAAGTGATTTATGAGATCGCTCGTAAAAAAAACGACAACGGAAATCGTATATTATATTTTATATATACTCATTGCGCTGGTTTTTATTTTGCCGGTTTTTTATATGTTCATTTCGTCGGTAAAAGACGATATGCAGATTGTGGCGGATATGTCTACGATCAAAGCGTTCGTTCCCACGCTGCGTCCTTCATGGGAGCATTATGCGGAGATCATCGGCAAAGTAAGATTTTTTACATTTTTCAAAAACTCCGTTGTCGTTGCCGTTATGAATGTCGCCCTTGTAACGATTATCAATGCGATGGCAGGCTATGTTTTGGGAATGCTTTCGTTTAAGGAAAAGAATTTTCTGCTGGCGCTTGTCATAGCTCTTGCCATTATTCCGACCGAATCCGTCATCATCAATCGATTTATGATTGTTAATAAAATGCATTTGCTTAACAGCTATATCGGACTTGCGCTCCCGACGGCCGGTTATCCGATGCACATATTTTTGTATTACAATCATTTTAAAGGTATGCCGCAGGAACTCATCGATGCGGCGATCGTCGACGGAGAATCCTATAACGGAATTTTCTGGAAAATAATGCTGCCGCTGTCAAAACCTATTATGGCGACGGTTGCGATTATGAGTTTTGTACGATCGTGGGGCGATCTGCTTTGGCCGACACTTGTAACGCGAGATGAAACGTATCGGACGCTGCCGCTCGCACTTCGTGCACTTTCTACCGACGTCCATATTTTCTGGGGACAGATATTCGCATTTGCAGCTCTCATGACGCTGCCCGTCCTCATTATCTTTATCATATTCCAAAAGCAGTTTATCGAATCGCTTGCGATGACCGGTATCAAGGGGTAGCTGCGTTATGATTCGGATCCGCTATCTTGGAACGGGCGCAGCGGAAGGATTTCCCGCGCCGTTTTGCGAATGCGCTGCCTGCGAAAGGGTGCGGCGACTCGGCGGTAAAAACAGAAAAACACGCAGCTGCGCACTCATAAACGAACACATACTCATCGATTTGTCGCCCGATATTTTTATGCAAAGCTGGGAAAACAGCTTGCATCTTTCCGCCGTCGATACGATCGTCTTTACGCATTCGCATGACGACCATCTCGATCTTATGTCGCTCATGCTCAGGTGCAAAGACGGTGCGACCGTTTTGCCGAAAATCAAAAGAGACGAAAATTATATTTCGATATGGTGTAATGATGCCGTTCGGGAAAAAATTAATAAAAAATTTTCCGAAGAAAAACACGCAGACCCTTCCAAATTGCATTTTTCAAAGATAGCATACGGAGTTCCGTTTTCCGTCGGCGACATCGAATTTACCGCGTTTGAAGCGGATCATATAAAAGGCGAAGAATGTTGTATATTCGCGCTTTCGGACGGCACACATTCTTTTCTTTACGGTAACGATACGGGGCTTCCGCCTGAAAGGACATTCGATGCACTGAATCGCTATGGAAAAGTATTTGCTGCGATCAGTCTCGATTGTGCGCGCGGTACGCTGCCCGGAGATGCACATATGGGGCTGGCCGAAGACAAGACGGTTTGCGAACGGCTTCGTTCATGCGGACTTATCGACGGGGCGACAAAAATATATCTCAATCATTTTTCGCATATGTGCGGTTTAGCTCCGGACGAATTCGCGTCGCTTGCCGAAAAAGACGATATGTATTTAACGCATGACGGTATGGTCGTCACCGTATAAGAGCGGAGTCGCATTTTGGCTACGATAAAAGACGTCGCGGAAAGAGCGGGCATAACGGTGACGACAGTATCGCGCGTTCTCAATAATCGAGGTTATATCAGCGTGCAAACTCGCGAAAAGGTATATAGAGTTATGAGCGAGCTCGATTATCGACCGAATGAAATAGCGCGCGCACTCGTACAAAAGCAGACGAAACTCATCGGCGCGATCGTGCCGTCATTGCTGCATCCGTTTTTTTCAGCGTGTATCAATTATCTTGAAAAATACGCGTTTTCAAACGGATTTAAATTACTTGTGTGCAATTCGCAACAAAACAGCGAAAAAGAAAGCGACTATATCGACATGTTGAAATCGAATAAAGTGTCGGGCATCATTCTGTGTACGAGGAGCGGTAAAATTGCAAGCCGTCTCGATCAATTTCCCGTCGTTACGATAGAGCGCTCGATTTCCGATTCGATCCCTGCCGTTTTATGCGATAATTATCGAGGAGGTGTTTATGCCGCCGAACTGCTGCTCGAGCAGGGTTGCAAGCGTCCCGCAATTTTCAGCGGCATTCCTCGCATAAAGCTGCCTGCCGATCGGCGGGCAAAAGCGTTTGAAGATACTTGTCGAAAATCGGGAGTCGTGCCTGTCGTTATTGCTACGAGTGAAGAACAGTTTAACGATTTTGATTATCACAAAGCGATAAACAAAATGTTTGATGCCGACAGTTTATTTGACGGAATCTTTGCGACGAGCGATATCATTGCAGCTCAATTGCTTCAAGCGTGTACGGCGAGAAATATATCGGTTCCGAAAGATATGAAGATAATCGGCTTCGACGATATCGATATCGCATGTCTTACAAATCCTCCGCTTACAACCGTTCATCAACCGATTGAAGATATGTGCAGGTGTGCAGTCGAAATTATTATTAAAAAAATGAAAGGTGAAACGGTGCCTCCCCGAACCGTTTTTCCCGTTACATTGATCCGTCGCGCATCGACATTTTAATATTCTGCGCCCGAATGCGACTTTTTGTGATATAATCGTATACGCTATTTTTCGATACCGTATTAAATAATAAAAGCGTATCGATATACGGAGGCATAGTGATGAAAAAACGAATTCATGTAACGGCGTATGCGCTGCTTTGCATCGCCTCGCTCTTTGCGGCAAGCTGCGCGACGGTAAAAAACGTTCCCGCCGAAAGTAAGCGTGCGGGTGTCGAAACGACGGTTTCATCGGTCGACAAATACGGAAACTGCGCGCTTAACATTACGCAGGATGAATTTACCGCAGCGGGTTTCGAGCCGGGCGACATCGTGTCGGTAAAGGCGGGCACTTTCGCCTTCGATGCTCCCGTGTGTACGAATTACAGCGACGTCGATAACGGAAAATACCTCATCCGTTTGAGCAAGGGAACGGTATCTTTTGCAATCAATATGGGCAATTTTGCCAAAACGAGCGGAGCTGCAGCCGGCACTCCCGTCGCCGTCGCGATGAAAGGGAAGGGTGCATATCTTGCCGACTATAAAATCCGCCAGCTTAAAAAAAGCGAAAATCGGAGCGACTATGCATCAGACGAAGTCTTTGCCAATTTCCGCGAAGTAAAAGCGGGCGGCATTGCGTCCGGCCGCTTGTACCGATCGTGCAATCCCGTTTACGGCGATGCGCGGGCCCCTTATGCCGAAAAGCTCATACAGGCGAACGGCATTAGAGCTGCGGTAAACCTTGCCGACAGCCGCGAGAGCGCATGGAAACACATCGATGAAGCGCCGTATTACAAAGGGCTTGCGGAAAGAGGCAATGTCGTCTTCCTTAATATGGGCGTTGCGTTTACCGACGAAGATTTTATTAAAAAACTGCACGACGCCCTCGTCTTTATCGGTGAAAAGAAAAGCGCTTCTTATGTCGTCCATTGCAATGAAGGAAAAGACCGTGCGGGCTATGTGTGCGCGTTGCTCGAAGCGCTGTGCGGCGCGACGCTCGATGAAATCAAAGCCGATTATATGACGAGCTTCGAAAATTATTTCGGCGTCAAAAAAGGCACGGAGCAGTACGATATGATCGGAGGCGTTATCATCGGTACACTCGTATCGATCAACGGCGGACGGGGCGTTACCGATCGGAATGTCGGAAAAGTCGTTGAAAATTATCTTCGTACAAAGGTCGGCCTTACGCGAGAAGAGATCGACGCCGTGCGTGCGGCGCTGCAGTAGGAAAGTGCGTGCAGGACTCGTCCTCATGCGTGCGACGTAAACGCTTGAGCGGGGCGGGCGCAGTGCGGATCGAAATATGCATGAGCGGGTGCGTCAAAGCGTACCCGCTTGCAGATGCGGTGCAAACGTATCTGCTGTTGATAAAGGATCGGGAAATCGATATACGATTCTCCCTGCGGAGAATGTAGAATAAAAATTTAACAATGCAGCGTATTACATTTTTTTTATTATTAACAATACTATTTGCATCATGCAATGACCGTGAAAACAACTTTACGGAGATCGAATGCCCCGATGAAATATGCGCGCGTGCATTTAAATTTGCGGAGCTGTATAAAGAAACAGGGATGCAATATGAACTCGGCGGACAATCGCCTCTGCGTTCGGCGGGGATCGATTGTTCCGGTCTTGTCGTCATGTGTTACAAATATGCCCTTGTCGATACGAAATATCGTCTTCTTTTCGGCGATGCGTCCGTGAATGCCATTTATACGAACTACAGTACGCCGACGAAATTTCCCAGACGGGGCGATTTGATTTTCATGGGCAAAGCCGGTACGCCGAGCGTTACCCATATTGCAATTTTTGATAAAACAGAAAATGAAAAAGTTTATTTTATCGACAGTACGCAAAAAGATGATAACAATGACGGCGTTTACGAAATAAACGGAGTTACCGCACGGAATTATGAAAAAAATGACGGCAGAATCAAAGCGTACGGAAAGATGCGGTTGGCGTATTGAAAAAAATAGGGTATAGTATTCAATAGAGGTATCAATAGTTATGAGAAGAAATATATTTATTACTTCCGTTTTTATATCGATTTTTTTAAGCGCTTGCAATATTACCGAGCCGAACAGAATGGAAAATGCGACGGTAACGAATAAATCTTCGATAACACCGATCAATTTTAAGATTGACGGAATTACTTACAGTGTATCTAATGCCGCAGACAGCAGTATTACGATACAAACAAGATGGACTGATGCTGTTGAATTGTTGAATAATCCGAGAGTTTTAACTAATAAATATTATAATTATTCAAACGGCGATACATTAAAAATAGATTTCGGCGATATGCCTGTCTATAAATTTACGATAAAAAACAATTCAAATTCTAATATAACGCTTAAAGAAGCGAATAATTTATTAACCGACACATACGGCGGAACACTTACGTTGGCGGCTCATACGGAAGAACAGAATGTCAATATCTATACTGAGCAACCTCTTTTATCAGTTGTAACACCGACAAATATTTCTTTTACGATTAAAAGAGACGGTAAGGTTATTATTATCGAAGAAGTTTAATAAATCTTCAAGTAATATTTTTTATCGCTTTTATCAAAATAATTCTCATAACGATAACCGCCGACATCGCAAGTAAAATCAAATCGTATGTCGTTAGGATTAAGTCGAGTATGAACAACTCCCGTTGCAGCCGGCGGAATTGTTATCGATTGCGGCGAAGCAAATCTATCGTTCTGTACTTTTACCATTATTTGGTGTGTGAACGTATTAACTACATTTAATTCATACGTGGGCATATCTTCAATAATGGCGTTTTCCGCATATGTTTTAAATACAATCGGCTTGTCGGAAATAATTTTTCCCGCCGGAAAACTCGGCAGCTTCAGCGTCATACGCTCCGCCGGTTGAAGCGTAAAAACTGTATTACCGTGAGATATAAGTGTGAATTGTGCAGTATGTGAAGAATTATTAATAATATCCCTATCACGTACCGTAGAGATAAGCGAATCACACGAGGTGAAAATAAAAGCGGATATAAAAAACAATATTGGGGTAATAATCAATTACTTTGTCGTTTGCAAGCAGGACAAATTCATTTTTGTGTCCTTCGATTATGTTATCACGATTGTCGTCGAACCATGAATATAAATCCTTTAGTTTATCCATGTTTACCCCCGTTTATCAATGATACTTTCCGTTGAATAAAACGTCAATATAGCTACACCATTCAATGGGAAACAACGACAATAAACGCGGCGTTGCATCACCCGATGCAGCACCACGATAACCCGCCCGTTTACGGTGTTTCAATTCACGCTCCCTGTCGGCTATCCGCAATATGCCATTGACAACGGAAAAACAATCAGGCTTTCAACTATCGAAGAGACAATAGCTATTATGGAAACAGATATACCGAGCGCCGACGATTAAAACACCCGCTTAGCGCCTCGAGGATTGTCGGCGTGCGGTTTTATAACAATACTTGAGAAAATAATAGCCCTGCGTAATTGAGGGACTTTTCTTGCAGCATTAAAATAAAAAACCGCCCTTTCGAGCGGAGGTTGCCCCAAGAGGCGTATAATCGCTATACGCATTCGGACAATTACAATATATGATGTATTTGTTTTTTGTCAAGTAATAAATAAAACCGCCCTTTCGAGCGGCCGGCGCCCCAAGAGGCGTATAATCGCTATACGCATTCGAGCAAGTACAATATACGGCCTTATTTATTATCTGTCAAGTGCGAAATTTTATCAAAAATCAGAAAACAAAGATGACTATATACATGAGGGATTATGATGGGGACACAGATATTTTTAGGCATCGTAGGCTTTTCCGGTATCGTCATCGTCGTAAACAAAATTATGCACTACCGTTGCTCAAAGCCCGGCAAAGATAAAACGATGACAAAGCTGAAACGTATTTGGGCGCTGCCCGTAAAGGAAAGCGCGGAAAACAGAAAGGCGCGCGAGCGGTTTAATAAATTACTTGAGCGCTAATTCTTTCGGAACAATAGTCCGAGCGCGACGAGTAAATCGAGTTTTTCGAGGACAACGGACGGGAGTTTATCGTCGAGACGGCTATGAACGAATTTGACGAGAAGCCAGACGAGGTAGTAAAAGCCTAAAACGGCGCCGATTATCACGGCAAGAATAAGTAAAGCGATCATTGCGCACCTCGTTTCAAACGTTAGCGTAAAACTAGAAAAATTCAAGGAGCCTTATTATATCGATTGAGGATATGATGTTTTGGAGATGGGGGGAATTGAACCGCTTTCAGTCGCATACATCCTGTATGCTTCTTCAAGCCGTCTCCGCTCGCTTCCGGCGGCATCCGTGCCCCCTCTTCCTCGCCCTGCTCGGCGCTCGCTTCGCGGGGTTCAATTCCCATTTTATTAAAATTACGAAATGCATTTTGGAGATGGGGGGAATTGAAGACAAAAAGCCCGTTTAGTATAGATATGTAACGTTATGTAATACAATGAATTGTCCTTTTTCATTGCACGCCAATAAACGCTACAAAACGCCATTGTGTCTACATTTTTGTATACAAAAACTGCTGTATACAAAATGAATTTGTTTTTTGGTAAAATATTTTATTAATTTTTCAAAAATTAATGATTTTCATAGCTACGTCCATATCGCTTTGTAGTGCTTGCATATCGGCAGTAAATGCGCGTCTATCCGCTTCCTCTCCGGACGCGGAATCATTATACATATCATATACACCGAATAAGTCGATAATACTTGCAACTCCGTCGATTGTCTTCGGTGTCGCAAACAGAAAATCGGTCATAATGTTTACCCCTATTCACGAATGATATTTCTCATTGAATAAAACGTCAATAATCTGTTTCAATTCACGCCCTTGCGAGCTATTTCATTTGTTATTTCATCGGCGGTTTTATCTGAAAAAGTTGATGATCACTATTTTTACCAAGAGGCAAAAAAATTCTTGTTGAAACATTTGTCAAATATTGACAAATGTTTAAAGCCTCTGCTATTATTGACGATAATGTAAATGAGGTAATTTATGTTATTGGGATACGGAGCGAAAAACTGCTGGTGCTTTAAGGATTGGCTGGATATAAATTTGCGATTAAGCGGATATGTTCCTGAAGAAATTTCCTTAGGCAAAGAGTATTCATTGGTACTGGGGTATGAAGGGGCCAATGCTTCCGGCAAAACAAATGCTTTAAAAGTTTTTGCATTTATCACGGATTTTGCTAAAAATAGTTTTTCGTATCCTACCGACTCACCGATTTTATTCGATTCGTTTTTTAATAATGGTAATTCATCCGAATTCTATGTTGAATTTACGGATGCGAACGAAGTTGAATATCGTTATGAAGCTATTTTGTATGAGGATTATGTTGAAAAAGAGACTCTCGTTTTAATTAAAAGTACAACGGAGGAAATTCTGTTTGAACGCAATAATAACGATATTGTCGAAAATAAACTCTATAATAACGAAAATAAAATTATTTTCAGAAACAATGCGTCTTTTATCAGTACGCTTCATCAATACGGAATAAAGGAAATAGAAACTGTTTATAATTTTTTTGATAAAAATATAATCAATGTGACATACAGAGGTTTAGATGATGAAATAAGTAAACACGTACCTATAATTTCCCAAATGTATTTTCAAGATAAAGAAGCTTTAAATTTCACCAAAAATCTTATTCAAAAATTCGACACGGGGATCGTAGATATTACAATTTCGTATCGAGAGGATGAGAAAAACAATAGAATATATTTCCCGATTTTCTTTCATGAAAACGAACAAGTTAAATATAGGCTAGGGATAGATTCGGAGTCGAGAGGAACAGAGGTTCTTTATATTAAGTTGCTTTTTTATTATCAAAATTTGAAGTTAGGCGGGGTGTTAATTCTCGATGAATTCGATATTAATTTACATCCCGATATTTTGCCGCATTTAATAAATCTTTTTACGGATCCAAAATCAAATCCTAATAATGCACAAATGATTTTTACAAGTTTGAATGCGGATATTCTTGATATTTTAGGGAAATATAGAGCTTATATATTTGAAAAAGAAAATGGAGAGAGTTTCGGTTATAGGCTTGACGAACCGGATACGAATATTTTGAGAAACGACAGAAAGGTATCCGCCCCTTACCGAAGGCATTTATTGGGAGGATACCCAAAAATTGAAGCATGATAATCTAAGAAAGAAAAATAAATTAGCAAATTTTCCGAAAGACAGTGTAGAAACCGCTTATAAAACGATAAAAGGGCTGTTGTCTTTTAATTTCAAATTTTTAGATTACACGCAGGGACAAAAATTTTCAGATTTGTCGGGCGAACAATTTTCTAAAATAATAGAAAAACTTAGATGGTATTCAAACGAGAATAGGGCGCATTGGGAAGCGGAATCTATAGGGCATACAGACGGTAAAGTATTAGCTGTTTATGAAAATTTTCCCTCGAAATCGGAGTTTTTCCATCCGAAACATGTTCCCGCCGGAGTAAAATGGGCTCGTTTCAGATTGGAGGGCGATCAGCGATTAATCGGATTTGTCATTGATAAAAAAGATGCTGAAGCATTCGGATTGCATCCTAACGTATTTTATATCGTCTTTTTAGACTTGTATCATAAATTTTATATTTCAAAAAAATAATATTTTTTGTCCGACGTCGACTAAAACGTCAATATCACTACATCACGCGGCGTTACACCGCCCGATGCAGCACCACGATAACCCGCCCGTTTACGGACAGCACGTCACCGTCGGTTTCTTTTATGACGATCGGCGCATATTTTTCATTCTCGCTTAAAACCCGCACGCAGTGTTCGGCGGGGTTGAATTCAAGGCGTTTTACCAGCACTTTATTATTTATCGATATGACGAATACCCCGTCTCCCTCGCGTTCTTCCGGCACAAATAAGACTATATCATTATGGCAGATTTGTATACCGCTCATGCTGTCGCCTTTGACGACGACGCCTTTGACTTGGCTCGCTTTGTAGGGGTAAATAAATCGATCGAGTATGGGGATTTGCGTAACGTCATAATATTCGGCAACTTCGCGTCCCGTTCCTGCGGCGGCTTCCACGCGATACATTTCGATTAAGGCGATGTCGTTGCTCCCGTTCATAGGGATTTTATCAAGCCCATTTATCCGATGCGCTTCGTTGCCCGTAACGAGATATTCAACCGAAACGCCGAGTGCTTCGGCAATTTTCATCGCCTCATCTGCACGGGGTAAATTATTATACCGGCGCAAGCCGTTGTAGGTATCATAATTTACTTCGATTGTCTCCAGAAAATCTTTTATCGTTGTGTTTTTATCTTTTAATAAATTCTTTACCCGTTCAAAAAAATTGTCAATCATACAATATATTTATCGGATTTATACCTCAATAACTTAAAAAATAGGTAAAATTGCATAAAAATAATATAAAAATGAGAAAAAATAACATATTCAACTTGACATAATAAGTAAATAAACGTATAATCGGCTTAAAGATTGGTAATTTTACCAATTAAAAAGAGCTACTAAACAACAGGTCTACTTGTTTAGTCGCTTTTGGTACCGAAACGGCGACCGTCAAGAAGTAGACCTCTTGGCGGTTTTTTTGTGGGCTTTGTATGCAAAAAGAGATTTTAAGCAAGGCGGATGTCGCGGAGCTTTTCGGGGTAACGGAAACGGCGGTGAACGGATGGATCGGGCGGCATACGGTGCCGTATCACAAAATCGGGGAGCGCGTATTTTTCAACCGCCGCGAGCTTATGGCTTTGGTCGGCGAGGATATGACGAACGAACAAAACGATACGGTGCTTGAGTACCTGTTAAATCTTGTGGAACAAAGGAGGGCGGAATTACGGGCGTGACGGGTGCGGGGTATATACCACAGTAACCCCGCACGATTTACGGATTGAGTATAGGTTCTTAAAGCCTATTTTTTATATGTTCGGCTAAGGCAATGCCGATGCGGAATACAAGTTCTTTGACATCGTAGGTTCGTCTACTGACACGTCGGACTAATCACCCGACGTGCCAAAATAAAATGATTGAAAAATCTATCATAGGGGGCATTATATGAAAGATTTATGGAAACAAGAGGACGCCAAAAACGAAGCACGTTTTGAAGCGTTCTTTACCGATTTGCGAAAGTTTGTGAAAAAATGGGACGTGGAGATAATCCGATACAAACGGGATTTTGATGATACGGTTTTAGTCGATTTCGACCTTAGACCGCATACAAAACACTGGGAGTATTTGAAAGGGAAAACGGTTACGGAAGCGGATTGTGTGGCGTCGTGCGCCAATAGCGATCTCGCAACTGTAACACCGAATTGAAAAAGTAATCGCTTAAAACGAATTGCGGGCATTCTTTCGGGCGGTCGTATTCCCAACGATTATACGTTCCGTTATACACTCGCTCGGCGATTGTCCGCATACGCGATAAAGCGGAATTCGCCGCCTGCCATTTCGACACATTTCCTTCTTGAAAATATGCGGCGGCTGCTTTTGTAGCTTGATATATAAAGGTGTAAATAGTTGCAAGGGAAAAATCGGGAATAATCGAATTAAAAAAAGCTTTTATTTCTTTTCCGACTGTATGCGGTAAGTGAAAGTTTTTCATTCGAAAGTCAAACAGCTGCATACATTCGGTGTATGCTATATCCTGCCATAGTTTCAAAACTTCGGACGTGGGAGCTTTTGAAAAGGACGGATCCAGCATTTGGGTGATAACATCATTAAAGTATTTGTTTTCACCGGGGTCAACATTTATATCGTAAACGACAAGGTTCATGTAATACGAAAAATCTTCTTTTTCCGTATTAACGCTTTTTATAGAGCGAACGTCGCTAGAAGTTGAGACTGTTAGAACATTTTGTGAATGCAAGTATCGTAATATTTCCATGTCGACTTCATGGCAATATGTAAGCGGACAGCTCCAGTTATCATACGGGGTAATGCAAAAGAAACCTGTACCTCCTCCGGCGCGAAGCACGGCACCGAGATACATCATGTCGGTAAAAGAAAGTTCTTCTATGGCTACGGGATTTCTTGGAGCTACCTCGGAGACGATGCGGGCAAGTTCGCTGTATTCCGATCCGGGTTCTACTTCACAAATGCGCATAGTTACTCCACGAGGTTTTTTAATCTTTCTTTGAGTTCTTTTAATTCCCGTTCAGCGGGGTTTGTGTCGGAGCCTGTAACAAGGTATTCGACAGATACGCCGAGCGCTTGGGCGATTTTGTAGGCTTCGAAAACATCGGGAGCGCTTTTTCTGCCGATTTTAATTTCCAGCGTTCTTGCGCTTAGCCCGATTGTTTCGGACAGCCCGCGTTGTGTTGTGTTATTCGATTTTATGAGTTGTTTTACTCGGTTCCAAAAACTAACCGCGTCCATACTCATATTATCGGTGAAAAATACATCAAAAAGGTGTATTTTTTACTTGACAATTACAGATTTATGATGTATAAATTAAATAAATAGTACATCATTTTGATGTGATAAAAATAGAGCGATGAGAAAACGGGACATTTTTTCCCATCGCTTTGGTGATGGTTCCGAAAGGAATATGAGCCGGATTGTGAAATGTCCCACAGTCCGGCTTTTATTTTTGGGGGTTCGGAGATGACACGATACGAACGGCTTGTTGCAACGATCGCCGACGAGACGGCGAAAGCGGAAGCGGCAAAAAAATGCGGCGATGAGAATATGGAACGCTTTCACCGCAACGCGGCGAAAGGATTTCAAAGGCGCCTGCGCTCGCTCTCGCTCGACGAAGCGGCGGAGCTTGTCGGATGAACGCGTTGCGCGATGTGCCGGAGAGCGAGGTTATCCGCGAGGTAAAAGAGGTGATCGACATCACCGGCTTGGAAATCCAGCGGGTAAACGTGGGCTGCTTTGCTGTCGGCGAGGGGCGCACGAAGCGGTTTGTTAGAACCGCCAAAAAGGGAACGCTCGACTACGAGGGCTACGACAATTACGGCCGGCACGTGGGCATCGAGTGCAAACGCCCTGTCGGCGGCAGGTTGTCGGACGCACAGGCGGCGCGGATTGCGGACATAAACGGCAAGGGCGGCGTTGCGTTTGTGGTAACAAGCGGCGCGGAAGCGATGGAATTATTAAAAATTAACAAGTGTATATAGGGGGTGCATATGGAAATGGAAAAGGTGAAATTGTCGAACTTACAGCACGGTGTCGTGATTGATATGTTCGACGAAGAATTCGGCAAGGTGTTAAAGAACATCGCCGACGACAACGTCAAGCCGGATGCAACGCGGGAAATCTGTATCAAGATACAGATAAAGCCCGACAAGACACGACAGACGGCGGCGACGAAGATCGACGTAACGAGCAAGCTCGCGCCTGTCAAATCGTCGGACGGCATGATGTTTATCGGCACGGAAGACAACGAAGTGGTTGCCTACGAAGACAACTACAATCAGCAGGAGCTCGGCATGGATAAGCCGACTATCTACAGAATGGCGGAAGCCGCAGGGGGACAATAAAAATGGATAAAGCAACGATCGACAAAATCGAAGAGCTTGCAATGCAAAATCGAACCGTCGAAGTCGACGGACAGGTGTTTTCGGAGCACAAGCTCCAGCCGGTGTATTTTACACCGCGCGCGGAATCGATCACCGTGCATAGCCTTTTGGGATTTTGCACGTATATCAATAACGGCTTTGACGGGCTGGCAAAAGATGACGTGATGGTCGTTGTCTATGATACCGATTACGTGGCTCTCGTCAGCAAGTTGTTCGGCAAAGACAAACAGCGCGAAAGTGTTATTGACGCCACGCTTTGCGATGTCGAAGAATTCCCGTTCGGGCAATTTATGACGCAGGAAGAATTCGCGATCAAATTCCGAAGCCTTTTTGTGCCGAGTGAAAAGAACGACACGAACTACGTTCTGTCGTTCGTCTCCAAATTGCACGGCGGAACGGCAATCACGACAGAAGACGACGGCATCACGCAACAGGTCGGCGTATCACGCGGCGTGTCCGGCAAAATGACGGAAAAAGCGACGTTGAAGCCGATTGTCAAGCTCGCGCCCTATCGAACGTTCCGTGAAATCGAACAGCCGGAAAGCGAGTTTTTGCTCCGCACTTGCCTTGACGACAAGAACATACCGCGTGTTGCGCTTTTTGAAGCGGACGGCGGCGCGTGGAGAATTACGGCGATGCGTCGTATCGCCGAGTACATCGCAAAAGCGTGTCCCGATGTAAAAATCATCGCATAAGACACAGGTCGGGCGCAACGAAGATACACGGCGGGTGCAAGCCCCGCGCGCTCGAATAACGCAAGCGGCCGCGCGCGTTTAATAATTTTCAAGAGGTGCAAGAATGAATGAAATTATTAAAAAAGAGCCTACGGAGATAATCACCCCCGTAGACGAAAAAACAATCATGGAATATCTCGACACGACCGGATTGACAAAATCGCTCTTGTCGAAAGAAAAGGCGATGTTTGTGAATATGGCGCGGCTGTACGGATTAAATCCGTTCAAGCGCGAGATTTACTGCACGGTATACGGCGAAGGGCAATATCGGCAGTGCTCGATCGTAACGGGTTATGAGGTGTACTTAAAACGGGCGGAACGTATCGGAAAGCTCGACGGTTGGCAGGCGCAAATCACGGGCAATTTGCAAGACGGGACGCTCGCCGCGACGGTTACGATCTGGCGGAAAGACTGGACGCATCCGTTTACACATACGGCGTTTTATACCGAGTGCGTGCAGACGAGTAAAAAGACGGGCGAGCCGAATGCGATCTGGCGTAAAATGCCGAGCTTTATGACGCGGAAGGTTGCAATCGCGCAGGCGTTTCGTTTGTGCTTTTCGGACGAGTTCGGCGGTATGCCGTACACCAATGACGAAATGGGCGTAGACGCGCCGAAAGAACGCGACATCACTCACGAAGCGTCGGCAACGATAGTTCCCGATGACGCTGCCGAAACACCGAATACGGAAGCGAAAAACGACACACCGGCTGCGGACGTGGTAATACAACTTGAAATGCTTTTGACAAAATACGGCAATCAATTAAGCGGAAAGCCGTACGAACTCGCCGAAGAAGCGCTCCGCACGGGAAGCGACGCGGAAGTCATTGCGATGTATGACCGCGTCGTCTCGTATCTCAAACGAAAAGGAATACAGGTAGGTAAATAATATGGCAGAAAAAAAACAAACGGAAAACGCACTTGAACAGGCAAACGCATTGCAGTTGGTCGTCACAAAAAATATCACGGGCGTACTCGAAACAAATATTGCGGGGCTTGAACTGTATGTCGATGAGAAGCTCAAAAGCTATACGCCCGAAACGTATCTCGGAGACGCTGACGCGGCGAAAAAAGACAGGGCGGAATTGAACAACGCGCAAAAACTCTTGTCGCAATCGCGAATACAGCTCATGAAAGAGCTTATGAAACCTTATGCCGATTTTGAAGCACGGTGCAAAACACTTGAAAAGAAAATCGGCGAAGCAAGCGGGAAGCTCGACGAAATCGTCAAGGCGAAAGAGGCGGAAGAAAAACGTGCGAAAGAAGCACGCGTCAATGAACTTTGGCTCTCGAAAAAATTTGATGTCGTACCGCTTGAAAAAGTTTTTAATCCGAAGTGGCTAAATAAAACGACAAAAGAGAGCGACATCAGCGCCGAGATGGACGCGATTATTAAACGGATTTATTCCGACCTCAAAATCATCGAAAAGTACGGCGATGACGCGGAGACACTCAAGGCGCATTATCTTATGTGCTTGAACATCTCCGACACGATGGACTACGGCGAAGAACTCGCGAAACAGCGGGAAGCGGTTGCAAAGGAAAAAGCTGAACGCGAAGCGCGAGAGCACGACGAGCAGATCGAAAAGCAACGCGCGGAAGTGCGCGAAGAAAACGCGCGGAAAATACAAGATGCGCCGATCGACAGGCTCGCGCAAGCGGCACTCGGCATCGAAAAACCGGCGGAAGAAAAAGCGGTCGAATACGTTGTAACAATCCACATAAAGCCGTCGGAAGTCAACGAGGTAAAATCGCTCCTTACATCGAACGGTATCGAGTACGTGAGTTTTGAGAGGTTGGATTTTTGAGCGAGGCAGGTATGACGGCGGTTATCGCAATCCCCGCGTACGAGACGGCGGCGGCGAAATCGAAAATCTTTCCGTCCGTGCTTAAATGCGCCGAATGGTTTTCGACGACGTCCGGCAGGATTAAAACGCATATCAAAAACGGCAAAGAATACGCGGGGTATTTTTTCGACGTGGCGATCGAAAAGCAAGGGGGTAGAAATGACAGGTGAACTTGCAAAAAAAGATATTACAAGTATCTGCGAAGCGGTCGGCGTTGTGATCGATCGTATGCCGGCAGGGAAACAGTTTTCCGGCTACGACTTAAAAAACGCGGTCGCGCGAATATATCCCGACTGCGTAAATTGCTACGTCGATACGGTGCTTCGGTGCGCGCGGTTAAAACGACGCGGGAGTTTTTTTGTCGTAAATCGGCACAAAAGTTTGTACCAAAAACGGGGGTAAATTATGACGGACATCAATCACGTGCTTGTAATCGGGA
The DNA here is from genome assembly GCF_014334325.1 of Treponema sp. Marseille-Q4130. Lineage (GTDB taxonomy): Bacteria > Spirochaetota > Spirochaetia > Treponematales > Treponemataceae > Treponema_D. The sequence continues at coordinate 22,336 of NZ_JACSET010000006.1, read as the reverse complement.
GATTAACAAGAGACTTCGGCGCTGACCCGCGAACGTTTTTTTATACGACGGGCGGGACGGCGTGCGCAAAGGTGAGCATTGCCGTAAATCGCAGCGTAAAACAATCGGACGGGCAATGGACGGACGAGGTGAGTTTTTTTGACGTTACGATCTGGGGAAAGACGGCGGAAAACTTGAAACCGTATCTAGTCAAAGGGAAGCAGATTGCCGTTGACGGCTATCTGAAGCAGGACCGCTGGCAAAAGGACGGGCAGAACTTCAGCAAAGTGAACATCGTTGCGAATTCAGTACAGTTACTCGGCGGCGGGACATCCGCGCCCGAGAGTACGCCCGCGCCGCAAAATTACGGACGCGTACAGGAAGCGTATCGCGACAACCCGTCGCAGGTGCCGCCGCGAATGCAGGGGAACTATATGCAACCGCAACAGCAGGTGTATCAAACGCCTACCGCGCAACAGCAATTCGGCGGGAGCGATGATTTTCCCGAAGATTTACCGTTTTAGGAGCGGCGGCGATGGTAACGGTTATTTTGCATCGAGAGTACGTCAAAGGGCATATCGCGTTTGCAGTGCCGACGGACACGGTGATCCGCGAGGCGATAAAGCGCGAGCTTACGAAGTGTCGCGACAAACATAACGATTATGTCCTTGTTACCATCGCGCCGCCGAAGCGCCCGCGCACAACGGGCGACGGATCGCAAAATCATCACCTCAATGGCCATATCATGCAGATATGCGTCGAAACAGGCAACGATTACGAAGCGGTAAAAAACGCTGTGAAAATGATTGCAGTTGAACAGATGGGTTATCCGTATACAGATTTTCACGGAGTTATAACTCCGAAGCCGGAGAGCGAAAGCAGTACCGACGAGTGCGCGAAACTCATCGAAGCCGCGCACATACTTGCGGCGGACTTGGGAATAATTTTACGTGAGGATTGAGATGACAAAAACTAATCCGATAATCGTTGCCTCGTTTGAGGAAACGGTCCAGACCGGTGAATACGACTGGAAAGACGTGTTGCTTACAAAGGTATGCGACAACAACACGACGATCGGAGAGCTTGTCGAATGGGCGGGGCGAAATCTCGATCGGGATTATTTTGAAATGAAACTCACGCGAGGCGATAGGTGACCGAACAGCAAATGCAACAGCGCCGATACGCGCTCGCAATAAGCGGCGGGGTATGCGAAGTGTGCGGCGCACCTCTCGGGGTGAGAGCGCAGGGGGCGCACCGCATCGGAAATACGAAAGCAAACCGCGCGAAATACGGCGATTTTGTTATCGATCACCGATACAACGTCGGTATGACGTGCAGTCTAAAATGCAACGCGGTGCTTGATATAAGCCGCGATGACGGAGCGTGTATCGCGCTCTGTAAAAACATATACGACACGGAATTATTAAAATACGGGGGTAAATAAATGAAAATAATTATTATTAAGATTATAGACAAGACGGTGTATCTTTTATCTCTTTTGTTTGGAATGATTGCATGGGTGCCAATGTTGATAGCTGAGGGGCTTACATTGATTTTAGATTGGACGGATAACAAACTGTCTGAACACGAAGATAACGAAAGAAAAAAACGAGGGTAAATAAATGAAATCACGCGTACTGTATCTGTCCGGCGCAATAACAAATAACCCGAATTACGAGCGGGATTTTGATAAGGCGTACAAAGACTTAACCGACGCGGGTTATACCGTAATATCGCCGCTTGCTATTTGCGACGACAAATGGAGCTGGAGTACGTGTATGCGCCGCTGTATTGAAGTGCTGGTAATGCAATGCGATGCCGTTGCGATTATCCCGCCGGAGTACGCTTCGGCGGGAATGGAGCTTGAAATGCAAATAGCCGAGCGGCTTGGTATGCAGGTAAAAACGGTTAAAACGTGGATAAAAGAGGGGAAAAATGAGCGATAAAATAAAACTTTACGAAGTCAAGAAAGGTTATTACAAAAACGGTGATTATTATATGGCGTGGAGTTTGTATAACAAATGGACAGGCTTGATGCGACCAGTAAAAGGAGCGGCTGAAATGGACGGGGAGAAGCACCAGAGGGCGCTCGAATATCTTTTTAAAGGTAAGGATGAGTAAATAATATGACATTTACTTTTAAAAAATGGAAAGCACACCACTACGACAATGATAGACCTGTTGAACCTTACAGCGAAAGCGAAAACGCAGAGCAATGGGCGATGATTGCTTATTATGCAGAAGATAAACTACAAGAAGCATTTAACGCAGGTAGAAAAATACAAAAGAGCAAAAAGAAGTTTTGGGGAATAGTAAAGAGAATGCTCGTGGCATCATATATATTTTATATCACGACGAATATGACACTGGGATATACAAGTGGCGATCAAATAAAAGTAATCTTTTATGGGTTTTGCCTTGTGATATTTGAACTGGCGTTAATACTTGCAAAGTAGGGGAAGATAAAATGGCTGACAGTTTTGTATTTTACGCATCATTTGCTGAAGCAATGGACACGCTCGACAACGAGCAGTACGGAAAACTTATGCGGGCGATAAACGAGTATGCTATTTTTGATAAATGGCCGAAATTAACCGGTGTTTTAAAAATAATTTTTACACTTATCAAACCGCAGATTGACGCAAATATAGTTAAGCGCAACAGCTATTTACAAGACGTAGAAAACGGTAAAAAAGGCGGACGTCCTGAACGATTTACGCAAGAAGAAAAATTACAAATTGCTTTAGAAAATCATGACGGAGTGCCGGTCGGTCGTATTGCTGACGAGTATGAATGCTCTATCAGCTTAATTTATAAAGTATTAAATGAAGTCTCCGATGCGGAATTGGGAAATTACATAAACTCTTTACATTTACATAAACCCGTTTGTGTAATTCCACAAACCATAAATGATAATGTAAATGCAAATGCAAATGTAAAGGAAAATGTAAATGATTTACCCGAACCCCCTACGGGGGTTTCGGGCATTCCTCCTGAAGCGCCGCCAAAAACAAAAATAAATCGCATAACACCGCCGGATAAAGCACTGGAGCTTGCTCATTTGCTTGCCGCTCTACACAAAAACTATGACAGTGCCTATGCGCCGAGTGAAAAGCATATTACAACATGGGCAACCGACATAGACAAGCTCAATCGTCTTGACAAGCGCTCTTACGACGACATCGAGCAAGTTATTCGCTGGGTAAAAACCGACGGTAATTTTTGGCTGCCGAATATCATGAGCGGTGCAAAGCTCCGCGAGAAATTTCCGGTGCTCTATGTGCAGATGATACACCCGCATACGAGTAGGGGCGGCTCACCGCCGAAAAACGGCATGGACGGCGATCAAAGCCAGCAATCAAAGGCGAGCGAAATCGTCAAAAGTTGGAAAACGGGGGTATACGCATGAGCGACATACACACACAAATACGCTCAATCGGGTGCGCGATCGACACCGAAATCGCTCGGCTCCAGAAAATCCGCGACGACTTACTCGCAGACCCCGAAGTGGCGAGCGAGTGGGACAATCGGGCACGGGAAGTCGAGCGCGAATACTACGCGACGCTTGCCGAAAGTGCGTATCACAAAATCGTGCCGCCGAAGTTTTTTGATATGCCGCACGAACTCAATACGGCGGGAAGCGAAGCGCGGGCGAGGTTTTACCGCGACGCTCTAAATGCGTTCGAACTCGTCAAGGCGGGGAAGCCCGTGTCAATTTTAATGCTCGGCGAATCGGGGATCGGGAAGTCATACCTCGCGTGTTGGATGATACACGAGCTTATACACACACAAAAGCGCGGTAGCACGTATGATTTGCCTGCGTACTGGTCGGGCGATTACGTTACCGGCTCGACGCTTTCGGCGCGGTATAAAACCGCCGAAGCGTTCGGATCGCACGAAACCCGCGACAGAATTTCCTACGAGCTTACTCTCGCGGATTTTCTTGTCGTCGATGAAATCGGGCGGAAAAAAACGCAGTGGGAGCAGGACGCGATTTTCGACATTGCGGATGGCCGGCAAAAAAGCACGGTATACATCAGCAATTTGTCGCTTGATGATTTCGCGGGCTATGTCGGCTCGGCCGTAATCGACCGGCTCAATCCGACGAAAATTTTGATATCAACGGTGGGATGCGAGAGTTGGAGAGTGTAGCGGACGGTGAGGAGCCAAAAATTGACGTTGCGAGAATACCGCATTATGACGCCCCGCAAGACGATAATGAGCAGTTGCTCGAATATCAGTACCAGTACAAAGTCGAGGGGAAAGAAAATGCGCTCTCAAAAATGTACGAGCTTGGCTATGTAATTTCTCGGCGTTATATCGCCACAGAAGGACAGCAAAATTGGAAAGTCAAGCTATTGAGCCGCGATGACAAGGCGGAAAAGGCGCATAACGCGATAACGTACATCATCGCGCGATACAAGCGCGTACCGACGTTTTTTATTGCAAAAAGTTTTACGGCGTATTTATTTTTGCGAGTGCGGCACGAATTGTACTACACGCGCAAAGTCGACAAATTGATAACGTATGTGGATTACCTGTAAGCGTATAAAACAAAAATGACTATATATGTATGGAGATAACCTGTAAAACAAACGACACCCTGCCATTGTCGGCATTGACCGAATTTCAAGGCGGGCTAAAAAAACGCACGGAAGACGATTATAGTAAAATCATAAAGAGCATAAATAAATATGGTTTTGCTTTTCCGTTTTTTGTCTGGCAGCACGACGGGGTAAATCACGTACTCGACGGACACGGCAGGCTCGGCGCGTTGCAACGTATGACGGCTGCCGGCGAGAGCATACCCGATTTACCCGTTGTTTACGTAAACGCAAAGGACGCGGCGGACGCGAAGAATCTATTGCTTCGGTTGAATTCTACTTACGGGCAAATGACAGAGGAGAGCGTTGCGGATTTTGTCGGACAAATTGATATAGATTTTGACGACTTGCAGCTACCTAGTGGTTTTATAGACTTTGCAGGTCTTGAGGCAAACGTTGAGGATTTTGGCACAGATTTTCAGCTTGCCGACGGCGACAAAAGCGAGATTTGCCAAATAACATTTACACTGCACGAGCGGCAAAAGGCGTTAATCGAGTATGCGTTAGATCAGGTTGCGGATCATATTGAGGAGACGTTTGGCAATACAAATAAAAACGGTAATGCGTTATATGAGGTGGTAAGGCAGTGGGCAGAGCAAAAGAGGTAATGATAAGGGTTATCCCGTCTAAAATTGCAAATCCGTTTATTAAAACACATCATTACAGCGGTAAAATTGTAAACAACTCCTGTTTGCATTTTGGTGCTTTTCTCGATGGTCGTTTACACGGGGTTCTGTCTTACGGCCCGTCACTGGATAAATCAAAAATGGTCGCCCTTGTTAGTGGGACTGGGTGGAACGAGTTTTTAGAGCTTAACCGCATGGCTTTTGACGATTATTTGCCGCGTTTTTCCGAGTCACATTGCATATCACAAAGCATAAAACTAATAAGAAAGAATGCGCCGCAAATAAAATGGATTGTATCGTTTGCTGACGGCTGTTCGTGCGGAGACGGTACGATTTATCGGGCGAGTAATTTTGTGCTAACGGGTATCAAAGAAAATGAAAACCTTGTGCAACTCCCGAACGGAGATAAGGTACACAAGATGACCCTTGAATCTAATCCTAAGGCGCCTAGAAAGGAGCTTGGCGGAAATTCTTATTATGATATTACCGGCGGAAAGTTTGATTTCAAGAAATACGTAGAGGTGACAAGGGGAAAGGTTTTAACTGGTTATCAACTGCGATATATATATTTTATAGACCGCAGGGCACGGGATCGCCTTACGGTGCCGATTATACCGTTTTCTAAAATAGACGAACTGGGCGCGGGGATGTATAAGGGCGAACGGGTTACGATGACAGAACGGCACGCGCAGGGAGTGTCGTGGAAAGAAGATAGAAACAGAAAAAACTCCGATACGTCCGAGAGAGTAAATTGTAAAAATTGAGAATGGGTGAAATATGGCAAGCTATCGAGGGATAAAAAAAGAAACGGTACTTGAAGCTATAGACGGGAGCGTCGGAATTGTATTAACTGTTGCTCATCGTCTTAATTGCTCGTGGGATACAGCGCGAAGTTTAATAAACCGATGGGCAGAAACAAAAAAAGCGTTCAGTGCCGAAACGGAAAAGATACTTGATCTCGCAGAAGGACAGGTATTTAAGGCAGTAAAAGAGGGTGATATCTCTACGGCTAAATGGGTGCTTTCGAAAAAAGGCCGCCAGCGCGGGTATGAGGACACACCGACGATACGCCTTGATTCGACCGATCCATTAAATATCAATTTTTCTGGCGAAAATAGCATAAACAAAGACGAACTTGTCAAGGCAAGCAATGTAGAACTCGGGAAAGGCGATGGCGAATAAGCGCATCGTACCGAATGAAAACAATATTACTCCGTTTATTCATCAACGGCAAATGGTTGCAGGACCGCATATTTTGCCGGATTTTGACTGGTTTATCCTTGCAGGCGGCTACGGGTGTGGGAAAAGTTTTTGTATTGTGCTTGCAATCCTTGACATTGTAAAAACCTATAACGGACACGATGTCGCAGTCGGTATTGGCAGTACAACGATAACGCTCATTAAAAAAACCGTACTCAAGGATTTATTTGCCATACTCAAGCGCACGCACAGTATTTATAGTTTTAATCGACAGGATAATACGCTTGTTATCGGTACAATAACGTTTTTTTTAATTGCAATCGAACAACCTGAAGATGTTTATGCCTATAACGTCAGCATTTTTTTATGCGACGAAATCGATGAGCTTTCACAGCAAAAGGTGCTTGCCGCAAATAAGGCAATTCGCGAGCGTACTCGTATCGTGTTACCCGATGGACGTATACCGTATATTGCGTATTTTACGACGGTGCAGGGCTATCGCGGGTTGTACAATGTTGTACAAGAGCTTAAACGGGCAAAGCAGCGATACATGCTTGTACGGGGCGAGACGAGGGCGAATACGACACTTGCGCGGAGCTACGTCGATAGCCTCTATGCGATTTATGACGATAACGAGCGCATGGCATATCTCGAGGGACGATTTGTAAACTTACGTACGGGGCGGGTATATCCCGATTATGACGATTGCAAATGTAAATGTAGACCGTTCGATATTGGAGCGGAGTACGTGATTATGGTCGGGCAGGACCTTAACTCCGGTTTTTCCAAAGCTGCCGCAATAATCAAAAAGGATAAAAGACTATATATAGTGAGGGGATGGAGCTTCGAGGATATCGGAACGGCTCCGGTGAAAATGCGTGCTACTTATCCGCATCATCGCATACTCTGGTACCCCGATTGTTCGGGCAAAGAGATATTGCGGGGCTACCGCGATGAGATCATCGAGCAGGGTATCGAGTGCCGTATTGGGAGCGTAAATCCGCGCATTATCGATCGCGTGTTTTACGTCAATAAACTGTTTCGCATGGGGCTGTTGCACATCTTTGATACGCGCGAGACGGACATCGTGTCGGAGGCACTTAAAACAAGGCAGTATGCGGAAAACGGAATGCCTGAAAAAGGCAAAGGTGAGGATGCACCTGATCACATTTGTGATGCGATTGAATATGTAATTTATCGCATCGTTCGAAGCGACGCGGATTTTTTAAACTTAAAAGATTTATCACGGGAGAATGTAAAAGAAAATGGCTACCTTCAAATCGTTGGCAAAAACTGAAAAAAACAAAAATCACAAACGTATATTTGACATTATAGCTCGTCACGAAGCGGAATGCGCGGAAACGACAAACGACGGATATGGAGAAATAACGCTCGACGCATCCGAACTTTCAGCGATCCGCGATACGCTCTATGACGAGGTACGCACAAATATTGCAACCGACGGTGCGGTGCAGAGCGTACAGGAAATGCGTGAAGCGTTGAGGCTGAAAACGCGGGAAAATATTGACGTGTTTATCCGCGAGCGATATGCGCAAAAAGCGATGCAGGCGCAAAAGGGTATCACGCAGGACGGCTACTATAACCCGACAAGCGGGATCGGTACGTTTATCGATCCGGGTATGAGTACGCAGAGTTTTATTCCCGTATCAATTACGCCGACGGAAGCAACGAGCTACTACGCAAGCGGCGGGTTACCGGCGAAAATCATCAACAAAAAAGCAGGCTGTCTTTCTCTCGACGGGGTGCGTTTTCAATGCGCCGCGTTTACACCCGATGACATACAAACGCTTGAGGAGTATGCGGACAAGTGCGGATTTACCGACGCATACGCACAAGGGATAACACAGGCACTCACGTTCGGCGGTGCGGTAGTATATCCTGTTCTCGACGGCGATAATCCTGTTCGTACACAGGCTGGTATACAGGAGCTTTTGAAAAAGGTCGGAGAGAAAAATTTTATCAAATATTGGGTTACCGCCGATCGCTGGAACTGCGTGTTTACGCCGGAGACAAATATCACCGCGCAGGATTATCTTTATGCCCGCAGCCTATTTATACCGCTCGGCGGGTGTCGAGTGAGTACACAGCGTATGGCGATGATACGCCCCGTAAAACTCCCGTTTTGGGGTGCAATAAAGCAAATGGGATGGTCTACGTCGGATTTTGAGGGCTGGATCAAAGACTACGAAGGCTACGAAATTATGAAAATGTCCCTCCCGATTATGGCACAGCAGATGTCATTGATGTATCACAGTTTGCCCGCTGACGGGCTCATAACCGAAAACGGACCGGATTATGCAAAATTATTTTTCAAGGAAAACGAACGGCAGATGCGCGAATGGAGTATGCTGCATCCGAAAGCGATAAACGCAATCGGTGAAATAAAAATACTCGAACGTACGTATACGGGATTTCAGCAGCTTATTTCGGAATCGCGTCTTGCCTTGTGTGCGAGTTCGAGCATACCCGAGAGTATTTTATTTGCGCAGAAAAGTACGGGGCTTGCAAGCGACAATGAAGACGACGTAACGCTCAAGCAGAGCGAGGCGATCCGTATTTTATTTAATAATGTCGCGCCGAGTTTTAAAAACTGTATCGAGCTGCTCGTCTATTCGTGTTTCGGGAAAAACTCCGAACAGGCGAAACACGCAACGGAAGTGACGATAAAGCCCGATACCGGCGTTATCCTCTCCGACAAAGACAAAGCCGCGCTCGGTGTGCAGTTTACACAGATTGCGGGGCAACTGTCGGCGATCGGTATACCGATTACGACGGCGATAGACATTGCGCATACATGTGTTCCGAGTGTTGAACTTGATGAAAAGACGATGCAGGAATTAAGCGGCGGTGAAGATGACAAAATCGACGGCGACCTTTGGCACATGCTCGACGCCGGAAGAAACGATATGCAGGGGGTGAAAAATGACACAGGAATTTAAACGGATATTGAAACTAAAAGAATCGCTCGGCTTGACGTGGAACGAGATTGCAAAACGGGCGGGCATACCCGTATCGTCGTGGATGACAGGTGTTCCGACGAGTACACCGTCAGATGACGAAATGCGAAAACTCGCGCCCGTGTTGGAAACTACATACGAGTATCTGAAAAATGGCAAGTGATTTTATTCCGAACGGATCAAAGTCGGCGTTTTTACGATTTCAACGTCAGGGCTTCCCGCACCCGAATTTGGCAGCTGAAATCAAAATAAAAAAATTATTAAAAAAAGAATATGAAAAAATTGTTCGAGAACTCTTGCATACATTTAGACAGCAGGCGGAAATTGCCGGTATAAGCGAAAAAAGACTTATAACCGACAGCGCAGGAAACGACGATTTTCAAGAAACGATGTCGTTTTTAGAGCAGATAGAGCAAGAGGCAAAAGAAAATGTTGAAAAAGCGAATCTCAAAGCATCACTCGCGTCGGTAAGAGAAAATCTGAAAAACGATCAAACCGACGAAATACCGAATATAGACCTTTTGGAAATCCTCGAAAAAATATTTTTTGAAAGTCAGAGCAGTTTTTCGAAAAAATTCAGCGGTGATGCGGGCGATACCATGCAGCGCATTATCAAAAGTTTTTCAATCGATAAACAAAAGCTCTATAACGACAATATGGCAGAAATTCGACGGTTGTATATCGATAATTCGATGAGGCGGATAGCAGGTGAGAAGGATTTATTAAAACGAAAGTTATTGCAAAAAATAGACAATTACGTCGTCGGAAAATCGGATGTACTCGATATACGAGCGCTTACAAAACAAATGCTCGGATCGTCCGCTCGTATGGCGCGATTTTTTGCGCGTGATCAACTTTCACGGCTCAATAAAGCTACGGCAATCGCGACGTTTGTAAATGCCGGAGTAACTAAGGTAAAGTGGGTGACGGCTCACGATGTCCGTGTCCGCTCAACACATGCGGCGCTTGACGGGCAAATATTCGATATAAACGCACTGCCGGACGAAGTGGATGACTATAACTGTAGGTGCGCGCTCGTGCCGGTTGAATACGCTGAATGACTATAGATGTATAGGGAGGTATGTAAAAAAATGAATTTCGGCGGTGCCATAACTATAGGAATAACAATCGCGGGCTTTGTAGGCGGCGTCATTATTAAAATTGCGGATATATCGATCCAGTTGGGGCGGATTTTGCAAAGAGTAAATACAAACGAAGAGAGAGATAGAGAAGAACGGGCAAAGGCGCGTGAAAAGTTTTCGGATTTGTATTCTCGTTCGTCATCGCATGAATCATTGCTTGCCGTATTGGTCGAAAAAATCGACGGCATAAAAGAGGACACAAAGGATATCAAAGATGCGCTCAAAAAGGAGAGGCACGAATGAATTATCTTTTTCAAAATGATCCTGCGCTTTATCAAGTGATACAGCGGATCGGATGTTTTTTTAGGAGCGCGTTACATCTTGCGGAATTAAAAGCAGGTCGTGCGCTTACCGCGCAAGAAATCAATGCGTTATGGGAAAAATCGAAAAAACTTGAATATATTACGACGCTGCACGGAGAAAAAAACTGCGTGGCAAATTCCGCTGCGATTGCGAACCTCGCATTACAAACACTCGGATGCTCCGGCAAGTTTGTCGAAGTAGCGGTTTTTAGAAACGGCGTATTCACATGGTATGCGAGCGTAAAAGAGCGTCGTGCGGATGCGTTTATACAAAAGATACGACAAGGCGGTCCGAGCGGGACACATTTTTTATGTGTCGATAAAAACGGTGATGCGCTATTTGAGCCGCACGATCCGCCGATAAAAGCGCTCGGGATTTTTTATACGATTTGTTATCGGTACGACGGAGGCGAAGATGATAGGGCTGCATAATGACGAATCTGCTGAAAGCAGAAAAGATGTAAAACAAGGGTTAAAAGCGAAACCGATATCGCTGAAAAGCCAGATAATCGCTGCGATCTGGATTGCCGGATGGTCGGCATTTAAGTTTGCAAGCGATAGCTACAGTATCAAGATAAACGATGTTATTTTTTCGGGGCTTGGCATTGCCGCCTGTTTTAGCCCTGTGTATTTATCCATTGTCATGGACAAAATAAAAGAAATCCGTTTCGGAGGTACGACACAATGAATGCGATTTTAATCTTACTTGCAATGATTGTGATATTGGCAATTTTTATTGTCATACTCGCAAAAATAATAAAGAAAATCAGCAAAGAAAATGAGGCGCTGCGCTGGAGAGTTGCAAAGCAATCGATGAATATCCGCGTCTTACTTGAGCATACGCGGGGGTTGGGTGAAATACAAAAAGAGAACGGAGAGCTTTTGAGGAGAATACACAATGCGCAAAGTGATGAAGATTTGGACGATATTATCGGTGATATTATTACTCGCAATAACGAGCGCGTGCAGGACAGTACCGGTAACGCCTCCGGTACTGCCGCCGAAGCCGAACAGAGAAAAGCTGGACGTACCGAAAAGCGTTAAAGACTATGCAGCGCTTATTCTGTACTACGATACCCTCGTACAGCAATGGGAACTATGGGGCGATACCGTTGAGAAAATAGTGCAGGACAGCGCCGATAAAAAATGACTATAAGCATATATGGCAGAACTGAAAAATATCCGTATTGCCGTAAGCGGCATTTATGATTACGCATACTCCGAACTTCCGACACTCAGGCTTCCGTTTCCTCATCAGGACGGCGCGCCGGAGTGGGCGGAGAAAAAAGACATATACAAGGTATATCGCCCCGCAAGTGTGTTAGCGGCCGCGTGCGGCAAGTTTAAGTTATTGCCGCTGACACATCATCATCCGTCCGTTTTAGTCGACAGTCGTAATTTTCGCGATCTCACAATCGGCTACACGGGGGAAAATCCGTTTGTCGATTACCTTGACGATAAGGACGAAGTCGGCATCCGAAGCAATGTACTTTTGTACGACGACGAAGCACAAGGCGCATACGAGCGAGGGGAAAAACAGTTAAGCCCCGGATATATCGCGACGTTCGAATGGCAGCGCGGAGTAAGTCCGCACGGCGAGCCGTACGACATCGTGATGAAAGAGATCATCGACGTAAATCACCTTGCGTTGCTCCCTGCAGGGCGCGGCGGCGAGGATGCCGTCGTACTCGATAAAGAACCGGAGCGGCAAACGATATTCGACATCGTGCGCATGACAAGGGACGAGCAGGATGTGAACGGCAACGAGCATTCGGCGAGCAACGGGCGGTTTGTAAGCAAGGGAGGAGGCGGTGCCGATCAAGGAAAGAATAACAGCGAAACAGAAGAAGATGATGATAGCGGCTATCCAGAAAAAAACTATCCTGAATATAAAGGTACCGGTCAAAAGGCTATTGATTTTTTAGTAAAGAATAAAGGCGGACAAGTCAAGGGGGCATTCAGCAGGAAAGATGTAGGAGATATAGACGTAGTATGGGGAGAGGTTACCAACAAAACAGAACATACAGGATATGGACTGGCACATATTATTGATAAACACGGAGATAGTGCTGTTAAAAAATTAGGTGATGTCATTGAAACGGGCGAACTTACAATGACGGATAAACGTGGCAGAATATATATCGAGAAAGAAAATTATAAAGCTGTAATACGAAACTCATGGAATGGAAATCCGAAAAAATGGATTGTAACTGGGTTTGAAAAAGAATTAGCAGGAAACCGCACGGTTTCACGCTCTGCTGGTAATAACGTGACGGAGACCTCGTCACAACCTGCTATAGATATTATAGCACAATACGGGCAAAAAAGCAAGGTAATTGATGAAATAAATAAGGCTTCCCTACGGTGGCAGGGTACGAAAGACGGTTATGTCTTCCAAGCTTATCAAGCTCTTACCACAGGAAGCCCTACAGATAATATATCACAATCCGTAAAAAAACGCAAGACAATTTTTGAACGAGTACAAGGCACGATATTTGACTTATACGCGCCGTAAAAATGACTATATACGCGGAGGTAATTATGAAATTATTAACGGGTTTGTTTATGGCCGCAAAAAGACGGCTTATGACAACCGACAACGGGGCGGAATCCTTTAAAACTGCGCTCGACGAGATAATCGCGAAAAAAGATACCTTGTCGCCGGAAGAAATCGGATCCCGTATCGATGCGCTGAAAAAGCTCACCGACGATTTACCCGAAAGCGATGGGAAATCACAGCTGTTGCGCTATCTCGAAGATTTTCGGGAAGTCAAAAGCCAAGATGCGAATGTCGCTGCGGAAGCCGCGAGCGCAGTCGCCGAACAGTTTGAAAAACTGTACACGGAAGCGTTACAGGACGCGCCCGAAGTGACGCCGAAAACCGGCGACACTCCGCCTGCACAGGAGCCGAAAAAAGACGATCCGCCGCCTGCATCCGGCGGAACTGACGATCCTGCAAAAAAAGCGGCGGAAGAAACCAAAGCGCCGGATAACGGAAAAGAGACCAAAGACGAGGAGCCTGTAAAGGTGCCGTCGCTTGAGGAAATCTACGAGTACGTCAAAAAGCGTATGGCTGAAGACACGGGGAAAAAGGACGGCGGTGAAGGAGGCGGGGTATCGGGAGGCGAAAAGAAAACGGCAACGACGGATAACGCGCCGAAAATACCCGTAACAATCGGGGGCGAAACGAAGCCGAATGAAGGCAGCTTAGGTGCGCTTTTTGATATGGCAAAAGGGAGAAAAGCAAAATGAACCAAAATATGAAATTGCAAATCGGATTTCGGGGCGATCTTGAACTTACCGCGCAGGCCGTACCGTTACAGGAAGGCTACCTCAAAATCGGCGGTATCGTCGATGTGAGTGCAGACAAGGGCTTGAAATTCGGCGTTGTCGTCTCGGCAACGCCTACGGACGAAAACTCGTTTAAGGCGGGATTGACAAGCGGGGATGTCGTACGCGGCATCTGCGTATTTGACGATGCAATCGCGCAAAACTCACCCGCTCATCCCGACCGGTATCTTACGTCTATGCCGTGCGCAGCGCTCAACCACGGGTTTGTGTGGCTTACGGGATGGAAAAAGACCGCCACGGGAGCAGCTGATCCCGCGATCGGATCAAAGGTGATTTTCAAAAACGCTGACGGCACGATCGAGTTTGTACCGGCGGCGACGGCGGTACCGTCCGGCTGGACGCAGCTCGCAGGGGCAAGCGTGAGAGCACTCGATCCCGACAACGGCGCGCTTATTTATCTGGATTAACAACGGGAGGAAAACAGAATGATTATTAAATGCGCAGCAAGCATGAAAGGACTTGCGAAAGCGGCGAATATGCTTGTAAACGGAAATTCAAAGGCTGCCTCACTCTTGAGTGATGCGACCTTGTCGATAGGACCGGCGAACGATCCTGCGTACGGAGTACCGGCATCGGCGGTATCAAATCCGCTTTTCGTCGGAGATGCCGCAATGATCGGAGCGAGCCGCGGTAATACACCCGAACTCGAAGCGCTCTATAAAAAAGACGCGCGCAATGTTGACATTCGACCAGTGTACAATCCCGCAACGCAAAAATACGACATCATATTTTCACGGAGTGCGGGCTTTACGGGCGACGGCGCCGATCTCATCGGTATGCAGACGATTTCGCCGTGGAATGCGTCGTTCTTCCCCGAACTGTACCGGCAGCCGCTGTTGTACAGCCATGCGCGCGAGCTTGTAAAGCGCAAGGCAGGATCGAATCCGTGGGGCGAAGTACAGGCGCTCCCGCTTGCCGGATATTCCGGCTGGGCGCAGCTCGGCAGTGCGGGCACTGTCGGCGCGAACCTCAAAAAGAACGTCAACGTGCAGTCGGGTTTGATGGTCCAGCAGATCATCAATATCAAAATCTTTTTCAACTTTACCGTTGAAGAAATGCAGCGTGCTGAAGGTGACAACGGTGCGCCGTTTGCAGGCAGCCTCATGGCCGAAAAACAGCGCTATGCGCAGTATGTGCTCGACATGATAACGGACTATCTGACGTATTTCGGCAATGCCGATACGAATACGCAGGGATTGTTTGACATCAATGGGCTGACGACGTGGAGTGGAAATACGCTTGCGCAGATCGTCAACGATTCAGGCAACGCAACCAAAGGCAGCACGATGTATAAAGCGCTTGCGCAGGTTATCCGCGAGTTTATGGACGCGAGCTACAACAAGTTTGACATCATCCGTGTTGCGATGGCTCCGGCCGCGTACAACTTGCTGACTTCGACGGCGTACTCCGATGCGTACAACCCGCGCGGCGTTTTGGCAATTTTCGCCGAAAACTTCGAAGCGGGAGTGACGAAAAGCGGCAGCAAACCGAAGATCGAATTTTACTCCGATCCGTTACTTGCGGCAAAGACGCCGTTCAACAACACGGCGCTCGATCGCCTTGTTATCACCGCGCCGGAAGTCGGTGCAGGTACGAACGACGAAAAGCAGGATATCCTCTTGGCGGGTATTCCGCTTGAAAACTTTACCTATCCGGTGTACCCGAACAGTTACGACCAGCAGCACGCGGTGTTGCGTCGCTATGCCGGTGTATTCGCTCCCGTGCCGCAGGCGGTAAAAGTGTATTCGGGCTTCGGCATCAACGCATAATGTATCCGTACTCCGTAAATCGCAGCGGTGTACGGAATTATTAATTATTAAGGAGTAACACGCATGAAATACGTACAAAGTTTTTATCAATATCCGGTACTGTTTTCAAGCATCGGAAAGGCGATTCCCGCAAAAGACGCAGACGGCGAGCTGCGAAATATTGCGGAGATTGAAGATGAGGAGCTCGAAACGCTTGAGCGCTCGGAACCGATGTTCAATGCATTGGTGTCGGAAAAGAAATACCGCGTATTGAAAAAGCTCCCCGACAGCTATAAACCGTCGTCGCAGCTTTTGAACGAAGCGCGCGAAGAAGCGGAAAAAGCGAAACAGGAACTTGCGGCACTCAAAGCGGCAGGTAAAGGTAAGAAAGTCGATCCCGATCCGAAGTCCGACGAACAGATCCCCGATCCCGATCCGTCTGCAACCGATAGCGGAGAAGATCCCGATTTGAATAAAATCGACAAGGGGGAAAATAAATAAATTATGCGGAGATCGGATTTTTTGTATGCAGCGAATTTCCCCGATATGAGCGACGACGAAATAAACGCCGCATACGAAACCGTCTCCGTCATGTATTCGGGTGTAAATTCGCTCTGGGGTGTGCTTGACGCAGAAACGCAAAAAGCAAAACGGACGCTTTGTCTAAATATGTTGACTGCTTGGTATTTGCTCGATTTTTATCCCGCACGTGCATCCGGCGTAATCGGGAACGGCGGAATGGCCGTAGACTCAAAGTCTATCGGAGGTACTTCGCTCTCGTTCCAAAGCATGGACGCACAAGAGGGATTAAAGCAACTCAACAGCAATATATTCGGGCAAAAAGCATTGATGCTTTTGCAGAGTGCGCCGGAGAGGTTCGGTATCTATGCCTAAATCGGAGTTGACGGCACGATGTACCAATACGGTGGACTACTCAAAAATCCAAAAACTATTACGGGAAGCAGAAGTAAAAGTTTTGGTCGGTTTTCCATCGGGAAGAATGCACGTCGCGACGAAACACACAAAGAAAAAAGGCAAAAGATACACAGCCTCAATACAATCCGAGCGCGAAACTGCAGTGCTGGCAAGCGATTTGCATTTCGGGACAGCGCACATACCCGCTCGACCGTTTTTGTTCGATGGTATTACCAAAAATAAAAAAGAAATTGTTAAGGTAATGAAAACCGAAATGGAAAAAACGGTTAAGGGCGGAAAGACGAACTGGAAAAAAATCGCATCGTTTACTGTCGGGAAAATACAAGAGTTTGTGCGAAGCGATTTTTATAAAAAACACGTACCGAACAGCGACGAAACAATCGTGCGCAAAGGCTCCGATACGCCGCTCATCGACGGAGGGGATTTGATGGGCGATTTATCGTTTATCGTGGAGAAAAAATGAACGGAGTATACGGCGACATCCTTATCGCGTTTCCCGAACAGTTTCGGCATATTACCGTGTATCGGATGGACGCGCAGGTGAACGGCGGATTTACAAAAATCGCAGGAAGCGACAAACGCATCCGTTGTTTGTTCCAGCACACGAAGGGACGTACGCTCAAAGACAGCAACGGAAATCTTGTGAAGAGCTCCGGCTTCGAGCTTTGGACGCACGAAAAAGGTCTTGCGGGATATTTTGTAAATATCGACGACGATGTTTACAGAATTACGTTTGCGGAGGATTGGACGCACGAGGGAGGATTTGTCCGTTATGCACTTGATAAGGTAGTCGGCAATGATGGCACTGACACAGAAGACGCTACGTGGAATCTTGGCAAAGGTTCTTTCGGTTGACGAAAAATTAATAATTCCGAAACAGGGTAATTGGTGGAATCCGCAGGAAAACGCAAATAAACCCGCGACGTGGTGCGCGTATGTGATACGGAGCAACGTACCGCGAACGGTCCCGTTTTATACATCAGGCAGCGACGAAAAAACGAATTGTGCGGTAATCGAAAAAATCGCAACGATCGATTTACAGTTTGTCGGTACACAGTCGGAAGAGCTTGCGCAGAGCGTCGCACTCTGGCCGCTTCGAAGCGACGTACAAGATGCGTTTGCGGAAGTACGCGGAGCCGTTATGAACGACAGTATGGAAGCCGTAAGTTCGAACTTTTATCAGGACGGAAATAATACTGTTCTCGCGTGGAATGTTACGTTTCGGGTGCTTTGGTATCACGTTATTGATACGACGCAGGGAAAAATGGAAGCCGTATTGATGGACGGTAAAATCAATAAAGGACTATAAGGGTAGGAGGATATAACTCATGGATACTTTTAAAAACTCCGTTGCGCAGACGAATGTACAGTTTCCGATTGAAACCGTCATTGAGCCGATCGCAGGAGAAAATTACAGTCGCGTTATTATTTTTGCGCCCGTATCAAAGGCGACAGAATATTTACCCGGTATAAGCTCGGCACAGGCAGGAAGCCTTATACAGGTAAACTCGGCGAATTACGGGACGGTAACCGGCGCGCTGCTTAAAACGTGGCTCGTTCCGTTTTTTACATCGGCACAAGCGGCGGTTGTCGGTGTGGCGATCTACGACGACAGCTCCGGCGCATCGGAAAACACGCTCGCTATATTGTACGAGCGGTTTAAGTTTTTCGCGTATTTTAAATTCGGTATTGCGGAGGCGGACGCATATTCGGCGCTGCAAAAATCGCTTTGTGATTTGTGTGCAGCGGATGTGTTATATTCGCGTCTCTGGATCGGCATAAGTGATAGTGCAGTACTCACCGAACAAGCGGCGCTCGTTACGGCACTCAAAAATACGGCCGGCACGTATCGGATGATTTACAATCCCGATAAAAAAATCAATGCCGCGCTTGCACAACTCGGGCGCACGTTGAGTACGGCGAACAAAACTGGTACACCTGTCGGCAACAGTATCGATATGGTAGCGTTTTCGACGATTAAAGCGTCCGGCAAAGACGATGGCGAGGGTAACGCGGAAAATCTCACGCCGACGGAAAAAGCCGCACTCGACAAACAAAAAATCGGATATAACACCTACGTCGGAGACGGTACGGAAAACGTCGTTACTGAAGGTTCATTGTACTCCGACGGATTGAGCGTCGGGGCGGAATGGATTAAAGCATACATCACGTATATGTGCAAAGTCCAGACGGCAAACCTTATCAGCCGGATGAACAGTTTCCGAAACAACTCGACGTATCAGGCGATTTTGCTTATTTTACAAAATATCGTCAAAGGGTTTATCGATATGGAGCGGCTTGATAACTTTGTTATCACTGCGCCCGTGTTTAAAGACTTGCCGAAGGGCGGCGACACGATTACCGTGCCGAACGCTTGGCAGGCCGATTACCTTGACGGCGTACGTATCGTAACGGTATACGGTACACTCTACATCACAAAGCCGACACGATAAGGAGATAGACAATGGGAAAACATACAATAATTGCAGCCGGACAGTTTACCGCAACGATTACACATCCTCTTATCAACGGAGGTGCTCCGACGACGATCGACGGATTTAAACTCGAAGGGCAGATGGTACAGGCACAGCAGGCGATGGATTCGTCAAAAGTCATTGCGCTTGCAAACGGGAACACGATCACGATTACCAACAATAACGGTGCGGGTACGCTGACGTTCAACGTCGTTAAAACCAGTACCGACGGCGATATGGTGAAAATTGCACGTTCTCTCCAAAAAGCTGGAGACAGTGTCGGCGGAACAATCCGCATTACACAGGATATAAACGGTGTAACGGAAGGTACGACATTTTACGCTTGTACCGTCAAAAGCTGCCCGCCGATCACCGTACAGGGAAACGACGCGCCGGATTATCAGGTCGTTTGGAACTACGGCGAGACCGACGACAATTAACGAGGTAAACGATGAAAGAAACTATCACGCTCAAGCGAAAGGATTATTACGACGGGCTCGCACACGTACAGGAAGCGTTCGGAGATGATACGTCTTATCTGGACGGGTTTATCGTATCGTTTCCCGACGGACTGAACACCGCGAACAGTTTCGAAATTTGTCGCGCATTGCAGGATGCGTCGTTTGAAGCGAAAGTGCGCTTGATGAGATTGTGCATTGCGGGTAAAATCGTAAACGTAACGTGTCCGAACGGAGAGGAGGAAAGTTTTTGTCTTTCAGGCCCCGATGATTTACTCGACGGCTTTCCTCTTTTCCGCGAAGACCCGCTCGCGCTCATCGCGATTTCCGATTGCGTGTACGGGTACATATTAAAAAAATATTTGCGGCTCTCCCAGCCAACGGAGCAAGCCGCGACGAACTGAAAGAGGCACGAGCGCAGCGGATTATGAAAAAACATTGTGATAATGTTTTTTTATGGCTCTACTACGATTTTTGCAAAGAGTACGCACGCATACCTATGAGTTTTGACGAGATGCTCATAGGTATCGCGTGTAAACGTGCACGGGATGAAATACAGGAGATGAGCATTGAGCGCTAACAGCATAGGCGGGTTTTATGTCGATCTCGGATTAAAAGCCGACCGCGATTCCTTTAGTAAGGGAAAGCACTCGGTCGAAGCACTGACGAACAGTTTATCTCGTTTTATCGGCACTGTTCGAAACGCTTCGGCGATCGTCGGCGCGGGGATCGGTACGCTTACAGTTGCGTCGGGGAAGTTTGAATCGCAGCAGCTACTGACTGCAAAAGCTATCGGTACTACTGCAAAAAACGTTGACAAGTTGCGAATAAGTGCGCAGATTGTCGGATCTGACGGAAAAGCGTTTGTCAGTGCAGTCGGCGCACTTGCGACGAAAATTCAATTATTAAAAGATAACGGTGAAAATCTTACTGTTGTAAGCGATCAATTCGCAAAACTCCGCGAGGAAGCGAAGCAAACTAATATAGAGTTTGAAAAAATATCATTTCAAGATTTCTTGACAATGGATCCAGCCGATCGCGCCCTGATGATTTTACGTATGGGGCAAGCGGTAAAGAACCCGTTGACCGCAGCTACGTATGTAAACGGTTTACTCGGAAATACAGGATCGGATTTTTTAAATCGTGCCAACGAAGCGGGCAAAAGTATTGAGAGCCTTTGGGAACGAGCGGGAACAATAAGTCTTGTTGACGATGAAAGTATGCGAAAGGCATTCGGCTTTTCAACACATCTGTCAGAGTTTGGTGAACAAATAAAATCAAATTTATCGCTTTTCGGCAGCGAGCTCGGCGGCGGACTTACCCCGATACTCGAGCGGATGAATAAATATTTAAGTGATCACGGGCCGGAGATCGCTCAAAAGATAACGGGGATTGCGAACTCTATTACCAAAATAACAACTGCACTCGAGCCCATTGCCGGTACTGCGATAAAAACGGCTATTGCCCTGTTCGGCGATCTCGCTGAGACACTTGCATCCATTTCGGAAGGGGATTGGGAAAAAGTCGGTGAAAATCTCAAGAAGTTTTTCGGCAATGTGGGGGATGGCTTATCCGAAATGATTTTCGGCAAAGGTCTCAAGAATGAGACAAAAGGAAAATTTGCTGAAGTAGATAAAAGAGTGCAATCAGGTGAAATAACACGAGGTCAAGGTGTTGTAGAAAAGACACGTATCAGCGGTGAGGCTGTCGCCGCACATGCTGTCGGCGCAAAAACAATCGAAGAAGGAAATAGAATAATTGATGCAAGCGTAGAAGCAATAAAGATGTTACAAGCAGAAACAAAAAATACGAAGGCGCCTTACTGGATCAGTGGTTTAGGATTTACAACGATAATACGAAAGGAGTTTTCTGAATTTTTACCCGAAACACAAGAAATGGTAAATGCTGCCGGCGGTCCAGGTAAATTCGGGTCTTATATAAAACCGAAGTGGGCAATCAAAGACGGCGTTATTCGTCCCAACGGACAAGTTACACAGGTAGCGCCGGATGATTGGGTTTTTGCAGTCCGCGATATTCAGGATTTGGGGCGTGCATTTTTGCCGAACGCAGTATCATACGCGAATGCCTCGCAGTATATTACGATAAATCAAACCATCAATATTACATCACCGACAGACTGGATGCCGCAGACGATAAAGCAACAAGCGTTTAACGGAGCAAGAGACGGTTTATTGCAGGCAATAACGGAAGGAAACCGCAGGATACAATTAATGCCGGGAACAAGATAAAGGAGCTTTGTTATGAAAAAGATTTTTGTTGTTGCTTTATTAATTTTTAATTTCGTCATATTTGCAGAAACAGGATATACGGGTACAGAATGGTATTCCCCAAAAAATATTGTAATAAAATCTTTGTTTTTAAATTCTATAATTAATGGGGATAATGATAAGACATATATAAAAGAAAAAAATATTTTAGGTGAAAAAACTATAGTTAGCTATTATTTTTCTGTTCCAGATGATTTATCAAAAATAAAGGATTTTTCCCAAGATGAATTACTATGGTTAACTGGTATAG
>NZ_JACSET010000005.1:22447-212687 GCF_014334325.1 Treponema sp. Marseille-Q4130 | reverse complement strand
AATTTTAATAGTTTAGTAGATACGATAATTATTGGAACAAAAGAGGATGAAGAAAATAAAACCAATATAGATAAAATAGAGCTTCAAAAAGAATTTTTATATTGGTTATCATCATCATATGAGAATGATGGTGTAACATCATATGAATTTCCAATCGTAGAAAAACCAGATGTCAATACTGGAATCGTTCATATCTATGATTACAATGATGATACGCGAGTTTACATATATGAAAATTTTATAGAGAATAAAACGGTTGTTGTTTACGTTCCGCATGAACAGGATTATTAAGGATTTTATATGGACGGATTATCACAGCTTATTGTAAACGGGAACCCGACGGCGCTCAATCTTGTAAAAACGCTGCTTGATGCCCCTATGCTCATCAATCCGAGTATCACCAAAGACGGCCTCTCGCAAGGCGCGCCGTTTGCAATCCCGCTTGAAACGGAAACACACCAGCAGACGGGTAACGCCGAAGTAAGCGAAAGCCTTTTGATTACTGCCGGTGGAAAGAAAAACGTCGCCGATAATGTTGCGCCGGGATCATGGACGTGGAATTTGACGGGTTACATACCGGGTAATGCAGCGCTCGAACCGACAAATCTCTATACTCCGTTTGTTGCTCTCAACTCGTGGCTTATCCGCAACGCATATCAGCAGGGGTATGTTTTGATTTATAAGGATATCGATGCGCAGATTTACCGACGCGTCGTTATCAAGAGCTTGACGATAAACACAAAATCGGATTGCCGTAATAAAACACCGTTTTCGATGACGTTAAAAGAGATAAACGTTATGGATGACTTTTTATCGAATATGACACAATCGGGCAAAGCGGCGCAGCCTAAAAGCGGAAGCAACATCGGCTACACGGCGGCCGTCGGAACCGTAGTTGCTGCAAAATCTACGGTAGATGTAATCAAAGCAGTGATCTCCGGCGGATATGCGGCATAGAAGATAAAACTGTTGCAAGAATCAATAAAATGTAATATTATATATACAAACAAATAAAAACATATATAAAGTTTTGTTTTTATTGCCGATGATTGCTATTATATATAGAATGAGTTATACTTAGATAATTAATGTATAATGTCTTAGAATACCGAGGGGCAACAAAATCCCTTATATCAATGATTTTGTGATAAAGGAGCACGGTATGAAAGATGTAAATATTGAAGAACGATTTAAACAATTAAATATTATTTCGTTTGATAGTGCGGGAATGGCCGTAAAAGATGATGTAATTACAGCCCTTAATGCCGTTGAAGCATACGGAAACGATAATACCGACGAAGATATGTACAAGCATATAAAAGAACTGCAGCAAGAAAAAAGAGATCGCCGTTTTAAATTCGGTGGGAATGAATGACACCTATAAATGCGTATCGTACCGATATTGGTGTGGCGATCCGTCTTTTTCGTCCTATATTAAAAAAACTAAGTTTCCGTAATAAAAATACTCAAAGAACCGTATACCTTGCAGAATTTGACCATATTGATATGCTTGATGTTGACAAATGGGTAATTATTGTATTACGAGCAAATCTCGATAAATCTGGAGGTATGTTTTTTTGTCAGCAAGGGAACAATAATATTATTAAATGTTATATTGTTTTACAAGAATCTCTTTATAATGATATATCTCTAGAAAAAGTAAAAATGGTAGGTGTACATGAGTTTTGTCATTTTATGGCATTACTTTATTTAATTACCACGGTAAACGATGAGAATCAGCGAAATAAAATTTTGTCAGATCGTCTTCGTAATAAAATCGATGATTTGAATATGGATGCTTTGAATAGATTCTATGGCGCTTTGAATAATAAAGATGCGGCAATAGAAAAAATCCCAGAACTTGAGGATAGCCATTATCGCCTTGTAGGTGAAGGTGAAACGCTTGAGTATGACGAATTATTTAAGCACTTGATGTTTTCGAAAGAATTATTTGAAGAATATTTTGATAAAGATAAACAAGAGAAATTTAAAGAACTCATGAATAAAGATGATAAGCAATCAGGGGTTGAGGGAGTTTCGCTTTACAAAGATAGCGTACAACAAGCTGCCAATAAAAAAAGTATTCCGTTTCAACTTGCTTTTGATCAAGCTGTATCATGGGTAAAAAAATATCTTAGATAAATTGTATCACAATTAAAATTTTCAATATTCTCTGTACCTTGGTAAAATAATCTCACAAAATATACTCACTCCACATGAGCGTAAATTAAAATGTAAAAATGACTATATATGTGGAGGTAAAACATGAAGTATAAAATTATTGGATTTATTGGGATGTTGCTTTTTGCTGCGGCTGTTGTAACCGCGCAATTTGTCAAAATCCCGAGCGTAACCGTAATTGAAATCGCACTTGCCGCATTCGGGCTTGCTGCGGTTGTCATATCTATGGTAGAGACCGCGAAAGAAAAAAACAATTTTTCATGGAAAACGGTTGTCATTATCGTACTTGCGGTAATTGGCGGGGTTTTGTGTTGTATCGGCGGATTGTCGCAAAATATTTTTAAAACGGTTTCGGGCGCGATACTCGCGGCTCTTACGGTAATTTTCGGTATTTTATTTGATAAAAAATCGGAAACCGCGAACGGTAAAAATTAACGCAGCGGCAACGTTGCGTCGGCGGTCGTGCGCACTTGCACCCGTACGATCGCCGTTTTTGTTTAAAATTATTATTTGGAGATATAATTATGGCAGAAGAAAAAGAAAAGAAAGTAGATGCTGTAAAATTGCTTGAAGAGATACGGACTGTTTGTGAAAAGTATGGCGCAAGAATGTGGGATTATACGTTTAAAAGGAGTGCAGGTGAATTGAAAATTATGGTATTAACCTATTAGAAAAGTACAGGGCATAATGCCCTGTAAATGTAAAGGATAATTATTTTTTGTCTTGAGGCTCTTTAATTTTTGCCGCGATTAAATCTACAGCTTTTAAAAATTGCTCGGTTACTTGTTCTACGGTATAATCGTTACCGTGCTGAAAACGTAATTCGTGCAATTCTACTAGTTTTAAGACTACCTCAATAGCTTTACATTTAATTTCGACGTCTGTACTCATAAGTTACTCCTTAGATTGCTTTTTATAAGTATCGGAAATAAAACTAAAATAAATAAGTTATCATAAAGTAAAAATGACTATATGTATATGAGAGCGATTAAATCACTTGAGCGTATTCCATTTCCTGCAACAGAGATGCAAGAGAATTTTTCATTCGATTGTATTACGGAAGCAGGTAATTTTACATTTGCTTTTCGATTTTTTAATGGTCGGTGGAACTGCTGGATAACACTGCCGAACGGGATAATGCGTAAGGCTGGGGTATATCCGAATGTCGTATCGGGAACGGGAAACAGCGATTACGGATTTATTTTTAAAACACAGCTTCCCGAAATCGGATATAACGCACTTTTTTTGACGGAGCTTTATTTAATAAAATGGGAATAGCAAACTTTAATAAAATTATTGATTTGTATTTCCTCAATGATAACGATGCGATCGTTGCGCAAATAAAATGCCCGACACATGGGCGAAAACCGAATATCACACTTACGGGCGCAATGTACGGGCGGGATATCCCGAATGATTTTGATATAACCGTAAAAAACTTTTATATCGACAGTATTTTATCAAGTGCAAAAAAGCTCCGTGTATATGCAGGCTATGAGGATAAACGGCGTATTATGCTCGAATCGACAATCGCGTACATGCACCAAGAATCGCCTGGTCCGGAGAGTACGACGGTTGTACACTGTATGTTCGGGCAATTTGTAGAGTGGATGACAAAAACGGTCGATATAAACCTCGACAAAGGATATACCCTGCAAACGGCACTTGCGCAAATATCAAAGCCGCTCGGATTAAAAACTCCCGTAGTAAGTTCTGCGATACAAGAGGTATCGGAAGAATCGTTCCAGTTTCAGGGCGCGTGTAAAGATGCAATCGCGCACCTTGAGAGAAGTTTTGACGGTGTGCATATTACGATCGATAGCGGTACATTTGTAGCATACAAAGAAGCCGGAACATCGCCTGGCGCTGAAATCGATCTTCCTTATCTTTCCGCGCCGCCTATTATCAAGGCGGGATCGGAGAGTATGCTTGCCTCGGCAACAATCAGCGCGCCGTGGAACCCGATATTAAAGCCCGGCGATATTGTAACGTTTAATTCGGCGTATTACCAATCGACGGAATATCTTAAAAATTTTCGACAGGAACGATCTCGTATTGAGATCACCTCACTGCAATTTCATTTTGCGACAGTCGGGAGCGCAAATCAAATGACAATCGAAGGCATAGCAGCGGATAAGAGGTCGGCATGAATAATAATTTTTTGAATGCAGTAACACGCTTTACCGATCGCGATTTAATCGAGGCGATACTTGGGAATTTTTTTATCGTTGATTACGGAATTATCAAAGCGATAAATGCGGATAAAACGATAAACGTACTGCACGCAAAACAGCAAAAAATGATGAACGGAGAGACATTGCCGGAAATGGAAACGAAAAACATCGAAGTGCTGACGCTATCGGGTACCGGTTTTTCGCTTACGTGGGATATACAAAAAGGCGATAAGGTGTTGCTACTCGGACTGAAAACACCTGTAGCAAAGACGGGGGATATAACATCACCCGAAGAAACAAAGTCGTATTTGCACTACAGCAGGGAAACACTCAAGGCTCTCCCGATGTGCGTTTTTAACAACAAGGCAAAAGTAAAAGCGGAAATCAAAAAAGGAAAATTATCCGTTACGGCGGAAGATGATATAGAGTTTGAATGCAACAATCATAAAATAAAGGCAAAGCAAAAAATAGAGCTCAACGGGAACAGTAAACAGCTTGTAACGTGGGCGGAACTCAATACGGCTCTTAATAATCTTATTGTGCTTTTAAATACTCATACACATACCTGTGCCGCACCCAGCAGTCCATCATCTCCACCGGTTACTCCGATGACTATAAATATAGGTGCGGCAAAGACAACGACAGTCGTAACGGGGGGATAAAATGGATTTAAAAATGCGTGCTGAAGATATTACGACAAGCGGGATAACATGGGATTGTAAAGTCATCGACGGTATTGTTCCGATCGTATCGGGAGATGAGGAAGAATTACAGGCGGCAACGCAGGCAGGTTTTTTAATTCGCGGAACTGTTCCGCAGCTTCCCGATGTAGGCGTGCCGTGGACGGATTTTTTGACGCAAAAGCTGACTTTCGGTGAGCTCGATTTTTATGTACGGGAAAGTTTACGACTTACGGAAAAAGAAACATTTTATCCGAAGTACAATATTGAAAACGGCAAACTGACTATGAGTGTAGGGAAATTAAAAGTGGAGGATGCGGCACGTGAGCTTTAAAATAAACGGCGAAACATGGCGACCGAAAACAACGGTCGAGCATGCCGATAAAATAATCGATAGCGTCAACACGCTTTTACAGCAAAACGGTATTAAAGATAAGGACGGTAAAATCGTACAGCTGAAAAAAAGCTATGACAACGCGCTCTATCTGCTTGCACTCGGAGATGGAAACCGTTTTGCCGACAATGATGAAAAATTGTCGCGTGCGATAAACTCGCTCAATATTGAAATCTGCGATGATGCGCAGATTGAAAATCTTTTGCCGATTGCCGCTGTCGCACGAAATCCCGGCAGTTACTCGACACTGCGTCTTACGGTACAGGCGAGCTCGTCCGGTGACTGTATTATCCCTGCCGGTACAAAAGCGCCTTATGAGGATGTCAATTTTATCGTAAAGGAAAAGGCTGTTATCAGTGCTGGAAGTACGCAAATCATCGATACCGTTTGCGATACAATCGGAGCCGTTGCCGTACTCTCGGGAGAGATCAAATCGTTTGACAGACAGATTATTAATTTAGAGAGTGTGGAAAACCTCGAATCGAGTATTCCAGGCATAGAGGCAGAAACGACAAACGCGCTGCGTCGGCGGCTTGTATTGGGCGATACGATAAAATACTCGCTCGACGGATGTAAAGGCGCGCTCGAGAGTTTAACTGGCGTATCGTATGCGCGAATATTTTTTAATTACAATACAAAAACCGCGATTACGCTGACAGGCGGTGTAGTATTGCAACCGAGAACTGCGTATATCGTCATACACGGTAACTCCGACAAAATAGCCGAGACCTACGCGGGGTATATGAGTGCTCCGACACAAAATTCTCCGATCGCAAAAGGTACGTACTCAACCGTAGGTATTACGATCGGTGCGGCAAGTACAGGAAACGCGGTAATACCGAGCGGTACGACAGTTGTCTATAAAGGTCATACGTTTAAATCGTCGGAACAGGTAACGATCACCGCCGGTACGGAAAAGAAAATAACATTTACTTGTATCGAAGTCGGGGCGGTACAAGTCCCGCAGGCGGGAATCAATGAACTCGTCGAAACGATTGATAATGTCATATCGGTAATAAACAGAGAGCCGTCGATACCCGGTATGGATAATCCTGCGAAAGTCCAAAACTGGACGACGGCGAGCGGGCAGTCTATACCGATATATTACGATCTTGCCGGTGAAAAACAAGTTTTTGTAAAAGTATGGCTCACCGAAGACGCGGATAACGGTACGCATATCAGAAATCAAATCAAACGCGATCTCATCACTGCGAGTGCAAACTGGAGAATCGGTGATAGCGTTACACAGCTTTTGACGAGTGCGCCGTTTGTGCATTGTACATACACAGAAGTCGCATATACGCAAGTAAGTATCGACGGTAAAAAATGGGAGAGCGTTGTCGAAGTCGATTGTAATACTATCCCACGCATATCGGACGCAACAATTACAATCGAGCAGGTAGGGGTGTAAATGATACCGGTAAATCGATACTATCCTGCACAAATAAACGGATCTGTTATCAGCGCTTTCGGGGCGGCAATCAATAGCGAATTTGCCGAAGCGGAGTTTATACAGAATTATATTTATAAGTTGTCGATCGATACTGCCGACGAAAAAGAACTTGAGAATATCGGACGCATTATCGGATATATTCGTCCTCTAGTGCCGGAGGGATTTAATGCGGAAAATATTTTATTACTTGGCGGGTTGCCACTCGAGACCGATCTAAGTATTGGATTATCGACTGTCGGTGATAATCTCGGTGGACAGTTATCGACTATATCGTATACCGATACCGGATTTATGGATTTAGGAATGTATCGAAAATTTTTAAAATCGATTGCCGTATTAAAACGTTTCGGTATAACGCTTGCGAGTGTTGATAAGATTGTATCGGTTATTTCGAAAGACTATGTAATAAAATTTGATACAAACAAAGATATTAATGTGCATTTTAATAAAGATATCGGCTATAAAAATATTTGGATATTGACACAAATATTTTATCGTACGACTACATCGCCGCAAGTTTTAATAACATCAGGAGGTTAATAAAAAATGATTGAAACACAGACTTTTGATAAATATGCAATATTCGGAGAAAATGCCGTCAAAGCCACGCCTGACGCTGTAAAATACGCATCGGGATTTAAACAGGCAGATGTACTGCCTGCCGAATGGCTGAATTGGGCGTGGCATAAAAATTCGAAGTGTATCACCGACTTAAATACTGGCTTGGCAGTAGTAGAGGATGAACTCAACGCGGTAATCAGTGAAGACGGAAAAGAAGCTGACGGAAGCAAAGGTCAAGTTATTGCTGCGATAAAAAATATCATTAAAAAAGCTGTCGATACTATTGTAAACGGTGTCGTTGATTTACAAAAATTGACGGTTGCCGGAAATATTATACAAAAGGGAAACGGTAAAGCACAATTTTCAAACGTACATATAAAAAATAATATTGTCAGCGTTCGCGACGGTGTGTCTGGTATATTAAACAATAACGAGATTTCGGGGCTGAAAGCAAATAAATGTGACGGAGAAAAAGATTATATCATTGGATTTGATAAAAACGGAACAGCGAGAGCTGGAAATAATAATGGTACGCGTCCGATTGTATTACGCTCGGAAGATGCAGAAATGGAGAATGGGGCGGCTGTTATATGGAATGCAAATAAGCAACAAATTGAAACCGAAAAACGTTTATCTATATCTGTATCACAGAACATCGGCAGAATAGATTTTGATAAGACGATTGCAATTACAGCACCCGAGCAAATAATATTAACAATCGGCGATGGATCGTATGCAGGTATCGAAGTAAAAATTATTAATACAACTGGCAAGATACATACTATACGTGGCACTACAGCGCGCGACGGAGATTCAACCTTACAGGCGGGACAGATACAGACAGTCATTTGGAACGGGAATAAATGGGAAGGGTTATCGTGTCCGCGCATCGGAGAGGTGTATGTACAATATCCGCAACAGGAAGCGCCGCAAGATTTATTCGTCTGCACAAAATGGGCGTTGCAAGAGCAGTATGCAGGAGCGTTCTTCCGCGCGACGGGAGGTAACGCGGCGGCGTTTATAGAAAAAACGGACGAATTAATTAAACAGAAAGACGCAACTGCTAAGAACGGTTTGTGGCTCAATAGTAGGTATGATGGTACAGGTATGGCAAACACCACTGCTGGACATAATCATAAAGTGGATTTAGCCCATTCAAGTTGGGGTGGTTCTTCGAAGGACACAAATCGTCTTGATGCTTCTCAAGAAAACAAAGTGTCTTACGGCGATCGAATACCATTAAAGACCGCCCAGGACAACATTTATTTGGGAAGCAATGATAATGAAACCCGACCTACTAACTTTACACATCAACTATGGTTGCGTATTGCTTAGGCGGTACGAAGCCAGAGATTGACAGTATAGTTAGTGGGTCTTGTTTCAGTATCTCCGGACAATGAATGATAATGATTTCCTGCATATCCTGATAAAACAGAATGTTGTGTGGAATAATAGCCTCTTGGAAATGCTCCAGAGCCACTATCACTGGATCCTATTGCATGAGCATGTTCTCCAGCTACAAGAACCTTTAATCCATTTACTGCCGTCGCTTGACCTTGTTTAATTAATTCGTCCGTTTTTTATTAAACCGCATAAAACAAATTATTGTTTAATCTTATTGCATGAAATAATTACGCGGAGGCGTATATGGTATACGGTTATATTAGGGTAAGTACAGGTAAGCAGGTATGTGAAAATCAAAAGCTAGCGATACGCTCTTATTGTCAAACGCATAGATTATGCAATGTGCAATGGGTATCAGAAACAATCAGCGGCATAAAAAAGCCGGCAAAAAGAAAGTTAGGCACTTTGTTATCGACAGTACAGAAAAATGACACCATAATTTGTACGGAGTTATCACGTCTAGGACGAAGCCTTATGATGATTTTAGATGTTTTACAATATCTTTTGGATCGCGGGGTAAAAGTTATTGCAATAAAAGAGGGATATGAACTCGGCGATAATATCCAGTCGAAAGTTTTAGCTTTTGCATTTGGTCTATCGGCGGAAATAGAAAGGATATTGATTTCAGAGCGGACTAAACAAGGGCTGGAACGTGCACGAAAAGCAGGCAAGCATATTGGCAGAAGAAAAGGGCAAGCGTCAAGCCATTATAAATTAACAGGTAAAGGCGGACAAATACGCCGTGCACGTCTCGCGGGTAAGAGTAAATCAGAAATTGCACGAAAATTAGGTGTTACTTGGATAAGACTACATAAATATATGATAAAACGAAAGCTAAAATAAAATTAATAATTATTTTCCGTCATAATATCCCTTAATAATTTCTCCTGCGCCGCATACACTTCTGGCATCATCTCCGCGCGCCAGTTGGTATAGCGCTCTTGCATACTTCCCGCACCCGACGAGTGTCCCATAACCGCCGCGACTTTATGCGGCGGAACATTCTCGGCGAGCAGGTAGGTATTAAATGTATGACGGAACGAATGGAAACATAAACCGCGTTTCTTTTTTTCGTCCTCAAGCCCTGCCGATGAAATCACCTTTCGAAACTCGCAGCTCAATTGTGGGTATGTCATGTTCGGAAAATTATTAATTATCAAATCGTGTAATTCGACGCATATCGGTATTTTACGTGCTTCTTTTGTTTTTAACGGTACATATTGCCCGTTGTATACTTGATCGATGACATCGATATAATTTTCATGCAGTGTTTCAGCACGGACGGCAAGCACTTCGGATGCTCTCATTCCCGTGCAGATCGCCATAAGTACAGGGACGTATAAACGGGTGTCTTTTACCGTTGTAACGATTTTTTTCAACTCCGCCATATCGTACATATCGCGCGGGCGTTCGTTACCTTTGAGCGGTTTTATCGTCCGAAGCGGATCGAACATTATTATGCCGTCGGCGAGCGCGGCATCCGTAATCAGTTTGAATGTCGATATGACATTGTTTACTGTTTTCGGGGCGAGCGGGCGAATAGCGCCTTTTTCTGTCCGAAATCCTTTTTCGAGTAATTCGACGCGGAATAATTTCGTCAACGACGGTCGCAAGTCTTCCATTTTGCAATCGCGGAAAAACGGCAGGATATACGCCTTTAGGTGCATCCGAATTGTTTTTATATACGATTGTGAGAGCGCAGGGCAGTCTTCCGTTCCGCAAGACATTCGATCGCGGAACCATGCGCTCGTTTCGTCGAAAAAGCCTTCGGCAAAATCGCCAAACAGCTTGCACGAACCGCCCCAGAGTTTACCTTTTTTGAATAATTCTTCGCAGTACGCGCGGGCTTTCGCCTTGCTTTCCAAGCCGGTTGATTTTCCGCACGTGCGTACTCCATCGGGCGAGTAGGTTTTATAATACCAAACCTTTGCGCCGTTTTTTCGCCGGCGGGCATAAAGAGTAAAGTGTTCCCTATATCGTCCCATCGTTTTTTTGCGGACGTTTTGTATACATTCTGTATACACGGGCTTTGTTATATTTTTCACGGCTCTGTAATTTCTTATACCACAAAGAATTACAGAACCGATAATTCCCTGAAAAATGGAAGTGGGGGGAATTGAACCCCCGTCCGGGTACGTAAAACAGGTACATCTACAGGCGTAGCTGTGCGGGGTGATTGTCGGGAGCGTTTAACGGCACAGCAGGTGTCCGCTCCGTATTCCGATAGATGTCCTGCGCGCATATCGGACAGTGCGCACAGCAAGCTCCGGTTTACGACGGAAATCCCGACAGCTCGGAGCGGTGCGGACGGGTTTCCGGCTCTTTAAGTCGCCACTTACGCAGCAAGAGCTAACTGTTCGTCTTCAGACACGAAGTCTTCTTCACGTTTGGCAGTTATGTTTTTTTGCGTTTTCAAAGGAAACGCGGCCTTACCTGCAGTACAAGCTTTCCCGTATCCGTCGAAACCGGTGCACCCCCGATTAGCGGAATCCTTTTAAAGATACTCACGCTGCAGGCTTTTGTCAAGTTCTTTTGCAAAAAATATCGGCCTTTCGGGCGGCTTCCCGTATCTGCGTGTCGTTGGTTCGCGTCAGTGAATGGCGTGATGTTTTTGCTTAAACTTTTTCAGCATTGCGACGGCGTTGCGTTTACCGTTGAAGACAAAGCCGCCGTTCCAATATTCGACCGCCGCAAAGAGGGCGTTTCCGCCGTCGTGCTCGTCGCTCGATGCCGTTCGGAACGAAACGTAGTTTGCGAGGTCTTCAAAATTCTGCGTGTGCAGGCATTCGATTCTCTTGCGATTGAATTCGTTCCATTTTTCAAGGTTTTTAAAACCCTCGCCTTCATCCTGTACGATGAGGTGGGCGTGACTGGGACTGAACGAATACCAGACCGTCACTTTTTTATTCATGTCGCAGTGATTGCCGTGTTTGACTGCGTTTTTGATCACTTCGCTTATCTGCTGTTCGAGCAGGTTCAGCTCTCTGATTTCCGTCGGCGCCGACTGGACGATCAGAAGCGTAAAATATCTTATCTGTCTGAAATCGGACGGAAAGGTTTTTACAAGCATATTTTCCGTATTGAACAGGGGGTCATTGTCGTCCGAGTGAAGTTCTTTTATTTCTTCTTCGCGTGCCATAGGGCAAACTCCTTTGGTATAAACGGGCGTATAAAAAATTTGAGCGTATGAGGCATATTTTCCACGCTAAAGCGCTATGTTCAAAATCGATTTTTCCGTATCGCTTTGCAAGTACAAAATACGCTATTCTTTGACCATCTCGAGCGCTTCTTCAATGCTGTTTGCGATCGGAAAATACCCCGTCAGTTTTGTCAATTCGATGACTTTTTTTACCGAACCGTGGATATTTGCAATGGAAAGGTGGAGGTTCATCTTTTTGATCGTCGAACAGATATAGATGAGCGCACCGATCCCCGACGAATCGATATAATCGACCTGTTCCAAATTGATGACAAAGAATTTGACGTTTTTTTCCAGCATCTTCATGACGAGCTCTTTGAGCTTGTATGAATTATACAGATCCATCTCTCCGTTTACATCGATGATGTAGATGTCGCCGTTTTTCCGGATTTTCAGTTCCATAGATATCCCTTCCTGTTTTACCGAATTTTTATAATCAAAAGGCTTTGATCGTCATATTGTTGGGCGGTACCCGAATGAAGTTGTACATCCGCTTTTACCCGTTCGGCAATGTCAGCACCTGACAGTTCATGATTCGTTTTTATAACTTGCATGAGGCGCGCTGCCGAATATTGTACACCGGATTCGCTCAGAGATTCAAGTAAGCCGTCCGTACAGCTTACGAGAATGTCTCCGCTTTGGAGCTGTACGGTTATATCTTCGAATACCGACGTTTTTTCGACTCCGAGCGGTTCATTCTGTTTAGACAGCTGGGAGACCTCATCCGTTTTTGCCTTATAGACGAGTACCGGATTGATGCCGCTCGTTGAAAGCTGCG
The DNA here is from genome assembly GCF_014334325.1 of Treponema sp. Marseille-Q4130. GTDB lineage: Bacteria > Spirochaetota > Spirochaetia > Treponematales > Treponemataceae > Treponema_D. Next base: position 199,863 of record NZ_JACSET010000005.1, on the reverse strand, counting down.
TTTTCCGCGTTAAAGGATTGTAATCGATGAGGGCGATGCTCGCAAAGTGATCTTCGATGGCGGTTTCGGCGCAGAGTCCGCGGTTGATCCATTTTAGAATAGCAGCGGGGCTTTGCGGAGTCGCGGCTATCATACGCAACATCGTGCGGATCATCACCATGACGCTGAACGAATTCATGCCTTTTCCGACGACATCTGCCATAACGAACAGTGTACGGTCTTTTTTCACCGGCACAATATCGTAATAGTCCCCGCATACGTTTTCGTTTTGCACCGACCATACTCCGAGCGATACGCCGAGCATTTCGGGTATCTTTTCGGGGATGAGCTTTTTTTGGAATTTTGCCGCCGTATTGCCTTCTTCCGTGAGGCTTCGTTTTTCGCTGTAGTCGAGAAAGCTCAAAAGCGAGCGGAGTGCGGAAGCGGCCGCATCGGTGAGCGTCTTTGCGCGTTCGAAATCGATTTCGGAAAAGCCTTCTTTTTTCGGAGCCCGCGACAGAGCCGAAACGCCGACCGTCCTGCCCTGTATGCGGATCGGAACGCAGATGTAGGAGCCGCACGCGAGGAAATCTTCCGGACCGTTTTGATAAATACGCGGATCGCGAGAGGCGTCTTTTATAAGTACGGCTTCGCCGGAAGAAGCGGTTTCGCCGAAAATCGTGTCGGAAAGCTGAAACTGCATGTAGCGGAAATTCGCTTCGACCCGCACGGGTTTATGCGGCAGCGTATCGGGCAGCCGGTAGGGCGAAGGAAAGGATCCGGTCATGGATCGGACGGTGAGAAAGTTGTCGAACTCGTCCGACAGGAGGATAACGCAGCCGTCGGCCTTTGTAGCTTCAGTGAGCTTCGCATTGAAATAGTCGAGAAATTGACTTAAGCTGTTGTCGAGCGAAAAAAGCTCTGCCGCCTTTGTCGCAAAATCTTCATTCGCGTCGAATTTTTTTTCGTACGATATGGTTGCAAGCGAATCGCGTTCGGCTTCGACGTGCGTCTCCGGCTTTTCTTTTTTTTCTCGCTTTCGGGGAAAGCCGAATGAGAGGATGATGAAATAGGGCAGTACGAGCAATTCCGCAGCGAGCATGGCGATAACGAGATATACGCTGCGTGAAAAGCGGAGCGTATAGATAAGACCTGCAAAAAGGATGCCGAGCGCGATGTAAAGCACGAAACTCGCTTTCGCCGTATTGCGATACCGTATGACGGCGAGCAACACGAAGAGGACTGCGAGCAATACCTCCGCCGCGATAATCGGTATATGTACAAAAGAATCAATCAAATACAATTTTTAACTCCGCATACTGATACGATATAACTGAAGATTGTACCATTGAAGCGGTAAGCAGTCAAGGTGACGATTTTATTTTTTATTTTATCGCGGACACGTGATATTTTCGTACGATTTTGTTGTATTTATTTTATTTTCCGTTTGAACATGATACGCTCGATGCCGTTTTTTATGCGGGCGGTAAAACCTATCCTTTTGCTTCGCGTAAAGGACTGCACCGCTTCGTCGAGCTGTACGTCCTCTCCGAATTTTTTCCGCAGCTCTTCCCAATACCGCATGATCCACACGTAAAGGTCGCTCTTCGTGTGCTGCTTGAAATAACGCATGACGCGCCGATCGTCTATCGCTTTGATTATCGGAAGATAGACGTCTTCGAACCACGACATGATCGCATCGGTCATCGTCATGTCGGAGCTTTGTTTTTTTTCGATGTACGCTTTGTGGGTCAGTATGTGATTGTAGATGATGTCGTACTGTCCGGTTGACGTAAAATCGAGCGACCAAAAATCGGTGATGTCTCCGAAATTCGTTTCGGTGTAGAACACCCGCTTTTCGTAGGAGATAATCTCTTTTATCATCGATTTCAGCGTATAGGCGGGCTTTAATTTTATTTCGCTCTGCAGTGAAACGATCTCCGCGTCGATGAATTCGATGCCGCGCGCTTTTGCAACCGAAACGCGGTGATTGCCGTCGCGCACAAAATAAAGTCCTCCGAGCTCGTACGCTTTTATCGGCGGCAGGACGATCGATTCGTATTGCGCCGCATCGACGTGCTTCCACCGTTCGCGCAAAAATCCGCTTTTCGGAAAAAAGCGGTTATCGAAATCTTTATAGCGGCCTTCGCTTCCGACGATTTTGTCGATAGGGATCGTTTTTAAACCGACGTAGATTTCGTCTTTCGGTTTTAAAATCGATTTGATTTCGGCAAACGAAATGAGGGATGCTTCTTCGGGATTTAAAAAATGCTGTATTTCGTTGAAGAGCGCTTTGCTGTGCGCCTTATTGAAATCTTCATCCGTCTGCAGCGAAAACAATCCTCCGTTCATTGCGCACCTTCGGTTTTCGGAAAGTCGATGAGGTAATGCGCGTATGCGTTTACGACCGTCGTCGCTCCCGATTCGGTAACGCGGCGAGTACGTATGTCGTAGAGGTGGATGTGTCCGTGCACGAGATAGGCGGGCGAAAATTTTTTTATAAACCAGTTGAAGCATTCGAATCCGACATGGCACGGGTCTTCTCTGTCGTGGATGCCTCTCGGAGACGCGTGCGTCAAAAAGATGTCGAGATATCTGCCGTAACGCAGTTTATTCCATAAAAGAGAAGGGATCATGCCGATGAGACGGCGCTTCATCTCTCCTTCGCTGTATTGGTTGAGACCGTTGTTGTATTTCCGCGAGCCGGAAACTCCCGCGATGAGCAGCGGCGTCTTTTTCCCCGTTTTAAGATCGGTAAATGAAAGCGTTTTATCTCGGATGACGCGGAAACCGCAGTAGGCTGCCCCGTGTCCTTTTACTTCTCCACGCTTTTCCGCAGGAGCGGGAACACCAGAATGATAATAGTGAAATTCGTTTAAGTTGTGGTTGCCGAAAATAAAATACGTCGGCTTATTGAACACGGATACGATAAAATCCACATAATCCATCGGCAGGTCTCCGGCGCATAAAATCATGTCGATATCGGAAAACAGCGACGAAGCGTTTTGATTGTAGATGAGCGGATCGATCATGTCCGAAACGCAGAGTATTTTCATTGTATTCCTTTTATACGCCCGATTTTTTGAGTGCCTGTTCAAGCTGCTCTTTGCCGATCAGTTCGACGGGTCTGTTTTCCGCAAAGGCGCGCGCGCTGCGGGAAAAATCGGAACTCGAAAAAATATACGCGCGCGAACAGTTCGCTTCTTTAAGATCGTCGAGCGCCTGCCTTACGACGGAATCTTCGAGCGGATCTGAGGCACGGTAAAAGCGCAACAAGTATAACTGCTTTCTCACGTTCATCCAGTCACCGCCGCCTCGTTCCGTCGCGATGACTTGGCATCCCCACTTCGTTGCATCGGCACGCTGGACTGCGAACGACAGTGCGTTTTGAGCGAACTTTGCGCACATGGCGGTAAAATCCTCGTTGGCGCACGTGAGGTAATCTTTGAGCGCGTCGTTCGTCTGCACGTCTTTGTATTTGGAAAGCTTTGCCGCGACATCGCGGAACGTATGATTTTTTTTGTAGATGATTTCCCACTGCGCTATCGCTTTGTCTATTTGCCGCATCGCTTCAAAGCATGCGGCAAGATAATAGCGTGCGTGGAGCGTTTCCTGTTTTACGCCTGCCTTATCGAGTTCGACGGCGCGTTGGAGATCGATGAGCGCACTGTCGGGACGGCCTGCGAGCATGAGACAGATACCGCGTTCGATGAGCGAGCGGGCGCGGTATTCCGCATTGCGCTGAGCTTTTTCAAACGCTTTGACGGCACCCGCGTAGTCTTTATTTTCTTTTAATATCTTTCCTAGATAGTAGTAATTCGAATACGCTTCGGGGTTCAGCGAAAGGGCGAGATCGATTTCCTTTTTCGCCTCGGCAAACTGTTTGGCGTTTGCGAGAAGGAGGGCGAGGGAAGCGTGCGCTTCGGCGCGGCGCTTATCGAGGGCGACCGTTTTGCGGAACATCGTGAGTGCGGTGTCGGTGCGATTTTGCTTTTCGTAAATTTTTGCCGCGTTGTAATACGCATCGGCATTTTTCGGTTCGAGCTTTGTGAGCAGGAGAAATTCTCGGAGCGCATTTTCATCCTGATTGAATTTCAAATACAACGCGGCGAGGTCTTTTCGAAAGGGAACTTCGGCGATATCGTCTCCGAATACGGCGTTTTCGCTTACGGTTTTGTATTCCATGAGCGCGAGTTCGGCTCTGTTTTCGGCGAGATAGACTTTGCCGAGATAATAGTGGACGAGGTAATTTTTCGGATCCTTTGCGAGAATCCGTTTTGCCGATTTTTCGGCTGAGAAAAGTTTTTTCTGCTTTATCAGTTTGAGGATATTTTCGGCGCGTTTGGGCGCGAGTACGGATTTTGTAAGAAACAGCAGCAGCCCTGCGATAAAGACTGTGAGTGCTGCGATGATCGCGATTTGAATCGGCTCCATAATAATCCTCCCTATGGAATGCGGGATTGCGGAGCATATCGATATTTCGAAAACGCCGCATCAGTGCGCACAAAATGTATCCGAAAAATATGTATCAAACGGTCTTTTGTAAAACGATAAAGTACTGTATACTAGATTAGTAGATTTATTAAACTCTGTCAAATGTCCGATAATGAAGAGACGGATAAAAATTATATATCGAATGAGGAAACGGAAAGTGAGCCGATACGCTACAGGAGCGATTCTTTTGCTGCTTTTTGCAGCGCGGTTGTTTGCCGAAAGCGAAGGAGAGCGCCTTTTTAAATCGAACGATCCGACGTCCGCTATTCCGATTCTCGAACGGGAGCTTTCGTCGGGAATCGCGTCCGCAGCCGCGTATAATTATCTCGGCCTTTCGTATTATCAAACGGGGCAGTACGATAAATCAGTCGCAACCTTTGAAAGAGGATTGCGCGTTTCGGGTACGGACAAAAAAGTGCTCGCATACAATGCGGGAAACTCCGCATTCGCTGCCGGAAATTACGCGAAAGCCGACAGCTGTTATTCGCTTGCGTTGAGCGCTTCCCCCGATTTTTCGAAAGCGATTTTAAATAGGGCGAACGCGCGGCTCAATCGGATGCGCCTTGAGGATGCGCTCGGCGATTACGAAAGCTATATCGAAAAGGTGCCTGGCGATCCGCAGCGGACTGAAATCGAACGTGTCATCTCTCTGATCCGCGCCGAGCTTGCAAAGAGGGAAGAAGATGCGAGGACGGCTGCCGCTCTCGAGCGGACGCGCAGAGAGGAAGAAGCTCGTATGTATGCCGAGCAGGAGAGGATTGCAGCCGACAAAGCGCGGCGGGAAGCCGAAACAAGGGCTGCCGAAGAAGCGCGTAAAAAGAAGCTGCTCGAAGATGTGGCGAATTCGCTTCGGTCTACGAATGCCGAAAGTATAACGGGGGGGACGGAAGATACGCTCGACTACGAAACGGAACCGGAACTCGATTGATAATTGCAAGGGGATATTTTTATAGGTCGAATGTCGAGTTTTGAAACTATGAACTGATAAAACTGTGCTTGCGGCAAGAACTTCGTTCGCTGCGCTCACTACGGCACGCAGCCGGAATCTTGCCTTTCGCACGATTTTACTTGTTTTCAAAACTCGCCATTCCGGCATTAGGAAACCTCTAAAAACTGCAGTTTTTAGAGGTAACTTTGAAAATGCGATGTTGTAACTCGCGATACTACCGCGAGTTACAACTCGTCGCAATCTCGAAAAAATTGCTAAAGGCGAGTTTTTCGAGATGCCCATTATGCGAAACTGACGGAAAATTTCGAGTTTTAAAAAACTCGAAATTGAACTTTTATAGCAAAGGAAAGGGATATGGCAAAGACAAAGACGACTGAAAAAGCGGCTGCCGTAAAAAAGACGGCAAAAAAAACATCGGTTGAAAAATCGGTAACGCCGACGACGAAAAAGGCTGTCGAAAAACCGGCTGCGAAAAACGCGGGCGCAAAGGCAGGTGAAAAAGCGCCTGCGAAAAAAACAAGTGCAAAGTCGGCTGTAAAAGATAGTGCTAAAACCGCGGTGAAAGAGCCTGCAAAAAAAGCGATTTCGAAATCGAGCGTACGTGCGGCTGTAAAAACGTCTGCGGCAAAGACCGTATCCGAAACGGCTGCAAAAAAAACAAGCGCAAAGGCAAAACCGTCGACAAAAGCTTCTGCAAAAATGCAGACGGCAAAAGCGGTTTCCGAAAGCGTACGTGCAAAAACTTCGGCAGCGGAAAAGATTGCGGCGGAAAAGCCTGTCGCGAGTGAAAAATCGGCTTCCGCAAAACTGCCTGAAAGCGCGGAAGTTCGCAAAGCCGTCGACACGATCGTATCATCGAAGCCGACTTTCGACGAAACGCCCGTATCCGTACACGCGGCGGAGCAAAAAAACGCGACGGAAAAAGTATCGTTTGCCGATTCTTCCGCCGGAAGCAAATCTGTAGGCGAAGCCGCCGCCGAAAGCGAATCCGAAAAAAAATTGAATAAAAAAATCGTCATCGCGATTATCTGCGCGGCAGTCATCATCGCCCTTATCGCGATTTTTTTTTAAATAAATCCGGAGCGATCGGTTCGGCCGCCGGTGCGAAGGGCGATGCGCTCGCTTCGGTTCAGCTCTACATGGACAGCGGCGACTACGATCGCGCGCAGGACATACTCGAAAAACTGCTCAAAAAAAATCCGTCGGATGCCGAAGCGCGGAGATTGCTCGATGAACTGACCGCTTTAAAGAGCGCAAAATCCGCCGACGGGGCGGTGCAAGACGATCTTGCACGCAGGACGGCGGAAGCCCAAAAGACGCAGAGAGAGCTTGAAGAATTGCTTTCGCGGGGAAAGGGGCAGGATTCAAGCGCCGCATCAAGTGCGGATGCGGATTTCCGAGCAGGGACGCGGGAAGCCTCATCAAATGCCGAAGCGGGAGCGGCGCAGCGGACGGACGGGCGCGACGGGGCAGCTCAAACTTTGACCGATCAGAGTACACGGTCTTCTGCCGACCGATCTGCAGCACAGCCTTCGTCCGACAAAACGGCAGTACAGCGGGCGCGAGATGCGGAAGAAGCCGCGCGGCGGGAAAAAGAGGCCGCAGCCGAACGGGAGCGAAAAGCGAAAATCGCCGCGCAGAAAGAAGCGGAGGCAGCTTTGGCGCGCGAACGGAAAGCCGAAGCCGAAAAGGCGGCAAAGGCGCTTGCGGCGCAAAAGCAAAAAGAAGAAGCGGCACGCAAAGCAGCCGAAGAAGAACTTGCGCGCAAAAATCGTGCGATTCAAAAAGAAATCGACGGCGTAAATACCGAAATCGCGCAGGGCAAATCCGATTTGACGGCAAATAAAATCGATTCGGCGCTCAATCATTTCGGCAAGGCGCAAAAAATGCTTCCGATTTCCGCAGGCGAGCCGCTTTTTTCCGGCAGTAAAAATTCTGAGATGGCGTCCGCGCTCTACGACGCTTCGCAGGCCTCGTCATCGGATGCGGACAAAAGGCGGCTTCGCGATGCGGCTGTCGGCTACGCCGAAGAAGCCGTGCGAAAAACGCCGAACGATGCCGCTTCCCACTATGTGCTCGGTATGGCGGCTTTCGACACAAAGAATTATCCGAAAGCGCTCGACGAACTTTCCAAAGCGGTGCAGAACGACCGATCGAATGCCCTCTATCACTACAATCTCGGACGCGCACAATACCTTTCGCGCCGCTACAGCGACGCCCGCTCATCGTTTCAGAGAAGCGTCGATTTGGACGGACGATTTGCGCCGGCTCAATACAATCTGGGGCTTGCAAACTTGAGAACGGGAAACGAAGCCGAAGCGCTGTCTTCTTTCCGCCGTGCACGGACGACCGATGCGAATTATGAAAAAGCCTATCTCGAAGAAGCCCGCCTCCTTTCAAAGCAGGGCGATCACAGCGGGGCGGTCAGTGCGTACAACAATGTGCTCCGTATAAACGATGTGAACGGCAACGCGCTGCGTGAACTCGGATCCGAATACTACGCGATGGAAAATTACGCCGCATCGGAAAACTGTTATCGCCGTGCGCTCGCGCTTTTGAGTCCGACGGAAGAAGATCCGACGACGTACTACAATCTTTCCGCAACATTGTACGCGGAGCACAAAGATGCCGAAGCGATTACCTATGCAAAGCGCGCCTACGCTTCGAAGTCGTCACTCGGCAATGCCGCGCAAGCGAACGTCGTATACAATTATGCGCTCATGTTGCAGGAGGCGGGAAAATCGGAAGAAGCGATCCCGCTCTACGTCGAAGCGCTGCGCTTAAATCAAAATCACGAAAAGTCGAAAATCAACCTCGGAAAAATGTACCTCGAAATGAATCCGCCCGACGTCGACACGGCGCTTCAGCTTTTCCGCCAAGCGTACAATTCGGACAATAAAAGTTTCGAAGCGAACAACAATCTCGGAAGCGCATATCTTGCAAAAAAAGATTATAAAAATGCGATTCAATTTTATCAAAACGCGCTGCGCCTCGATCCGTCGAACAACACGGTGCGTTCGAATCTCGCGCAAACCTACGCGAGCGACGGCCAGTTCGACAACGCGAAAACGACGTACACCGAACTGATCAAGCGCGACGGTACGAATTGGGATGCCTATGTCGAACTCGGAAAAGTATGCATGTCGGCAGGAGATACGGCAGGCGCGGAACGATATTTGAGCGAAGTGCAGGCGAAGCAGCCGAATCACCGCCGTGCCGAAGTGACGGAGCTTTTGTCGGCGCTTCGAAACGGCGGCGCTCAGGCAAGATAGCAGGCGGACATTTAGGGAAGTGCTGATTAAAGCGAGGTGCGCATTTAATCAGCACTTCCTTTTTGTTTCTCATAAGTCTTTGATTACACATAATATATAGACTTATTACGAAACAAGGAATTTCAATGTTAACGGGGCTGTCCAAAAACTTCAGTTTTTGAACAGCTTCCTTGATTTTATATGCGATGTTTAAAATTAAGTCCTTGCAATATAAAGACTTAATTTTAAACTCGACGGGCTGTCGAAAAAGTAACCAACTTTTGAGACAGCCCCGTTTCCTTAGGTGCGCTTTACGAGGGCGAAAAGCTCCGCCCTCGTTACCGCCGTCCACACGGGTCTTCCGTGAGGGCAGTGCGGGTCGGGGAGGGCGAGCGCTTTTTCCGCCAAATCCGAAGCGGTCGTATCGTCAAGCACATAGCCGTCTTTGACCGCCGCTTTGCATGCGGTCATTGCGGCTATCTGTGAAATGACGTCTTCCGGAGCGACTCTCTTTTCGAGGAGAGCGCGGTACAGATCGTTTTCGCTTCCTTTCCAGCGCTCCGGCACCGACCGTATTTCCCACACTCCGTTTCCTTTGTTTTTTGCCGCAATGCCCGCTTTTTTCATTTCATCCCGTATGCGCGTCAAGTAAATATCGTCCGCCGCGTTTTGCGTAACGATTTCATAGGGAACGAGAAGCGTTTGACTTTTTTCCTGATTTTGCATAATGGCGTCGTAAAGGAGCCGTTCGTGAGCCGCGTGCTGATCGATGATATACAGCGTATCGCCTTTTTCCGCGACCAAAAAAGTGCCGAGTGCGCTTCCGAGAAAGTGAAAACCGCCGTTTGTTGTTTTGATTTTTTCGGCTGCGTTTTTGGCGTCGTATGGTTTTGTTTTGTCTGCCGCATCGCTTATCGCGCCGTCTCTCGTTTCATCGAACGAAAGCGCTTTTTTTGCAAGCTCGAGCGGTACGTCCTGCGCTTCGTGGTTTATCGAATAGCGCGCTTTGTATGCATCGGTTTTATATTCGCGGGCATAGGGATTCGTAAAGTCACCTGCGCCGCGGTGCATGACGATGCGCGAAAAATCTTTCGCCTGCCGAAATGCGTCTTTATTTTTTCCGTACGATATGCCTTTTCCGCCGGCCGCATCGAAATCGAAAGATTGAAAATTGTTAATTTCATCGTCGCGGTCGTTTTTCATTTCGCGCAGAGTGTATTGATGAAAAAAATTCCGCAAAGATCCGCTCACGCTGTGGTGCAGGCTTGCGATGTCGCGGAAGCGCGCTTCTTTTTTTGCCGGGTGAATATTGAAGTCGACGAGATCGCTTTTCATCGTGACGAAGAGGGCGGCTGCGGGATAGGTGCCGTTCGGAAAATAACCTTGACCGCCGTACTCGATCGCCTGTACGAGCGAATACTCGGTAATCCTTCTGCCGTTTACGAAGATGTATATGTCTTTTTTATTTGTGCGCGATACGCCCGGTTCTCCGATGACGCAAATAAAACTCCAGTCGGGATTTTCTCCGCCAGAAGAGCCTGAGATTTCGTAAAAGAGAGAAGCGTTTTCGGAAGGGAGCGCCGCCTCTACGAATCGCTTTTTTAAACTCGTGCCCGCTTCGAGCGTTATGCGCCGCTCGCCGTCCGCGGTAAACGTAAAGGCGATGTCCGGTCTCGCAAGCGTCTTTTCGATAAACGTGTTTTTGCACATGAGCGCTTCGGCTGCCGGGCGTTTTAAAAATCTTCTCCGCGCGGGAAAGTTTTCAAAAAGACCTTCCGCCTGCACGATCGTACCCGCAGTCGATGCACTCCTTTCGATGATGTGATCTTCCGTTACCGATGCCCGCATTTTCCAGCCGCCCGATATGATCGAAAGACGGCATACGGCGGCGATCGACGAAAGCGCTTCTCCTCTGAAGCCGAGCGTGGAAAGATGCAGCAAGTCGGTTTCCGTTTCGATTTTGCTCGTCGCGTGCGGCCGCGCGCAGTTTTGCAGATCGCTTTTCGTCATGCCCGAACCGTTGTCGACGACGCGCACTTTTTCGATGCCGCCCGAATCGATTTCGACGGCGATGCTGTCGGCGCCCGAATCGACCGCATTGTCCATGAGTTCTCGCACAATCGCATTCGGCCGGTCGATGACTTCGCCCGCCGCGATCTTCCTTGCGACTTCGGCGGAAAGCTGCCTGACCGGTTTTGCATCGCTCATTGACGCGTGCCCTCCTGCGGGGCACCCGCCGTTCCCGTCGCTTCGTCGGTACCCGAAAAGAGATCGAGTTCGGGCGTATCCGCGCTTTCGGGAGCGGGTTCGTTCATGAGCATTTGGATCTTTCCTTCGATCCTGTCGATTTCGGCTTCCATGCCGCGCGCAAGTTTTATGCCCATTTCGAAATCTTTGAGCGCATCTTCGAGCGATATGTCGTCGCGCTTGATATCGGCGGTAAGCTTTTCAAGCGTTTCAAGATTTTTTGCAAAATTTTTCATGACGGACTCCTTGTAAATTATTAATTAATAATGTGCTTTGTCTCTGTGTATACGCTTTTGACGGTCGCCGTAAGTTGTCCTTTTGCCGGAACGATTTCAAGTTCCGCTCCGACTGCGACGAGCGATGCATCCCGCACGACTTCTCCGCTTGCCGTATCTCGCACCATCGAATAGCCTCGTGCAAAAATTTTTTCGGGACTTGCGCTTTCGAGTACGTGCGTACACAGGGCGATGCGGTGCTTCGCGTCTTTTAATTTTTCATCGATGTTTTGCAGCAGCGCGACTTTTGCGCCGTCAAAGCGCGCGAGGAGCGGCTGTTCGATAGTTCGGAACTGCAGTTCGAGGTTTTCGGGATTGAACGTGTGTACGACGAGTTTCATGTTTTCGACTTTGCGTTTTATTTCCGTATGGAAGGTATCGGCATAGGTTTGCAGCGTACGAATGATATCGCTTTTGAGCGGGACTGCGGCTTCCGCTGCGGCCGACGGAGTCGGGGCTCGAAAATCGGCTGCGTAATCGGAAAGCGCCCAATCGATTTCGTGTCCGACGGCGGAAATCACTGGTATGTTCGATTCATAGACGGCGCGTACTACCGCTTCGTCGCTGAAGGGAAGCAGATCTTCGAGGGAGCCGCCTCCGCGCCCGACGATGAGCACGTCGCAAAGCCGGAAATAATTTGCAGCCTTTATCTGCCTCACGATCGTTTCCGCCGCTCCTTCTCCCTGCACCGTCGCAGGTAAAATGACCGCCGATACGCAGGGATTCCGCCGCTTCATAATCTGCAGGATATCGCGCAGGGCGGCTCCCGTCGCGCTCGTGACGATACCGACCGTTTTCGGAAAAAGCGGCAGCGGTTTTTTGTGCGCTTCGTCGAATATGCCTTCGGCGGCGAGGCGCTTTTTGCGCTCTTCGAGCATCTGTAAAATATTTCCCGCGCCTGCGATTTCCATACGCGAAATGACGAGCTGATATTTACCGTGCGGCGGGTACACCGTAAGACGCCCGGTACAGCGCACGAGCATACCGTCTTTCGGCGAAAACGAAAGAGAGGGCGTCGCGCTCCGCCACATCGCACATCCGAGCTGCGCGCCGGAATCTTTCAGCGTCAAATAGATGTGACCTGCGCTCGTCAGTTTGCAGTTGGAAATCTCTCCTTCGACGACGACGGTGCCGAACGAACCTTCGATCATCTCTTTGATGAGATTTGTGATCTGCGTGACGGAAAAAAACGCGGAGGCGTCTTGAGCCGAATGTGCCATAGCGGTAATTTTATAGCGTATGGAAAAACTGGTCAACGCGTGGACAGAGAAAGTGTGATTTTCGACACGCGTGGGCGAGATTTTCGTGCGGGCAAAATTTGCAAACCGATAAAAAAAACGGACAAGGGGAATCCCTCGTCCGTTTGCTTTGTGCTGCCGGATGTTCCGGAAGCGCTTCGCTTATCAGCGCGAATAGAATTCTATAACGTACTGAATATTGCCGACCGGCTGAATATCGTTCGCCGACGGAAGGGCAGTGACGGTTGCCGAAAGTTTTTCTTCATCGACCGTAAGCCAGCTTCCGCGATTTCCCTGAACGGTGACCAAATTGTGCCGGATAAGATTTTGAATGCCTTTCTTTTCTTTCGACGTGATGACGTCTTTCGCTTTGATCCGCATGGAAGGGATATTCGCCGGTTTGCCGTTAACGTAAAAATAGCAATGCGAAACCATTTGACGCGCCTGCGCTCGGCTTACCGCAAAACCCATTCTGAAAATGGTGTTGTCGAAACGCTGTTCCATCAACGAAAGCATATTGTCGCTCGTAATGCCTTCCATCCGCTGTGCGCGCGCGAACAGATTTCTGAACTGTTTTTCGGACATACCGTATGCAAGACGGAACTTTTGTTTTTCTTTTAATTGTTCCCCGTACACTGACGTTTTGCCGCGCTGTTTTGCACCGCGCTCTTTTCCCGGCGCGTTCGGACGCTTTGTCAAGAGCTTGCTGTATTTCGGATTGCCGAAAATATTGGTGCCGAGCCTTCTGACTATTTTACCCTTAGGCTGTTTTACCGCCATACTTTAAACCTCTTTTTATCGATACTGATTATGCCGATTCCGGCAGGATATTGTTGTTTTATGCAATTATTAAGGAAATGGATTTGCATAAAACGCAAGGGACACCGCGCAAAAAAGTAGCCGCGTTTTTTGACGGCAGTCCCCGATAATGCGAGTTATTATCTACCGAAGCGCCTGTTTTGTCAAGCGGCGCCTTGACCTTATGAATTATCTCGATTAAAATGCGTCTATGTTAAATAAGAAATACGCTTCTCTTCGGTTTGCAGCGTTTTTTTCAATATGCTTTTGTGGATCGGTTTTTGCCCAGACGATTACGACGGCCGGCGATTATTTTAAAACCGTTTCCGATTTTTACGCGTCGATCCGCGATTACGAAGCGGATATGGACGTATCGATGGGGAGCCGTCGGATGAAAGCGCGCGTGTCGTTCAAGCGTCCCGATCTGCTCCGTATCGATTTTTCAACGCCCGCCGAGCAGGTCATATTGTTTAACGGTGATCTCCTCACGATTTACCTTCCCGGCTCTTCCGCCGTACTGCAGCAGTCGGTGCAGTCTTCAAGTGCGGGCGGCGTATCGCTTGCGACATCGCAGGGGCTTTCGCTTATGAGCCGCTACTACACGATCAAATACGAAATCGGGCAGGATTCCGTCCCCCTCGACGATGCGTCCGACGAAAAAGTTATAAAGCTCGTGCTCGACAGACGCAATACGACCGAAGCGTTCCGTTCCATTAGGATCGCCGTCAATGCGGAAACGAAACTTATCAGACGGATTTCCGCGACGACTCCGCAGGGTGAAGAATACGTGTTTACGTTTTCCGCTTACAAAGTGAATCAGGATATTCCCGACCAGCGTTTTATCTACGATCCGCCTTCATCGGCAAACGTGTATAATAATTTTCTTCTCTCCGAATAAGGCGGGCGCGGTATGGAAAGTTACGGCACGATTCTGAAACGTTCGCGTGAAGAAAAAAATATCGACAGGGATACGGCTGCCCGCGAAACGTCTATGACGGTCGAATGCATCAGGGGATTGGAAGAGGAAGACACATCCGTGTTTCCCGGCGAACCCTATATGGTCGGTTTTTTACGCAACTATGCGGAATACCTCGGCGTCAATCCCGACACCGTTATGGCGCTGTACCGCAGCAAAGCGATCCAAGAATCTCCCGTTCCCGACGGATTGTTCGTTAAACACAAATCGTCTCGTTTTGTACCGATCGTCATCGGTGCCGCTATCTTCGCTGTCGCGGCGGCAGCTCTCGTAATTTTAATAATTTCGAAATCATCTCACGCGAATAAAAACGGCAGCGTCGTCGTCGCTCAGGGTATGGAATCGAAAACATACGAGCTCACCGATAAGCCGCTTGAAAAACGGCTGTTCCGCGGCGATAAAATCGTCTATCCGTCGGAGAAAGGCAAAATCATCCTCACCGTGAGCGATACGCTCACATCGTTCGGACTCGATACTCCTGTCGGTACGCTTCGCACGGATCTGGCCGAAGAAGCGGAGCTTGACGTCGACGGCGACGCAAAGGGTGACATCATCGTCTACGTTTCCGATATCTCATCGACCGATGCGTCGCGCGGTGCGGAAGTGCGTATGCTTGTGCGTCGCAAGGACAGCGATATGCTCGCGATCGACGAAAACGCGATAGAAGATGCTTCACAAAATTCGCTTTCTCCTCAACGGCATCCGCAGACGGTCATTTTTGAAGACAACCGTGCGTATCCCTTTACAGTCAACGCGAGTTTCCGCGGTCCGTGTGAATTCCGCTATAGAGTCGACCGAAAGCGTTCGAGCGAAAATTATTTTACGAACGGTGAAGTCGTCATGATGACGGCGAACAACGGCGTGCGCGTGTGGATGTCGAACGGCAATACCGTAAAATTTACCGTCATCGCCGATACGAAAAGCTACGATCTTGAAATCGGCAAAGCGGGGCAAGTACTCGTTGAAGACATCAAATGGGTGCGCGATTCCGAAGGCAAATACAGATTGGTGGTCGTTGAACTTGACTGAATTTTTTATCGATGAGCACGGCTGTGCGAAAAATCAAGTCGACGGCGAAATCATCATATCTCATTTGACATCTCTGGGGTTTCGTCAAACATTCGATGCGTCGAAAGCGAACATCATCATCGTCAATTCGTGCGGTTTTATCAATTCTGCAAAAAAAGAATCGATCGATGCGCTTCTCCGCGCAAAAAAAAATTATCCCGATGCGAAAGTGCTACTTGCGGGATGCCTTGCCGAGCGTTATGCGGACGTGCTGAAAGATTCTCTTCCCGAAGCGGACGGCATTTTCGGAAACGGCGATCTTTCGAAGATCGATTCCGTCGTGCGCCCTCTTCTTGCGGGAAAGCGTCCCGTCGTCACTGCGGAGCAGCGCGGCATATCGTGCGGAAAACGGACGATGCTGCTTTCATATCGCAATTGCGTCTACGTAAAGATTACGGAAGGCTGCAGCAATCGTTGCAGCTTTTGCGCAATCCCGATCATACGCGGCTCGGTGCGGAGCCGAAGCGCGGACGATATCGTTGATGAAATTAAAACGCTGCTCTTGCTCGGCGTATACGAAATCAATCTTATCGGACAGGATTTGGCGGCCTACGGTACGGGAGACGGAGACGATGTTTTCGGTACGGGGCGTTTTCCGCTCCCGTGCATAGGGGAGAACGGCGCGAACGAAGGTACTGAAAAAAATTCGGCGCTTGCCCGTTTGCTGAAAAAAATCTCCGCTGTCAAAGGCCGCTTTATCGTGCGTCTTCTCTACATTCACCCCGATCACTTTAACCGCGATATCTTTCCCGTCATGCAAAAAGATCCGCGCATCGTTCCGTATTTCGATATCCCTTTTCAGTCGGGCGACGACGAAATTATTAAATCGATGAACCGGAAGTGTACGGCAAAAGAATACGTGCGCCTCGTGCGCGATATCCGATCTTCGTTTCCGGAAGCTGCGATCAGGACGACTTTTTTGACGGGCTTTCCGGGAGAAACCGATAAAGCCGCTTCCTCCACGCAGCGCTTTCTTTCCGATATACAAAGCGATTGGTCGGGTTGTTTTACGTACAGCCGCGAAGAAGATACGGCCTCCTACGGGATGAAGGGCAGGGTGCCTCAAAAGACGGCGCTTGAGCGAAAGCGGGCGCTTGAAGCGCTCCAAAGCGAAATCACCGAAAGCTGTCTGAAATTACGGTGCGGAAAAGAATACGACGTGCTTATAGAAGAAGTCGTCGCGGGGGAAGAAGGTCTTGCGATAGGGCGCGCATGGTTTCAGGCGCCCGATGTCGACGGTTCGTTCGTCGTCCGCTACGACAGGGACGATGAGGCCGAACGGAGCGCCGTGCAATGCGGAAACGTCGTGCGCGTTTTTGCCGACAGCGTGAGCGGCGTCGATATCGATTCTCACCTTGTTTCAAATTTAATAATCAACAAAAAGCGGTCTCGCGTAGCAGGCGTAACGGCAGTCTCTCCGCCGCTTTTATATGCGAGCGATTTTTACGATGCGGGAGATGCTCGATGACCGATGCGCGGACAAATCTCCCGTATATGGAAACGCTTAACCCCGAACAGAGAGATGCGGTCGAACATTCGGCCGGTCCGCTTTTGATTCTTGCAGGAGCCGGAAGCGGAAAGACTCGCGTCATCACGACAAAGATCGCCTACCTCATCGCCGAAAAAAAAATCCCGCCCGAATCCATACTCGCGGTGACCTTTACGAAAAAAGCCGCGAACGAAATGCGCTCGCGCGCGATCGCCCTCGACGACAGAGCGTGCTTTGCGGAAATACGCACGTTCCACTCCTTCGGTGCGTGGTTTTTGCGCCGCTACGCCGCCGAGTCGAATCTTGACCCGTCGTTTACCGTGTACGACGACGATGATGCGGCCACTCTCGTGATGAAAGCTGTTCCGTCGCTCAGACGCCAGCAGGCTGAGCTCGCCGCGCATAAAATTTCGCTTGCAAAGGATTACTGTCTTACGCCCGACGACGATCTGTCCGCCGTCGATTCGACAGGAGATCTGTCTGCGATCTACCGCGCGTATGAACAAAGGCTTTCCGAAACGGGAAACGCCGATTTCGGCGACTTAATAATGAAGCCTGTACAAGTGATGGAAGAAAATCTCGCCGTGCGCGAGCGGATGCGTTTCCGTTTCCGCGTCATCATGGTAGACGAATATCAGGATTCGAACGTCGCTCAGTTTAAACTTTTGCAGACGCTTTCGGGTACTGACGAAGGGAGCGGTACTTACGTATGCGTCGTCGGCGACGACGATCAGTCGATTTACCGATTCCGCGGCGCCGAAGTACAAAACATTTTGACGTTCCGCAAAAAATTCCCCGGCACGAAAATTATTAAACTCGTGCGCAATTATCGCTCGACGGGAAAGATTCTTGCAGCTGCGGACGCCGTCGTAAAAAACAACGAAGACCGCATCGGAAAAACGCTCAAAGCCGAGCGGGGGGCGGGAAAGGCTCCCGTACTCGTGTATTTACCCGATCAGGATGCGGAAGCGAGATTTTGCGCAGAGCTCATCGAAAAAGCGCACGCGGAAAAAAAGACGGCTTACGGCGATTGGGCGATTTTATACCGCACGAACGCACAATCGCTCGGATTTGAAAACGAATTTTTGCACCGGCGGATACCCTACGCCGTCGTCGGCTCTTTGAAATTCTACGAACGGGAAGAAATTAAAGACGCGCTTGCATTTTTATCGCTTGCCGCGAACGAGCGCGACGAAATCGCATTTCGCAGAATCGTCAATAAACCTTCACGCGGCATCGGAGAAAAAACGCAGGAGGCGATCGTTTCATACGCCCGCGAAAAATCGATCGGTTTTGTAGAAGCGGCAAAAGCCTGCGCCGACGATGCGGGGAAAAAAGCGAAAGAGGGCATCCGCGAATTTTGCGGTGCGTACGACGACATTATTAAATCATTTTCGGAAGACGAGCGGCTTTCGCACTTTGTGGGAAAAATACTCGACGCTTCCGGCTTGCTCGAATATCATCGCACTCAGGACGAAATATCGGGTACGCAGCGCGCGGCGAATATGCAGGAACTTATGAACAGCGCGTCGCTGTACGCGTGTACGAAAGACGGGCTTTTGCAGTTTCTCGATTCTATTACCCTTGACCGTTCGCTCGAAACGGGCGATGATGGAGAAGGGGATGCGGTAACGCTCATTACGCTGCACAACACGAAGGGGCTCGAGTTTCCGCGAGTGGTCATTACGGGATTGGAAAACGGCATCTTTCCGCGGGGCGACAAAACGGGAAGCGAACTCGAAGAAGAGCGCCGCCTTTTTTACGTCGGCATAACGCGGGCGCAAAACGAACTCTATGTCACATCCTGCGCTCGCCGCCGCCTGTACGGGCGAACGGAGTATATGCAGCCGAGCGTTTTTATCGAAGAGGCTGAAAGCGCCTTTTGCGTGCTCGGGGAAAGACCGCAAAAATCCGCTCTGCAAAGCGGCCGCTCTGAAGCTGCAAGCGAGCTTTCGGAAAAATGGAAGCGAGGCAGCCGAGTTTATCACGACGACTGGGGATACGGGCAAATCGTTTCGTCGGATACGAGCGACGACGGAGAATTCGTTATTGCGGTGCAGTTCGAAAGCGGCGCGAAAAAGCGTTTTATGCCCGAATATCAATCGCATTCTTTGATGCTTGTGAGGGACTGATCTGTAATATAGATACTTCGAAAAGGAGCGGTTATGGAAAAAGCGAACGTGTATTGGGCGGATTTTCGAACGACAAAAACCGAAAGCCTTATGCAAAAGCTCGTCCGCCTTGTTAAAAAAGCGGGTATCGAAACGATCGATTTCGACGGTAAATTTACGGCGATAAAACTGCACTTCGGAGAACCGGGGAATCTTGCGTACTTGCGCCCGAATTACGCAAGAGCGCTTTCGGAATTTATTAAAAGTATCGGCGGCAGACCTTTTTTGACCGACTGCAATACGCTCTATCCCGGCTTGCGCAAAAACGCGCTCGACCACCTCGATGCGGCATTTATGGACGGCTTCGATCCGCTTGCGTGCGGCTGTCACGTGATCATCGGCGACGGATTAAAGGGGACGGACGAAGCCTATGTCGATTTTCCCGAAGGCGAGTACATAAGGCAGGCAAAAATCGGGCATGCGGTGATGGACGCCGACGTGTTCATTTCCCTGACGCATTTTAAACTGCACGAAAGCACGGGCTTCGGAGGAGCGATCAAAAATATCGGTATGGGGTGCGCGAGCAGAGCGGGAAAGATGGAACAGCACAACGACGGAAAACCCGAAGTCGACGAAGATCTGTGCATAGGCTGCGGCGCGTGCGCGCGCGAATGCGGACAGGACGCGATCGAATTTATTAAAACCGAAGACGGCAAACGGAAAGCGCGCATCGATGAAGAAATCTGCGTCGGCTGCGGGAGATGCATCGGCGCCTGTCCGAAAGATGCGACGCATCCTGTCGGAAAAAATACGAATGAAGTGTTGTGCAAAAAGATGGCCGAATACGCCGCCGCCGTCGTCAAAGGGCGACCACAGTTTCACATATCGCTCATCGTCGACGTCTCCCCTTTCTGTGACTGCCACGCCGAAAACGATGCGCCGATCATCCCCGATGTCGGAATGTTCGCATCGTTCGATGCCGTAGCTCTTGACGCCGCGTGCGCCGATATGACGAACCGCCAGCCCTATCTGCACGGCACCATTATGGACGAACGGAAGCACACTCATAACGATTGGTTTTGCGACGTGCATCCGGCGACGAATTGGAAAGTGCAGCTCGAACACGCGGAAAAAGTCGGTATGGGAGTGCGCGATTACGAATTGATAAAAATATAGATTGTATGTGATATGTCGGAGCAATCAGGTATGAAACGGAAAATTAATAAATTCTTTGTTTTATTTTCGATCCTCGTCTTCGTTTCGTGCCGCACGATTCGAACGGCCGCTTACGACATCGAAGAGGCGCGCGTTTCGAGTGAAATCAGGATTGTGCAGATTTCCGATTTTCATTCAAACGATTTCGGTAAAAACGAAAACACGATAATCGAAAAGATAAAAAAAACGCGCCCCGACATCATCGCGATCACGGGTGACCTTTTCGACGAAAAGATGAAAGGCGATAAGCCGTTTAAAAACGTCGAAGCGCTCCTTTCTGGCATTCGCGATCTTTGTCCCGGATTTTTCGTGACGGGAAATCACGATTTTTCCGATCTGCATATCGAAAAAAAATACGCTATGGTCGAGCGGTACGGTTTTAAAGTGCTGCACGATGAAGCGGTCGCCCTCGATTTTCCGCAGGGTACCGTTGTTATTTCAGGTGTCGAAGATCCGTATTTCGGTTTGGGAGATCGGGCGGCGCTCAGAGTCAGAGACGACAGGGCTTCTTACCGTAGGCGCCTTGCCGCAGTCGCACAAAAAACGGATGAGCTCGTCCGTTCCGTTTCGGGCGAGCGGACGGTTTTGTTTACGCTGCTCCTCGCTCACCGCCCCGAATACGTAAAAGATTACGTGCAGTATGATTTCGATGTGATTTTGGCGGGACACGCGCACGGCGGGCAGTGGCGTTTTCCTCCCTTTATAAACGGGCTTTATGCACCGGGGCAGGGTATGTTTCCGAAATATGCGGGCGGCAAGTACACTTTGAAAAACGGCACGGTGATGGTCGTGAGCCGCGGTCTTTCGTATCAGCAGCCGAAAGTCGTTCGGATTTTTAATAATCCCGAATTGACGCTCGTTCGGATTATGCCGGTCTCTTGCCTCACGCAAAACCCTGCCGAAAAAGCTACGGTAAAATGATATTTTTGTTACATTTTTGTTGACAGTTTTTGAAAGTCGTGTTACGATTTATGCCGATGCCGCAGCACGTGGAAAAGGTCAATATCGCAGCGATCCCGCTTTGGGAAGTACAAGTCCGTAGCTCTTTGAATAAACTCAGCGCGTTGGAAAACCGTATAGCGGATTATGTTTTAAACGCTCCCGAATCCGTTTTAAGCGGCAGCGTCCGCGAGCTTGCGCAGAATAACGGCGTCAGTGAAGCGACGGTCGTCCGTTTTTTTCATCATATCGGCTATGCGGGCTTAAAAGATTTCAAAATCGCGATTTCCGAAGAAAGGGTTTTGGACAGAGGCAGAATTCCTGACGATTTTGCGCTGCGGCCGCGCGATACGATGCACGATATTAAGTGCAAAGTTTTTTCCGGCTGTATGGAAGCACTCGGCGATACGCTCGCTCTGCTCGATGACGCCGAGTTTGAAAAAGCAGTCGACGCTCTCGCGCGTGCGTCGTATGTGGAAATTTTCGGTATTGGCGGAGCGGCTGCGGCTGCGCGGAGCGCCCTGCACAATTTTCGCAAAATCGGCATCCGCGTCAACTACACCGCGTCTTTTAATTTCGAATACATGCAGCCGGCGCATTTCGATGCGGGAGATGCGGTCATAGCCATCTCTCGTTCCGGTGAAACACGGGATGTCGTAGAATCCGTTAAAATCGCCAAACAAAAGGGGGCCGTCATCATCGGTATAAGCGATATCGGACAATCTTCGCTGTCGAAGCTCGCCGATTACCGTCTCGTTGCAACGAGCCGCGCCCGTATGTTTTCCGGAGATTCGATATACGAACGGATGGCGGAAATCGCCGTCATCCACGCGCTGTATGCGGGGGTAGCGATGCGCAAAGGTACGCAAAAGGAGTGTTCTTCAAATGAGTGATTTTCCGCAAATCGTCGGCGTCGGTCATAATTGCCTCGATTATCTGTGTACTGTCGAAGCCTATCCTCCCGAAGACGGCTCCACGCATATCACTTCGATCGCAGAGCAGGGTGGTGGAGCTGCAGCTACTGCCGTCGTCGCGGCAGTCCGACTCGGCTTACGCGGCGCTTTTGTCGGAAAGCTCGGAGACGATGATACGGGAAAGAAAATACTTGCTCTCTTGCAAAAAGACAACGTCGATACTTCATATATCGATATCGTGCCCGGCGGCCGCAGTTCCGTATCGTACCTCATGGTCAATCCCGCCAACGCCTCCCGCACGAAATTCCCGTATCCCGACGAACTCGCGCCCATCGAGTGGGATGAGCGTCTTGCAAAACTCGTCGGTCGAGCGGATGCGCTCCACATCGACGGAACGAAATACGACAACGCGCTTTCGGCCGTCCGCATCGCAAAAGAGGCGGGCGTTACGGTGTCCCTCGACGGCTGTTCGATGCAGCGCGACAACGAAAAGAATAAAGCGCTCGCATCCCTCGCCGACATCCTCATCATGAACGCGAGGTATCCCCTCCTCGTATCGGGTATAGCCGACTATGCCCGTGCGCTCCTTGAAATGTCGCACTGGGGGCCGAAGATCGTCATCGGCACGCAAGGCTCGTCGGGCTGTATGGCGGTCATCGGAGGAAGCGTGTTCCGCTTTCCCCCGTACACGGTCGCGGCAGTCGATACGACCGGAGCGGGGGACGTGTTTCACGGCGCTTTCCTCGCAGGCTATTTTAAGGGCATGGATTTGGAAACGAATATCAAATTTGCAAGCGCGGTTTCAGCCCTCAAGTGTATGAAGGTCGGCGGCAGGGACGGGATCCCGTCGTATGAGGATGCGCTTTCGTTTATGAACGATCGGACGATCGAAAAAACGCTCGTGCTTTAAATACTGTTGATTCCTGCAAAATTGCAGTGATCATATATCGTTTTAGTAGGAGGAAATGATGAAGAAGGTTATGGTGATGCTGACAGCTGCGGCTTTGGCGCTGTCGTTCGGTTCTTGCAAAAAACAGGACGGTGCTGCAAAGGGAAGTAAAGCTTCCGGTGTATTGAACGTATACACGACGGTCAGCGATCTGCAGTACAACGCGATTATGGGTGCGTTCCAAGCAAAGTATCCGGATATCAAAATCAACTACACGCAAGCGGGTGCGGGCGAGTGCAAAACCCGTATTCAAGCGGAAGCCGGCAA
This sequence comes from Treponema sp. Marseille-Q4130, assembly GCF_014334325.1. Classification (GTDB taxonomy): domain Bacteria; phylum Spirochaetota; class Spirochaetia; order Treponematales; family Treponemataceae; genus Treponema_D. Next base: position 176,704 of record NZ_JACSET010000005.1, on the reverse strand, counting down.
TCCGCAGGCGGACATTATGTTCGGCGGACTCGTCTATGCCGATACGCTCACATACGGTCAGTATTTTGAAAACTACGTATGCGCAAACGACAAGCTTATGCCGCCCGAATTCAAAAATACGACGGGCGTTTTGACCTATCACGATGCGCAGATCCCGTGCCTTTGGGTAAACGATGCGCTCGAAAAAGAAAAAGGCGTTTCGATCAAAGGCTTTGCCGATCTCCTCGATCCGCGTTTAAAAGGAATCGTCGTTTCCGCAGATCCTACGGGAAGTTCGAGCGCATGGAATTCCTTGCAGTGCATCCTCACCGATTTCGGCGGATGGGATAACGATGCGGCGTGGGATTATATCGATAAGCTGATGAACAATGTCGTCATCACGAGCGGATCTTCCGCCGTATACCGCGGCGTTTACAACGGCGAATATGCCGTCGGTCTCACCTATGAACCGGCGTGCGTACAGATGCTCTCGGAAGGAGCGGAAGGCGTTCACATCGTATATCCTGCCGAAGGCGTTACGTCGATCGCATTCGGTTCGGCGATCATCAAAGGCTGTGCGAACCTCGACAACGCAAAGCTCTTTATGGATTTCCTGGAAAGCGATGAATGCCAGGCGATCTATCTCGAATGCGGCGCTCGCCCTTCGACGGCTTCAAAGCTTTCGGTGACGAATAAATATATCGTCGATCTCGCATCGATCAATTATCGTGAAGCCGATACGATGGCTTTGGCGCAAAATCAAAGCGCAATCTTCGCACGCTGGAACGCTTTGCGGATCAAGCACTGATTTTCCAAGCGTTTTACGGCTCGGATTTTTTAATCAACACCCCCGACGCAAGCGTCGGGGTATGTCGTTCTCATAAGGTGGTTGCAGTCGGCTTTAATACCCTTTGTTACGACGCAAGCGTCGGGGTATTAAACCCTCCGCACGAATAAAATTTATTGCTGTTCGCTGCGGGATCGGTTCATAGTGTCCGGTTCCGCACGATTGTGGAGAACTTCGTATGAACGTCGGAATCAAAATTTCACATGCACTCAAAAAATACGACGACGGTGTCGTTATCCCCGACCTTTCCGTGGAAATAAAACCGGGAGAATTTTTTACGCTGCTCGGCCCGTCGGGATGCGGAAAGACGACGCTGCTCCGTATGATCGCCGGTTTCAATTCGATCGAAGGCGGCGATTTCTATTTCGGCGACCGGCGAATCAACGATCTCGATCCGTCAAAACGAAATATCGGCATGGTGTTTCAAAATTACGCCATCTTTCCGCATTTGACGGTGCGCAAAAACGTCGCTTTCGGTTTACAGAATAAGCATTTGCCGAAAGATGAAATCGACAAGCGGACAAGTCATTTTTTAAAATTGATGAAAATCGATCAGTATCAGGATCGTCTGCCGGAACGGCTGTCGGGCGGTCAGCAGCAGAGAGTCGCTCTTGCCCGCGCGCTTGCGATAGAGCCGGAAGTTCTTTTGATGGACGAGCCGCTGTCGAACCTCGATGCGAAGCTGCGCGTCGAAATGCGCGAAGTCATCAAAGAAATCCAGCACGACCTCGGCATTACAACCGTATACGTAACGCACGACCAGGAAGAGGCGATGGCCGTTTCCGATCGCATAGCCGTTATGAATGCGGGTGTTATACAGCAGATCGGTTCTCCGAAAGCGCTGTATCAGCGTCCGGAAAATTTATTCGTTTCGATGTTCATCGGCCGCACGAATACCGTCGAAGCGAAGATACGCAAAAATGCATCGTCTTATGCATTGGAATTTTCCGGCGGCGTAAAAATCACGATGGACAATATCGTCGGAGCGGAAGACGTCGAGGATGTCGTCGTGTCGATCCGTCCTGAAGAATTCTTCATACTCGGAGATGCCGACGGTGAAGGTTTGCCGGGAACGGTCGCATACAGCACTTTCCTCGGTTTGAATACGCATTACTTTATTGATCTTGCCGGCGGCAAACGCATCGAAGTCATCCAAGAATCGACGATCGATGAAATCGTAAAGAAGGGAACACCGGTTCGTCTCGGCGTCAAAAAAGAAAAGATCAATGTCTTTACGCGGGACGGTATGCGTCCCATCGTACGCTAGCGGAGATCGATATGCTGAAGACAAAGAAAACGGATCTTTGGATCGCCGTCAGTTTGGGTATCCTCGCGCTGTACGTGCTGTTTATGCTCTATCCGATTTTAAAAGTCATAACGCAGTCCGTCCGCGACAACGCGACAGGCGCGTTTACGCTCGGATATTTTAAACAGTTTTTCAGCGATCCGTATTATTTTATTACGCTGTTCAACAGTTTTAAAATTTCGATATGCGTTACGATTATCTGCCTCATTATCGGCGTGCCGCTCGCGTACTTGTACAATGTCTACGAAATCAAAGGCCGGCAGATGCTGCAGATTTTGATCGTGCTCACTTCCATGTCCGCACCTTTTATCGGCGCGTATTCGTGGATTTTGCTGCTCGGCCGTTCGGGGCTTATCACGAAATTTCTGAAGTCGGCGTTCAATATCGTACTGCCGAACATCTACGGATTTAAGGGGATCCTGCTCGTGCTGTCGACAAAGCTCTTTTCGCTCGTGTTCCTCTATGTTTCGGGCGCGCTGAAAAACGTCGACAATTCGCTGCTCGAAGCTTCCGCAAATATGGGACGCACCGGCTGGCGGAGATTTTTGACGATCGTATTGCCGCTGTGTATGCCGTCCATACTCGCCGCCGCTCTCATGGTGTTTATGCGCTCGCTTGCCGATTTCGGTACTCCGCTTTTGATCGGAGAAGGCTACCGCACCTTTCCGGTGGAAATATACAATCAATACGTCGGCGAAACGAGCATCAACCACAGCTTTGCCGCCGCCATAAGCGTCATCGCCATTTTAATTACGCTCATCGTATTTTTATTTCAAAAATATCTGTCGAACAGAACGAGTTTTTCGATGAGCGCACTGCACCGCATCGAGCGCAAAAAGCCGCGCCTTTTAGCAAGCATCGCGATCCATGTTTATGCTTACGCTCTCGTCATCATTTCGCTTTTGCCGCAAGTCTATCTCATCTTTCTTTCATTTAAAAATACGACGAAGACAGGCAATATGTTCCGCTCAGGCTATTCGCTTATGAGCTACCGCCAAGTGTTCGGTACGATGGGCGGGGCTATATGGAATACCGTAAAGATATGCGGCGGCGCTCTCGTCATCGTCGTCGTGCTTGCGATTTTGATTTCATACCTTGTCGTGCGGCGCTATAATATTATCAACAATATTATCGATACGCTGTCGATGGTGCCGTATATCATACCCGGTTCGGTCGTCGGCATCGCGATGGTTATGGCGTTCAACAAAGGGCCGCTGGTACTTACGGGAACCGCAATGATCATGGTGATCGCGATGTGTATCCGCCGTATTCCGTATACGATTCGAAGTTCCGTCGCCGTTCTCGGACAGATTCCGATCTCCGTCGAAGAAGCGGCGATCAGTCTCGGAGCCGGCAAAACGAAAACGCTCGTGCGCATTACCGTTCCGATGATGTTCAGCGGTATCGTTTCCGGTGCAATTATGAGTTGGGTTACGCTTATTACCGAGCTTTCGTCTTCGATCATTTTATATTCGTCGAAGACGATAACGTTGAATCTCGGTGTGTACGTGATGGTCTCTCGCGGGACGGACGGCAAAGCGTGCGCCGTATCGACCATTTTGATGGTCTTTACCGTCATTTCGCTTTTGCTGTTTACGAAGGTTTCGAAAGACGGAGATATTTCGATATAATCGAATCAAAAAATTATTAAAATTATTTTTATAGGAGTTGTGATAAAAAGCGCCGTCTGAAATATCGCCGTCGTTTTTTATCTCGAGTTTGTGCGGATGTTTGCAGAAGATGTGTATACATACCGGTTCGATAAAAATCGTATACATACGATACACTGTATTTTGCAAACTCGATTATTGAACGTGTGCGCGCTCGCGCACGGCTAAAAACTTTTTCGGATGTTGAAACATCCTGCAAAAGTTTTTATAGGAGTTGGTATGGTTTTGGTATCTGCAAAAGAGATGCTCGTCGATGCGAAAAAAGGCCGTTATGCGGTGGGGCATTTCAATCTTAACAACATGGAAAGCGTCCGCGCTTTTTTACTCGCGGCGGAGGAAGGTAAGTCTCCGATCATACTCGGCGTTTCCGGCGGAACGGCGAAATACATGGGCGGCTATCGGACGATTGCCGACATGGTGAGCGGTTTTATTAATTTTTTGAAAATCACCGTCCCCGTGGCGCTGCACGTCGATCACGGAACCTATGAAGAAGCGCTCGATGCGATCGACAACGGTTTTTCGTCCGTCATGTTCGACGGTTCGAAATATCCGATCGATGAAAACATCGCAAAAACGCGCGAAGTCGTCGAAAAGGCACACGCGAAGGGCATTTCCGTCGAAGCCGAAGTCGGCGCGATCGGCGGCGAAGAAGACGGCGTTATCAATTCCGGCGAATGCGCCGACCCTGCCGAATGCGCTCGTATCGCATCTTTAGGTGTCGATTTTCTCGCTGCGGGTATCGGCAATATTCACGGAAAATATCCGGCCGGATGGAAGGGCTTGGATTTCGACGTACTTGCAGCCATTCAGGCGAAGACGGGCGATCTGCCGCTCGTGCTGCACGGAGGATCGGGCATTCCCGCCGACATGGTAAAAAAAGCGATCACGCTCGGCGTATCGAAAGTCAACGTCAATACCGAATGTCAAATCGCATTTACCGAAGCGACGAAAAAGTATTTTGCAGAAGGTAAAGACGAAGAGAGCAAAGGCTTTACGCCGCGAGCCGTGCTTGCCCCCGGTCTTGAAGCGACCAAACGCGTATGTATTGAAAAGATGACGCTGTTCGGAAGTATCGGAAAAGCGTAAATCGATATGCTATAATGGAATACGATCGAGAGGTTAGTATGACGATAGAAGAGTTGAAAAAGAAAGCCAAGCAAATCCGACGCGATACTGTTTGGATGATAGGAGAAGCGGGTTCCGGTCATCCCGGCGGTTCCCTTTCGGCGACGGATATCATGGTTGCCCTTTATTATTCTAAGATGAAACTTTCGGACGATCCGAACGACGAAGCGCGCGATCGTTTTGTTCTGAGCAAGGGGCACGCGAATCCGCCGTACTATGCGATACTTGCGGATAAGGGTTATTTTCCGAAAGCGGAACTCAAAAACATCCGCCGACTGCACAGTATGCTGCAAGGACATCCGGATTGCAATAAATGTCCCGGCGTGGACTGCAGTACCGGTTCCCTCGGACAAGGCATATCGGTTGCAGCGGGTATGGCGCTCGGTTTCCGTTTGGCAAAAAAGCCGAACCGCGTATACGTGCTCACCGGCGACGGAGAATTGCAGGAAGGTCTTGCGTGGGAAGCCTTTATGGCCGCTTCTCATTATCACCTTGACAATCTCACCGTGCTCGTAGACAACAATCACCTGCAGCTTGACGGCCCTGTCGATACGGTTATGTCGCTCGGCGATCTTGCGGCAAAATTCCGCGCATTCGGTTTTGCCGTGTGCGAGGCGAACGGACACGATTATGAGGCGCTGCTTTCCGCGCTCGATCACCGTGAAGACGGAAAGCCGCTCGCCGTTATCTGCGATACGATCAAAGGCAAGGGCGTTTCGTTTATGGAAAACGGACTCGGCTGGCACGGAAAAGCTCCTTCGGGCGACGAGCTTGAAAAGGCGCTTAAAGAATTGGAGGACTGATATGAGCGAAAAAAAAGCAACACGGCAGGGCTACGGCGACGGCCTCGTCGAGCTCGGCAAAAAATATTCCGATGTGATTGTCCTCGACGCGGATTTGGGACATGCGACCGGTTCTTTGACTTTTCAAAAAGAGTTTCCCGACCGCTACATCGAAACCGGTATCGCCGAACAGAATTTGATCGGTATGGCCGTCGGCTTGTCGAAAGTCGGCTACGTGCCCTTCGCATCTTCGTTTGCAATGTTTACTGCCGGAAGAGCGTTTGAAATTATCCGAAATGCGGCGGCATACAGCAAAGCGAACGTAAAAATCGCCGGAAGTCATTCGGGCATCACGCCTGCGGGCGACGGAGGCACACATCAGTGCATAGAGGATATCGCCGCGCTTCGCGCAGTTCCGAATATGACGGTGTTGAGTCCATGCGATTACAATCAGGCAAAGCGGATCGTCGAAGCGGCTTATCATTTAAAGGGACCCGTGTATATCCGTACATCGCGCGAACCCATGCCGATCGTCACTTCTTGCGACACACCGTTCGAAATCGGAAAAGCGCAGAGCCTGCGTTCCGGCAAGGATATCTGCATCGTCGCAACCGGTATTATGACGCCGCTCGCCCTCGAAGCGGCCGAGCAGCTCGCGTCCGACGGCATCGAAGCTTCCGTGCTGAACATCCACACGATTAAACCGCTCGACACCGATACGATCACAAGTGAAACGCTCGGTTGCGGCGGACGGATCCTCGTGTGTGAAGAAGCGAACCGTTTCGGCGGCATCGGCGAAGCGGCATCTTATGCGCTCCTCGGTAAGGGAGACATAAAGATGGCGCACGTTGCGGTCGACGATCGATTCGGACAGTCGGGGCAAACGGTCGAACTCCTTGCCGAATACGGCATCACCGCCGACAACATCGTCTCAAAAGCGAAATCGATCCTGTAAGGCGCGGCTGTATACGGTATATCGAGGAACGGATATTATTAATTAATAAAAAAAATACCGGTTGTGTATTCGTCCGTTTGACAATAAAACGACTGAGTATTATGATACGCTTATACTGCATAACATACGTGCGGTTTACGAATGTATATACACGATGGAGGAAAAAATATGAAGAAGATTTTAAAAGGACTGTTCGCGGCGGTTTTCGCTTCGACGGTTTTGTTTACGGCGTGGCCGCAAAGCGCTTCTATGAAAAACGGAACATATACCGGAACGGGAGACGGCAAGGGCGGAAAGATAACGGTACAGGTTACCGTCAAAAAGAACGCGATCGCCGATATCAAAGTGCTTTCGCACAAAGAAACGCCGGGCTTCGACACGGCGATGGATACGCTTAAAGCGGCGGTAATAAAATCGAACAGCACGGCAGTCGATACGGTTTCGGGCTGCACGCTCACATCGAAAGGTTTCCTTACGGCCGTGAACGCGGCAGTCGCACAGGCGGGCGGAGAACTGAAAGCGAATAAAAAAGCTGCTGCAACAACCGCGACTAAGGCGAAGCAGAAAAAAACGGAAACGCACGACGTCATCGTCATCGGTGCGGGAGGCGCGGGACTTGCAGCCGCAATCGAAGCGAAAGAAGCGGGCGCGGACGTTATCGTTTTGGAAAAGATGCCGATGGCCGGGGGCAATACGCTCATCTCGGGAGCCGAAATGGCAGCTCCGGGCAACTGGCTTCAAAAGAGAGACGGCATCGAAGACAGCGTCTCTCGCTTCGAACAAGATATAATGAAAGGCGGCGACAATATCAATAACCCCGAACTCGTACACGTTGTCGCGTCGAATGCGCTTGCCGGCGCGGAATGGCTGAGGGACAAGTGCGGCGTCGTATGGGAAAATTCGCTGATGTTTTTCGGCGGGCATTCGGTAAAACGCAGTTTGATTCCGTTAGGCGCGAGCGGCAAAGAACTCATCACCAAGATGCTCGCCAAAGCGGAAAAACTCGGCATCCCCATCGTGTACAATACGCCCGCAGTCGCATTCGTGCAGGATGCGAAAGGACGTGTTACCGGAGTTTCGGCTGAAAGCAAGACGACGAACTACACGTTTTATGCGAAAAAAGGCGTCGTGCTCGCAACCGGCGGCTTCGGATCGAACCTCGACATGCGCAAAAAATACAATCCCGCCGTCGATGAAAATATCCTTTCGACGAATACGGTCGGCAGCACGGGCGACGGTATCGTAATGTCCGAAAAAATCGGAGCTGCCCTCGTCGATATGCAGTATATCCAAACCTATCCGATATGCGATCCGCTTACGGGCACGCTTTTGTATTTCGACGACGCGCGCCTCTACGGCCACAGCGTTATCGTAAACAAAGAAGGCAAGCGCTTTGTCGAAGAACTCGGACGGCGCGACGTTATGTCCATGGCGATCAAAGCGCAGACGGGACATTGCTGCTATGAAATCATCGATCAAAAAGGATACGACGAAAGCCATCTGGAACAAAACCACGCGGCTGAAATCGCTTATCTGTACAAAAATAAGCTTTTGGTAAAAGCCGATACGCTTGAAAAAGCGGCGGAGTTTTTCGGCATCGATGCGAACGAGATGATTGCGACCGTAAACCGCTACAACAGCTACGTCGCAGAGGGCAAAGATCCCGAATTCAATAAACGCAGCTTGACCTTCCCGATCGAAAAAGCGCCGTTTTATATTTTGAAAGCCGTACCCGCAGTGCACCACACGATGGGCGGCGTCAAAATCAACAGCCAAGCGCAAGTCATAAAAACCGACGGTACGGTGATCCCCGGTTTGTATGCAGCGGGCGAAGTGACCGGAGGCGTCCACGGTAAAAACCGCTTGGGCAGCGACGCGATCGCCGACATCATCGTGTTCGGCCGCATCGCGGGAAAAAACGCGGCAAAGTAAGCGGTTTGTAACAGAAACGACAGTTCGGCGGCGCGGCGAAGGGATTTCGCGTGCTGCCGGACTGTATGGGGGCGGGGGAACGGCTTGTCGGCCTGATTTTTGCCGAAAGGGGAAAGGGGAGACGCTATTTACTTACTTTCGTTTATCTTGCTCTTTACAACAATAGTCTGACTTTCTTTATCACGCAAAATATACTCAATATTTAGATCTTTAGGGTTTATATCTCCTTTTTCTGCTGCTTCTTTTATGACAAGTTCTGTTATTTCTTTGTCGCTTGCCTTGAGCAAAGTTTTCATTGATGTAGTATCATCAAGGGTAAGCGGCTTTTTTGCGCAAGAAACAACAAGCAGTGGTACTGCAAAACTCAGTATAAAAAAATTAAAGCATTTTTCCATTTTTCCCTCCGAAACTAAAAATTAAACATAAGGTTCAATGAGTCCATTGAACTGAAAAGCGTGTATTTATAGCCACCTTCAAAAAAACGTATTTCAACGGCAGCATCTTTATCCCCTAAGACGACAAGGTTTTCTTTTTTATTTTCGATTTTGAAAAGCAAGTCATCCATTTGAACAACTTTTTCTTCTGTGAAAATACCGATATTGTGCCATGATTTTAGGGAGATACTTTCGTCATAAACGGTATCGTCAAACATAGAAACATAATTATTCACAATTTTTTCGTCGCTTTCATTGGCAGTCACGACAGATAAAACTTCGTCACAGCTTGTAAGTAAAAGCGCTAACAGGCATGAAAAAAGAAGTATACCAAATTTCTTTTTCATAAAATCCTCCTAAGACTTTTATTGAATATATGTCGGCAGGTTTATCTTGTCAAGAACAAGTCATGCAAAGTGAAGTTTCAAAGTGTCCGTCCAACGTTTCCTTCAAGCTTTTCTCATTATATTATATGGCGAAAATTCTTTCAGATAAAATTTATTTCGTTGTGTTTTCTTATTTGTTTATCCTTCTATCTGTGCCCGCATAATTCTCCGAAGCATACAATTTTTTATCAAAATTTCCCCGCACCCCTGTCGTACATTCGCGCAATCACTTCCGTTTCCACTCGACGCGCACATCGCCTAAGGCGATACCGTCGTCCGATTCTATGAGCGTCGTTTTTATGCCCGACAGCGTCGCATTGTTCTGTACGGTGAGTTTCCATGTAAGAGGCGGAGCGTCCGTTGCCGCAAGGAGGGCGGCTTCGCGCGGCAGTTCCGGAAAAAACGACGCGTTCGATTTTCCCGCCTGCGTTACGGTAACTTCTTTTCCGGCAACCGAAACCGAAATGTTCATCGTCGCTCCGTTTTTGTAGATGATAAAGCCGCGTCCGCCTCTGAGAATGACGATTTTGTCGATATAGTCTTCGCCGCTCCATGTTCCCGCGATCGAATCGGTTGAAAGAGCAGGACTTCGGTCATCGGGTATATTCGAGTCGTTTATTCCGTCGGCAGCTTTCGGGCTTTGCTTGTTCAAAAGGCTTTCGAATATCGAGCGCAGAGAGGTTTTCGATTCCATGAGAATTTTATAATACGAATCGTAGGTTTGGGTATACGAATTAATATCGTTCGCATGTATGTCGGCGATGCAGATCGTACAGTCCCACTTTCCGCCGGACGAATCTTTTTTGCCGATGAGCGCATAAAACGCAAGAGGGGAGGCGGCTTTTGAAAAGTCGGGGGTGCCTTGCGCTTTGTACGCTTCGACAAAACCGCTTTGCCTTCTGTCGATAACCGAAATACCGGGCACTTCGCCGAGCTGCGTGAGGTAGAGGGTTTCCGTCATTTGGATCATATTGGCATCAGTATCGGACGATATGACGCCGAGAAAATCGACGGAGCGGGAAGATTGGCTTTGAGCTGCGAATGCGGCGAGCGATACGATAAACACCGCCGCAGCACGGCGTAAGGCACTCCTCATCAGCCGTTTATCTCCCTGCGGAACTCTCGCGCGGCTTCCCTGTCCATGTCCCGAGCGCGGATCGTATCGCGTTTATCGTACTGTTTTTTCCCTTTGCAGACGCCGAGCTTTACTTTGACGCGGCCGCCTTTCAAATAAAATTCGAGGGGAACGAGCGTGTATCCTTTTTCTTCGGTTTTCCGCGCGAGGCGCTTTATCTCTTCTTTGTGCAGCAAAAGCCGCTTCGGCCGATCGGGAGCAGGGGTAAACGCCGACGAATACGCGTATTCGGTGATGTGCAGATTTTGCATCCACACTTCGCCTCCTTTGATTTCCGCAAAGCCGTCGGGAAACGAGAGATTGCCCGCTTTTATCGATTTGACTTCGGAACCGTGCAGTTCGATTCCGCATTCGATCGAGTCTTCGATAAAATAATTGAAGCGGGCTTTTCTGTTTTCCGCAATGATCTTTTTTCCGTCAGCCATACCTTTTCCATTATATGAAATAGCCTGTATATTGTAAACTCGCGGCGTTTATGTTATGTTACACGCATGAAGCAAAAGCTGTACGACTATTCTTTCGAAGTAAAAAAGCAGCGCCGACGCACGATCGTTTCGGTGATTCTTTTTTTACTGATAATCTTTGCGGGCATTTCCCTCGTGCGCACTTTTGCCGTTTTTACCGTCCGTTCCCGCTCGGTTTCGATGCAGCCCGATATCCCTTCCGATTCGTGTGCTATATTTACACCGATCGTGAACAATCTTTTGCGGGGCGATGTCGTTATGCTGAAATCCCGTGCAGCTTCTCCTTTGTCCGCTTTTGCAACGGCCGCCGACGCGGTGGCAAGATTTTTTACCGCACAGCAGTATTCGCTTTTTGCAAACGATACGGCAAGGGAGCAGCCTGAAATCCGCCGGATCGTCGCTTTGCCCGGCGATACCATTTATATGAAGAGTTACGTTGTCTTTGTTCGGCCTGCGGGGGACAGTCATTTTCTCACCGAATTCGAACGCTCCGAAAAGCTCTATAATGTACACATCGTTTCCGTGCCCTCCGATTGGGATAACGCGATCGGCGTTAGCGGCAGTTTTGAAGCGCGCACGCTCGGAAGCGGCGAATACTTTGTGCTCGGCGACAACCGCACGAGCGCCCTCGATTCCCGTTTGTGGGGTGCGGTGCGCCTTGAGGACATAAAAGCGAAAGGGCTCGCCGTGTATTTTCCGTTTGCAAAATTCCGCCTTTTGTAAATTCATGAGCGCATCCTTTCCGCTGTACGTGCATATTCCCTTTTGCGTTTCGAAGTGTTCCTACTGTGATTTTTTCAGCGTACCGTGTGCAAAGAAAATCGACGACGAATATATTGCCGCTGTTTTGAACGAAGCGGCATTTACGGCTTCGCTCTGCGATATCGATTCGTGGAAGACGATCTATGTCGGAGGCGGAACGCCGAGCCTGCTTTCCGAAAAGCAAATCGATTTTCTCTTTTCGGGATTGTTAAAAATATCCCGCAAGGTGCCGCTTGAAGTGACGATGGAAGTGAATCCTTCCGACGTAACGGAAAGCCTTCTCGACGCGGCATCCGCTTCGGGTGTGACGCGCATTTCGTGCGGCATCCAATCGTTCAGCGACTCATCTCTTTGCCGCGTGCGGAGGCGGAGCCGCGCGGACGATGTGTATCGGGCGCTTTCGCTTTTTGACAAAAACAGGCCGCATGCTCTCTCGGTCGATATGATTGCCCGTCTTCCCGAAGAAAGCGATGCATCGTTCGCTTCGGGTTTACAGACGCTCCTCTCGTATGCACCCGATCATATTTCGCTTTATTCGCTCACCGTCGAAGAGGGTACGCCGCTTTACGCGGAAATCGAAAGCGGGAAGATCCGGTGCGACATCGATGCGTCCGATGCGCTGTGGATTTCGGGGCGCGATTTTTTGTGCGGTGCGGGATACGAACAGTACGAAGTGTCGAATTTTTGCAAAAAAGGCAGCGAGTGCCTGCACAATCTCGCGTATTGGAATCTTGAAAGCTATGCGGGAATAGGAGCCGGTGCGACGGGAACGTTTTACGGAAATGATATGTCGGTACGGCTTACAAACACGCGCGATATCGGATCGTACGTGCAATTTTGGAAAAGCAAAAAAATCGATGCGGACGATTTACGCGCACCTGCCTTTTTTTCGGACGATTTCCGCACAGCACAATTGCGTGCGGAACAGAGGGAAAAAAAACGTACGGCACAAGTGTGTACGGAGCGCGGCTTCGACGAGCTTCCTTTTTCAGTCGAATATATAGAAAAAAAAACGGAAGCCTTCGAATTTTTTATGATGGGACTTCGGATGACGCGCGGCATCTGTCGTGAAACCTACGAAGCGCGATTCGGCGCCTTTCCCGAAAAGGCGGAAGCTCTCTTTAAAGCGTGGGAGGGGAGGGGCTTGGCTTTGCGTTACGAAAAAAACGGTTCGCATTTTTATGCGCTTACAAAAGAAGGGCTTTTATTTCTCAACGAATTTTTGGAAGCACTTTTATAAAAGATTATTAAAGAAGACGGAACGCTTCGGACGCGCGGTTCGAATGACGAGCACGGGGAAATGTGATCGTTTCCCATAATATTTTTCACATCCGTACTTTTCCTCTGTTCTTTTTAATGTCCGCGCGCAGTTTTTTTATCTTCAAGCGCCGTTCGCGCGAAGCCTTTGTTGGGCATGTCGCTCGCCGCTTTTTTTCGATCCGCGCCGCTGCCGCAATTTTCGCTTCGATGCGCGAGAGCGCGATTTTTCTGTTCCGCTCCTGAACGCGTTCGTCCTGCACGTCGACGGAGATGACGCCCGCATGTATGCTTTTTGCCAGACGCTGTATGACGAGAGACCGCTCCGCTTCCGACAAGCCTTCGATTTTTTCGAGCGCTACCGATGCGTGTACTTTCGTGTTGACTTTGTTTACGTTTTGTCCGCCGGCTCCGCTCGATCGGGCGAATGTCATTTCGGTGTGGAGCGCGATGCTGTCGTGCAGTGCTTGTCTGTCCATACGGCGAGTATAGCACAATTCGTTCTTGTGGTAAAATATTTTTTGCCGTGCTATACTTTCAGTCATGCCGACGCTGAAGAATCTGACCGGAGGGCTTGAAAAAAAATATATTGCATATACGTGTTTGTCGCCGTTCACGATGATCGGAGAGGTTGTCATGGAGACGGTGATTCCGTACATCATGTCGCGCATCATCGACGTAGGTATCGCTCAGGGCGATATCGCTTATGTCGTGCGTACCGGCGGCATTATGATAGGCTGTGCGATCGTTTCGCTTTTGTGCGGTACGGCCGGAGCCTTTTTTGCGGCTTCCGCCTCTCAGGGATTTTCCCACAACCTCAGGCGAAAGCTTTTTGCAAACGTGCAGGATTTTTCCTTTGCCGATATCGATGAGTTCGGAACGGCTTCACTCGTCACACGTCTTACCGTCGACGTGACGAATGCACAAAACGTGTATCAGACGCTCATCCGCCCGAGTGTGCGCGCTCCCTTTATGCTCATATCGGGTACGGTTATGGCATACGTTATAAATCGCCGCCTCGCTTCGATTTTTCTCGTTTCGATTCCGATTTTAATAATCGCCATCGCCTTCGTTTCTTCGAAAGCGTATCCTCGATTCGGAAAAATGCTTGCAAAATACGATGCGCTCAATACGATCATTCAGGAAAATCTCATCGCGATCCGAGTCGTAAAAGCTTTTGTGCGCGGAAAATTCGAATGCGAAAAATTCGCTTCTTCGGCGGACGCCGTAAGACGTGCGCAGGTTTCGGCGGAAAAAGTTGTTTTGTGGATTTGGCCGGTCATGCAGATGACCGTGTACAGTACGATTATCGCTTCTCTGTGGTTCGGCGGCAATATGATAATTGCAGGCGATATGAAAACGGGAGAGCTCGTAAGTTTTCTTTCGTATATCACGCAGATACTTATGTCGCTTTTAATGCTGGGCATGATTTTCGTTTCGCTCGTGCTTTCCCGTGCGTCGATCGCGCGCATAAACGAAGTGCTCGATAAAAAAAGCTCCGTCGCATCTCCCGCTGCCGGCCTAAAAATTATTAAAGACGGTTCGATCGATTTTGAAAACGTATCGTTCCGCTATTCCGAAAAGGCAGGCAGCTTTGCCCTTGAAAACGTCAGCCTGCACATTGCAAGCGGTCAAGTCGCAGGCATCATCGGCGGTACAGGCTCTTCGAAGACGACGCTCGTTTCGCTTATTCCCCGCCTGTACGATGTAAGTGCCGGTGCGGTAAGGGTTGGAGGAGAAGATGTAAGACGCTACGATTTGACTTCTCTCCGCGACGGCGTTTCGACGGTGCTGCAAAAAAACGTATTGTTCAGCGGTACGATAAAAGAAAATCTCAAGTGGGGCGATAAAGAGGCGAGCGATGAAGCGATCGTTGCGGCGTGCAAAGCGGCGGATGCCGACGGTTTTATCGAATCTTTTCCGTTGGGTTACGATACGGTTCTTGGACAGGGCGGCGTCAATATTTCCGGCGGGCAAAAGCAACGGCTGTGTATTGCGCGCGCATTGTTGAAAAATCCGAAAATATTGATTTTCGACGACAGCACGAGCGCGGTCGATACGGCGACCGAAGCGCGTATACGCTCCGCTTTGAAAACTTCGCATCCTGAGACGACGAAGATCATCATCGCGCAGCGCATTTCATCGGTGCGGGACGCCGACATCATCTTCGTACTCGACGAAGGGAAAATAAGCGGTTTCGGCACGCACGAAGAATTGTTAAAGTCGAATGCGATCTATAGAGAAGTGTACGAATCACAGCGGACGGTCGGAGAGTAGGGGATGCCGGAAGCAAGACGATTCGAAAAAAAAGGCTATGCGAAGCCGAAACACGTGCGCACGACATTGAAGCGGCTCGCGTCTTATATGGCGCAATACAAAGCGCTGTGGATCGCGGTTTTCATCCTTATCGCCGTAAACGCCGCAGCGAGCGTCGTAAGTTCGTATGCGATAAAACCCGCTCTCAACGATTATATCATTCCGCTCATCGGAAAAATGGATCCCGATTTAACAAAATTTATTAAAATGCTTGTCCTCGTTTTTGCGATTTTCGTCGCAGGCTCTTTCGCTTCATGGGGCAGTTCTCGTATCATGCTGCATATTTCGTCGGACGTGCTTTTCCGCATCCGAAGCGATTTGTTTGAAAAACTTGAAACGCTCCCGATAAAATATTACGATACCCGTACGCACGGCGAAATCATGTCGCGCTTTACGAACGATATCGATACGCTGCGCGATGTATTCAGTCAGAGTTTGGGACAGCTTTTTTCGTCCGCCCTTACCGTCTCAGGCATATTTGCAATGATGATCGTACTGAGTCCCGTGCTCACGTTTATTGCCGTCGCTTCGATCGCGCTCATCATGCTGCTCGCCGCTTTTGTCGGAAAAAAGAGCGCGGGCGCATTCCGCGATCAGCAAAAAAATATCGGACGGGTAAACGGCTATGTCGAAGAGCTTATCGAAGGGCTGCGCGTCGTCAAAGTGTTCAATCACGAATGCGAAGCGATCGCTTCTTTCGCTTCGCTCAACGGTGAACTTTGCGCTTCGGGGACCCGCGCGAATGCTTACGCGGGTATACTCATGCCGCTTATGGGAAATCTTTCTCACGTTCAGTACGCGCTCGTCGCAGTCGCGGGTGCGCTCTTCGTCATCGGCGGCAAACTCGATTTGGGTTCCATAGCCGCCTTTTTGCAGTACACGCGAAATTTCAGCCGGCCGATTACGATGATGAGTCAGCAGTTCAACGGAATATTGAACGCGCTCGCCGGTGCGGAGCGGGTGTTCGCTGTTATCGATGAAGAAGGCGAAGCCGACGAAGGAAAACTGTGCCTCGTCAACGCATGTGAAGCGCGCGATAAAATCGGAAAAACGCAGCTCGTGCAGTCTTTCGCATATACCGGCGAATGGGCGTGGAAAGATCCCTCCGACACGAAATTGATACGACTGCGAGGCGATGTCGCCTTCGATCACGTGAGTTTCGGCTATGACGAAGGAAAAACTGTTTTGCATGACATCCGTATGCGCGCCTTGCCCGGACGGAAAATCGCGCTCGTCGGCTCAACCGGCAGCGGAAAGACGACGGTGATAAATCTTTTGACACGCTTTTACGACGTCGCAGAAGATTCGGGCAGCATCACGTACGACGGCATTCCGATCAATAAAATTAAAAAAGAGGATCTGCGCCGTTCACTCGGTATCGTACTGCAGGACACGCATCTTTTTTCCGGAACGATACGCGACAATATCGTTTACGGCAATTTGGAAGCAAGCGATGCGCAGATTATCGCTGCGGCCCGCCTTGCAAATGCGGACGCTTTTATCCGGAGGCTTGAAAAGGGTTACGATACCGTCATTTCGGGCGACGGCGGAAATTTGAGCCAAGGGCAGAGGCAGCTCATTGCGATCGCGCGCGCTGCCGTCGCCGATCCGCCGGTGCTCATCCTCGATGAAGCGACGAGTTCGATCGACACGAGAACCGAAATGCTCATTCAAAAAGGTATGGACAGCCTTATGAAGGGCAGGACGGTGTTCGTCATCGCGCACCGCCTCAGCACCGTCCGCAATGCGGATGAAATCGTCGTGCTGGAACATGGGACGATTATCGAGCGCGGTACGCACGATGAGCTCATCGCTTCCGGCGGCCGCTATTACCGTCTGTATACGGGCAGCGCGATTTTGGACTAGGGCGGATGTGTATGCATGTTCGGCTGTCGAAGTACGGCAGGCGAATCGCATACTTGACACGGTTTATTTTTTCTACTAATTTTAATATGATTCTGGTTCTCTAAAGACAGTTCTGATAAAGCTTTATTTCGTATGAATGTATGTTTCTTCAGATTACGGTATTCAGAAAACGCAGATTGCAGCTGGCATCAGCAAATAAAAAATGCCGTATTCGGCAAGAGGAACATCGTATATGTCCAAAAAAATTTACGTCGGCAACCTTAACTATGCCACAACGGAGGATACTCTGAAAAACAGCTTCGCTTCTTTCGGTGAAGTCGCTTCAGCAGTAATTATTAAAGACCGCTTTACTGATCAGTCAAAGGGCTTCGGCTTTATCGAAATGACGGATGAAGCTGCCGCAGACAAAGCGATCGCCGACATGAACGGCAAAGAGATCGACGGCCGCCGCGTGCGTGTCAACGTCGCAGAAGAACGCCCGCCGCGCCGTCCGAGATTTGATAACGGCGGAGATAGCCGGTAGCCGGTTCGCCGCGTTTTATATCGAAAATCGGAAAGCCGGCTGCAGTGATGCACTCCGGCTTTTTTTTATGCTATACTCGTCTTATGAATTTCCTTTCCGCAGGATTTTCCGACTATATCGCAGACGGCTGCGACAGATGCGCGTTTATCCGCTCCTACCTTGCAGAGCGCGGCGTTGAAAGCGTCGTGATGCCCGTCGCGGGGAAAAATCACGTATACGTTAAATTTCCGACATCGCAGTATAATCCTCAGTTCAGAATCAAAACGGTGATCGCGCACTACGACCGTACTCTCGGAAGTCCCGGAGCGAACGACAACAGCGCGGCGAATTTTTGTCTCATGGATTGGGCGCAGCGTTTGCAGAGCCGCTTGGATTTTCACAACGTCCGTCTGCTTTTTTCGGACGGCGAAGAGTTCTCTTCCGGAGGCGTCGCTTGTCAAGGCGCGTTTTCGCTTGCGTCTCTTTTTAAACGGCTCGGCATCACAAACGACGACGTATACGTGTTCGACTGCATGGGCCGCGGCACGATTCCGATTCTTCGCAAAACGATTTTACCGCTCTCCGTATCGTACGGATTTCGAATGCGCTTTGCAGCTCTCGAAGACCGCGCCGAAGAGCTTTTGCGCCGTTCGGCTTCGCGGAGATGGCTTACGCTTCCGTTTGCATACAGCGATAACGCGGGTTTTATCGCATGCGGCATTCCCGCCGTCGCCGTAACGATGCTGCCGGAAGACGAAGCGGATACATATCTTTCATCTCTCATAAAAGAAAAAACTCTCGAAAACTATATCGTCAATCATACCGTCGATGCGAAAAGCGATACCGAAGCGAAAGAAAAATTATTAAAATTGCAATCGATGGTACCCCGAACGTGGCGGCTGATAAACACGAAAGACGATACCGAACGGACACTGACTCCCGAAAGCTTTGCCGTTTTCTCATCGATCCTCGATGCGCTTGCCGACGAAAAAACGCTTGTAAGTTGATTGCAAACGGACGGCGCGCTATTCGTCCATGATGGTGATTTCGACGCGGCGATTTCGCGACCTGCCTTCTTCGGTTTGATTTGTTGCGACCGGCTCGGCCGCACCTTTTCCCTGCGTAAACACGTGATACGAATCGCGCACACCGAGGGTGATCAGATAATCGGCGACGGACTGCGCGCGTTCTTCGGAAAGCATTTGCCGCGCTTTTTCGTTTCCGCGCAGCGCGGTATGCCCCGTAACGAGCAGATCGTTTTTATACGATTTTAAGATATCGGCGATCTTTTCGAGTTTTCGTTTTTCACTTTCGCGGAGGACGGCGGAATCTGGAAGAAATTGAATTTTTTCAAGGCTGATCGTCAATCCTTTTTCGCCTTTTTTTACCGATACGTCTTCAAGTCCGAGCTTCGCGACGCTGTCCTGAATTTTCTGCATCGTGTTGTCGTCGTTGACGCGCTCGAATTCGGTTACTTCCGCTTCCGCCGTTCCCTGAAACGTAAACGTGTCGCCGTAGTAGGTTTCGATAACGATTTTAAAATTTTCATGATAGTGATCGATTTCGCCCCTCTCGTTGTCCCAGTAGAGCGTTTGATGCGAATATCCCATCGTGATTTTCGGGCGATTCAACAGTTCCGCCGTGCGAGCCGAAATATCGCCTTTTCGTACATCGATTTTCGGACTTTCGAAATACAGATTGTATTGCACGTCGATGACGTTGAAAATTCTGCCGTCGGAATTTTTAACAATGCCTTTGTAGCCGTACGAAGCGGTAAACGGAACTTTGAACGGCTTTTGCAGCGCGAAAGTGCGGCGAAGATCGTGCGCCTCATGCCCTTCGGCCTTCCACGTATCGCCGGGTTTGACGGGAGTCGCGGGAAAGATCGGGCAGTCGCGGACGACAGGCATAAAATATATATCGTCCATCGCGTATACGCCGCGCGCGCTTCGCGTAAATACGCTTTTGTATTCGTCACCCCATGAAAAGTGCGTGCCGTTTGTACTGTTCGTCGAATTTTCGGACGACATAAACGTCGCTTCGTAAACACCGCTTCCGTCGGCATGTACGTCGGTAATCTTTGCGGAAATGCGCGTTACGATTTCCGCACGGTGATTTTTTCTGCCGTTGACAAAAACGTCTTCGTGGACTTTTGAAAGCGTTCGATATGAATCGCCTTTTTTGTATTTAAACGATAAAACTTCAGGCTCTATGCCCCGCGTGATAAGCGTTTCGTTTTCGGGACTTTCGGAGGGTGCACCTCTTCCCGCCGCTTGGGGGAAAAGCAGCGCGCCGTATATAAAAGCGCACAAGGCGGCGCAGCTGATTCTTTTATCGATCGAAAAAACGAACATGACAACTCCGTTGAAAATTTTTACAGCGTGTTTCGATTATCATTATCGGCGGAAATGAGGCGCGGTTTTAGGACGGGCTTATCGACATGACGCGTCGCCCATCGATAAGGTTTATGTGACTCAATACGCTTCTCCGATCGCAGTTTACGGGCATTCATCGGTTTGTTGAAAGCTTCGAATTTTCGACAGTGATTGCGATGCGATTTTGACATAAAATTGATTTTTGTCATATTGACAACACGGAAATGATGGAGTATCATAAAATATACGCTCACATTATTTTGAAACGAGGAATGTCTTATGGAATACAATGTCGAAAAACAACACGAAAAAGGAAAACTCCACGCAATAGAACGGATTCGCGCTCTGTGCGATGAAAATTCGTTTATGGAAATCTATTCGGGTGTGCGCCATAACTGCACGAGCTTCGGCATGGAAACGAAGGATCTGCCCTATGACGGCGTCATTACCGGATTCGGAAAGATAAACGGAAGGACGGTCGCGGTATACGCTCAGGATTTTACGGTGCAGGGTGGCTCGCTCGGTCTCATGCACGGCAAAAAAATCGCCGAACTCATCGATAAAGCGATCGAAGCGCGGTGCCCCGTCATCGGTATAAACGATTCCGGCGGAGCGCGCATTCAGGAAGGTGTCGACGCGCTGTGCGGCTACGGAGACCTCTTTTATCAAAACGTCCGCGCATCCGGTTCGGTGCCGCAGATTTCGATCGTCGCAGGCCCCTGCGCGGGAGGCGCCGTGTATTCGCCGGGCATCACCGATTTTATCTTTGCGATCGACAAGATAAGCGAACTCTTTATCACCGGACCGAAAGTCGTCAAATCGGTTATGTTTATGGATATTTCGTCGGAAGATTTGGGAGGAGCGGCGATCCATTCGAAAAAATCGGGCGTAGCGCATTTCCGCTGTGAAAGCGAAAACGACTGCTATCGAAAAGTGCGCGCGCTGCTCGACTACATCCCCCACTATTTCGGTGACGATCTCACACAAAACGAAAAATACAAATTCGACGCGAAGAAAAAAGCGAAGCGCATCGAAGAAATCATCCCCGAAAACCCGCGTGCCGGTTACGATATCCGCGAAATCATCAACTGCTGTATCGACGACGATTCGTTTTTTGAAACGTCGGCAGAATTTGCGGTAAACTGCGTCACGGGCTTTGCGAAGATCGAAGGCAAATCCGTCGGCATCGTCGCAAACAATCCGATGGGCGTCGGCGGCGTTCTCGACTGCGATGCAAGCGACAAAATCGCGCGCTTCGTCCGTTACTGCGACGCTTTCGGTATACCGCTTTTAACATTCGTCGATGTTCCCGGCTTTATCCCCGGTCCGCAGGAAGAGCAAAAAGGCATCATCCGGCACGGCGCAAAAGTGATCTATGCGTACAGCGAAGCGAGCGTTCCGAAAGTGACCGTCATCGCGCGCAAAGCGTACGGCGGCGCATACATCGCGATGTGTTCGAAACACCTCGGCGCCGATTACGTATACGCGTGGCCGAAAGCGGAAATCGCGGTTATGGGTGCGGAAGGCGCAATCGGCATTTTGTACGCAAAAGAACTCAAAGATCCGTCGAAGGCGGCCGAAGTCGCGGCAAAGTCGGAAGAATATAAAACGGAGATAATGACGCCGAAAATCGCGGCAAAGCGCGGCTATGTCAGCGAAGTGATCGAACCGCAGGAAACGCGCGAGCGCATCGCACGGAGCTTTGAAATACTCGCGCGAAAGCGCAGCATGGACACGCCTTTGAAAAAGCACGGCAATATCCCGCTGTAAGAGCGGGCGGTACGGCGCGCGATACTGTTTCGCTGTAATTGCAAACGAGCTGCGCCTTGCATGCGGTCATGCCGAAGACAGATTGAAAGGCAAACCGATGCACTATACAGGAGATGCGGCCGCGCACGACGCGCGGTCGTTTTTATTCGTGCGGATAGTAGTGAGAACGGCATAGTATTAAAAGGCTCACACGACAAAAGACGCAAGCACGATATAGCCGAAAATCGTAATGAGCGTATAGAGCGCCAAATACGCGCTCAAAAAAGCACTTTCATCTTTTCCGTTTACAAATACGCCGTACGCATATGTCGGCGGCATGATAAAATACAGGACGGCACCGAAACGATACAGCGGATCGGAGGGGTACATCCGGCCGACAATATAATAGACGATACCGCCCATAAAAAGTGCAAAGACGAGCATGCGCGCTAAAACGGTTTTCAGCGTATCGCTCCATTCGATATTCGAAAAAGTAAGTCCGTAACCAACCGTCATGATAATAATCGGTCCGACGGGTGCTCCGACAAAATTCAAAACGTCTTCGAAAATACTCCCTGCTCGTGTCGACGAAAGATACTGCCCGAAGCCGGTTACGGAGCAGAGTATGCCTGCAAGGATCGCGATATTCACCGGAGTCGCAAGCGATTTTGCAAGTTCGGAAGCGCGGAGCTTTCCTTTTATACGAAGCTGCAGAATCGAGATGATGACCGCCCACTGTGTGACGGCGCCTCCCGCATCGAAGAGCGCAAAGTGATACAGATCGCTTTGTCCGAAAAGCAACATAAAAAGCGCATAGCCGATCGACCCTCCTTCTATCGTCGCGCACATAAACGGCGCAACGGGCGTTTTAATTTTAAAAAGAGCGCATACAAGGATTCCGAACGCGAACGCTGCAAGATTCATCAGAGCAAATACGCCGAGCGTGAGTGATTCCCTCCACGTAAAGCGCATATTATAAAAGGCTGCAAAGAGTACAGCAGGCAGACACACTTTTACAATGAGCGATTTGATTTCTTCGATACCGCTTTCGCTTAAGAATTTCGTTTTCCGCGCCCACGCCCCTATTGCGATCATGACGATGACGGGAAGCGCGACTTCCGATATCCCTAAAAATCTTTCCATAAATAATTGTCAACTAAACACACATAAAAAAAGCCCGTCGCGCTTCGCGCGGCGGGTTCACAAAATCTTTCGCTTATTTTCTATTGATCTGTTCGGTATAGAATTCGAACGCTTCTTTGTCGGTAAATTTTCTGTGAACGATTTTTCCGATCGCATCGGCCATTGCAACCGGATGCGCGCTTTGGAAAATATTTCGTCCCATATCGAGTCCGTGAGCGCCGTCGCGTATTGCGTGATACGCCATTTCGAGCGCTTCTTTTTCAGGCAACTTTTTACCGCCGGCGACGACGATCGGTACGGGACAGGCCGCGGCAATTTCGTCAAACTCTTCGCAATAATACGTCTTTACGATATTTGCGCCGAGTTCCGCAACGATACGCGTTGCAAGTTTAAAATATTTCCCCGTGCGTTCCATATTTTTTCCGACTGCAACGACGCCGAGCGTCGGTATGCTGTAGCGCATAGCTGCGTTTATCGTCTTCGAAAGGTTGTCGATGCTTTCGAGCTGACCGTCGGCGCCGATAAAGGTTTGAACGGCGACGCAGTCCGCGTTCATTCTGATCGCATCTTCGATATCGACCGCAACGACTTCGTGACTCAAATCGTCCTGCACCATGGACGAACCGGAAGACACGCGGAGCGCGATGGCTTTTTTGCAGTCAGGGCGTACACAGGTACGCAGTGCACCTCTGGTTGCCATGAGAACGTCGACGTGATTATTGAGAAGCGGAATCAAAAGGTCGAGGCGTTCGAGCCCCGAAACGGAACCCATAAAATAACCGTGGTCGAATGCAAACATCACGGTGTTGCCGCTTTTGGGATTGAAGATATTCGATAAATGTTTTTTCATGCCCCAGTCGAGGTTTCCGGCACCTTTTACATAAAAGGATCCGTCAACGGCGAAACGGACATCCGTGTGATAATCGTGAGCGATTTTCAAACCGTCTAAATCTGCCATAGTGTATTCCTAAAATTATTAAAATCGATAGCAATAATGTGTAAAGTTACGGAGCTGTCGAAAAAGTAACCGATTTTTGAGACAGTCCCCTTCCCTGATCGACAAAAGCCGACGCACGAAACGAATCATGCGCCGGTTTTACTACGCGTTATAATTTCGATTTAGAAATTATATTTGTCCATGTTTTCTTTGGTAAATACGGCGCGCTCGGGAAGGAGCACGACGCCGGAATCGTTTGCCGTATAGGCTTTCGGATCGAGCACGGTGTTCGGTTCGACTTTTACGGTACCGATCGTCGGGATATCGATCGTATCTCCGACTTTCATGCTGTGACCGGTCGCAGCCCAGTATGCGAGATAGCAGGAAATCGCGCCTTGGATACCGCAGTCCCACAAACCCCAGCGGGTGAGGATACCTGCGCGGCAGTAATCTTTGATCGCATTCGGAGTTGCAAAACCGGTGATCGTCACGTTCTTTTGATTGAGTCCGAGGTTTTGCGCAGCCTGGCACTGGCCCGGAAGAGCGGTCGAATCGTTACAGATGATCAAGTCGATGTCTTTGTGCGCGGAAAGGACGGCTTCTCCGACGGTGATTGCGCGCTCGGCATCCTGATTCGAATAGTAATTGGAAGGAGCGACGTTGACCCATTTCGGATATTTTTGACGGATATACTGCTCACCCGCTACGTGCCACGAGTTTTGATCCGTGACCGTCGCCTGCGAATAGTGCCAGCAGTATTTGATCGTATCCGCGTCGGGATTTTTGCCTCTCTCTTTCAAAGAAGCGACGCCCATGTCGACGAGCATCTTACCGAGTATATCGGGCGTACCCTGACTTGTCATAAGCAAGCGTGCGTCGGGATTTGAATCGGAATCCCATGTCATAACCGCGAGTCCCGCTTTGCGCGCGGCTTTCAGAGCCTGATCAACGCCGGCCGCATCGACGGTCGAAATCGAAATCGCATCCGCACCCTGCTGAATCGCATTGTTGATGATATTGACCTGATTCGCGACCGCAGCATCGGGACTGCCGTCATACTTTACGGTAAAGCCGACTTGCTTTGCAAGTTTTTGCGCGCCTTCGTTTGCCACTTCAAAAAAAGCGTTGCCGCTGATTTTCGGAATGAACACGACAACAACGTTTTTTTTCGAACCACCGCCGCCTTCGTTCGCGCCGTTCGCAAATGCAAACGAGCCGACCAAAAGCGCCGCCAACATGATCGACAACAGTTTTTTCATAAATACCTCCTGATATTTTTCGTCGTCTGGCAGTTTTATTTATTAATAATTTTTCAAAAACGGGCATTTCGAAAAATTATTTTTGCGCAGCACTAAATTCTCCCGCCGTCCGCCGCGTGCACTCCGGACGGAATTTTCCGACAATGCATTTCAGCGAAAAACCCTGCGCTGAAAGCCCTCGCGACGCGACGATGATGAGCAGCAGTATGCCGACGGGTATGTCGAGGTACTGCGTGTTCAATCCCGCCATCGATAAACCGAAACGCATAATGCCGATGACGAGCGCCGAAAGTGCCGTTCCTAAAATCGTACCGGTACCGCCGGTGATCGCCGTTCCGCCGAGCACGACAGCCGTAATGATCGGAAGCGTGAGCTCTTTACCGAAATCCGCTTTTGCCGTGCCGAGGTACGACGTAAGCACGATGCCTGCAATCGCCGAGCCGATACCGGAAAGCGCGTATGTCGTCATCACGATAAACTTCGTATTGATGCCGGAAAATTCCGCGGCGTTCGGATTGATACCGCAGAGGTACACATAGCGGCCGTACTTCGTACGGTGCAGAATAAAATAAGCGATAAACGCGATCGCGATAAAGAGCAGTATCTGCGACGGAACGATGCCGAAAAAGCGGAACTGCGTAAAGGCCGTAAACGCGGAAGGAAAACCGCTGATGCCTTTGTAGAGTTCGACTTTTGCAATGCGCGTGATCGAAATCGCCATACCCGAATATAAAAACGAACCGCCGAGAGTTACGACCATGGGTGGAACCCTCGCATAGGCGATGATAAAGCCGCTCAAAAGACCGCACAGCGCTCCTGCGACAACTGCGATGAGGCAGGCGGCATACACGTTCACGCCGCTTTGGAAAATGACACCGACGACGATCGACGTGAGACCGACGATGGAACCGGCTTGAATGTCCATGCCGCCTGCGATGATGACCATCGTCACAAAGAGCGAAATGATACATATCGAAATAAAATCGTTGATCGAACCGAGCAATACCATCGGGCGCAAAAAGCGCGGATTCAAGATGCCGAACAAAACGATTTCGCACGCGATGACGGCGACGAGCAGCAATTCGTTTGTAAAAGTAAATCGTTTCTTTTCCATAAATTATCTGCTCCCCTCTTCCGCCGTCTTTGCCAAAAGCCGCGCTTTGCGCGCTTTTTCGATCGAATGATGTTCCAAAAGACCGTCTACCGTAACGATCGTTATCAACAGGATGCCCGTAATCGTACTGTCGTAGTCGGAAGAAAATTTCAAAAACACGAGGATGCGGTCGATCGACGCCATAATGATCGCTCCGATAGATGCGCCGAACAGAGAGCCGACGCCGCCCGAAAGGCTGATACCGCCGAGCACGCAGGCTGCGATCGCTTTCATCTCGTAGCCGTTTCCCGCAATCGGCGTTACGAATCCGATGCGGCTCACATAGATGCATCCGGCAATCGACGCGAAAAGCGAACACAAAACGAACGCGCTTATCTTCGTCCGCTTTACCGGAATACCGATGAGTTCGGCTCCTCCGACGTTGTCGCCGACCGCGTAAAAATTGCGGCCTAAAGAAACGCGGCGCAACAGCACAGAACCTCCGATCGCAATCGCAATCGTTACAAGATAAAACCACGTAATGCCGCCAAGCGTTGCCTGGCTCAACGCTTTGTATGCGAACGGGACGTTTTCCACCCACTTGCCGCCCGTATACACGTAGATGAGTCCGCGCACGACGCCGTTTACGCCGAGCGTCATGATGATGGAAGGAATGCCGAGGTAGACGAGTCCGAAACCGTTTATAAGGCCGCACACGATGCCGATAGCGACTGCGGCAAAAATCGCGAGCGCCCACGGAGAGCCGTCGCGGATCAAGCTCGCGCTCACGGCGGAAGCAAGCCCCATGACCGCTCCGACCGAAACGTCGATTTCACCGATGATGAGCACAAAGGCGATCCCGATCGATAACAGAGCAAACACGACGCTCGAATTGACCGTCTGCATAAGATTCCGCGCGGCAAGAAAATCGTGATTGACGATGCCGACGAGCAAAAACAGTACGACCGTGACGATGAGCGAAGAAAGGCTTCTCATTTTGAAAAATCGATTAAAAGACATGCGCCGCATTTATCCCACCTTTTCCTGTTCTACACCGAACGATGCCGCCATCAGCGCGTCTTCGTTGATTTCGTCTTTTGCGAATTCGTGATTGATCCTGCCGCGATACATCGTGACGACGCGGTCACTCATCGCGACGATCTCTTCCATATCGGAACTGATGAGCAAAATCGCTATGCCCGTTTTTTTCAATTCGTTGATGATCGCGTATACATCGCTCCTCGCTCCCGCATCTACGCCGCGCGTCGGTTCGTCGAGGATGACGAGGCGCGGATTCGTCGAAAAGCATCTGCCGATGATAACCTTTTGCTGGTTGCCGCCGGAAAGGGAACCCATCTCCTGCGTATCGTCGGTCACTTTGATATGAAAGCCCGATATGTATTTTTCGGCAAGCAATTTTTCGCGCGCCGTATTGATGAGGATCTGCTTTAAGCTCGCAAGCCTGACCGGCGTGATATTGTTGCGCACCGTCGTCAATTTGAAAATACCGTTTAAAAATCTGTCTTCGGGAAGATAGTTGATGCCCTTTTCGATGATCCGCTTCGTCTTTAAGCCGGTGATGTCTTCGCCGTTCAAATACACTTTTCCGCCGAGCACTTTATCGCGTCCGTATACGGTCGTCGCAAGTTCGGTCTTTCCCGCGCCGACGACACCCGTCATGCCGAGCACTTCGCCCGAATACACGTCAAGGTTCACGTCGGCGAAACCGTAACCGCTCAAATTTTTCAAAGAAAGCACGAGTTCGCGTTTTCCCGGAGCGGCTGAAAGATTTTCGACATGCACTTTGCTCATGCTTTCGGGAGCAAGCCCTTTGAGCAGCATATCGTACGTAAAATCCTTTGTGTCGCCGTTCATCGTAATCGTGCCGTCGATCAAAAGCGCGATACGGTTCGCGATGACAAACACTTCGTTGAGCCGATGCGTAATATAGATGACGCTGACCTTTTTTTTCTGCAGCTCTTTGATGATTTTAAAAAGCGAGTTCACTTCGTCAAACGTAAGCGACGACGTCGGTTCGTCGAAAAACATAACGCGCGCGTCTCGCATGAGACCGCGGAGGATTTCGACGAGCTGCTGTTCCGCAATCGAAAGCGTACGCGCCGTGCGGTTGAAATCGAGCTTCCAGCCGAGCTGAGAGACGATATCCGTCAAGCGATCGTGCAGTTCGCTTTTATTACCGGGGATTCCCATGACGACGTTTTCTTCGAGCGTCATATTCGGGAAGAGCATCGGCTCCTGCGGAATAAGGTAAACACCCGACGCGAGAGACGCCGACGGATTTCCGAAGTGCAGCGGTTTCCCGTCGACGAGTATTTCGCCTGAATCGGGCTTTTTGATACCCATAATCGTCTTTACGAGTGTGCTTTTTCCCGCGCCGTTTCCTCCGATAAGCGCGAGCACGTCGCCGGGATACACATCCAAGTCAATGCCTTTGAGCACAGCGTTGGAACCGAAAGATTTATAGATTTTCCGTACCGACAACATCGGGCTTACATCGCCGCCCATAGTTCGATTCCCCTTTTATATCTATTTTATATTAGAACTTTTGTTCTAATCAAAAACATTTTTATTATCTCAAGTATAAAACGGAAATTTCGTTTTGTCAAATAAAAACTATAAAATTTAACGAAATTTATATATTCGATACCGATAAACCGATATACTGACAAAATACCGGCAGAATCGGCTGAAATTTATTACCGATATATATATTTTTTTGTTGTGTTTTTTTTAATATCGTGATATTATGTTCATAAAGTGATATTTTGTTCAAATTAGGAGAAAAAAATCGAAAATGACGGCCGACTGGGAAAAAGAGCTTATCGTGCGAACAGCATGGTATTATTATATCAGGAAAAAAACGCAAAAAGAGATAGCCGATATGCTTTCCGTTTCGCGGATGCGCGTCATCCGTCTGCTCGAAAAAGCCGAGCAGGAAAACGTTGTTCAAATCACGATCCACACGAATTTTCGCGGCAGACTCGAAGCGGAACAGGCGCTCATCGATTCGTACGCTCTTGCCGACGCTATCGTTATTCCGTCCGATGAAATGTACACGTCGGCTTCGCTTAACGACGCGATTGCAAAAGCGGCGGCTATGTATATAGATGAACATTTTTCCGACAATCCGATCATCAATATCGGTTACGGAGACACGACCGGCCGCTTTATGAATTATTTTTCACAGATTTCGAAAAAAAGGCCGACTTATGTATCGCTCACCGGAGGGGTCAGCATCTATTTGCTGAATACGCAGTCGTCTGCAGGCAACGCTTCCCTCTACCTCATCCCTGCGCCGTTGGCCGCATCGACGCCGGAAATGGTAAAAGCGATCAAAAAAGAAAGTGCCGTCATCGAAATAGCGCGCATGCATACGACCGCAAGCTGTTCGGTTATCGGTATCGGCGGCGTCGACGACAATGCGACCGTCATCAAATCGGGTATCATACAAAAAAGCGATTTCGATTTTTTGAAAATGTGCGGTGCCGTCGGAGACGTACTCGCCCATTTTTTCGACGAAAACGGCAAGTTTATCACAAGCGCTACCGACGAACACTTGGTGACCTACCCTCCCGAATCGCTGAAAAAACTGCATAACGTTATCGCCGTCGCGGCAGGAAGCGCAAAGTACGTTGCGATCAGGGCGGCACTTCGAGCGCACTACTCCGATATCCTCATAACCGACGAGGATACCGCGCGTTGGCTTGTAAAAAATACATGATGATCGAGCGACAACACGAGGAGGCATAGTTATGGATAAAAAGTATTTAATGGCCGTAGATGCCGGTACCGGAAGCGTCCGCGCCGTCATTTTCGACGTACACGGAAACCAGATCGAATGCGTGCAGGAAGAGTGGAAGCACCTCGAAGATCCGAACTATCCGGGCAGCATGAATTTCGATTGGGAAAAAAATTGGAACGCGGCAAAGCGCTGCATATCGGAAGCGATAAAAAAATCGAAAATCGAAAGCGGCGATATCGCGGCCGTTTCCACGACGTGTATGCGCGAAGGGATCATCCTCTACGATAAAAACGGAAAGGAACTGTGGGCTTGTGCAAACGTCGATGCTCGCAGTACTGCCGAAGTCATCCAATTGAAAAAGATGTCGCCGACGCTCGAACACGAACTCTATCTCGAATCGGGGCAAACGTATTCGTTGAGCGCCCTTCCGCGCATCCTTTGGGTAAAAAACAATCTCCCCGACGTATACGAAAAAACCGCCGCGGTCGGCATGTTCAACGATTGGCTCATCTATAAGATGAGCGGTGTCCTCGCCGTGGAGCCGAGCAACGGTTCTACGAGCGGACTTTTTTCGCTTGAAACGAGAACATGGGACAAAACGATAGCGGAACGCTGCGGCTTAAAAAGCGATATATTTCCCGAATCGAAAGAATGCGGTACGCTTGCCGCCCGCGTCAGCCGCGAAGGCGAAAAAGAAACGGGTCTCAAAGAAGGCACGCCTCTCATCGTCGGCGGAGGCGATGCGCAGCTCGGCACGATCGGCGTCGGAGCGACGGAAGCGAACGATGCGGCGGTTTTCGGCGGAACATTTTGGCAATACGAATACAATACCGCAAGCGGAAAAATCAACGACCGCTGCGACATCCGCGTCAACTGTCACGCTCAGCCCTCGCTGTGGCAATACGAAGCGCTCGCATTTAAACCCGGCCTTTTTATGCGGTGGTACCGCGACGGATTTTGTGCCGAAGAAAAAAAAGAAGCCGCTTCTCTCGGAAAAGACGTATACGCGCTTATGGACGAACGCTCGGCAAAAATTTCCGTAGGTTCGCACGGTATGTTTTGTACCTTTACCGACGTCATGAATTTTTCCGCGTGGCGGCACGCAGCTCCGACCTTTACGAACTTCGATTTGGATGCCGACAAATTCAACAAATATACGTTTTACCGCTCCATACTCGAAAGCACGGCCCTCGTCACCTACGGCCATATGCAGCTCGTCAAATCAGCGACGGGAAGCATGCCGCATGTCGTCACCTTCGCAGGAGGTGCTTCGAAAAGCAGACTGTGGTCGCGGATTGTCTGCGATGCACTCGGCCTTCCGCTCCGCATTCCCGCAGTAAAAGAAGCGACGGCGCTCGGAGCTGCAATGCTTGCGGCAACGGGAGCCGGCATATACGCGAACGTCAAAGAAGCGGCGGATGCCATGGTAAAAATCGAAGCGACGCTCGAACCTGATGCGGAAAATCATAAAAAGTATATGGAGATGTATAAAACGTGGCGGAAAATATACGATGCGGAGCTCGGTTTAAGCGATGCGGGCGTTACAAACTATATGTGGTCCGCTCCGGGCGTCGGCAAACATTGAGTTTTTAGAGGCACAAATTATTAATTAATAATCAACAATGATTATCGATATCGGCTGCGATGCATACGTATGCAAGTTTTTATGGAGGAATACAATGTTTATAGTGGATGAAAAAGACAAAGAGTATCGTTTTAAGGACAGCGGTCCGAAATATCTGATGAAAGGGCCCCGCATGAATTTCGCAATTGTGCAGTTCCAAGCGGGGCAAGATTTCCGCGCTCACTATCATGATATAATGGAAGAAGATTTTTACATACTTGAAGGCGAAGTCGATATTGTCGTAGATAACGTCGTCCATCATTTGACAAAGGGGCAGTTTATCCACATCGAACCGAAAGAAGTACACTACGTGATCAACCGTTCGAAAAGCGTCATGCGCATGGTTTCATCACTCGCACCGTACCGGGAAAACGATAAAATCGAAGTCGATAATCCCGTACTCGATTGAAAACTTTAAAATGAGGAAGTCATTACAGACGACGGCGTAATCGACATCGTCGCCCGCGAATTCGAGTTTGGTTGCAAACTTGATTATACAGGAGGTGTATATGAATCGATTGAAGAAAAAAGGAATGCGGCTGGTATTTGCTGCGGCATTCGTCGCAATTCTCGCATCCTGCACATCGAACCGCGTCGCAGTATTAACCGAACGCGTCCGCGTCATTCGAAATCAGGAAGACATGAACGCTCTCCTCGGTTTCAACGGAGACTGGTCGGCAAACAGTAAAATCGGTTTTTTAAACGGCGATGTCCGCGAATGGAAAGCGGCCGATACGGGTTTGCCGTTTGACGGCGTCGTCATCGAACGCGGCGCAGATGTCAAAGTATGCGTACCCGGCAAAGTCGTATCCTACGGACAAAAAACGCTTTTTGTTCCGGCAGGAAAATTTATTAAAATAAAATCGGGTGCCAAACTGCAGATCTGGAGCGGCAAAACTCTGTACGATTTCGATACGTTCCACTTTATCGTCGGCGGCACGGGTACAAACAATCCCGAAGTATCGCAAAAAACGGCCGGCACGGCGGCGGTAAGCATTCTGAACGATTCTTTCAAACATGCGATCGACATCGATAAGGGCGGCACGCTCATACTCGGTTCGAATAACGCAAATGCAAACGACTCGGCGGTTCTCTGGCTCGCAGACGGCAGGTCGATCGGAGCAGATGGAAATCCGAGTCCCTATGCAGGTTCGATCCGCATTGACGGTGATCTCCAAATTGCATGCGGCGCAGGTGCGGGCGTCGCTAAAATCCGTACGGTGCGAAATCTCAGAGGCGCAGGTTCGACGCTGACGGGAAGCGGCAGATTGTATATTCACGGATTAAATAAAATACACGGAAATGCGATCTTCGCGATCAACGAATTCGACCGCGGAGAATATTCGGACGGTATGGATTGGATCGACGAGCCGTATATCAAACTCGGCACAATCGAAATCGTCGCGGACGGAATCGAAGGCATCTACAATCCCGACGGCACTGTCGACGGAAGCCCCGGATATAGAAACAATGCAACGGCTGGCTTTTACTATGTCGCACCGAGCGGTACAATCGACGTCGATCACATGATCGTAAAATGCAATAACAAAGGTACGACGGCTGACGCAACCGTGGCGTTGGCAAATTTCAACACCGAGCGCGGTATTCTCGGCGGCAAAGTAACGCAGGCCGGACCGAAAGCCCGGCTCGGAGATGTGTACGTCTACAATGCGGCCGAAAAAGACAAAGACGGCCCGCTTTCGGCAATATATACCGTACAGGGCGTTTTCGACGCGACCGTCGACGGTAAAGTAAAAATCGAATGCCCGAACGGAGGAGCCGCGGCAATTGTCGCGACGGGACACAACCGGTGGACAGGTGCGGAAAAAACGGTTTCGCGGATGGGCTCGGTCGAAGCGACGGCAAAAGGGAAAAACGCGTTTTTCCAAAGCGCAGCCTTTAACGGATTCGGCACCTATGTAAAAGGCGACGTCAAAATCAGCGGATACAATGACGGCAAGATCGCTCCGTTTATCGGCGCGGTTCCTCCGGGTCCCGATATGGGAAAAGGCGGCAAGCCCGGCATTGCGCCCGAAGCAGAAGACGTGCGCAATGAACAATTTATCGTTCAAGGCGGCATCGTCGACATAGGCGGAAAAGTTTCGGTTGAAAATACGAATAAAAATTTCTACGCGCTCGTAAGCAACGAAAAAGATGCGACGACGACGGTAGGTTCGCTCTTTATCAACGGAATGCCTATCGGTGCAAACGAAAACGCATCGACGACAGGAGCAACGGGTCAATC
Organism: Treponema sp. Marseille-Q4130; assembly: GCF_014334325.1. Taxonomy (GTDB): domain Bacteria; phylum Spirochaetota; class Spirochaetia; order Treponematales; family Treponemataceae; genus Treponema_D. The sequence goes on along the minus strand of NZ_JACSET010000005.1, from coordinate 142,798 downwards.
CCGCTTTATAAACGAAGGTACGTTTACGATCAAGCAATAAACTTCGCATAAAACGGGTGTTTTAAAACTTGCGGCCGCGCACGACGCGCGGTCGTTTTTATTATAAAAAAGCATTCGCATGCTTGATAAAAAAATCGATGCCATATATATTTTATTAAATATGTCGTCGGCAGATAAAATTATCGCTGCAGTATTAAGCGGTACGAAAGATAAAAACATAGCGTTCGCGGATCTATGTAAATTATTGACCGCGCTCGGATTTGTCCATCGAGTAAAAGGCGATCACTTTATTTACTGGAAAGACGGTATCCCCGAAATTATCAATATTCAACCTAACGGAGACAAAGCGAAAGCTTATCAAGTACGGCAAATACGTGCTATCATTTTGAAATATCACATGGAGGTATAGCCATGCATAAATATGAACGAATCATCTATTGGTCGGAAGACGACGGTACTTTTATCGTCGAAGTGCCGGAGCTGCCCGGATGTATGGCTGACGGTGATACCGCCGAACATGCATTGCAAAACGCCGAAATTGTCATTACCGAATGGTTGGAAACCGCAAAAAAACTCGGCCGTGATATCCCGGTACCGAAAGGAAAACTGATGTACGCTTAAAAATGCGTGGCGGCAATGGCACACAGACAGCGCATTGCCGAATAGATAAGCGATACCGAACAAACCGCATTTGTCATTTTTTCATTTTTTCATTATATTATAACGATAAGGATATTATCATGGAAAAAAAATTGACACCGATTACGCTCCTGTGCGGGTACCTCGGAGCGGGAAAAACGACGCTTTTAAATAACGTTCTGACGAATCAAAAAGGCTATAAAGTCGCCGTCATCGTAAACGATATCGGAGAGGTAAACGTCGACGCGAAACTCATCGCCGACGGCGCGAAGATCACCGACACGAGCAGCATCGTTCCGCTTACCAACGGCTGTATCTGCTGTACGCTCAAAACGCAGCTCGCGCAAAATATCGAAAATCTTATTAAAACGGGCAAATACGATTACATCATGATCGAAGCGAGCGGCGTATGCGAACCCATGCCGATCGCCCAGGAACTCGAAACGATTTCAAACGGCAAACTCGACAATGTCGTCGGCGTCGTCGATGCGAAGCGCCTCGTCGACGAATTTTCCGGCGGAGATGCGCTGCTCAAAGAAAAAGAAGAAGACGATATAGAATCGCTGCTCGTCCAGCAGATCGAATTCTGTTCGACATTATTAATTAATAAAATCGATTTGGTGAGCGAAGCCGAATTGAAAAAAGTCCGCGCCGTCATCAATACGATCCATCCGAACGTAAAGATCATCGAAACGCAAAACGGCAAAGTACCGGTCGAAGACATCATGGGCACGGGATCGTTCGATTTTGAAAAAGTATACGGAAGCGCCGGCTGGTGCCGTGCACTCGAAGAAGAGGAAGAAGAAGGCGAACACCATCACCACAAAGAAGAAGGCGACAGCGGCAGCGACGAAGACGAATACGGCATCAGCACTTTCATCTATACGAGGCGAAAACCCTTCGACCGCGTAAAGCTCGATTCGTACGCGAACCGCTGGCCGAAAAACATTATCCGTTGCAAAGGCGTCATGTGGTTTAAAGACGAACCTGATATGGCGTGGGTATTCGAAACGAGCGGACGCCAAATCCAAGCGGGGTATTCGGGCGCATGGCTTGCCGCGTGTCCGAAAGCCGAACAGGAACAAGTGCTCGCAGAAAATCCGCAGATGAAAAAAGATTGGGATGCGAAAGTCGGCGACAGAATGATAAAGCTCTGCATCATCGGACAGGATTTGGATAAAGAAAAAATCTCGAAAGAACTCGACGAAGTTCTCGCGGATTAAAAAAAGCAAGTTTTCGCTCATCGGCACAGGTCGCCGATGAGCAATCGGTTTTCGGGCGGCGCCTTTTGCACTTCTGCCGCCCGTTTGAAAGCGTCGATTACTTTTTCCCGATTTCGCCGATCGCCGATACGACGCCTGCAAGATTTTGAAAATCCGCCGGTACGATGATTTTCGTCGCCTGTCCGTTCGCGGCTTTTTCAAGCGTTTCAAGGCTGCGAAGCTTCACGACCGCTTCGTCGATGTGCACATCTTTGATCATCTGCAATCCGGCTGCCGTCGCCTGCTGCACTTCGCGAATCGCTTGAGCTTCGCCTTCGGCTTTTCGTATCTGCGCTTCTTTTTCGGCTTCCGCATGTAAGATCGTCGCCTGCTTTTGGGCTTCGGCTTCGAGAATGCGTGCCTGCTTTTGTCCTTCTGCGACGAGGATTTCCGACTGCTTCTGTCCTTCGGCGATCAATATCTTTTCGCGCCGTTCGCGTTCGGCGCGCATCTGCTTTTCCATCGCTTCGCGGATCGCTTCCGGCGGCATGATGTTTTTTACTTCGACGCGGTTTACTTTGATGCCCCACGGATCGGTCGCTTCGTCGAGTATCGAACGCATCTTCGTGTTGATGACGTCGCGGCTCGTAAGCGTCGCATCCAAATCCAGCTCTCCGATAATATTGCGCAGCGTCGTCGCGCTTAAATTCTCGATTGCGAGCATCGGATTTTCGACGCCGTAGGTATACAGCTTCGCATCGGTGATCTGCATATAGACGACGGTATCGATTTTCATCGTAACGTTGTCCTTTGTGATGACCGGCTGCGGCGGGAAATCGAGTACGCGTTCTTTGAGCGACACTTTATTTGCGACGCGGTCGATAAACGGCGTCTTTACATGCAAACCCGTCTGCCACGTCGTGATATACGTGCCGAGCCGCTCGATTACAAAAGCGCGCGCCTGCGGAACGATTTGAATATTCGTGATGACGAGCACCATGACGATAACGATCACTGCGATGATAACATACAAATTCATATTTCCTCCAAAAAATATTAATTAACCTGAATGGCAAGTTCGAAAATATTTCCAAATAACAGTATGCTTTCGGCAGGAACTTCGTTCGCCGGTTCACACCGAAAGCTGTGAGCTTGTTAATTGTCCTCATTCTTTTACGGGAACGACGACGGCGGTATTACCTTCGAGGCGCACGACTTCGCACTCCGCCCCTTTTTCGATCGTTTCGCCTTTTTCCGACCGTGCCGTCCACACGATGCCGCCCGCTTTTACCGCACCCTTATCGAACTGCGTCATGCGTTCCGTAGCGAGCACTTTTTTGCCGATAAGGCTGTCCGCGTTCGTCGGCATTTTTTTTGCGAGTTTTTTTGCCGCAAGCGGCCGTGTAAAGATGAGCAACGCGAGCGAAAGCGCGACAAAAATAAAAAGCTGCCACTTGAACGGAATCGGTGCGAGCGAGAAAAAAATCATCGCAAAAGCGCCGCACGCAAACCAAATCGTCGTGAGCGCCAGCGTAAGCGATTCGATGACGATGCAGAGAACGACGACGATGAGCCAAAACCACGGCAAATTATTCAAAACAACCATCGGCATGGTTGCAGTATAGCATAAAAATCGTTTTTTGTGTACGTGTCGCACTCCTGTATCGCGGTTGTACAGGGAGAGGTGAGTGTCTATGCCGGTTGCGTTTTTTTGGATTTGATTTTTTGCAGCCACCCATCCGTCCGACTGTGCGCTTGACATATACCCCTTGGGGGTATTATAGTGAAGATGAGCTTTTGCAGGGAGAAATGATGGCAAAGAACGGCAAGGAAAAGGCGGCGTCGAAGAAGACGTGTGCGCACTGCCAATACAAACACACGCCGCGTGAAGAAACGTCCGTGAGGCAGCTCCATTCGCGCTTGAATCGGATCATCGGACAGTTGAACGGTATCAAATCGATGCTCGACGAAAACCGCTACTGCGGAGACGTGCTCATTCAAGTTTCCGCCGCCGAAAGCGCACTTCGTACCTTCGGCTATGTGATCTTGCGCGACCACTTGGAAAGCTGCGTTACCGAAGAGATTAAAAAGGACAATACGAAAATCATCGATGAAACGATGAGTTTAATAAAAGGACTCAAATGATGAGGCAATGTATATGACAAAATTTTCGGTAAGCGGTATGACGTGCGCTGCGTGCAGCGCCCATGTCGAAAAAGCGGTCGCCGCAGTTCCCGGCGTCGAAAGCGTTTCGGTGAGTCTTTTGACGAATTCGATGAACGTCGATTTTGTATCCCCTGCAAGTGCCGAGGCGATCTGCGCTGCAGTCGATAAAGCGGGCTACGGCGCTTCCCTCGATACGAAAGATGTGCGCGCGGCGGATGCGGCGTCAAAACGCGCGTCGCTTGAAGATACGGAAACACCGCGCCTCGTAAAGCGCCTTATCGCGTCTCTCGTTTTGCTCGTGCCGCTCATGTATGTGTCCATGGGGCACATGATGTGGAAGTGGCCCGTCCCGCTCGCCGTGCACAACAATCCTGCATCGATCGCGCTCTATGAAATGCTGCTTGCGCTTTCCGTCATGCTTATCAACAGGCGGTTTTTTACGAGCGGTTTTAAAAGCTTTGTACACGGAGCGCCGAATATGGACACGCTCGTCGCGCTCGGAAGCGGAGCTTCATTCGCATACAGCACGACCGTTTTGTTTTTGATGACCTTTGCGATGGCTTCGGGCGATATGAAGAGCGCACATGCGTACCTGCATGACCTGTATTTCGAATCGTCGGCGATGATCCTTACGCTCATCACCGTCGGCAAAACGCTTGAGTCTTACAGCAAAGGAAAAACGACGAACGCGATCAAATCGCTTATGGACTTGGCGCCGGAAAAAGCGCATGTCGTGCGTGATGGAAAGGAAGTAACGATTCCCGCGTCCGAAGTAAAAGTCGGTGATGTGTTTATCGTGCGGCCGGGAGAGCGTATTCCCGTAGACGGAACGGTGAGTGAAGGGGCGAGCGCGGTAAACGAGTCCGCTCTTACCGGAGAAAGCCTCCCCGTCGATAAAGAGCGAGGCAGTGAGGTGAGTGCTGCGACATTGAATCAAAACGGATTTCTCACGTGCCGGGCGACCCGCGTCGGAAGCGACACTTCTTTAAGCAAAATTATCGATATGGTGGAAAACGCCGCCGCAACGAAAGCGCCCGCAGCAAAGCTCGCGGATAAAGTGTCGGGTATCTTCGTCCCCTCCGTCATTATTTTAGCGGTCGGTACGGGGATCGTGTGGCTCGCTGCGGGCGCGGAAGCAGGCTTTGCCCTTGCTCGTGCCGTGAGCGTGCTTGTCATCAGCTGCCCCTGTGCGTTAGGCCTTGCAACTCCCGTCGCTATCATGGTCGGAAGCGGACTCGGCGCAAAGCACGGCATTTTGTTTAAAACGGCCGCCGCCCTCGAAGCCTGTGGTAAAACGGACATCGTCGTGCTCGATAAAACGGGGACGCTGACGGAGGGGAAGCCGCGTGTCACCGACATATACACCGACGAGAGCGAAGAAAAATTATTAAAAATTGCTGCAAGCCTCGAAGCGAAGAGTGAACACCCGCTTTCACGCGCGCTTATGGAAGCCGTTGCGGAACGGCGCATTGCTTACGAAAGCTCGGAGGATTTTGCCGCGCTTCCGGGATTCGGAGTGCGCGGAACGGTCGCGGGCAAAAGCGCGTTCGGCGGAAATGCGGCACTTATGGAAGAGCATCATGTACTTTCGGCAAGCTTAAAAGAAAAGGGTGAAGCCTTTGCCGAAGAGGGGAAGACGCCGCTCTATTTTGCCGAAGACGGAAAAGCGCTCGGCATCATAGCCGTAGCCGATGTTGCAAAATCCGACAGCGCCGAAGCGGTCCGAACTCTGTACGATGAAGGCATAGCCGTTGTCATGCTTACGGGTGACAACCGCCGTACAGCGCGGGCGGTTGCAAAAACGGTCGGCATACGCTCGGTCGTGTCGGACGTGCTTCCCGACGGAAAGGACGAAGTTGTTTCGCGTCTTCAAACATACGGGCGCGTCGCAATGGTCGGCGACGGTATAAACGACGCTCCCGCTTTAACGCGGGCGGATATCGGCATCGCGATCGGAGCCGGTACGGACGTTGCCCTCGATGCGGCCGATGTCGTGCTCATGAAATCGACGCTTTCGGATGTAAGCGCTGCGGTAAATCTGTCGCGCGGCGTTTTGACGAACATCAAAGAAAATCTTTTTTGGGCGTTTTGCTACAACGTCATCGGCATTCCCGTTGCAGCGGGAGCGCTGTTTCCCGCGTTCGGGATCGCGTTGAATCCGATGCTCGGAGCGGCGGCGATGAGCTTGTCGAGCTTTTGCGTCGTCACGAACGCGCTGCGCTTGAATCTCTTCGACATATACAAAAAGCGAAAATCGAAAAAGCGGCCGGCCGAACTGCCGGACGAAGCGTTTACGGCGGACGGCAAAGCGGCAAATACGTTTACAGCCGCAGACGGCGCTGTAAACAAGGATATAACGGAGGAACAAAACATGACAAAGACGATTGCAATCGACGGAATGATGTGCGACCACTGCCGCCGGCACGTCGAAAAAGCGCTTTCGGCGATCGACGGCGTGACGAAAGTAGACGTAAGTTTAAAAGACAAAAACGCGGTCGTTGCGCTTTCAAAAGATGTGGATGAAAAAACGCTTTCCGATGCCGTAAGCGAAGCGGGCTATACGCCGCTCGGCGTCCGCTGACAAACAAGCGGTCGGCATTGAATTGCGATCGACGGTGCGGGCGCGCCGTAAAATGGGGCAGGGCAATTGACTCGGAAAATATATTCTCCAAAAAACGTATACGCTCCGGTTGCCCGACACGGCGCAATGCGCTATGATAGCGTAAAGTCGTGCGCCGCTTGAATTTTACGCTCGTCGCGCAGGCGTGTGCATGATTGATTTTTTTTATAAGAGGTAAATATGAAATTGGTACTTATTCGGCACGGTGAAAGCGAATGGAACAAATTGAACCTTTTTACCGGCTGGACGGATGTGGAATTGTCCGAAAAGGGGCAGGAAGAAGCGAAACAAGCCGGAATCACATTGAAAAAAGAAGGCTTCGATTTCGACATCTGTTACACGTCGTTTTTAAAACGCGCGATACACACGCTGAACTTTGCGCTCGCTTCGATGGATCGCGAATGGCTGCCCGTCATAAAAACGTGGAAGCTGAACGAGCGGCACTACGGCGCACTGCAGGGAATGAACAAAGCCGAAACTGCGGAAAAATACGGCGAAGATCAGGTGAAAATCTGGCGCCGCTCTTTCGACATAACGCCGCCGGCTTTGACGGAAGATGACGAACGCAGCCCCCGTTCTCAGGAAGCCTACCGCACGGTAAAAGACAAATCGGTGCTGCCCTTGACCGAAAGCCTTGCGACGACGATCGAACGCGCAGTTCCTTATTTTGAAAGCGAAATCAAACCGCACATGCAAAAAGGCGAGCGCGTGCTCATCGTTGCGCACGGCAATTCGCTTCGCGCCCTCGTAAAATATTTTGAAAATCTGACGAAAGAAGAGATTTTGGAAGTGAACATTCCGACCGGCGTTCCCCTCGTATACGAATTCGACGACAACTTCAAAGTGATCGGAAAAAAATACCTCGGCGACGAAAAAGCGATCGCCGAAAAAATGGCGGGCGTCGCGAATCAGGGCAAAAAGAAATAATCGGAAACGTGGCTGTCCGAAAACTTTAGGGAACCTCTAAAAATCGCAGTTTTTAGAGGTAACTTTGAAAATGCGATGTCGTAACTTGCGATACTGGAGTAAGTTACAACTCGTCGAGATTTCGAAAAAATCGTTGAAAGCCGGTTTTTCGAGATATCCAATCGCTCGTTAAAACTTTCTTTGTATGACTCAGGAGATTACGATCAGGCTATGAAAAAATTATGTATTGTTTTTGCCGCTCTCGGTGTGATCGGTGCGGCTTCTCATGCTCAAGTGCTGCAGAGCACCGGAGTGGAAAATACGCTGTGGACGGGATTCGGAGGACCGCTCGGCTCGCAGCGTGCAAAATATTACGGCTTTATCGATACGCTGCAAGCTCGTGTAGACGTCGGTATGTTCACCGTCGACGGCATGATCAATTGGGGTGCGCTTGCGCGCTGGAACGACGGTAACAATACGCTCGATAATTTTTCGCTCGAAAATACAGAACGTTCGGCGCTTTCGTACCACTACTATAACGGCGGAGAGAATACGAACAACGTGCACCGCATAGGAGCGCCCGCAGGCGTAACGTATAACAACGCCGCGAACGGACATTTGAACACGCGGTCGGATTCGTATTATATCAATTTTTTAATGCATCCGTTTAAAAGTTTCGATGCGGGTGTCGGCACAAAGCTCAACTGGTCGGTCGGTCCCGCTCCGGGTTACGGCAATTGGGTGTGGAAAGCCGATGCGCACATACGTGCCGGAGGTTTCAGTACGGCGTACGACGATCGGCACGGCGTCGCGGGCGGCAGCAACGATTGGAACGTGTGGAACGGAGCGGCTCACCGCTATCGGTATATCCCCGATGCGCCCGGTTCCTACGATGTCGTCGGTTTCGTCCCCGTCGCAAACAAATACGCAAAGACGGCGATCGGTGCGCGTTACCGCTATAAAGATCTCTTCCAAATAGGAGCTGCGATTCCGAGCGGCGCAAACACCGATGCCCCGATTATTAATTTCGGTTTCGAACTGCACCCGATCGATTTTTTGCACGCGGCCTTTGCGTATGAGGGGCTGTTCCAACAAGACGGCAATCTGTATGCCGGTGCATCGCTCGTATTTACGAAAAAATTGGCCGTCGATGCATGGTTCGGATGGGATTCGATCGACACGAACAAAAGCGAAACCGATATGGCGTGGACGACGGGAGCGGCGGTCACGATCGGTTTTCCGAAGATCGATTTAACGCTTCGTCCCGAAGGCGGCATAAACTGGTTCGAAGATCGGAACTATACGCCCGCCGTCTATGCGGGCATCCTCGCGCGCTTCGGTATTTCCCGCAGGATGATTTTGAGCGGCTGGTCGTCGCTCGCGTGGGGATCCTACGATAAGCGGTGGCACGATTCTGACTATGCCCAATACGCGCAGACGAAAGATTACAACGGCGGTTTTATTTTCGACATTCGTCCCCAGTTTACGTTTTTGCTTACCCCTCGTCATTCGTTTACAGCAGACTTCGACTACGAAAACCGTACCGCTTTCGACGGCAAAAACCGTTCGGCGTGGTCTTTCGGATTTTATTGGACGTATACGTACGGCGTATGATTCGAAAAAATGCGGCCGTGCAGCCTACGCGATATCCGTTTTATATTCGATGAGTTCGATTTCGACGCCGTTCGGATCCAAAAAAAGCCCGCTGTAGACGCCGTTTTTTTCGTCGTCATGCACGGGGATATGAAACGGATATCCCGCCTGCGTGATGCGCTTTTCCCATCCCGATATGTCGGTGACTTCGAAAGCGCAGTGCCGATACGCACCCTTGTCGTTGAGTTTGCCCTTATGGTCTGCGACTTCGTAGAGGTATTGGTTAAGCTCTATGCGCTGACCGCCGGGCACTCGGAAATATCTGAGGATGTGATCGCCGCAGTCTACCGTCTGCTCTTTTTGGAATCCCATAACATCCGCGTAAAACGACATCGTCTTTTCAAGGTTTTTTACGATGATGGTGATGTGATCGAGGCGTTTTATTTTCACGGTTCTTTCTCCCGTTTTTTATTGATGACGGCGCCGATGTCTTCCCTCACTTTATGCAGGTGGCGGATCATCGCTTTTTGCGCCTTTTCTTTATTTCTCGAAGCGATCGCCTGCAGAACGGCACCGTGTTCGGCGACGGTGTTGTCGGAATTCTTTTTTGCCGTGATCGACATCGTGCGGTACTGTTTTAATTCTTTGAGCAGCAGTTCGCTTATCTGTTTCAGCAACACGTTGTGGCTCATCTTTAATATCTGCGAATGAAACTGTTCGTCGAGCGATACGAGGCGCGGAACGTCGTTTGCGGTATTCGCTTTCGCAAACTGTTCATGGATGTCGGCGAGCTGTCGTATCTCTTTTTCCGTTCCCTTGACGCTCGCAAGCGATGCGGCGAGCGGATCTATGGCAAGGCGGACTTCTATAAAATCTTCCAGATTCGGTGCGCTTGAAATAAACCATTGCCGTATGGCTTCGTATGTGTCGTTCGGTTTTTTGCTGCGGACGAAGGCGCCTTTTCCCGCTTGCAGTTCTACATATCCCTGCGCTTGAAGCTGGTACAGAGCTTCTCGAACGGATGAGCGGCTGACATGCATCAATTTGCAGAGTTCTAATTCGGCCGGAAGTTTTTTTCCGACCGGAAATTGTCCGTTTTCGATCGATTCTTTTATCGAATCGACAATTTGCGACGTAACGGAAATTCGCATAATCGGTTTCATATTGTCTGACATCAGACTATAATACATTTTTTCGTTTGTCAATGATAAAACTCCCGTTTTTTCGCGCGATTTTTCGAAAATTTCACGTATTTTTTCCTTGACAATTTGAAAATACGGTGTAGAATATTATTGTAGGATTGTCAGACAAACAGTCAATCATGCAAAAGTTTTTATGAGAGGAGGATAAAAAGCGTCGTCTGAGATATCGCCGCCGCTTTTTATTTCGAGTTTGCAGTGCAAACTCGACTATCTAACGTGTGCGCGAGGGCGCACGGCTGAAAACTTTTTCGGAAATTGATATTTCCTGCAAAAGTTTTTATGAGAGGAGGATAAAAAGCGTCGTCTGAGATATCGCCGCCGCTTTTTATTTCGAATTTTAGGAGGTAATATGAAAAAGATGCTGTCGCGGCTATGGGTCTTTATCGCTGCTGGTACGCTGGTGTTTGCGATGGGAGCAAACGATCCCGCTTCGTCGGGAGGAAAAACCGTGCGTTTCCGCTATTGGGCGGATACGACCGCATATTCGCAGCTGATGCAGGATATCATCAAAAAATTCAATGCGGAAAACGGCAAGGGCATTACCGTCATCGGCGAAGAAGCTGCGTGGGACGGAGGTGCGTTTTCGGAGAACCTGTTCAATGCGGCTATGGGCGGCGGCGATATCGACTGCGCAACGTGGAAATTGACTGCGACGCCGCTTTTTGCGAACAATAATCTGCTGCTCGATTTGACGCCCTATGTCGACAAGTGGGAAAAGAAAAACGATATCGATGCCAATATTTGGAATGTGATGAAGCAGGCGGGCGGCTCGAATAAAATCTATGTCATGCCGTGGAATATCCAAGTGCTCTACGTGTACTATAGGCCTTCGTATTTTAAGAGAGCCGGCATTTCCGTTCCGAAAACGTATGAGGAATTTTTGGACGCGGTAAAAAAATGTACGATGGATACGAACGGCGACGGTAAAACGGATGTCTACGGTTTCGGTATGCGCGGCGGCAGAAACGGACATGAACCGTGGGGCAGCTTTATCCATGCGGCCGGCGGTAATTTTGCCAAGCTCGATTCGCCCGAAGCGATCAAAGGTATGCAGGATTTTATCAATCTGTATAAAAACGGTTATGTCCCGCCGACAGCGACGAGCGACGGTTTCAGCGAAATCATGGCAAATTTCAAGTCGGGGTTGACGGCCATGACGATCCATCATACCGGTTCAGCCGCCGATATGGTAAAGATATTCGGCGACGACGTATCCGCGTTTCCGTTTCCTTCAGGCAAGGGGCGCTGGACAAGCATGGGCGATACCGATACCGCTATTTTCAAATCGTGCAAAAATCCCGAAGCGGCGTTCGAATGGGTCGCATACCTCGCGGCGGGAGAAGGCGAGCGGATGTGGTGCGAAGGTACGGGAAATATTCCCGTCAGCAAAACCGTCGGCGCGCGCGAGTATTTCCAAAGCAATCGCTTTATGAAAGCTTCGCTTGACGGGCAGAGTTTCGCAGGCATCCTTCCGATCCGCGATACGACGACGGAATTCGTCACGACGCTGTGGCCCAACACGGTTTCACAGGCCTTGACCGGAAAAATCTCGGCAAAGGAATGCATGGAAATACTCCAAAAGGGTTTGTATCGCTAGTAATTTCCCGTTAACAAATTTTTTAGGACGGAAAGGGAATCGCTTTCCGTCCTAAGTCAGGATGCCGTTGATGAAATATTTAGAAACGAAAAATAAATATGTTCCCTATGCGCTCGTTGCGCCGGCTGTGCTCATCGTGCTGTTCGTCGTTTTTATTCCGGTGTTCAATGCCGTTTTGATGAGTTTTCAAAATTACGATTTACGCCGACCGAAAGAGATCGGCTTTATCGGCATAAAAAATTATATCGATATGTGTGCCGATCCGCTGTTTTGGGGTGCGCTGCTCAGGACGATTGCGTGGGTCGGTTTCGGCGTCGGCTTTCAATTTTTATTCGGCTTTTGTTTGGCGCTTTTGTTGAACCGCTATTTTATGGGCCGCGGTTTTGTCCGCTCTATCAGTATGATTCCGTGGGTCACACCCGGTGTTCTTATCGGTTTGATGTGGCGTTGGATTTTTGACGGCAACCTCGGCGTATTGAACGATTTACTTTTGCGAATGCATATAATCGAAACGAAGATCCCTTTTTTATCGCAGACGTCGACCGCTTTCCCGTGTGTGATCGTTACGATCATTTGGCAGGGTATTCCCTTTTTTGCGCTGATGATCCTTGCGGGGTTACAGCAAGTACCGGGTGAATTGTACGAAGCCGCCGAAATGGACGGAGCGAAAAAGGTACAGCAGCTGCTCCACGTTACGATTCCGTCGCTCAAAAATACGCTCAGCGTAACGCTGCTCTTGCGTGTTATATGGGTGGCGAATTCCGTCGACGTGATCTTCAATATGACCGAGGGAGGTCCCGCGTATTCGACGCAGACGCTCAGCGTTTATATCTACAATAAAGGAAACGCGCTCAATCTCGGGTATGCATCGACGATGGCGATTTTGCTTGCAGTGTTGCTTTCATTGGTCGCCGTCCCCTATGTTCGTTCTACATTTAAGGGAGAAAACTGATGGTCATCGAATCTCGTTATCCGGGTAAAAGATTGCTGTCGTTGTTTTTGCCGCTTTTTATTTTACTCGTATTTATACTCTTTCCGTTTTATTGGACATTTATCACATCGGTAAAACCGGAAAGCGAACTGTACGGCGCAGTGACCTATTGGCCGCATTCGGTTACTTTTGTCGCATATCAAAAATTATTTACGACGACGGTAAATTTTTTCGTCGCGATGAAAAACAGTTTGATCGTTGCGCTGTGTACGACAGTCGTGTCGCTCGCGGTATCGACATTGGCCGCATACGCGTTTTCGCGCTATCTGTTTACAGGCAGAAAATTGCTGATGAGCATGTTTTTGTGCAACAATATGTTTCCGACCGTCCTTTTGCTTATTCCTCTGTATTCGATCATGCGTAAAATAGGTTTGCTCCATACGCATGCATCTCTGGTGTTATCGTATACGACGTTTACCATCCCGTTTTCGGTATGGCTGCTGAACGGATTTTTAAACGATTTGCCGACGTCGCTTGAAGAAGCGGCAATGATCGACGGTTGTACGCGCGGACAAGCGTTTACGAAGATCGTTCTGCCGATCCTTGTGCCCTGCCTCGTTGCTACCGGCGTCTATATTTTTATGAATGCGTGGAACGAATACACCTTCGCCATGCTGTTTACGAGCATTGCGACGCGGACGATTCCGGTTGCGCTGAAGAATTTGATCGGACAGCTCGGTGTACAGTGGGACTTGCTCACTGCCGGCGGCGTGATCACGATTATTCCCGTCTGCATATTGTTTTTCTTTGCGCAAAAACGGCTCGTCGCGGGACTGACCGCCGGTGCCGTAAAAGGATGAAAATTAATAATCATTGAGGAGCGTTCTATGAAAGACGTTAAAATTACGGGTATCGATACCTATTTGATCGAAACGAAACAAAAGGGTACCTTTGCCGATTCGACGCGCAAAGTCGAAACGATCGGTTATGTCGTCGTCGATGTGAAGACCGATGCGGGCATTCACGGAATCGGCGTTACCTATCACGAGGTCGGAGGCGAGGCGATCGCGACGTTTATACTGAAGTCGCTCGGCCCGAAGCTCATCGGGCGTTCGCCTTTCGAAACGGAAGGATTGTACGACGAACTCGTTGCCTATATGCGTGGAGTCGGGCGAAAGGGTCTTGCATTCTGTGCGCTGAGCGTGCTCGATATCGCATTGTGGGATATCAAAGGCAAGATCGTCGATATGCCGATCTACCGGATGCTCGGCGGAACTCGCAATACCGTGCCGTGCTATGCGACGGGCGGTTGGACTTCCTATACGATCGACCAACTTATCGCCGAAGCGAAGACGATGGTCGAAGCGGGATTTAAAACGATAAAGATAAAGATCGGCGTTGACGGCGGAAAAAATCCGAATGAAGATGCGAGGCGCGTGCTCGCCGTCGCCGATGCGATCGGGCCGGATATCGGCATCATGCTCGACGCAAACAACGCGTTTTCATCGGCTGTTGCGCTTCGGCTTGCGTATAAGCTGCGCGATGCGAATATCACGTTTTTCGAAGAGCCTGTATTTGCGGACGACTTGCCCGGACTCGCGCGCTTTAGGGCGGCAGGAATTCTCCCGTGTGCGTCGGGCGAGCATGAATACACGCGCTACGGTGCGCGCGATCTGATCGCCGGCGGCTGTATCGACTATCTGCAGTCCGATATTACACGGTGCGGCGGGTTTACCGAAGGGCGGAAGATGGTTACGTTTGCACAGGCGTACAATATTCCGTATGCGCCGCACGGTTTCGACGTCATTCACTGCCATATCGTCGCCCCATATTCGAACGGCACGTATCTCGAAAATCTGTTTATGTTCAACGAATTGATCGAACGTACTTTCATCGATGCACCGATTCCGCACAAGGGTATAATGACGATTTCCGATAAGGCGGGACTCGGACTTGAATTGAATTACAAAGAGCTGACTCCTTACGGAAGTATCTGAGTCTGCCGCGAATATCGTAATAATTTTTAGGAGAAATACAATGAAAGATCCGTTATTCGACGTTTCCGATAAGATCGTGATCGTCACCGGAGGGTTGGGGCAGATCGGCGCGGAACTGGTAAAAGAATTCCATCGCCGCGATTCGAGAGTTGCCGTCGTCGCGCGCAGCGTAAGCGCCGAGCGAATCGAAAAAGTGCTCGGAAGCGAGCTTGCAAAAAGCGGCCGCATTTTTCCGTGCGCCGTCGATATACAAAACAAAAGCGAAATAAACGCGTTCCTCGATACGCTCGAAAAAAAATGGGGAACTCCCGACGTGCTTGTAAACAATGCCGGTATCGATACGCAGCCGAGCGCGCCTCCGGAAGTATCCGGTCCCTTTGAAGATTTTCCGGAAGAAGTGTTCCGCGAAGTCGTAAACGTAAATCTCGTCGGTACCTTTCTCATGACGCAGGCCGTCGGGAGACGGATGGTGCTTGCAAAAAAAAGCGGCTCGATTATCAATATAGGTTCCATTTACGGCATGGTGAGTCCTGTGCAGGACATCTATGCGTACAAAAAAGAAAAGACGGGCATCGCGTTTATTAAACCGGTTGCATACTCGGCTGCGAAAAGCGGCATATACAATCTTACGCGCTACTGCGCTACGTATTGGGGAAAGCAGGGGATCCGCGTCAACACGTTTACGCCGTCCGGTGTCTTCCGCGATACGCAGGACAAAGAGTTTCAGGCAAATTATTGCAACCGTATGCCGGTCGGACGTATGGCGCAGGCCGACGAATATAACGGTGCCATTATTTTCCTTGCGTCGAACGCTTCAAAATATATGACCGGTTCCAATTTGGTTATGGACGGAGGATGGACGGCATGGTAAAAAAAGCACTCGATCGTTCGGCGGTGTATTCGGCGCTTTTGACGCCCTACGATAAACACGGCGAACTGAATGTGACTATGCTGCGGAAATTGGTGCGGCACGAAGCGGATTCGGGCGTCGAAGGATTTTATTGCTGCGGTTCGTCGGGCGAAGGGCTCCTGCTTTCCGACGACGAGCGGAAGACGATCGCCGAAGTCGTGCTGGAGGAAGCCCGCGTGCCGGTCATCGTGCATGTCGGCTCTCTAAATACGCGCAGCGCGATCGACTTGGCAAAGCATGCCGAAAAAGCCGGAGCCTGTGCGGTATCCGCGATTCCACCGATCTATTATCATTATTCGCAGGAAGAGATCAATCGATATTATCTCGATATCCTTTCTGCTGTCGATATCGGAATCATCGTATACAATATCCCGCAGTTTACCGGCATTTCATTTACGACGGCAAACCCTCTGCTGAAAAACGAGCGGGTTGTCGGGATTAAACATACGTCGATGAATCTCTACGATTTGGAACGTATCGGTAAAGCGTATCCCGAAAAAATTTTGATAAACGGGTTTGACGAAATCTATGCGAGTGCGCTTGCAGCAGGGGCGACGGCGACGATCGGGACGACGGTAAACGTTTGTCCGAAATTGTTCCTTGCGATTCGAAATGCGTTTGCGGCGGGTAAAAACGAAAAAGCGCACGCGGCACAGTGCAGGCTGAACGATGTCGTACAGGCCTTTGTAGACACGAACGTTTTTCCGGCTGCAAAGTATGCGCTTTCGCTGCAGGGATTCGATATCGGTCCGTGCCGTAAACCTTTCGCGCCGCTTTCCGCCAAACAAAAAAAGATCGTCGAAAATGCGATACGCGATATCGCCGATGTCTTATAGGTCTGATGTCGGGTTCGGAAAGCATAAACTGATGAAGCCGTGCTTTCGGCGAGAATTTCGTTCGCTGTAATTTTGTTAATGTGTTTATTTATTTTTTTTACTAGGAGGAAAATATGAAAAAATCGATTACGGCGGTTTTAGCCGCAGTGAGTATCGGAAGCGCCGTTTTCGGCGCGGATGTAAAAAAATCGGGAAGCAAACCGGTTAAATTAATCGTCTATTCTCCGGGCAACGCGACGAGCGTACCGACAAAGACGATTGCAAAGTATGCCGAACTCGTCCGCGCGGCGTCGAGCGGTACTATCGTTATGGACGTGCACTCGAGCGGCGAACTCGGCAACGATGCGGAAGCGCTGCAGTCGACGCGCATGGGTACGATCGATGTCATCTTTGCCGGTACGTCGGGATTTACGAGCTTTTACGACAAGGCGAAAATTCTCGATTTGCCGTTTTTGTTTTCGAGTGCGGAAGACGCGTATGAAAAAGTAAACGGCGCGATCGGCGAAAAGATATTCGCAAACCTTCCGTCGGTCGGTCTCGTATACCTCGCCGAAGGCGATAACGGTATGCGTCACATTGCGACGACAAAGCGTCCCGTCCATACGGTGGATGACGTAAAGGGATTGAAGATTCGGGTTCCGACGAGCAAAATGTATCTCGATGTGTGGTCGGCGCTCGGCGCTACGCCGGTTGCGCTTGCGCTGAACGAGCTTGCGATCGCGCTTTCCAACGGTACGGCGGAAGCGCAGGACAATGCGACCTACCATCTCGTAGCGAATGCGACCTATGACGACATCAAGTATTACAGTTTTATCAATTATATGTGGATGGGATGTACGATGGCCGTCAATCAAAAGAAATGGAAATCGCTCAGCGCGGAGCAGCAGAAAATTTTGAAAGAGCAGGCTGTCATTGCCGCAAAATATTCTTTCGACACTATCGCGCAGGACAATATAAGCGCGATGGAAGTTTTGAAAAAGGCGGGTGTCCAATTCGATATGAATCCCGATATTAAGAGTTTTAAAAACAAATTGGGCGGATCAAAATACTACGCCCGCTATGCGTCCGAAAGCTGGTACGATCAGTCGATCGTCGATCAGCTTACAAAATAGTTTTCAAACGGCGGGTTTTGAAAGTATCGATATAATAAAATTATGTTTTTCAAAACCCGCCGTTCAACTGACACAGCAAAGAATTTATTTTTTAAGGCGCGTACGCTATGAATATGTATAAAAAAATTCTTGACGGTTTTATCAAAATTGTGTGTGTGCTGCTTATCGTTTCCGTGCTCGGAATCGTGGCGCTCATGCTCAACGAGCTTGTCATCCGCAATATCCTCAATAAATCGTTTCGCGGTATGACGGAGCTTGCGGGGCTTTTGTTTTTGTGGATGGCGTTTTTGGGGATTACCGTTTTATACGACAAAGAGGAACTCATATCGATCGATATGAGTTACAGCAGGACGCAAGGAAAGGTGCGCACGGTATTTTGGTTCGTGCGGCACGCGGTTACGCTCGGTTTGGGCATCGTTATGATCGTTTCGTTTTGCGGTTTATATCCGTTTGTGGTTACGGAGTATTATTCTTCGATGCCGAACTTTTCAAAAATGTGGCAGTTTTTACCGCTTGCCGTAAGCGGCGGCTTTTTCGTATTGAAAGCCGTTTACAATATCATCGAAAAATCGAAGCAGCTGAGAGGTGACGGAAAATGATCGTTTTTTTTGCGGTATTTATTGTTTTCTTATTGATCGGCATGCCTATCAGCATTTCCATCGGCGCGAGCGCCGTTATCGGTTGTCTTAACCTCGGCTATCCGCTCATGGTCATCGGACAAAAGATGGTTTTCGGCATCGATTCGTTTTTGTTGATAGCGATTCCGCTTTTTATTTTTGCGGGAAATCTGATGAATGCCGGAAAGATTACCGACCGGATTTTCAATTTCGCGAATTCTCTTGTCGGCTGGATTCCCGGCGGATTGGGACATGCGAATATCGTCGCGAGTTTGATATTTGCCGGAATGTCGGGCAGCGCGGCCGCCGATGCGGGCGGGCTCGGTACGATCGAAATGGAAGCGATGACGTCGAAAGGCTACGATCGGGATTTTTCCGCAGCGGTGACGTCCGCGTCTTCCGTCGTCGGGCCGATCTTTCCTCCGTCCATTCCGTTGATCATTTACGGTTCGATCGCGAGCGTGAGCGTATCGAAATTGTTTGTCGGAGGCGTCGTACCCGCCGTATTGATCGTTGCAACGATGATGATCCTGACGCTTATCATCTCATTAAAAAGAGGCTATCCGCGGGAGCGCTTCAATATAAAAAAATTAATAACCGAATTCTCGCGTTCCATTTTATCGATTATCACGCCGCTTATCATTTTGAGCGGATTTACCGCGGGCTTGTTTACGCCGACCGAAGCTTCGTGCGTCGCCGTCGTGTATGCGCTCGTCATTGCGATCTTCGTATACCGGACGCTCGATCGAAAATCCTTTATAAAATGCGTTTTGGACAGCGCCGTCACTTCCGCAAATACGCTGTTTATCATCGGCACATCTACGCTGTTTACGTATGTACTGGTACGCGAAGGCGTTTCCGGAAAAATCGCGGACTTTATCGCAGGCGTAAGCACCAATCCCGGCATCGTGATTTTAACAATCAATATTATTTTGCTGGTGCTCGGTATGTTTATGGAGCCGGGCGCAATACTGACGCTCATGCTGCCCGTTCTCATTCCGATTGCGCAGCGCTTCAATTTGGATATGGTGTATTTCGGTGTGATAGTCGTATTGAATCTTATGATAGGGCAGGTGACTCCTCCATTCGGGGTATGTCTGTTTATCGTAGGCGACGTCGGAAAAGTAAAGCTCGAACGGCTGTACCGCGCTATCGTTCCGTTTTTGATTCCGCTTATCGCCGTGCTGTTTTTATGCGCTTATTATCCGCCGCTCATCACGTGGCTGCCGAACGCGCTGCTCGGTGAATGACGATATCTTGCAGTACATACAATCGTTTGCTCGCAAGCGTTTGACACGACCAGCCGTTGCGTACGATCGTTTGCGTGTAATTCTTTCGTACGAGCAATCGTTCGCGTTTACTAACACAATTGTTTTCGGTATAGTTTCCGTATGATTCGAAAAAATGCGGTCGTGCTCTATAAAAATCAATGCGCCCTCGTCACCGATGTCGAAGGTGAAAAATATGCGATTCAATACTGTCCTTCGGCGGCTGCGACGGGAAAAAAATCGTACGTATCGCTGAAAGTGCGTGAAAAAGATATCGTGCCTCTGCATGAAGGACCCGCTTCGAGTCTCGATGCGCTTCTTTCGTTTTCCGACGGCGCGCTCTCCGTTCAGCTTTCCGAAGCTTACGAACTGCTTCGATCCGATCCCGGCACCGCATCGTCGTCCGTCCCTTTTGCCGATATCGCCGAGCTTATGCGCCCGTCTTTTTCGGCGGATGAAAGTTTTGCCGTCTATAAAGCGATTTCCGAAAGCGATGAATTTGCCCTCGATGCCGCATCTTTTAAATCGGGTACGCTTGCCTTTGTGCCGCGGAGCGAAGAGGAAATAACGGCATTAAAACAAAAGGCATACGAAAAGGCGCACGAAGGAGAACTGCGCGCGGCCTTTATCAAGCGGCTCAAACAAAAAAAACTCGAACTCCCCGGCGACTCCAAGTATATGAGCGAAGTCGAATCTCTCGCGCTCGGTCAGACCGACAAATCAAAGGCTATGGCGGAGGCGGGTTTTTCGCAGACGCCCGAAAAAGCGCACAAGCTGCTCATCGACACGGGCGTATGGCCCCTTACGCGAAATCCGTATCCGACGCGCTACGGGCTTTCGATGACGTCGGCATCCGAGGGGCTTGCCGTTCCGCCCGAAGAAGAGCGGCTTTTTGTGCAAAGCAGGGCATACGCGATCGACAACGCGTGGTCGGAAGATCCCGACGATGCGGTTTCGTGGGACGGCGAATACCTGTGGGTTCACGTTGCCGATCCCGCTTCCAGCGTCATGCCCGACAGTTCGATCGACAAAACCGCGCGAGAACGCGGAACGACGCTGTATCTGCCTGAGGGAACGAGCCGTATGCTCGCCGAAACTTCCCTTGCCGATTACGCGCTCGGTTTGAACGAGAGGAGCCGCGCGCTTTCGTTTCGGATTTTATTCGACGACAAGGGCGGTATTTCCGATTGCGCGGTTTTCAAAACGTTTGTCAATGTCGAGCGCCTTACCTATGAAAAAGCGGATGCGCTGAAAGATTCGCCCGAATTGAAACCCTTGTTCGATATCGCAAAACGTAATATTGAACGGCGGAAGAGGGCAGGCGCCTGTTCCGTCGATTTGCCCGAAGTGCATATCAGCGTCGATGAAGAGACGAAAAAAGTTTCGATCGAACCGGAAATCCGTTACGAATCGGGCGATACGGTGCGAGAGATGATGCTCCTTGCAGGAGAAGGCGCGGCGCGCTTCGCGTTTAAAAACGGCATTCCCTTTCCGTACGTGAGTCAGGAAGCGCCCGCTATCCCCTCCGATCTGCCTCCGGGACTTGCCGGCGATTTTCGTTTGCTCCGCTGTATGCGAAAGCGCAGTGTCGGCATTACGCCTGCGCCTCACGCTGCGATCGGCGTTTCGATGTACAGCCAAGTGACGAGTCCGCTCCGCCGCTACGGCGATTTGATTGCACACGAACAGCTGCGCGCGTTTATGGTCGGCCGGCCGCTCATCGACAAAGACGATATGCTTATGCGCATCAGCGAAGGCGATATCGCGTCGATTGCCGCACGGAAAGCGTCGCGGTGCAGCGAAACGCACTGGAAGCTCGTATACCTCTTGCAAAATCCCGAGTGGACGGGGGAAGCTGTGTGCGTCGATAAAAAAGACAAACAGATCCAGTTCTATATTCCGTCGCTCGATATGCAAACATTTATCGTACCGCAAAAAAAATATGAGCTCAACGATACGCTTTCGGTCAAAGCGTCGAACATCGATATCCCGCAGCAGACCGTCGTGTTTGTGCCGCTGTAAGAGGGGAATCAATTACCCATTACAAATTACAAATTATATCCCGTCCCGTTGCAGAAAAAACGGCGATGTGATAGTGTTGCACTGCCTATGAAATCCAAACCTTTCGTATCCGCGCTGCTTCTCTCTCTTTCGCTTCTTTTTACCGGCTGTTCGTCCTTTTCCGGTGAAAAGCTCGGTGCGGTCTATGTGATTTTTTTGTGGATAGGCGGCGCTGCGGGGTACGTCATATCGGATTTTATTTGGTCGGGCGACGACGCGGGAAACGAATACACGCCCGCATGGGAAGTGATCGCGTGGTTTGCGTTCACAGCGCTCGGCATCGTTTTAGGCTATGTGAAGCCCTTTTTCCTTTTTTCGGGATTCCTCATTTCCGTTATGACACCCGTCGCCGGCATGACGGTCATTATGTTCATCGTCCGCGTTTTGAGAAAGAGACGGAAAAACTGACATGTCCGGTTTTTACGATTTTTATGACGTCGCAGTCGTCGGTGCGGGGCACGCGGGAATCGAAGCCGCCCTCGCGTGCGCGCGCATGGGATTGAAGACGCTCGTCGTAACGCAGACGATCGAGTCGGTCGGGCGCCTGTCGTGCAATCCTTCGATCGGCGGCATTGCAAAGGGCAATATCGTCCGCGAAATCGACGCGCTCGGCGGAGAGATGGCAAAGCTCACGGACGCTTCCCTCATTCAATTTCGCCTCCTCAACAAAAGCAAGGGACCTGCCGTACGCGCTCCGCGAGCTCAAGCGGACAAAATCGTCTATTCAGAGCTTGCGCGGAAAGCGCTCGAAGCGGAGCCCAATCTTTCGACGCTCATGGACACCGTTACCGATGTCGTGACGGCGGAAAGTTCGACGCCGCTTCCCCCGCATTCGGAGGGGAGCGCGGAGGCGGGAACGATACCGGGCGAAAAGAGGGGCGAAACGAAAGACTCGGCTATGCGCTTGAAAATCACCGGCATCGTAACCGAGCGGGGCCGCGTCGTTCCCGTGCGCGCCGTCGTGCTTACGACGGGAACCTTTTTGGGCGGACGCATATTTATCGGCGAATACGACGCTCCGTGCGGAAGGCTCGGAGAGGCCGCCGCACAGGGTTTGACGGAGTCGCTTCGGAAACTCGGCTTTACGACGGGGAGACTGAAAACCGGCACTCCGCCTCGCGTGCTTAAAAAGACTGTCGATTTTTCGAAGCTCGACGTGCAGGAAGGAGACGCCGACGTTATCCCCTTTTCATACGACAATACCTCAGTCGATCGCCCGCTCGTACCCTGCCACATCGTATACACGAATGGCGAAACGCACCGGATAATCCGCGACAACGTTCACCGCTCGCCGCTTTTCAGCGGAAAGATTTTGGGGATCGGACCGCGCTACTGTCCGTCCATCGAAGACAAAGTGGTGCGCTTTGCCGACCGCGAGCGGCACCAGATTTTCGTAGAACCGGAAAGCCTTGAAACCGATGAAATCTATTTGAACGGATTTTCCTCTTCGCTTCCCGAAAGCGTGCAGGATGCGTTTTTGCGTACGCTTCCGGGCTTTGAAAATGCCGTACCGTCGAGACCGGGTTATGCGGTCGAATACGATTACGTCGAACCGACGCAGCTTTTTTCGTCGCTCGAAACGAAGCGTGTCGCGGGATTGTTCAACGCGGGGCAAATCAACGGAACATCGGGCTACGAAGAAGCTGCGGGGCAGGGCATCGTCGCGGGCATCAACGCGGGCTATTACGCGAAAGCGCATCGGAAAATCTGCGGCCCCTTGTGCGCTTCTTCCGACGATATGCGCTCGTCTCCCGAACGCTTGAACGACGCTCTCGAAAAAGCGCAAAGGGATGCGGGCTTTAACAATTTCCGAACGATACCCGAATGGCAGCCGTTCGTACTCCGCCGCGACGAAGCGTATATCGGCGTATTGATCGACGATTTGGTGACGCTCGGCACAAAGGAGCCTTACCGCATGTTTACCGCGAGAGCCGAATATCGCTTAAAGCTCCGAAGCGATACGGCAGACCGCCGCCTTGCTTCCTACGGTTTTGCCGCGGGCTTAAAGACGAAAGCACAGTTCGATGCCGTAAACCGAAAGTATGCCGTGCGCGAAGAGATATTCGAAAAATTATTAAAAGACCCCGCACTTGAAAACCCCGGCTACGACGAAAGCGAATGGGAAGAAGCGAAAATCGATTTCAAATATCGCTACTATATCGAAAAGCAGGACAGGCGTGTCGAAAAAATGCACCGCATGGAAAGCGCGCGCATCCCCGACGATTTCGACTACGCATCCGTCGTATCGCTTTCCGCCGAATCGCGCGCAAAGCTCGAAAAGATCCGCCCTCGCACGCTGGGGCAGGCGGGACGTATTTCCGGCATCCGAGTGAGCGACGTTATGCTGCTTATGGTGTACGTAAAATAGTTGATAGGTTGAAGCTCGCCGTGCAGTTGCCGCGTGATATCCTAACTGCGGCTCATGAGCCGGTAAAACAGTGTATCTGGAACTCCCGACTTTTTCGGGAGTAAACTCCCTATTACATAAACAAAAACAGGTGTAAAATTATTCCGAACAAAAGGGTGTAATCACCCCGATTCGCAATTTTGCAAAAGTGATAAAAAACTAAGTCAAATAAACTTACCTAGGAGGAAATATGAGAACCTGTTTAAAAAAAATCGGAATACTTGCGGCGGCGATTTTGCTTGCCGCATTATGTACGATCGGATGTAAAACGGAAGTAAGCGATGAAACTTTCACCGTAGAGGTGACGGCAGGAGAACACGGAACAGTGAACGCAAATCCTGCAAGCGGTAAAGTCGAGAAAGGCACGGTAATTACGTTTACCGCATTGCCGGAAACCGATTACAAAGTTGACACGTGGACAATTACCGGCGGAACATTTGAAGACGGCGGCACCGCCGGAAGTCCGACTGCAGATGTAACGATAAGTGCCGACACAAAAGTGAACGTAAGTTTTACACCGGCAACGTATGCTGAAGTCCCATTCGGAGCAAACGGTGCAAATTTGGACAACCATCTTAAAACTGCCGCACCGGATATAAACGGAATCTATTACATCAAAGTAACCGGGCTTACGGCGGCGGACTTAAAGGGAGATAGTACCTATCCTTGCAAACCGAGCCCACTCGGAAAAATACTAAACAATAATCCGACTAAAAAAGTTGTGCTTAAGTTTGCAGAAATATCCGGTCTTACCGATATGAGCTGGTGCTTTTACGGCTGCGGAAACCTTACTCAAGCGCCCGTGATCCCTGCCGGCGTTACAAATATGTACAGCTGCTTTTACGGCTGCACAAGCCTTACTCAAAGCCCCGTGATCCCAAGCAGCGTTACCGATATGAGGGAATGCTTTTACGGCTGCACAAGCCTTACTCAAGCCCCCGTGATCCCAAGCAGCGTTACCGATATGCGCTCCTGCTTTTCCAACTGCATAAGCCTTACTCAAGCGCCCGTGATCCCTGCCGGCGTTACCGATATGCGCTCCTGCTTTTCCGGCTGCACAAGCCTTACTCAAGCCCCCGTGATCCCTGCCGGCGTTACCGATATGCGCTACTGCTTTTCCGGCTGCGAAAGCCTTACTCAAGCCCCCGTGATCCTAAGCAGCGTTACCGATATGCGCGAATGCTTTTCCAACTGCATAAGCCTTACTCAAGCACCCGTGATCCCAAGCAGCGTTACCGATATGAGGGCATGCTTTTGGGACTGCGAAAGCCTTACTCAAGCACCCGTGATCCCAAGCAGCGTTACCGATATGAGGGAATGCTTTTGGGACTGCGAAAGCCTTACTCAAGCCCCCGTGATCCCTGCCGGCGTTACCGATATGAGCGAATGCTTTTCCAACTGCACAAGCCTTACTCAAGCCCCCGTGATCCCAAGCAGCGTTACCGATATGAGCGAATGCTTTTCCAACTGCAAAAAGATTACGGCTGTTACGCTAAAGTGCAATTATAATGCAGGTAAATTTGACAAGGCTTTTTCCGGCTGCAAAAAACTGACGGCACGCAGCATAAAAGTGCCGTCAAGTGAGCTGGAAAGGTATAAAAGGAATGCCCTGATAATGCGCACGCAAAAAGGCTGGTTTGTTGGGGATGAATAACATAACGGCTAGAAAATAACAAAGCAGCCCTGCAGAAAGCGTTGTGCTCCGCAGGGCTGTTTTTATTTGGGACACGGAGGCTTTTGCGATAATTTGCAGCGAAGGTGCAGAAAGAAGGTGTAAGCCCGGCAAGCGAAGTGCGGTATTCCGGCAGGAATACTGCGAACGCAGCGGCCGGGCCGGCAATGTCAAGCCCGCATACGGGTTAGGGATAGAAGCGGAAATTGCCGAAGGCGATTGGAGCGGATAGCCCGACCCGCCTGAGGCGGGGAACCCCCTGAAAAAGAACGGTAAAATCGGTTTTTGTGATAAACGGAACTTGACGATAAGCCTACTTCCGTATATACTGTAATATATACGGAGGCGATGATATGGTTTGTACAAAAGTGTTCACAAGCGGAAACAGTCAGGCGGTAAGAATTCCGAAAGAATTTCATATCGATTTTTCCGAATTATTCATCAAGAAAATCGGCTCATCAATAATTCTAACCCCGAAAGAAAGCAAGTGGGAAAATCTTAAAAGAAGTCTTTCCGAGTTTTCCGATGATTTTATGTCGGAAGGAAGAAATCAGCCGGCAATGCCAAAACGGGAATTTTAAAGTTTAAATTGAACGTCTGATATAGCGCCGTTCAATTTAACTTCGAGTTTTCTTTCAGAAAACTCGTTTATTGGATTATGCGCTATCGCGCATGAATTGCCCAGCTCCTAAATCTGAAGATTTACTCGCTGTGCAATTTTATGGGAAGTTTAATGTATTTGCTGGATACAAATATCTGTATTTTCCTCATAAAAAATAAAAATCCGTATTTGGAAAAAAAAATATTTAACTGCAAAAAAGAAGAATTGTTTCTTTCCGCTATTACAATTGCGGAGTTGGAGTACGGTGTTTCAAAAAGTCAATGTAGAGAAAAAAATCGCCGGGCGCTTTTGGATTTTTGTGCAGATTTTACTAACATAATAGATTTTACTACAGAAGACACGGAAACATACGGAATGATTAGAGCCTATCTTGAAAACAAAGGTATTCCGATCGGACCTTTTGATACACAGATTGCCGCCCAAGCGTTAGCAAGAAATCTTACTGTAGTTACAAATAATATAAGAGAATTTTCCCGAATACCCGGACTGAAAATCGAAGACTGGACAAAAGAATCATAGCTTCGTTCACCGACATTCGATTTAATAATTATTAATCGTATCTTACTCTGCGGGTGCAAACTCTTTCCACGCGGCATTTACTTCGCGGATGTAGGATTTTTTCGCGGTGTCGGAAAGGAATGACGCGTTGAAGCCGTTGCAGATGAGGCGCTTGATTTCGGGAAGCGTAAAGTGCAGCTTCTTATAACATTTCCAATATTCTTCGATGAGCGTCGTTTTGAAAAAGAGCGGATCGTCGGTGTTTACGGTGACGAAGATGTTTTCGTCATACATACGGCGGATCGGATGGTTTTCGACGGTATCGATAAAGCGCTTCGTAAATACGTTGCTCGTAATGCATACTTCGAGCGGAAGCTGTGTTTCAGCGAGGTAGGCCATGAGTTCGGGATCCTGTACCGATGTGATGCCGTGACCGATGCGTTCGGCGCGGAGAAATTTGATCGTGTCCCATACGGATTCAGGTCCGACGTCTTCACCCGCGTGTGCGACTGCGTGAAAGCCGTCCGCGTGCGCGCGCGAAAATACGGGTTCGAAATTTTTTGCGGGACCCTTTTGTTCGGCTCCTCCGAGTCCGATGCCGATGATGTCTTTGCACGGATACTGCTTGAGCAGTTCGTAATTTTTCAT
Organism: Treponema sp. Marseille-Q4130; assembly: GCF_014334325.1. GTDB lineage: Bacteria > Spirochaetota > Spirochaetia > Treponematales > Treponemataceae > Treponema_D. The sequence goes on along the minus strand of NZ_JACSET010000005.1, from coordinate 115,294 downwards.
CGCGTTGTTACAACCGAATGTGCGCGATACGTCGAGCAGGAGTTTTATGACGATATTGTATTTTTCTTTGATCTCGGCGATTTTTTCTGAAAAGAGGGAAATCATTTCACCGTAGTCGAATCCTTTTTTTAAAAACGCGGATGGGGCGAAAAAGGCTTCGCAGTAGACGATATTGTTTTTGGCAAGGTACTTTCCGAAGTCGTCGAAAACGTATTTGAAATCGGAGACGGATTGAAAGAGATCCTGTACGGCGAGAAAGGCTTTGATAAAGCCGTTGAGATTATCGTATGAAAAGAGTTCGGCTTCGTCCGCAGCGCTCATCTTTTTTCCGAAGCGCCGCTCGTACAATTTTTCGATCGTACGAAACGACATGACGGCTTCGAGGTGGATGTGTATTTCCGCTTTCGGTATCTTTGCCAAAAAAGAGTAAAACTCGGTTTCTTTCAATTATAATCTCCGTAAGATTTCCCGCGAAAAATCCGACTTTATATATATCGGCACATTTTCGCTAAATCTTAAGCATGGCGGAAAGCTCTTTTACGATACGTGCGAATACGGCGCATGCGTCTTCGACGGGCTTGCTTTCGCTCATGTCGACGCCTGCGATTTTGAGCGATTCTATCGGATAGCGCGAGCCGCCCGATTGCAAAAATCTGAAATAATCGTCGCGCTCGGTTTTGCCTCCGTTCAATACGCGCTCGGCAAGTGCAAGCGATGCCGAAATCCCCGTTGCGTATTTGTATACGTAAAACGCGCTGTAAAAATGCGGAATACGCAAGCCTTCCATATCGCTGTTTGTTTCAAACCGCATTTCGCTTCCGAAATACTTTTCGAGAAGCGATCGATAGGTTTTTCGAAGCAGTTCCGCGGAAAGAGGCTCTCCCGCCTCGACGAATTCGTGCGCTTTCAGTTCGTATTCGGCGAACATCGTCTGGCGGTACAGCGTCGCGAGTATGTCGCCCGCATGAGTTGCGAGGAGATAGGCTTTCATATCGTCGGTTTCGGCTCGTTTTAAAAGATAGCGGAATACGAGCTCTTCGTTGAACGTCGATGCGACTTCGGCTTCGAAAATCGTGTAGTTGTACTGCATATAGGGATTCGCGTGCACCGAATACCACGTGTGCATCGAATGCCCGCCTTCGTGCGCCATCGTAAATACGTCGCGGATGACGTCGTCTTTGTAGTTGAGCAGGATAAACGGATTTCCCGTGTATACGCCGCTTGAAAACGCGCCGCTTCTCTTTCCTTTGTTTTCATAGCGGTCGACCCAGCCGCCGAGAAGTCCGCTGCAGAGCCGGTCGGTGTATTCGCTTCCGAGAGGAGAAAGCGCTTCGCGGCATATTTCAACCGCTTCTTCGTAACTCGTGTTCGTTCGCACGTTTTTGACGAGCGGCACGTATACGTCCCAGTGGCGCAGTTCGGTAAGACCGAGCGCTTTTTTTCTGAGCGCGTAATACTCGTGGAGTGCGGGAAGATTTTTATGCACGGTGTCGATGAGATTGCGGTAGACGCTTACGCTTACATTGTCGGGATAGAGCGCTTTTTCGAGGCAGGTGGCATAGCCTCGCGCGCGCATCGAAAACACGTCCTGATTGACGCTCCCCGAATAAAGGGATGCGAGCGTGTGTTCGTAAGCTTCGAAAGTGCCGTAGAATTTTTTGTATGCGTTTTCGCGGACGCTCCGATCGGGATTGTCCATAAAAACGCTCCACGTCGACTGCGTCAAAGGCTTCTCTTCGCCGCCGACCGTCACCGTGCCGAAGCGCAGATCCGCGTCGGTAAACACGGTAAAAGCTTTGTGTGCGGCGGATGCGCTTTCGCTTTGCAGCGACATGATGCGCTCTTCTTTTTCGCTTAAAATATAACGCTTCATACGGAGCAGTTTCGACAAAAAGACGCGGTAATCGCGGAAAGCGTCTTCTTCCATCCAAACCCGTATCTTTTCATCGGGGATCGATTGGACTTCGGGATTGAAAAAACTCGTCGCCGCGAGGTATTTCGTGTACGCCATACGAGCGCGCCCTTCTTTGTTTTGGGCGGCGGGATCGGTTTCATCTGCGGTGAGCTGCAGGCTCGCGTAATTGAAAACGGCTTCGAGTTTTTTGTCGGCAGCTTCGTACGCTTTGAGTGCCGAAAGCAGCGTTTTATCGGATTCGGAAAGCCTGCCTTTGTACGCGGCGGCTTTTTCGGTGAGCGCTTCGATTTCTGCGAGCGCTTTTTCCCAATCGCCGTCGGATGCGAACAGCGACGATAAATCCCATTTGTCGGAAGAGGGAACGTCTTTTCGAAGCGGAACTGAATGCTGTGTCATACCGTTATTATAGCGCATATCGCCTTTTTTTACACCCGCGATTTTACGTGTGCGGAGCATGTGTGCGCGGGGTATGAACAGGGTAATGTACAAAATCATCCGTTCGGGCTATAATAAAAAATTATGAACAGAAAACTCATTACATCGGCGCTTCCGTACGTCAATAACGTTCCTCACCTCGGAAATCTCATTCAAATGCTTTCAGCCGACGTCTTTGCACGCTTTTGCAGAAGCAGGGGCTACGATACGCTGTACATCTGCGGCACCGACGAATACGGCACGGCGACCGAGACGAAAGCGCTCGAAGAGGGCAAAACGCCGCGCGAACTCTGCGATCACTATTATAAACTGCACACGGAAATATACGATTGGTTTCACATCGCTTTCGACAAATTCGGACGCACGTCGAACGAAGAGATAAAAGACGTTACGCAGGAAATTTTTAACGATCTCGATGCGAACGGCTTTATCAAGGAGCACACGACAAAGCAGCTCTTTTGTCCGCACTGCAATATGTTTTTGGCCGACCGTTATGTGCGCGGCACCTGTCCCAAATGCGGGAGCGAAGACGCGAGAGGCGATCAGTGCGAAACCTGCGGCAGCCTCCTCGATCCGACCGATTTGGTACAAGCGAAATGCGCTACCTGCGGCTCTTCCCCCGAAGTGCGGGAGACGAAGCACTTATACATCGATTTGCCTGCGATCGAGGGGCGTCTTGAAGCGTGGATGGAAAAGGCGAGTATCGAAGGAAAGTGGAGCGCAAACGCGATTCAAATGACAAAGGCGTGGATAAGAGACGGCTTAAACGAGCGCGCGATCACGCGCGATTTGAAATGGGGTATACCCGTACCGAAAGAAGGCTACGAAGATAAAGTCTTTTACGTGTGGTTCGACGCGCCGATCGGCTATATTTCGATAACGCTCCAGCTTGCAAACGAACTCGCTGCGGCGGGAAAAAAATCCTTCGACTATAAAAGCTGGTGGCTTCCGTCCGAATCCGATGAAGCGGCGGACAAAATGCCCGTCGAGCTTTTTCAATTTATAGGCAAAGACAATATCCCCTTTCACACGGTCGTCTTTCCGTCGAGTCTGCTCGGAAGCGGACGCGATTGGACAAAGCTCTTTCACATGAGTTCGACCGAATTTTTAAATTACGAAGACGGGAAATTTTCGAAGTCGAAGGGCGTCGGCGTATTCGGAACGGACGCGAAAGAAAGCGGTATTCCCGCGGATGCGTGGCGGTTTTACATCTTTTACAATCGTCCGGAAAAATCCGATTATCAATTTACATGGAAGGATTTTCAGGAAAAATACAATGCGGAACTTATCGGAAATCTCGGCAATCTCGTAAACCGCACGCTGCTGTTCGTCAACAAATACTACGGCGGCAAAATCCCCGACGCTCCTGAAGACGAAGCGCTGTGGGCGGAAGTAAAAGCGCGGGAGCGGAGAATTACCGAACTGCTTGAATGGGCGGATCTCAAAGACGCATTCCGCGAAATCTTTGCGATAAGCGATATCGGAAACAAAGCGTTCCAAGCGGCCGAGCCGTGGAAAACGCGCAACACCGATCCTGAAAAAGCGGCAAAGCTCATACACAATCTGTGCTATGTCATAAAAGATTTGATGATATTGACGGCGCCCTATCTCCCGCAGTATGCGCAAAAAGTCGCTTCGTTTTTCGGTAAAACGATTACCGAAAAGCGTATCGGAACGGACGATTCGGAAGGTGCGCTTAGGTGGAGCGATCTCGGAAAAACGGAGGGTCTTTCGGAGATAGGTGCGACGAGCGTATACTTTACGCCGATGGACGATAAGACGATGAAAGCTTTTAAAGAGCGTTTTTCGGGAAATCAAAAATCGCGCGAAGAAGGGACGGGCGGAAAGCCGAGTGCACAAAAGGCAAAGGCCGAAAAAAAAGAGCCTGCCCTCGCAGCCGACATGTGCGCGCATTTTAATAAATTCGTTTCGCTCAAAGTCGCAAAGATCGTTTCCGTCGAACGCAATCCCGAATCCGATAAGCTCTATATAGAACACCTCGACGACGGAAGCGGTACGGAGCGCGTCATTCAAAGCGGACTCGTGCCGTATTTAAAAGAAGACGAACTGCTCGGAAAGCACATAATCCTCGTCGATAACCTCGCTCCTCGGAAAATGCGCGGAATTGAAAGCCGCGGTATGCTCCTTGCGGCGGATTACACCGATGAAGCGGGCAAAGAATGCGTCGAACTCGTAACGGCTCCGTGGGCGGCTCCCGGCACTCCCGTCGTGCTTGAAGGAGAAGATCCTTCGGCACAAAAAGAAAAAGAGATAAGCGCGGACGTGTTTTTTCAAATCGAAATAAAAGTGCATGACCGAGAAGTCGTCATTCAGGATAAAAAACTCACGGCGGACGGAAAAGCGCTTACGACGGAAAAAACCGTAAACGGCGGAGTAGCATAACAAGTGTTTGCTTTTACGATTGCGCCGCTCTCTCCGCGCTCTCTTGCCGACGGAGGAGAGCGTTTTTTGCAGTCGCCGTTTTGGGCGGCGTTTAAATCCCTGCACGGCTGGAAATCGCTCTTTTTCGATGTCCGATCGGAAGGGGGCGGTGCTTTTACCGTTTCGGTTCTCGTGCGGCGCTTTGCAAAATATTTTTCCATCGCCTATATTCCGATGATGCCGTCTTTTTTTTACGGCGACAACGGCAGTGACAACGGTACATTGCAAAACCTCTCGATAAAAGCCGATGAAAAAGAAAACGGAGGGGTCGGCGTGCGGCAGGAGGATGCCGCCTCGTATGCGCAGTTTTTGGTGGAGTTTTCAGAGTCTCTTAAAGACTTTCTCCCCAAGCACACGCTTTGTATACGCTTTGATTCCTCACTCGATTTTTATTCGATATCTTCGCGCGATTTTTTTGTCGCAGAGATGAAGCAAGCGGCTGCTTCGGAAAAACTGGCGATCGTTAAAACGAAAACCGATATTCAGCCGCCCGATACGACGCTTATCGATTTGACAAAATCGGAAGATGAACTCCTTTCTGCGATGCGAAGCAAATGGCGTTACAATATCCGCCTTGCACAAAAAAAAGGCGTTGTCGTCCGCGCATACCGCGCGCGAACCGATAAGGCGGACAATCCTTCGCTCGATTCCGACGCCTCGCGCGCTCTCGATATTTTTTACGAACTCTATAAGACGACGGCGAACCGCGACGGCATTGCGATTCACGCAAAAAAATACTATGAAGACCTTTTCGCTTTGAGCGCTTCACATAAAGATGCCCCGCTCATCACGGTCTATATCGCATCGCACGAGGGGGAAAACCTCGCGTCGATCATCACGCTCTTTTCTAAAAGCGAAGCGGTCTATCTTTACGGCGCTTCTTCAAACGCCAAGCGAAACCTCATGCCCGCCTATCTTTTGCAATGGACTGCGATATGCGATGCGAAATCTTACGGATCGGCCGTCTACGATTTTTACGGTATGCCGCCGTCGGACGATAAAAATCATCCGATGTACGGTCTCTATCTTTTTAAAACGGGATTCGGCGGGCGCATCGTGCATCGCCCGGGATCCCTCGATTTTCCGCTTTCGCCGCTCTATGCGCCCTATGCGCTTGCCGAAAGCGCGAGAGCGTTTTATCATAAACGGATCAAAAAAATTCTTGCAGGTCGTGCCTTATGAATATGGAAGCTTTTGTTTTGGGCTGCGGCGGAATGATGCCGCTCCCGTACCGCCACCTCACGTCGGTGCTTTTGCGCCGCGAAGGAGAGCTCTTTTTATTCGACGGAGGAGAGGGAACGCAAGTGTCGCTCAGGCGCCTCAATCTCAAGTGGAAAAAGATAAATGCGATTTTTGTGTCGCACACCCACGCCGATCACGTAACGGGGCTGCCCGGCATTATGATGCTCTCTTCGCAAGTGGATCGCACCGAACCGCTGTATATCTACGGCCCGCCGAAGATCGCCGAATATATCGAAACGAGCCGCAAAGTGCTCGATATGTTTATCAATTATCCCGTTGTCGTAAAAGAGATTACGGCTCCCTGCGTCGTGCACGGGGGGGAAGGGTTTTATATCCGCGCATTTCCGCTCGCGCACACGAAAACCTGCGTCGGCTATACGCTCGAAGAGCTCGACCGACCGGGTGAGTTCAGTCCCGAAAAAGCGAAAGCGCTCAAAGTGCCGATGGGGCCGCTGTGGGGAAAACTGCAAAAAGGCGAGAGCGTTACGGCTTCCGACGGAAAAACCGTTACGCCCGACCAAGTGCTCGGCCCCTCGCGGAGCGGAAGGAAGTTCAGTTATGTGACCGATACGCTCTACAAGCCGTCGATCGCGGACGAAGTGCGCGGAAGCGATCTTTTGATCTGTGAAGGCATGTTCGAAGATGCGCTCATCGATCAGGCGAGAGAAAAAAAACACATGACGGCAAAACAGGCCGCGACGATCGCTCGCGACGCGGGTGTCAAACGCATGGCGATGATTCACTACAGCCCGCGCTATACCGACAGGGAGCTTTCCGTTTTGCTCGACGAAGCGCGCATGATCTTTCCCGCCGCGGAACTCACCAAAGACCGTATGCACTTCGACATCCCCTATATCGAATGACGGGGCGGCCGGCGGTCGGTTTCCTCGATAGTCGGTTTCCGACGAATGGCGACACAAAATATTTGTGAGTAAATATTTTGTACGGCTTTGTCACGCTCTTGACGTACTGCGCGAATTTTGCGATACTGGAAAACACTATTCGATGTAAGGAGAATGTCGTGCCCTGCGGAAAAAAAAGAAAGCGTCAAAAGATGGCGACACATAAGCGAAAGAAGATGCTCAGAAAAAACAGACACAAGAGCAAGTGATTTTTGCTTAAACTTTGTGAATAGGCCGCGTGTGTTCGTGTAACCGTCGCGGTCTTTTTTGTTTGTAATTACGGAGGTTTTTTACGATTCTTTCCGGCATACATTCCCCTCAAGATATTAAAAAACTTCCGCCGTCCGCTCTTCCTCTTCTTGCCCGCGAAATCAGAAAAACGATTATAGAAGTCGTCGGTAAAAACGGCGGTCACCTCGCAAGCAATCTCGGCGTCGTCGAACTTACGATCGCGCTGCACCGCGTGTTTTCGAGTCCCGAAGACGCGATCGTGTGGGATGTAAGCCACCAGTGCTACGCGCACAAGCTGCTGACCGGGCGCTACGCGTCGTTCGGTACGCTCCGACTTTCGGGCGGTATTTCGGGTTTTACGCGAAGAGGCGAAAGCGAACACGATTTTTTCAGCGCGGGTCACGCATCGACATCTATCTCTTCGGCGCTCGGTCTCCTCGTTTCCAGGAGCATTCAAAACAAAAGCGGAAAGGTTGTCGCTGTCATCGGCGACGGAGCGCTTACGGGGGGGATGGCTTTCGAAGCGCTTTCGCATGCGGGACAGCTTGCAAAAAATCTCATCGTCGTACTCAACGACAATCAGATGTCGATCGATCACAATACGGGATCCATTTCGCGCTATCTTTCGCGGATGACGATGTCCGCTCAGTATCAAACCTTCCGCTATAAAATCGACCGCTTTATCGACCGCGTGCCGTATTTTAATAAAAAACTTGAAAAGCTCGCGTTCCGCTTTAAACGCGCCCTCAAGGGTATGTTTTTGACGAACAATTTGTTTGTCGATTTGGGTTTCGAATACGTAGGCCCCTTGAACGGTCACGACGAACAGACGCTTGAGAGCGTGTTCCGCCGCGTTGAGAAGCTTCCGCGTCCGGTCGTCGTCCACGTCGTGACGAAAAAGGGCAAGGGTTACAGTCCCGCCGAAGACAATCCGGAGCGCTTTCACGGCATCGGTCCCTTTCTCATATCCGACGGCACGGTCGAAAAATTCGATGAAGTGAGTTTTACCCAATCGTTCAGCGACGCCCTCCTTTCGCTTGCCGAAACGAACGAAAAGATCGTCGCGGTGACGGCCGCCATGGCGAAGGGCACGGGATTGAGCGCTTTTGCCCGCCGTTATCCGAAGCGCTTTTTCGACGTCGGCATCGCAGAAGAACACGCCGTCACTTTTGCAGGCGCTCTCGCGCGGGGCGGTCTCGTGCCGGTCGTGTGCATCTATTCGACCTTTATCCAGCGGGCGATCGATCAAATGATTCACGATATCGCACTGCAGGGCGTTCATGTCGTTTTTATGCTCGACCGCGCGGGCGCCGTTCCGGGAGACGGCGAGACGCATCAGGGCTTGTTCGATATCGCTCTTTTGCGCCCGATCCCTCATCTTCGCATTTTGTGTCCCGCGAGCGCAGAAGATTTGAAACGCTGTCTTTCTTTTGCCGTCGAGGCGGAGGGTGCGACCGTGATCCGCTATCCGAAGCTTTCGTGCCCTTCCGAGCAGGTATCTTTTTCTTCCGCGATCGAAGAGGGCAGGGGCGTCATTGTTTCGGCATCGGATATCGCGCCTTTGCAAGCGGCTGAATTCGAAGAAAAAAACGCGGGAACTTTTTTCCGCACGCTCTTTGTGTGTACGGGCGGGATGTACGCGGAAACGCTCGTCGCATCGCGATCGCTTTTGATGAAGGGTATATATGCCGATATCTACGCGCTCCGTTTTATTAAGCCTATAGACGAAGAGTATTTTGCGCGCATCGCCTCTTCTTATGACGGAGCGGTCATCGTTGAAGACGGAGTTTTGACCGGCGGTATCGCTTCGTATCTGGAAGGAATCTTGGTAAAACGCGGTATGCGCTTCGTCGCCCTGAAAGCCTTTGAAGATCGATTTTATTCGCAGGGAACGCGATCGGAAATTTGCCGAGATGCCCACATGGCAAGCGAAGACATCGCGGCCGCAGCAATGACGCTTGCAGAACGCCTGAACTCGAAATGAGCGCCCCGATTTGCGGCCGTCCGCTCCGGATGCGCGCTTCGATGTCCTGCCGGCACGGTGCTTGCAACGAGTGCGAAGCGCGGAGGCATAACCGGTGAAAACGCTTTTTCTCAAAGACGGAATTATTAAAACGGATGAGTGCGCTTTTGTTATGGGCATTGTAAACGCGACGCCCGATTCGTTTTGGGAAGGGAGCAGAGGAGGCGAAAACCTTGCGCTGAAGCTCATCGATGAAGGAGCCGATATTATCGACGTCGGCGGAGAATCGACGCGACCGGGGGCTGCCTATGTTTCAGCCGAAGAAGAGATACGGCGCATCATTCCGGTGATAAAAAAAATTCGAGCCGCATCGTCCGTAGCGATTTCGGTCGATACGCGGAAAAAAGAAGTGATCGAAGCTGCCGTTTCGGAAGGCGCGAATATCTTAAACGACGTTTCCTCTCTCGAAGACGATGAGGATATCGCATCCTTTGCCGCCGAAAAGGGGATCCCCGTCATACTGATGCACAAACGCGGAATTCCTGCTATAATGCAAAACGATACGTCGTACCGAGACGTGTTTCGGGAAGTGGACGCATACCTTGCCTCGCGCGTTTCGTATGCGCTTTCCCGAGGCATCGAGCCGAATAAAATCATCGTCGATCCGGGAATCGGTTTCGGCAAAGATTTCGACGCGAACCGCATTCTTATTAAAAACTGCGGAAAGCTTTGCGGCGGCTCTTATCCCGTTCTCATGGCGCTGTCGCGGAAAACCTGCATCGGCGAGATGACGGGGAAGCGCGCCGAAGATCGGCTCTGCGGTACGATTGCGGCGGATATGATCGCCGTCATGAATGGTGCGTCCATCATCCGCGTACACGACGTCGGAGCCGCTTTCGATTCGCTTCGCGTGATGAAAGCATTGGTCGATTAAGTTTTTATATTGTAACGGAGGATGATGAAAGACACCGTCTGAAATATCGCCGGTGTCTTTCATTTCGAGTTTGCTTGGATGTTTGCAGAATACGTGTATACGTGCCGTTTCAATAAAATTGCACGAAATACAATATGCTTTATTTTGCAAACTCGACTATTCGACGTGTGCGCCGCTCGAAACTTCGCGCTTACGCGCTCGTTGCGGGGCTTGCGCACGATTAAAAACTTTTTCGGATGTCAAAACATCCTGCAAAAGTTTTTATGGAGGATTACATTGAAATCGTTGGACAGTTTGCGTGCGGCATACGATTATATCAGGCTCATCCTCGATATCGGTATCCTCACGTTTATCCTGTATAAGGCCTACCGGCTCATCGTCAAAACGAACGGTATGCAGATCATCCGCGCCGCCGTCATCGTCGGCTTGGCCTATGCCGCTTCCATTTTTTTGCATCTCGAAACGCTGCAGTGGATTTTAAACGTCATGGGACCCGGCTTTCTCATCGCCTTTGCGATCGTGTTTCAGCCGGAAATGCGGAAACTCTTTTTAAAGCTCGGGCAGAGCAGGTGGTTCGCTTTCGGCAGTCGTTCAAAGCACACTTATGTCGATTCCGTTTTGATCGCGGCGGAGATACTGTCGAAGCAAAAGCGGGGTATGCTCGTCGTATTCGAACGGCACACGAAGATGGACGATATCCTCAATACCGGTACAAAGCTCAACGCCGACCTTTCGTCGAGCCTGCTCGTGACGATTTTCGGCATGGACACTCCTCTCCACGACGGCGCCTGTTTTGTGCTCGGCGGAAAGCTCCTCGCCGCAGGCTGTTTTTTGCCGCTGAGCGAACAGTATGATATTAAAAAAACTTTCGGTACGCGTCACCGCGCGGCTCTCGGTCTTTCGGAAGTTTCGGACGCCGTTGTGCTCGTCGTGTCCGAAGAGACGGGCGCGATAAGCCTCGCATACGATTCGAAGCTGCACTACGATTTGACGATGACGGAGCTGACGAAGATTCTCGAAAACCTTCTCGAAATTACGCCCGACGCATATCAGGTAGAGGATACGATAGATGAAAACAAAGCAGCTGTTTGAAAAGCTCACGGAAAATTGGCAGGCAAAAGTGATCTGCTTCGGCCTCGCGCTCGGACTCTATGTCGTACACATCACATCGATCCTCGATCGGAAAACGTATACCGTCCCGTTAAAAGTTGTCGCCGACGGAGGTATGTATCCGATGAGCGATTATCCCGAATATGTGCGCATAACGGTACGATCGACGGCTGAAAATATTGCGGAAACGCTGCAGAGCGATTTTACGGCGACGATCGATTTGACGAAATACGAAAAGGAAGGGAGCTTTTCGGTTCCCGTGTCCGTGCACTTGTCGCCGAAACTTTTGCTCATGGATCCCTTTGAAATAAAATTGAATCCCGAATCGGTATCCATGCGCCTCGAAGAAAAGACGCTGAAATACGTGTCTATCGCCCCCTCTCTTTCAGGCGAAGTGCCCCACGGCTATGCCGTTACCAAAATGTCTGTGGAACCGGCGACGGTCGAAATTGTGGGACCGCGCAGAGCCGTCGACGAAACGAAGCAGGTGTATACGTCCGCGATCGACGTGACCGCCCTTACTGTTTCGAAAACGTTTGAAGCGTCGCTGCAAAACATCAATTCGCTCCTCGCGATAAACCCCGCAAAATCCTATACCGTGCACGTCGACGTTGCGGAAGAACCGCTCGTAAAAAAGTTTACCGATGTGCCGGTGCGCCTTTTGTTTTTGCCCGAAGCGCTCGAAGCCGAAGGAGAATCTCCGAAGATAAGTTTCGACGTCGCAGGAACCGTGCCGACGCTCGAAGATTATGAACTTTCGGAAAGCGCCGTATATGCCGACTGCAGCGCGATCGATAAGGTCGGTACCTACGATTTACCCGTACACATTACGCTTCCGTCGTATTTTCAAATAGAAAATCAAAGCGCGGAAACGGTGAGCGTTGCGGTAAGAGTGCGCCGCGAAACTCAGTCGGAGAGCGCCGGCCGATGATCTACGGTATCGGAACCGACATAGCCGACGTGCGCCGCTTTGCAAAGTGGATCGAAAATCCCGATTTGATCGAGCGTTTTTTTAATAAACGCGAAATAAAAACTTCCGGTTCCCGCCAAAAACTGCAGGAACATTACGCATCGCGCTTTTCCGTCAAAGAAGCATTTTCGAAAGCGCTCGGAACGGGCGTTGCGGGTTTCGATCTCGGCGAAGTGTATGTAGGACACAATGCAGAAGGCAAGCCCGAACTTCGCCTCGAAGGACGCGCTGCCGCCCTCGTCGAAATGCGGTGCGGATCGTGCGCACGCATATCCGTATCGCTCAGCCACGAAAAGGAATATGCTGTTGCATTTGTCGTCATTGAAGTGTAGAATTATCGTATGATGCGTGCAAAGGTTGGAGTATGACGATTCAAGGCGTAAAAAAGGAATCCGATAAAAAGAAAATTGCGCTTTCGTATTGGTCGAAAGACAAATGCCTGTGTCCCGTGTGCCGCAAAGAGTTCGACCGAGAGATCATGCTTTCGGGGCAGGGCAGAATGATAGCCGGAAAACTCACCGACGAACTGCACCGCATCTTCGAACCGTCGAAACGGTACGGTCGCATCTATCCTCTCATCTACGATATCGGCGCGTGCCCCAACTGTTTTACGGCGATGCTGTGGTCCGATTTTAAAGACATCAAAAACAAAGACGCAATCGAAAAAATATATTCCCATTCGGAAAAGCGGAAACAGGCGGTCAACACCGTCTTTCCGTATTTCGATCTGCACCGTCAGCGCTCCCTTTTCGACGGCAGCGCAATGTATTACCTTGCGCTGCTCACCTACGAGGATGCGAATGTTGAGCTGCTTCCGACCATGAAGCGCGCGATCCTTTCGCTGCGTCTTGCGTGGCTCTCCGGAGAATTGAACGAACGCTGTCCCGGTCACAATTACGATTATATGTCGAAAGTGTTTTATCAAAAGGCCACGTTTTTTTATGAACAGGCTGTTCTGAACGAAATGAACCGCGTCGAAAAAAGCTCGACGCTTGCAAACTGCGGTCCCGACATGGATAAAAATTACGGCTGGGACGGAGTCATCTACCTGTGCGGATTGCTCGAATACAAATACGGGCAGACGGACGATCAGCAGCTCCGACTCAAAAAATTGAGCCAGTCGAAAACGGCGATCGCGCGCATCTTCGGTCTCGGAAAATCTTCGAAAGCGAAGCCGGGTCCCCTGCTCGAAAAATCGCGCGATCTCTACGACAAACTTTCGGCTGAAGTGCGCGATGACAATATTTAGAGAAAGCGATGCGCAATATCCTATTGACCCTTTCCTATGACGGCACGTATTTTTGCGGATGGCAGCGTCAGGACGGAAGCGATGCGGGAAAGAGCGTTCGCACCGTGCAGGCCGTCCTCGAAGAAGCGCTTGCAAAACTGCACGGCACCCATATCACGCTTTACGGATCGGGTCGCACCGACAGCGGAGTCCACGCGCTTTCTCAAGCGGCGAATTTTTTTTCTCCGATCGATTCGATCCCTATCGAAAAATATCCTTTAATAATCAACAATATGCTGCCCCCCGACGTGCGCGTTATGAGTGCATCTTCGGTCGATGAAAAGTTCAACGCGCGATACAGCGCGACGAGCAGGGTATACCGCTATTATATGTTCGCATCGGGCACGCCTCCTGCGCACCTTTCGCGTTACGTGTGGCCGCTTTTCAGAATGCCCGATGTACAAAAGCTCAATGCGCTTGCCGCATGCCTTTCGGGGGAACTCGACTGTGCGTCTTTTGCCGCTTCGGGGGATGTAAGCCTTTCGACAAAGCGCTATATCGAGCGTGTGGGATTTTTTATTGAGAGCGCGTTTCCGTACGGCTCCCTCGTTGTATTCGAAATAGAAGCGAACGCGTTTTTGTGGAAAATGGTGCGTACGCTCACCGGCACGCTTTTACAGCTCGAAAAAAAAGGAGCTCCCGACGATGCGCTTAAAAAAATCATGGACGAGAAGGATCGGAGGAAAGCGGGCATAACCGCTCCGCCCGAGGGATTGTTTTTGCACGAAGTTAAATTCGACGGAAAGAGGCGACACGCTTAAAAAAAGGCACGACCGAAACGGCAGTGCCTTTTTTAATAATTAATAATTATAAACGGTCGATTTTACAGCTTAAAGCGCGCGCTTACGTTTGCGCTCCAAAGATTGTTTCGCGGATTCCAGCAGCCGCCGAGGGTGCAGTCGAAAAAGAAAATGTTCAAGCCCAGACCCGCATAGAGCTGCGGCTGGATTTTCCCCCATGCAAAACCCTTCGAATTGTAATCGTGCGCTTCGCCTCCGCTTCCGTTGGGGACGTTACCCTGCGGCACTCCTCCGACTTCGTATGTCGAAGCATACGCATAATCGTAATGACTTTTCGACGCCGTAACATAGGCGCGCATACCGGCATAGGGCGTCAGGATAAAGAATTTTTTCGAAACCTGCGCCTGTACGAAAAGCGTGTGCAGATCGAAGTTCGTATTCATGTCCGTATTTGCTGTAACGCTTGCAGGTATGGAGCCGACCATTCCGTCGTATGTCGACGAACCTTTTACACCGAGCGCCATGTGCGTGTATATGTAACCCGCGCCGACGGATATTTTCGGAAGCAGGGTGCTTCCTTTCATAACGGCATAGCGGATATCGCCGCCGAACGAATAGTAGGTGATCGCGCCGGTAAAATCTTCGAACTTCAGCGAATTGATTTTCAGGTATGAACCGTACAGGCCGACATCGAACGGAAGGACGATGCCGCCCAAACGCGCATTTACCGAATAGGCGGGAAAGGGGATAGTGTTCGGGATCGAAAAATTGAAGTCTTTCGATGCGCCTGCGGCAGCACCGTTGATTTCGTTGACGATCGCTTCGGCAACCGATGAAAATTCTTTTGTCTTTATAAAGGTACCTGCGACCGTAACGCCGAGACCGAAGTGGGGCGGTGCGGACGGGAATAATTTTCCGATATATGCGTCCGACCAAACGCCGAGCTGCGTCGTCGTTTCGGGAAGCACTTCCGTCATTTTGTCCGTAAAGGATTCGAACGATTTGCCGATATCCCCGCTCGCTCCGAACACGGAGGCGGTCGATAAAAGAAATGCCGCCGCGAATGCGAAAAACGATTTTAAAAATTTGCGTATTGTCATAAAATCCTCCCAAGTAAGGTTTTGTTCAGTATATCCCGTCTATACGCAAAATACAAGCGGCATATTGACACGTTATGTCCGAGTATGCTATAGTTTCAAAACGGCAGGTGCCGTATGTCTCCTTCGTCTAGTGGTTAGGACATCGGGTTTTCATCCCGACAACAGCAGTTCAATTCTGCTAGGAGATGATTCATGGATATAATCGTTTTCGATCTCGGTGGCGTTTGTATTTTCAATTTTCAAACGATAGGAAAAATCGCTTTACACTATCATCTCAACGAAGCCGACGTCTATGCCGAATATATGCGTTCGGATATTCCGCTCATGGAAGGCGTCATGACGACAAAGGAGTGGTGGAAGGCTGCATCCGAAAAATTCGGCGTCGATTCCGATGCCGATCCCCTCGTCGATCTTTTTACGCCTTATCCGAACCTGCCTGCTCTTGCGCTCGTTGACGAACTTCATTCGCGCGGAAAGAGGGTTGTGTGCGGCTCCAATACTTGCGAGGGGCATTGGCAAAAGATGAACGCGTGCGCTTCGCTTGAGTCGCATTTCGACCGCTGCTATCTTTCCCAGCGCATGGGGTTTGCAAAGCCCGACGTGCGTTTTTTCGATTATATTTTGCGTGCCGAAGGCGTCGAAGCTTCTCGTGCGATTTTTATCGACGATACGAAAGCGAATATCGAAGGCGCCGAAAAAGCGGGTATGTGCGGCTTTTTGTTCCGCGACGAGTTTTCGTGGGCGGCTCTCGATAAACTTCGAAGCATCGTTCTGTAGCTTTCGATGGACAGCCGAAAGTATTTTTCAGATTCAGTTATCGATGAACTCAAGCGCGCCGTTTGTGAAGCGGGCGGCAACGAAGTGTTTTTTACCGGCGATATCGATTCGTCGGGTATCGTCGTTTCGGTAAAAGTCGGCGCCCGCGGCAATGAGAGCGAAGTTCCCGTCAATCAAAATGACGTGCGCGAATGCGCGGTTCTCATCCACAATCACCCGAGCGGATACCTCGAACCTTCCGACGCGGATATGGCGGTCGCTTCCGACGCGTCCGGACGCGCGCAGGGTTTTTACATCATCGACAACAGCGCTTCGCGTGTGTACGTCGTAATGGAAGCGGTCAAACCGAAATCGATTAAAAAACTCGATATCGATGCGGCAGCCCTTTATCTCGAAAACGGAGGTCCTCTTTCGGTGCAATCGGAAGGCTACGAAGAGCGCCCCGTGCAAATTGCCCTGCTTCGAAGCATCGCCCGCTCCTTCAATGAAAATTCGATCGGCGTATTCGAAGCGGGAACCGGCGTCGGAAAATCCTACGCCTACCTCATCCCCGCGATGCTGTGGGCTCTCTCGAACAAAGAGCGCGTCGTCGTTTCGACGGGCACGATCAATTTGCAGCAGCAGCTGTGCGAAAAAGACATCCCTGCGGCGGAGAAGATAATCGGAAAAAAGTGCAAAGCCGTCCTCGTCAAAGGCAGACAAAATTACGTATGCCTCCGCCGCCTTTCGGATGCCGGAAGCGAGCGGGAGCTTTTCGGAGACGATACGGAAACCTTCGACGCGATTTCCGAATGGGCTGAAAAGAGCGCGACGGGAAGCAAAAGCGATTTGCCCTTTATGCCCGGGGAAAAGATATGGTCGCGCATAAAAAGCGAAAGCGATGCGTGCATGGGGCCGCGCTGTCCCTTTTACGCGCAGTGCTTTGTCATGAAAGTGAGAAAAGAGGCTTCTTCTGCCGATATCGTCGTCGTCAATCACCACTTGCTTTTCGCTGACATCGAGTCGCGCATGAGCGGGGCGGGCTGGGACGATCAGGCGGTTTTGCCGCCGTATCGGCACATCATATTCGATGAAGCGCACGGCATCGAAAACGCGGCGACGAGTTTTTTCAGCGGTACGGCGAACCGATTTGCGCTTTTGCGTCAAGTAAATCTTTTGTACCGCAGACACAAAAATTCCGAAGCGGGATATATCTGCACGCTTGCAATTTTGTCGTCGAACGAAGAGCGCGCGGCGGATGCGAGCGGAATCGTGAGCCGCGTTAAGTCGGCGATTGCGGATTTGGAAACTGCGGCGGGAGATATATTGCAGGACGATTACACGATCCGCCTCTCCGATGCGACTTCGCGCAATTTCGGTCCGCTCCTTTCGCTTGCAGCTTCCCTTGCGTCGTCTCTTTCATCGCTTATCGCCCTCGTAAAAGAATTGATGGAAGGCATCACGGACGAGGACAAAGCGGCAGGCGCGTATTGGGAAGCGAAGCTCGTCGTTCGCAGGCTCGAAGCGGCTTTGCTTTTGTTCAACGACTTTACGGCGTGGGACGAAAAACGCGATTCGGTGTTTTACTTGCAAAAAAAATATCTTCCGAGCGATGCGCTTTCGACGAAAGACGATGAGCGGCAGTATACGCTGTTTACGAAAACGCCGCTCGACATCGCGCCTCTTATGAACACGGGCGTATTCGAGCCGATGCAGTCGGTCGTGTGTACGTCGGCGACGCTTTCGATACACAAAAATTTTTCGTGGTGGATGCGGCGGACAGGCGTTTCATTTGCCGATGAAGAGTGCGTCCGCACCGGAGATTTTCCGTCTCCGTTTCCGTATAAAACGAACCTGCTTTTTTCCGTTCCGTCCGACGCCCCTCTTCCCGAAAACGCCGTCGACTTTCAGCGCTTCGTCGTGTCGGCCGTAAGCCGCCTTGTCTCCGCCGCACGGGGCAGGACGCTCGTCCTCTTTACGTCCTACGATATGCTTCGAAACACCTTTGCCGATGCGGCACCCTTTCTTTCGAAGTTCCGACTTTTAAAACAGGGCGACGACGATGCTTCCCGCCTCCTCGCTTCGTTCCGCGAAGATATTGGAAGCGTGCTCTTTGCAACCGATTCGTTTTGGCAGGGCGTCGACGTGCCCGGCACTTCTCTTTCTCAAGTGATCATCGTAAAACTGCCGTTTTCCGTACCGAACGATCCCGTCTTTACCGCCCGTTCGGAAGCCGTCGCGCGTCGCGGCGGAAATCCGTTTATGGAGCTCAGCGTTCCCGAAGCGGTCATCAAATTTCGGCAGGGATTCGGACGTCTCATCAGGCGGAGCGATGACCGAGGCTGTGTTACGCTCCTCGACAAACGAATTTATGAAAAGCGCTACGGCACGATATTTTTAGGCAGCATACCCGAATCGAAACGACTCTACGAAGATATCGATACGATTGTCGCGGAGACCGAGCGCTTTCTATTTGACAGCTGAGACTTTTCATTATATTATGATGCCATGTCGAGCCTTGTCACATTATGCTGCCTGTTTGCAATGGTAACACTGCCGTCTATCGGCAATATTGTTTTATATCCCGTATCGAAAAAAGCGAGCCTTGCTCTTTCCGATTATATCGTGCGCACGATAGCGCCGCGCCTTTTTGCGATTTTATCCTGCTACAAACATTTTCGTTTCATCGGCGACAAGCGGCGCTTTGACGAACTTCCGCCGCAGTTTATGATCATTTCGAATCACCAAAGCCTTTTCGACATACCCTGCTATATGAATTATTTCCGCGATAAAAATCTGCGCTTCGTCGCGAAAGCCGAACTCGGACGCCACATTCCGCTCGTGTCGGAAATGCTGCGTTCTCAAGAGCACTGCCTTATCCCGCGAAGGGCAAGTCCCGTAACAGCGATGAAAACGCTCGAAGATTTTGCAAAGCGTGTGCTCGATCGCGACCAGATACCGGTGCTCTTTCCCGAAGGCTCTCGGACACGGAACGGAAACGTAGGAAAGTTTTATTCTGCAGGATTTCGAAAACTCGCCGAAGCGACCGCGCTCCCCGTCGTCGTGTGCGCGCTTGACGGCGGTTGGGAAATCGGCAGGCTCCGGACCATCATGACGAATTTGAAAAACGGCAGTTATAAAGTGACGATCGTAAAAATCTACGATGCGCCGAAAACGAAAGAAGCGCAAAACGCGATCTTGGAAGAAGCTCCGCGCCTCATCCAAGCGCAGCTCGACGCGTGGCGGGCTAAATAAAAAAACCGCACCCATGAGTGCGGTTTTCGCATTGTCGAACGAAAAAAATTATTTAAAATCTTTCGGCCGCCGCTCCGTCCGTTTGCACTTCGAGCATTCCGCGACGTTTTTGACTTTTCCTTTTTCGAACATGGTCTTCATTATGATTTCTCCGCCGCAGTCGGGACACATGAATTTATGCGTTGAAACCGATGTACGGGAGTTTTTACTTGCTCCGGCCATAGCATTCCTCCAAAACGAATTTTTTTAAATATAACGATAAAAAAGCGATATGTCAATTATGCGTCGACTGTTTATGCGTCGACTGTTGTAGACTGTTACCTTAAAATCGTTCCGTCTGTCGAGTTAAAATTTTTTTAGAGGAGATATGCTCGCTCTTGCAGTATCATCCCGAAAAGGCATATAATCCGTTGTATGCGGAGTGTACGGGACGGCTTCTCGCTTTTTTTGATTGCAGCTTTTGTGTTCGCTTCGTGCTCCGCTCCCGAGAGGCGAGAGATGCGGCGCGATGGGCTTATGAGGGAGCGTGCACGCATCGTACATGAAGATGCCGTCCGAACGCTTGCGGCAAAACAGGATGCTCTTTTTTCGTATGTTGCATCCCTCTCGATCGAAGAGCAGGTCGCCCAGCTTTTTATGGAAAACCTCGTCGGAGACGACGTATTCACTCCCGTCGAATGGACGGATGCTTCGCGCGGCAAAGCGCTCATGCCGGGCGGCTATATTTTCTTTTCATACAATATCGCCGACACTCCGGAAAGAATTATTAATTTTACCGATTCGATTTTTTCGTACTGCGCTGCACACGGTTGCATTCCGCCCTACCTCGCACTCGATCAGGAGGGCGGAGACGTGTGCCGGCTGAAAGGTGTTGCAGGAAAACTTCCCGCAAACGGAGTTGTCGCCGAAACGTTTTCGGTGCCGGAGGCGTATCGCTTGTATTCGCTGCAGGCGTCTCAGATGCGGCTTCTCGGCTTTACCGTCAATATCGCGCCTGTCGTCGAAGTGCGCACCGGATCGAACGAAGCCTTTATCGCTGAGCGAAGCTTCGGAGATGCGGTGAGCGTCGTCGCATACGGAACGGCATCTCTCAATGCGCTGCAAAATAACGGCGTCGCCGCGGTGATAAAGCATTTCCCGGGCAACACGAATACCGATCCGCACACGGGTTTGCCCGAAATCGATATTTCCGAAGAGGAATTTAATAAAACGGTTTGCTATCCGTTTTCCCGCCTTGTCTCTCTCGGAAGCGCAGGCGTTCTTATGTCGCATGCCCGCGTCTCGCTTGCCGATTCTCATACACCTGCGTGTCTTTCGCGCGTTTGGATAGGGGAGAAGCTGCGCGGCGAGCTCGGATTTAAAGGACTCGTATTTTCGGACGATATCTTTATGGCCGCTCTTTCGGAAAACGGCTATCCTCCGGAACGGGCGGCGCTTTCGGCGATCGAAGCGGGCGTCGATGTGATTATGATTTCCGAAAAAAAGTTTGCACGCGAACACGCGCTGCTCGTTTCCCGCGCGAAGGAAGACGAACGTTTTGCAAAGCGGATCAAAGAATCCGCACGCCGTGTTATCGATTTTAAAATCGATCGCGGTATTCTCGCGCTTGAAAAAACGGACGGTATTTGGCGCGTCGTTCCGACTTCCGCTGTGCCGTACTCAGGTTCTGCATCACAAAGTGCAGGCGCGATGGGGTACGGCGAAAAAGAGGGGCGGGTGTATCGGGGACGGGTGCGGGCTGAAGCTTTTCGAATCGCTAAAAAAGAAAACGACGAACTTGTCGCCGAAGTTTCCGCTCGAAGTTCCCGCACATCGGATGCGGGGCGGGGCGCGAATCGTTAGCGGGTAAGCGAATGGGGATCGTAAATGCCGGCGGAAAGCTGTGAATGAACGGAGCGATATGCGGAAAGATAGAAGTGCGCAAAAGCTTTCGGGAAAAGAGGGATTCGAATCGTACTATTCGGCGCTGTACGGACAGCGGTGGCCGAAAATCAAAAAAGCGCTTTCAGGCGATGTCCGCTATGCATCGTGGAACGCGGGCGGAAGGGAGCCGTATTTTCTCGATGCCGCAAGCGTTCTCGCTGCTTCTTCGCTTCCGCTTGCCGGTGCGCATACTGTTCTCGACCTTTGCGCGGCACCGGGCGGCAAAACGCTCATCCTCGCATCTCTCATGGAAGGCGATGCGTATCTTGTTGCGAACGAGCGTTCTCGGGAGCGTAGCAAAAGACTCAGGTGCGTCCTTGAAAACTGTCTTTCCGAGAGTGTTTTTGCGCGCGTAACGACGAGCGTGAGCGACGGCGCGAAAATGTGTCTCGATGAAAAAGCGAGATTCGACCGCATCCTGCTCGACGCACCGTGTTCGTCCGAACGCCACGTTTTTACCGATGCGAAATACCTTGCCGAGTGGACTCCTTCACGCATAAAAACTTCGGCGATCGCTCAGTGGGCGCTCCTGTCGTCCGCTTACCGCATGCTCAATCCCGACGGCTACATACTCTATTCGACGTGCGCTCTCGTTCCCACCGAAAACGACGGTGTCGTCGAACGGCTTTTAAAAAAATTCGATACGGTAAAAATCGTGCTCGATGTTATTCCTCACGAAAGGCAAAGGCTCAAGCTCTTTTGCGATGTACCTCTTCCCGAAGCCGAAAAAACGAAATACGGCTTTCACGTTTTACCCGACAGGCAAAACGGAGCGGGACCCATATATTTTTCTCTGATTCAAAAAACGGCGCCATAAAAATCGCATCATATAATAGAAATAGAAATCGATAGCTTGTCACCCTCTGTAAAAATGTTTACAATGACACACGGACATATAAGAGACGGTTTTAAACGGTGAGTCCGTTTTGCAAACCGGGATTTGCGTCGCAAATCCGTATATCAAAAAACCGCTTCCGCTTCGATGCGGACGGTATGAAAAAAGTTTTCCGAAAGCAACAGCTTTTCAGGGACTTTACAGGAGTTTTCTATGCACAGTTACAAAGAGATCGGACTGGTCAACACGAAAGTGCTGTTCCAGCAGGCGATGGCCGGACACTATGCGCTTCCGGCATACAACTTCAACAATATGGAACAACTGCAGGCGATTATCCAAGCTTGCGTTGAAACCCAGTCGCCGGTTATCCTGCAGGTTTCAAAAGGCGCGCGCGCGTACGCCGATAAATACATGCTTCGCCACCTTGCAGCCGGTGCGGTCGAATATGCGCATGAGCTCGGCTGCGATATTCCGATCGTGCTCCACCTCGATCACGGTCCGTCATTCGAAGTCGCAAAAGACTGTATCGAAAGCGGATTTTCATCCGTGATGATCGACGGTTCGGCTCTTCCCTACGATGAAAACGTGAAGATGACAAAACAGGTGTGCGATTTCGCGCACGCGCAAAAAGATTATGTTACCGTCGAAGGCGAGCTCGGCGTGTTGGCCGGCGTCGAAGACGAAGTGAGCGCGGCCGAAAGCCACTACACGAAGCCCGAAGAAGTACAGGATTTTGTCGGCAAAACGGGCGTCGATTCGCTTGCCATTTCCATCGGCACGAGTCACGGCAGATGTAAATTCACACCCGAACAGTGTACGCGCACTGCAGACGGTGTTTTAATTCCGCCGCCGCTCGCATTTAACGTGCTCGAAGAGATCGAAAAAAAGCTTCCGGGATTTCCGATCGTGCTTCACGGCGCGTCGTCGGTTCCGGTACAGTATGTCAAAGAGATCGAAAAATACGGCGGTAAGATCCCCGATTCCGTCGGTATTCCCGAAGATCAGCTGCGCAAAGCGGCAAAATCCGCCGTATGCAAGATCAATATCGATTCGGACGGACGCCTTGCGATGACTGCGGCAATCAGGCGCGTACTCACCGAAGACCCCACCGTGTTCGATCCTCGTCTCTATCTCGGACCGGCCCGCGACGAATTGAAAGCGATGTATGCGCACAAAAATAAAAACGTGCTCGGCAGCGCGGGGCATGCAATCGAAGCGATGAACGCGATCAAAGCTGCAAAATAAATAATTATTAATTTTGTTTTTATGAGAGGGCGCGCAAAGTTTTGTGCGCCCTTTTTGCTATATGCGATGTCTACCGAATATTGCAGATATGCCGCCGACTGGAGTTGCGACGGAGGTTAAAATTGAACGTCTGAGATGGCGCCGTTCAATTTAACTTCGAGTTTTCGAAAGAAAACTCGCGGATGTACGTGTGCGCTCTCGCGCACGAATTGTACGGCTCCTAAATCTGAAGATTTACTCGCTGTATAATTTTAAGGGAGGTTAAAATTGAACGTCTGAAATAGCGCCGTTCAATTTAACTTCGAGTTTTCATTCGAAAACTCGCGAATCAACGTGTGCGCTTGCGCGCACGAATTGTACAGCTCCTAAATCTGAAGATTTACTCGCTGTGCAATTTTAAGGGAGGTTAAAATTGAACGTCTGAAATAGCGCCGTTCAATTTAACTTCGAGTTTTCGAAAGAAAACTCGCGGATGTACGTGTGCGCTCTCGCGCACTAATTATACAGCTCCTAAATCTGAAGATTTACTCGCTGTATAATTTTAAGGAATGATTTTTTCGGCAAAAAAATCGAAATACTTTCTTCCTGAAAATCGCCGCACAAAAAGTGAGCGGCTCCGCAAGCTGAAAAAAATACGTACGCTGCAAAAAACGCGAGGGGTACAAAAAATGCAAATCCGATAAACCACGCCGCTTCGATTGCTGCAGGCACGAAGAGAGAAAGGGCAAGTGCGAGTATCCATATCGCCAAGCGCTTTCCTGCCGTTCCCGTCCGATACAGAAAAAAAACGCAGATCGCCGAAGATGCGAGCATCGCCGTATAGAGTACGGGTTTGCAAAAAAGCTCGAACGCCGAATACGCCGAGCGGCTGCCGGAAAGCACTGTGTACGGAAGATATACCGAAAAAAAAGCGCATAAAAGAGGAAAGTATGATTTTACAAGGAAGGTGTCGTCATCTTTGGAAAGCACTAAAAAAACGAGATAGACTGCGGCGACGGGAATAAGCGTGTAGGCGAGCAGAATATATACGTAGTTTACGAAAAATCCTGCGCGCGGTGTACGGTATGAAAAAGAAAAAAACGCTTTGAATGCGCAAAATACGATCGACGAAAGCGCCCCTGCGATCGCGACGGGGATAACAGCTTTATCTTTTTCACGTATAAGATACCATACGAGCGAAAGCGGCATAAAGACAATCAAAAAGAGATACATAAAAACAGCATACATCGTTTAATAAAAATGCGCAACCGTGCCGCTCGTGCTTGTTCGTGCTTGTGTAAAATCTTTGCGCTTTCGGTATGACAATCTCCGACGGAGGCGGGTCTGTCCCCGATATACCTCGACACGGGCTCGACACGGGCGCTTGACAGCCGTCCGTAAATGCGCTAATAATAAATTACTGCATAATCGTTTCGATATCCCTTTTCCTAAGGAATATTTTCATCCTAAAATTGAGTATGTCGTTTTTTATAAATCATAACGCAATGGAGAATTATTGATGGCACCAATACGAAAGCGCCGTACTGCCGGCGCATCAGGTGATGTTGAAAAGACGGAAAAAACGCAGAGCGAATCCGAAACTCAGCCCGATTCTTATGCGTCGGCCGAACCCGTTTCCGACGGCGGCGAAGAAAAGTATTCTGATGAAACGTCGGCGGACGACGATGAAAAAGCACGTCCGGTACGTACCGTAAAGACGAGACGCCGAGCTGTGATCAAAGTCGATAAGGCTGCTGCCGAAGAAGAAGCGAACGAAGCCGATACTGTTCAGGAATCGGAGACGGAAGAAGCGCACGAAGCGTTTGCGGATCGCCGTGCCCGTCCGCGCTGGAACGGAAGCGCAAATCAAACGTATCGAAAGCCTGCGCGCTACGGTGCGAATCGCACGTACTCCAGCCCCGCAGTCGACGCTGCCCTCCAAAATCAGGCATCGCTTCCTATGGAGAGCGACGGAGACGAAGAATCGAAACCGAAACTTGTCATAAACGATTTGACCGTCATGGGCATGACGCAGCTTCGAGAGCTTGCGATGAAGTACGGCTTTTCAAGCGACGATTTGGCACCGATGAAAAAGCAGGAGCTCATCTTCGTCATCTTAAAAGCGCACACCGAACACGGCGGCACGATCTTTGCGTCCGGCGCGCTCGAAATCCTGCCCGACGGCTACGGCTTTTTGCGCTCTCCGCAAAACAGCTATCTTCCCGGTCCCGACGATATCTATATTTCGCCGAGCCAAATCAGGCTTTTCAATTTAAAGACGGGCGACACCGTATACGGGCAGACGCGTTCTCCGAAAGAGGGCGAGCGTTTTTTTGCGCTGCTGCGCATAGAGTCGGTGAACTTCGACGAACCGCGTGTCGCGCAGACGAGAATTCCGTTTGAAAATCTGACGCCGCTCTATCCGAATCACAAACTGCATCTCGAAACGGTTTCGACCGAAGTTTCGACGCGCATCCTCGATCTCTTCAATCCGATCGGTAAGGGACAGCGCCTCCTGATCGTCGCTCCGCCGAAAGCCGGCAAAACGATCCTCATGCAAAAGATCGCAAATGCAATTACGAAAAATCATCCCGAAGTGTATCTCATCGTTTTGCTCATCGACGAACGCCCCGAAGAAGTGACCGAAATGGAGCGCTCGATACAAGCGGAAGTCATCTCATCGACTTTCGACGAACAGGCAACGAGGCACGTGCAGGTTGCGGAGATGGTGCTCGAAAAAGCGAAGCGACTCGTCGAACACAAACGCGACGTCGTCATCTTCCTCGATTCGATTACGCGTCTTGCGCGTGCATACAACCAAACGGTACCGACGTCGGGCAAAGTGCTTTCCGGCGGTGTCGACTCGAACGCCCTTCACAAGCCCAAGCGCTTTTTCGGCGCGGCGCGCAACGTGGAAGAGGGCGGAAGCCTTACGATCATTTCGACTGCACTCATCGAAACGGGAAGCCGCATGGATGAAGTCATCTTTGAAGAATTCAAAGGCACCGGCAACAGCGAAATCGACCTCGACAGAAAGCTTGCCGAACGTAGACTTTTCCCGGCGATCAATATTAAAAAATCGGGAACGCGCAAAGAAGATTTGCTTTTGTCCGAAAACGAACTGCAAAAGATGTGGATACTGCGCAAAGTGCTCAATCCTATGGAAGACGCGGATATCCTCGAACTTTTGCTCGACCGCATGAGAAAGACAAAGACGAACGAAGCCTTCCTCGCGTCCATGAACACCGGTACGGCAGCCGTTTTGGATAATTGACAAGCGCGTATTTTTTTACTATATTGGTAGAACATCGTCGTTTTGTGGCTGCGCTCAGCGCGTAAACCCGTGCCGTGCAGCCGGGCAAAATGAAATGCGTAATACAAGGAGCAATTATGAAAAAAGGAATTCATCCCGAATACAAATTGACAAAGATTACTTGCGCGTGCGGAAACGTCATTGAAACGCGATCGACGGCTCAAAACATCCGCGTGGAAATCTGTTCGGCGTGCCATCCGTTCTATACGGGTAAGCAAAAGCTCGTCGATACGGCAGGACGTATCGACCGCTTCAACAAGCGCTACGGCATCAAATCCGAAGACGCGGCAAACTGATCGCCGCATAAAAGAGCCGCTCCTTAGGGGGCGGTTTTTTTATGCTTCAATTCCTGCGGAGTTCCCACGCGCGGTGCGGCTTTTTTTGCAAAAAGTCTTCGGGGATCGTCGAAGCGGTGATGTCGCGCACCGTGATTGCGTTTTCATTCGCCGGCATTTCGATAAGGCTTTCGTCGAAGCGTAAGCGTTTCGCGTTCGTCGAAAAATAAAGCACGCCTCCTTTTGCAAGCAGGGCGATGCAGCCGTTTACGAAGCGCGGCCAATCTTTTACGAGATCGAGTACGGTATCCGTCATCTTCGAATTGCTGAACGTCGGAGGATCGAGAATGACGATATCGTATCGTTCGCCGGATGCTTTTTTTTGAGAGATGAATTCGGCTGCATCCGCGCGGATAAAGCGGTATTTTTTTTCGTCGGAAAAACCGTTTAAGCGCATATTTTCTTTTGCGCGCTCGAGATAGGTGTTCGACAAATCGACCGAATCGACGAGGCGCGCGTTTCCTTCGGCGGCGTAGACGGAAAAAGAGCCCGTATAGCAAAAGAGATTCAATACCGATTTTCCGCTCGCGTTTTCGCGGACTCGGGCACGGAGGGGACGGTGATCGAAAAAAAGTCCGCTGTCGATGCGGGAACTTATAGAGACGCGGAAAAGAGATGTGCGCTCCTGTATGAGCCCTTCGATGTGCTCCGCGCTTTGTATGTCGTTTACGTCTTCTGCGTATTGGCTTCCGCCCTTATCGCGTTTTCTCGTTTTGATGACGATGCGATTTTCCTCCGTACCGACGACGGCGCTTGCCGCCTGTGCGATTTTGGAAAGCCACGCCCTCTCTTCGGATTCCGCTTTTTCGTACGGGCGTTCGTACAGACAGATGACGAGGGCGCTCCTCGAAGCGATTTCCGCTTGCACTCCGGTATCGTTTTCAGAGAGGCGTGCGAATTCGTTTGCGGTAAAACGGGCGGCGCTTTTTTTGTCTCCGATTTCGTCCGGCAAAAATTCGTAGAAGTCGACCGAAACCGGGATTTCCGGTATATCGCGGTCGTACACGCGATAGCAAGTGATACCGTTTTTGCGTGCCCATTTTCGAAGGTGCTTTAAGCGCTTTGAGAGGCGGTTTGAAAACAGTTGGGCTTGATAATCGTCTTTGTATTCCGTCGGCATAAGCGCAATACTATACATAACGAAGGAAAAAGTATATAGTAAAAAGATATGGATTTTACCGAATTTAATTTGCACGAAGACCTGCTCAAAGGCATCGAAGCGGCAGGCTATGTGACGTGCACGCCGGTTCAGGAAGCGGTGCTCAAAACGGCGCTCGACGGATCCGATTTATATGTTCAGTCGCAAACGGGAACGGGAAAAACGGCGGCGTATCTCGTTTCCATTTTACAGGAACTTCTTGCCTCTCCGGACAATGCGGGCAAAAAAGTGCTCATCCTGCTTCCGACACGCGAGCTTGCGGTGCAGGTTGAAGACGAAGCGAAAAAATTGACGAGCGGAACGCAGTTGAAAGCGTTCAGTTTTTACGGCGGCGTCGGCTACGAGCGGCAGATCGCTTCCCTTAAAAAAGGCGTGGATATCATTGTCGGTACTCCCGGCCGCATGATCGATCTTCAGCAAAGCCGCCAGCTCGACTTGTCGAACGTCGGTTTTCTCGTCGTCGATGAAGCCGACCGTATGTTCGATATGGGATTTTACCCCGACTTGCGCACGCTGCTCAAAGTGCTGCCGAAAGCGGAAGACCGCCAAACGATGCTTTTTTCCGCGACGCTCAATTCATACGTAAAAAATCTCGCATGGGAATACACGCGGGATGCGAAAGAGATCACGATCGAATCGGATACTATCACCGTCGAACAAATCGATCAGGAACTGTTGCACGTTTCGAGCGACGAAAAGATGAAACTGCTCGTCGGCATCCTTTCAAAAGAAAAACCCGAAAGCGTGCTCATCTTCTGCAATACGAAGCGTTCGTGCGAAGTCGTTTCGAAGCGGCTCGTCAAAAACGGTTTTAAAAGCGAATTCATCATCGGTGATTTGCCGCAGTCGAAACGGCTGCAAGTGCTGAACCGATTTAAAGACGGAAGCGTTTCGATCCTCGTTGCAACCGACGTCGCCGCGCGCGGTATCGACGTGCACGATTTGGCGATGGTCGTCAATTACGATTTGCCGAACGAATCGGAAAACTACGTGCATCGCATCGGGCGCACCGCCCGCGCAGGCAAGACGGGCAAAGCGTACACGTTTTGCAGCGAACAGGACGTATACAATCTTCCGGCTATCGAGCGCTATATAGAAATGCAGATTCCCTCGCGTGTCGCCGACGTATCGATGCTCGGAGACGACGCAAGCGAAGGCGTGTATATCAGAACGGAAAATTGGCGCGAAGATTACGAAGGCGGCCGCTCTTCTTCGCGGAGAGGCGGAACGGGCGGCGGAAAATTTTCCGGAAGACGCGATTCGAAAAAAAGCGATGCGCGAAGCGGAGTGCGTAACAAGCGGAAAACGGGAAGCGCATCCGAGAGATCGGCGTTTCGAAAAGAGCGCTTTACCGAAGACGACACGGAAAAGCTTCAGAGTATGTCTTTCGAAGAGCGCATGAAGCTGTATAAAGAAAAATACGCAAAGTCCGCTTCGGCGCTCACGGAGGGCAAAGGAGGCTCTTCTTCCAAATCGAAGAGCGCGAAGCCGTTTTCGAAAAAAGACCGCGCAAAAACCGGCCGCAAAAACGACTCGGCGAAAGGGCAGGGCGCTTCCAGCTCTTCTTTCGAGAGGGGAAGACAAAACGTGCAAAAACCGTCGGCTGCGAAAAAGAGGAGCGGTGTGCAGCGCTACGACGAAAGCAAAAAAGGTTTGCAGTCGCAGAGCTTGTGGCATAAAATCAAATCGCTGTTCGGAAAAAAATAACGCGCGAGCTTGTGTATTATCATTTTAATAATTATTAATAAATTTACTGTGGGAGTTGTGAGTGATAACCGTATCCGATGTCAGTGTCAAATTCGGCGACAAGCCGCTGTTTAAAGACGTCAATGTGAAATTTACGCCGGGCAACTGCTACGGCATTATCGGCGCGAACGGAGCCGGAAAATCGACTTTTTTGAAAGTGCTTTCGGGAGAACTCGAACACGATACCGGCACTATAGCTATGGCGCAGGGAAAGCGCATGGCCGTTTTGCAGCAAAACCACTTTGCGTTCGACGATTATTCCGTCAAAGAAACGGTGATGATGGGCTATCCGAAACTCTACGAATGCACGAAGGCGCGGGACGAAATCTACGCGAAAGCGGATTTTTCCGAAGAAGACGGTATCAAAGCGTCGGAACTCGAAGCGGAGTTCGGCGAACTCGGCGGCTACGAAGCGGAAAATCAAATCGAACAGATGCTTTCCGGCCTCGGTCTCGAAGAAGAATATCACGACAAAGCGATGAGCGATTTGGACGAAAGCCAAAAAGTGCGCGTCCTCCTCGCGCAGGCGATTTTCGGAAATCCCGACATACTGCTGCTCGACGAGCCGACGAACGGCCTCGATATCGAATCGATTACGTGGCTCGAAAATTTTTTGCTCGATTTTGAAAACATCGTCATCGTCGTCAGCCACGACCGTCACTTTCTCAATACGGTGTGTACGGTCGTCTGCGATATCGATTACGGAAAGATCACGCAGTTTTCCGGCAATTACGATTTTTGGTATCAGATGAGCCAAATGCTGCAAAAGCAGGCGAAAGATCAAGCGAGACGGCGCGAAGACAAGATGGCCGACTTGAGAGAATTTATCCAGCGCTTTGCGTCGAACGCGGCGAAAAGCCGACAAGCGACGAGCCGCAAAAAAGTGCTCGACAAGCTTGCCCTCGAAGAGCTTCCCGTCACGAGTAGAAAATTTCCGTACATTCACTTTGCCCAAGAGCGAGCCATCGGAAACAACACGCTCGAAGTGAAAAAAATCAATTACGCTGCCGACGCTGTCGATCTTTTGAAAGATTTTTCGCTCATCGTAAACCGCACCGATAAAGTCGCTTTCGTCGGCATCGAACACAATTCCATTTCGGCGTTTTTCGACATCATCGCAGGAGAAAAGAAGGCGGATTCGGGCGAAGTGTTTTGGGGGCAGACGACGAGTTATTCGTATCTTCCGCGCGATACGAACAAGTATTTTGAAAACGATTTGACGATCACCGAATGGCTCAAACAGTATTCGAAAGAACAGGACGACGCTTACGTGCGCGGATTTTTAGGCAGGATGCTCTTCAGCGGCGACGAATCGCTGAAGCCGGTCAAAGTGCTTTCCGGCGGCGAAAAAGTGAGGTGTATGCTTTCGAAGATGATGCTGCAAAATGCGAACGTGCTCATATTCGACGATCCGACAAACCATTTGGATTTGGAAGCGATCGAAAGTCTCAACAACGCGCTTGAAGATTTTCCGGGCGTTGTGCTGTTCAACAGCCACGATCACGAATTCATTTCGTCGATCGCAAACCGTATCGTCGAAATCACACCGAACGGCGTCATCGACCGCATGATGAACTTCGACGACTATATCGCAGACGATACGGTGACGGAGCTTCGAAAAAAATATTACGAAGGCACCGGCAAAAAAATAAAATACCGCGTGTGAGCGAGGGTACATGGCGACCAAAAAAGTGCGGATGATTTTTTCGCTTTCGGTTTTATTGTGCGCCGTGTCTTTCGCTGCCGGAGAAAGTGCAAAACCGCAGGAGCCTCCGATCCTCACAAAACTGCATACCGTTTCGTGCGGAAAGCAGCCGAAGCAGGTCGTCTTTTCTCCCGACGGAAGCTGCATAGCCCTGCCGCTCCTCGACGATGCAGGCTTTCAAATTGTACAGACCGGCGATCAAAGTGTGCGTACGATTTTTCCTCCGCGTTCGGCGCAAAAAGGTTTTGC
Organism: Treponema sp. Marseille-Q4130; assembly: GCF_014334325.1. GTDB lineage: Bacteria > Spirochaetota > Spirochaetia > Treponematales > Treponemataceae > Treponema_D. Next base: position 83,522 of record NZ_JACSET010000005.1, on the reverse strand, counting down.
CGAAGCTCTGTTCATCGCCGAAAAAAACGCGTTTTTTATTTCGCAGATGACGACCGGTTATATCTACGAATACGCGTGGCCCGGATTTACGTATCGAAGGGAAATCAAAACGCTCGGCGTTTGGCCGAAATTCATTTCGTGGTCGAGCGAAAAAAATATGCTTGCCGTTTCGAATTGGGTGTCGAATACCGTAAGCCTCATCGACTACGAAACGGGAAGCCTCGTGCGTACGCTCAAGACGGGAAGAGAGCCTCGCGGAACGGCGTTTACTTCAGGCGGCGCCTCTCTCATCGTTTTGTGTTTCGGCGGCGGCTCCATTCAAAAATTCGATACCGAATCGGGCTCTCTCATACAAGCGATCGAAAAAGAAAAAGCTGCGATGCGCCATATCGTTATAAATGCCGACGAAACGAAAGCCTATGTGAGCGATATGTATCACTGTTCGGTATATGAAATCGATTTAATACGATTTACGATCGCGCGTTCGATACGCGTTTTTTCCAATCCGAATACGATAGCCCTTTACGGCAGCTATCTTTTCGTTTCTTCCCGCGGACCGAACGATCCCGAAGATTACACGAAACGCAGCCCTGTCAACGGCAGGCTTTCCGTTATCGATATCGACTCGTGGAAAATCGTGCAGGAGGTGGAAGGCGGCAATCAGCCGACGGGGCTCGGCATTTCAAGCGACGGCAAGTACCTGTGTTCTTCGAATTTTCAAGACGCGAATGTCGAACTCTACCGCATAACGCCGCCGTCCGAATTGTAGAAGATGTGCCCGGTTTGCGCCGCGGCGAACGACGGAGTTTCCGCCGGTGAGCGACCGTTTCGTACATGGGACTCCCGCTCATACGAATCGCGTGCTTTCGTATATGCCGCACTCGCGCGAGCGTACGCACTCTCGTCGGTTTGTGCGAGCCTACACACCGCACACCCGCCGGTTCGCTCCCGCGCATTGTACACACTGCACCGCCTGAGATTTCAGCTTTTGAGCTTTTTCAGCATGTCGGCAAAATAATCGTGTGCTTTATCTTCGCTCACCGGCTCCGCTTTTTTCGCTTCGTGATATTCGACGAGATTTTCCGGTATCTCTTCAAGAAAACGCGACGGCGTGCATTCGACCGTTGCCTGCATGCGCCTCCTCTTTTGGCACGACGTAATCAATAATTTGTCCCGTGCGCGCGTGATCGCGACGTAAAAAAGGCGTCTCTCTTCTTCGACATCTCCGTCCGTTTCTTCGACCGAACGCGCGTGCGGCATAAGCCCTTCTTCAGCTCCCGCAATAAACACGACGGGAAATTCGAGCCCCTTCGACGCGTGGATCGTCATCAAATTGACTTTGCCTTTGCCGCCGTCGTCTTCGATATCGTCGCGGCTCAAGAGCGTAATGCGGTTCAAATAATTGAACAGACTCGGATCGAAATTGTCGGGATTGTTTTCCCACGTTTCGATCGACATAAGCAGCGTTTCGATATTCTGCAATTTAAATCGCACCGCTTTTTCGTTTTTTTGAAATTCGCCGATGATGTAGTCGCGGTACTGTACGTCGTCGATGAGTTCGCGGACTTTGTTTGCAAGTCCTCGTCCGCCGAAAAGCTTCGCCCTTGCGCCTTCGATCGTATCGACGAATTCTCCGAGCGATTTTTTTGCCGAATCGGAAAGCGCTCCTGCGGGATCTTTTTGCAGATAGCGGATCGCATCCCACAGCGTGCTCGCATTTTGCTTGGCCGTTTCGTTTATCGCCGAAATCGTACTCCGTCCGATGCCCCGCCGCGGCGTATTGATGATCCGAAGCAGATTGATGTCGTCGCTTTGATTTGCCGCGACGCGCAGATAGCTTACGATATCTTTTATTTCGAGCCGTTCGAAAAAACTCGTACCGCCGCTCATCGTATAGGGAATGTTCGCTTGGAGCAGGGCTTCTTCGATCGCGCGGCTCTGCGAGTTTGCGCGCATGAGTATGCCGAAATCGTCGTATGTGCGCCTCTCTTCCATCGCGATGCCTTGAATGCTTTCGGCGATAAAATCCGCTTCGGCGCTTTCGTTTTCCGGCATAAACAGTTCGATAGGCTTTCCCGAACCGTTGCCGCTCCAAAGTTTTTTGTCTTTGCGGTTCGTGTTGTGCGATATGACGCCGTTCGCCGCGCTTAAAATCGTTTCGGTCGAACGGTAGTTCTGTTCGAGGCGGATTTCCTTGACACTCGGAAAATCCTTTTCGAACTGCACGATGTTTTGATAATCGGCGCCTCTCCAGCTGTAGATCGATTGATCGTCGTCTCCGACGACCGCGATATTTTTATCGGCAAGGAGGCGCATGAGTTCGTACTGCTGATGACTTGTGTCCTGAAATTCGTCGACCATGATGTACGTGTAGCGGGAGCGGTATTTTGCGAGCACGTCGGGGTGTTCATGGAACAGGCGGATCGGCAGCATGATGAGATCGTCGAAGTCGACCGCGTTGTACAGCTTCAATCCCTGCTCGTACGATTCGTAAAGCGCGCGGTACATATCGTTTGCCGTCTCCCAATTTTTGCGCCCGGTTTTTATATTTGAAAAAAGGTTTGCGATTTTGTATAAGTCGAGCGCATCGGATGTGAACTGCAGTTCCCGCGCGCTTTCTTTGATGAGGGAGGCTTTGTCGGTTTCGTCGTAAATCGAAAAATTTTCCCGCCAGCCCAATTTGTCGATGTCCTGTCTGAGAATGCGCACGCCGAATGCGTGAAACGTGGATACCGTGAGGTTTTGCAGTTTTTTGCCCGTCAGCGATTTGACACGCTCTTCCATTTCGCGCGCGGCTTTATTCGTAAAGGTCAGCGCAAGGATCGCACTTTGCGGAATACCCTCGTCGAGCATGTGCGCGATGCGGTACGTGATGACTCTCGTTTTGCCGCTTCCCGCTCCGGCGATAATCAAAATAGGACCTGCTATCGTCGTGACGGCGCGCAGCTGTTCGGGATTGAGTTCCGTTTTCAATGCATGTATGTCGAGCTCGGGCATGGCGCACAGTGTATCACTCGAAACGCTTGTTATGCAAGCAATTTTTTAAAAATCATTTGACAACACGGAGAAGTGCTGTTAGAATGGGCGGCAATATCTAACGGGTTTTTCGGTGAGTTTTAAAAATCGAGGGGTAGAAAATTATGAGACTTACAAAACGACAAAGACTTGAATGCGTATTGAACGGAAAACTGCCGGACAGACCGCCCGTTACCGCATACCGGCATTTTCCGAACTTGGAAAGAAAGCCGTCGGACTTGGCGGACATTATGCTCGACTGGCAAAAAAAATACGACTGGGATATTATGAAAATACATCCCTCGGCGGTTTTTATGCAGGAAGTATGGGGCGACGTTTTCGATTACGAACATTACGTGCAGGAAATATTTCCGAAAAAAATTGCACGGGCGACGAGCTTTGACGATCTGTCCGTTTTCGATAAAAAAGATATGAGTAATCAAACGCTTCAGGATCATGTCGAAGCCGCCAGGCTCATTAAAGAAAGATCCGATGAAGATATTCCGACCGTGCATACGCTGTTTACGCCGCTGACGGTCATAACCAATGTGTTCGAATGCCCCTTTGTACGCCGTCATTTTCCCGCCGACAGAAAAGATAATAAAATTTTCGACATTATTAAAAACCGCGGAAAAGAATTGGAAGCCGCCCTCGAAAATATCACCGATACGTATATTGCTTATTGGAAAGCGTTGAAAAAAACGGGTATAGACGGTTTTTTCTATGCGGGCATTTCGTGGGCGAGAACGGGCTATATGAGAGAAGACGAATGGCAAACCTATGTCAAAAAATACGATTTGAAATTCTTAAACGAAGTAAAAAAAGACGGAGGATTGATCATCTACCATACATGCGGCATCAAAAGCAATCCTCAAAGATTTGCCGATTATCCGATCGACATCCTTCATTGGGATCAGGGCGGTGAAGATAATCCGTCCATCAGTGAATCGCAAAAATTTTTAAAAAAAATCGTGCCGATGGGCGGCGTCGATGAAATGATCTTCGGTACCGGAGCCGAAAAGAAAATCGGTGAGCTTGCCGAAAAAGAACTGCAAGCCGATAAAGGTATCCCGTTTATTTTAGCGCCCTATTGTTCCGTTTCGATACATACAAGCGATGCGGAACTGAAGGCGTTCAGAAATAGTGTTAATTTGTAAAACAAGGAGGAAAAATTAACATGACAATACCTGCAATAATAACATGCATCATTTTTGTTGTTGTTATCATTTTGCTCGTATGGCAACCCGTGCATCCGGTTTTGATCGGTGCTGCGATCCCCGCCGTTTTAGCCGCATTTAAAATAATAGACGGCGGTACGGCCTATGCGGAATTCGGAAATACTACGGTAGTATTTTTTATGGGACTCGTCGTGGTCGGGGAGGCCTTCTTTAAAACGGGACTTGCCGACTTTATAGGCGGGAAAATAATCGGGCTCATCGGCAAAACCGAAAGGGGCTTGATTATCGGAACGTCGATCGTCGGCGGAGGACTTTCCGCATTTTTGAACGATACGGGTACGACCGCCTGTTTGATGCCGATCGTCGGCTCTATGGCCGAAAAAGCGAATGTGCCCAAATCAAAATTGCTCATGGCGCTCGCCTATGCGGCTTCTCTCGGCGGAACCATAACCCTCATCGGAACGACTCCGCACATCGTCGCAAACGGTATGCTCAAAGATATGGGCTTGCGCGAGTTCGGATTTTTCGAATACACAAAGATCGGTCTCCCGCTTCTTATCGTCGGTATGATTTATATGGCGCTCATCGGAACCAAACTGCTGCCCGTAAAAGACATCGAATCGGAAGACGTCGAAAGAAAGAGCGAAAAAAATCCCGCCAAAATGGTAACCGTGGCGCTCATCTTTTTGGCGGTCATTGTCGCGATGGCGACAAAGATCGTGCCGATGCACATCGCAGGAGTTTTCGGGGCTATCCTCGTCGTCCTTACCGGCTGCCTGTCCGCCAAAGAGGCGATCAAATCGTTCAGCGTCACGACCGTCTTTTTAGTCGGCGGTATTTTCCCTCTCAGCAAAGCGTTGGTTAAAACGGGAGCTGCAAAATACATCGTCGATCTGCTGAGCCCCGCGCTGCACGGTTTGCCGCCGGTACTGTTGATAGCCGCCATAGCGCTCATCATGCTCATCGTCACCCAATTTTTGCTGAACTCGTCGGCGACCGTATTGATGTTGCCGATCGCCATATTGGTTTGTCAGGCGGCGGGGATCAATCCCCTTGCCGGAGCGATGGCCGTTTCCGTGTGCGCATCGGGTGCGTTTGCGACTCCGTTCGGAACGGGGCCGAACCTTCTCGTGTGGGAAGCCGGCGGATATACGATGAAAGATTATTTGAAATGCGGCGCGCCGCTTTTGATTTTATTCTGGATCGCTACGACCGCTTTGTGCTACATCATTTACGTCTGAAGCCGAATAGCAAGCTTCAGATAAAATAAGGAAGCGCCGATCGATGCGACTGCGTATTTGATCGGCGCTTTTTAATTGATTCGATTTTTCTCTCAGCCTTTCTCAATCGGTTTATGATAGTATAAAAAACAAAAACGAATTCCCGGAGGAAAAGACGGAAAAGTTTTTAATAGTAACACACATACGCACGCGAAAGATTCTGTCGGCAATCAACATTCCCTATCGCAGAGCATCGGGTACAGTGTTCAACGTTTCGCACTGTATGTTATAATAAGATGGTAATGATGGTGATTCTTTCTGTTTGTGTCAGCAGAACATTGTTGTAGAACTCGCCATCGGTATAGGGCTTAATATCTTCCTTTGTGCCCCAGAGAGCATTTTGTCAAGTACCTTTTTATGTCTATGGACGATTTTTTGAAAATTGAGCAACAAAAAACAGCAAACCTTTTTGATTTACTGTTTCTCAAATTGTTATATTCAATTAGACAAACTGGAATTTATGAAGCTGAATTTATCTACGAATTTATCTATTAAAGATTTTATCCATATTTGAATAAAATAAGGGTAAATCCAGATTTTCTTGCTTCCCAGCCTCATAAATACTTTTACATCCATACATAATGTCTTTTACATCATTATGTAACGTCATAATTCTGCTTGTGAGCTCATTTCCTGCAAACATTCGTTTCATTATCATACCTGCGACAGCAGAAGGTATTTTGTAAGGAAGAAGTTCATTTTTATATAATTTCAAATTGACCCCTCTAGCTTTTACTACTTTAACAGTTTCTCTTATCGATTTCACTGCTATAGATAATGCGTGGGAATCTCTCATAAGATTAATCGCAAGCTGTTTTGGGTCATCAATTTTTCCTGCTCGTGCAGCAGTAGAAGTAACACCTGCATTTATTGCCATGTGAATCCATATCCATTCCACCATATCATAAGGAACTTCTGTTTTTAGGTCTGTAGATTTAAGAAGTTCTATCAAATCTCTATAGTTTGGAATGCTTGCTTTTTCCTTGCTTTCAAGCATTATATGGCCAAATAGAACACAGTTCAACTCTTGCTGTATCATACTTCCACCAGCAGTAGGAAATCCTATAATGTATTTAAAATTACCTACTATTTCTTCAATCTCTTTGCGACTGTTCCAAAAGTTACAGAATAATATCAAACTTCCCGTAATGTTGTTTTGCGAAAGTGTTGCTATAGCATCTTTTATTTTTCCGCGTGAAACACTCAAAAGAATAAAGTCATAACTTGTATCCGGTTTTGCAAGATTTACAGTGTATGTATCTGTTTTTTCTTCTCCCTTATTATCATAACGTCCGTCTAATATAGTTATATTCAGCTTTGCTGGAACATTTTGTTTTTTATTTTCCCTAACTAAATGCTCAATCTGATGTCCTGCTTTTTGAAATACATATCCATAAGTTGTACCTATCACACCTAAGCCTAAAATACATATTTTCATTTATATACACCTCTACAAATTCTAATTTGTTTTACTCAATGTTTGTAATATTATACCATTTTTAAGTTTTTTTTCCACTGTCAGATTTTTCCCCATCCGAACGGAGTGAGGGAAACCTCCGGAGAAAAAAAGCCATGAACAATGACTTTCTTTTTATAGCGGAGCTCCACAATAGTAATCCAAATGAATTCCCTTGGTTTCCAAATTCTTGAGACAGTCACGATAATAGCAATCATCATGTTCGGTATATATGGGATTGGGTACTTCAATGACCTCTAAATTATTATATGCCGGACATCTCTTACCGCGATAGTTTTTGTCCAACCATTCGGGACTGACCCTGTAGCCTCGCCGATTCATCTCTGCCATAATGAGTCGGTGATAACGATAAAGCAGATAGGGTGAATAACGAAAAACATAATTGACAGTTGCATGCTGCCTGCCCCAGCCGTTTCCGCGCAAGGCACAGCACTCCCTATGTTGTCCCAACAGCTGTTGACGCGGGAGTTTGCCGATCATATCTTGATGCCACAGTCTCATCTATCTCTCTCAATATATAACTTAGAGCAGGGTGCTTATGTGCTGCCCAAAGTTTTTGATACTCTTTTGACCGATTCGATTCTCTCATAACGTGCGGCAAACTGTCAATCGTCAGATAATGAAGCACACTTGTAATGATGCTGTGCAGCGTATACGCCGTATATTTTCAATTGGCAGCAAGCAGTCGTGTTTATTTTTTCAGCCGCCCGCGGAGCTTTGAGGTTACCGTCGTTGATAACACCGCACAATACATCGCTAAAGTACATACCGTAGAAAACACTAGATTTTTGTGCTGTTTTTGTATAAGAAGTACGGAGAGGTTCTGATGGATATTCATTTTAACAGGCTGACTGCAAAATGAAAAAAAGAAAAGGTGAAAAAACAGCATGCCGGCTCGTTAAATTTTTATAGAAAAAGATTCAGGAAAGGATTATGGAATTTGCAAATGAATTTTTGCCGCTCATTGAACGGCTGAATGAAGCGCTTTCGAAAGCGGATGCACTGCTCATCGGAGCGGGGGCGGGTCTTTCGACTTCGGCGGGATTTACTTATTCGGGCGAGCGCTTTGAAAAATATTTTTCGGACTTTCGAAAAAAATACGGCTTTACCGATATGTATTCGGGCGGATTTTATCCGTTTAAAACGCTCGAAGAATTTTGGGCATATTGGAGCCGTTACATTATGATAAACCGCTATACCGACGCGCCGAAACCGGTTTACGAAAATCTGCATAAGCTTGCGGACGGTAAAAATTATTTTGTGCTGACGACGAACGTCGATCACTGTTTTCAAAAAGCGGGCTTTGATAAGGCGCGGCTCTTTTACACGCAGGGCGACTACGGTTTATGGCAGTGTTCCGTTCCCTGCCACAACAAAACCTACAACAACGAAGAGGCCGTCCGCAAAATGGTCGAAACGCAAAAAGACATGCGCATCCCGTCCGATTTGATTCCGTACTGTCCGAGATGCGGAAAACCGATGTCGATGAACCTTCGAAGCGATTCGACATTCGTGGAAGACGAGGGCTGGCACCGGGCCGCCGAGCGCTACGGCGATTTTATCGAAGCGCATAAAAATGCGAACATCCTCCTTTTGGAATTGGGCGTCGGTTCGAATACGCCCGGCATCATCAAATACCCGTTTTGGCGTATGTGCGCCGACAACCCGCGTTCGGTCTACGCGTGCATCAATTACGGCGAAGCGCTCTGTCCCGACGAAATCCGCGGGCGCTCGATATGCATAGACGGCGACATAGGAAGCGTACTGGAAAAGATGCAATGATTGTGATATAGTCCGGTTCGGAGAAAAATACGGATACCGGCGGGGAAATTATGAACGGATTTGTTTTAGTGGCAATAAAATTATTAATCGGTTTTTTTGCTTTGATAATGATAATAAATATTTCGGGAAAAGGAAATTTGGCACCTTCATCTGCCAGTGATCAAGTGCAAAATTACGTGCTCGGCGGTATTATCGGCGGCGTGATTTATAATAATAATATTCGATTATTGGATTATATAGGTGTTTTATGTATTTGGTGTGTGCTTATATTGACTTTGAAATGGATCAAAACGCATAATGTAAAAGCGAAACAGGTCATAGACGGGAAGGCATTAATAATTATCGATGACGGTAAAATCAATATTGAAAATTGTGAAAAGGCGGGTTTATCTGCTCATGATATTTCTTTTAAGCTGCGAACAAAAAATGTTTATTCGACAAAAGACGTAAAAAGAGCTTTTGTGGAGCAAAACGGTCAATTGATCGTTATACATCACGGAGAAGCCAACCCGAAGTTCCCGCTGATAACAGACGGGCAGCTGCAAGAGGATATTCTGGACGTGATAGGCAAGGATGAAGAATGGCTGAGTGAAGAAATTAAAAAACAGGGATTGGAGAAATACAGCGATGTGTTTTTGGGAGAATATGTGAACGGCAATCTCATACTGACGGCATATCCGCCTGAGCATGACAAATTAAAGAAGTATAAAAAACCGTTGAATCAAGCCCGCGATTCCGCATCTCATCGCTTTTTTTCGTTTATAAAACCGCGGAACTGAAGGGCAGGGTGAAAGCTTTACCCGCACCAAATCCGCAGCCGCACGATTTGCGTAAACGGTGATATCGCAAGCGAGTTGGAAAAGCTCGGGTAAATATGATTCAGTTTTCTTTTACATAAGAATAGATGATCTTGCGCGCTTCTTTCGCTTCGGGAAGCCAGGGCGCGGCAGCCCACGTGTGCATCATGCCTTTTCCGATATGGGTTTCGAGTGCAACGCCGTCCGCTTCGCATTTTTGCTTAAAGGCGTCGAGTTCGGCATAATAGATTTCGTCCGTTCCGTAAAACGCCGCTATGCGCGGAAATCCTCTCCAGCTGTATGCGACGGAATTCCCCAAAAAACCGAGCGCGCCGCAGAGCGACATCATCTTTGATGCGGCCTCAACATATTCTGCAGTAAACATCGCATCTTTTTTTGCGATGCGCTTCATATCGTCAAGCTGCGCACTTGTCGGCGGCATTTGGATCGTAGCCGAAAACGGAATGAGTTTGCCCGGAAGCGGAAGGGCGATTTTTTGCTCGGTAATGTACGCGCAAATGTCGAGGCACAAAGAGCCGCCGGACGACAGACCGAAAAAGGCGATGTCCTTGGCCTCGTATAAGCCGAGCGCTTCTTTATAAACGCCGATAATCGATTCGATAAGCTCTTTGCCCGTCGTTTCGGGGAAAAGTTTGTACCATACGATCCACACGTCGGCTCCCGTTTGATCGGCCATATCCTGCGCAAAATCGAAATCGCCGGCATCGCCTGACATGACAAAGCCGCCGCCGAAAAAGTACAGTACGAGCTTTTTTTGCACGCCGGTACCGCAGCAATTTTTATTGCGGCTGTGTACGGCGTAATACGGGATTCCGCCTGCCGTCTTTTCATCGAAGTCGTATTTTTTGTGAAGATCCGAAAGCGCGAGTTTCTTTTTTTGCCGTGCTTTATACTGTTCTTGAAGAAATTTTTCAGGGTCGGCGGCGGCTTTTTTCATCATCGGGCGCACAAGACTCTTAAATAAAAATTTTGTAAGTTTATATTGAATGCTTGCCATATCGAATGCTCCTTGCCGGACTGTGCCGTTAATCAGCATCGTCTGTCGTATTGTACCGCGCTGCGGCTTTTCGTTCAAGAATTTTGCGACGGTTTTATTAGGGTAAAGGACATCTCGAAGAACTATCTTTAGCGATTTTCATACTGAAGCTGTGAATTCTATGCGATAAGCTCTTGACAGTATCTGGAAAAAAGTGTAATTTAATATTGAATATTAATTCTGTTTTGAACGGAGCGCTTTACAATGCCGCAAGTTCTAAAAGAAGAAATCTACGACCGCATTTTTCATGCCGGAATTGAAGTTTTCTACGAAAAAGACTTCCGCAGCGCAAAAATGCAGGACATTGCGGAAAAAGCGGACATCCCTGTGGGCCTTATTTACACTTATTTTAAAAATAAAAAAGAGTTGTTTGAAAAAATCGCCGCATCCGTTCCGGTCGATTTTCAGCGGATCATTAAGGAAGAAGAAGCTGCAAAGGGTTTGCCCTCCGAACGATATGAAAATATTGCCGAGGGCTATCTGCTGGAGCTGTTGAAACACCACAAGGTTTTTGTCATCTTGATGGATAAAAGCTGCGGGACAAAATACGAAAACGCAAAAGAGGAAATGATTGCCTCCCTCGGTGCCCATATCAAACGGGAGCTTTCCAAAAAAACGAAGCGCGTATATCACAATATGCTCATTCATATTCTTGCGTCCAATTTTGCCGAAAGCCTTTTGGAAGTTGCGCGCCATTACAAAACGCAGGAAAAAGCAAAAGAACTGCTGCGCCTCGTAACGCAATGCTATTATGAAGGGGTAAACTCGCTGTGAAAAACGGTATTTTTTTTAACCGTTTTTTTTATTTTGTTTAAAACTGAATATATATTCGGTTTTTAAAATACAATGAATGAAAAATTATGGAGGATGAATATGTTGGAGCAAAAAAAACTTGTCCGTCAAGTAAAAGCAAAAAACAGGATTTCCAATATTGCGCTCTGTTTTAAAATTGCGCTCGATCTTATTCCGCAGGCGCTGATTATTCATTTGATCGCTTCGGCGTTTTCGGGACGGCTTTCGCTTTTGCTTATTGCGTTCGATGCGGGTGCAATGCTGGCATGTTTTGTTTTAAAAGCTGCGTGCGGGTATCTTGCTGTATGGAAGGCGCACGAGGCCGCATACAATGTGCTGACGGATTTGCGGATGCGGATTATCGAACACTTGAAAAAGCTGCCCTTGGGATTTTTTCAAGAGCGCAAAACCGGCGACCTTACAAATATCGTTGAACACGATGTAGAGCAGGTGGAAGTGTATCTGGCACACGGCTTACCGGAAATTACGGCGGCGCTGCTGCTGCCTGCACTGATTTTTGCCGTTATGCTTTTTATCGAATGGCGCCTTGCGCTTTTAATGATTGCGGGCATTCCTCTTATGGGATTTGTGCAACTCGTGTCCGCTCCGCTGTGGAAAAAAAACTTTAAAATTTTTGCGCAAAGCACAAAGGAGATGCAGGAAAATCTCATGGAATATGTTGCGAATATTTCCGTGATAAAGGCGTTCGGCAAAGAGGAGCGCAAAACCGAAAAAACAATCCGCTCGGCGAAAGACTATGTGTATTGGGTAAAAAAATCGATGACGGGGATAAGCGTACCGATGGGGTTGATAGACCTTTTTATGGAATCCGGCGTTGTCCTCGTCATGATTTTCGGAATATGGCTGTCGGCTTCAGGTTCACTGTCTGCTGCGCGTTTTATCCTCTGCGTTATTTTGGGGGCCGCCTTTACTTCTTCCGTTGCAAAAACGGCAACCTTCCAGCACTACGGCGTGGTATTTAATCAGGCAATGGCGGGGATCGGCTCTATCCTCAATGTCGCTCCTCTCGAAAAAAAATCCGCATCGGATGCGCACGCAAAGTTTTCGGCAGCAGAGAAAAAAAATCCGGCAGCATCCGAGTCGAATACCGTTTCCGACGCAAGTGTGCCAAACGGCGATATAGAAATAAATGCGGTGGATTTTTCATACAAGGGCACACAAAAAACTTTAAAGCACATCTGTCTGACGTTCAAAAAAGGAAGTAAAAATGCGCTGGTAGGTTCTTCGGGCTGCGGCAAAACGACGCTTGCAAATCTTTTGATGGGCTTTTGGCAGCCGGACAGCGGTAGTATTCGAATCGGCGGGACGGATATGCAAAGCCTTTCGGACAAACAGGTCAATTCGCTTTTTTCTATCGTGCAGCAAGAAACGTTTTTGTTCAATTTGAGCATAGAAGAAAATATCCGCATCGGAAAACCGGGCGCATCGAAAGATGAAATTATCGAAGCTGCAAAAAAAGCGCGCATTCATGATTTTATCGTGTCGCTGCCGAAAGGCTACGATACGGCTGCAGGGGAAGCGGGCGTAAAGTTTTCCGGCGGAGAAAAACAGCGCATTTCGATTGCCCGGATGATTTTGAAGGATGCACCGATCATCATTTTGGACGAAGCGACAGCTGCCGTTGATGCCGAAAATGAAGCGGCAATACAGGACGCGATTGAAACATTAAGCCGCGATAAAACCGTCATTACAATTGCACATCATTTGAATACGATTCAAAATGCGGATCAAATTATCGTAATGGACGCTGGAGCGGTCATCGACAGCGGAACGCACAGAGAATTGATGCGTCGCTGCGCGCTCTATCAAAAAATGGTGAGCGATCAAAATAAGGTGGATCACTGGAATATAAAAGAAGGGGTACCGCTATGATTAAAGAAATATGGAATACGCTTACCGGCAAGGGGAAGCGCTCACTTTTGTTCAGCATTGTATGTTTTACCGTGTATGCGCTGTCGGGGACGGCGATGATGCTTTTAACGCTGCGTGCGATGGAAGCGATTTTTTCGGGAAATGCAAGATTGTACGGCTATTGGCTGCTGCTTACGCTGTGTCTTTTCATTAAGGGAGGCAGCAATATGATTGCGGATATGCAAAAACATTTTGCGGGCTTTGACCTTGTGTACGAAATCAGGACGAAAATCATTTACCGCTTAAAAACGTTTTCGCTCGGTTTTTATACGAACGAACGGCTCGGAGAAATCGGTACGATTATCCATAGGGATGTAGACAATATGGAAATGATTGTCGCGCATGTATGGACACGGATGTGCGCCGATTTTATTATGTCACTGCTTTTGCTTATCTTTCTTTTTTCCGTAAATGCGGCTATGACGTTGATTATGCTCGGCATTCTTCCGTTTGCGCTTTTGTTTCTTTCACATGCATTAAAAAAAGCCGATACGCTCGAAGAAAAAACGGGTAACAGTCTTGCCGATATGGTGAGCCTTTTTGTGGAATACGTAAAGGGTATTCCGCTTTTAAAAGCCTTTTCCGAAAGCAAGCAATTCGATGAAAGACTTGCCGCGGCAACGAAGGACTTCGGCGCGCACAGCAAAAGGGCTTCAAAGAATAAAGCGGCTGTGTTGTCCGTATACGGCTTTTTTATCGATTTTGCTTTTTGGCTCACGGCTTTGGCAGGCATTATCTTTACTGTACGCAAATCGTTGTCGATAGCGGAATATTTGATTTTTATCGTTTTAAGCAGAGAATTTTATAAGCCTTTTGTCGCAATGGAAATGCACTGGGCGAATTATTTAAAAGCGGCGGATAGCTTTCGGCGTATCAAAAAAATCACGGAAGCGCCTGCGGTAATCGAAATTGCCGAGCCTGAAAAACCGGACGGATTTTCCGTTACCTTTGATAAGGTCGGCTTTGCATACGAAGCGGACGGCTTTGTATTGAAAGATATTTCTTTTCATACGCCGGAACATACGCTCACCGCGCTGGTAGGAGAATCCGGTTCGGGGAAAACAACGGTAACCAATCTGCTGCTTCGTTTTTGGGATGTAGCTACGGGTACCGTCAAAATCGGAAATACCGATATTCGCAATATGAGCTATGACGAATTGCTTTCTTCCGTCAGTATTGTGATGCAAAACACACAGCTTTTTGCGGACACTATCGAAGGAAATATCCGACTCGGAAAGGCGGATGCAACGGAAGCGGAGGTTGTTGCGGCGGCAAGAAAAGCGCGCATTCACGATTTTATCATGTCGCTGAGCGACGGCTATCTGACGCGTATCGGAGAAAACGGCGCAGGTCTTTCGGGCGGACAAAAACAGCGGATTTCCATCGCACGCGCTTTTCTAAAGGACAGTCCCATTTTGCTCCTCGATGAAATGACGAGCAATGTCGATCCTGTCAACGAAGCGCTGATACAGGAAGCGCTTTCCGAACTTGCCGCACACAGAACGGTGCTCGTTATTGCACATCATTTAAGCACGATACGCTCCGCCGATCGGATATTGGTATTTAAAAACGGCGAGATCATACAAGCGGGTACACACGATGCGCTGCTTGCCGACACAAGCGGCAGTTACTATCTGCTGTGGAGTCAAGGAACACATCATCGGACTGTAAGCTTACCGTGATGGAAAAGTAGAACGCAGTTGCATTGAGTTCCCTTTTATCTACGAGGTAAGCGACTGCGGAAAAACTTCAATTGTCCATGACGGTTGTCCGCAACGCTTGCTCGCGATCGATTTGACAAAGCGCGTATCTCAAAATATAATATCATTTGGAGTAATTAAATTTACAAAACCGTCCGATAATAGAGTATGGGGCATCTCGGAAAACTCGCCTCTAGCGATTTTTTCGAGATTTCGACGAGTTGTAACTCGCTGTAGTATTTCGAGTTTGCGTTGCAAACTCGTTTATATAACTGTGCGCTCCGCTCGAAACTTCGCGCTGACGCGCTTGTTGCGAGTACGCGTACGGCTAAAAACTTTTTCGGAAGCCGATGCTTTCTATAAAAGTTTTATAGGAGTTTTGCATGAAAAAGGGCTTGGTAGTCTGTATGTGTTTCGGACTGCTTTTAGTGTTTGCGGCGCCGGCTTTCAGCCAGGATACGCTGCAGACGCAAAAGAGTACCGAATCGTTTATGATCGACAACTTCAACAACGAAGGTGAAAACGGATGGACGTGGGACGTCAGCGCGAGCCGCTACGTCGCCGAGGGATATCCGAAGACGGGATATTTCGACGGTATTCCCAATTCGCTCAAATACTTGCTGAAAGACGGCAAGGACAATCAAAAAGTGCTCGGCGTGCAGATCGCGTTTAAGCGAAAAGGCGACAACTGGTTTGAAGTATATCCGGTAAAAGACGGAAAAGCGTATGAAATCCCCTTTGTCGGATCGGTGACGCAGATCGATTTTTGGGTGTGGGGAGCGCATTATATGTATTTCCTCGATGTCATTGTCAGAGATGCCGACGGACGCGTTCACGTACTTCCTGCGGGCAATCTCGCATTCGACGGATGGAGAAACGTCGTCGTGTCGGTGCCGGGCTGGATACGGCAGCATTCGCGGTCGAGCAGCGGCCGGGATGCGATGTCGTTTATCGGTTTCAGGATCCGCACGAGTCCCGAAGAGTTCGTCGATTCGTATACGATTTTCTTCGATCAGATGAAATACGTTACGAGGGCGCTCGCTAATATCTTTGACGGTTACGAACTGAAAGAAGCGGACTTCGGCAATTCGGAGGGTAAATAAATGAAGAAAATTATACTGACGATTTGTGTCGTACTTGCAGGCAGTTTTGTTTTTGCCCAGAATTCGAGCCTCTTGGAACCGACTCCCGAAACGATCGGAGCCGATTCCGCCGCGATGGCGCTCCGCGAAATAAACGTCGATAAATTTGAACGCGAAGGTTCGTGGGACGTCAAGATTTCTTCGGATTACGGTTTTATCACGTCGCGTCTTTTTGACGGAAATCCCGCGATGAAAGATACGCTTGAAGAGGATAAGGGCAAAGAAGACGAAGACTCTTTCGTTTTCGGCGTAAAAGTCGAATTTTTCCGCCGAGGCGTCAATTCCTTTTACATCACGTCGGT
This sequence comes from Treponema sp. Marseille-Q4130, assembly GCF_014334325.1. Classification (GTDB taxonomy): domain Bacteria; phylum Spirochaetota; class Spirochaetia; order Treponematales; family Treponemataceae; genus Treponema_D. The sequence goes on along the minus strand of NZ_JACSET010000005.1, from coordinate 67,068 downwards.
GCGCCCGCTGCCGGTCGAAGGCATTGCAAAGACGATCAGCGTGTGGGTGTGCGGTCGAAATCAGGATCATAATCTGTGGGTACTCGTACAGGATATGTTCGGCCGCAATTACGAGTTGTACATGGGTACGCTCGGTTTCGGCGGCTGGAAAAAGATGACGGCGGTCGTTCCGCCTTCTCCGGACGGGGAGCACGGCATCGTACAGCAGAGCGCGTTTTACAACAGCCGCCCGGGCTTACGCATCGTCGGTTTCAGGATCGACTGCAATCCGGTGCTTGCGCGCGGTTCGTACTATGTGTATTTCGATGCGCTCCGCGTCGTCACCGACTTGTACGATTTGCAGTACCGCGACGAAGACGATATGTCCGATAACTGGTAAGGGAACCTCTAAAAACTGCAGTTTTTAGAGGTAACTTTGAAAATGCGATGTTGTAACTCGCGATAATACAGCGAGTTACAACTCGTCGCAATCTCGAAAAATTCGCTAAAAGCGAGTTTTTCGAGATGCCCGTAAGCGCTTTCGCGTGCAATAATTCCGATTTTTATACGGCGGCATCTTGCAGGGTGCCGCTTTTTTTATCTGATCCTATAATATCGCGGGCGGGAAATGTCGTTTTCGGCTTCGATGAGCTTCATGTGTGAAAGCACCCACAGCATGAGATTTGCTTGCGCTTTTGCGGAAGCGGGCAAATCCTTGTTTTCGGCGAGGGAAGAAGCAATGTCTCGGGCGCAAAAACGGGGAAGGCAGGATTCGGGGATGAGCGAAAGGTAGTCGGCTGCTTTTGTAAACCTGTGCGTTTCGAATATCGTTTCGAGCCGCTTGTCGGTTTTGTTCCAATTTTTTAAAAAGCGGCGGCGGCCGTTCGGCGACTGTACCGGCGTTTCGCTTTGCGTGCGGATTTCGCTCATCGCGATTTCGAGCACATCGAGCGAAAAGCGTTTTTTTAAAAGCACGGGATAAAGGCCGGTGAGTTCGCGGAATATGCTGTAGATCGAAGCGCGGACGGGGCTTTTCCGCTTCGAAAGAAGTACTCCTTTTTGGTCATAAACTTCGATGTATTTGACTTTCGCGACGGGATAGACGATTTTGACGCGGCGCCCGTCTTTCAGCGCACCGAGCGTTTTTACGAGCAGCGACGAAAGGTTTTTCGTCTGTATTTCGGTGATGTTTCCGTGAGCGTCGACGACATCGTAAATCTTTCCTGCGATATTGACTTCCGTCATGCATCCTTTTTCGAGCGCATAGAGCGATTTTAAAGAGCGGTGGAGTGAGCTTTCGTTGAGCGTATTTATCATTATTTTTCGAATTCCACGATACAATTATATAGATAATCGGAGTATATTGCAAATTTCTTTGGCGAAAAGGCCGTTTTATCCGTTGACATTCGGTATTTTTATTATAAAATAGTTGCTAAGTGGGAATTACTGGGGAAAAGTGGTAGGCAGTGGCATGAGTATGCTGACAGGAGAATTTCGGAATACGCTTGACGAAAAGGGGAGGATCCTCTTTCCCGCCAAACTGCGTTCCGAACTTGCCGGAAATGTGCTCATCGTGACGCAGGCTCTTGACCGCTGCCTATGGCTTTTTACTCCGGAAGAATGGAAAACCGTTTCTTCGAAACTCATGGAAGCCGCGTCTCCGTTCAGCGAAAAAAACCGCCTCGTGCTCAGGAGGTTTGTCGCGCCGGCGCAGGAACTTGAGTTCGATAAATCGGGGCGGCTTTCGATCCCCCAAAGTCTGCGCGAATATGCCGCGCTTTCCAAAGACTGCGTTTTGCTCGGCGTCAGCAAATACATCGAGCTGTGGGACGCGGAAAGTTATCGGCACTATATCGAGGAAAGCGAAGCGTCGTTCCGCGGGGCTGCGGAAGAGCTCGGCTCGATCTTTTTTTAGCGCAGGGGAGGAAAGCGCATGGAAGCGATTCATACGCCTGTTTTGTTGCAGGAATGTCTTGAACTGCTTGCCCCGTGCGGCGCCGAAGCGGTCATGTGCGACTCGACGCTCGGCGAAGGCGGTCATTCGTTTGCATTTCTTTCACGATTCCCGAATATTAAGATAATCGGCATCGACGCCGATGCGGGCATTTTGGCGCGCGCAAAAGAGCGGCTCGAATGCTTTGCCGAACGGACGATGTTTTACAACGGCTGGTTCGACGATTTTTACGCGTCGTACCCTGCGGATTTTCCGAAGCCCGATATCATATTGTTCGATTTGGGCATATCGATGTACCACTACGAACTGTCGGGCAGGGGATTTTCGTTTCGTCACGATGAAGCGCTCGATATGCGCCTTACGCCGTCGGGAGGAAAAAGCGCCGCCGATATCGTAAACGGTACGGAAGAAGGGGCGCTTGCCGATTTGATATACCGCTGGGGCGAAGAAAAACTGAGCCGCAGTATAGCGAGGGCTATCGTGAAGGCGAGGGCGAGCGGGGAAATCCGTTCGTCGAAAGCGCTCGCCGATATCATTTACGATGCAGTGCCTTCGCAGTACCGGCACGGAGCGATACATCCGGCGACACGTACGTTTCAAGCGCTGCGCATCGCGGTAAACGGAGAGCTTGCGCGGCTTCCGCGCTCGCTGCACGATGCGTTCAACGATTTGAATGCGGGCGGAAAGATGGGGGTGATCACGTTCCATTCGCTTGAAGACCGCATCGTAAAAAATTATTTCCGGAATCTCGGAAAGTCCTGCATTTGTCCGCCCGAGGTTCCGGCTTGCCGCTGCGGTGGGAGGGCGTGTGCCGAAGTGCTTACGAAAAAGCCCGTAAGTCCCTCGGCGGAAGAGGTTTCCGGCAATTCGCCGTCGCGGAGCGCGAAGCTTCGCGTCGTGCGCAAACTGTGCGATGCCGAAGATGCGCGGCGCCTAAGCATCGCAGTATGATCGGGAACCGTTGAATATGTGCGCACTTGCGCACGATGCGAAAACTTTTTCGGAAATTCCAATTTTCTGCAAAAGTTTTATGGGAGTGGGTATGAAACGAAAATACGCTCGCGTGCGCGAAACGCTTGTCGTCTGCATTATCGCTCTTTCGATTCCGCTTTTGCTGATCGCGGGCGGCATACAGTCAAGAAAATACGAAGATCTATCGGACGAAGTCGCGGCTCTTGAAAAAAAACAGGAAGCGCTCGTCGAAGAAAATAAAAATCTCGTTACGGATATCAGTCTTTTGGCGAGTACGGAGCGCATCGAAAAGATTGCGGAAAACGAACTCGGCATGCATAAAGCGCAGACGGACGATATCGTCCGCGTCGAAATGAAGGGGAAGGGCAGTGCAAAGTCTGATGGAGCGAAATGAGCTCGTCGCTGCCGTCCGCGGTAAAGGTGTCGGACACAGTGCAGCCGAAAACCGATTTTGTTTTTCCTCAGTTACGACCGACAGCCGCTTCGTCGTTCCGGGCAGCCTCTTCGTACCGCTCGTCGGCACCGTGCAAAACGGCCACGCCTATATTCCCGAAGCCCTCGAAAAGGGGGCGTCATGCGTTTTTGTCAACGAAAGCGAATATTCAGGCGACGAGAGAGCGTATTCGCTTTTGGCGGAAAAATATCCTCTCGCTTTTTTTGTGATCGTCTCCGATACGCTGTACGCGCTGCAGGATGCGGCCGCCGCCTACGTCGCAAAATTTCCGCGCTTAAAAAAAATCGGTATCACGGGGTCGAGCGGAAAGACGACGACAAAGGAACTCGTCGCTGCGGTTTTAAAGCAAAAATATCGAGTCGTTTCGAGCGACGGCAATTTCAATTCCGAAACGGGGCTGCCGCTTTCCGTTTTTAAAATCAGGGATACGGATGAAATCGGCGTATTCGAAATGGGCATGAATCGGCCGAACGAAATCGGGGAAATCGCCGGCGTTTTAAAACCCGAGTACGCCCTCATCACGAATATCGGAAGCGCGCATATCGGCATACTCGGCAGCAAAAAAAATATCGCCGCCGAAAAGCGAAAAATATTCGATTATATTCCCGAAAGCGGTGCGGCCTTTGTTCCCGCGTCGGACGCGTTCGCACCGTTTTTAATCGAAAACTGCAAAGGACAAATCGTCTATTTCGGAAACGATGTCGCCGAAAAAAGCGGCGTCTCTCTCTTGTCCGACGACGGTCTTGCAGGGACGGTTTTTTCTATCGGAGATGAGCGCGTGCACTTTAAGCTTCCGGGCATGTACAATTATGAAAACGCGCTCGCAGCCGTCGCCGTCGGAAAGTATTTCGGTGTAAGCGATGCGGAAATCAAAACGGCGCTTTCGTCTTTCGGCGGCGTTTCGGGAAGGAGCGAAAGCGGACATATCGCATTGAAAAACGGCAAGCGCGTCACGCTCGTAAAAGACTGTTACAACGCGAACGCCGAATCGACTGCGAGCGTCCTGTCGTTTTGCGCGTCCGCAAAAGACGTCGAGCGGAGGATATACGTACTCGGCGATATGCTCGAACTCGGAGAGGCATCCCGGGTCGTGCACGAAACAGCGGGCAAACAAGCGTGCAAAGCGAACGCGTATAAAATCGTATTTATCGGCACGGAGATGAAATACGCTTACGATGCCGCCCTCGCTTCGGGCTTTACGGGCGCGCTGTATATTGCCGACTCTTCCGAAAATGCGATGAGCTGCGCGGCGGACTTTATCCTTGCAAACGCTTCCGACGGGGATTTGCTTCTTTTAAAAGGTTCCCGCGGTATGGCGCTCGAGCGTATTGTTCCGCTCATTGAGGCGGAGGAGGGGCGCGATGCGTGATTATCTTTTCCTCGCCGACAAGCCCGTTTCGTCGTATCGAAAAAGCGATTCGGCTTTTATCGCGTGCGTCATCCTCCTGTGCGGACTCGGCATCTTTGCGCTTTTCGTATGCTCGCAAAATTACGCCGAACGCATGTTCGGCAATCCGTTTTATTTTGTAAAGCGCCAGCTCGTGAGCATCGCCGTCTCTCTCGTCGGATTTTTTTTGTTTGCGAGCATACGCATAAAAATTATTAAAAATATTTTGCCGATCCTCGTGCTCGGTGTGATCGTACTCTGTCTTTTGACCTTTGTTCCCGGCATCGCCGTTGAAAGGAACGGCGCTCATCGGTGGATACGCATGCCCTTTGCGTTTACGCTGCAGCCGTCCGAATTCGCAAAATTTGCGCTCATCCTCTTTCTCGCGAATTTTTTCGACAAGCAGGCACGCATCGAAAATCCCGAGGATAAATCGGTGCTGCCGGCCGTCATCGGTTTGACTTCGGTTTCGCTCCTCGTTTTTTTTCAGCGCGATTTTTCCACGAGCGTTTTTATTTTTTGCGTCGGCCTTCTCATGTTTTTTGCGTCGGGCGCAAAGCTTACGTGGCTTCCGCCTGCGCTCCTGCTCATCATTCCGGCTCTCGTCTTTATGATTTTGCAGGAGCCGTATCGGATCGAACGCATCATCGGATTTTTGCGGCCGGAAGAACACGTGCGCACGTACAATTATCAAAGCATTGCGGCAAAGCGCGCGATCAGTTCCGGCGGTTTTTGGGGCAGCGGCATCGGGAGCGGTCTCGTGTGGATAAACAGTATTCCCGAAGTGCAGGCTGACTACATATTCGCCGGCTGGGCGGAAGCGATGGGATTTTTCGGCGTGCTTTTGTACTTTGTCATGCTCGCAGCTTTCGCATGGCGCGGATTGAGGTCGTCGTTCGTCTGCAAAAACCGTTTCGCCGCCTATGCGTCCTTCGGCTGTGTCGCCGCAGTAACGCTGCAGTCGCTGATGAACTGCGCCGTCGTCTGCGGGGCGCTTCCGGCAACCGGCATACCGCTGCCGTTTTTTTCGCTCGGCGGTTCGTCGATAATCGTAACGCTTTGTATGTGCGGCTTTATCGTCAACGCGTCGCGTTGTACGGCGGAAGAAGACGAAAACGAATTTGAAGATGCCGTCTATGAGGGAAAGGATGAGTGATGTAAGCATGGCTGGCTTTGCCGCCGAAAAAAAAGAAACGAAAAACGATGTAAAGACGAAAATCGTCGTCGCTCTCTTTTTTGTTTTTTGCGCAATTTTTTTAATCGAAATCGCCGTCTATAAATTCGCCCTTCCGAGCATGCACGCTCCGAAGATCGTCATCGGCGGAGAACGCTCGCTTTCCGACGAACAAGTGCTTTCTCTCTTGCAGCCGATGCACGGTGCGAACTGGTTTTCATTCAACGCCGAAGAAGCCGTTTCGATTTTATCGTCGGTGCCGGCGATCGATTCGGTTACCGTGACGAAACGCTTTCCCGACAAAATATTCGTGCGCATTGCCGAACGCGAAAGCGTTGCGATGACTTTCGTTTCATCTGCGGGAAGGAGCATTCCCGTGTGCATCGATAAAAACGGCGTACTCTTCGACGATGCGGCAGTCGACAGAAAAAGCGGCGCCGTTCCGATCATCTCAGGGCTTCCGATAGAACACTTGTCTGAAGGCATGCGAATTCCCGCAAAGTACCGCACGCTCATCGAACAGATTTCGGAAATTCAAAGCCGCGACAGGCGCTATTTCGCCGCTCTCGCGGAAATCTGCGTCGTTCCGAAAGAATACGGAAACTACGAACTCGCGCTTATCCCTGCGCACACGAGGATGCGCGTGCTGACCGACCGCGCATTGAACGAAGACGCGTTACAGTATATGATGGTTGTGCTCGACGTCGTCAATTCGATCGAGCCTGACGTATCGGAAATCGATTTGCGTTACGGCTCCGTTTCTTACCGGACGCGCTGAAGCGAGGATGAGCAGGTATGATTGTCGGTCTTGATATAGGTACGAACCATATACGCGTCGCGATCGGAGAACTGAACGATTCGGGCGGCATTGAAATCGCAGGGACGGCTTCGAGAAAGTCGGCGGGGCTCCGAAACGGAGTCATCGTCAATATCGAAGATGCCGCGGCCGCGATCAGAGAAGCGGTCGAAAGCGCCGAACAAAATGCCGGAGCCGAAGTGACCAAGTGTGCGATCGGCATCGGAGGCACGCAGATCGAAGGTTTGAATCAGAGGGGCATAACGCCCGTGACCGAACCGGGGCGTCCGCCGAGGGAAGTGACGAGGGGCGACATAGAGCGGGCGATCGACAACGCGCGCGCGGTTTTTATTCCGCAAGACAGAGAATTGCTGCACGTCGTCGCGCAGACTTTTACCGTCGACGGTTTGAAAAATATTAAAGACCCGACGAATATGATGTGCGCCCGTCTCGAAGCGGATGTCCACGTGATCACCGCGTCAAAGACGACGATACAAAATATCAAACGCTGCGTGAGCCGCGCGGGCTACGAATCGTCGGGCATTATGCTGAAAACGCTTGCAGCGACGCAGGCGGTCGTCCACGACGACGAAATGGATCTCGGTTCGATCCTCATCGATATGGGTGCGGGAACGACCGACGTACTCGTGCTTTTGGGAGGGGCGCCCGTGTGTACGGTGTCCATTCCCGTCGGCGGAAACCTCGTCACAAACGATATCGCGATCGTAAAAGGCATACCGGTATCGGCTGCGGAAAAGATCAAAATCGAATCGGGATGCTGCTTTATCGACAATATCGAAATCGACCGCGAAGTGATAATACCGGGCGTCGGCGGAAGGGATCCCGAGCTTACGACGCAGACGGAATTGTGCGGCATCATTCAGCCGCGTGTCGAAGAAATTTTTTCGATGGTGCGGAGCGCCGTCATCAGCAATTCGAATATCCGCCGTCTTTCGGGCAATATCATTCTGACCGGAGGAGGCGCGCAGATGGAAGGCGTGGTCGAATGCGCGCAGGCGGTTTTCGGAACGAGCGCGGTGCGGATCGGCACGCCTGAAAAACTCGGAGGCGCGGAAGCCGAATACCGGCGCCCCGAATTCGCTACGGTGATAGGGCTTGTGATTGCGAATAAAAATGCTGTTCAGGAAAAGAACGGTCGTAAAAATAAAAAACCGTTTTCGTCGGAAGAGAGCGGAAAAAAAGAGAATCTGTTGACAAGGTTAAAAAAATCGTTTTTCTGAGGGGAAAAAAGGTTGGGAGGAAAACATGATGGATTTTTCGGTGATCAATGAAAGCGGTACCGCCCTCGATGCGGTGAGCCCCGCGGTTATCAAAGTCATCGGCTGCGGCGGCGGCGGATCGAATGCGGTAAATCGCATGATCGACGCGGATATCGCGAACGTCGATTTTATCGTGCTGAATACCGATGTGCAGGATTTGAACCGATCGAAAGCCGAGACGCGGCTGGCTATCGGACGAAAGATTGCAAAGGGACTCGGTGCCGGAGGCAATCCGAAAGTCGGAGAAGAAGCCGCCGAAGAAGATAAAGAGGCGATCGCCAATTTGCTCGAAGGTACCGATATGATCTTTATCACGGCCGGTATGGGCGGCGGCACGGGTACGGGATCGGCTCCCGTCGTCGCCCGCATCGCGCGCAGTCTCGGCGTACTCACCGTCGGCGTCGTTACGACTCCCTTCGAATTCGAAGGACCGGTACGCATGCGCCAAGCGCGCGAAGGTATCAACCGTTTGCATGAAAACGTCGATTCTCTCATCGTCATTCCGAATCAGCAGCTTTTAAAAGTCGTCGATAAAAATATGCCCATACGCCAAGCTTTCCTCGTTGCGGATGACGTTTTGCGGCAGGGCGTCGAAGGCATTTCGAATATCATTACAAAGCCGGGCGACGTGAACCGCGATTTTACCGATGTCAAAAATACGATGCTCGGACAGGGAGAAGCGATCCTCGGCGTCGGTCATGCGAGCGGCGAAAATCGTGCCGTCGATGCTGCGACAAAGGCGATTAAAAATCCGCTGCTCGAAGACACGAGCATAGACGGAGCGAAGAGCGTTCTCATCAATATCTGCTCGAGCGGCGACATATCCATGCTCGAAGTGTCGGAAATCATGAAAGTCGTCAGAGCTTCGATCGATCCCGACGCGAATATTTTGTGGGGTCAAGCCATCGATCCTTCTCTCGGCGAAAGCGTCAGCGTTACCGTCATCGCGACGGGATTTCATGCAAGCTTTGAAAGAGGAGCTTCGGAAGATGCGCTTTCGTCTTCTTCCGCCGTACACGATTCGTCCGTCGTCACGAGCGACGAATTTTCTGACATACTCGGCGGGCGCGGTTTCGAGAGTATGCGGCAAAAGCTTTCATCCGCCGCTGAAACGAGCCTTTTCGATTCCGTCGACTCGGATGCCGAAAAAGTTCCCGTTGCGGTCGGCGCTCCTTCCGTCCGCGAACAGGTAAATCAAAAAATCGGTTCGCTCGGAAAAGCGCTTTCGGCTTCCGTCCCCCGCTATTCGGCGAGCGGCATAAAACCGCCTGCGGGATTTATCGGAGGCAACGACATCTCTCAGCCGGCGTGCTGGCGGGCGAGCGGACGCGGAGAATTGTCGCGGACGATCAGACTGCAGGATTAGCGCGGGATCCGTATGGCTGAAAAGTTGACGATTCCGGTCATACTCTCCCGATTTTATACGGACATCGTGCTTGTTTTGCGGCGCTCGCAGAAAACGGCGGAAACCTATCGGCTTTCTGCGGGTGAGTTTTTGTCGTGGTGCGTCGAAAAAAAAATAAAGCTGCACGATGTCGCTTCCCGCGAACTCACATATTATCTCGTATGGAAAAAGACCAAAGGCGATACGGAGCTGACGATCGCAAAAGATATTTCAGCGCTGCGTGCTTTCGGATCCTACCTTGTCAGAATCGGTATATGGAGCGAGAATTTCGCGCTCGCGCTCGACCGGCCGAAAGCCGCCCGTCCGCTGCCGCGCGTCCTTTCCGTTGCGCAGATCGAATCTTTTCTTTCGTCCATCGATACGTCGGAGCCCTTGGGACTTCGCGATGCGGCGCTGTTCGAACTTATCTATTCGTGCGGACTTCGCGCAAGCGAAGCGGCTTCTCTTCTCATGCAAAACGTGCATTTGAACGAACGCATCATCCTCGTGCGCGGCAAGGGCGATAAAGAGCGCATCGTGCCGTTCGGAGATGCGGCGAAAGAAAAACTTTCCGCATATCTTTCGGAAGCGCGGCCGCGCCTTGTCGGGAAAAAAACGGTCGCCGAAGTTTTCGTCAATTATCGCGGCGATCCTCTTTCGCGAAAAGGTTTATGGAAACGATTTTGCGGATACGAAGTGAAAAGCGGTGTTCACGCGAAAGTGCATACGCTGCGCCATTCGTTTGCGACGCACTTGCTCGCAGGAGGGGCCGATCTGCGTTCCGTTCAGGAATTGCTCGGTCACGCGGATCTTTCGACGACACAGATTTATACGCACGTCGATGACGAACAGCTTCGGAAAAATCACGAAAAATATTTTCCGGGCCATGCGGCAAAAGGCGACGTATCCGCGCCCTAATGTGCTGCCGCCGGGCGCACATGCGTTCGGCAAAAATAAAACGTATCCGTGCGCGATGTGCGGCGGCTCTGCAAAGCGTTTGCTGTGGCGTAATGTGGGTATGCGCTACGGTTCGATTGCCTTGTTCTTGCAATTTTAGTATATATCGTTATATTGATATGGAAAGATTCGAAAATCGAGGTTGCTATGAAAAAAATACATATAACGGCAAGTTTATTATTATTAATTTTGATGTTCGTTTCATGCGGATCGTCGAATGCAGCCGTCAAACGTCTGCAGCAGACGGAAGAAGGGGTTTCGTCTCCGACGACGATCGACGAATACAAAGAGGCTATCGCAAAATACGAAAAGCGCGTTGCGGATATAACGCTTGCGAACGAGCAAATCGGCATTTGGTATAAGATACTCGGTTCGCGCTATATCGATTTGAAGATGTGGGGCGAAGCGCTTTCGTGTTATCAAAAGGCGATCGAGTATTATCCGACAAATCAAAACCTCTATTACTATGTCGGCGTGTGCGCGGGTTATATGGCGCATTCGGCGCTCGATTACGATGCGACGGGCGGCACTGCAAAACGATATAATTATTTGAAATTGTCGGAATCGGCATACCTCCGCGCGATCGCGATCGAAGGGCGTTACGTCCGCGCGCTCTACGGGCTCGGCGTGCTCTATGTGTTCGAACTCGATGAAAGCGAAAAAGCGATACCCTATCTTAAAACGCTTTTGACTATCGACACGGGACACACCGACGCAAAGAGCGTGCTTGCGAACGCGTATTTCCGGATCGGAGATTTTCAAGCGGCGGCGGATATGTACGATTCGATTATTAAAACGACGAAAGATAAAGAAAAAAAAGCGCTCGCGGAACAAAATAAAAAAATCGCTTTGGATGCGGCCTATGGGCGTTGAGAAGGAAAAATATTTTCTTTCTCTGTGTCTCGCCGGCGTATCGTTTTTGACGCTGCGTGAAAAAAATATTTTACTCGAGAACCTTGACAGCGCCGCCGCCCTTGCGCTACTGTCTATAGACGATATCGCAACGCTTGTCGGAAGAACTTTTCGAGCCGCGGTGTGGAACGGTCCTTCGTGCGTGCGCGAAGCGGAAAAGGCCGAAAGGATTATTAAAGCGTTCGGCATCGAAACGATTTTAAACGGGGAAGCCTTGTATCCCGCCCTTCTTTCGGAAGCGGAAAATGCGCCGTTTATGTTGTTTTGCCGAGGAGATGTGTCCTGTCTTTCAGGCGAAACGGTTTCCGTCGTCGGAACGCGGCGCATGACGAGAGAAGGAAAAGAAGCGGCTTTTTCGTTTTCGCGCGATGCCGCTCGAAACGGAGTTACGGTCGTGTCGGGTCTCGCGTACGGCATCGATGCCGCTTCTCACGCGGGAGCCGTCGATGCCTGTTTCGATGCGATGGAAGCGGGGACTGAAAAAAACTGCGGAAAGACTTGCGCGATCCTTCCGTGCGGAGCGGATATGATCGTTCCGTCTTCGCATAAAAGGCTTGCGGAAAAAATTATTAAAACGGGCGGGGTTCTCGTAAGCGAATATATTCCGGGAGTCCCTGCCGAAGCGTGGAGATTCGTGCACAGAAACCGCATCATCGCGGCCCTGTCGCCTGCGACCGTCGTCGTCGAATCGCCCCCGGGAAGCGGTGCGCTCATTACGGCGCAGTACGCCCTTGATTATAACCGCGACGTGATGATTCACGAAGCGGCATTTTCCGCTCCTGCAAAGGCGGTTTCGCGGCAAGCGAAGTGCGAGCTCGAAAAAAAGATCGAGAGGGGAGAAGCCGCAAAAGGAAAGACCGAGCGAACGGCGGAAAAATACGTCGCCGACGGCGCTCCGGTTATAAAAGATTATGCCGATTACCGCCGCTGCCGCTCGGAATCCCCCGGTGCGCGAAGCGGCGAGCCCTCTCTTTTTTAAGAGGGGCGAAAATTTTGAAAAAATCGCTCGGGGCAAGTTTTTTAAGATGCCCTTATACGTGGCTGTCCAAAAACTGAAGTTTTTGGACAGTTTACTTAATTGTACTACGAGTGCGGCGCGGAACGCCGCACTCTCGCGTTAAAATTTTTATGGGAGAAGGCTATGGCTGATGCAGCAAAAAAACGTGCTTCAAAAACAAAAGAATCGACGCTCGTGATTGTCGAATCTCCGGCAAAAGCGCATACGATCGAAAAATATCTCGGCCCGGGCTATACGGTAAAAGCGTCCATGGGACACTTGATCGATTTACCGAAATCGCGCCTTGCGATCGATGTCGATCACGATTTTCAGCCCGAATACATCACCGTGAGAGGCAGGGCAAAATTATTAAAAGAGCTGCAAAAGGATGCGAAAAAATCGACGTCCGTCCTGCTCGCAAGCGATAACGACCGCGAAGGAGAAGCGATCGCGTGGCATTTGAATAAGGCGCTGAAAGAAAAGACGAGCGCTCCGATCAGCCGCATCGTGTTCAACGAAATCACGCCGATTGCGATCAAAGAAGCGGTCAAGCATCCCGACGAAATCGTCGAAAGCAAAGTGAACGCGCAAAAAGCGCGGCGCGTGCTCGACCGCCTCGTCGGCTACAATTTAAGTCCGCTTTTGTGGAGTAAAGTGAAAAACGGTCTTTCGGCCGGCCGCGTGCAGTCGGTTGCGCTTCGTCTCATCTGCGAGCGCGAAGAAGAAGTGGAAAATTTTCTGCCCGAAGAATATTGGACGCTCGATGCGGATTTTGTAAAAGGCAAAACGACGTTTACCGCTCAGCTCGTTTCGTACAAGGGCGAAAAGGCTGAATTGAAAAACGAAACCGAAGTCAATAAAATCATCGACTTGATAAAAAATTCCGACTGCACGGTCGCGAGCGTCAAGACGACCGATAAGACGGTAAAACCGAAAGCGCCGTTTACGACGTCGAAATTGCAGCAGGCGGCCGCAAACCGCCTCGGCTACACGTCGAGGAAAACCATGCAGATCGCGCAGCAGCTCTACGAAGGCGTCAACGTCGGTGAAAGCCGCGTAGGTCTCATCACGTATATGCGCACCGATTCCGTGCGCATTTCGCAAACCGCCCTCGACGAAGTGCGTTCGTGGCTTTCAAAAAATTATCCCGACGACTTGCCTGCCGAACCTGTAAAGTATGAAGTCGGAAAAGCGGCTCAGGATGCGCACGAAGGCATCCGCCCGACTTATGTGTCGTATACACCCGATTCGATAAAAGAATATTTGACGCGCGATCAGCTTCGCCTCTATTCGATCATTTGGGAGCGCTTCGTTTCAAGTCAGATGAACAATGCGAAGACGCGGACGACGAGCGTCGAAATCGCTTCGGGTGATGCGATTTTCCGCGCATCCGCAAGCAAAATAGTCGACAAGGGTTTTTATCATGTCATCAAACTCCTTTCGTCGAAAGAGGATAAAACCGGAAATCTCCCGTCGCTGAAAGAAGGCGAAAAAATCGCGTGCGAAAAATTTTATCCCGAACAGCACTTTACTCAAGGGCCCTCGCGCTACACCGATGCGTCCATCGTTCGAACGCTCGAAGAAAAGGGAATAGGCAGACCTTCGACTTATGCGCCGATCATTTCGGTTTTGCTCGACCGCTATTATGTGACGCGGACGAACCGTCAGCTCGTGCCGACTGTCCTCGGCCGCATGATATGCAAAATCCTCGTCGAATCATTTCCGAACGTCATCAACGAACATTTTACCGCGGAAGTCGAAAACGATCTCGACAAAGTGGAGCAGGGCGCTCTCGTGTGGAACGGGATGATAAAAGATTTTTACGGTCCGTTCAAAAAACGCGTCGACGACGTGATGGAAACGCAGGAAAGCGTCAAAGGCTTTCTCGACGAAAAAACCGATATCGTGTGCGAAAAATGCGGAAAGCCCATGGTTAAAAAACTCGGCCGCTTCGGATACTTTCTCGCCTGTTCGGGATTTCCCGAATGCCGCAATACGCGCTCGATCCCGCTTGCGAAGTGCCCGATGCCCGGCTGCGACGGAGAGATCGTCGCACGGAAAACGAAGGGAAGAGGCAAAGAATTCTACGGCTGTACGAATTACCCGAAGTGCAATTTTATTTCGCATTTCAAACCGATCGATCAGTATTGTCCGAAGTGCGGATGGTTCCTCGTCGAAAAATACGACAAAAAGAACGGCACGTATAAGTCGTGCATCAATCCCGATTGCACCTTTTTGCACTCCGCCGACGATGCTGCGGCTTTTGAAAAAGAGTCGGAAGGCGCTCCCGAGTCTCGGCAATAGCGCAGGGTAAACCGGTGCGCCTTTCGGATGCGATAGACGAATTTTTGCTCTACCTCGAAGCCGTACGCGGACTTTCGCTCAATTCCGTTTGTGCGTATCGAAACGATCTGCGACGCCTTTCGGCTTTTTTGGGTGCGGAAAAAGACGTGAAGGAAGCGAGCGCCGAAGATATCAGAAGCTGCATCGGAGTCCTTTCAAAAGAAAAAAAATCAAGCGCAACCGTAAACCGTTTTATCGCCGCGTGCAGAACTTTTTTTGCCTATTGCAAAAAATTTGAGTATATTAATACAGATCCCGCAGAGGAAATCAAAACGGTAAAGATGCCGCGCCATGTGCCGCGCTTTTTAACCGGCGCGGAAGTCGACGAGCTGTGCGCCGTACCGAAAGAAAAAGAAATCCTGTGGGCATCTCGCGACAGCGCTATTTTGGAAATGCTCTATTCGTCGGGGTGCCGCGTTTCGGAGCTCGCTTCCGTTCGCTTAAGCGATATGTCGGAAGATTTTTCTTCCGCTCTCGTCACCGGAAAGGGCAGTAAAGACCGCCGCGTGTATTTCGGAGAAGATGCGCAAAAAGCGTTCAAAGCGTATCTTGCCGACAGGAAAAAGTTTTTTGCAAAAAAACGCATGACGGACAACGTCAGCGAAATATTCGTCAACAGGAGAGGCACCGCTCTCGGTGCGCACGGCATCCGCTGGATACTGTCACGCTATTCGGGTGCGGAAGGGACGGCTCGCCATATTTCGCCGCACGCGCTTCGCCACACCTTTGCGACCGCGATGATTTCACAGGGCGCGGACGTGCGCGTCGTGCAGGAGCTTTTGGGACACGCGAGCATTTCGACGACGCAGCGCTATACGCATATCACGACGGAGCGTCTTATCGAATTGTATGAAAAAGCGCATCCGCACGGAAAAGGGTGAGATAATTAATAATTGGTAATGTGCAATTGTTAATTGTGTGTGAAATCGAATCGGTTGCACGGCGGCGGTAAATGCGCCGGTGTAAAACGGTCGCGCCGTTTATTTTTTTGTTTTTGTTGGAGTGTATATGGCTGCAAGAAAAATTCACAGTACGACGGTTATCGCCGTCCGCCGGAACGGAAAGGTTGCGATGGCGGGCGACGGACAAGTGACTGCCGGCAATACGGTTGTAAAGGGCAACGCGCGCAAAGTGCGCAAAATATACGACGGCAAAGTGCTCACCGGATTCGCAGGTTCGGTTGCGGACGCGTTTACGCTGTTCGATAAATTCGAAGAAAAATTAAAAGAGTATTCGGGCGACATCATGCGCAGCGCCGTCGCGCTTGCGAAAATGTGGCGTACCGAGCGTTCTCTGCAAAAGCTCGAAGCCGAGCTCCTCGTCGCCGACGGAACGAAGATACTGCTCATTTCAGGCGACGGCAACGTCATCGAACCGGAAAACGACGTGTGCGCGATCGGAAGCGGGGGAAACTATGCGTATTCGGCGGCTCTCGCGTATCTTGAAAGCTCCGATATGAACGCTTCCGAAATTGCGAAAAAGAGTCTTGAAATTGCGGGTAAAATCTGCATCTATACGAACGGTAATTTGACGGTGGAGGAGGCATAAACGCATGAGCGACGTACCGGCAGAAGTACATACGGATTTGACGCCGAAGGAAATAGTCCTCAGGCTCGATCAATACATCATCGGACAGGAAAAGGCGAAGCGCGCGGTCGCCGTTGCACTGCGTAACCGCTACCGCCGTTTGAAACTCCCCGAAGATATCCGCGACGAAGTTGCGCCGAAAAATATCCTCATGATAGGACCGACCGGCGTCGGCAAAACGGAAATCGCGCGACGGCTTGCAAAACTGTGTTCGGCGCCCTTTTTAAAAGTCGAAGCGACGAAGTACACCGAAGTCGGTTATGTCGGGCGCGACGTCGAATCGATGATACGCGATTTGATGGCGGTCGGTTTCAACGATGTCAAAGCGGAAATGGAAGAACGTTTGCGCGAAAAAAGTGTGCCCCTCGTCGAAGACCGGCTTCTCGATCTCCTGCTCCCCGGTTCCGCCGAAAAAGACAGGGCTGCAAAAGCGAACGAAAAAAAAGATGCGGCTGTCCTCGGAAATATCTTTACGCTTATAAGCGGAAGCGGCGCGGAATCGAATACGGCATCTCTTTCCGATCGATCGGGCAGCGCTTCGGAAAAAGATGCTGCACAGAATGCGTCATCGGAAAGATCCGCTTTATACGATGCGGTATCGGAAGAGGCCGCCTCATCCGATGCGGAAGCGCAGAGTGAAAGCCGGCAAAAAGAAAGCTCGACGCGGGAAAAGTTCCGCACAATGCTGCGCGAAGGAAAGCTCGAAGAGAGAGAAGTGGAGCTTACGGTACATCCTCAGTTTCAAATGCCGAGCATGGAAATTATCGCCGGCGGCAATATGGAAGATCTCGAAAACAGTATGCAGAGCATCGCCGGTATGTTTTCGGGCGGAAACAAAGCGAAGCGGAGAACCGTGACGATCCACGAAGCGCGGAAAATCATAAGCGGAGAAGTGCTCGATACGATGATCGACCGCGATAAAGTCGCATCCGAAGCGAAAAAACGGGTCGAACAAAACGGCATCATCTTTATCGACGAAATCGATAAGATTGCGACGAAAAACGGCGAATCGCGCGGGCAGGACGTTTCCCGCGAAGGCGTGCAGCGCGACATCCTCCCGATCGTCGAAGGCAGCAATGTAAATACGAAGTACGGTGTCGTCGATACCTCTCATATTTTGTTTATTGCGGCCGGAGCGTTCAGCGTTTCGGCTCCGAGCGATTTGATTCCCGAACTGCAGGGACGCTTTCCGCTGCGCGTGGAACTCGACGCGCTCAAAAAAGACGATTTCAAAAAAATCCTCACCGAACCGAAAAACGCGCTCACAAAACAATACGTTGCGCTCCTCGAAACGGAAGGAGTGACGGTACGTTTTGCCGAGGATGCGATCGACCGTATGAGCTTTCTCGCCGAAGACGTAAACGCAAAGAGCGAAAACATCGGCGCGAGGCGGCTCCACACGATCATGGAAAAAGTGCTCGACGATATTTCGTTTACCGCGGATGAACATGCAGGCGAAACGATCGATATCGACGCGGCATACGTCGACGACAAGCTCAAAGATATCGTCACCGACGGCGATATGTCGCGCTATATACTCTAAGGCTGTACAGCGAGTTTTCCGCCGAAATATCTTTTCGGCGAAAATTCCGCTTTTATACGCCCCGCCGATTCTCCCTTATTTTCCGCTAAACCCCTTTCCGCTATCTGCCGAAATTTGTAGTATGAGTACCTTTACGAGGGCGGTCGATTTACTGCACCGCGGCATGGATGTCAATACGCTGCGCTATCAAGTGTCGGCAAACAATATGGCCGCAAGCGGCGTGCCGAATTTCAAACGCAGCGTCGTCAATTTTGAAAGCGAACTCAAACGCGCGTTCGAATCGGAAGAAAAGGCTAAAAACGGTTTTCAGCTGACGCGAACCGACGAGAGGCATTTTGCGCTCAACGAGCCCTATGATTACCGCGACGTCGAACCGAGGCGCGTCCTCGATTATACGACGACTGCGAAGCCGAACGGCAACAACGTCGATGCGGAAACCGAAGCGATGATCGTTTTGCAGTCGCAGATGCAGTATCGCATGATGGCTTCTCTTATCAATTTCGAATTTTCGCAAGTGAACACTGCGATGCAAAAAGGGTGATAGGTACTTCTAAACTATAGCTTAAACTGCGCGTAAGAGGCGCGCACTTTACGGGAGCAATGTATGGGACTTTTTTCAAGTATAAACGTAGCCGCGACGGGGATGGCAGCCGAACGCCTTCGAAGCGATGTCATCGCGAACAATATCGCGAACGCTTCTACGACGAGAACGCAGGAAGGAGGCCCCTTTAAACGTTCTCGCGTCATACTCCAGGCGATCGGCGAAAAGTCGGTACAGTGGCGTATGCCGTTTTGTCCCGAAGACTTGGACGAGGGTCCGGGAAAGGGCGTGCGCGTTTTGCAGATCGTAAAAGATACCGATACCGAAGGCCGCCTCGTCTACGATCCGACGCATCCCGACGCGATACAGTCGGGACCGAACAAGGGATACGTCGAATATCCGAACGTCAACATCGTCAACGAAATGGTCGACTTGATCGCAGCTTCGCGCGCATACGAAGCCAATTCGACGGTCATCGAAGGCGCAAAAGATATGTTTGCTTCCGCACTGGAAATAGGACGGTAAAAGCGCTATAATGACGACGGGTAAAAGCGCTCGTGTGATTTGAGCGCAGGGGAAAATTATGAAAATACCGGAATTCGGCACATTGCAAATGAACCGCACGCTCTCCGCTCACACGGGCCGCGCAAATCTTTCGGATATAGCCGGCGCTCCGCTGAACGGCATTCCGTCCGCTGCAAAAAACGCGCTTGAAAAAAAGCGAATCGATTTCGAATCCTATCTCATCGATGCGGTAAAGTCGATGAATGCCGACCAGCTCGACGTCAACGCGCTCGAACAAAAGATTCTCACCGAGCCCGAATCGGTCGATCCTCAGGACGTGACGATCGCGATGGCGAAAGCTCGGCTGTCTCTCAGTCTTGCGCAAAACGTGATCGATCGTATCGTTTCCGGTTGGAACGAAATCACGACGACGCGGTAAAACGGCGCGGTGTTAATTCATTTTTACTAGGGGGATATTTACCGTCGCTGCTCCGTCTATAAAAACTTTGTGTTTTTTGAAATTACCGGGCGGTCCCTTGCCGTCGTAGTTGCTGAAGCCGAACGGCTCTTTGGGAATGCCGATCGCATTCGTATTCAATTTTCCATCGCCGTTGACGTCGTGGTAAACGCAAAAAGCGTACTCCCCGGCTTTGAGCCGTATATGATACACGGCTTTTTCTCCCGCCGCCGCCAATTCGACGTTTCGATACGGAATGTGTTTGCGAAAACTTTCAGCCGAATCATGGATGCTGATAACAATCGTTCCCGAATTTTCTTTTATGCCGGTAACGACGATTTCCGTGTCGCAGAGCGCTTCGCCGTCCGTCGTTTGGGAATACGACGAACCGAAAATCATCATACAGAAAAATAGGGTAAGTATTTTTTTCATATTGCCTCCCGTTATTGCGTTACATAATTTTCAAAACGGCACTGCTCGAATACGTCCGTACCGATAAGCGTAATCGCCTTTGCGGGGCAATTGTTTATGCAGCGGTAGCATATCGTGCAGTTTCCGGGGTAAAACACTGCTTTATTATTTTCGATATATAATGATTTTGGAGGGCAATGTGCCGCGCATAGACCGCAGCCGATGCAGCGTTCCGTTCGGATTTTGAGCTGTTTGCTCAATTTTTTTGCATGCGTTTTGAACCACAGGCGCTGTCCGAACAATCCCGCAATTCGATGTAAAAAAGATAAACCGTCTTTCGGATAGATTCCGTGTTTTATGCTTTCCGCAGTTTGTGCGATCTTTTTTTGCGCCGCCGATATGAGCGCCCCGTTTTCTTCCGGCGTTTTTTTTAAGAGTTTTACATCGGCGATACAGTCCGGCATACGAAGATGTAAGCCTCCCGTAACAACGGCTCCGCATTTTCGAAGCAGCCGGGATGCAAGCCCCGCGCCGTCTCCGCTGAAAAGCCCCATCGTCGCGATAATAAAAACACGTTTTCCGCAAAACATATCGGCGTGTTCCGTAATGAACGCTTTGACGATACGCGGGATGTCGCTGAAATAAATCGGGTAGCCGAGTGCGATTTCATCCGACGCACGTAAAACTTCAAGCGCTTCGCCCGATTCCATGCTGTAAGCTCTGCCGCCGGTCGCTTGTGCCAGCGTTTCCGTGCAGTATTTTGTGTTTCCTGTTCCGCTGAAATAAATTCCGTTCATGTCCTACCTTTTGCGCTCTTACTTTAAAAATGACGGCTCGAGCAAGTCCATAAAATCGCCGATTTTTTCTTTCCAATTTTTATCGTAGCGAACGTTTTTCATCGTTGCCAATGCCGTAAGCCCGTGAATAAAAGCCCATATCGTTATTAAAATATCGTTTTGCTTTTTTTTCGAAAGTTTGTTGTGCTTGAGCAATGAAAGAACGCTGTTTTTATACAGAACAAAGGGTGTATAATTCTCCTCGTCCGACACGGATAAAGTTAAATCGACCTGTATGTCCGATTTGGAATACAAAAATTGAAAATACGCGGGGTTGTCAATAAAAAAAGCAACATAGGCTGTACCCAAATTTTTTAACAATTCGGCGGGCTTTTTATTTTCGGCGATCGTCGCTTCAAGCCTTTTCGAAAATCGCTCGGTAATGTACAGCTGCATTGCGTTGAGCAATTCTTCTTTGTTGTGAAAATGACTGTACGGAGCGGCATGGCTGACTTTGCAGGCTGCCGCGGCTTTTCTCAGTGAAAAAGACTGCACGCCGTCGGTATTGACGATTTCGATGCCTTTTTCGATTAGGAGATTTTTCAATCCCTCGCGGTGATACGGCAACTTCGATTTTCGCATAAGCGGCTCCTTTTTTCTTGTAATCTTTACAATGTCCAGATTATAGCGACTTATCTTTACATTGTCAAGTTTGAAGCGACGTACAAGCGATTTACAAAAGCCCTCGTTCACGCGTATAATTATGCCATGTTGTCGGATATCGAAATAGCGCAAAAGAACAGAATGCTTCCGATCGCGGACATCGCACAGCGGATCGGCATTGATGAAGACGGAATCGAACCGTTCGGAAAGTACAAAGCGAAACTTACCGCAAAAACGCTTCGGCTTTTGCAAAAACGCGCTTCGGACGAAACTTCGCGCGCACGCCTTATCCTCGTCACTGCCGTAACGCCGACGAGCGCGGGGGAGGGCAAGTCGACCGTTTCGATAGGGCTTGCCGATGCGCTCAACCGTATCGGCAAAAAAACGGTGCTCGCGCTCCGCGAACCGTCTTTGGGTCCCTGTTTCGGCATAAAAGGCGGAGCCTGCGGAGGCGGATACGCGCAGATCGTTCCGATGGAAGAAATCAATTTGCACTTTACGGGCGACATCCACGCGATCTCCTCTGCAAACAATTTGATTGCGGCTCTCATAGACAATCACATTCACCACGGCAACGAACTGGGGATAGATCCCCGCACGATTTCGTGGAAGCGGTGCGTCGATCTCAATGACCGCGAACTGCGCAACATCGTCGTCGGACTCGGCGGCAGAGTGAACGGAGTGCCGCGCGAAGACCGCTTTTGCATTTCCGTCGCGAGCGAAATCATGGCGATCGTCTGCCTCTCCCGAACGATTTCGGAATTGAAAGAGCGCATTTCGAATATCGTCATCGGGGAAAATTACGACAGGGAAATCGTTAAATTCGGAGAACTCGGATGCACCGGCGCGATCGCGGCATTGCTCAAAGATGCTCTGAAGCCGAACCTCGTGCAAACCCTCGAAAAAACTCCCGCTTTTGTGCACGGCGGCCCCTTTGCGAACATCGCACACGGCTGTAACAGTATCAACGCGACGCTCGCCGCTCTCGCTTCGGGAAACTATGTCGTAACCGAAGCGGGATTTGCCGCCGATTTGGGTGCGGAAAAATTTATGGATATCAAGTGCCGTGCGGCGGGCATCGCTCCGTCCTGTGCCGTCATCGTCGCAACGGTGAGAGCTCTTAAAATGCACGGAGGTGCGGAAAAACAGGATCTTGCCCGTCCCGATCTCAAAGCGCTTTCAGCCGGCTTTTCAAATCTCAAAACGCATATCGAAAACATCCGCAAATTCGGCGTAAGCGCGATCGTTGCGATCAATAAGTTCGCATCGGACACGAGCGAAGAACTCGAACTCCTCGCTGAACTCATTGCGGAAACGGGTACGGAAAGCGCCGTCTGCGAAAGCTGGGAAAAGGGAGGGGAGGGAGCGGTTTTGCTTGCCGAAAAAACGAGCGCGCTCTGCGATGCGGGAAAAGCGGATTTCCGTCCGCTCTACGATTCCGATATGCCTCTTTCGAAAAAGATAGAACGCATTGCACGGGAAATCTACCGCGCAGGTGCGGTTTCGTTTGAAAGTGTTGCTTTGAAAAAACTTTCGGCTTTCGAAAAGGCGGGCTACGGAGCGCTTCCCGTGTGCATCGCAAAAACGCAGAATTCGCTGAGCCACGATCCGAAACTGCTCGCTTCTCCGAGCGGCTATACCTTTCCGATCCGCGACGCGCAGCTCTACGCGGGCGCGGGCTTTGTCGTCGCGCTTTCGGGCGACATCACGGTGATGCCGGGTCTGCCGAAAAAACCCGCCGCGCTCAATATCGACGTGGATGACGACGGCGTCATTTCGGGATTGTTTTAAACGAAAAGATGAAGCATATATTGACGTTTCTATTTTTCGGGGGGATCTTTTTAATACTGTTTCGCGTATTTTTGCAAATACGATTTATTGTTTTATTAATAAAATATAAAGATATTTTTGCGATATTCGGCAGCGATAGGTGGCTTTTTTTGGCCCCTGAATTTATTTCCGTAAAATATTTAAAAAAGCGCATTGTGGAAACGCATAAAACGATAGAAAAAAGTGTAGCATTTTTTTTATTGCTGGTACGGGGGTATAAAATATACATCGTTATGTATCTTATTCTGTTTGTCCTAACTTTTCTGATAAAGTGAAGCGGGGAGAAAGAGATGCTTTTAGGTTTTACGATCATAATCGGGTTTTGCGTGTATTGCGGTTGTTTCTTTGTACGGGATATTTTAATCGGAACAAAAAAATTAAAAAATCCTATGTACGATACCGACGAGAAAAAAGATTATGCATTACGACGAGGAATTATAGGGTTGTGTATTAGCGGTATAGGTATAGTATTTTTCGGTATAAATTGTGTTCTCTGTTTGATACTGTAAGAAATCTGCAGCTTGGACGATTTGGCAGCTATGTCTTGCGGGTGTTTTGCAAAAAAAGTAAATAAAACGACGGATCGTTTTACGCATAAGCGATATATGATCAATCGTATCGGAGAATAAGAGCGTAACCGTTTTCGGCACGGAATATATTATCCTTTTTCTCCGCTATTGTTAATCGTCGAATTTTGCGGTAAGCTCTGGAAAAGAGGTGCGGAGTGCTTACGGCGAACATGGGAGACATACGGGCGGTTGCATTCGATATCGACGGCACATTGTATAAGCCGCGCGATCTTCATGCGCGCATGATGTTTCACTTTTTCAGATTCAATCAATTTTTTTTGCATTACGGAATCGTGCGTTCCAAAATCCACGATATGGGCGTGCTCGACGATTTTTATGCGGCGCAGGCAGAAATGCTTGCGAAGCGCATCGGGTGCGGCGTCGAAACGGCCGAAGAGCGGCTCGAGAGGATCGTATACAAGGGGCTCTCTCCGTTTTTCGAATCTGTCCCGCTGTGCGCGCATGTCGAAGAGGTCTTTCAAGCGTTTCACGATGCGGGCTTAAAAATTGCACTTATGTCGGATTTTCCGCCCGAACAAAAGGGTAAGCTCTGGGGGCTTCGAAAATACTGCGACGTTTTGCTCGGCACGGAAACTACCGGCGCGCTGAAGCCGTCGACGCATCCGTTTCGCGTACTCGCGGAAAAACTCGGCATCGCACCGGAATATATTTTATACGTCGGAAATAGCGTCAAATACGATGTCGTCGGAGCGAAAAACGCGGATATGAAAGCGGCGCACTTCGAACCCCGCTGGCGCAATCTTCTCCGCATGTCTTCCCGAAAAGCCGATATTTCTTTTTACGACTATCGCCAATTGCATAAAATTGTGTTACAATAGAATATGTGATATAATCGATAAAGCGGTTTAAACCGCGCGGGTGGGAAAAGTGGATATCGTCACAATCTTGATAGCGGCTGCCGTCGCTGCCGTAATCGCCGTTGTATTCAGAAAATTCGACAGAGACAATAACTCCATGGAAAAGGTCAAACGATATGCCGATAAGCGGCTCGAAGGTTTTGACGACTATTTTAAAAAACAGGATGCGAATCTGGCGAGCGCGGGAGCGGAACTCGAAACGAAATACCTTCAGGCAGCTGCGGGCATTAAGCGCCTGCAAAAAGAGCGCGACGATTTTATAGCGGGCGCGGATGAACTGCAAAAGTATAAACAGGCGATCGCGGCCGCCGAAGCGAAGATCAACGGCTACGACAAATCCCTCGCGTCCCTTGCGGAGATGACGGCGAACGTCGAAGAAAATTTAACAAGGCTGAAAAAAGAGGCGCTCATCGTCGAAAAACTCGACGCGCGCATCGATACGCAAAAAAAGACGATCGACGAAATCGAAAAGCGGATTCCGCATATTGTAGGAGAGTTTTCGCAGAAAAACGGCGAACAGCTGAAACTGCTCGGCGCAAAGCTGTTGCAGGAGTACGATGCGCGCTCGAAAGCACTTGGTGAACATATTGCATCTCTCGGAAAACAGGCCGACGATGCGCTTGCCCGCTTTCAATCGGAAATAGATGGGGTATACGATTCGGCTGCGAAAAAAGCGGACACACTCGAAGATACGGCGTTCCGCCATTTGAGCGAACAGGCGCAGGCGAGAAGCGACGCGTACGTGCGGACGATCGAAGACAAGATCGCCGAAATCGAAGCCCTTGTCGACGAGCGCATCGCAGAAGCGGAAAGCCGCGTCAACGACCGAGCCGACGAAGCGCTTGAAGCGGCCGCAGGCGCACAAGCCGATGTCGACGAAAAATACCGAGAGCGCTATGAAACTCTTTCCGACAAATATGAAAAAGAGATGACGGCTCTTGCCGCCCGCCTCGATTCCGGCATCGCTCAGGCGCAAAAAGAGATTGCGGACAAAACGCTTTCGATCGACGGTGCCATCGGCAGCCGTACGGCCGAAATGATAAAAAAATACGATGCCCAATATGCGCAGTTTACCGACACGTATAAAAAACGATTGGAAGACTACGGCGCAAAACTCGATCAACAGTATGCGCTCCTTTCCGAAAAGCATACACAAAAGTCGAACGAAACCGACGCGGCTATCACGTCTCAATACGGGGCGCTGGCGGAAAAATACAAAGAGCTTGCGGCGAAGACGAATGCGGCACTCGCTTCTCAATACGGAGCGTTGGCGGAAACTTATAAAAAGAAAGCGGTAGAAATCGACGGAGCGCTGACGCAAAAAACTTCGGAAGCGGTCGCGGCTTTTAAAGATTCGACGGGCAACATCGTTGCGAACATAAAAAAACAGCTTTCGTCGCTCGACGAAAAATACAAAAATCATATCGATGAATTCGGAAAACGCTACGACGAAAAAATCGATTCGCTGCAGGGAAAGTATGCGAAGCAGCTCGAATCGATCGACGGAAAAAACGACGGCCGCATCGCCTCTCTCGATGCGAAATTCGATACGCTCTATTCGAAACTGAGCGGCGCCTACGAAGAAAAAGCTTCGTCGCTTGAAAAACAGGCGGCATCGATTGCGGCGATGTACGACGAAAAAGAGGGTGCCGTTGCCGCAGATATAAACGAGCGTATCGATTCTCTTTCTTCCGAATACGGTGCACGGATCGAAAAGTTGAAATCCGAGCTTGCGGTATCGCTTTCGGAGGCGAAGACGACGTCGGATTTTATTTCGCAAAACGTTTCCGGAAACGCAAAGAGCCTTGAAGGGCTGCGTGCGATGCTCGAATCGGAAGTGAAGAATATCGAGTCGCGCTATAACAATCTCTTTGCGAACGCGGTTTCCGCAGCCGATGAAAAGGAAAAGGCGGCTTTCGAAAAATTCTCGGCCGCTTCGGGCGAACGTCTGGAAAAATATCAGGCGCAAGTGCAAAATAAAATCGACGCGTTTAAAACATCGCTTTCCGAAACGCTTGTCGAAATCTCCCGCCGCACGAACGATTCGGTACACGATGCCGAAAGCGCGATCAAAGAACTTCGCGCGGCCTGTGACGAAGCGCAGCACAGGGCGGACGGCGCGGGACCCCTGCTTGAAGAAAAGATACGGACGATCGACGAGCAGATTGAAAAATTCCGCGTCCAGTCCGAAGCGAAACTCGCCGACCTCGACAAATCGCTTGCCGAATCGATTTACAAAACGGCGAAACAGTGCGAACAGCAGCAGTCCGATGCGCTCAATGCGATCGATGCGCAATTCGGTTCGTATAAAAAAGATTTGGCATATCAATTTTCACGGCTCGAAACGTCGGGTAAAGACATCGATTCGCTCGAAGCAAATCTCCGAAAAGCTATGGACGAAATACGCCGGCGCGTGCTTTCGGATTTCGATTCGTTTATCGAAGCGCAGCAAAAAAAACACAAAGAATTTTCCGAGTCCATGCAGGCCGGTTCCGATGCGATCCGGTCGCAGCTGCACGCGATCGATCAAACAGTCGATGCATTGAAGCAGTCGGCGATCGGAAACGTAAAAGCGAAGCTGAAAGATTTTGAAGACGGTATCGACGACGATTTGAAAACGCGCGGCGGAAAGATCGCCGAAGATTTGGCGGTGTGGAAGAATTCGTTTGACGGAAAGCTTGCTTTATTTACCGAAGACTATGAAAGCGGTCGCCGTTCGCTCGAAATAAAATACGGTGAAGATTTAAAAGCGAAGCTCGACGCGCTGCAGGAAAAAAACGACGAACAGCTTAGCCGCATCGCATCCGGCGTCAAAGAAGCGAACGGCGAGATACGTGAACAGATCGACGGCATCGCAAAGACGGTGGACGATTTTGCCGAAGCGACGAGGGAGCGCGTAAACAAAACGCAGGCGATTTCGGACGAGTATTTGAAAAAGGTTGCCGGTCAATACGAAGCGAAGATGAACGACGAGCTCGAAAGGGTAAAGGCGGAATTGAGCGACGGTTTGAAAAAATTCGAAGATGCCGTGCTGAACCGGCAGGAGACGAGCGCGTCGACGATAGATGCCGCGCTTTCCGAATTCAATACGTGGAAGCAGCATCTCAAACAGCAGCTCGACGAATCGAATGCGGTTTTCAAAGGTCAGCTCGATACGTTGAAATCGTCTTCGCAAAATAAAATCGACGAAGCGCGCGAATCCCTGCTTGCTGATTTCCAAACCTACTCCGCCGACATGAAAGAAAAGCAGGCGGCTCTTTCGGCTTCGGTCAGCGAATTGCAGTCGAAAGCCGACGAATCGCTCGATATGTATGAATCGCGTTCCGAAGAAATACTCGAACGTTTGAAGTCCATGTACGAAGAGATGCTCAAAGATACCGAAGGGCGCCTGAGCAGGCAGAGCGCCGATTCGGCAAAGACGCTCAGCGATCTGCGCGGAAAAATCAATTCGCTTGAAGCGCAATCGAGCGAAAATCAGGCGAAGTTCGTGCTCAAAATGCAAAGCGATCAGGACGAAATGCAGAGCCGCATGGGAGAGCTGAACCGCGAACTGCAAAACGTTCGCTCTCAGATGCAGCAGTACGAAAAAGCGGAAGCGATGAAAAAAGCGCTCGACGAACGGATCGCCGCCCTCGACGATGATTTCACAAGGCTCGCTTCGTATAACGAAACGGCGCTTTCGCTTGCCGACAGTTATAAAGCTCTGCACAAAATGTACGACGATATAAACGGCCGCTTAAAAGAATTCGATGCGCAAAAAGCGCGTGTCGATTCGATCGGACAAAAATACGATAAGATGATCAACCTTTCGACTGCGATGGACGAAAAGATAAGCGGACTGCAGACGTCCTACGACGAACTGCAAACCTTCGAAGTCGCGGTGCGCGATTTTCAGGAAAAGCTCCATTCACTTGCAGGCTCCTACGACAGGCTCGAACAAAAGCAAACGGTCATCGAGCGCGTAAACGAAGACGTCAACAGATCCTTCGATGCGCTCAAAACGCTTGAAGACAAATTGAAGCAGTGCGCACGCCAAACGGAATCGCTGCCGCAGGAAATCAAAGACGTGCAAAAAGACGTCGACAAGCTTTTGAAAAGCGGGCCGAAACTCGCGCAGGCGGTGACGAAGCTCGAGTCGCTCGATGCGATCCTCACCGAAGCCGACAAGCGTATGGATGCGCTTACGTCCGCGCGGCAGGGCATCGGCAGGAGCGAAGCCCGTCTCGAAGAGTTGAAAAACGATATCGAATCGAAGTTTAAGCTGCTCAATCAGCTGACAAAAAAAGATTTGGAAAAGCATCCGGCAAAAGAAGACAAGCGTTTATCGCCGCAGGACAGGGACAATATCAAACAGCTCAAGCAGCAGGGTTGGACGGTAAAGGAGATCGCGCGGACGATGAAGCGGACGCAGACTGAAATAGAGATGGTGCTCGAGCTGCCCGAATAAAACCGCGTCGTTCGCCGTAAGAGAGGAGGCGCGCCGCAAGTGTATGTGCGCACCGAACACGCTGTTTGTCTTTCCGCCGTCGGCGAGTGTTCAGTTTTTTGCAAGCAGACAGGTGCACCACGCTTCTACGGCTTCTCCTTTGCCGACGTCTCCGATCGATTCTCCCGTTTTCGCTTTTACGAATATCGAATCGCTTTCGACGCCGAGCGCACGAGCGATCGACTCGATGACTTGCGCGCGGTACGGAAGGAATTTCGGCCGTTCCAGTTTTAGGACGCAGTCCATATTGACAAGTTTCCAGCCGTGTTTTCGTATTTTTTCCCAAACGGTTTTTAATAAAAAAACGGAATCGGCGTCTTTCCACGCATCGTCTTCCGGCGGAAAAAAACTCCCGATATCACCGAGAGAAGCGGCTCCGAGGAGAGCGTCGGTTACGGCGTGGAGGAGCACGTCTCCGTCGGAATGAGCGTCTTCGCCCTTATCGAACGGAATGGCGACTCCTCCGATCATCAATTTTCTTCCGGAAATAAGCCGGTGCATATCATAGCCCAAGCCCGTGTGAAATGTCTGCGTATGCATATCTCCTGCGTACGTGATTTTGCGGTTTTCAGGCGAACCTTCCACCGTCATCACGTCTCCTTCGTATTTTGCCCAAATCTCCGTATCGTCCGTATATGCTTTTCCGTCGTTTTCCGCTTTGCGGTGGGAGGCGAGAAGACGCATAAAATCGAATGCTTGCGGCGTTTGAACCGCAGCCATGCGTTCTCGTTTGAGATGCTCGACGATAAAGCCTTCGGCGTTGATGATTTTTTGCGTATCCGCCGGAGGAACGGCGGGAACGGCGGCACCGTGCTCGAGCGCGGCTTTCGCGGTGCGGACGATGATTTTTTCGGTGACAAAAGGGCGCGCCGCATCGTGCACTAAAACGATGCCGGGCGGATTGTTTTTTGCCGCCGCTTCAAGCGCGATTTTTACGGAGCTTTGCCGCGTCGCGCCCCCGCGCACAAAGAGCGGCTTTGTGTGCAGGAGTTCATCGATTTCCGCATCGGATGTAAGCGCCTCGCGCGCATGACTTTCGTCTTCATCGGAAGGGATCGCGATGACAAGCATTCTGCAGTCGAGCGCTTTTAAAAACGGCTTAATCGATTCCGAAAGAACGGTGCCGCCCCCGAGCGGCCGATATTGCTTTCGCAGGCCTTCACCCATGCGGGAAGAAGCGCCCGCCGCAACGATGACGACGGTTGCCGGAATTTTATTGTTTTTATCCATAACGAATGCTTTCCGGCTGGGTATGAACGCCGCGCTGCCGGAAAACGCGGCATTCAAATTGTTAATTATTAAAACGAATCATCGTCGTAGGACGAATCGTCATCCGAAGCATCTCCGTCATCGGAGTCGTTCGAATTTGTGTTCATATCGTCCATGAGGTTGTCGTCTTCATCGTCGTCGATGTTGATAACGTGCTTGACTTTCGGCGCAGCGCCGGGCGGTTCGAGTTTGATGTGAATCAGCGTTTCGACTTCTTTGAGCGATTTTCCCGTCGCAAACGAAATTTCGTCTTCGAGCAGTTTGCGCGCGGAGTCGTAAAGCTTTCGTTCGAGGATCGGAAGCTCTTTCACTTTGCTGCGGTTGTACAGGCAGCGCACAATCGTCGCGATATCGTTGATGCTCCCTTTTTTGAGCAGGTCGAGGTTCATCTGATACCGAAGTTTCCAATCCGATGTGATCGGCTCGAAATCGTCGGAAAGCAGATTGAGCGCCGTTTCCGCTTCGGCCGCCGAAACGATGGCGCGGATGCCGAGCTCTTCCGCCCGCTCTACCGGTACCATGACGACCATATCCGACGCTTCGATGTAGATATTGTAATACAGCATCGTTTGTTCGCGGAATATCTGTTCGTTGATGTCGGTGATTTTTCCGACACCCTGACTCGGGTAGACGATCTTTTGATTTATACGGAACCGTGAAGATTTCGATTTTTTCGGTACGGGCTTTACCGCTTCGGTTTTCGGTGTTGCTGTTCCGGCCGATTTTGGGGCGGCCGTTTTTGAAGCGTTCTTTGCAGCCGTTTTTGCCTGTACGGGCTTTTTGCTTTTTCCGGCTGCGGTTTTTGACGCTTTTTTTTCGGCAGATTTTACGGTCGATTTTGTAGCGACTTTTGCAGAAGTCTTTGATGCGCTCTTTGCGCCGGATTTTGCAGTGTTTTTTGCCGCAGGTTTTGCGGTCGATTTTACCGCGGGCTTAGCGGCGGCTTTCGCAGGCTTTGCCGCAGTCTTTTTCGTTTTTACGGGCTGCTTTGCTTTTGCAGCCGATTTTATCGATTTTTTCGGAGTCGTAGTTTTTGCCATATCCGGCACAGTATAGCACACAATGGAAAAATAATCAAACTTACGATCGACAACTACGGACGTGTCCTCGATACAACGTGTACACGGCGCATTCACATTTTTACCGCATTGTGTTATACTCAATGTATATGAATCGGGCTGTCAGCGCATTTTTGGCAAAACATAATTTTATCCGTCACGTCGACATCGACTCGGCGATCGATGCGCTTTTATACGATATGAATTGCGGTCTCCGCGGACAAAAACTCTATCAGGATATGATTCGCACCTACGGCAATCCGCCGGAACAGCCCGCTTCGGGTAAAAGCGTTATCGTCATCGATGCGGGCGGGACGAATTTCCGATCCTGCCTCGTGTCGTTCAACGAGCAGGGAAAAGCGTCGATCGATTTTCTCGAAAAGACGAAGATGCCCGGAGTGGCAAAAACGCTTTCACGTTCGGATTTTTTCGATGAAATCGCATCGAATATCGAACACTTAAAAGACAAAGCCGAATCGATCGGTTTTTGTTTTTCGTATCCGATGGAGATCACCGACGACGGAGACGGCATCCTCATCAGGTTTACGAAAGAAGTGAATGCGCCCGAAGTCGTCGGCTGCCGCATCGGAGCGACGCTCAAAAAAACGCTTGAAGCGCGCGGATGGAAAAAGATACGGCGCATCACGCTCTTAAACGATACGGTGGCGGCGCTTCTTGCGGGAGCTGCGATGCCGGATGCCGGAAAAAAGTATTCGTCGTACATCGGACTTATACTCGGTACGGGATTGAATGCCGCGTATATTCAGCCGGAGATGGCGGGCGTAAAAGATTTTGCAAAACAGATCGTCGTGTGCGAATCGGGGAAATTCGGTGCTATAGTCTGCTCCGATTTCGATGACGCGCTCGATGCAAAGACGCTGAGTCCCGGAAAATACCGTACGGAAAAACAGTGCTCCGGCGGCTATCTCGGGAACGTGGTATTTGAAGCGCTTAAAAGCGCGGCGGAAGAAGGGCTTTTCGGCGAAGCGTGCGCCAAGCGCATCCTCGCGCTGTCGTCACTTTCGCTCGTCGAAGCCGACGCGTTTTTGCACGCGCCGTACAGCACGAACGCTTCCCTCGGTGCTCTTGCCGCCGAAAGCGCTTCCGACGAAGATTACGACCGACTGTTTCAGCTCCTCGATGCCGTTATGGAGCGGTCGGCCCGCTATGCCGCCGCCATCCTCGCTGCCTGCGTCATTCAAAGCAGCGAGGGGAAAAACGCTTCGCGCCCGGTATGCATACTCTGCAACGGCAGCACGTATTTTAAAACGCACATGCTTGCCCGAAGAGTGGACGGCTATCTCGAAGAAGCGCTTACGAAAGAGAGAGGCCTCTATTGGGAGATAATTTCGCGAGAAAACGATATAACGCTCGGAGCGGCGATCGCGGGGCTTATCGACGCATAAATAACGCTCAATATCGGTCGGATTAGCGCCGATGTAGGAAGTAGGTCAAAATATATAAACGGGTGGGTTACGATGGCAAAAGGAAAAAACCTGGGCAAATCGATTGTCCTTCTTTTTCTGATTATAATTCTCTGTCTCGGCGGCTTGTTGTGGTTCGATTATTTGGGAATCATTCACGCAAAGACGCTGTTTACGCCGCTGTACCGTATCCTCGGCAGAGAAGTGCAGACGTCGATGACCGCCGTTCGCCCGCTCAACAACGATATCGATCAGGATCGCATAGACAAACAGCGTGAAGCGCTCAGGCTTTATAAGGAAGAACTCGATCAAAAAGAGAGCGAATTGACCGCGTCGGGACAGCAAAACGAGCGGATTGCGGCCGAACTTGCCGAACGCGAAAAAACACTCGAAGAACGCGAAAAAACATTTAACAATTTGCAAAAAAAGTACGATGATAAAGAAGTAAACATAGAACAGATCGCAACGCGTCTGTACAATATGCCGCCCGCCGCGGCCGTTCAAGAACTTGTGGCGATGGACGATCAGCTCGTGATCGACGTTTTGCGCAAAGAAGAAGAAATGGCGACGGTGAAAAAGCAGTATTCGATGACATCGTACTGGCTTTCGCTCATGCCGGCGGAGCGGGCTGCGGCAGTCCAACGGAAGATGGTGAGCAAGCCGAAAGCGCTTGACTGAACTTCCCTGCGGTCATTCTTTGTTTGCACAAATGGAGGATGCCGATGCAGGGAATTCCTGTTGCAAAAGTCAACGCAGTTCCGAAAGTAAACGCAATCGACAATATCGACGCTCTCTCAGCACCGCTTTCAAAAAACATTTTTGCATCTCATACGAAAGGCGAAGAACATTCGTTTGCAAAATTACTCGCACGTGCGCAGGGCAAAAAAATCGACGCTCAAGTCTCCGATGCATTTTCGGGTGCGGGGCTTCTCTCGCGCGGAAAATCAAAGTCTCTTTCGCCGCACGGCGGAAAAAGTGCGGATAGAGGTGTTTCCGATGCGGCGCATACGCGGGACGTCGGACGGTCTTCGGCGCGGCATGCGAAAGCGGATATGCTTTCAGGCGTGCATACGCTCCATGAAAACAAACGCACTTTTTCTGATCCCGTACGAGAGGATGCGGTGAAGTTCCGGCGGAACGATGGCGCCGATGCGGTAAAGGAAAGTAAAACGGACGGTGCGAAAGATTCCGCAAAAAAAGAGACAATCGACGCAGCAAAAGATGCCGCAAAAAAACAACAGGACGATACTTCTTCGGATATCAATCAAAAAAAATCTCTCAAATCCGCTGAGAACGAAAGCGGCGGACGGCCGACTGATGCTGAAGCGCTTGACGCAGCGGAACCGTCCGATACGGATGACGGGGCGCGCGCCGCGCTCTTGCAGGATTTCGCATACCTTGTCGACGGCTCTCGCAATCCCGAAACTGTCAACGCGGGAAGCGCTCAAAATGTCGAAAGCGGCGTGGGCGATTTTTTTGCCGAAGGAGCCGCCGCACCGGAAGATACCGCTACGTTTCAAATGGGCGCTCTTCCCGTATACGCGGAAAAAACGTCGGAGGGCAGAACCGAAAGCGGCGAATTTTCGGACGAGGCTTTTTCCGCAGAATCGGTGTTTGCTTTTGAAACAAAAGATGAGACGACCGCTGCAAAACGCGAGCGCATATTCGATACTGACGGCAGGATCATTGTCACCGATCTTCGAACGGAGATAAGCGAAAGCGTTTCCGAATCAAAACCCGTATCGGAAAAGTTGATAAAAATCGATGCGGCAGGCGGCTCTGCGTCCGAGATGACGATGTTCGTTTCGGACGGCATCCGGCAAAACGTTTCTCCTGCAAACGGTCAAAGCGCACCGGCGGCAAGTTCGAACTTTCAAACGATGCTCGCGAATCAAATACGGCAAAACGCATCCGAATTTGTAAAAGCGGGTTCGATCGTTTTACGCGACAACAACGCGGGAACGATCAACCTCGTGCTGCGTCCCGAATCGCTCGGAAATGTAAAGATCAGCTTGCAGCTTTCCGATAAGGTAGTGAGCGGTCAAATTACCGTGCATTCCGAAGAAGCGTACAACGCGTTTAAGGAAAGCGCCGACGCGCTCAAGAACGCGTTCGCGCAAAGCGGTTTTGAAGCGGGCGGTTTTACCGTAGCCTATTCGTCGGCCGGAACGGGCGGAAGCTTTTCGGGAAGCGGGGCGGGTGGCGGCTTTGCCGATGCTCAGCACGCAGGGCGATATGAAAGCGCTTTCGTGTCGGAAGTAAGCGCCGCTTCGGGCGGAAGCTATATCGGAAGCGAACACGCGGTAAATGTCGTTGTGTAAATTATTAATTGTTTTTAAATTATTAATTATTAATCAGCGGGATAGAGGTAGATGATGGACGGAATCAACACCACCATGAGTGCAGCCGACAGAGCGGCGGTCGATTTTGCCGTAAGCGGCTACAACAAAGAACTTGGCGTAAAAGGACGTACGGTCAATCATTCGTTGGGCAAGGATGACTTTTTAAAACTTTTGATAGCACAGCTGTCGAACCAGGATCCGACAAGTCCGATCGAAAACACCGAGTTTATCGCTCAGATGGCGCAGTTTTCATCGCTTGAACAGATGACGAACATGAGCGCGGAGTTTACAAAGCTCGCGGGCGTGTTCAGAGTTTCCGAAGCGTCTTCGATGCTCGGAAAGACGGTTGAGCTCAACGTCGGAGATACCACTACGACGGGTGTCGTGCAGGCTGCAACGCGCGAAGAAAAGCCGCGCGTTATGGTAGGCGGCAGATACTACACGATGGATCAGATCAGCGCGATTTACGGAAATTAAACGGGGGCAGCTCTATGATGAGATCACTGTATTCGGGCGTTTCGGGATTGCAAAATCACCAGACGCGCATGGACGTCATCGGCAATAACATCGCGAACGTAAATACGTTCGGTTTCAAACGTGCCCGCGTCAATTTTCAAGATATGATTTCCCAGCAGCTTTCGGGACCGGCTCGTCCGAACGACGAGCTCGGCGGCGTCAATCCGAAAGAAGTCGGACTCGGCATGATGGTTGCATCCGTCGACAATATCTTTACGCAGGGCAATTTACAGACGACCGGAGTGACGACCGACATCGCGATCGAAGGCAACGGCTTTTTTATCTTAAAGGACGGCGAGCAGTCCTATTATACGCGGAACGGAGATTTTTCGCTCGACCGTGACGGCACCTTTGTGAACCCTGCAAACGGTATGCGCGTGCAGGGCTGGATGGCGCAGGAAGTGAACGGACGTGAAATCGTTTCGACGGCCGCCACTCCGACGGATATCGTTATCCCCGTCGGATCGAAGGATCCGGCGCGCGCGACGCAAAACGTTTTGTTCCGCTGCAACCTCGATAAAAATACGCCGCTCATTCCCGAACAGGCGAACGCGGAAGACATCATCCGCGGCACGTGGGGAACGGAACAGGAAATCTACGACAGCTTCGGCAACAAGCACCTTTTGTCGGTATCGTTTGCGAGGGTTCCCGGAGCGGTCAATCAATGGCAGGCGACGGTAAACGTCGATGCCGATAACGCGGACTTTACGCAGACGAGAGTCGGACTCAATACGACCGACGGCATGGGAAATACGTTTATCGTCTCTTTCGATAATATGGGGCGTCTGCTTTCCGTCGAAGATTCTGCCGGCGTCGCATCGAACGAAAACGGACAGATTTTGCTGCAGACATCGTTTACCGTTCCCGAATCGAATCCCGACGCGGACGGCAATCCGTATAGGCAAACGCTCAACATCAACATCGGTACGATCGGCAGCATGACCGATACGATCACGCAGGACGCATCCCGCTCGACGACAAAAGCGTTTTCGCAGGACGGCTATGCGCTCGGTTACCTCGACAATTTCAAAATCGATTCGAGCGGCGTCATAACGGGTGTCTATTCGAACGGCAGCGTGCGCACGCTCGGACAGATTGCGATGGCCTCTTTTACGAACGACCGCGGTCTTGAAAAGGCGGGCGACAATACGTACACCGAATCGAACAATTCGGGACAGGCGATGATCGGCGAAAGCGGAGTGGCGGGAAAGGGCAAACTGCTTTCCGGCGCCCTCGAAATGTCGAACGTCGATTTGGCCGAACAGCTCACCGATATGATCGTTACGCAGCGTGGTTTCGAATCGAATGCAAAGACGATTCAAACGACCGACTCGATGCTTGAAACGATTTTATCGCTCAAGCGCTGATGATTGACGGGCGCAGTTCCCGCCGGTAAAAAAGGCACGGCCGAAACGGCTGTGCCTTTTTTTTATAATTAATAATTATTAAAAATCGCTGAGGGCGAGTTTTTGGAGGTAAGTTTTAAAATACTGTTTTCAAGAGCTTGCCTTATAAAAGCGAAACGGGATCGACGTCGCATTCAATGTACACCGACTGCGGATGGCTGTAGCCGAAGATGAGTGTTCTTGCGGCTTTTTGCAGCGGGCTGATATCGCTTCCTCGAAGCAGCAGGTGATAGCGGTAGTTTTGCGATATTTTTAAAATCGGGCATTCGGCGGGTCCGAGTATTTCGACGGCGTTTTCGAAATGCATTTTTTTTACTTCGTCAGAGAGGAGTTTTGCGCCCGCCGCTGCGGTTTCTTCGGCGGCATTTTTATCGGCGGAACGGAAGACGAGGCGGATGAGGCGGCTGAAAGGCGGAAAACCGAGAAGCTTTCGCTGCCCGAGTTCGTACGCGTAAAATTTTTCCGTATCGTGGGTGCACGCGAACGCGACGGGCTCTCTCGACGGGTTGTACGTTTGCACGAGCACTTTTCCGTCGGGGAAAAAACGTCCCGCGCGGCCTGCGACCTGCGTGATAAGCGAAAATGTCCGCTCGGAAGCGCGGAAGTCCGGTATGTGCAGTCCCGTGTCGGCAAGCACGATGCCGACGAGGCGCAGGTTCCGAAAATTGAGTCCCTTGGCGACCATCTGCGTGCCGAGCATGATGTCGTAATCTCCGCGTCCGAAGGCCGCAAGTTTTTCTTCGAGTTCGCCTCTCTTCGTTAAAGCGTCGGTGTCGATTCTGACGATCTTCGCGTTCGGGAATTTCGCCTTCGTTTCCGCTTCGATGTATTCGGTACCGAATCCCGAATAGCCGATATTGAGAGAACCGCAGGCGGGGCACGATTCGGGCGGTTCGACCGACCATCCGCAGTAATGGCAGCGAAGACGCCGCTCGCTTTTGTGGTAGGTCATCGGTACGGAGCAGTTTTTGCACGTCATCTCGTAGCCGCAGTCGCCGCATCTGAAAAAGTGGGTAAAGCCTCTCCGATTCAAAAAAAGTATCGTCTGCTTTTTGAGATTGAGAGTCGTCCTGATTTCGTTTGCAAGCGAACGCGAAAGGCAGCCGTCAGTCTTTTCCTTTGTCAAATCGATGCGTACGATTTCGGGCATCGCGCCTCCTGCAAGACGCTTTGTGAGCGTGTGACGGACGAGGCTCCCTTCGTTCATGAGGTGCCACGATTCGACCGACGGCGTCGCGCTTCCCATGACGAGCGGGATCGCACTGCGCGATGCGCGGTACATCGCAACTTGGCGTGCATGGTAGCGGGGTGTCGTTCCGCTTTTGTAGGAAGCGTCGTGTTCTTCGTCGATGATGATGAGTCCCAAGTCCGGCACCGGAGCGAATACCGCGCTCCGCGCTCCGACGACGACGCGCGCTTCTTTTCGGAGGATGCGTTTCCACTCGGAAAACTTTTTACTTTTTGTGAGGCCGGAGTGGAGGACTGCTGCGGTTTCTCCGAAGCGAGAGCGAACCGCGCGTATCACTTGGGGCGTAAGGCCGATTTCAGGGACGAGATAGATGACACCTTTGTTTTGTGCGAGGACGGATTCGGCGACGCGCAAAAACACTTCCGTTTTGCCGCTTCCCGTCGGCCCGTACACGTAGTGGAAAGACGCGCGCTTTGCTTTTGCAGAAAGGATATCCGAAACCGCCTGCTTCTGTTCGTCCGAAAGTGCGTATGCTTCGCTTGAAGAGATGTCGTCGGTAAATGAAAATCCTCCGGCGCCCGCTTCACGCCTTCCCGACGGAATCATCGCCGAAACGATTTCGCCGAGCGGGCAGAGGTAGTAATCGGTCATCCATTTTGCGAGCGTAAAAAGTTCGGCGGTCAAAATCGGCTCATCGTCTACGATGCGCCGTACGGCGCGGATTTTTTCTTTCGGCACATCATCGGGCGCCGTATCGCAGATGCCCGTGATAAAGCCCGTAAGCTTTCTGTTTCCGAAGGGTACTTCGATCCGCATTCCGATTTCGGCTTTTGTTTTTTCATCGGGTGTATACGAATACGTAAACGATCGGTTTACCGGCACGTTTAAAACGACGTCGAGATATATCATTTTTTAATAAAATCTTTTGCGTAATCAGGGACGAGACGCGAAAGCTCCGCGCGGAAAAGTTTCAAATCCTCCCACGCCGGCCGCTTCAGCGACACATCCCGAAGCAGGGCGCTCGGATGATAGGTGACGAGGAGCGGTATGCCCTCGTAATCGCGGAAAGTGCCGCGAAGTCGTCCGAGCGCTTCCGTCGTTTTTAATAAATTTTGCGCCGCAGTCCTGCCCGCTGCGAGGATGAGCTTGGGCTTGAGTATGTGAATCTGCGCTTCGAGAAAGGAAATACACGCATCCGCTTCTTCGGGGAGCGGCGTCCTGTTGTTCGGCGGACGGCATTTTACGATATTTGCGATGTAGCAGTTCACATCGCGCGAAAGGGAAATCGCTTCGAGCATTTTGTCGAGGAGCTTTCCCGCAGGCCCGACAAAGGGAAGCCCCTGCGCGTCTTCTTCCGCTCCCGGCCCTTCGCCGACGACGAGAACGGCAGGATTGGGAACGCCCATACCCGGCACGGTGTGCGTCCTCTTTTTTGAAAGCGCGCATCGCGAACACGAGGCGATTTTTTGTGCGACGTCTTCGAGCGTGATACCGCTTCGTCCCGATTCGGAGCTCGCAGGATCTGCAGGTTCCGCGTCTGCACAGTCGTCGGCGCGTCCGCCTGATACGGAAGCGTAGGCCGTCCGATCGGAGGTTTCCGCGTTTGTCGCAGGTTCGGCATCGTCGGAAAAAGAGGGCGTTTCCGAAAACGCGCGCGGTATGTAAGCACACAGCGACGACGATGCCGTTTTGAGGAGATTCCACACTGTCTGTTTTTCTGCGGCGAGCATAGGGCAAGCATAACACATTGCTTGTACTTTACGCAAGAATAAGGTATAGTAGGTCGAATATCGAGTTTCGAAAATATTTCTAAATAAAGGTATGCTTTTAGCGAGAACTTCGTTCGCTGCGCTCACTACCGAGTTTGCTCTGCAAACTCGCCGTGTATGCCGCGGTCGAGCTTTTTAGGACAGGCTTCCGCAAGCCTAACGCTCGAAACGGCACGCAGCCGGAACCTCGCCTTGAGCATAATTTTATTTGTTTTTCGAAACTCGCCATTCAGTTGGTGAGCGAAACAGATGGAAAATTTCGAGTTTTAGAAAACTCGAAATTGAACCTAGTAAAAACGATTTTATGAAAATAAAAAAATTATCGATAGTATTGTTTTTGGCGGCAGTATTTTTTTCAGCCGCATATACTCAAGTAAGCGTCGATCCCGCGGACGAGTTTTATGAAGCAGCTCTCCGTTGGCATATCCGCGGCGTCGTCTCCGAACTGCCGCAGCTCAAACCCTATCCGCAGGAGTCGATACGCCGTATCCTGCTCGCGGTTATGGAAAGAGGCGACCGCGAAGAAGCGTCCGACGCCCGCGAATATTACGATCGGATATTCGGCAAAACGTGGCACATATCGGCGGAAGCGAAGGGAGCGACTCTCATTTCGCGGAACGGAACGGCGAACGAGCGCGATATC
Source organism: Treponema sp. Marseille-Q4130 (assembly GCF_014334325.1). Classification (GTDB taxonomy): domain Bacteria; phylum Spirochaetota; class Spirochaetia; order Treponematales; family Treponemataceae; genus Treponema_D. The sequence goes on along the minus strand of NZ_JACSET010000005.1, from coordinate 26,618 downwards.
GACGGCCGGATCTTTTTTTCGCTGCACGGCGGCGGAGACGTGCTGTTTGCAAACGGCTTCGGTACGGGCTATCGCGCGGGCGTTTCGGCTAAATTCCTCGATACGTCATCAGGCGTGTTCAAAGATGCGTGGGCGTCTCCGGCATACGATACGCTGGTCGATCCGATTGAAAGAGGGACGGCTGCGATCGAGTTCGATGCCGACGCGATCGCTTCCTATGCAAACGAAAAGATCAGCCTTAGCGCGGGGTACAACCGCACGGGCTATACGAATTATATCGACGGCGGAAACGTTTTGAATCCCGCGTCGTTCAACGCACCGAAGTTTTCGTTCGCTTATGACGGTCGCTGTTTTGATTTTGTGCAGCATTTTGCAGCTCTCCGCGCGTCCGATATGCTCGGAAAAAACGGTCCTTACGGAAAATTCCTTTCGTTCCACGCGCTGCGTTTTACGCCGAACCGGAAGATCCGCCTTTCGTATTACGATTCGGTCGTCTACGGTAAACGCTTCGATCCGTCGTATTTGATTCCGCTTCCCGCCGGTCTCATAGCTTCGGCAAACGGATACGACGATAACGTGATCGCAGGTCTTTTGTTCGAATATAATTTTTTCTCAGGCGTTTCGTGGCTTACCGATTTGAGCATCAATAAGCTCGATATACCGCAGATGGCTCGCCTGCGCTTCAATGCCGATAACCGTTTGGCGTTTAAAACGGGACTGTCCTATACGCCGAATGATTCACCGTGCAAGCTCCTTACGTTCAGTTATACGATCATCTCGCCGTACACGTACACATCCGAAGAGACGAACGGCGAATCGTACAACTACGGTTCGTATACGAATTGGGGACGGGGCATCGGACAAAGTCTCCCGCCGAATTCGGATCATATTTCGTTGAAAATCAAACTCGAACCCGTAAAGCGTTTTACCGTTTCGACCTTCGCTTCCATTACGCGGCATGCGAACGTGTATCAGTCGTATTCCGGCGATGAACTGCGGGAGATGCTTTCCAAAGGTGGACGCGCGACGGACGGCAGCATCAATTCGCAGCATTACGCTTCGACGCAGTTTTTATCGGAATCGTACGTTATGTATATTGCGCGAGGAGGAGTTGAAGCTTCGTATCGTTTTCCGCGCGTAAAAGCGGGTGTCTTCGAACTGAACGGCATCTTTTCGTACACCTATGTCAATAACGCGGGCATGGACACTCCGATGTTTTCCGGCGCAACAGGGGCAACTACGGATGCGCAATTCGACCTTATGCGTACCGCTTGGGAGAATCAACTGCACGACGAATACAATATATTCTTTTCGCTGGGTGTAAAATGGACATACTAGCGGAGGCGCAATGAAACGGAAATTTCTTTTTTTATATCTTAATACCGGCGCGGGTCATATTTCCGCAGCAAAGGTGCTCGCAGCGGCTTTGAAAGAAAAAGATCCCGACGTCGAAATCGAAATGCTCAACGGCTTCGATAAGTATAATTTTTTCGGGCACTTTATGTTCGAAAAGGGATATAATTACGCGACGAATTACGTTCACGGCGCCTTTCCGCTCATCTACGATATGGCGCAGCACCGCTGGGGCCAGACGATGTTCGTGCTTCCGCTGCGTTTTCACACGACGCGTTATCTCCGCCGCGTCATCCGTGAAAAGCAGCCGACCGATATCGTATCGTTTCACTTTGCGCTCACTCCCTTTGTTAAATCGGCATTGCGGCAAATATCGCGAAAGATCAATTTTACGGTGATGGTTACCGATCCGTTTACGCTGCCGAACGCATGGTTTTACGAAAACGATCAAAAGTTTTTTGTGTTTTCCGAACAGGCAAAACATCAGGCCGTCGAAGTCTGCGGAGTGCCCGGGCAAAACGTTACGGTCGTTCCGTTTTTGATGAACGAAAAATATCTTATGCCGCTGCCGTCAAAAGACGAAATCGAAGCGATGAAAGCGAAGCACGGTTTTACGGCCGACAAAAAAATCGTGCTGCTCGTCGGAGGAGGAGAAGGGCTTCCCGGCGCGGTCGAAATTATTAAAGAATGCGTGCTGCATCGCGCGCCGTTTGCAGTCGCCGTCGTGTGCGGTCGCGACAGGGCATTTAAAGACGCGCTCGAACTTCTCAGGCGTACATATCCAAAGCTCGATCTGCACGTATTCGGCTTTATCGATTACCTCGACGAACTTATTAAAATATGCGACTGCGCCGTCATCAAGGCGGGGCCGGCGACGCTTATGGAAGTGATTTCATGCAGAAAGCCCGTCGTCATCATCAAATACATTCACAATCAGGAACTCGGCAATATGCGCTTTGCAGTCGATCACAAAGTCGGCTGGTTTATCAGAAAGCCGCGCGACGTGTACCGGAAAATCAACGAACTGCTCGTCGATAAAAATTTTGACGAGGAGATGAAAAAGAATTTCGACAGCGTACACCTCGACACCGACGCGGGAAAAGTCGCTTCTCTTTTGCTCGAAAAATAACGATTGTCCCGGGACGGCTGACCCGCGTTTCGCCTTTTTTATTTGGCAGTATATTTATTTTTTATGTATGCATTTCCGGCGCATTTATTCTCTCCGCGCGCTCAAACCGAAAAGCGTTTTATCTCCCGTTTTTCAAATGCTTCTTGTATCAATGCATCGGCGTCGAGGGACGCGTAAATCGTCTCGGCTTCTTCGACGGATGCGCGGAGCACCGGATGCTTGGGCGAAAAAAGCACGCAGCAGTCTTCGTAGGGGAGGATCGACGTTTCGTATGTGCCGATTTCCCTTGCCGTGTCGATGATCTCTTCTTTGTCGAGACCGACGAGGGGGCGCAAAATCGGAAGAGCGGCGAAGTGTTCGGTAACGTTCAAATTGGCGATCGTCTGACTTGCAACCTGTCCGAGACTTTCGCCGGTGATAATGCAGTCCGCGTGCGTCCGCTCTGCGATGAAGTTTGCCGTTTTCATCATGCACACGCGGAGCATGAGCGTTGTCCACGCTTGGGGTGCTTTTTCTTTAATGCGCATCTGCACGTCGGTAAAGGGAACGATGTTCAAATACGTATCGAGTCCGTAATTTCCCAGAGATGAGGCGAGCGTTTCAACTTTTTTTTGCGCCTCTTCCGACGTGTACGGATACGAGTGAAAATATGCGCAGTCGATTTTCATACCGCGCCTCATCATGCGGTAGCCCGCGACGGGCGAATCGATGCCGCCGGAAAGCAGGAGAAGACCTTTGCCGCTCGATCCGACGGGAAGACCGCGCCTGCCTTTTTCCGCATCGGAAAAGACAAAGCAGCGGTCTCGCACTTCGACATAGATGCGCACGTCGGGGGAGTGCACGTCGACTGCGAGTATGCCTTCGCGCGATGCGCGGTCGGCCGCCCTGCAGCAGATTTCATAGGAAGTGAACGGCAAGTCTTTATCCTGCCGCCGGGCTTCGACTTTAAACGATTTTGCGCCTTTTTCCTTTGCGCGCACGGCTTCTTCATAGACTGCGAGATTTATGGAATCGATATCTTTTTCGACGACCGCCGTTTTTGCCCAGCCCGTGATTCCGATGAGATGCTCGAGCGCGAATCGCGCCGCCCCTTCATCGTCGCAGTCGATATAGAGCCGTCCCGCATTTCCGCTCACTTTTGCGCTCCGTCCTTTGAGAAGACGCCGTGCATTTGAAGCGAGACGATTTTTAAATTCTTCGATATTCGAACCTTTGAGCGAAAGCTCTCCGACCTTTGCAAGATACGTCATACGCACCAGTATAAATAATCATTGTACGCTACACAAGAGCGAGCAAATCCGAGCAGTGCGCAACTTGCAACGAGCACGAAGTGCGAAGTCTCCCGCGCAGGATTTGCTCGCGTGTCCCATGAAAGAAAAACGCGTCAAGCGTTTTTCGCCTCCCGACTTAAAAAGAGCAAATCCGAGCAGTGGTCGTTCGCGGTACATCCGTGTACCGCTCACTACCGTATTTTTACTTCGTAAAAATACGCAGCCATTTTGCAACATATCGACACGGCGTCCGTGCCGCGTATTGCAACGAGCGCGTTAGCGCGAAGTTCCCCGCGCAGGATTTGCTCGCGTGTCCCATGAAAGAAAAACGCGTCAAGCGTTTTTCGCCTCCCGACTTAAAAAGAGCAAATCCGAGCAGTGGTCGTTCGCGGTACATCCGTGTACCGCTCACTACCGT
>NZ_JACSET010000005.1:0-22349 GCF_014334325.1 Treponema sp. Marseille-Q4130 | reverse complement strand
GTATTTTTACTTCGTAAAAATACGCAGCCGTTTTGCAACATATCGACACGGCGTCCGTGCCGCGTATTGCAACGAGCGCGGAGCGCGAAGTTCCCCGCGCAACTTGCAACGAGCGCGTAAGCGCGAAGTTCCCCGCACAGGAAACGATGTTTTCGTTTATTTTTATAAAAAACCGCGTAATTTATCACTTTGCAGGCGATATATATTGCAGCGGCTTCCTTGCCGCACTATCTCAATAACCGAAGGTGCAGCTATGGAATATACCCATAAACCCGTCGAAGAACTTACCTTTACCGACGACTTTATGTTCGGCACGGTCATGAAGAATAAAGTTATATGTAAGGGTGTATTGGAGCGTCTTTTGCATATCAAAGTCGGTAAAATAGAATACCCCTCGCTGCAAAAAACAATAGCACCTTTTTACGAAAGCAAGGGCATACGCCTCGATGTCTATGTCTCAGACCCAGAGCGCATCTTCGATATCGAAATACAAACGTCACTTCCGCCTTCTCTTCCCAAACGCACACGTTATTACCAAAGTCTTATGGATGTCGATAACCTCTTGAGGGGACAGAGTTATGCGGAATTAAAAGAGAGCTATGTCATCTTTATCTGTACGCAGGATCCGTTTAACAAAGGCTTACCCGTGTATACGTTTCGCAACGTATGCAGTGAAGACGGCACGCTTTTTCTTAATGACAAATCGTATAAAGTGTTTTATAATGTGGGTGCCTACGGTAAAGAAGATGAGCCTGAATTGAGCGCGTTGCTGCAGTATCTTTGCGAGAGGCGGGCGACGAGCGGTTTTACACAGCACATCGATGAGCTTGTCGAAAAAGCGAAACGGAACGAAAAGTTTAGGAGCTGGTATATGTCGTTGAATATACGGGAAGATGACTTACGCATGGCAGGTGAAAAGATCGGTTTTGAGCGGGGCGTTGCTGCGGGAATACGCAGAGGTCGACGAGACGGCATTGCGGCGGGATCATATCAAAAAGCACGGGAAACGGCAAAAATTTTATCGGATATGCAGATGAGTCTTGAAGTGATAACGAAAGCGACCGGTCTCTCGGAAGCGGAAATCAAAAAGCTGTAATGGTATTTGCTCCAAAACTTGACATCCGGCCTTTTGCCAGACGATAAGCGGAAATATCCAAAGTCCTGCAAGATTTCCAATCAGCTGTTCAAGACATTGCCGGGCGGGATTTTTAAATCTTTAACTTCTTTTGCAGCTGCAATCATTCGGAGTTTTCGTCTTGCAACATTATGAATAGTCGGTGGCAGTATTGTCAAGGATAAAACGAGTTCTCCTCCGTGTATACCTCTCCATACGTTATCAGGTCGAATGTCTGCACACAATAAACCGATAATTGTTATTTTTTCCGACTTATGTTATAATATATTAAAAATCGGGAGAATCTTTTAAAATTGCGATTTTAGAAGTTTTCTTGCAGATATAGTGCAATCATCGCAGTTTCATGGGGGAGGCTTATGAAAAAGATCTGTTTTAAACTGTGTGCCGTTTCGCTCGCGTTGTGCGTTTTTTTCGGTGCGTGTAACTTCAACATAAACGGAGGCAAAGAACTTGCCGAAGTGCGTGTCGGCGGCGGGGGAGGGCGAGCTGCAAACCGCGAGACGGGCTTACCGATATTCGACGGCAGCAATACGACGATCACGATCAGCGATGCTTCGGGGCGCTTGATCGCCGAGGGAGCGTTTCCTTTTTCTGCGGAAGTCGTCGTCGGCATCGAGATCGTCGTAAAGGCGACCGTTCGAACCGCATCGGGTACGTGGACAAGGACGAAAACCCACACCGTAAAAGGCGGCATAAACGATATCGATTTGGAACTGTCGAAAACGCCGAACGTTGCCGCCAATCTGCTGGTCTCTATTACGGGAAAGCATCATTCAGGCAGCAATATCGTATCCTTGAGCACGCAAAACGGTAAAAAACTGCTCGATGGAATTCTTATCGGCAAAAAACCGATTGCTGCACGGGACAAAATCGGCAGAATATATGTGCTGTATGAAGATACTTCATCTCCTCCTCATCTTAATCTTAAACGCTTTGATGTAGAGGGAAATGAGGATGCCGGATTTGAAGCTGCCCTTGCCGCTAAGCTGTCTCCTTTGCTTCCTAATGGGATCAGCGATATTGATAATATAGCGATTGATCAGGACGATAACTATATCTTTTTGTTTAAAGAGAATACCGTCTATTGCTTCAAGGAGAAAGAAGATCATTCGTTTGAATCTTTTGAAAGCGATGACTTCCCGTCTCTGTCGCCACCAGTGCCGAGTTCCAGTGCCGTTGCGGTATATGATGATGTACTGTTTGCTGTGTATAATGATACCTTGTTTGCCTGTAAGTTTGAATTTGAAGATGCGTCCAGTCATTTCGGTGCTAAGCTTTTAAAATTTGAATCGCAGGCAACTAGAAAACCGTTGGCTAAACTTCGCACAGGTAGTGACTTCGGCAATAATCGTACTGAGTGTACCGGACTATTTGCCGACGAGGACGGTGTGTACTGCTTGCTTAAAGAGCAGGGATTGCATCACGGAAAACTATACGCACTTGGTCAGCTTGTATGTTATAAATATTCCGGCAGTACGTTTACCGATAAAACTAAGGTAGGGCTTAATCCTGCTGCTTCAACCGGAGACCCCATCGCCTTTAATGCACAGTATTTTTCCAATCCCGTCGGTTTTATCGGCTACGACGAAGATAATATCTACATTGCCGACGACGGTATTGATATTCAATATGTAAACGAAAATTGGCGGATTATTGGCAATCAAAACCGCATCGCTGCATTCAACCGTAAAACGAACGGCATGTCGTTTGACGATGCGGGTAACGCGACGTGGTTTGCCGAACATTCCGTCTATAAAAAGCCCAATACGAAAATGTTGCTGTGGGAAAAGCAAAGCCCTGCCATGGTTCTTTCCCCCATGAACTATTGGATAAGCACAGACGGAACGGAAGCATTTTCCGCGACGAATAAGCTTTTTGAAGACTCCGTGCAGCCTACCGACGTGTTCTGCTACGATCAGGATGGCAATCTGTATATTATTTTGTGGAAAAATCCTAATTACAACGTTAGACGGTTTGCGCTGAAAGAAGACGGTTCATATGAGAAGCCGGGTGTAGACTTGGTTTTAACATCCAGTCCTGTTTCTGCGATTGTGGTAGATATTTCCAATGGGCAGAACAGTCTGTATTATGCGTGCGCTAGTGGTTCCTACGGGCAGATACAAAAAAAGAGCTGGTCTTTAGGCTCTTTGTTCAGTAGTGCGTACGCGGTTTCAGGATATAGTGTGTCGTTTAATCCGAATAGTGCTCCCGTTACCGCTCTTGCCGCAAACAAGGACGGACTGTTTGTCGGCACAAGGACAATGAGCATATCTCCTGCCGGCTATACATTATCGGTAAAGAAATATGACAAGCAGGACGGAGCCGATAAAGGAAAGATCGATGTCGGGGCATTCCAACCGACTCCTACCGAACATGGTTCTCCCTATCCTCTGTATACGAAAATTATGAGTGCTATTAACGACTTACAGATTCTCAACGGTGTGTTGTATGCCGTCACTTCAAAAGAAGAGTGCGGTATGAAACACAACGGTAGCAATTACAAAGCCGATACCTTTAAAAACAGCGGCAAGCTGTATAAAATCGGCAGTACGAAGGATGGATTCTCCGGCAGTGCCGTCGAATTGGCTAAAAAGGATCCTGTAGGTACGGCAGGGAACGAAGTCGGCTACGGTTTTTATCGCTTTATTGCCGTAAAATACGACGAAGCCGAGCGGATTAGGCTCATCATCGCCTCGGACGGTGCATGGGGTAAAGAGGGACAGGCTATTTCCCCTGATCACCCTTACTGTAAAAATGCCGACAAGGTATTGGAGTACGATTTGAAAGGCAGTTTACAAGGCGAACAGAATTCGGGCGGAAGCTTTTCTAAGACGTTACAAGAATCCGGTTTTGAGTGGAATTAAATCGTAGGATGAGTTTTAAAGAACGCTGTGCGTTACGCTTTGGGCGTGCCGCACGGCAAAAGCCTCTCATAAGCCTCTGCGTTCCCGTGTACGGGACGGAGGGGTTCGTCGGACGGTTTTTAGACAGTGTGCTGCAGCAGGCTGATGCACCGCCTTTTGAAACCATCGTTGTAAACGACGCGAGTCCCGGCACAAAAGAACTGCGGGGTATTGTTAAAACATACACAAAGCGGTTTAAAGAGCGGGGGCTGCCGCTCGTGTTTTTGGAACACGGTAAAAACCTCGGTACGCTCGAAGCGCGCCGTACTGCGGTAAATGCGGCATCGGGCGAATACATCGCCTTTGCCGATCCGGACGATGAACTTCCGCCTAATGCTCTCCGTATATTGTACGATGCAGCCTGTACGTCGGGTGCGGACATCGTGCACGGCGCGGGTACGGTGTGCGGTATGGAAGGTGAGCCTGATGCGCGCATCGCCTCTTTTGCTCGAAAAGCGCAAAGCGTATACGAGGGCGTTTTACCGGGCGGCGAAATCCTCCGTAAGTTTATCGTTGAAAGCGCATATAACGGCTTTGTGTGGGGTAAACTCTTCAAAACCGCCCTCGTTCAAAAAGCATACGATGAGATCCCCTTTGCCTATTGCACGATGGCCGAAGACCTGCTCCTCTATTTTTTTATCGCATTGACGGCATCGAAGTTTGCCGACGCGCCGGCGGACGGGCGTACTCGAAACGCGTGTACGTATTTCGGCATACGGGACACGGTGTATAACTACCGCATCAATACCGGTATTTCTTCCCGCCGACAAATTGCCGACCTTGCTTCATGGCAAAAAGTGTGCTCCGCTTCGTCGGTGTTTACGATCATTTTCTCCTACTTGGACGAGCATCCCGCTGTCGGAAGCGATATACGCGAAGCGGTACGGGCTTCGGGGCGCGCGCACTATGCCGATAATTTGAAGCAGCTCGAAGTCTGCGTCGCTCCCGCACTACAGCAGGAAGCGCGCGCGGTGCTCGACGAGTGGTGGGGCGTGGAAATCGCACGGTAGGAGGGGGATGATGTGCCGTTCCGGTTATATCATAAGATTCAGTTTTTCACATAATGCGTCTTGTAATGTTTTGCTGAAATTGACTCCCGCTTTTTCCGCCTGAATATTAAGCCATGCAGGAATTGTCAATGTCTTTTTTATTGCCTTTTCATTTACTTTAAATTCGCCGCATACAAACGATACGAAACTTTTTTTATCCGTTTTAATTTTATTTGGTTTTGTTTTTACGGATTTTGTGTTGTTTTTTCAACTCCGTTAGGTTTAAATCTCGAATCACAAGTTCGCAGTCCGTCGATATGTTCGAACAGATCAGGCTTAATCGGATTGTACAGAGGGTCTAATATGAAATCAATGCCTTCTCGTCGAGCCAATTTTGCTGCAGATACAAAGTCGCTGTCTCCTGATATTAAGATAATTTGGTCGACTTGTTTCTTGTACGCGAGAGAAGCTATATCTAAACCGATTTTCATATCTACGCCCTTTTGTTTTACAACGAGCATAAAATCTTGTTCTTTTAAGTCCTGCAGGTAAAGTATTCCGCGACACAACTTTCGTGTTATCTGTTCGCGAAGGAGAAATTGCGCTTGTTCGTCTGCCAACTTCCCTAATCGCAGTGCGAATTTCCTTTTTTGCTTTAGACACTCGATAAAAGTGAGCATCCATGTATGCAGGTCTGTTTTTGAAAAATCGACTTCCTTTTGCAGAAACGGATGATATACCTTTTTGTTCATGGGAAGACAATCGTAATAAAAAATACGGTATAAATCGCTGATCTGCTTACCATGATAGTGCAGATGCATGTGGCAATATTTGTTGAGTTCGTCAGCTCGTTCTTCGGCGGTTTTTTCGCCCAATCTGCTCTGCGCTCGTCTGCGATAGAATCCGCCGTCTACCAAAATTGCAGTTTTCATACACTTTTCCGGAAATAAAAAGTCTCTGGGTTCAGCAAAACTCGGATAATAGAGCAGCTTACCGCCAGAGACGCTATTAGCATATTCATTGTACGTAATAATAATACGTCTTGGGTAGCGTTTTGTCAAGTAAAAAAAAATCAATAAAAAAAATCAATAACTCAATAAAAATACACGACGAGGCGATTGTATCGCAAATGTATGCGTGTAAAAATGAGGCGCTTCGTCCCCGCACTTGTTGCAGTACGACGGCAACGATAGGGTGGCACACGGAAATCAATTTTTACCTAAAAGGTCGGATGTCGAGCTTTTTGAAAAGCAAATGACACTACAGTTTTTCGATCTCCGCTTCCGAAAGACCGGTCGCTTTCGCTATCACTTCAATGCCCAGTCGCATATCCGATAAAATTTTTGCCGTTTCCCGCTTTGCTTGATAAGCTCCTGCGGCAATACCGTCGCGTCGGCCTCTGCGTACTCCCGCAGCAACGCCCCGCTCAAAGCCGATCTTTTCACCTGCCATGCGTAAATCATCTTCTCGTATATTCAACGACATATTTGCATTTTATGTAATTCGGCGATATAACTCAAACCGAAAATCTCAATCTCGTCTAACACTTTTTGAAATTTAGTTCCCAATTTACTCAAAGAGTATTCAACATGAGGCGGGACTTCGGCAAAGACTTTTCGGTCGATTAGTTTATCTTTTTCAAGCTGACGCAGCTGTCGTGTTAAAACAGTTCGAGTTGTTGCAGGCATTACTCTTTGAAGTTCATTAAACCTTTTTGTACCCGTACTCAGATGATATAAAATTATAATCGCCCATTTTCCTTGCAATACTCTTTGCGTAGTAGCGAAGGGGCACTTATCATAAATCGATATCATAAAAAACTCCTTATAAGTATTATTTTTAATACTATGTATTATAAATGTTCGTACTTGTAAAATCAAGACAAGAGAGTATAATTATACCTATAGAAGCGAAAAAACTTCTAAATATTTACCGGAGGACTTTTATGAAAACTGAAGCAATGAAGGTATTTGCTGCTTATCGAGATGCATTGGAAAAGGGTGATTTTGCCGGAGCTTTTGCAGCAATGTCCGATACTGTTGTATGGCACATGGGAGGCGAAAGTTCGCTTTCAGGTACGATTACGGGGAAACAGGCGTTGGGTGAGCGTTTAGGGGAATTTGCAAAAAGGAGCGGCGGCACATTTAAAGTTATTACCAATTGGGCTGCGAGCAACGATTGTTTTGTTGCTGCAAGTGTTGTTTCCTTAGCGCAGAGAGGTTCTGACACGCTCAATGATCCGGGTATTGATCTGTTCAAAATAGAAAACGGCAAGATACAAGAAGTATGGACTTTTGCCGAACAACAATCGGCAGAAGATACATTTTGGGGCTAAGTATAGAATTTTAAGGTAAAAAATAAAACGTAAGATAAACTTCGGAGAACTGCCTGCGATAAATCTCCATGCGTACGATTGAATATTGCGCCGAAAAAACATATAATAAAAAAATCGAATCGCAAAAAAATTCTAACCATTACAGCAGGGGGCATTATGATTAAAACCGTAAAAGATGTCGATTTGAAAGGCAAGCGCATCGTCATGAGAGTCGATTTCAACGTTCCGATGAAAGACGGCGTCGTTCAGGACGATACGCGCATTATGGCGGCGCTGCCGACGATCAAATACATACTCGAGCAAAAGCCGCGGAGTCTCGTTCTCATGAGCCACCTCGGCGATCCTGCGAAAGACGTAAAAAAAGCCGCCGAAAAAGCGGAAAAGGCGGGAAAGCCGTTTACCGAAGCGGACAAAGAAAAATTCATCGCGGGTAAAAACCGCATGGCGCCCGTTGCCGCGTATTTGGAAAAAAAACTCGGTACGCACGTCGCGTTTGCGCCCGATGCGCTCGGTCAAAAAGCCGCCGTCGACGCGCTGCCTGAAGGCGGGGTTATGATGCTCGAAAACGTCCGCTTTCATAAAGAAGAGACGGCAAAGACGGCCGAAGAACGCGAGGGCATGGCGAAAGAGCTTTCAACTTACGGCGACATTTTCGTCAACGATGCCTTCGGCACTGCGCACCGCGATCAGGCATCGACTGCGACGATCGCAAAGTTTATGAAAACGGAATGTGTCGGCGGTTTTCTCATGGAAAAAGAAGTGAAGTATCTCGATCCGATGCTTCACAATCCTCCGAAACCGATGGTCGCGATCATCGGCGGGGCGAAAGTTTCTTCGAAGATCGCAGTGCTCGAAAGCCTTTTGAAAAACGCATCGACGCTCGTCATCGGCGGCGGTATGTCGTACACGTTTTTGAAAGCGCAGGGACACAGCGTCGGAAAATCGCTTGTCGAAGACGATTTTATCGATACGGCGAAAAAATTATTAAGCGAAGCGAAAGAAAAAGGCGTAAACATTATTTTGCCGGTCGATCACAGAGGCGCCGAGTCCTTCGACGCGAACGCTTCCGCCGTTTCGATCGACAGTGCCGATATCCCCGACAATCTCATGGCGCTCGACGTGGGACCGAAAACGCTCGAACTCTATAAAAAGGCGATCGGAGAAGCGAAGTCGATCATTTGGAACGGACCTGTCGGCGTTTTCGAATTCGAAGCGTTTTCGAAAGGAACGGAAGCGGTTGCGCGCATGGTCGCAGAAGCGACATCTCGCGGCGCTATGACGGTAGTCGGCGGCGGCGATTCGGTCGCTGCGGTCAACAAATTTCACCTCGCCGATAAGATGAGCCACGTTTCCACGGGCGGCGGAGCATCGCTCGAATTCCTCGAAGGAAAAACGCTTCCGGGCATCGCGATTTTGGCACAAAAATAATTTATCGATAAACGGCGAGTTTGGAAATTATTAATTTTTCTACAGGAGATACGATAAAAAGCGCCGTCTGAAATATCGTCGGCGCTTTTTATCTCGAGTTTGCACGGGTGTTTGCGGAATCTATATATACGTATTGTTTTAATGAAAATCGAATGAATACGATACAGTATAGTTTCGCAAACTCGATTATTGAACGTGTGCGCTTTTGCGCACGACTAAAAACTTTTTTGGAAGTTGCAACTTCCTGCAAAAGTTTTTATAGGAGTTTTTATGGCACGGACACATTATATTGCGGGAAACTGGAAGATGAATACGAGCAAAGCCGAAGCGGTCGCGCTCGCAAAGGATTTGGTTCTGCAGCTGAAAGGCAAACCGAACAAGTATATGATCGCTCCGCCTTTCGTCTACCTCGACGCGGTCGCGCAGGTTGTAAAAGGGAGCAATATTATTTTGGGCGCTCAGGATGTCGCCTCTACCGGAAACGGAGCGCACACGGGCGAAGTGTCGGCGGAAATGCTCAAAGATATCGGAGTGCAAACGGTGATCATCGGGCATTCGGAGCGGCGGCATGAAATCGGCGAAAGCGATATGCTCATCAACGCGAAAGTGCGCAAAGCGCTCGCATCGGGTCTCGATGTCGTGCTGTGCATCGGAGAGCTGCTTTCCGAACGCGAAGAAGGAAAGGCGGAAAGCGTGTGCGCGTTCCAGCTCGATGCGGGACTTTCAGGCGTAACGGCCGCCGAAATGGCGCGCGTTACGATCGCATACGAGCCGGTGTGGGCGATCGGTACGGGAAAAACCGCGACGCCAGAAGACGCGCAGGCGATTCACGCGTTTTGCAGAGCTCATATCGAAAAGCTCTACGACAAAAAAGTCGCCAACGAAACGATCATCCAGTACGGAGGTTCGATGAAAGCGGCAAACGCAGCGGAACTGCTTTCTCAAAAGGATATCGACGGAGGGCTCATCGGTGGGGCGGCGCTGAAAGCCGACACTTTCGTTCCGATCTGCGTTTTGTAAAAAGTCTTTGCGTGGAGCGCTGTCCGGGAATTTTCGTTTTGGACAGCGCCTAAAGCGCTCTCCACAGCATTTTATTGTCAACGATTTCGTACGTTATGCGTCCTTTTTCATACAGGCACGTGAGAAAGGAGCGCAGCGTACAGCCGATGAGTACGTACTGCGCGAGCTTCATCGAAATGCCGTTTGCGTTTGCGACTTCGGTTAATAATTCTTCCGCCGTGTGCGGCTTCTTTTTTAAAATCTTCATAATGCAGCTTATCGTCTGTAAAACGGCGATTTGGTTCATTTCAACAGTTTCATCGATCCTCGTGACCGCTTCCCCGTGACTCGGCACGTACCGGTCAGCACGTACGGAGCGGAGCTTTTCAAGCGTATCCGAAAATGAAAAAATATCGATCATAAACGGGATCGAAAATTTTGCAATCACGCTTCTGCCGAATACGGCGTCTCCCGCAAAGAACGCGGACTTTCCGTCGGGGGTCTTGCACATAACGCCGAGCATTTCAAAATAGTGACCGGGCAGGGCGATAAAGCGTATTTTTTTGCCGTCGGTAAGCTCGACGCACTCTTCGGCGCGTATAACGCGTGTCGCTTCGCAGTGCGCGGGAACGTAATAGGGTACGCGAAGTTCGGGAAGCGGAAAGCCGCCCCATGCGATGGAGGATTGTAAAAGCGTGTTTTCGACGCTCCCTTTTTCAAGGTAGGGCATCCATATTTCGCATTTTGTTTTTTCTGTAAAGTAGGCGTTGCCGCCGGTATGGTCGGCGTGCGAATGCGTATTTATGATCGCTCGGAGATGCCAGCTCCTAAAATGCGCGTTGAGAATCGCTTCGATGTTGCGCGCGTCTTTTTCGCTTCCGCCCGAATCGATGAGGTAGAGAGTGCATCCGCTTTCGTCTTTTACGCGTATGACGCCGACGTTCGTTCCGCCGGGAATTATGTAGACGTCGGGGATGAGTTCCCGTATGGCAGCCGCGCTCATCGCGCACTTCCCTGTCATCTGTCCTCTCCGCTTGCAAAGAGCGGGAGCCGCTTGTTTAAAGATTTATTGACTTCGATTTTCGCTTCTTTTCCGTCCCATGTGTATGTGCCCGTCCTGCTCATGATGTATGAGCGGATGCCGGTTTTAATAAAGGCCGATCCGCTTCCGGAAATGGCTCGAAAGACGACGGGCGCGGTAAAGGGGGTTTGCTCTTTTTTTATATCGTCGATGAGCGACGGGAATTCGATAATGACCGACTGAGCGTTCGTTTCATCTGCGTATTCCATGCGCAAAACGGGGAGCGATGTGCTTATCCTGCGTATCGTCGTTTCGTAGCGTTTCTTTTTATATGTGACGGTGCCGTAGGTTACGTCGGGGATATGCAGTGCGTCGAAGTATTCTCCGTACGTGTTTTTGAAAAAAGGATCGACTCTCGCGCCGCCTTTTTCGGCTATTCGCTCTTTGAGAGAGACGCACTCGTCGATGATGTTTTTCGCTGCGGAAATTTTATACGGGTTCGTATACAGTTCGAACATGGAAATGAATTTGAAATTGTCCGCATTCTGCGCCATAAGTTGCCCGCCGAACGAGGTCATCGTTTTGATTTTCGGCACGTCCACGCGGTTCAGCATCGTCACGGCTGCGATCGTATCGAAGATATTGTAGCCCCATCTCGAAAGCTCGGATCGCGCGGCGTTTTTGAGATAGGCTTTCATCTGCGTGTCGGCTTCGGCTATGACGCTTTCGTTTTCCCGTATGATGCTTTCGAGAAGCGGCACGTCGCTTGCCGTGTACGTCTTTGCCGTGTCGAGCATACGAAGCGATTGCGTTTGTACTCTGCTTGTCGTCATCTCTTTTTTAAACTCCGACTCTGAAGCTTTTGTCGCACTGAGCGATATCGTGTATTCGTTCGGTTTTTTTCCGAACGTAAACATGAGGTAGTGCCCCCACGCGGTCGCCGTCGCCGAAAAGAGATCGAGATTTTTACCGCCGAATGCACCGTGAAGGAGGGCATCGAATGTCTTGTTTTGTGCCGAAATATCGGCTTCGGAAAAATGAGGGGTGGCGAAAAAACTTTTCGGCGTTCCGTCGAACACCGGATTATAGCGCGTCATATACGTCCACATCGTAACGAGGTAGAGCGGGATCGATTTCGCTTCGTCTCCGCACTGCAGCACGAGCGTACAGGAACCTTCGCTTGTGAGCGTCATATCGCTTACGGAACAGGTGACGCCGCTTATCGTTTTACCGTTTCGAGCGACGGTACCGGTATACGAATATTCGTTTTTCTTTTCGGCTTCCGCTTTTGCGCCTGAAAGAAAAGCGGAAGGAGAGAGAACGAGGGGAGCCGGCTCGAAGCGCCATTCGGTATCGGTTAAATTTTTATAATAAAAACCGATTTTTCCCGCGGGATCGGTACCCGCAACGCGAAGAACGCGTGCATCGTTTCCTTTACCGTTTTGAAATATGCAGATATATTTTGAAAGGCGCGCGTTTCCCGAAAGCTTGATGTCGGGCTGTTTACGCCAATCTTCGTTCGGCAGTCCCCAGCGCGTAAAATTGGAACGGTAATCGCTGCCTTTGTAAGGCTGCTTTTCTGCGACATAGGTGTATTTGAAAAACATCGGATCGCATCCCATCGTGTCGTAATCGATGAGGCGCGTATACATCGTACCGTCGTCTCCGATGAGAAAAATCGTCGAACCGCTTGCGCTGATGTTTTGCGCGGTAAAGGCGCCGCGCTCGGGGCCGAGGATCGTATCGCTCAAATCGGTCGGAAGCCCGGAATCGGTAAAGCGTATTTCCCGTCCGTTTTCTGTAAGAAAGTAGACGGTCGTAACGCCCATCGTTCCCCAGTTGTGTTCATTGCCGAAACGGTCGGTATACCATTCGATGCTCGATCTCCTCGTTCCGGTCGCCCAGCCGCGCTTATGAGAAACGAGATCGTTTTGCACCAGTTGTTTTTTTTCCGGCCAGCCGAAGCCGTTCGTCCACACGAATTTTTTGTCGATGCGGTTCGACGCGAGCGGACAGACGAACATTTTTTTTTCGTCGTCGAAGGCGAGGAGCATATCGTCGTCGGCTGCTATTTCGACGATTTTTTTCGGTATGTCGAAACCTTCGCCCCGTGCGATGCGCCTCTTTTTCGGAAAGGGGAGACCCGTTCCTTGAAAGAGCGCCCAATGTTCGCTTCCCGCTTTTTTCATCATAATTTTTCCGCCCGAAAGGCAAAATTCATAACCGCGCGAAAAAGTCTGCGTGAGGGTGGCGACAAAGACGTGCTTCGGGAGATTTCCGTTGATATCGTTTTCCGAAAATACCCGTCCGCGCGCATCCTGGGCATTGCCCGATGAACTGCGTTCCGTCATGTGTGCTCCGTGTATTTTTTTAACGCATAAAAAAATGATAAGCGCTCCCGCGATAGGGATAAGGACTGTCGGCAATACTTTTCGATACTTCATACATCTGAAATGTTTGCACAGGGAAACTGTCCGGAAATTATAATTTTCAGACAGTTCCGTACGATTTTTACGAGCTCCTCTCAGGCGCAGCGCCTTTCGAATTCTTAAAAAGTTCGCCGCGCCGAAGGACGCAGCTTGTTTACGCTTTCGCCGCTTTTATCTCTTTTACGGTGTAATCGTAGTTGTGATCGTTGATCGTAAAGACGACATGCTCGCCGACTTTTTTGTCCATAAGCGCATTGCCGAACGGCGACATATACGAGATGACGTTGTTGTCGGGATCCGATTCCCACGGTCCGAAAATCGTGTACGTTTCGTCTTCATTCGAATCGTTGTTGTGCAGCGTCGCCGTCGTAGAAAACGAAACGAACGCCGTCGTGATCGTTGTCGGATCGAATACGACCGAGCGACCGATTTCCTCCTGAAGCGTTTTAAGCCGCTCGTTTAAAAAGTGCTGGTGTTCGCGGGCTGCTTTGTATTCCGCATTTTCCTTTAAGTCTCCCTGAGAACGCGCTTCGCCGATCTCTTCCGCGTTTTTCGGAATGTCGACGGTACGGATCTGCTCTTCCTGCGCTTTTTTTTCTTCGAGCTTTTTCGCCGTAACGAGCATACCGCGCTGCTGCGTCGAAGATTTTTCTTCCGCCGCCTGAAATTTGAAGTCGGGATATTTTTCGAGAATCTTGTTTCGCAGCTGAGCCTTTTTCGCGGGGTCGAGATCCGCGATGTCCGCGACGAGCGTGTACATACGCTTTACCGTATCTTCGTCGTTTTCGAGCATATAGTCGATAAGCGTGTCGCCTGAGAACAGCAGATCGATCGCGGCCGCATTGATTTTTTTGTTTTCCGTCGTATTGACGTGATTGCTGATTTCACGGAATGTGAGTTCGACGATATTGATCAGCGCGATAAGCTGCTTTTCGTACGGAATGCCGGCGCTTTTAAACCAATCGTCGTCCCTGCATTCGCGGAAAAAAAACAAAACGGCTTGGCGGTTGTCTTTGAAATTGTCGAACGAATCGGATGCGAGGCGCTGCACCATATCCGTCTTTCCCGCGTTGATGAGAGACGTGAGCATGGAGCGGCTGAGCACCGTCGGAAAGAGACGCACGTACTGTTTGTCCCAGTCGGGAAGGAGTTTTACGTTTTTAATAAAATCTTCGCGGAGCGTCGTGTTTTTCGTATCTTTGAGCGAAAGATACATTTTACGCGGTTCTTCGATTTTATCGTATACATCCTTAAAGGTGAATTTGATTTGATAGGCCGAAGCGGGGACAAGCATATTGATTTTTTGAATCGTCAAAAAGGAAGCGACAACCTGTTCGTTGATGTGCGAAACCGATTTTAAGAATCCGATAAAATAGGAGAGCATTTCGTTGAACGTTTCGCCGCTTTTATCCGTTTCGTCGTCTTCGATAAAGCGCATGAATATGTCGATCCGCGGGAAGAATTGCTTTTGCGCTTTGAATTCGTTTGCGAGCTTTATGTCTTTGCTTACGTCGTGCTCGCGCACCGTATACATATCGATGTCGTTCGTGTCGACGCCGAAATGCGGGTTCGATTCGAGAATCTTCTTTGCCCCGCTGTTCCACGACGTCCATTCGGCCGCAGAGAGAACGTCGTCCACGAGTTCGGCTTTGATGCGCTTGAGGTCGCAGCGGTTTGCGAAACTTTGAATGATCGTTTTAAGCGCCCACTCTTTATCGCTCTTTACTTTTTTGGCAAGTTCGTCGTGTTTTTTCGTCGCTTTGAGCACCCAAATGTGATCTTTCGCAAGCGGCTGCAATGCGCTCACGGCCATCTTGAGGGACATGGGACGCACTCCGTATTTTTTCCCGAAATTGATTTTCAGCGTATCGTCTTCGACCGATCGGATGATGCCGACACCCCACGTGCGGTGGTACACGTAACTTTTCGCATCGAAGGCGATGTGCTTTTCGAAGTCGTTGAGCGCTTCGAATACGTTACGGAAACTCTGCGCGAGGTTCGACGAACGGATGTAGTCTTCGAGGTGAGCCCGTCCTTCGTATTTTCCGCGGTAGCAGTCGACGAGCTCTTTACGCGCCCAGGTATCGTGCTGATCGATTTCGAGAATCTGCTTGAGGATATCGATCGCCGTATCCCATTTTTTATTGTCCTTATACCACGTGTACAATTCCTGCATGAGAACGGCGCTCCGCTCTTCGCTGATCGTCTTTGCGATCTTTCGTTTGGCGAGCATAAAAAAATCGATCTCTTCGGGAATGAGCTGGACAAGGCGCGACCATGTCTCTTTTACCGCGTTCATGTTTTTTGCGGTGATGTAGCGGAGATGCGCCTTTTTGTAGTAATCGATCGCCGTTTCCGTATCGTTTGCCGCTTCGGCGTGCTCGGCGAGGAGCTTTGCCAAATCAGCTTCTTCGAAATCGAGCTTTACGATCCTTTCATAGAGTTCCCACACTTTGTCACTCGATTCGGCGCGCAGGCAGTCGGCAAGCGTACGAAGAGCGAATTTGTTGTTCGGATCGTCCGCGAGGATCGTTTCGCAGAGGTAGATGACGATATTCTCTTTATGATTTTTTTGAAAGATGTCGACGAGGTTTTCGAGAGAAGAATTGTCGAGCGCCCCTTTGCCGAGCGACACCATGCCCGACAGGTACAGCGCGATAATGCTGTCTTTCGTGTGTGAGAGGTGCTCGTCACAGATTTGCTGCAGTTCGTCGGCGCATCCGGCTTCCCGCGCTTTTTCAACGATGTCGGCGAGCTCCATGAGATTGTTCTTTGTATAATTGCTGATCGCAGCCCGTGTCCACGTCTCCTCTTTGAGCATGTTTTGAACCTGCGTCACGAGATTTTCATCTGCCATACGATACTCCTTATCGATAATTATTAATTTATAAATGGTAGCCTCTAACAACTTGCGTTTTAGAAGTTTTCCTTAATTTTAAATTGTCCGCTGCCGCTTCGAATATGCGCTTGTTTTTATCGTCCTCATCGGTCGTCCGTTTTGCCCGTCACTTGGTGTACTGCTCGTAAATCGCCGAATCCAGTATTTTTATCTTCAGCAGCGTATCGCTCACCGGCTTCGAATTGTCGTCCGATGCGAGATAGTGATCGATGAGCCAAAAATAAAGATTGATAAGGCGCGGCGTGAGATTCGCCGAATCGCAGGAAGGATCCTTCATCTCCGTTTCGATCGCGTAGATTTCCTGTTTTAATTTGCTGATCTCCTGCAGCTTAAGCTCGCGCCGTACATTAAAGACGCCGTAGAGCACCCCGTATACCGGAATCCACTGTAAAAGCGTCGTGCCCGTGTAGCCCTTTTCCGCCGTCTTTTCGATCAATACCCGAATCAGTTCCGAGTCAAGAAAGCCCGCGTCGATTTTCGCCGGATCGATAAAAAACGCTTCTCGAAAAAGCACTTTTGCGTTCCGCTCGTGTCCGCACAGCGCAAAACAGTCGGCGAGTTCGGCGAGCACCGACGGAAGTCCCGGCTGTGCGTTGTTTGCGACGGTAAGGCATTCCTGTGCATCTTCGAATTTGCCGAGCTTTTTGCAGCACAAGCCCGCTTTTCGGTAGATTTCCGCTTTTTGCGCGTTGTCGCGTTCGTCGAACAGCTGCCGGTAATTTTCAAGCGCGAGCGAAAAAACTCCGCGATCAATCGCTTCTACTGCGGGCAGGTATGGGTTCGCTTTTCGCGAAAGAAAAACCCGAAACCGTTTCCAATCGGCAAGGAGGCTTTCGCCGCGTTCGAACGCATTTTCCGTAGCTTCCAGCTGCCTTATATGCGGAATCCAAAAATTGCAGCAGTCGGCGGTAAACACGAGCTCCGTACAGTCAAATTCGTCTTCAAACAGATTTTCAAGTATTTTTTGCGCTTGCTCGGGATCGGTGTGTTCCATGCAGTTGATAACTTTTTTGAGCCCGGTTTCCGTTTGAATTTTCATAGCTACAGATTTAATTATAGCAGAAGGATTTTTTTTAGTCAATTATAGTTTGGCTGCGAAAATAAACTAATGTTTATACCCGCTTTAGCGAAATCTGTCAAGCCCCTGATTGACAGTCTGATTGACCTCCTGTATAAAAACCGTTATCATTTCAAAAACTTCCTGCAAGATTTTTTATGGAGGAAATCTATGAAAAAGAAATTGATCGCGGTTTTTGCGGCTGTCGTTGTATCTGCAAGCGCGGGGTTGTTTGCCACGGGGATCGGCCCGCAGCTCAACTTCGATCCGGTCGCGACCCGTTTTATCACTCCGCCCGCATGGGGTCTCGCATGTTCCGCCAAGTTCGACAACATCCCGCTGTATTTTGCCGGCATATTCGATATAGCACCGCATTTTTATAAGGACGATGACGGAGCTGCCGTCACGACCGCACGGCTCGGTCTGCAAGTTACGGCCGACTATTGGTTTATGAATCCCGAAATCATAGGCCTGTGGCGATGGTTTTGGGGCGTCGGCGGTGCGGTCAGAACCGATTTTACGGCGAACGGAAAAAATTTTTATCTGTCAACCGGACCCCGCGTTCTCGCAGGCATGAATTGGCATTTTGCCGACGGCTTTTTGGAACTGTACGTGCAGCAGGCGATTCAGCCGGAACTGCAGTTTGCGTTCGGTGAAGACGGTAAAGCAAACGGCGTTTTCTATATACCCGTCTACTTTCCGAGCAGCGTCGGTTTGCGCTTTTGGTTTTAACTATTGAAATTAATAATTATTAATTTTATATGATCCCGCGCTGCCACTTCCGAGCGCTTCGGCGAGGCGGGGCAGCACGGCGCCGAGTTCGTCGTCTATCTTCCACGGAGGGTTTACGACGAGCATGCCGCTCCCGTAGAGGCGCGGCGGTTCGGAGCGTTTCACATCTTTCAATGCCGATTCGCGGTGCGAGTTTTTGGTGTTTACGCATAAGAGCGCATCGAGTATGCCTCTTTCGGTTTTCCCGCTTTTTATTCCGGCGATTATCTTTTGCTTCATCGCATCCCGTTCGATTTTTTTTATCGCGACAAGCGGATACCAAAGCACAAGTGTTGCACTTGCCCAGCGTTTATGCGTTTCGATAAGCGCGTTTGCCGCTTTTTCCCAGTCGGACGCATCTTCATAGCTCGGATCGCAAAATACTATGCCGCGCTTCGTTTTCGGAGGCGTGAGCGCGCGGAGCGCTTCGAATCCGTCCCGGTGATGGATGTGCACTGCGGGCGAGTTTTCGGCATTTGCAGCGTTTAAGCGCATATTGCGCTGCAGCGCGCCGATTTCATCAGGGTGCAGTTCGGAGAGGATGAGGCAGTCTTTTGCCCGCATAAAAGCGCGCTCGATTTCCGGAGAGCCCGGATAAAAGCCCGCATCGAGGCAGGCTTTTGCAAAGTGAAAGTATTTTTGAAAATCGATAAAATCGCTTCGGCACTCCGATAAAAGCAATTCACGTAAAACCGACTCGGACAATTTTCGGGCCGACTGCAAATCGTCACGCGATATCGCGGATGGCTGCGGGGCAGGCTCCTCGCGATCGGGGGACTGTGCTTCCACGTATCGAGCCGCTTCGAGCAATTTCAGAATTCCGCTTTGCGCGTCGAGCGTTTTTTGTGCACGCTCGTCATTCAAATCGTAGCGCGCGGATCCTGAGTGCGTGTCGATGACGGTATACGGCGCTTCCTTTGCGTTAAAGCGTTCGAGCAGCATGATGAGGAGCGTGTGCTTGAAAACGTCCGCGTGATTTCCCGCGTGAAAAGCGTGCCGGTAGCTCAGCATATTATTTTAACGAATCGATTTCCGTAAGCCATAAGGCAGCGCTTGCGTCGCTCGGCATACGCCAGTCGCTCCGCGGGGAGAGACTTATCGAGCCGACTTTTGCGCCGTCGGGCATACAGGAACGTTTGAACTGCTGCGAAAAAAAGCGTTTGTAAAATATGCGGAGCGTGCGGAGCTTTTCTTCGTGCGTGTACGGGAGAGAGGCTTTGTCCGCGAGAAATAAAATTTTCTCAGGTGAAAAACCGAAGCGCAACATATAGTATAAAAAGAAATCGTGGAGTTCGTAGGGACCGAGAATGTCTTCGGTTTTTTGCGAAACCTTGCCCCGTTCGGAAGGAAGCAATTCGGGACTTACAGGGGTTGCGAGGATATCGTTTAAGACAGCCGAAAGATTTTTATTGTCCGTACTGTCCGCACAAAATCGCACCAAGCGCCTCACGAGGGTTTTCGGAACCGAGCCGTTGACGCCGTACATCGACATGTGGTCGCCGTTATAGGTGCACCAGCCGAGCGCGAGTTCCGACAGATCGCCCGTGCCGACGACGATGCCGTTTATTTTGTTTGCGATGTCCATGAGCACTTGCGTGCGCTCCCGCGCCTGAGCGTTTTCGTACGCGGCATCGCGTATACTTTCATCCTGACCGATGTCGCGGAAGTGGACGCGCACCGCTTCGGCGATGTTGATTTCCGTGAGCGCAACTCCCGTCTCCTTTGCAAGTGCGCATGCGTTGCGGTAAGTCCTGTCGGTCGTGCCGAAGCAGGGCATCGTAATCGCGTGAATCCCGCTCGCATTTAACCCGCAAAGAGCGAATGCTTTGACGGTGACGAGGAGGGCAAGCGTCGAATCGAGTCCTCCCGAAAGACCGATCACGGCATTTTTTACGCCCGTGTGGCGCATCCGCTTTGCAAGCCCTTCGGCCTGTACGGTAAGTATGTCGTTCCACCGTTCGCTTTGCCCGCTTTCGTCGTTCGGAACAAAAGGCGAAGCATCGATCGTTCGGAAAAGCGGCGCGTTTTTGGAAAAAGTTTTTGCGCGGGATAAAAGGTCGACGGAAATTTTTCGGTACGGCCGCGTATTTGCGTTTGACGCGCAGTTCGAAAACGTCGTCTCTCTCCGCCGCTCCAAAACGAGCCGCTCGATGTCGATGTCGGCAAAACAAATTGTATCGTCGAACGATTTCGATTCGGCGATGATCGTTCCGTTTTCGGCGATGATCTTGTGAGAAGCGAATACGGCGTCCTGCGTCGATTCCCCGTGTCCCGCATCGGCATAGACATAGGCACACAGCGTACGTGCCGACTGACTTTTGACGAGGAGCCTGCGGTATTCGGCTTTGCCGACCGTTTCGGAACTCGCCGAAAGATTTGCGATGATCGCGGCGCCCGAAAGCGCGTGGTATGAAGAGGGCGGCAGGGGCGCCCGAAGGTCTTCGCCTATTTCCAAAGCGATCGCACAGCGTTCATCGTCCGCATCCGAGATGATGATATCGCAGCCGAACGGGACGGCCGGATGAGCTTTCGAAAAATATACCGTTTCGGCATCGGCATTTTTTTTCGGCGAAAACCATCTCCGCTCGGAATATTCTCCGCTGTTCGGAAGATAAGTTTTCGGCACGAGCGCGAGAATTTTTCCCTCGAAGATAAAAGCCGCACAGTTGTACAGCGATCGGGCGGATGCGAACGGAAGACCGACTGCGATGAGAATCGGAAGGGAAGCCGTCTTCTTTGCGATGCGCTCCGTTTCACGGATAGCCGCCTCTTGGAGCGTCGTTTGCAAAAAGAGATCGCCGCACGAATATGACGTCACGGCGAGTTCGGGAAATACGATGAGGGATGCGCCCTGTGCACCCGCTTTTTTGCATGCGTCTATGATGCGATTTGCATTTGCCGTACAGTCCGCAACGACGGTTTCGGGACTTGCCGCCGCCGTACGAAAAAATCCGTAATTCATACGCACAGTGTAGCACCCGAAAGCTAAAAGCGCAATGCAGCTGTTGCCGCGCGAAACGGATTGTCGCCGGAACCTCGACTTGGGTATAATCTTGTGTATTCGTGCGGAGGGTTTAATACCCCGACGCTTGCGTCGTAACAAAGGGGATTAAAGCCGACTGCAATCACTTTATGAGAACAACATACCCCGACGCTTGCGTCGGGGGTGTTGATTTAATAAATGTAATATCTCTCTTATCTGTTTACCTGAATAAAGAGCGACCGGAAATTTAATTATTGTATTTTCAGTTTTTATTTTCATTGATAATACCGTATGACCGCGGCTCCACCAACCTTTACAAAAATGTCCGATTTCAGCTTCTTTTATCATGTCAATTTTAATTACATATATAATTCTAAACCATTCTTTTACATACAGAGTATTTTCTTTTATAAAAAGCCTGTTTCCGAAAAAATTAAAAATAAATATTAGTGAAAATGCGGTATATACTATACAAGCTCCAAAATGGAAGATCGAGAATTGTTTTATCAAATCATAAACGGCATAAGGGACAAGGCAAATCATAAAAAGGCCTGTCATTAAACTTATTATTCCGTGTGTGTTTTTTGGGAAATATTTTTTTTCCATAATTTTAATTTCCGTTCAGTTTCTATACTTTTATCCAGCCTGCAGGGCTGTACGTCTATCATTGTTTTAACCCGAAAATCAGCTTGACGGCATGTCGGCTATGAAGTTTTGTTAGGCTTTACAATTCGCTTTATAGAATTCATATGATTTGATATATGATTCTATAATCCAATCGTATCCGTTTATATTTCGACATTTTATCAATGTTTCATAAAAATCGTCAAATCTTTTGTTTTCAAAATATAATAGCGCAAGTTCAAAATTAACAGATACGGCTTTCGGATTGAATCCGCAGATAAACTCTAAAACATCGATTTCTTTTTCAAGCAGATAGTCTTTGTAGGCTTCTTTAGAATAAAAAGTTTTCAGATAATCCATAGCTATGTATAAACATAATTTATTATTAATTGTATCCGGCAGTTTTGAACTTTGAGATAAAAAATCCTCACATAACAGTTTTTTCTTACTTAAAAAAACAGTTGTTTTATTAAAAATTGTTTCGTTTTTACTCAACTGATTTATTTTGATTTCCTTTTCGATTAGTTCATCCGGTTCGGAAATTATTTTTATATAGTCTCCCGGCTTTAATGTTCTTAAAAGTGAAGAGAGGAATTTATTTGAAAATTTTCCAAATAAAAATGAGAGCATAAAAGAAATTACCGAAAATAAAAAACATATAAGACCAAAATCATCATATTCTTTTCTGATTTCGATCTGAAATAGAATAAAAAACATGATTCCGATAATAATCAAAAGATTTTTTAAAATTGAAAATAATTTACGCCCTTTATGTA
>NZ_JACSET010000004.1:255006-256658 GCF_014334325.1 Treponema sp. Marseille-Q4130 | reverse complement strand
ATAATGATGGAGAGTTTGATCCTGGCTCAGAACGAACGCTGGCGGCGCGTCTTAACCATGCAAGTCGAGCGGCAGGCAGCAATGCCGAGAGCGGCGGACTGGTGAGTAACACGTGGATAACGTACCCCGATGTCCGGGACAGCCTGTAGAAATAGAGGGTAATACCGGATAGATCACTGTTTACGGAAGGTAGACAGCGGGAAAGGAGCTTCGGCTCCGCATTGGGCACGGTCTGCGGCCCATCAGCTAGACGGCGGGGTAAGGGCCCGCCGTGGCGAGGACGGGTATCCGGCCTGAGAGGGCGGACGGACACATTGGGACTGAGATACGGCCCAGACTCCTACGGGAGGCAGCAGGTAAGAATATTCCGCAATGGGGGGAACCCTGACGGAGCGACGCCGCGTGAACGAAGAAGGCCGGAAGGTTGTAAAGTTCTTTTCTGTCCGAGGAATAAGTGTAGGAGGAAATGCCTGCATGGTGACGGTAGGGCAGGAATAAGCACCGGCTAATTACGTGCCAGCAGCCGCGGTAACACGTAAGGTGCGAGCGTTGTTCGGAATTATTGGGCGTAAAGGGCATGCAGGCGGGTCGCCAAGCTTGGTAAGAAATACCGGGGCTCAACTCCGGAGCTATATTGAGAACTGGCGAGCTAGAGTTGCCGAAGGGTATCCGGAATTCCGCGTGAAGGGGTGAAATCTGTAGATATGCGGAAGAACACCGATGGCGAAGGCAGGATACCGGCGGACGACTGACGCTGAGGTGCGAAGGTGCGGGGAGCAAACAGGATTAGATACCCTGGTAGTCCGCACAGTCAACGATGTACACTGGGCGTGTGCGCAAGAGCGTGCGTGCCGAAGCAAACGCGATAAGTGTACCGCCTGGGGAGTATGCCCGCAAGGGTGAAACTCAAAGGAATTGACGGGGGCCCGCACAAGCGGTGGAGCATGTGGTTTAATTCGATGGTACGCGAGGAACCTTACCTGGGTTTGACATCAAGAGCGATCATATAGAGATATGTGAGCGTAGCAATACGGCTCTTGACAGGTGCTGCATGGCTGTCGTCAGCTCGTGCCGTGAGGTGTTGGGTTAAGTCCCGCAACGAGCGCAACCCCTACTGCCGGTTACTAACAGGTAAAGCTGAGGACTCAGGCGGAACTGCCTGCGACAAGCAGGAGGAAGGCGGGGACGACGTCAAGTCATCATGGCCCTTATGTCCAGGGCTACACACGTGCTACAATGGCCGCCACAGAGCGGGGCGAAGCCGAGAGGCGGAGCAGAACGCAGAAAAGCGGTCGTAGTCCGGATTGAAGTCTGAAACTCGACTTCATGAAGCTGGAATCGCTAGTAACCGCACATCAGCACGGCGCGGTGAATACGTTCCCGGGCCTTGTACACACCGCCCGTCACACCATCCGAGCAGGGGGTACCCGAAGCCGGCAGTCCAACCGCAAGGGGGACGCTGTCGAAGGTACGCTTTGTGAGGGGGGTGAAGTCGTAACAAGGTAGTCGTACCGGAAGGTGCGGCTGGATCACCTCCTTTTCCAAGGGAAGAGGGACGCGCAGTGTACGCGCGTAAACCGTATGCGTCGGAGGATGCTGTCCGCACGAGCGTGTGTTCAGACGGCCTCCGCTTTCTTTCTTTCCCTGTGCCC
>NZ_JACSET010000004.1:0-254907 GCF_014334325.1 Treponema sp. Marseille-Q4130 | reverse complement strand
CTGGATCACCTCCTTTTCCAAGGGAAGAGGGACGCGCAGTGTACGCGCGTAAACCGTATGCGTCGGAGGATGCTGTCCGCACGAGCGTGTGTTCAGACGGCCTCCGCTTTCTTTCTTTCCCTGTGCCCTCGGGCAGTGCGGCTATTATCAAATACGGGACAGTAGCTCAGTTGGTTAGAGCACCGCTCTGATAAGGCGGGGGTCAATAGTTCAACTCTATTCTGTCCCAGATTCAAAAAAAGGACAGAAGTGAGGGGGCTGTTTCAAAAGTCGGTTACTTTTTCGACAGCCTCATGTTCTTTGAAAATATAGGGAAGGGAAGAAGGTTTGAGCGCATGAGCGGTTGGAAGCTTAGAGCGCGGGAAAGAGAATATGGTCAAGCAAGTATAGGTTTGCGGCGGATGCCTAGGAGCTGTCCGGCGAAGAAGGCCGCGGTAAGCTGCGAAAAGCTGCGGGGAGGAGCAAACATCCTTAGATCCGCAGATAGCCGAATGGGGTAACCCGTATGTCGCAAGGCATACACCGCGCGCGGGAAGAAGATACTGCGGCGGAGCGATACTGCGTGAAGTGAACCATCTAAGTAACGCGGGAAGAGAAATCAACAGAGATTGCGCAAGTAGCGGCGAGCGAACGCGCAGGAGCCTAAACCCTTATATAGGGTGTTGCAGGGCCGCACGGGGATGACCCGTGGAGTTTGGAAAAAACCGATTTTTAGCGGAAGCGTCTGGAAAGGCGCGCGAGACAGCGTGAAAGCCGCGTAGGCGAAAAGGATCGGACTCCATGGTGCGGTACCTAAGTAGAGCGGGGCACGAGAAACCCTGTTTGAATCCGGGTCGACCACGATCCAAGGCTAAATACGAGACAGCTACCGACAGCGAAGAGTACCGTGAGGGAAAGGCGAAAAGAACCCCGGTGAGGGGAGTGAAAGAGAACCTGAAACCACAGACCGACAAGATGTCACGGCGCGAGAGCGTTGTGGCGTGTCTTTTGTAGAATAAACCTGCGAGTTGCGATGCGCGGCGAGGCTAAGGGTTGGGAGATCCGGAGCCGGAGCGAAAGCGAGTGTGAAAAGTGCGAAAAGTCGCGTGTCGCAGACCCGAAGCCAAGGTGATCTAATTATGGGCAGGCTGAAGGCAGGGTGAAACCTGTTGGAGGGCCGAACAGTAATCTGTTAAAAAAGGTAGTGATGACCTGTGATTAGGAGTGAAAGGCTAAACAAACCTGGAAATAGCTGGCTCTCCCCGAAATGCCTTTAGGGACAGCCTCATGCAAAGCGGAAGGAGGTAAAGCACCGGATGGGATAGGGGGCGTCACAGTCTACCGACACCAATCGAACTCAGAATGCCATCCGCCAACGCATGGGAGTGAGACTGTGTGCTCCAAGGTTCATAGTCGAGAGGGAAACAGCCCGGACCGCCGGCAAAGGTCCCAAAATAACGCTCAGTGTGAAATGAGGTGCGTTTGCACAGACAGCCAGGAGGTTGGCTCAGAAGCAGCCATTCCTTAAAAGAGTGCGTAACAGCTCACTGGTCGAGCAGGCGTGCGCAGACAATGTAACGGGGCTAAGCGTTATACCGAAGCCGCGGGTCCGCATCTTGTGATGCGGGCGGTAGGGGAGCATTGCGCTAACCGAAGAAGGCGTACCTGCGAGGGGCGCTGGAGGAAGCGGAAGAGAGAATGCAGGCACAAGTAACGAAAAGACGGGTGAGATTCCCGTCCGCCGAAAGCCTGAGGATTCCCGGGTAAAGGCAATCTGCCCGGGGTAAGTCGGCCCCTAAGGCGAGGACGAAAGTCGTAGTCGATGGGAAATCGGTTCACAATCCGATACCCGATTCGGTTTTGAAGGCAGGACGCATGAGGTGAAATCCGGCAGAAGAACGGTAGTTTCTGTCCAAGCGGTAAGGTGTTGAGAGGGCGGTTAAAAGAGCCCTTGAGCTGAGCCGTTACGGGGAGCGGAGCGCAGGCGAAGCGAAGCGGACGTAATCAGGGTGCCGGGAAATACTGTCTAAAGATAGGCTGAGTTGGACCGTACCGGAAACGGACACACGCAGGCAGGATGAGTAATCTAAGGCGCACGAGCGACCCCGCGTTAAGGAACTCGGCAAAAAGCACACGTAACTTCGGAAGAAGTGTGGCTCACGCTGATAAGGATGTGAGCGGCAGAAAGCAGGCCCAGGCGACTGTTTATCAAAAACACAGCCATCTGCGAACCAGTAATGGGACGTATAGGTGGTGACACCTGCCCGGTACCGGAAGGTTAAGGGGAGGGGTTAGCAGCAATGCGAAGCTCCGAACCGAAGCCCCGGCAAACGGCGGCCGTAACTATAACGGTCCTAAGGTAGCGAAATTCCTTGTCGGGTAAGTTCCGACCCGCACGAATGGTGTAACGATTCTGGGCGCTGTCTCAACGCGGGACTCGGTGAAACTTATATTCCGGTAAAGAAGCCGGATACCCGTAATTAGACGGAAAGACCCCGTGAACCTTCACCGCAGCTTATCACTGGGATTCTATCCGCCATGTGTAGGATAGCCGGGAGGCGAAGAAGCGTGCGCGTCAGCGTGCGTGGAGCCGATGGTGAAATACCGGCCCTGGCGGATGGGATTTCTAACTCCGGTCCGTGAAGCCGGAAGGGGGACAGTGATTGGCGGGCGGTTTGACTGGGGCGGTCGCCTCCTAAAGGGTAACGGAGGCGCGCGAAGGTCTCCTCGCGGTGGTTGGAAATCATCGTACGAGTGTAAAGGCACAAGGAGGCTTGACTGCGAGTGAGACATCACGAGCAGGTGCGAAAGCAGGTCTTAGTGATCTGGCGGTTGCAAGTGGAAGCGCCGTCACTTAACGGACAAAAGGTACTCCGGGGATAACAGGCTGATTTTCCCCAAGAGTTCACATCGACGGGAAAGTTTGGCACCTCGATGTCGGCTCATCGCATCCTGGGGCTGGAGCAGGTCCCAAGGGTTTGGCTGTTCGCCAATTAAAGCGGTACGTGAGCTGGGTTCAGAACGTCGCGAGACAGTTCGGTCCCTATCTGTTACGGGCGGAGGATGTTTGAGAGGAGCTGCTTTTAGTACGAGAGGACCGAAGCGGACGAACCTCTGGTATACCGGTTATCCTGCCAAGGGTAAGTGCCGGGTGGCTACGTTCGGAAGGGATAACCGCTGAAAGCATCTAAGCGGGAAGCCCGCCTCAAGATGAGACATCCCTGAGGGTATAACCCTCCTAAAGACCCCGGAGACACTATCCGGTTGATAGGCTGCAGGTGCAGGCACGGCGACGTGCACAGCCGAGCAGTACTAATAGGTCGTGAGGCTTGACCATATTATCGTTCCCGTGCTATAGCGCGAGACACTACGTATACGAGCTTTTATGTGCTTGTATGAAATGACGGCAGGCGCTTTATTGTATATCTGCCCCTTCTTCCTTTTCTTTTTGTACGGCAATTATTGCCCGGTGGCCATAGCGGGGAGGAAATACCCGTTCCCATTCCGAACACGGAAGTCAAGCTCCCTTGCGCCGATGATACTGCTCTAAATGCGGGAAAGTAGGCAGCTGCCGGGCTTTTTTTTCTTTATGATAATTGCGGCGCATATACGGTGAGTTTGCAAAGCAAACTCGGTAGCGAGGCTAAGCCGAGAGCACAGCGTTATAGGTTGATACTTTCTAAACTCGACCTATTAATAACAATCCCAAGTATACAGGACATTTGAAAAATCTCTGTTTTTCAATGCATTGGAATTGATTAAAATCCGCAATACTTCCGCCCGTTGCTATAAGGAGACCTACCATGAAATCCCAATCCGTCTTCCCCATCCCCGAAATGTCCGACGACTGGATCAAAAACGAACTGCATAAAAAATTTCCGCCTGACAAAGCCGAAAAAATGTATTGCCGCGTTATCGCGACATACGAAAAATTTGTGCGCGATGCGCCGATCATCGGCGGAAAAGCCAATCCAATGGCGAAGAACTTTTACGGTGCGCTATCTGTCTTTGCGTACTACGAATGTATGAAGCGCGCTATGCCGCCGGAAGATATTACCGCTATGTGTTACGGCATGATGCTGGGTGATAAAAAGGGCGGCGAGCTTTCACGATTCGATCTCAACAACAAGCTGGTGCAAAAAATTTTTCACGGACTCTTCGCGCCCCGAGCACGCAAACTGAACAAGCACAAAAAAGACGGCTCTTGGAACAATACGCGGGGTATGAAAGTAAACGGCATTCCCGATAATTTTTTATTTTTCATATCCCGACAAAGTTAATAATTGAGACAGATATTTCCAATAATTATCAGCGCTTTTTTTATACTTTGCTATATTTTTTTTCGATAAATCGAATGTATACGATTTGTTAAAAATCAAATAATTGAAAAACTTATATATTAATTTATCCGTTTCATTCAGATTTGCATAGTTTATTTTTTCGATTTCGGTTTTATCTTCCAAAAATATATACGATTGAATACCCCTGTCCAAATCCATGATGTAGTAGTAAAATCTTTCATCAAAACTTGTCGGATCTTCTCTCGTATTACCCCAAACCAACCAAGGCCATATATCGACTTTAAATTTATTTATAGGTTCGCTGTATGAACCGTAATTAAACGAGCCTTTATTCCAATCATTTGTAACAAGGTTTCCTTCTTTATCGAACACGGCTTCTTCGCCGCTTTCCTTTGTATACACCTTATTGTCTTCTTCTCCTCGCATTTTATGAATATTGTTTTCGTAGGTATGTTTTAAAATATAATGTATAGCGGAAAGATTTTCTTCCGGAATTTCTTCATCTAAGTTTACTTCGAGTTTTATCAATCCGTTTTTTAAACACGACGATAAATCGGTTTCTTTTTTTGAATCTTGAAAAATGGATACAATATTTTCATGCGCATAAACGGATACAATAAAAAATATCGTCAAAATACAAATTGAAAAGCGCTTTTTATTCATTTTTTCCTGCCTTAATAACCTGTGTGTCTGCCCTATGCATTAGTGCGTGAGCGCGGTTCTTTGTTTGCCTGCCTTTCCTTTCATATGTCTTTTATCGATTGTCAGGCTGCGTAAATCCGTTATCCGCAATACTATTCTAAAATATTCCCGTAATAACGTAAATATATCTTGCCCGTTTTCTCCCGTATTTGCATGAATATCGTCAAAATATTCCACTATATACTCATACGGTTTTAATGCATCCAGTGTATCGATAGTGATTTTAGAATTATACATAAAGCCTTTTTCATCCAAAAATGTTTTAATTTCGAAAAGCTCTTTGTGTACGGTATCATCATTTGTCGATGATGATATCCAATATATAAAAATTCCGTTTGTTTTCCTTTTCAGCGTTATCGTTTCATTTTTGCCTTTTCCGCATATATGGATTTGTGATTCATTTTTAGAGAGCAGCAATTCACGGATCGCGTTTTGAATGATTATGTCTGGATTTTCTTTGCATTTTACGATTTTCTTTTTTCTTGTAAAAGATTGAAAGAGTATTATTAAAATTAAAATAAAAATATTAATTATTAATTTAATCACTTTTATTGTCCAAGCGCAAGTTTTTGAACTTACATTCGATTAATATCTCCGTTACTTTTTTCTGATTATAGCATAAAACAACAGACCTTGCATTATGAGTTGTCACAGCTGAGTATTTCAAAATCAAAGAAAACTTATATTCTTCCAATCTTTTATCACATACTTGAATTTACCGCTTCATAATGCGCGAACGCTATCTTACGGATGCCGTCGGACGTCGCCTTACAGTCCATCGTCAAATAATCTTTCCCACGCGTCTTCGAATACGGTGCGCACCGGAGGTCGCGGAGAGTGTGACATGGGATGCATACCCTTTCCCGGATTTTCGGCATAGCCTGCGTTTCCGAGGTTGCCTTTGTGCATATCCAAAATCATGCCGTCTTTGAGTTCTCCGACATAGCCTCCGCTCAGTTTATGGACGTGTTCGCCCTTGAGCTGTCCGACGGGATTTCCTTCCATGTCGCGGATGTATGCGCCTTGTACGACGCCGAGCGGGTTTCCCTCTTTATCGAAAATGTATTCCATGTGTGATTTCCTTAATAATTTTTATGCGACCGTATACATTATAGGGAAAATCGCATTTTCTACAATCGGGCGGTACGGCAAGGGCGGCTGAAATTATATTTGCGGAAAACAATGCGTACTGTAAAAAATCGGCTGCACTTTCGGCGATAGCCTGCCTTTATTCGGTATCGCTTCCGTCGAGGGCGGCGCGGGCAAGGCTGTCGATGTAGTGCGCTGCTGCGGCTTTTTGCGCGGTCGTACCGGAGCTTTCGAGCGATTCGATTTGTTTCGCTTTTTTTTCTTTCCGTGTATCGTTGAGCTTTTTCGCTTCCCGCGCAATGTTTTCCGCTTCGTCCGTACTCATGCCGAGCACTTTTGCGACGCTTTCCGTATCCGCGCCTGCGAGGTTTTCGAGCGTCGTAAAGGTTTTTATCAATGTGCGTGCCCGCTTTTCGCCGACGCCGGGAAGTTCGAGAAAGATGCTTACGGTATTTTCTTTGGTGCGGAGGCGCTGGTTTTTGCTCGTCGCAAAGCGGTGCGTTTCATCTCTTACGCGCTGGAGCAGGCGGAGCGCGTCGCTTCTGCGCGGGAGCACGATGGGCGCACTGTTGCCGGGCCGGTAGATTTCTTCGTTTTTTTCGGCAAGTCCCGCGATCGGGATGTCGATGCCGAGCGATGTGAGTACGCTCTGCACTGCGTTCACCTGTCCGATGCCGCCGTCTATGAGCAGGAGATCGGGCAGCTCCCGTCCTTCGTTCAAAAGTCTCGTATAGCGTCTGCTCGTCGCTTCCCGCATGGATGCGAAGTCGTCGATGATGCCGTCGGTCGTTTTGAGACGGAAATAACGGTAGTTTTTTTTGTCGGGGTTGCCGTTGTAAAAGCTGATTAAACTTGCGACGGGGAATTTTCCGCCGATATGCGCGATGTCGAATCCTTCGATGCGCACGGGAAGCGTGTCGAGGGCGAGGAGCGTTTTGAGTTCTTCGAGCGCGGGTATGTCACCCCGTTCGCGCAGGCGCCGCACGATATCTTCATGCGCGTTTTGCTTTGCCATATTGATGGCTGCCGTGTGGTATTTTGCGTTTTCGCCTGCGTCGGAAAGGGGAACGACTTCGGTTTCGGCGCCGAGCGTTTCGGAAAACCACCTTGCAAGCTCATCCGGCGAGAGAAAAGCGACGCTTCGATCGGGGAGTTGCGGGGTGCCCCCGCTGGAGGGGGAGCGAGCAACCGTGTGCGAGCGCGGGGGAGAGCTCTTCCCCGTATCGGTATGAGAATTTTCAATGTCGGATAAATTATTAATTAATAAATCCGGTACGTAGATGTGCGGGGGTACTTCGGCTTTGTCGGTGTAGTATGCGTTGAAAAATTCTCCGATGAGTTCCGCGTCTTCGTTCAAGCTTACGGTGCGGTAGTTGCCGCGTCCTTCGATTTTTCCTCCGCGGAGTTTCAAGACGGTAAAACTTACGAGTTCTCCTTCCCTCCAATAGGCGATATAGTCGCGGTCGTCTCCGTCGAAAGTTTGGACGATGTTCTGTTTTTGCATGATCGAAAGAGCTGAAAGTCCGTCTCTCAGTCGCGCGGCTTTTTCGAAGTTGAGATTTTCCGATGCCTTTTGCATTTCCGCCTTTATTTTTTTTAGGGTGTCGTCTCCTTTTCCCTCAAGAAGGCTTGCGATTTCGCCGATGTATTCGGTATAGGCGTCGTGCGAAATTTTTTTGCAGCAGGGAGCCTCGCATCGGCCGATGTGGTAGTAGAGGCAGGGGGCATCGCGTTTTTTGAGCGTTTTGCACCGACGCACGGGGTAGATGCGATAGAGCGTGTCGATAAACGTGTCGAGTGCGCCCGCATCGGGGTAGGGGCCGAAATAGGTCGATCCGTCTTCGAGGACGCGCCGCGTTTTGATGACGCGCGGAAATTCTTCGTTCGTGATCCGCAGAACGGGATAGGATTTGCCGTCTTTCAAATCGATGTTGTAGCGCGGATTGTGTTTTTTAATAAGATTGTTTTCGAGCAGAAAGGCTTCGTATTCGTTTGCCGTTGTGATATACTCGATCGAATCGGCGTGCGCGACGAGCAGTTTCGTTTTGATGTCTTTGCTGCCGGAAAAATACGAGGTGAGGCGGTTTTTCAGATTTTTCGCTTTGCCGACATAGATGACATCTCCCTGCCGGTTCCGCCACAGGTAGACGCCGCTTGAAGAGGGGGCTTGTAATGCCGTTTCGTGTAGTATTTCCCGTACCGCTTTTGCCATAGTGCCTATGTGTATTCCGTATAATAAAAAAATAACGATTTTATCCGCGCTTCGTCCAGTACGTGCATTTGCCGCTTTCGTTCTTCGTCCGGTGCGCACGCTTGCCGCTTCGCGGGCGCTTCATACGGTGCGCGCTTTCGCTTTATCGGGCGCTCTTCGTCCGGCGTATGCATTTGCCTTTTCGAGGACGCTTCGCTTGCGCGCGTGCGTTTTATTGTACGCGCTTTCGGCTTCTTTGTGTATCCGTTCCGCTTTTGCCGATTCGATGACGATCGGCGGAAGCGAAGGCTGGTCGAAGCTTTCGGTACGCAGAGGTGTCGCGGAGGGGACCGGGCGCTTCGGTTATCCGTGTATCGAGCTTGCCACCGACAGCCGTGTTCAGGACGCGATGACGGACACTCTTTTTGATTTCGATGCTCTGCCGTTTTCGGATAGGACGGGACATTACACTGTGAGCAAAAACGCGCTTTTGCTTTCGGGAAAATCGGCTATGGGCAAGGGAGCGGCTCTCGCTCGCGGTACGGGCGGCATATCGATTCGCGGAAATGCGGGCTCGCTTTTCGGTACGGAAGGACCCGCTCCGTCGTTTTACATAGAGTTTTGGCTTTTGCCCTCAGTCGCGGAAAACGGTGAAGTCGTCTTTAATTGGAGATCATCGCGCAGCATCGGGCGGAACGTCGTATACCAGATGATTACGGCATCTTTTTATCAAAATCATCTTTCGTGGACGTTTTCGAATCTCTTCGACGGATACGATAAAGGAGATGTAACGCTTTCGGGTATTACGACGCTGATCCCCGGAACCTGGGCGCACCACTCGATCGCTTTCGATGAAGAAAGCGGACACATCGAATACCGCGTGAACGGCATGCTCGAAGCGATCGCCTACGTTACGTCGACCGGCCGCGCATCGGGTTCGGTGTATCCGGCGTATTTCGGAGTGCCTGCGGATATCGAACTGTGCCGAAAGTTTACGGGAAGCATCGACGACTTTCGCATACAAAAGGGAACTTACGACGAGGCGATGCGGCAAAAATCGGAAAACGCGTCGGCCCTCGGATATACGAAGTACCGCGTATCGGGGGGGCGGATAGAAACGCAGCCGCTTTTGACGTCGGTCGGCTCTTCCCTCAATTCCGTGACGGCGGTGACGAGCGAGCCCGAGCAAACGGCAGTTCGTCTCTATGTGCGAAGCGGCGACAATATTTTCGGCTGGACGGATTCGTATCCCGCGTGGCGTCCCGTGCAAAGCGGAGAAGCGATTTCGGACGTAAACGGTTTGTATTTTCAAATAGCCGCAGATCTTTATCCCGACGGAAACGGATCCCGCACGCCGTCGCTTACGCAGATCGATATCGATTATACGGTGCCTCCTTCGCCGCTTCCTCCTTTTACCGTAAAAGCGGCTTCCGGTGACGGGAGCGTAACGCTTTCGTGGTCGCATTCCGTCGATGAAAGCGCAGGAGGTTATTACGTCTACTACGGCACGAGGCCCGGCGAATACCTCGGACGCATCGCCCGGGAAGGCGCATCTCCGGTCGATGCGGGATTTATGAAATCGATGACCCTCACGAATCTCAAAAACGGAACGATTTATTATTTTGCGGTCGCATCTTATTCGAAAATCGATAAGCGGATAGTCGGTACGCTTTCGCGCGAAACGTATGCGCGGCCGGAATCGGGCGGCGGTTATGGCAAGTGAACGAGGCGAGGAAAATAAACTCGTTTTGCGCCGTGCGGCGGCCGCTCTCGCTTCCCGCGATTTCGACCTTGCCGTGCGCTTGTATAAGGGATTGTTAAAGGACGACCCCGAAAACCGCGACGTGCTTTTTGCGCTCGGCGATGTATATGTCAAATCGGGCGAGGATAAAAACGCGCTCGTTTATTACGAAAAAATTAATAAAATCGATCCGAACGATGCGGCCTCTCTCAACGTGACCGGCGGCATTTACCGCAGACTCGGACGCTATGAGGATGCCCTTCGCGTTCTTCACGCTTCTCTTTCACTCGGCGGAAAAAAAGCCGATGTGAATTATAATTTGGGATTTACGTATCGATCGATGGGAGATTACGACAAGGCGATCGAGTGTTTCGAATCCGTTATCGCTTCGGATCCCGGCGATACCCTTGCGTACAATCATTTGGGCGTCATCTATGCGCTTCGTAAAGAATATCAGAAAGCGGCGACGGCGTATAAGCGCGGTTTGCAAGTCGATCCGAATCATCCGGTGCTGCAGCTGAACCTTGCCGAAACGTATGAAGCGCTACACTCGGACGGAGAAGCGGAGACCGCATACGAAGCCGCTCTTCGCGCAAAACCGGGCTGGATGGAAGCCGTGCGGAAGTATACGGCGCTTTTGCTGCGCCGCCGCAAAACGACAGCTGCCGCATCCGTCGTTCAAAAAGCGATCGCGCTCCATCCCTCCGATGCGCATCTTTTTGCGCTGCTCGGCCGCGTGGAGTTTAAGCGCTTCGATTATGAAGCTGCACTTCGGGCGTTCAAAAAATCTTTGATGCTCGATCCGAAAAACACGAGCGTTATCTCGTGCCTTGCCGACGCGTATGAAAAAAAAGGTGCGCTTGAAAGAGGCGCCGCGCTCATGCGTCAGGCGGAAAAAGATTTTCCGTCGGATGCCGCCGTCGGGGCGCAGTATGTGCGCACTCTTCTTTCGGCTCGAGATTATGTCCCTGCGCTTGCAAAGCTGAAAGCGCTTTATGCGAAAAATCAAAACGACATAGAAATTCTCGACCTCTACGCGCAGTATTGCATTTGCAGGGGAGAGGATGAAAAGGCCGCCTCCTGTTATAAAAAAGTAAATTCGATCGACGCGCAGTATTTTGCCTATGAAAAATCCGCAGCGCTCCGTTTCATGCAAGCCGGACGATCCGATAAGGCCCGGAATTTTATCGCACGGTATCTTTCAAAATATCCGCACGACGAAGAAGCCCTTGTGCTCTCGGCACAGCTCGATACGTCCGAAAAGAAATTCTCGTCCGCACTCGATACCTACCGAGCAGTTCTCGCTCTGAACGACGGCAATGTTTTGGCAAAACGCGAAGTAAAGCGCATCGCGGAATTGCTCGTCGAAGCGGAAGGTGCGAAAGCCGATCTCACTGCGGACGGAAACGATGAGACGGCCGGTGCGGAAATCGTTATGGATTCTCCTGAAACGAAGGCGCTCGAAGCCGGCGTGTACGAAGTGCCCCCGTCACAAGAGGAGCCGTTCGACTTCGATTTGATGGGCGAAAGTCTTTTAAAAGCCGACGATGAAATCGATCCGTTTACGATAGAGGATAGAGAAGACGAAGAAGAGGATCCTGAAGCGGATGGATTGGATCTGCTCGTGCCGTTCGATCGGCCGATCGACAGAGAAGAAAATGCCCGTTCCTTAAAGGATGACGATCTCTTGGACGGGCGAACGGGACCTGCTGCGGGGATCGATGAAAGTCTTCCCGGAAATATCGACGACGGCTTCAGCACGGGAGCCGTCGATGTGGGATTTGAAACGCCTGTCGTTTTGCCGCGAAGCAGTCCCAAACGTATGAATTATGAAGGCGAACCCATTTCGATAACCGAAGACGCGCCGGCTGCCCGCCGTTTTTCCGACGCGTTGTCTCCTTTGTCCGAATCGCTGTCAAAGGTGCCGTCCTCTTTGCCGAAAGCTGCCGAAAAAGAAGTGCGCGAGGAACCTGCGATCGCGTCGAGAGAGCGGGCGATGTCGGGAGAGCCGTCTCGTGCGGAGGATGCGGGCGGCGGCGCGCGTGTGTTGCCGGAGTCTTTTTCCCGCGGATACGATGCTGATGCCGTGAATGCCGAACGAGCGAACGAACTTGCCGCTTTGCGCCGTTCCTGTGATGAAGCGCACCGGACGAGCAAAGCCGCGCGAGATGCTGCCGAGGACGCGATGCGCATTATCGGTACGGTAAAGCAAAGCGCCGAACGGATACGGACGGATGCCGCCCTCGCGGAGACGAGCGTAAAAGATGCGGTTGACGCGGCGATGAAAAAAATACGGGAAGCGGCCGAAAGAGCGATTTCCGAAGTGGACGGAAAAAGCGGCGAACTCATCGAGCATGCGGCGCAGAAAAAATATTTGCTCAGGGAAAACGCGATCGTGCGAAATAAACCGACGGTGCGAAAAGAAGCAAGCGGAAGCGGAAATGTTTCGGAGCGTGCCGACGACGAAAGAGGCGGCATACAAGTGCCGCAAAAAGAATCGGTTCCCGTTTTCGGCGGAATCGGACGGAACAATGCACGGGCGGCAGCCGAGTTGACCGCCGCGCTCGAAAAAGCCGCGCGTGCGCTTCCCGACATAGCCGCCGCTTTGCAGAATAAAAAAAGCGCGGATCAATTTGCGATCGAGTTGAAACTGTTTAAAAAGCTCCGCTCGATGTGCGACTTTTTGCCTTCGCTGCAAAAGGAAAAGTTTATGGCGAGCAGGACGCGGCTTTTGCTCGATTACGTGATCGCGCGTCTTTCCGGAAAGCCGGGATTGCTTGCGACGGCTGAAGTGCTCAGGAAAATAAAACTGCCGGCAGGACTTCTTGAAACAAACGGTACATCGCCGTTCACTTCGCTCACCGATGAGCAGCTTGTGCCGCTTGTCATCCACGATATGCGCACAAAACTTACCGATTTACCCGACGCGTCCCTTGCGGCCGCACTTGACGCTGCCGCATCGGAAGCTCTCGAAAACGCGCGCGGGCGGTAAGTCCGGCAGTCCGCAATGGGAATCCGCAAATCGATTATAATTTAATAATTCTCGAATGCGTTATAACTTCGTTGCCGCTTTCGGTGATGAGTACGTCGTTTTCAAGGCGGCAGCCGCCGAGCTCTTCGTCGTAGAGTCCCGGTTCAAGCGTTACGATCATGCCCGGTTTAAAAACGAGGGTTTCGGATGCTTTGAGATTGACGCGAGGAGGCTCGTGTATTTCAAGACCGATCGCGTGTCCGAGACCGTGAGGCATTTTCCGTTTTCCCGCCGCAAACACTTCGTCCGCTTTGAGCGCCGCATCTCTGATTGAAAGACCCGGCTTATAAAGTTTGAGACATTCGTCGTACGCTTTTTGTACGAGATCGACGAGCTTTTCCTGCGCGGCAGAAAGTTTGCCGCGTGCAATCGTGACCGTCGTATCGCTCGTATAGCCGTTGACGACGACACCGAAATCGAGGATCGACAGTCCCGCGTTTGCCCATTTTCCCGCAGTGTAATTCGGAAAACAGTGAATGCCCCAGCTGCGATCCGGTCCCGCGGCAAGCGTGTCGAAGCCCGTACGTTCGCAGCCGTGTGCGCGGCACTCCTTTTCGATAAGCAATGCGACATCCGTTTCGGTTGCGATCTTTTTCGATTTGATGCCTTCTTCGACCGTATCGATTATCAAATCGCCGATGCGTGCGGCTTCTTTCGTACACGCGATTTCGTAGGCGTCTTTTATCATGCGGAGTTCTGTGACATAGTGGTGCACGCTGTTTTCGCGGCAGTGGACGTCGCAGCCTTCGAGCGCGTCGATATATTTTAAAAATTCGGGATATGTCGTCGTCGGCGGCAATTCGACTTTTTTCGTTTTAAAGTGATCGCTTTCTCTCAGCACCGCTTTTACCGCATCGATCGCGGTATTTTTGTATTTCGTGTAGGGCACGACCTTATCCGCGTATGCGTATCGCTTTGCCATGATTTCATCCCACGGAACCAGAACGGAATACGCGTCGTCGAATACGATCAAAACCGCATCGCTTATGTGTCCCGAAAGGTAGCGCACGGCACTTTCGCGTTTTTCTTCGCTGTCGATAAACACTGCCGCTCCGATACCGTTTTGTTTCATAAACCGTGCGACGCGCGAACGTCGCTCCGCATACATTTTTTTACATTCATCCGCTGTCGGCATTTTCATATACGTCCTCACTGCTGAAATTACTCTACGATGCAATTTTGCTGATGCTTTCAAAATTCATCAGTCGATTTATACAATATAGCGATTTTTTATCGTTTCGAAAAGCGCTTGACATGCTTAGCCTCTTGTGATAATCTTCTCTTTACACGCGGGGATGGTGGAATTGGTAGACACGCTAGCTTGAGGTGCTAGTGGCGCGAGCCGTGCCTGTTCAAGTCAGGTTCTCCGCAATAAGGATTATCGGTTTTCCGGTAATCCTTTTTTTATGCCCGAATGTCTGTATGTGACTTTAAGGAATATTTTTACCGCAATATTTTTTACGGCGATATCACGATATTGACGGTTGTTTGACTTATTAGAGTTATTTAATTTATTTGATTTATTGGCTTGAAAAGAAATAAAAAAAATTGTATAATATACAGTATGATATACAACATAAAATATTTATTTAAAAACAAGAATAAAACGATTTTGTTTGCGGCGATCATTGCTTTGCTGTTTTTATCTTGTGCGAACGATTTATCGAAGCCTGATACGGCAGCACATATACCCGTTACAGGTATTTCGCTTGAACCCGATGAAAGCACTCTTTCGATGGTAAATGGCAATACGCGACAAATCAATGCCCAAGTTCAACCGGAAAATGCAACGGATAAAAAGCTTACC
Organism: Treponema sp. Marseille-Q4130; assembly: GCF_014334325.1. Classification (GTDB taxonomy): domain Bacteria; phylum Spirochaetota; class Spirochaetia; order Treponematales; family Treponemataceae; genus Treponema_D. The sequence continues at coordinate 240,066 of NZ_JACSET010000004.1, read as the reverse complement.
TATACTTCGGATAATGAAGGGGTTGCATCCGTAACTGCCGGAGGACTGATTACGGCAAAAGCGGTTGGAAGTGCAAACATTACGATAAAAGCTTCAAACGGTATTTCAAAGACAATCAATGTTACCGTTACGGCAGCGCATATTCCTGTTACTTCTATTATATTCAATCCGCCGCTTTCTGCACAGCCGATCGAGTTGGTTATCGGTCAAGTATATAAGTTCGGTGCAAAAGCAATGCCTGAGGAAGCTACCAATAAAAAGCTGACATTCATCACATCCAATAGCTCAATAGCATGGCTATGCGGTGAAGGGAACAGTGAAGTAAAAGCTGCCGGACTTGGAGAAGCGACAGTAACCATAACCTCCGATGATAATCCCTCTGTTCGCGAAACGGTTCATTTTAAGATGAAGCCAAAACCTGAAATTAAAATAAAAACAAGCCCTGCAGAATGTGGAAGTAATGGCGGAGAGGCAACGTTTACGATAGAAACACTCAACGGAAAACTTGACTATACGCCTGAAGTCGTAGAAGGAGGCGCAAAATGGCTGAGCGTAGCCGGTAAAGATCACACAGATGAAAGTACAGATACGGTACGCTTAACTGTTCAGACAAACAAAACCGTATGGGATAGAACTGCATGTATCAGATTTAAGGATAATATTACGAATGAATACATCAAAATTTCAAGTAAAAAATATTTGGAAGTGAAGCTTACTCAAAAAAAGAATGAGAATCCGAACGTAACGGTACGGTGGGTACATGGAATAACGCCGCCTAAAGAAGAAAAGGAAAAAATTGAGGTTATCAAGAATAAGATTCCTACCGGGACATACTATGATACCAATTACGTTTTTTACTGGCCGGAAACACAGACTACCACATTTTTTAATACGCGGAAAGTCGATTATCTACATACCCCGAATAGTGGCGATACCGACAGTAACCAATGTTGGGCTAAAACCAATTCTAATATGCTGCACTGGTGGTTTGAACAGAACAAAGAAAATGTAAAAAAATACATAGAAAAGAAACATATAACCGGCGAAGCTGCAAAAGCGTATGAACCTTTTTATAAACGCGGACTTGAAGATAATCAGGAGGAGCAAAAAAGTTCCATCGCAAATCTCTTTCGCGAAAAGTGCATCAATAAGGGGGGGGATCCTGCTAACGGACTACAGTGGTATCTCTTCGGATTAAATGGTTTTCAAAATGCAAAAAATAAAAGCTATTCTCCGGCATTATTTCCGGATGTCTTTAATAAAGGGAATACTCCTATCGAGAGAGCAGCCATTTATACAAAAAAAGAGTTCGAGGCTACGCTTAAAGCTGCACTTGAATCTCAAAAAGCGGTTGGGCTGAATAGATATGGGGCTGACGGTTCCCAACATGCTATAACGCTGTGGGGCGCTGCCTTTGATGAGGACGATAATATCATCGCCATATATGTTGGTGATAATAACGATGTATCCAATAAAATAGTCCCTTACGGTATATGGTATAAAAATAAAGTAGATATCTATGCCGAAACTGAGCCTGAACCAGACCCAGATGATCCGCACTATAATGATTCGCACTATTTTAATCCGTATTTCTTTAATTATAGTAATAATAGTTACAACGATAATCATTATATCGGTCAAATAATTACCCTAGATAAAGGAGAAGCACAGTGGCAAGCATGGCTTGATAAAAATAAATAAACCGAAAATAAATATTTTTAGGAAATAGTATCTATAAAAAAGACATATATGTTTATACTTTTACCGGCGCTGCTTTTTGCGCTGTTGATAACCGGCTGCCGGCATGCAAGCTCATCTTCCGATGTGGAAAATCCGGGGACAAATCCTGCCGTTCCGCAAAATCCGTATGAATTGACCGAAGCGGACGTGCTTGCGGCGTTCGGTTTACAACGAGGAAACATTACCGCTTCGGCAGCGGCTAAAAAGATTGCAAACGGCATGCCGGCGGGAAGCGGAATTACGTTTACCGAAAGAAACTTTGTAGCCTATGACGACGAAGCGGGAACGTTTACCGTAAAAGTAAAAGGCACGAATAAAGGTAAAAATTTTTCTCAAAAGATTTCCGTAGCAGGCTTTACGCACCCGCTTGCAGGCAAAACGATACAATCGCTTGCCGACTGCGAGCTTAATTTGGACGACGCGATAGAACACAATTATTCGCTTACAAAATATATTGAGGAAGTAAATAAAGATCCGAGCGGCGCAAAGCTTGTAAAAAAATTGTCGTTTTTGCTGAGTGATTTTGTAACAACGATAGAATTAGGTGAACACGATACTTATACCCTTGCGGCAAAGGCTCAAGCAGCAGGTACGCAAGTATGGGTACGGCCGAGCGTCGTGTTCCGAAAACTTGCTGAAGGCGGAACGGAGGAACTTGTCAACAATACAGCATTTTCATTTACTCATTTAACGACACTACTGAAAAAGGACTGTTTTAAAGCAAAGGATGTATTCCAATATATTTTGAATAAAACCGCCGATAGCGCTATAAAAGTTGATTCAACCGAATTTGCTTCATCCTTTTATGCCACTGCAAAAAGTACAGGACAAGCGCCGATAAATCTTTTTACCGATACATTTAAAACGAAAATTCAAGCCTATGCCGATCTTTATCGTACTAAAGATACGGATGAACACATTGCTCTTGATATTTCGTACGGTGCCGTTCAGCCTAAAAACGGCGGAATCGATGCCGACGATTACGCGGGTACGGTTAAAATAAATTTTTGTATTGCGACCAATCAAGAGATTGTAAATCAGAGCGGTATTACGGCGATTAAAAACATAGAAAAATCGGGATTTGCAAAGATTCCCAATGATGCGGCACTTGCGGAAAAAAAAACACCTATTCTTTAATCTTATACCGAAAATTCCGTTGACCGATGAGTTAAAAACGCAGTGGGAACAAAAAACTTTCATCGTTTCACCCTATCCTTTACTGCGTGTAGATGAAAATGGGGCTGCTGCAGTAAACAATCCTTTTGTTGCAACGGATATTCCGTTTCACCTGTGTGTAAACAGTGAAAATACCGATCCTTCAGCACATTTAGGCTGTGCGATTTTCGGAGCGTCAAAAATCAGAAACGAAAAGATAATCTTTATTGAAAATATACAGCTTAAAAAAGAGACCGGTTCAAAGATTATGGAAGTTCAAGTGAAGCTCAAAGGTTCCGGTGCCGTGTTAAAGGTTACAAGCGTACCGTATTGATCGCACAAGGTCGATCCGGGCTATTGATAAAACAAAGAGCCGCGGCTGCTCGTCGGTTTAAGCCCGCGTTCGTTTGAATGCGGGCTGCCGCATTGCGCTGTGCCGCATATCATCGCACACACAGCATTTTGCCGCTCCGGTATTTTGTCCGTCTTATCGCCGCACCGTTTCGATTTCCCGTACTCCGTCCGCAGTCGAGCATGTAAAAAAAGCCGCTTCGTAACCGATCGCTTTTACGTATGCGCGTTGTACGTTGTCGATAAATTCTTCCGTGCCGTCGTTTTTTACGAGCGCGATCGCGCAGCCTCCGAAGCCCGCTCCCGTCATTCGAGCTCCGATGCACGAGCGCTCGGCATTTGCCGCGTCTGCGAGCGTATCGAGTTCGATGCCGGTCACTTCGTAATCGTCTTTGAGCGACGCATGCGATTCTCTTAATAATGTTCCGAGTGATGAAAGGTTTCCGGCTTTGAGAGCGCAGGCGGCTTTTGCAACGCGTTCGTTTTCGGTGACGCAGTGGCGGGCGCGTCTGAAAATCGTTTCGTCCGAGAAAACGTTTTTACACTCGTCGAGCTGATTCTGCGTCAAGGCGCACAGGTCGGGAATATCTTTTGTATTCGTATATCTACCGGCGGATGTGAGCTGAATTTTTGCCGCTTGTAAAATTGCGAGCGCCTGTTCGCACTCGGCTCTCCGTTCGTTGTACTTCGAATCGGCGAGTCGGCGTTTTTTTTGCGTGTTCATAACGACGAAACGGCAGCCGTCGAGCGCAAGCGGCACATATTCGTGATCGAGCGTTGCGCAGTCGAGCAGTTCCGCCGTATCTTTTTTTGCCGTCGCGATGATGAATTGATCCATGATGCCGCAGTTGACGTTCATGAATTCGTGTTCGCTTTGCTGCCCTGCGAGCGCGATATCTTTGCGCGAAATGCCGAAGCCGAAAACTTCCGAAAGCGCGTACGCGAAACCGCATTCGAGTGCGGACGACGATGAAATGCCGCCTGCGGGCGGGATATCGCTTGCGATGAGTGCGTCGAAGCCGCCTGAAAAGACGCAGCCTCTTCGTTTTAAAATCGTTACGATGCCGTTGAGATAATTTGCGTAGCCGTTTTCTTTTTTGTATGCGAACTCGCCGCGTATGTCGAAGTCGTAGACGCCCGGAAATTTCAGGTCGCGGTACGTGATGCGCGAATCGTCCCGCTTTCTGACGGCGGCGTAGAGGTAGCGGTCGATTGCCGCGGGAAACACTTTTCCGCCGTTATAGTCGATGTGCTCGCCGATGATATTGATGCGTGCGGGAGACGCGAAAACGCGCACGGCGTCTTTGCCGCTTCCGTAGATTTTATTAAATTCGTCGGAAAGTTTTTCCGGTGCGATTAAATTTGAAAGGGTATCCATAGCGGAGATTTTAACACGAAAAAGGATGGACGGCAATCGAATCCGACGGTTTGTAGACGGAAATCAATTTTTACCTAAAAAGGCCGGATGTCGAGCTTTACAGCAAATACCGTTACAGTTTTTCGATTTCCGCTTCCGAGAGACCGGTCATCCGCTGTATAAAATCGACAGAACAGCTTTCTCGCTGCATCAGCTTTGCCGTTTCCCGTGCTTTTTGATACGATCCCGCGGCAATACCGTCGCGTCGACCTCTGCGTATTCCCGCAGCAACGCCCCGCTCAAAGCCGATCTTTTCACCCAGCTGTGAACCCTCTCTTAGTAAATCATCTTTCCAAATATTCAACGACATATACCAGCTCCTGAACTTTTCGTTCCGTTTCGCTTTTTCGACAAGCTCATCGATGTGCTGTGTAAAACCGCTCGTCGCCCGCCTTTCGCAAAGATACTCCAACAGAGCGCTCAATTCAGGTTCATCTTCTTTACCGTAGGCACCCACATTATAAAATACTTTATACGATTTGTCATCAAGAAAAAGAGTACCATCTTCACTGCATACGTTGCGGAATGTATAAACGGGTAACCCCTTGCCGAAGGGATCCTGCGTACAGATAAAGATGACGTAGCTCTCTTTCAATTCCGCGTAACTTTGACCGCACAAGAGATTATCGACATCCATAAGGCTTTGGTAATAACGCGTGCGTTTGGGAAGAGAGGGCGGGATCGACGTTTGTATTTCTATATCGAAAATACGCTCGGGGTCTGAGACATAGACGTCGAGACGGATGCCCTTGCTTTCGTAAAAGGGTGCTATCGTTTTTTGCAGGGAGGGATATTCTATTTTACCGACTTTGATATGCAAAAGCCGTTCGATGACACCCTTGCAGATCATTTTATTTTTCATGACCGTGCCGAACATAAAGTCGTCGGTAAAGGTGAGTTCGTCGACGGGTTTATGGGTATATTCCATAGGGATATCCTTGATTATTGAGATAGTGCGACAAGGAAGCCGCTGATCTATATATCGCCGATAAAGTGATAAATTACGCGGTTTTTTGTAAAAATCAACACCCCCCGACGCAAGCGTCGGGATATGTTGTTCTCATAAGGTGGTTGCAGTCGGCTTTAATACCCTTTGTTACGACGCAAGCGTCAGGGTATTAAACCCTCCGCACGAATAAACGGGAACATCGTTTCCTGCGCGGGGAACTTCGCACTTCGCGCTCGTTGCAAGGTTGCGCGGGGAACTTCGCACTTCGTGCTCGTTGCAAGTGGCGCGGGGGACTTCGCGCTTACGCGCTCGTTGCAAGGTTGCGCGGGGAACTTCGCTCAATGTACGGCACATGCCGTATCCTGTTTCCGTATGAAATGGAAAAATCAATACCGCTTCATTACCGAAATTATCCATTACACATTAACAATTACCCATTACATTACACATTAACAATTACTCATTAGAAAATACCCATTACCCATTAAAAATGGATTTCCGTGACGCTTGTATCCGACGCTTGATGGATTTCCGTCCCGTTATAATTATTTGACAAAGGGCGCGATTTGCACGAAAATATTGTTATGAAAGAGAAAACCGTTTACATTATCGGACATAAAAATCCCGACACCGACTGTGGCGTTGCGGCGGTTGCGTATGCGCGCTTAAAAGAGCTGCTCGGTCAAAAAAATTATGTTGCGTGCCGTGCCGGGCATTTTTCTCCGCAGACGGAATACGTGTTCAATCGCTTCAAAGTGCCCTATCCGAAATATATCCCCAATGTCGTTCCGAAAGTCGCCTACTTTATGAGCGGTTCGTGCGATGCCGTCGGGGAAGACGAATCGGTGTGGGATGCCATCAGCGCAATGGACAGGCTCGAAAGCCGCGTGCTGCCGGTCGTCGATGAAAACGGCGCGTATATGGCGATGCTGCATTACAATATATTTGCGCAAAACGTGCTCGCCGTTTTGAATCCCGAACACAAAACGGCATTTCCGGCGAGCATCGCACTCATCGCGCGTACGATACATGCGCAGCCTGTCATCGCCAAAAACGAAAACGATGTGTTTAAAGCGTCGGTGATCGTCGGTGCTGGATCGCTTGAAACCTTTACCGAAACGCTTTCGGAGCACAACAGCGAAAACGCCGTCGTCATTACCGGAGACCGTGAAGACATACAGAGCGCGGCGATCGACGCGGGAGTCAAGCTCCTCATCATCACGCTCGGAAATCCGCTGACAAAAGAACTGCGCGAAAAGGCCGAAGAGCGGGGAGTGTCGGTTATCATCAGTCCCTATGCGACGTCTGCGACGGCGATGCTTATCCCCTATGCGACTCCCGTTTCGGTGATGGCGGACGTCGACGTTCCGGCCGTGCATCCGGAAGATACGGTAGCGAAGATACGTCCGCTCATTCAGGAATCTCCGTGCCGCTGCCTCCCTGTCATCGACGACGACAAAAAACTCGTCGGTCTCATTTCCGAACACGATCTCTTGCAGGAGCCGGGCATCGAATTGATATTGGTGGATCACAACGAAGCTTCTCAGGCGGTCGACGGTATCGAACACTACCGCATACGCGAAGTGATCGATCATCATCGGCTCGGCACGCTTTCGACCGATTATCCGATTACGTTTATTTCAAAGCCGATCGGATCGACATCGACTCTGATAACGAATCTCTACCGCGAAAACAAAGTACCGATCCCGCGCGAAATCGCGAGCATTTTGTTGTGCGGCATTCTCTCCGATACGCTTATACTGCAGTCAGCGACGGCGACGGACGAAGATCGGGAAACGGCAGCATACCTTTCTGACATCACCGGTCTCGACGTCAAGCAGCTCGGCAAAGACGTGATCGCCGCCGGCAGCCGCATCAAAGGGCGGAGCACGCACGACCTCGTCGCTCAGGATATGAAAGAGTATGTGCAGGGTAAAGTGAATTATACGGTGAGTCAAATCGAAGTCGACGATACGAAAGAAATTTTCGACCGCAAAAAAGAATTCATCGAAGAGCTTGAAATCGAGCAGCGTTCGCGAAAAGCGCTTTTTTCGGCGCTCCTTGTTACGGACATCACGCAGTTGTCGAGTATGCTGTTTTTGGTCGGGGATGAAAAATTTTTATCCCTCGTCACCTTTCCGCGCCTCGAAGAGCATATCTACTATTTGAAAGACGTCGTTTCGCGCAAAAAGCAGCTCATCCCGCTTATGACGGAGCAGCTGCACGCATACGAAGCGTGACGAGAGATTTGGCGCGAGAGGCTTGCTTAGACTCTGTGCGACAGCTTCGTGTGTGCGATAAGCTTCGTGCGGGCGGTTGTTTTTCTTCCGGTCACGTGCTATTATAACAAAATATCCGTGCCGTCGATCGGTCGGAATAGTAATTAATCAACAACCCCGACGCGAGCGTCGGGGTATGTTGCTCTCATAAGGTGGTTGCAGTCGGCTTTAATACCCTTTGTTACGACGCAGAGCGTCGGGGTATTAAAGCCTCAGCACGAATATTTTTTAATAAGGAAATGTTATGAGCGTCGATAAAAAACTTTTGTGCCATTGGGCGGACCGCGTCGCGGACAATATCGTTTCGGAGCGAGGCGAGCGCGATTTGTATACCTGCGCTTCGGGTATAACGCCGTCGGGTACCGTGCATATCGGGAACTTCCGTGAAATCATCACGGTCGATTTGGTTGTGCGTGCGCTGCGCGACCGCGGTAAAAACGTGCGATTTATCTATTCGTGGGACGATTACGATGTATTCCGCAAAGTGCCCGCGAACATGCCGAATCAGGACGAACTGAAAAAATACCTTCGCTTTCCGATTACGATGGTGCCCGATACGACAGGGCGCGATGAAAACTACGCGCGCCATCACGAAGTCGATATCGAGCGGGAGCTCCCGAGAGTCGGCATTCATCCCGAATTTTTATATCAGGCTCAACGCTACCGCGAAAATCGCTACGCCGAAGGCATGAAAAAGGCGATGCAAAATCGCGAGCTTATTAAATCGTGTCTGAACGAATATCGCGACGACGCGCACAAGATGAAAGCCGACGAAGCGTATTGGCCTGTTTCGGTGTTCTGTTCGAAGTGCAATCGCGACACGACGGAGATCACCGGTTACGACGGCGAATACGGCGTATCGTACAAGTGCGAATGCGGACACGAAGCGGCGGAAGATCTCCGTACGTCGAAGGGCTTTAAGCTCGGCTGGAGAGTCGACTGGCCGATGAGATGGAACGAAGAAAAGGTGGTGTTCGAGCCGGGCGGAAAAGATCACGTGAGTCCCGGCGGTTCTTACGATACGGCAAAACTCGTTTCGAAAAAAGTGTACGGCTGGGATGCGCCCGTTACGATGAAGTACGATTTTGTCGGCTTAAAGGGGATCCCCGGAAAGATGTCGTCGTCGAAGGGTAAAGTCATCGCGCTCCCCGACGCGCTTTGCGTGTACCAGCCGGAAGTGCTGCGCTATATTTTTGCCGTCAACAAAGTCGATCACGAATTTGCGATCAGCTTCGACCTCGACGTCATCACGGTGTACGAAGCTTACGACCGCACCGAGCGCATCGCGTGGGGGCTCGAACAGGCGAAAAACGACGATGTCGCAAATCACGAAAAGCGCGTCTATTTGCTTGCTCAAGTGGAGCCCGAGCTGCCGCGTGTCATGCCCTATCAAATCGGCTTCAGAATGCTCACGACGCTTTTACAGACGTATTCCGGCGACATCGACGCGGTCATCGCATCTTTGGGCGACGTGCGGGACGAACAAAAAGAATGCCTCAAGAGGAGATGCGAGTGCGCGTGGTATTGGGTTACCGAATGCGCGCCGGAAGATTTTAAATTTGCGCTACGGCTCGGAAGCGGGGCGGTCGCGTTAAGCGACGTGGAAAAAGCGGTCGTCGAAAAGATGAAAAGCGATGTGCTGCCCTTTGTCGAAGAAAGCGGAGAGCAGGAGCTTTCGCAAAAGATCTACGACGCGGCCGTCGGATGCGGCATTAAGCCGAAAGAGCTTTTCGGCATTATGTATCGCGTGCTCATCGGTAAAGAGCAGGGACCGCGCCTTGCAAGCTTTATGAAGATCATCGGAAAAGAAAAGCTCGAAAGGATATTCGCGGAATATTGAGCGGAAGCGAGGTTTGCGATTTCACCGCGCGGAACTTCGCGCTTCGTGCTCGTTGCAAGTCGCGCGGGGAATTTCGCGCTTCGATGAGCGTGTTGACTATATGCAAAAAAACGGACATACTGTCCTTATGTGTGCCGCCGCTCGAAAATCGATTCGATACGACGATATCGGCAGAATAGACGCTCCGCAAATCTGCGCCCTGCCCGGCGTGCTCGACAACATAAGCAGGGAAGGCTGCAAAGTGCATTATCCTTTTCCCGTCGTCATAGACCTCGACAGCGATTATGAGATAAGGGTGATGCCCTCGCACATTTCGGGCGAAATGCACAAAACCGCTTTTACGCTGCTCTGTCATCCGCGCTGGGTAAAAGAAGACAGAGGCGCGACGGAAATCGGCTTCAGTATTCTCCGCTCTCCCGATTCCGTATACCTTTCCGAATATGTCGCAGGCCTTTCCGACGCTGCCGATGAACAAAGGGTCGAAAATCAAATCGTCGGCTCCGTATGCCAAGTAGTGTAAAAAAATTACCGGGCGCCGCATTTTTATCGTTTCCCGATATGTACGATATGCTCGTCTCCGAACTTCGCGAACGTTTTTTTTGCGATTTACGCGATTCCGTGCGATACGGAGATTTGCTCTATGTTCCGCATATCGATAATTTATTAATTAATAATTTTAAAGGCGATGCGAAAGAAAACGGAAATACGCTTTCGGAAAACGGCGATTCGAGTCTTTGCACGCCGTATTGGTGCCGCACGGCTATGCTTTCGCCTCTTGTGATCGGTTTCGATTCGATAGGGGATGCGGCGCACGCTCTTACCGATATGCAGCGCTCTTGGGCTCCGTATCAGTATCGTTTTTTTAGGCGCGCTTCGCTTATTCAGGAAAAACTTCCGTATGTCAATCTCAAAGAGCGCACCTTTCCCGCACGCATACCCGCGTCTCCCATCGGGTTGTATACGCTCATCGGAGAACATGAGATGCTTGCATCGGAAGCGACGACGAGTTTTTTGCCTGCCGGTGCGATCCGGTTTGCGGAAAATCACGAAGATCCGCCGAGCCGCGCATATTTGAAACTCTATGAAGCGTTGACGTTTATGCGGATTTTTTTCGGCTGTGAAGCGCCGTGTGCCGGAGAGCGCTGTTTCGATGCGGGTGCAAGCCCCGGCGGTTGGACGTGGGTGCTTGCAGGTTTAGACTGCACGGTGTTTTCGGTAGACCGCGCGGAGTTGGCGCCGGGTCTTATGACGCATCCCCGCGTCGAATTTTTAAAGCACGATGCCTTTACGCTCAAGCCCGAGGATGTCGGAGCGTGCGATTGGGTTTTCAGCGATGTGATATGCTATCCTTCGAGGCTTTACGATTGGATCGGCACATGGCTTTCAAGCGGGCTTTGCCGGAATATGATCTGTACGATAAAAATGCAGGGCGATATCGATTGGCAGCTTGTAGAAAAATTTGCAGTCATTCCCGACAGCCGTGTCATACATTTGAATTATAATAAGCACGAACTCACGTGGCTGCACTGCGGCAAATAAACGATGCCGCTTCGGCGGCCTGTCGTTGCGCGCGGCCTGCCCGACAGATCGCAGTGCGTTTCGACGCGGACGAAACCGGCTTTTTTCATCAGGTGAGCGGCTTCTTTTGCATTGTATTCGCCGCTTTCGAGAAAAAACACACCGCCTTGTGCGAGGCGCTCATACGCTTGCACTACGAGGCGCCTCGTGATCGCAAGACCGTCCGAGCTTTGCCTTCTTTCGCGCGTGCCGTCTGCGTCTCCGTCGAGGGCGAGAGCCGGATCGCCTCTTCCGTCTTTTAATAATTCCGTCACTTCATCGGACGGCACGTAAGGCGGATTTGCGAGTATCGCGTCGAAGAGGGAGAAGGGCGAAAGTGCATTCAGCAGATCGCCTGAGACGAATGCCGTGCGTTCGAACTGATCTTTTGTTAAAAGCCGTTCCGCGTTTTGCTTTGCGATTTCAAGAGCGTGGGAAGAAATGTCGGTAAGCGTAAGATCGCAAAAGATTCCGCACTCGTTCAATTCACGAGCTGCCGCGATACCGACGCAGCCGCTTCCCGTGCATATATCGGCGATGCGAAGCGTACCGTCGGTTTGCCTCCCTTCGTTTTGTTTCGTCGTTTCGGCGTTCTTTTTCGGCGCTTCGGCAGTCCATACCGCTTTGTCGGTACTCGTCATTTTATTTCGTACAAGCTCTTTGATGCTTTCGACCGCTTTTTCCACGAGCGTTTCAGTGTCCGGCTTCGGAACGAGTACGTCTTGTGTGACGATAAAATCGAGTTTATAAAATTCTTTGTGTCCCGTGATATAGGCGACTGCGAGTCCCGTTTTGCGAAGCGCGATTGCGGACATAAATGCGCCGTACTGCGCATCCGTCAAATCGTCATTCCGATGTGCGAGTAAAAAAGATTTCGAACACTTGATCGTATGCGATAAAAGAACGTCCGCATCGAGCGGAGCCGTCGGAGAATTTATTAATTTTTTTATCGCTTCGTCTCTTGCGTTTTTGATGGTCACGCTTTTGTTCCGCCGCTGTGCGTCCTTATCCGCTAATCGTGTGCGAGTTCGCTTACGTCCGCTTTCAGCTGCTCTTCTTTTGCGTACACGTTGAGTGCGTCGAGCATTTCGTCCATATAGCCGAGCATAAACTGGTCGAGCTTGTACAGCGTCAAATTGATGCGGTGATCGGTCACTCTGTTTTGCGGAAAATTGTACGTGCGGATGCGTTCGCTTCTGTCACCGCTCCCGACCATCGATTTACGCGCCGCATCCCGCTCCGCCCGTTTTTTGCTCTCTTCCAAATCGAACAAGCGCGCGCGCAAAACGCGGAATGCTTTCGCTTTGTTTTTGATTTGGCTTTTTTCGTCCTGCTGGATGACGACGAGCCCCGTCGGAATATGCGTGAGGCGTACTGCGGAATCCGTCGTGTTGACGCACTGTCCGCCCGGCCCGCCTGCCCTCATCACGTCGATACGCACGTCTTCCGGCTTGATGACGATATCGGTTTCGCTCGCTTCGGGAAGGACTGCGACCGTTACCGTGCTCGTGTGGATTCTCCCCTGCGCTTCCGTTGCGGGAACGCGCTGTACGCGATGTACGCCGCCTTCCCATCTGAGCGTGCCGTATACGAATTTTCCGGAAAGCGAAAACGAAATCTCTTTATAGCCGCCCACTTCCGTCGGCGTCGAATTCATAATTTCGTATTTCCAGCCTTTCATCTCCGCAAAGCGCGCGTACATTTCGTAGAGGTCGGCGACGAACAGCGACGCTTCGTCTCCTCCGACGCCGTTTCGTATTTCGACGATGATGTTTTTTTCGTCGAGCGGATCCGGCGGAATGAGTTTTAATTTTATTTTTTCTTCGAGCAGCGGCTTTTGTTCTTCGAGCGATTTCAGCTCTTCCCTTGCCATCTCTTTCAGATCGTGATCGTCTTCGTTTGTGATCAGTTCGGTATCGCTTTCAATGCCGTCGAGCATTTTTTTGTATTCGCCGTATAATTCCATGAGTTCGGAGAGATGACCGTGTTCGCGCATAACGTCTTTGTATTTTTCGACGTCTTTAACAAGATCGCCATCCATAACGCGCGCGCTTAATTCGTCGAAGCGTTTTTTGCAGTCTTCGAGTTTTTTCAGTAAATCCATAGCGTTCTATTGTATAGTTTCCGAACGATTTTTGCAATGAAACGAAAAAAACATGAAATGAAAAAATATCGAAAAAATTATTGATGAAAAATGTTTTCCGCCCCCTTGTTGTTTTTTACATACATCATCTCCGTCGCGGAGTTCGCTGTAGCGATACGTATGAGAATAGTATATACTTGATTTTATGAGCAAAGCTGATAAGATTTTTTTTGCGATATGTTTATTGCATTTTTGTCTCTTGCCGTTTGCTGCGGAAGAAGCGGACACGGTTACGGTTTTGACAGAAGCTGCGGAGCCTGCAAAAAATCGATACGTGCTTGTCGTCGGTGCCTACGATTGGGGGCCCGTCGCCGACACGGTGATAATGAATATCGACAAAACTTTTTCAGCCGATGCCGTCAGAGCGAAAGATTTTGAAGTTACGAAAATTTTCGCGCCGGAAGAGCAGGCGCGGCGCGGTTCCGGTTTTTCAAAAGGCGAGCGCGATGTTGTCGACGCGTATCTTTCCGACTCGCGTGGCAATAAAATCGAGGGCGAAGGAAATCATATAACGCTGAAACTTTCCGTTGAACCGGAGGAATCTTCCGGAAATCCTTTTATAAAAGCCGTCTTCTATACAGGGACGCTCTACGGTTTAAAAATTGAAAACGAAAAACTCGGCTTTACGATAAAAAAACGGAGTGCCGCCGTATGTCCTGAGGCTGCGCGCTTTACGATGTTCGATTTTACATCCGGCGATACGGATATGCAGTATGCGTTTTGGACGCCGACAAATTCCGATCAAAGCGATAAAAAAATTCCGTTGATCGTTTGGTTTCACGGTATAGCCGAAGGCGGCAATAATCCGTATATGCCGATTTTGGGCACGAAGGCGGTGAACCTCGCGGGGCAAAAAATTCAGTCGTATTTCGAAAACGGTGCGGCAGTCCTCGTTCCGCAAGCTCCGACGGCGTGGCTCGAATCGACAAGCAAGGGTGTTGGGGGAAAGCGGCTTTGGGTTCCCGTCGATATTGAAGGAACGGCAAAAAACATATTGAAGCCCTTTCTCAAAACAGCCAATGCTATTTTTAAAACCGATTTGAAAATCAAATCCGATAAAAAAAATCCCGTGGCAAGCGTTTCATATTACAGCGAGGCGGTAAAAAGATTGATCGACGAATGTATTGCAGAGCATCCGTACATCGACCCTGATCGCATATATGTCGGCGGCTGTTCGGCCGGCGGTTATATGACGCTCAATATGCTTTTGCAATATCCCGATTTTTTTGCGGCGGCTTTTCCCGTGTGCGAAGCGTATCCCGATAAAAAAATTACGGACAGCCAGCTCGGCGAACTTGCGAAAGTTCCGCTGTGGTTTACGCGGGCAAAAGACGACGACACAATTAAGATGGAAAAGTACGACGGCGCGACCGTATCGCGTCTGCGAGAATTGCATCCCGAAGATTTGCATTACGTCGTTTACGACAACGTCCTCGATCTAAGCGGCGCCTATAAAGACAAAAAAGGCAATCCGTATCGCTTTGACGGACATGCGTCGTGGATATACGTTTTGAACGACGATGTCGAAGATGGGGGCATAAAGCTGTTCGCGTGGCTCGCTTCACAGCGCCGCTGATACGTGTGCCGTAGCGACGCATTATGTCGGCGCTTTCTTTTCCGCTGTATACCGACGTGATAGTTTTTTCAGCCGTGCGGCAATGAGTTTTTTCAATGCCGCCGGTTTCACCGACAAAACGTTTTCTCCGTAACCGATAAAATACTGCGCGATAAACGCTTCTTCGCCCTTGTTATAAAAGCCTTTGACAATATAGCCGCCGTGTTCCGTATACAGCTGCATCGACGGATAGTGTTCTTTGTAAAAGAGATCGGCTCCCTTTTCCGAGACGGCGGCTTCGAATTCGACGGCGCCCTGAGTTTTGTACAGCGCATCGGTGCTTTTAATAAATTGTGAAAGAGGCTTCGCTTTTCGGCGATCGTTCTGTGTGAGCGACATAATTTTATCGCAGCGAAACACGCGAGGTTTTTTCGTTTCGAAATCGTAACCGGTCGCATACCACTGACCGTACGAAGCCGATATGTCGAAAAATTGAACGACGTATACGGTTTTTATGCCATTTTTCGCGTAGCTGACGGAACACACCCGCTCTTCGACGGCGGATCGTAAAACCTCGCGCAAAAAACGGCAGCGATGATTGTGGCGCACGGCGTCGAATGTAAAAACTTTTTCCATGCGGTGCAGCATCCGTATCTTTTCGGGCGCAAGACATCTTTCGAATTTTTCTTTCAGCTTATCGACGCTCAGATGAAAGGGCGTCGTTTCGTATGCTCGAAGCGTGCACATGGAAAAATAGAGGGCGAGCACTTCATCGAGCGTAAAAAGAATCGGAGACAAGAGCTTGTTTTGCAGTATGCGGTAAGCACCGTTTCTGCCGTGTTCGGCATATATCGGCATGCCGATGCGTTCGAGAGAGGCTATGTCGCGGAGCGCCGTGCTTTTCGATATGTCGTAGTGACGCATTATGTCGGCGAGTTTAAACGAATTTTTATCATTTAAAAAGAACATCATATCCTGCAAGCGTTCCGATTTGTTCACGATGCACTTCCCTGTAATAAGATTTTAAAGGTGTCGTAATATGACACCTTTTTTCAGTATACTGCGATCGTATGATAAAATACAGAGGAGTGTGATCATCGTATGAAAAAATTATTTTTATCTTCATCTTTTGTCGACGTTGCAGGACTGTTGCCGCTCTTTGAAAAAGAACTTACGGGAAAAACGGTATCGTTTATACCGACCGCGAGTACTGTGGAAAAAGTTACGTTTTACGTACAAGCGGGAAAAGAAGCGCTTGAAAGTTTAGGTATGATCGTCGATGTTTTGGACCTGTCGTCGGAAAATCCCGATGAGATCCGCCGCAGGATCGCTGTAAACGATTGCATGTACGTTTCCGGCGGCAATACGTTTTTTTTATTGCAGGAATTGAAACGGACGGGAGCCGATGCCGTCATCGTTCGAGCGGTACAAGACGGAAAGCTTTACATCGGAGAATCGGCAGGCTCGATCGTCGCGGCAAAAAACATCGAATACGCAAAAGCGATGGACTCAAGTGCAAAAGCGCCCGAATTGACGAATTTCGATGCGCTGGGTTTGACGGATTTTTATACGGTACCGCACGTCCGGAATTTTCCCTTTAAAAAATCGGCGAAAAAAATAATCGACGAATATTCGGCTTCGCTCAATTTGCTTGCGATCGCCAACGATGAAGCGATATTGGTCGAAGACGATGCTCTACGCGTCGAGCACAGGGCGCGAACGTGATCGGAACATAGGTGTTCACGCTATATGCCGAGCATTGCTTTGGTAATGCCGAAGTAAATCAAAAGCCCCGTGATATCGACGATCGTCGTGAGCGCGGGACTTGCGACGAGTGCGGGGTCGACTTTGAACGCGGCGGAAATAAGCGGAAGCGCCGCACCGATGATCGTTGCGGAGATAACCTGTACGGCGAGCGCGAACGCAATGGCAACTCCTATCTGTACGAGGGTGAGAGAGGCGGGGATGGTCGTACCGCCGCTCATAAGATTGACGCGCAAAAACGCGATCGCTCCGAGTACGAGGCCGAGCATAAGCGAAATGCGGAGCTCTTTCCATACGACGCGCAGTATATCGCTCTTGTCGATTTCTTTGAGCGCGAGAGCTCGAACGATAACCGTGGCGGCTTGGCTTCCGGTATTGCCTCCCATATCGGTGAGCATGGGAATGTAAAACGTGAGGAGCATAAGGTGTGCGATCGTGTTTTCGTATGTCTGCAGTACTGCGCCCGAAAAAAAATCGAATATTGCAAGTATGACCAGCCAGATGACGCGCCGTGAAAAATGCGCCCACGCGGACGTGTTCAAGTACGACGTTTCCTGATGTTTTCCGGTGATCGCCATAAAGCGTTCCATATCTTCCGTACGCTCTTCTTCGACGACATCCATCGCGTCGTCGTGCGTGATGATGCCGATGAGGAGCCCTGAGCTGTCGACGACGGGGAGAACGAGAAGGCCGTATTTCGTTATCGTAAACGACGCTTCTTCCTGATCGGCGTCCGCAGTGATTTCTCCTGCCGGCTCTTTTTTTATCGAAGCCAGGGTCGCTGTAGGTTTTGCCAAAATCAAATCGGTGAGTGTTACATAGCCGCACAGTTTTCTTTCTTCGGTAAGTACGAATATGATCGATACCGCTTCCCTTTGCGCGCCTTCAAGCCGTATGCGGTTGATCGCTTCCTGTACCGTAAACGATTCGGGGAACGCGACGTAATCGGTCGTCATAACCGATCCTGCCGTTCCTTCGGGGTAAGACGAAAGCTGTTTGATTTCGTCGCGCTCTTTTTGCGCGAGGAGCGGGAGCACTTCGTCGAGCCGGTCTTCCGAAATCGATTTTGCGAGGTCTGCGCGTTCATCCGGCGGCAGGATTTTGAGCAGCCGTGTGAGTTCTCCGTCGCTCAAAAGCTCTGCGGTTTCCGATTGGAGCGTATCGGGAAGTTCGCGGAAAATATCGATCGCCGTACGCGGATCGAGCTTTTTGAACAGGTGATATATCTCTTCAGGCTCCAAACCTTCGATGAGTTCGGCATCTTCCGTCGGGTGACGGGTACTCAAAAAGCGTGCGACATCGGCATACCGTTCTTCTTTGACGAGGGTTTCGATGTCGGGCGAAAGCAATTCTGTCTGCATGTGAGGCCTCCGAAGCTATGAGATTGAACCTATGATAAACGGTTTGCGCGTCGTATTATAGCATAAAACGTATAAAAAGAAAAATATTGTACGATAGAAAAAGCAGGGCTTTATCCGTAAAATAGATTTTAAAGGGGAAAGCCTTCCCCTCGCGCGCACTCCGTTGCGCGCTGCCCCTTCCGGCGGGGACACCCCGCAACGCCCCGTCCTCCGCACAGCTTGCCGCGCAGGAATCTTTTTCAAAAAAACTCCGAAATCGCAATATCTTAGCGATATATAGTAGGGAGGTCGATAAAAAGCATCGGCTGAAATAGCGCCTCCGCTTTTTATCTCGAGTTTGCGTTGCAAACTCGCCGATTGAACGTGTGCGCTCGCGCGCACAGAAAAAACTTTTTCGGAAGTTACAACTTCCTGCAAAAGTTTTTTGAGAGGTCTTATGGCAAAGCATAATCGGCGGTATAAGGATTCGGTCTTCGTCGATTTTTTCGGCGAAGATAAAAACGCAAAGAGCAATTTTCTCTCGCTCTACAATGCGCTCCACGGGATTCACCTCGACATATCTGCCGAGCTTGAGCCGCTCCGTCTCGAACAGGTGATGTATATGGCTTTCCGCAATGACGTCGCCTATCTCATAGATGACAAAATCATCGCTCTCGTAGAACATCAAGCTACTGTAAATGCTAATATGCCGCTGCGATTTTTACAGTATGCCGCCCGCCTGTACGAGCAAATCCAAAATCCGCGAGACCGCTATCTCAAGCACCTGAAAAAGATTCCGACACCTGAGTTTTACGTATTTTACAACGGGAAAGAGGATTACCCCGAAAGCACGACGCTCCGTCTTTCCGATGCCTTTATGACTATACCCGAAAAGCCTGCTCTCGAACTTGTTGTCAGCGTGACAAATATCAATTATAATAAAGGCAGTAAGATATTGCATACATGTAAACCGCTTGAAGAATACACGCTGTTCATCGAAGCCGTGAGGCGACATACCAAGCTCGACAGTGAAAACGGCTTTAAGAATGCGATCAAAGAGTGCATACAAAACGATATCCTGCGGGAGTATTTACAACGGAAGTCAAAGGAGGTGATGAACATGTTAATTGCCGAATACGATTACGATGTCGATATCGCCGTACAGAAAGAAGAAGCGCTACAGGAAGGCGAAGCGAAAGGTTTTTCTCTTGGGGTTACACAGGGCATTTCCGAAGGCTCATATCAGGCGAAACTTGAAACGGCGAAGCTTATGCGAATGCACAACTATCCGATTGCCGAAATCTGCACGATGACAGGCCTCACCCAAGCGGAAGTTGAAGCTCTTTAAAGTAACCGCTGTTCATCGAAGCCGTACGCAAGCATACGAAGCTCGACAGTGAAAACGGCTTTAAGAATGCGATCAAAGAGTGCATACAAAACGACATCCTGCGGGAGTATTTACAAAGAAAGTCAAAGGAGGTGATGAACATGCTCATAGCCGAATACGATTACGATGTCGATATCGCCGTGCAGCGGGAAGAAGAACGGGAAATTGCATTGAAAGAAGGCGAAGCGAAAGGCTCATATCAAAAAGCGATTGAAACGGCGAAGCTCATGCGAACGCATAACTATCCGATTGCCGAAATCTGCACGATGACCGGCCTCACCCAAGCTGAAATCGAAAAGCTGTAACCGCAGTCTCATACGGTGCCGGCTCGGCGCACATCGTGTTTTCCGCAGTTGTAGCGTATATGGTCGCATTGCCGCGAGACCGTCCCGCATTCCATCATTACCGCTTGCCCATCAATTATCCATTACCCATTACAAATTATCAATTATTAATGCCTTTACTTTTCCGCGCATACGGCATATACTGTAAGCGATGAAAAACGTATTTGCAGCGTATAAGTCGTACGGGGTACTTGACACGCATAGGCACATCGCGCAAAATTCACGGCTTCACGGCTTCACGGCTTCACGGCTTCACGGCTTCACGGCTTCACGGCTTCACGGCTTCACGGCTTCACGGCTTCACGGCTTCACGGCTTCACGGCGAACTCTCTTTAAATAAAATCAGACAGCTTTATCTCATATTCTGCGCGCGGAGCGGAAATACTTTCTCCGCGCGTTTTGCCGTTTCCCCTTCATTGTTTGTATGCCGCTTTCCGTTCGCGGAAGCGGATGGTTTCATACAAGAGGAGGTTGGTATGTTGAAGTATGCATTGCGCGAAAACCTGCTGACGCCGGCGCCTGATAAGTATATGGCGCAGACAGCGGATGTGAGATCGTACACGCTTGACGAAATCATCAGCTTGATGATGGAAAAGGGTTCGTCGGTAACCCGAGCGGATGCGGCGGCGGTACTGCAAGTGTACGGGGAAGTGTGCGCCCTGGTCATAGCCAACGGCAGCGCGCTCAATACGCCGCTTTTCAACACGAGTATGAGTATTTCGGGCGTCTTCGACGGAGCGAACGACGCTTTCGACAAAAAGCGTCACGCGGTAAACCTCAATATGACGGCGGGAACCCTCCTTCGCGATGCCCTGCAGGAAGTGAAGTGCGAAAAAACGCAAATTGCAAGCACCGATCCGTACATCACCGAAGTAAAGGACGTCGTATCGGACACGGTAAATACGGTACTGACGAAGGGCGGTATCGTGCAGATAACGGGGAGCCGCCTGAAATTCGACGCGAAAGACGAGTCTCAGGGTATCTTTTTCGTGCCGGAAACGGGAGAAGCCGTGCGCTGTTCAGTCATCGCCGAAAATAAGCCCGCCCGCCTTACGGCGCTGATACCGAACTCGCTTTCGGCGGGAACGTATTATGTGGAAGTAAGGACAAAACTTGCCGAAGGCGGAAAACCGCTTAAAGCGATGAAAGCCGGACGTTTTGCAAAGCCGCTTACCGTTACGGCATAAGTGTAGGCATCCTGCACGCATAGGTGTAGGGTGCTTACACACATAGGTGTGGACACCTTACACGCACAAGTGTAGGCAGCCTACACGTATAGGTGTAGGTAATATTTAGGAGACAATATGAAGACGAATCGAAAAAAACGTTTTGCGTTTTTCCGTCAGGTTGCGGCGGCTTTTATCGCGCTTGCCGCAGTATTTTTGCTTGCAGGCTGTCAGCAAAATGCCGAAACGCCGGCACAGCCGCCGAAGGATACGAGAGCACCTGCCGAAGTTGCAAACTTTACGGCGACGCCCGGAAGTGCAAGCGTCGTCAATTTGAGCTGGAAAAACCCTGCCGACGACGACCTTTACCTGGTCGAAATCACAGCAAACCCCGCTCACGGCTCGCTTAAAACTGCCATATACCTTGCGGCGGAAAAGGGGAAAGACGTAAGCTATAGTGCGGACGCTTTGAGCGCCGACACGGAATACACTTTTACGGTAAAGACCGTTGATAAATCGCTCAACAAAAGCGCAGGCGTAAGTAAAACGGCACGTACGCAAAGCGCATCCGTACCGGGCGCCCCTATGACGATTACGCTTACGCAAAGCCCCGCGACCCCTACAAACGGAAGTGTTACGGTAACGGTTACATCGAGTACGTCGATACAGAGCGCCAAATGGTCGCCGGGCATAAAAACCGTAGATGAAGTTTTGGCAAACGGTACCGCTATCTCGGGCGGAAGCTTTACGGTAAGCGATAACGGTACCTATACGGTCGCCGTAGTCGATAACGACGGAAGACGTGAGATAAAGACGATCACGATCGGCAATATAGACAAAACTCCGCCTGCCGAAGTTGCAAACTTTACGGCGACGCCCGGAAGTGCAAGCGTCGTCAATTTGAGCTGGAAAAACCCTGCCGACGACGACCTTTACCTGGTCGAAATCACGGCAAACCCCGCTCACGGCTCGCTTAAATATGCCGTTTGTCTTGCAGCTGAAAAAGGCAAGGATGTAACTTATACCGCAGAAAGTTTAAACGCCGACACGGAATACACGTTTACGATAAAGACGATAGACAAGTTGCTCAACAAAAGCGCAGGGGTAAGCAAAACGGCACGTACGCAAAGCGCATCCGTACCGGGCGCCCCTATGACGATTACGCTTACGCAAAGCCCCGCGACCCCCACAAACGGAAGTGTTACGGTAACGCTTACATCGAGTACGTCGATACAGAGCGCCAAATGGTTGCAGGGCGTCAAAACCGTAGATGAAGTTTTGGCAAATGGTACCGCTATCTCGGGCGGAAGTTTTACGGTAAGCGATAACGGCACCTATACGGTCGCCGTAGTCGATAACGACGGGAGGCGCGAGATAAAGACGATCACCGTTTCGAATATAGACAAAACGCCTCCTTCGAAAGTGAAAAACCTTTCGGCAGCCTACGCTTCGGGAAGCGGGAAGATCACCGTAACGTGGACGAACCCCGCGGACGCCGACTTTGCAGGATGCGTTTTGCGCTGGAAAAAAGGTGCGGGAAGCGAAACGGAAGTGCCGATCGCAAAACCCGACACAAGCTATGAAATGACGGGCATACTTTCCGACGGCAGTGTGTATGAGATTTCCGTCGCCGCAAAGGATGCGGTCGGAAACGAAAGCGAAGAACTTACCGCTACCGTTACCGCTTCGGTGAGACCTTCTTTAAGCACCGTTTCGTTGAGCCGTACGCACCTTGCCTATAACGATACCGACCGTACGATAACGGCAGTTCTTACCGGAAGCAACTTCGGCCTTATCGGAAGCCAAAGCGACCCGACGGTAAAGGCGGGCGTCTTCGACGGCACTACGCTCATAGGCGGTCTTCAAAACGCTGCTGTAGATGCCGCACACAACAAGGCGACGGTAACGCTTACCGCTCCGGCTCTTTCTGGAAGTCAGGCGACTGCAGAGGGGAAAACATATACCGTAAAGGTAAAACTCTGCGGAAGTTATGAAAGCGTTACCGAAGCCTTTGTCGTCTCCAACGAAGCGCGTCTTACCGCCAATCCCGAATTGAGCGTAACGCAGATAGCGTCGAGCGCGGTAACGCCTTCGACAAAAACGAAAATCACGATACAGGGGGTAAATCTCGATATTGCAGGCGGTATCAAAGTCCGGCTCTACGACAGTACCGGAGCCGCTTACGGAAGCGCCGTACCGATCGATACGACGCATACGGGCAGCACGCTTACAACGCTGACGGCGGACATCCCCGTTCCGTCGGACGAAGATTTTTTTACGGCGAAAGTGTTTTTCGGCGAAACCGTTCAAACGTCACACGATGGGAGTGTCTGGGGTCTCTGGAATCCGGTGATTCGAGTGTACGGCAGTCCTAAATTCACATCGTTTAGGATTCCGAATGCGGGAACTTCCAAAGAAGATTCTCTTTTAACGGCGACCGTAAAGGGTGTGAACTTCACAGCGCCCGGAATCAGCGCATCGAGTTTTTCGGTAAGTTGTGCAACGTCTTCGATCACAAACGGTGCAGTCTTTACCGTTATTAACGACCGCACACTGAAAGTAAGCCTTACCATACCGGGTGCCGCGGGAAGCTACACGGTTACGGTAAGCTCCGGAAGCGCAAGCAAAACGGGCACCTTTACCGTAAAAGACTATAGTCTCTGGACGCCCGGAAAAATCGTCCTTGCGGATAATACGGCAGTCGATAAAGACGGCTTTACGGCAGTAGATCCGGGCAATCCGCCCGTTGCGGTCGTCTGTGGGAAAAACGTATATGGTGCTGCGATCGGCGTCGCGCTGCACAAGGGCGGTCCTTTGCGGTGGGCAAAAAGCGGTACGACGGGTTACGGAACGTACTTCAGAGGGATCGTCTGCACGCCGAGCGTATATAACCAAAGCGGAGCGGCCGCTATGACGGCTTTTACGGGAGATGAGGACGGAAGCGACAACTGGGACTATATATGTTCGGCCGACCCCGAAGGAACGGCAAATGCTGCCGTGAATTACCCTGCCTTCGATTGGGTACTGAAGTACAATACGGCGTATGAGGCGCAGCTCGGATCGGCACGGCCCGCGTGGTATATGCCGAGCATAGCAGAACTTTGCCAAGTGTATAAAAATAAGGAGGCGGTAAATGAAAGTCTTTTAAAAATCAGCGGTTCGGCTTCTTCCTATGCGGATGCAAGTCTCGGGACGGGGTGGTACTGGTCGTCGTCGCAGTATTCCTACAGCGATAAGGATGCGTGGCTTGCGGATTTCGGCAGCGGCTACCTTAGCGGCTACTACAGCAAGTACGGCAATAACGATGTGTGGTGTATAGCCGGCTTTTAACGTGAGCGGAGCGAACGTTAACTATTTAACTGTTTAAGCAAACCGGCACCGCCGGTTTGCTCGGAGAAAAATTTGGAGGAAAACTATGAATGAAATTTTTAAGATGGATAACGATCTCTCAATACGTGGAGATGTTCTTAATGATGGTATGGAAACAAAGTATGATTTTGCTTTTTGTGATAAAGAAAGCAAGCAGTTTGGGAAAGTTACTATACGATGTGAAAATTTTCAGAGTATTGATGAAAATAGTGATAGAAAAATAAAGGCTGCTGCTGAACTATGTAATGATAATCTTGCCGATTGGTGGAAGGTCTATAAGGCGTATGCTGATTTAGAAAATCGCAAAGAATGGGAGTCATTACTTCCTTTGGCAATTTCCACTTTTTATGATATGCAAAAGAGCAAGAACATAAATACTTGAATTAGTATGGCACTGTATTACGAACTTCCGATCTTTAAAGACGTCTATAAGATGACCCTGCGTATCTTTGAGCTTACGGCACATTTTTGCCGTGAATACAAATTTACATTGGGGCAGGACTTAAAGCGCGATTGCATACTGCCGGTGCGGAACATCTGCGGTGCAAATAAGTGATGGACTTTCATATACCGGTCGGATGCCTGAACCTGCAGTGCCAAGGTGCTGCAGGTCTATGTTGCCATCGACGAGCTTAAAGTAAAAACAAAAACCTCTGAATTATCTCTGTACCAAATTAAACAGTAAAAGCAGTGCCGTCCGCAAACTTGCAAAAGACTGCGCGCATTGTTATAGTACAGCTATGATAGTTATGAAATTCGGCGGCTCGTCAGTCGCAAATGCGGAGCGCATCCGGCATGTCGCATCCATTATTAAAGCGTATCAAAAACGCAGGCCGGTCGTCGTGCTCTCCGCGATGGGCGATACGACCGATCATCTCCTCGAAGCGGCCGATAAAGCGCTCGGCGGAGTCGTAAGCATGGAACAGATCGCTTCTCTTCATTTTGAAACTTTGCGCGAACTCGGATTGCCGAGCGGCACGATTGAAGATTTAATAAACGAATTGACGCAGCTTTTGACCGGCATTTCGATGATAAAAGAATTGACAAAACGCACGCGCGATTATCTCGTGTCCTTCGGAGAGCGCATGTCGGTGCGTATCGCCTCTGCTTATTTGACGAAAGAAGGGATTCCCGCTTTACCTTACGATGCATGGGATATCGGCATCGTAAGCGACGGCAATTTTATGTCGGCGGAACTCCTTGATGAAGTGTGGCAATCGATACCGGAGCATTTGCATGCATACGCCTCCGGAAAAGACGAGCGCATTCCGGTCGTGACGGGTTTTATCGCAAAAGACAAAAGCGGCAATATTACGACGCTCGGGCGGGGCGGAAGCGATTTGACTGCGACGATCATAGGGGCTGCGGCGGGTGCGGAAGAGATTCAAACGTGGAAAGACGTCGACGGCATCATGACGACCGATCCCCGCATCTGTCCCGACGCCAAGCCGGTACGCGAAGTAACGTACGAAGAAGCGCAGGAACTTGCATTTTTCGGCGCGCAAGTGCTGCATCCGCGTTCGATGCTCCCGTGCCGCCGCACTGCAACTCCCGTCCGCGTAAAGAATTCGTACAATATCGAAAGCCCGGGTTCGATCATCGTCGAAACGCATAACGGAAAAGCTTCTCCCGTCTGCGCGATCACGGGCGTCAAACACGTAACGCTCATCGATATCGCTTCGACGCGCATGCTCGGCGCGGTCGGCTTTCTTGCGCACATATTCAATCAGTTTTTAAAATGGAATATCAGCATCGACGTGATTGCGACGAGCGAAGTATCCGTTTCGCTGACGGTAAATACTAAGACCGATCTTTCGGGTTTGATCCGCGATTTGAGCGACGTCGCCGAAGTGCGGACACGGAGCGGAAAAGCGATCGTGTCGATCATCTGCGACGCGCTGCATTCTTCGGCGATCCTCGCGGCGGGATTTAAAGCCTTGTCGGATGAAAATATCAACGTGCAGATGATCAGTCAGGGTGCGAGCAAAGTGAATATCAGCATGATCGTCGACGACGAAGAAGCCGATAAAACCGTGCGCGTACTGCACAAAGCGTATTTCGCTTGACCTTCGGCGTTTCGAACCCGAAGGTTGATCCGTAAATTAATAATTAATAATATTGGAGTATGTATGAATATTGCGATCGTCGGCTACGGAAAGATGGGGCACATGATTAAAAATGCTGCGGAGCGGCTCGGCCACCGCATCGTTCTTACCGCAGATCCCGCAGCTTCCGATGCGGATGTAAAACCCGCTTCGGCGGAAGATACGGCTCGTGCGGTAAAATCCTCCGGAGCCGAAGGCGTCATCGAGTTCAGCCGGCCGTCGGTTGCCGTCGAAAATATGCACTCGCTCCTTCCGCTTTCGATCCCGCTCGTCGTCGGAACGACGGGTTGGACGGAGAGTCTTCGGGCTGTGGAAAAACGCGCCGCAGATACGGGCGGCGCTTTACTCTATTCGTCGAATTTTTCCATCGGCGTCAATATGTTTTACAAAATCGTCTCCGAAGCCGCCCGCCTTATGAAAAACTGTTCCGACTACGACGTTGCGGTGTGGGAAGCGCACCACAATCAAAAAGCCGACAGCCCGTCCGGTACGGCGCTTGAAATCGCACGGCGCATTATGGCCGAATATACGGCGAAAACGAAAATCGTCTCCGACTCTTTTCACCGAAAACCCGAAGAAAACGAACTGAGCCTTGCCAGTACGAGATGCGGTTCGAATCCCGGAGAGCATACCGTGTTTTTTGACGGACTGGCCGACACGATCGAACTTACGCACCGCGCTCGAAGCCGAGAGGGATTTGCTTTCGGCGCCGTCCGTTCTCTCGAACGATTTTCTTCCGCGTTGAAAACCGGAACGCTGCAAAAAGGCCGCGTATATACCATGCAGGATATGTTTTAGCTGCGGCTCCCGAAGACCGGATACCCTGCTATCGGTACAACGCGACACACCGGCCGGCTTGAAAAAAAGGACGCTTTACTCTAAAATCGTAATAATCGTTTTTTAAAATCAATAGGTATTGCGAGTGCAATACCGCGTTGGAGGAAATATGACAATAGCTGAAATGCTTCAGCAGAGCGGCATACTGACGCTGCTCGGAATGGGCGTTGTATTCTCTTTTCTTATTATCATGATTTTGTGCATGCATTTGCTTCACGTCGCACTTCATGCGCTCAAACTCGATAAAGAAGAAAAAAAAGAAGCCGCGCAATCTCCCGCACCCGCACCGGCGAGGCACGACGACGCAGTTATTGCTGCGATCGCTGCCGCCGTTCACAAATAAATCATCGAGGAAAACACTATGGCAAAGAAAGTCCAAATCACGGAACTCGTTTTACGCGACGCACATCAGTCGCTGCTCGCAACTCGTATGACGACTGCGGATATGCTTCCCGCATGTCCGATGATCGATAAAATCGGCTACTATTCCGCCGAAGCATGGGGAGGCGCGACCTACGATTCGTGCATCCGCTTTTTAAATGAAGATCCGTGGGAACGCCTGCGCAAACTTCACGCGGCGATGCCCAACACGAAGATCATGATGCTGTTGCGCGGTCAAAACCTTTTGGGATACCGCCACTATGCCGACGATGTCGTCGATAAGTTCGTCGAAGCCGCCGCAAAAAACGGTATCGGCATTTTCCGCATTTTCGATGCGTGCAACGATCCGCGTAACCTCGAACGTTCGGCGAAAGCCGCAAAAAAAACCGGCAAACACGTGCAGATGGCGATTTCCTACGCGACGACGCCGTATCACACAAAAGAAGTGTATGCCGATCTGGCCAAGCGCTATGCCGAATTCGGTGCCGATTCGATTTGTATCAAAGATATGTCGGGTTTGTTAAAACCCTTTGAAGCCTACGACCTCGTTAAGGCGATCAAAGCGAAAGTCGATATGCCGATCGAAATTCACTCGCACTCGACGACGGGCTTAAGCGTTGCGACGCTTTTGAAAGCGTCGGAAGCGGGAGCCGATGTCCTCGATACGGCTATCTCTTCCATGGCGATGGGAACGTCCCACAGCCCGACGGAAACCGTCGTCGAAATGCTCAAAGGTTCCGAATACGATACGGGACTCGACACGAAAGCGCTCCTCGAAATCGCGGCGTATTTCCGCGACGTGCGCGAACACTATGCGTCCCTCGAATCGAAATTCCACGGAGCCGATACGCGTATCCTCGTTTCGCAGGTCCCGGGCGGCATGCTTTCGAACCTCGAAAAGCAGCTGAAAGAGCAGGGCGCGGCGGATAAAATCGACGACGTATTGAAAGAGATCCCGATCGTGCAAAAAGACGTGGGCTATGTGCCGCTCGTAACTCCGACAAGCCAAATCGTCGGTACGCAGGCGGTGTTCAACGTGCTTTTCGGACGCTATGCACGCCTTACGCAGGAATTCCGCGATCTCCTCACCGGAAGATACGGAGCGACGCCTGCTGCGGTCAACGGCGATTTGCAAAAAGAAGCGCTCAAGCAAAACAATATGGACTCAGTCGTTACGTGCCGCCCCGCCGACCTCATCGCAAACGAATGGGATAAATGTGTCGAAGATGCAAAAAAAGCGGGCGGCGACGGAAGCGACGAAGACGTTTTGACTTACGCGATGTTCCCGAAAGTCGCCGAAAAGTTTTTCAAAGAGAGGTCAAAGGGACCGGTCGATGCGCAAAAAACTTTCGGCGCAAAACCCGCTTCCGAAAGCGCTCCTGCAAGTGCGCCGAAATCGGGATCCTACACGGTAAGCGTAAACGGCACTCCCTACTCGGTTACCACGAGCGCGGGAAGCGATACCATCATTGTAAACGGTACGTCGTATAACGTTTCGTTCGGCGATGCCGCCGCATCTTCGGCGCCCGCGGCCGCACCCGTCGTTACGGGCGGCGCCGATATCAAAGCTCCGGTTGCCGGAACGCTTTTGCGCTATGTGGCGCAAAACGGCGCCGAAGTAAAAAAAGGCGACACCGTTTTGATGATCGAATCGATGAAGATGGAACTCGAAGTAAAAGCTCCGTCCGACGGAAAAATAAACTTTATCGCACAGCCGGGCGCTCAGATTGCGGCGGGACAAGTTATCGCAAGTCTCGGAGGCACCGTCGCGGCGGCCCCGGCTCCGAAGCCCGCAGCAGCTGCTCCCGTACCGAAAGCTGCTCCCGTTTCTCCTGCCTCTCCGACGGGCGGAAAACCCGTGAACGCGCCGGTTGCCGGAACGCTTTTGCGCTATGAAGCGGCTGAAGGCGCTCAGGTGAAAGCCGATACGACGGTTATCATGATCGAGTCGATGAAGATGGAATTGGAAATCAAAGCGGGTGCGGCCGGAACCGTTCACTTCCTCGTTCAGCCGGGCTCTCAGATTACGGCGGGTCAGGCGCTCGCTGAAATCAAATAAGGGAAGGCAGTATGAATACGACAAAACCAAGCACTCGTCATATCCTTATTACGCTGTTTTTGATGCTCGGCATCGCATCGGTCTTTGCCCTTGTGCGTCCCGCGGCGTTCGCTCAAAACACACACGAAGAGCGCGCGTCGTTCCGCACGATAAATACCGCAAAGATTAAAAATTCCGAGGGAATCAAAAATATCGATGTCGGAACTTTTATCGAAAACATTTGGGAAAATACCGGCATCTATCAGATGATCCACACGAAAACCGTCGCGGAAAGGGCAGCGGAACAGGCTGCCGCAGCTGCATCCGCGGCAAAGCAGGCGCACGATCCCTTTGCGGGAGCGCAGGTTCCCGCGTGGTACAGCCTCATCATGATCGCGATCGGATTTTTAATAATCTATCTCGGAGCCGCGCGCGGCTTTGAACCGCTTCTTTTGATTCCGATCGGTTTCGGCACCGTCTTTGCGAACATCCTCGGAGCGGGCATGATAGAAGCGCCTCACGGTATGCTGCACATCATCTATACGGCGGGCGTCGGAAACGAATTTTTCCCGATGCTCATCTTTATGGGAATCGGCGCCATGACGGACTTCGGCCCGCTCATCGCAAATCCGAAAACCGCGCTTCTCGGAGGAGCTGCCCAGCTCGGCGTCTTTGCGACGATGTTCGGTGTCGCCCTTTTCAATTTGATTCCCGGCGTCGATTACAATATGCTTCAGGCCTGTGCCATTTCGATTATCGGAGGGGCTGACGGTCCGACGACGATCTACGTCGCAGGAAAGCTTGCCCCCGAAATGATGGCCGTCGTCGCCGTCGCCGCGTATTCGTATATGGCGCTCGTGCCGCTCATCCAGCCGCCCATCATGAAACTGCTGACGACGCACCACGAGCGGCGCATCACGATGCCCCAGCTTCGCCCCGTTTCGCGCACCGAAAAGATCATGTTTCCGATCGTGCTTCTCATCCTGACGATTTTGCTTTTGCCGCCTGCGGCACCGCTCATCGGCATGCTCGCCTTCGGAAATTTTATTAAAGAAGTCGGCGTCGTCGAACGCCTTTCAAAGACGGTGCAGAACGAATTGATGAACATCGTTTCCATTTTGCTGTCGCTCGGCGTCGGCGCTCAGATGACTCCCGAAAAGATCATCAATCCGAGTTCTCTCGGCATCATCGCGCTCGGCCTCATCGCATTTATCATCGCGACGATCGGCGGTCTTTTGATGGCGAAGCTGATGAACGTCTTTTTGCCGAAAGATAAAAAGATCAATCCGCTTATCGGATCGGCAGGCGTTTCCGCCGTTCCGATGGCTGCGCGTGTTTCGAATAAAGTCGGTATGGAATTCGATCCGTCGAACTTCCTGCTCATGAACGCGATGGGACCGAACGTTTCAGGCGTTATCGGAACCGCAATCGCGGCCGGCGTCTTTATCGCAACGTACGGTTAAGACCGTGCGCGATGCGCACTGTAGAAATTAATAATCAATAACATCGGTTTTTGCCGATCGAAGGGCTGTCGAAAAAGAAGGGACTTTTTGGGCAGCCCTTTTGCTTTTGGGAAAAGCTTCAAAGGCGTGCAGTTTGTATGCGGGGGCTCTCATGATAGTGTCATATTTGTTTTTTGCATTTGTTATTTTATGCGCTATATGCGGTACGGTTATCCTCTTGGGAATCATGCTTTTTCGAAAAAACCGTATTGCCGGTATTATTACGATGATTCCGGGGATAACGCTTGCGATTTGTATGTTATGTTTTACGGGAGAATTTATTTCCGACATCATAAAAGAAGTAAAACCCGGAATTTGGCCGATGACGGACGATGACAGATTTTATGAAGCGGTAACGGATTCTTCTACGGAAAAAATGGCGGATATGCTTGCAAGAGGACATAATCCGAACAAAATGTCGCGAAACGACGGATATAATCCATGGCCATATCATAATCCGCTCTGGATAGTAATTCAAGAAAAGGATACCGACACTGCGTATGAAAAAGCCGAATTGTTGATTAAATACGGAGCCAATTTGAAAACGCGGCCTTTTGTCGCGCATGTCCTCTTTTCGTCGAGGATACAATCGGAAAAATTTCCGAATCTGCATTCTTCCCGTGCTTATTCGGGAATCGAAGAGAAGAAATTGATCCCTTGGTTGAAATTGCTTTTGGATAACGGCGCGGATATCGACGCGCGAGTGTATGGATGCGATATCGCTCTGTGGGATTGGAATTACAGGCGGCAGGCCAAAAGAAACGGATATACGGCATTGAATATTGCGATACGGGAAAATGCATTCGTCGTAGCGGATTTTCTTATAACGCACGGTGCTGTTTTTGATGAAAAAACGGATGAGTGTGTAGAAGCTGCGACAAAGCTCAGCGGCTCGAATGCGATGGAGCAATATATTTCCGGCTTGTTGCATAAATGATATCGTATATCTTTTTCCGAAGATCGAAAAATCGTATGGATGTCCGGATTTCCGATACTTTTGTCCATGGTGCCAGAAACGGAGCTGATGTATGATACGATGTTTATTGAAAAATCAATGTACCGGACTATACGTATGTTTTTTATCGCTTTGAATGCCTGTGCGGCTTTGTTCGCCTTGCCAAGTCCGTTCGTATACGCCTTGCTTTCCTTCCGATAGTTTTACACGTAAAAAAACGCTCGTTTGCATGATAGGCAAACGAGCGCCGTATTTTCGAAAAGTCTTTCGCGTCTTATCGCTTTTGAATCGCGACGGCTTCCGCTTTTGCATCGAATTCGTCGCCGAATAAATTTTTCCCGTTTACCGCAGCTTCGCCCGTTTGGTTGTCGTAGGGATCGTTTCTGAGGTTTCCGGCGGAAAGCGCAAATTCATGCTGAAAGTCGGATGCGAGCGGGATCCGGTACGGATCGATATTGCCGAAATAATAATTCCAGCGGTTCATATCTTTGTGACGGTACGCCGATCCTCCGAAAGAACAATCCGCAAAAAGCCAGCCGTACGGTGCGATATAAAACTGCGCCCAGTCGTGATTTCCGACGCGGAGCGGCGTCGCGTACAATCCCGCTTGCCAACGCGCCGGAATGCCCGCGTATCTGCAGAGCGTGATAAACAGCAGCGCTTGAATACCGCAGTCGCCTTTTAATCCCGATGCGACGTATTCGGATATGGCGTCGATCGTGATATAGCTTCGCACAAACGAATACATGACGTGCGTCGTAATGTAATCGTATATTTTCCGCGCTTTGACAAGCGGATTCGTTTCTTCCCCGATGATTTCCGTCGCGAGCGTCTTTATGTACGGCGTAAAGCGTATGTGCGGCGCCTGCTCTTCCGTATAGAACGTCGGTTGTGCGTCCGATACGTTTTCCGCCGAGAGTTCCCTATACTCGATGTGATTTTCGAATTCGTATTCGACTGAAAACTTTTTGCACTCCGATGCGGGAGAAGTAAAGCAGACGGTGCGCTGCGGGTAATCGCTTGCGGCGATGTAATCGGGTTTCGGAGACGTGCCGAGCAGTTTAAAATTTTTTACCTGTGCGTATTCGACGGGAACGGGTATGTGAACGCACAGCGCATCGGAAGCTGCGACGGATGACGATGGCACTTCAAGCGTACTTTTGATGCGGAAATAATACGTCAGCCGTCCTTCTTTTTTTATCTCGTCGATCGCCGTATTTAAAAGCGCAAAGTTTGCCGCCGAATCGTCGAAATTTTCGGGATGAATACAGCGCGAGGCGAAGTCCTGCCGCGTCTTTACCAAGTTGTCGATAAAGAGTTTGTGCAGGTACACGATACCGTCCCGGTAAATCCATTCGACGGCGTTTTCCAGCCACAGGCGGCGGAATTCGCTTTCCGTAAAATCTTTAAAAGTATCCTTTAACAACGCAAGCGCTTTTTCCTTCGGATACGGATATTGCTGCGGAATGCGCCGGACGATCTCCCGCTCGAGTTCAAGGCGTTTTCGAAGCGCGTGCGGAATATCCTTTTGCAGTTTGTGTGCGATGCATTCATCGAGCGCTGCAAAATCGCCGTGCCATTTTAATTTTTGTACGTCTTCGGGAAGCGGTACTTCCAAATATTTCAAATCGGAATACATAAGTCCTATATCTCCTCGTGCTGCGGCAGTATCGATTCTGCTCGAATCCCGCAGCGCTTATTTTTCCAAACCTTTAAAACCGAATCCGGGCTCTTCGGCAAGCGTTATACGGTTCGCGTTTTCTACGTGCATGCCGCCTTTAAAGGGCAGTGCGCTTAAAGAAAAGGTTGCATCGAGATCCGCACGCGTAATATTTTTTACCGCCGCTCCGAGACTTGCGGCTGCGGTAACGCCGACGTTCGTCTCTTCGACCATGCAGCCGAGCATACATTCGACGCCGGCCGCTTCGCATATCGCGTTGATTTTAAGCGCTTCTCTGATGCCCCCGCATTTCATAAGCTTTATGTTCAGCACATCGATCGCTCTGCGCTCTATGAGGTGCAGCGCATCGTGCGACGTAAAACAGCTTTCGTCGGACATGATGAGTACGTCCGTGTGCTTGGTGACGTATTCAAGACCGGCGATATCGTAGTAGGGGACGGGCTGTTCGACGAGTTCCAAATCGTATTCGTTTAAGTG
The DNA here is from genome assembly GCF_014334325.1 of Treponema sp. Marseille-Q4130. Classification (GTDB taxonomy): domain Bacteria; phylum Spirochaetota; class Spirochaetia; order Treponematales; family Treponemataceae; genus Treponema_D. The sequence goes on along the minus strand of NZ_JACSET010000004.1, from coordinate 205,734 downwards.
TTCGATGATCCTGACGGCGTCTTTTGCAGACCAGCCTTGATTTGCATCGACTCGTATTTTGACCTGCGGACCGACGGCACAGCGGATCGCTTTGACGCGCGCGACGTCGTCTTCCAAATTCGTGCCGACCTTCGTCTTTATCGTCGTAAAGCCCTTTGCAACCCAATCTTTCGCTTTTGCAGCCATCGTTTCCGGCGTATCTATGCCGACGGTGATATCGGTTTCGATGTAATTGTTTAAGCCGCCGAGCAGCTTGTACACGGGCATACCGGCCGATTTTCCGAGTATGTCGTAACAGGCGATATCGACTGCGGCTTTTGCGCTCGGCGCGTGCGCTTGCGATTTTCCCATCGCCCGGTAGATCGATTCCAAATCGCGCGGATCGAGCCCGATCAGATCGCTTTTCATGATTTCAATACCGGCGACCGTCCCCGGAAGGTTTTCTCCCGTTATTAAAATTCCCGGAGCGCCTTCGCCGTATCCGACGACGCCTTCATCCGTTTCGACGGTGACGATCGCGCTCTTCGCATGCGTTATAACGCCGAGCGAAATGCGGAACGGCTCTTTGAGCGGTACTTCCACCGCCTGAACTTTGATATCGGTGATTTTCATATTTCCTCCATAAAAACTTTTGCAGGATATTTTGATACAGGATGTTTCGACTTATTTACAAAAGTGGCAGGCGCAAAAATGGCCGCCGCCCAAATCCTTGTTTTCCGGTTTTACTTCGCTGCAGATTTTCTGCGCCATATAACACCTCGTATGAAATACGCAGCCCGACGGCGGATCGGCGGGACTCGGCAAATCGCCTTCGAGAATGATTTTTTCTTTTTTGCCTTCTTCGATAACGGGAATGGCCGACAGGAGCGCTTTCGTATAGGGATGTGCAGGATTTTCGTAGATGTCTTTTTTCGCCGCCGTTTCGACGATGTGTCCCAAATACATGATGATGATGCGGTCGGAAACGTGTTTAATGACGCTGAGGTCGTGCGAAATAAAGATATACGCGATCCCCATTTTTTCCTGCAGTTCCTGCAACAGGTTTATAACCTGCGCTTGGATGGAAACGTCGAGCGCCGAAACCGGCTCGTCGCAGACGATCACTTCCGGCCGGAGAATGATGGCTCTCGCGATGCCGATGCGCTGCCTCTGTCCGCCGGAAAATTCATGCGGATAGCGGTTGTAGTATTTTGCGTTTAAACCGACGATTTGCATCGTTTCGAGGACGCGCTTCCGTTTTTCTTCGACGCCGATCCGAAGCTGTATGTCGAGCGGCTCGGCGATGATTTCTCCGACCGTCATACGCGGATTCAGCGATGCGTAGGGATCCTGAAAGATGATCTGCATCGCGCTCCTCGTTTTATGCAGTTCTTTGCCGCGCATCTTTATTAAATCGTTTTCTTTGAAAATGACGGATCCGCTTGTCGGTTCTATGAGCCGGAGAACCGTTCGTCCCATCGTCGATTTTCCGCATCCCGATTCTCCGACGACGCCGAGCGTTTCGCCTTTTTCGAGATCGAAGCTCACGTCGTCGACGGCTTTGATGTAAGATCTGCCGAAGGTAAAAAGCGATTTTTTCATCGGAAACCATTTTTTGAGGTGACGCACTTGCAGCAGCGGAGCGTGTTGCGTATTATTATCGTTCATCGGCGTCCTCCTTTTTGCCTGCGTAGCGGTGACATCGTACCGTCCGATTGCCGCAATCCGTGAGCGGGGGTTTTTTCTCTTTACAGATCGCCTCCGCGAACGGGCATCTCGGCCAAAAGGTACAGCCGGCCGGCATATCGTCGAAAGACGGAACCGTTCCTTCGATCGTCTGAAGTCTGTCGGAATCGCGGCCGAGTTTCGGAACGCACGCGATCAAACCCTGCGTATACGGATGAAGCGGATTTTTAAAGAGCTGCGCTTTCGGCGCGTATTCGACGATTTCGCCCGCGTACATGATGAGCACTTCGTCCGTGATTTCGGAAATGACGCCGAGATCGTGCGTGATCATTATGACGGACGTTCCCGTTTTTTCTTTGAGTTCGTCGATGAGGGCGAGTATCTGCGCTTGTATCGTTACGTCGAGCGCCGTAGTCGGCTCGTCGCAGATTAAAAGTTCGGGACTGCATGCGAGGGCTATCGCGATCATGACGCGCTGTCTCATACCGCCGGAGAGCTGGTGCGGATATTCGTCGAATCGTTTTTCCGGCAGCGGAATTCTGACTAAGCGGAGCATTTCAAGCGCTCGGCGCTTCGCTTCTTTTTTCGTCATCGATTCGTGAATTAAAAGCGCTTCCTCTATTTGACGGCCGACGGTGTATACGGGATTTAAAGAGGTCATCGGTTCTTGAAAGATCATTGCGATCCGTTTACCTCGTACTCGCCGCATCTCTTCTTCGCTTTTTGCCAAGAGATCTTCGCCTTTAAATACGATTTTTCCGCCGACGATCTTTCCGGGGGGAGAGTCGACGAGGCGCATGACGGAAAGAGAGGTGATGCTTTTTCCGCAGCCCGATTCTCCGACGATACCGAGCGTGTGCCCTTTGTTCAGCGAAAACGATACATCGTTGACGGCTTTGACAATCCCGTCGTCCGTATAAAACCATGTGCTCAGGTTATCGACTTTCAGCAGCATTTCTTCGATCATAATCGCACCTCAAACACGGAGCTTCGGATCGAGCGCGTCTCGCAGTCCGTCCCCGAAAATATTAAACGTTATGACGGTTATGATGATCGCCACGCCGGGCATAATGCTGTATATCGGCAAAAAACCGATAACCGACTGCGCCGCGCTTATCATATTGCCCCAGCTCGGTGTGGGCGGCTGGATGCCGAGACCGAGAAAACTCAACGACGCTTCGTACATGATAGCGTGCGGGATGCCGAGCGTTACGAGTACGATGATCGTTGAAAGGCAGTTCGGAATCAAGTGTTTGACGATGATCCGAAACGACCTGCCGCCGCTTGCACGGCTGGCTTCCACGTATTCTTTTTCTTTCAGCTGTATGACTGCTCCTCTGATCATGCGCGCGGTTCTGACCCATGTCAAAAAACCGAGTGCGATATAGAGATTCAAAATACCCTGTCCCAAAAACGTCATAATCGCCATAGCGAAGATGAGGTCGGGGAACGCGGAAAATATTTCCATGATACGGGAGATGACCGCGTCTACGATGCCTCCGAAATAGCCTGCGAGGGAGCCGAGTGTTATGCCGATGAGCGAAGCGAGAAGCTGCGCGAGAATGCCGATGCTCAGCGAAATCCTCGTGCCGTATATGATGCGCGACAGGATATCGCGTCCGTATTCGTCCGCACCGAGCAAATGTTTCGCATTCGGTTGAGCGAGTACCGATTGATAATCCTGATGGCTCGGATCGTAGGGAGCGATGAGAGGTGCGAAGATCGCGACGGCGATGAGCAGCAAAATGATTGCGAGGCAGGTCATCGCGGCTTTGTTTTTTCGAAAGCGTTTGAAGCTGTCTTTATAATAGCTCGAATATTCTATGTCGCCGTTTACAATGCCGTCGGCAAAACGCTTTTGTTTGTTAAAAAAAGAAAAAAACGCTTTCATCATGATTCTCCTTTGCCGTAGCGTATCCGCGGATCGATGAGGACATAGGAAACGTCGACGAGCAAATTGACGACGACAAAAACGAATGCGATATACATGACGGTTCCTTCGAGCAGCGGCAAGTCGCGGTTCGTCATGGAATCGACGGCAAGTTTTCCGATGCCCGGAATGGAAAACACTTTTTCGATCAACATGGATCCGGTGAGCATATTTCCGAGCTCGGTTCCGACGAGCGTTACGATCGGAATCATCGCGTTTTTAAGCGCATGGTGTATGATGAGGGCGCTCCGTGTTACGCCTTTTGCGCGCGCCGTACGGATATAATCCTGTTTGATGACATCGAGCATACTTGTCCGCGTTATGCGTGCAATGCTTCCGGCATACCGCGTTCCGAGTGCGATGCTCGGTAAAATATAGGCGACCGGTGAATCGAATCCGGAAATGGGAAAGAGATTTAATTTTAAACCGAATACGATCTGCAAAATGATGGCGATCCAAAACGAAGGCGCCGACACGCCGAATACCGACAGTGCCATAAAAGCCGAATCGATCCACGTTCCGCGGTTCAACGCGGCCGCAAGTCCGCAGCCGATACCGAGCGCGACGGCGAATAAAAACGAAATCATCGCCAGTTTGAGTGTTACGCGGAACGCGCGGGAGAGGGCGAGGATAACGGGTTCTTTTGAAAAATATGAAACGCCGAAATCCATACGGACGACACCTGAGATAAAATTTACATACTGCCGCGAAAGAGGTATATCGAGACCGAGCTGGTGACGGACGGCAGCAATCGTTTCGGGCGTTGCTCTCCGTTCGAGCATCATCGCTACGGGATCTCCGGGTACGACTTGCAGCAGGATAAAGGTGATCAGCGTGATGCCGAATATGACGATAACGGTTTGCAGCAATCTCTTTGCTATATATGCGGCCATCGTATTTCCTTATAATAGCGTGCGCCGCGCGTTCCGCGCGGCGCACGGTTGTCGTTATTGAATGTTGGCTTTTCTGCAATCAATGCGATTTGCCGAATCGATTGTAAAATCGGTTACTTTCGGATTCAGCAGATAAAAATTCACTTCGTTGATAAGGGGGAGCGCCGCGAAATCTTCGCGCGTTAAAATGTGCTCGGCTTGTTCGTATATCTTTTGGCGGGCGGCCGTATCGTCGGTGAGCACTCCGTCGTCCATCAATTTTTCAAAGCGCGGATCATGCCAAAACGACGATGAGAGATCGACTCTGCCCGCGCTGACGGGGTAGAGCATGCTGTCGGGGTCGCTGTAGTCGACGTACCAGTTGCTTACGCTGCAGTCGATGCCGCCGTTCCGCTTCATATCCGTCCATGCCGAGCGGTCTACCTGTTCGATCTGAACGTTGATGCCTGCAGGTTTCGCTTCTTCTTGAAACGCGGTTGCGATTTGCAAACCCAAGCTGTTCGAAGAAATGACCGTAACGCGCAGATCGTATCCGTTTGCAAAACCCGCTTCGGCAAGCAGTGCCTTTGCGCGATCGGGGGCGTATTCGAAAGGCAAAGCGTTTTTATCGTGACCGATAAGCGCCGGCGGGATAAAAGAACTCGGAACGGATGCCGTGCCGTGCAGTACGCTTTCGCAGATCGCCTTTCTGTCGACCGCAAGCGAAAGAGCTTCGCGCACTTTTGCGTCGGGAATCACTTTTACGTTCGGGAGAAAATAATATCCGCCGGGCTGCTGATAGCTGTGGATTTGGTCTTTCAACTGCGGATTGTTCGCATACACCGGGTACAGCGAATTTTTCAAACCGACAAAATCGACATTGCCCTTTTGATATTCGAGCACTTGCGTATTCGCATCGGGAACGAATTTGTAGCTGATTTTATCGAGGATCGCCGCACCTCCGTGATACTCTGCGAATTTCGACATTTCCGCACCGACGTCGGGTGTATAGCTGTCCAGCTTAAACGGTCCCGTTCCGATGAGCGTCTTCGTACCCCAGGTATCGCCGGCTTCTTCGCATGCGTCCGCCGGATAGATCGCCGTATAGGGCGTCGAAAGCGCTGCGAGAAACGGCGTATAGATGCGGGACAGCGTGATCGTAAAATGCGTGTCGTCGATCACTTTGATGCCTGCCAATTCGGCTGCGGCGCCGCTTTGCAACTCGCGGTATCCGACGACCGTTTCGAGAAGGCTCGCCATGCTCTGTTTTTTTACGACGCGCTCGAGAGAATATTTTACGTCACGGCTTGTCAGCATCTTACCGTTGTGAAATTGTACACCCGATTTAATCGTAAAAGAATACGTCAGCGTTTCTGACGAAAAAGAAGGCATCGCTTCGATAAGGACAGGGGCGATGGAACCGTCTTCGCGCGATATGAAAAGGGATTCCGTGACATTGTCGGTGAGGCGCATGATATCGGAATACGTGTTTAAATGCATATCGAGCGGGACCTGCGGATCGACGACGGCGAGGCGGAATACTTTTTCACCCGCCGCTTTTCCTGTTTTCGATTTTCCGCCGCAGCCGAAAAACAGACAGGCCGTCAAACAAATGCATAAAAGCATACCTAATTTTTTCATAGTACATCCTCCTCATAAACACGGCAGCGCCGGGAATTCGATTTCGACCGTACCGTACATGTGTTGTATCAAACCGATATTTTGAAATGATAATATGTATTAGTCATACTGTCTAGTGATCGTATCGGGGCTGTAGAAAAAGACGGTTATCTTTTTCGGCATATCCATAGTGCGATGATTGCGTAAAAGCGGTATACTTGCAATATGCGTATGGTCTTTATCGCGTTCGGCGTCCTTGCCTCTTTGTTCGCCGTTGTGACGCTGCTCGTATACATATTGTTCTTTCGTCCGACGATTTCGCGCCGAAAACAAAAAACGCCGGATGTCTTTGAAGGAGAACCGAAGCTCGAAGCCTATCTTCCCGAACTTCATGCTGCAGTCGATGCTTTTTACCGCATGGAAAAAGAAAAAATGTATATCACATCGATCGACGGCATCAAACTTGCGGCATGGTACGTGCGTGCGGAAGATGCACAGGGAACCGTTGTGTGTATGCACGGCTATCACGCAAACCCTATGGCAAATTTTTCGCTTGCCGTGCAATTTTTTCATGAGCGGGGATGGAATGTTTTGCTTCCGTACGAAAGAGCTCACGGGGAGAGCGGGGGCAAATACCTCACGTTCGGTATAAAAGAGCGATTCGATTGCCGCGATTGGGTAGCGGCTGTCGATAAAAAAAACGGCGGAAAGCTTCCGATCATTCTCTACGGCGTGTCGATGGGAGCCGCAACGGTACTCATGGCGTCCGGTACAAAGCTTTCCGAAAACGTTGCATTCATCATCGCCGATTGCGGCTATACTTCTGCGCGCGATGAAATAGAGCACGTTCTGAAAACGTCGTACCGCGTGCCCTGCTTTCCCATACTTGCGATTTCCGATATGCTTACCCGTACGATTGCAGGTTTCGGCTTGAGCGAATATTCGACGCTCGATGCGCTCTCCGAAAATACGATCCCTGTGCTTTTTATTCACGGCGATGCGGATACTTTTGTGCCGCCGTATATGTCGGAGCAAAATTACGAAGCGTGCGCGTCTCCGAAAGAACTGCTCATCGTGTCCGGCGCGCCCCACGCGGCCAATTATGTGCTCGGCCGAAAAGCGTACGAACGGAAGATAATCGAATATATCGACAGATATGTCGCAGCAGCTGCCGAAGGATAAAAAAAATGAATATGAATCGCATTGTCGAAGATGTAAAAAACGCCGTCAATGAATTGCTTGTACAGGCGGAACTGAAGGAAGGAAATATCCTCGTCGTCGGATGTTCTTCGAGCGAAATACTCGGAAATAAAATCGGAACGACTTCAAGCGAAGAGGCGGGAAGGGCAGTTTTTACGGCGATATACGATATCGTGCGACCGCGCGGCATATTCCTTGCTGCTCAGTGCTGCGAACATTTGAACCGAGCGCTCGTCATCGAAGAAGCTTGCCTTGAAAAATACGCTTATGAGAGGGTTTCCGTCGTTCCGTGGATTCACGCAGGCGGCTCTTTCGCGTCGGCGGCGTACCGATTGTTCGAAAAACCCGCCGTTACGGAGCATATAAAAGCCGATGCCGGGATCGATATCGGCGATACGCTTATCGGCATGCATTTGCGCGATGTGGCCGTTCCCGTCCGCATCGAACAAAAATGCATCGGAGCGGCGCACGTCGTATGCGCGCGTACTCGTCCGCGCCTTATCGGCGGAGAACGCGCACGTTATACGCTGTAGCGGCGGTTTTCAGATCGATTTACTGTTTTTGAAACGAATCTTTTCCGACGCCGCACAGCGGGCATACCCAATCGTCGGGGATGTCTTCCCATTTTGTGCCCGGCGCTATGCCGCCGTCCGGATCGCCTTTTTCGGGATCGTACACGTATCCACACACGGTACATTCGTATTTGTCCATAGCTACACTCCTTAGACTGCGTTGTATCGCATCTTTATATTTTGCAGATAGCTCTGCCCTATGCTTATACTATATCGGTATATTTTAAAATCGTCAAATGAAATCGATGCTGCCCTCGGCAGGGGCAGCGGGTAGTATAAAAAATAACGCCGCATGGCGAATGCCTGTTGCCGGATGCGTACCCACAGTCGGAATGTCTGATTTGGCTGAATTATCGAAGTACAAAAAAAATCCGCAGGATCGATTTCCTGCGGATCGTGTCGGGCTACCGGAATTCGAATCCGGGACCCCAAGTCCCCCAGACTTGTACGCTAACCAGCTGCGCTATAGCCCGAAATGTGCCGACGAAAAATCGCCGATACGATTATTCACTATATCGAAAAAAAGCGTGTCGGTCAACTCGTCGAATTGAGTTCTATCGACTTGAGTTATCGTCGAGTTGCATCTGTAGTCACGTCGCGCTTGTAAGGCTAATCGTTGCGAGTTGACACTCATCGCTTATTCCTTATCGTGCGAATATGAAACGGAGCGGTGTAGGGGGAAAGACTGTCTCAAAAGTCGCCCGCTCTTGAGACAATCTGCCGACTGTAAACGTAAGTCTTTGTATCGTACTGACTTTTCCGCTCCGTATTAAAATCACATAAAGATATCGAGTATGAGCAGGGCGGCAAAGCCGACTGCCCATGCGATCGTCGTCGATATCGACCACACGCGGATCTGCTCTTTCGTGTCGGTGATACCGCTCAAGCGGTTTACAACCCAATAGAAGCTGTCATTGAAATACGAAAAGAAGAGCGAACCGACCGTCGCCGCGAGCGCGCCGAGCACCATATTGCCTCCTGCGGCCGCAACGATCGGAGCGGTGATTCCCGCCGCGGTAATCATAGCGACGGTACCCGAGCCCTGTACGAAACGTACGAGCGTCGCGATGATAAAGGGCAAAAGGATGACGGGGATGTGCGTCGCAGCGATTCCTTGTGCGATGTAATTTCCGACACCTGCATCTTTGATGACCTGTCCGAGCGCGCCGCCTCCGCCGGTCACGAGTATGATGATGCCTGCGCTTTTGATGCTCGTCTCAAGCGTATTGATAACGGACGCTTTGCTTTGTCCTCTCGTCAGCGTAAAGATCGCAATCAGCGTTCCGATGAGCACCGCAAAAATCGGCGTACCGACGACGAAAAAGAATGTCGCGATCGGCCCTGTCGCCTTGAGTGCGGAAAGAACCGTATTTAATAAAATAAGCACAACCGGCAGAACGATCGGCATAAACGAAACGAATGCGTTCGGCAGTTTTTTTGTATGTGCGTCGTCGCCCGTATCATATTGGGGTTTTTGATAAGGAGGACGCTGCCATTCGCCTTCTTTATCGCCCGGAATTTGATAAATTTTTTTGCCGAGCCACTTGCCGTAAAACATGACCGCGAGTGTCATCGGGATGGACACGACGAGACCGAGCAGCAAAAAATTGCCGATGTCGATGCCGAATGTTCCTGCGACGCCGAGCGGACCGGGCGTCGGCGGTACGAGCGAGTGCGTGATGACAAGGCCTCCCGCGAGTGCGACGCTCAGCGACACGATCGATTTTTTCGTTTCCTTTGAAAGCGCGCGGGCGAGCGGCGAGAGGATGACGAATCCCGAATCGCAAAAGATCGCGATCGAAACAATGTAGCCGGTGACGGCCATCGCAAATTCTTCCCGCCCCTTGCCGAAGAGTTTGAGGAAAACCCTTGCCATGCGTTCCGCAGCTCCCGACTCTTCGAATATCTGCCCCATCATGACACCCAAGCCGATGATGATACCGATGCTTCCGAGCGTTCCGCCGAAGCCCTTCGTGATCGTACCGGCGATAGACGTCGGCGCCATACCGCCTGCAAGTCCGATAATACACGATGCGATAATCAGCGCGATAAACACGTGAACCTTCGTCTTGAGAATGAGCAAAATCAGCACTAAAAGGCCGATCCCTAGTCCCAAGAGCATCTGCGCTCCTGAAATGTCTCCCATAAATGCCTCCTATAAAAACCCTGTTTATTTTATGCGGCACTCATCCGCATAATCATCCGTTAATAAAATTCGGCGAATACTTTACTGCAAGGCGGATTGCTTCTATCATGCTCACCGCGCTCGCTTGTCCCGTGCCGGCTATGTCCATCGCAGTGCCGTGATCGACGGACGTGCGGAGAATAGGCATACCGCCGGTAACCGAAATCGTGCGTTCGAAGTCGAGCGTTTTCGTTGCGATGTGTCCCTGATCGTGGTAGAGCGAGAGGACGCTGTTGAATTTACCGATGAGGGCGAGGTGGAAAACGGAATCCGCTCCGATGGGTCCCACGACGGGATAGCCCTCATTTCGGAGCGCTTCGACCGCCGGAGTTACGTCCGTCACTTCTTCGGTTCCGAACAGTCCGTGTTCGCCCGAATGCGGATTCAAACCCGCGACGGCCATCGTACCTTCGGTGACGCCGAGTTTTTTAAGCGCGTCGAGGCAGCGCTTTACGTAATCGACGATGCGTTCTTTTTTTACCATCTTGCACGCTTCCATAAGTGATACGTGCCGTGTCAAAAAGAAAACGCGCAGGCCGCGCACTTCGAACATCGTCAGCGGATCGCTCGTGTGCGTCAGCGCTCCGAAGATTTCCGTGTGACCGATAAAGGGTACGCCCCCTGCTTTGAGCGCTTCTTTGTTGATCGGAGTCGTAGCGACGGCCGCGACTTTATGCTCCATCGCGAGCGAAATGCTTTTTTCGATATAATCGTATGCGGCTTTTCCGCACATACCGTCGATCGTACCGATTTTAAACCTTGCCATATCGATATTGCCGAGGTCGATGAGGTTGAGTACGTTTTCGCGGTAGTCGCCGTCTTCGGGATTTTCGATGCAGCGTATCGAAAGCGGTACCTTTGTAATCCGTATCGCACCCTCCATGATTTTTTTGTCGCCGATGACGACGCATTTTGCCGCAGCGCACGTGTCTTTGTCCGCAACGGCTTTAGCAACGATTTCCGGCCCGATGCCTGCGGGGTCTCCGATCGGAATCGCAATAAAAGGTCTTGTCATAGTATTTCTCCCATAAAATTGTTTTCAAATTAATAATTTTTATACGAACGGCCGACGTGCATTTTCTCAAAGGTGCGCCGTTTAAGCCGAATGCGCTCACCCTGCGCCCGTTTAAATATGCGTATTCAAATATGCGATGCAGTCTTTGAGCGCATATTTGTCGCCCGCCATGCCGCCCTTTGTAATCACTTTCAATCCGTCGAATTCTCCCCCGCACAACTCTCCGTACGCGGCGAGCGGCAGCACTTCCGTGTGCAGCTTGATGCTCGATACGCCGAGCGTATCGTAGACGGCAAGCGTTATATCGCCTCCGCTCGTGTAGAGCGCTTTGATGTCGTTTTGCCGCCGTAAAATTTCTGCAGCCATGGCCGCAAACGACGAGTTGACGATATCAGACAGTTCGTCAGAAGAACGATTCGTCGCCTTTTCGTATTTTTTAAAATCTATACGTTTGTCGGGATCTATGCCTTCACCGATGAGCGCGTAGATGCGGAATTGCTCTGCGGCAGATGCAACCGATTGTACATTGCGCCGTATTTCGGCTTGCCGCGATTCGTCGCTTTTGATAAGCTCTTCGATCTTGATGAGCGATACGAAGATATCGCGCGACGGAAGCACTTCGTCGATCTGCATTTTTGCGACGCCGTTTACGCTTCCGATCACGAGCAGTACGGCACCGTCATCGTTTTTTGTACGGGGGACGATGGTGCTTTTGACAAGCGCCGCTGTAAACGGTCCGGGACCGACGCTTATAAACGGAATATCCGATGCGATTCCCGCTTCAGCGATAAGCTCCAAATCGTCATCGGTGATGCAGTCGAAGAGAATCGTGCGTACACCTTCTTTTACGAGCGCCGTTATGCGTCCTGCGACGTATGTTTTTCCTTTGCGCAGTTCTTCCAAATCGACGGACGCGACGGGATACTTCGACTGCCTGCGGAATATGTCTTCGACGCGGGACGTATCGATAGGATTTTTCGGATCGACGGCTGCACTCGTTTTATGGAGGGGCACCGAATTGACGAGCATATATCCGCCGCAGACGATGCGTCCGGACGACGGAAAACTCGGAGCAACGAGGGCGGTGTAGTTTTCCCCGAGTGCGTCGAGCATCGCATCCGTTTCCTGTCCGAGATTTCCCCTGAGCGTGCTGTCGATGCGTTTGGCGTATACTTTCGTATCTCCGCTTTTTAATTTTTTGGTCGCTTCATATACGCGCCGGTACGCTTCTTCGCTCGTGCGGCTTCTGCTGTTTGTCGGATACAAGAGGCAGTCACATTCCCCCCGTATGTTTTTCGCCCCGTCGAGTTCCAAAACGGTGTATGCGCTGTATCCCGCTTTATGAAGCAGAACTCCCGTTGCGTTCGCTCCCGTCAAATCGTCTGCTATGATCAAACACTGCGGCATAATTTCCTACCTTGAAGTGCGGCATTGCAGGAAGTGTCAACTTCCGAAAATGCCGCAGCGGTGCGCGAGAGCGCACACGTATATGAGCGAGTTTTCGAAAGAAAACTCGAAGTTAAACGAGACGCGCTATTTCAGCGGCTCGTTTAAACCTTTTACACGGCGATCACGTTGATGCGTTTTTTGCGCAGCGCGGTCAGCTCCTTTTCCGTGAATTTTTTATCGGTGATGACACCGGTATAGTCGGCAAGCGTATTGATTTTTATCGTCGCCCGTTTATCGAATTTTTCTGTGTCTGCGACGAGATACGAGCGGTCGCTGTTTTCGACGATCTTTCGCTTCAGCGCGACTTTTTCGAGAGTCGGCGTGCGCACGGTAAAATCTTCATCGATTGCAGCCGTTCCGATAAACGCCGCGTCGATGAGAAAGTTTTCGATTATCTGTTCGGCAAACATACCCATCACGCAGCCGGTCGTCTTTTGGATATAGCCGCCGCAGACGTATACGTTTGTCCTGCTCTGCGACAGCATCATTGCGATCTGCAAGTCGTCGGTGATGACTGTTACGTCTTCTCTGTCGGCGATGAGCTGCGCGATTTGATACGTCGTCGTTCCTGCATCGAGGAAGACGGTATCGTTCGAATTAATAAATTTTATCGCCGCGTTTGCAATCCTGCATTTTTCGGCGGCGTTGGAAACTTTTTTGTTGTAATACGGCGTTTCCTGTTTGATGATCGCCCCTCCGTGACAACGGTTGATGAGACCGCGCGTTTTTAAACTCGTCAAATCCCTGCGGATCGTCATCGCGCTTACGTCGAGTTCTTTTGCGAGAGCATCCACTTGAACTGATCCCGCGGTTTTGATTTTGTCCAAGATATAGCGTTCTCGTTCTATTTCCAGTGTTTTTTCCATATTTTTTTTCATCATTTTTATATGTTGCTTAATGTTCGATTATGTTCGAACTTGTTTGATTATAAACCCGCCGCCGAAACCTGTCAAGAATTATTTTTTTGTTGTTTATGTGGTCATCTGAGCGGATTGCGTTCCGTCCGCGCGAATTGCGTAGACCCGTATCGATTCTTGCGGTGAAATAGCCGAAAATCCAATCCTATGTTATACTGTGTGCGAGGTATTGTTATGGTAATGATAATTATTTTTACAATTGTAATCGGCGCGCTCATCGGATGGCTTGCCGGAATTTTTATGAAAAGCAAACACGGTTTTTGGACAAACTGCCTGATCGGTATCATCGGTTCAATCGTGGGTTCCGCCATCGCGAATGCGCTTAATATCGGCGGAGGGGGATTCGCTTCTTCGATAATCATCGGCGTTGCGGGCTCATGCATCTTTATCGCAGCCGTCCGCGCGATCATGGGGAAAAAATTTTAAACGAGGATGTACGTGTGCGCTTTCGCGCACTAATGCGGCATTTTCGGAAGTTGATATTTCCTGCAATGCCGCATTTTAAGGAGTGTTTTGATGATACGCATGGGAATTATCGGTGCGGGGCGTATCGCTGCCGTCATCGCAAAGACGATCCGTATGATGCGCGAGCGCGGTATCCATCGCGTCGAACTGTACGGCGTCGCATCTCGCAGCGCGGAAAAAGGGCGCGCTTTTGCCGCCGAATACGGCGCGGAAAAATCGTTCGCATCGTATGAAGCGCTCGTCTCCGATCCCTCAGTCGATCTCGTGTATATCGCGACGCCGCATTCGCATCACGCCCGGCACATACGGCTCTGCCTTGAAGGCGGAAAGCACGTCCTCTGCGAAAAAGCGTTTACCGTAAACGCCGCCGAAGCGAAACTTGTCGTCGACCTTGCGCGCGAAAAAAAACTTTTGCTTGCCGAAGCGATTTGGACGCGCTACCAGCCGATGCGAAACATCATCGCAGAGGCGGTTGCGTCGAAGATCGCGGGAGAAGCGAAAATGCTTACGGCGAATTTGAGCTACAGTATCCTGCACAAAGAGCGCATCGTTCGCCCCGAACTCGCAGGCGGTGCGCTCCTTGATGTCGGCATCTATGCGCTCAATTTTGCCGAAATGATTTTCGGCCGTTCGGACGGAGTGCAGGCTGTTTGCCAAAAGAATGCGGCAGGGGTGGACATACACGACAGCATCACGCTTACGTATGAAAACGACGGCCGGACCGCGATCCTTGCCGCAGGAGCAGACGCGGTCTCCGACCGCTACGGGATGATTTACTGCACGGACGGATTTATACAAATCGAAAACATCAACAATCCGCAGAAGATAAGCGTTTTTAATAAAGAGCGCACATTGGTAAAAGAGGAAGCGTGTCCCGCGCAGCTGACAGGCTATGAATATGAACTCATTGAAGCGGCGGACGCGATAGAAGTGGGCAAAATCGAATGCCCTTCGATGCCGCTTTCCGAAACGTTGCACATGATGGAATTGATGGATGAAATCAGGCGGATCTTCGGCGTGCGCTATCCGTTCGAATAAAAACACCGCTTCCCGATGCGCGATACTAGAATCGAACTAGTGACCCCAAGCGTGTCATGCTTGTACTCTAACCAACTGAGCTAATCGCGCACCCGAAAGCGGTGTAGTAATTACTCTATCGGATATCGTGCGTTTCGTCAAGATAGCGATATTTTTTTTGTTATACCTTATTATTACCGAACCGTATACCGATGCCGTGCAGGATTCGCGTTTATATAATTTATCATTTATGCGTGATCCGACAAAATTATTTTATAATTGGAATAAAAACTGATGATTGCATTTACGAATGACGTTTTTTGGCTGTATTGAATATGTATGAATATTGATATTTTACTTACTATAAAATTTCTATCGCAAGAGAGATAACCAATGGAAAATCGGATTGCAAAAATTAACAGAGTTTGCTAAAAAGGTAGAAGCTAAAATTGAATCTCTCAAATAACGATGTTCATATTATTATTGAAAAGATGGAATTTTACCGAACAGAGGTCGATTCTTGTGGAAATATAAAAAAAACAAATAAAGCTTTCGATTTTTCCATAAAAAAAATTTGTGAACTGATTTATTGCAAGAGATTTGATTTGTTTGTGAAACTTCTTAAAAATAAAAAACCTGTAATTGTTTATACGATGGCATTGTTTCTGTTGCCGATTTCGGAAATAAAAACATTCAAATGGTTGCTAAAACTTTTTATTTTAAAAGGTTATTCTGTTAATTCACAAACTTTGTGGGCTGAATATAAATCCGGGCGTTTAAAATTTCCAAAATTAATAAACGGTAAGGTTATTTATGTTTTTAAGGAAGAGTATTTAGAGCAATTTACACAAGAGGAAAAAAAGCAAATTCTTTCTTCTGTATAATTTACAGTACTCACAATTCCCCGTACCTCAATCCGAAGCATAAGAGCCCGACAAAAAAGTACGCGGCGAGGGATAGGATAAACACTATATTGTACGGAAAAAGCTTGTTCTTTTTCAAAGATAAAAATACGGGTGCGGCAATTCCCGTAAGAATACATAATCCTATCAACACGACTATAATCGTGTCCTTAAAAAAAAGTAATGTCGTTGTGATTTCCGGAAAAAAGGCAGCCAACGGAAAAACGGTAATGTATTTGAGAAAACCTTCCCGTATGAGATATATCGGACTCGGCTTTTCGACGGACGTGATATATTCAAGTAAAAAACAGCCTGCGAATAAAATAAAAAACGCGGATATATAAAAAATT
The DNA here is from genome assembly GCF_014334325.1 of Treponema sp. Marseille-Q4130. Classification (GTDB taxonomy): domain Bacteria; phylum Spirochaetota; class Spirochaetia; order Treponematales; family Treponemataceae; genus Treponema_D. The sequence goes on along the minus strand of NZ_JACSET010000004.1, from coordinate 189,575 downwards.
ATTATCTTTTTCTTTTTCATAATGTTCAATCGTTTCGTAATATTCGCCCTTATAATTATTTTTATTTCTTCAGCGTTTCCGCGCGTGCGGTTTTTTCTCCTGCGAGGAGGCGCGCTTTATGCACTTTGACGTCGGGGTGTTTTTTTGCCAAATCGAGGATCGCGTTTTCGACGGCTTCTTTTTTCTTTTCTCCGAAATCGAAGAGCTCTTCCTGGTGCGGCTCCGATGCGCCGCTTATGTGATCGGCGCCGATTCCGATGAGGCGTATGCCGCGTCCCGATTCGTATTTTTTTTCAAACAGAGCGCACGCTCGCGTATAGAGGTCGTCGATCGACGTTATCTTTGACGTTGAAGTTTCGCGGGCGGAAACGGTTGTAAAATCTTCGTAGCGTATTTTTATAAAAACGGTTTTGCTCGTATAAGCTTCTCGCCGCATGCGAAACATGACGGTGTGCGAGAGTTCCATGATTGCGGTTTTTATCGCGTATGTGTCGGTGAGGTCGTATGCGAAAGTTTTTTCGGAACTCAGCGAATGGGAAGCGGCGTCTCTCATAAAAGTGTCGGGTTCTCTTCCGCGCACGACGTTGTATAAAAAATTGCCTGCGGCTTTTCCGAACAGTACGCAAAGCAGTTCTTCGCTTTTTTCCCGAAGATCGCGCGCGGTAAAGATGCCCGCTTGATTGATGCGCGAAAGCGTTTTGTGTCCGATGCCCCATATTTTTTTTAGCGGCAGCGAAAGCATAAAGCGCTCTTCGTCTCCCGGTTTGACTTCAAAAAATCCATCGGGCTTCGACATTTCGGATGCGAGCTTTGCGATGTATTTCGTACTTGCAAGTCCTATCGACACGGTGAGTCCCGTCGTATCGCGTACTTCTTTTTTCAAGCGGAGCGCGGTTTGTTCGGGATCTCCGAAAAGAAGCTCGGTGCCCGTCAAATCGATAAAAGCTTCGTCGATGGAAATCTGCTCGACGTCGGGAGAATATTCGCAGAATATATCCATGATCCGAGCGGAGACTTCGTGATAGCGCTCATGTCTTCCGTGCAGGTAGATGCCCGAAGGGCAGAGCCGGTACGCTTCGGCGACGGGCATTGCCGAATGGACGCCGTATACGCGCGCTTCGTAGGATGCTGTCGAAACGACAGCCCGCCGTTCGCCGGGCAGCCCTCCGACGATCACGGGTTTTCCGCGGAGAGCGGGGTTGTCGAGCTGTTCGACTGAAGCGAAAAAGGCGTCGATGTCGACGTGGAGAAAGCGCTTTGTCATGAAAAGCCGCCGCTTTTTTGAGAAGGAATATCGAAAGTGTACGTGCTTTTGACGTATGCGTTTTTTTTGCCTGCTTCGTAGAGCGCACTCACTTTTACCGTCGTCGAAGCCGAAGTATCGGCGGTATATACAAAGACGAGCGTTTCGGGCGGGTACGGCGGGATCGCAAAAGTATCGGTGTTCGTGCCCGTATCGGAAACGTATTCGGAGTCGGAGTAGAGTACGGGATTTCGCGATGCGCCTTCAAGCGTGACGGAGCACAGGACGGCATTTTTTCCGATCCGCACGACGATGCGGCGCGATGTGTCGCCGAAAAAAGTTCTGTCGCTTACGCTGCACGAAATGCGGTTTTCATCCGCCTCTCGTATATCGCTTCTAAACGTGAATCGTCTTTTGTCTCCGGTATCGAAACGGTCGGGAATATAGGTGATCGCCGTAAAAATCAAAGTCGTGATTATTGCAATAGCCGTGAGGGATAGGACAGCATTGCGTATGCGCATACCGACAACGGTGAGTGATGTGTTTTGCCACCTTTCGTTCATGCGCGCTATGATGCGGAACCACTGTATTAAAAACGGAAGAAAGAGAAAGGCGAGGAGTACATTTATCGGAAACGGACTGTACGCGACGGTGCGGAATGCGTTTGCGCGGCCGAAATTAATTATCTGCACGACGTAGGGCAAAAAGGGGATCCCCATCAGAAAAAAAAGCGCGATAAGGGAACCGGTACGCTTGAACGGCCGCGACAAATACGTAACAACGTATTCCATCGTAAAGAGAAAAAAAAGCGATATGTCAACGGCGGCAAAGATAAAAATATTGACGACGGAAGCGAGCGTGAGGACATAGGCGTAGGCTTGTTTTTTGAGTATGCCTTGCCGGCGTATTTGAAAAAGGTAGAGAATGGTCACGATGATAAAGGCTGCGGCGACTTTTAGGATGAACTGCACGAGTGTACCGATGCCGAATACATTCGACAAAAAATGTGTAAATATTTGACTTGCCTGAAACGAAAGAGACGCGATAAGGGCGGTGAGCGGGATTATGTACCACAGATGCACTACGTCGCGTCGTATGTTTTTTCTGTTTTTTTTGTCGGCGATAAACGAAAATTCGCAAAGAATAAAAAGACTTACGAATGCGATACCCATAAAACACAGCACGATAAATCGCTCATCGAAGTCGACGATCGACGTGCCCGTCGGAATGAGTATATAGTGCCTGTCCCAGCTTTCCGTTCCTGCCGCCGTGTACGCAGAAACGAAGGATATCAAAAGCGGAATTGCATTTTCGCTGTCGGGAGAAAGCGAAATCGATACGCACGGGATTTCGCGCGTAAGAAAAAAAGACGAGCGCTCATCGCTTTCGAGGAGGGAGAGGCGGAAGAGCGAATTGAGTCCGCCGCCGCGGAGGACATAGGGGATGGCGTTTTCATCGCACGCGCGGATGAGGCGCAGCACGAGCCAATCGGGGGAAACAGTGCCTTCGCCTCCCGGTTCGATTGCCGCTTTTTTTCGGGCGTCGAAATCGACGCACACGGCCGCATAATCGTCCGGCGTTTCGATGTTTTTCGCGAAAGCGTCGGTACCTTTTATCTGTGGTATGCCTGCATCGATCTTTTCGTCTCCGTAAGAAAAAAGCAGGATGATATCCGAGTCGCTTTTGATTTCTTTTACGCTCTGCAAAAACGGCGTAAAAAAATCGCGGTGGACGTACGCGTCTTCCATCGTAAAGGCGAGGATGAGTCTTTTGCGTCCGTTTGAAACGGTAGTCTTTTCGGATGCGGGAATGCGGACGTAGACGTTGTACGGAAAATCGTTTTGTCCGCCCGATACGAGGGCATCGCTTACTGTACGTAAACCGAACGAAGACAGAAAAGAAGCCGTTTCGCGGCAGAGTTCGCGTCCGTGCACTTCGTTTTGCGCGCACAGGGATACGGAAGCGAAAATACCGATAAAAAAACACAGTGCGAAGCGCTTCGTTTTCATGCCGTCAGTGTATTGTATAACGTGTTTACAATGCAAGTCCTATTGTATATAATACTGCACATTGGCAAATGTAAACGATTGGAAAAAAACTATGAGTACGACTGAAAAAAAAATTATGTTCGGTTTACCGCTGAAAATCATATTGACGGAGGACGGTGCTTCTTATTTTATAAGCCGCAAAAAAAAGCTCCTTCGTTTCAGACTTGCGGACAATGCCGACGAATACGGTATCTTTTTTAATAAATTTTATCCTCAGTCCGTCCAACATTTGATTTTACTCGACTACATTTCAAAAATCGAAATATCGACGACCGAATTCGTTTCGGTGCGGCAGGAAGTCATGGATCTTGCGAAGATCATCGTCTATTCGCTGCTTTACAAACAGTTCGATCGGGAAGTGTATTCCGCCCTCATTAAGTGCGCCTGCGTTCGAAAATACAATCGATCGAATCCCGCACATCTCATCGACGAAGAGACATCGATAAGCGAGCGCCAGCTCAAGCTCATGCTTTTAAATAAAGATGCGATCATCGCGCAGACGCGGAAGCAGATACTCGATCCGATTTGGCAGAGCATCGTCGACAACAAGGGCTACTCTGCGGAAGAAAAAAACATTTACCTTTTGATGAGTGAAAAATTTTTGAACCGCTTGGGCCTCATGAATTGGTATATCATTACACTCTTCTGCAAAAACCAAGGTTTCCCCGAAATCCTCCTTACGCTGCGCAATAAGCTTGTCGCGTATATGGAAAAATCGCGGGTCGCCGAATATATTTCCGTCATGATCATGGAGCTTGCGCTCAACAGCGAAAGCTTGAATATCCGCAAAGAGGCGCGCAATATGTATCAGGGCGTCGACAATATCGATGCGCTCATCCTGGATCCCGTCATCCGCGAAAAAATTATTAAAGAGTTGCAGCGCAAGCGCGAACTCGTGTTTTTGTCGTGGAAGCTCGGCGGCGGGGCTTCGTCGATCGGCAGGCAGGGCAGACTGCAGATTACGCTCTACAACAAAGACGACGCGTTTCAGGAAATGAAAGAGACGATCGAAGCGAAAAAGACCGCGGACACGAGCAAAAAGACCCTCATCGATTTTTACCGCGAGCTTCCCGAAGGCCAGGAGGGCGTCGACTTGGGTTTGTACTACCTCTCCTATCTCGACGATGCGTGCAAAAAAGTCGGTGTCAAATTCGAATCGCTTGTGAGTCAGTTTACCGCAAGCGATTTGACCGTCATCAATCTGATATTCAATTTTTAGCTATGAAATCGTCCGTGCCGCTTTTTGCGCTTTCCGGCTTTCTGCTTTTTTTTTCCTGCTCGCTTTCGGCGCCGGATGTGAAAGGGGTGAAGGCGGCAGCGGTATTCGAGTATGCGGACAATGATTCCGATCCGCGTATGCGTCTCGCAGTCTTTGCCGAAGCGGCAAGCGATGTGCGGAGAGCCGAAAGCATCCGCATCGCATCGAAGGAGACAGGCTGGGAGTGGAAAGCGGAGGACGTGGAGATTTTTTCTTCGGATGCGAGGCAGTGGGCAGGCTATACGAATTTCGTTTCGCCCGGAAGCGGGGCGATCCCGCAGGGGGCGTACACGTTCTTTTATAGGGATGCGCTCGGCGATGACGCGGAAAGCTCTTTTTTCGTTTTTTATCCCGCATCTCTTTTGAAAGCGCGCGCGGGCGAGGCGAAGGAAAAACTCGGAACGGGGATGAGGGAACGGATTGCGCTTTACGATGAAAAAGACGTTCTCATCTACTTCGATACGCGCAAAGCAGGGTGGAGAGAAGACGATGATGTATGGCGGGAAATGGAAAACGCGTCCCGTATGCGTCTTTGCTTTTTAAATGCGGATGCATCGGTGCTGTGCTTTATGCCCTTTATCGATCGACCTGAAATATCGCCGACGAGTGAGGAGTGAGCGATTTGAACGAGGCTGATGCAGTCGAAAAAAAGCAGCCTTTCCGTGACGTAAAAACTTACGTCGTGAGGGCGTCGCGCATGACCTCGGCGCAAAAGCGCAATTACGCGGAGCTTAGTCCGCTGTGGTGCGTGCCGTATCGGGAATCGCTTATCGATTACGCATCTCTTTTCGGAAACGATAATCCCGTTACGATCGAAATCGGTTTCGGCATGGGGAGCGCGACGGCGGAAATCGCTTCGAACAATCCCGACAAAAATTATATCGGTATCGAAGTGCATAGGCCCGGTATCGGAAAGCTGCTCGGCGAAATCCGATCGCGCAATTTGGAAAATCTCCGCATCATCGAAGGCGATGCATCCGCCGTACTTTCGAACATGATCGCCGACGCTTCGGTTTCCGCCTTTCACGTATTTTTTCCCGATCCGTGGCCGAAAAAGCGCCATCACAAACGGCGTCTCGTGCAGCGCTCGCGAACCGATCTCTTTGCATCGAAGCTCGAAGAAGGCGGCTATTTTTACATGGTAACCGATTGGAGCGAATATGCGGATTTTGCGCTTTCGGAACTTGCCGCAACGGAAGGATTTGTCAACGCGTATGAGGGCTTTGCCGAAAAAAAAGCGTGGCGGCCCGAAACGAAATTCGAAGTGCGCGGAATACGTGCCGCTCGGGAAATTCGCGAATTGTATTTTATTAGATCCAATTAAACGACGATGAGGGTGTATGGACGAACTGTTTGCTTCCGATACGGCGGAAGCGCAAAACCGCGAATCGGAAACGGAACAAAAAAAGCGCATTGCCGAACTTCAAAAATCGATACGGCGCTATCAAAAATCCTATTATAACGGCGAAGGTGAAATAAGCGATGAAGCCTTCGACGCGCTGTGGGATGAGCTTAAGTCTCTCAATCCTTCCGATCCGCTCTTAAAAAAAATCGGGCAGGATTCGGGCAATTTCGAAAAAGTCCGACACATCATGCCGATGGGAAGCCAGGAAAAAGTTGCAAATCCCGAACAGTTTTTAGGCTGGGCGCAAAAGCACGACTACGGCGAATACCTCGTCGAATACAAACTCGACGGCGCTTCTCTCGAACTGCAATACGAAAAAGGAAATCTCGTGCGCGCCGTCACGCGAGGCGACGGTACGATCGGAGACGACATTACGGCAAACGCAAAAAAGATGAAAGGCGTCATCATGACGCTTTCGTGTGCGGAAGACTTTACCGGAGCCGTGCGAGGCGAAGTGATTATGACGCACGGTGTTCACCGCGCGAAATACGGCGATAAAGCGAACTGCCGAAACGCTGCGAACGGCATCATGAAGCGGAAAGACGGCACGGGAAGCGAAGACTTGGAGATGATCGCATACGACGCGTGGGCGGCAGAAAGCGAGGCTCCGTTTCGGGACGAAGAGGAAAAAATCTCGTGGCTTTCATCGTGCGGTTTTGCCGTCGTACCTCTTGCAATCTGCAAAACAGCCGATGAAGTGGTCGCATATCGTGCGGGCGTCATGGAAAAGAGAAAATCGCTCGACTACGACATAGACGGTCTTGTCGTCAAAGAGCGGACGATCCGCAGGGACGATGCGGCGAGAGCGCGCCCCGAACGGCAGATCGCTTTCAAATTCAGTCTCGAAGAAGCGGTGTCCGTCGTCCGCAGCATCGAATGGAGTAAAAACGGCGGAACCTATACTCCCGTTGCGATTTTCGATCCCGTGGAACTTGCCGGTACGACCGTACAGCGTGCAAGCCTTGCAAACCCCGATACGATGCGTTCCCTCGGTGTTGCAGTCGGTTCCTCCGTCGTCGTCGTAAAGCGGGGAGAAATCATCCCGAAAATCGAAAGCGTCGTTCCGAACGAAAATGCGACTTTTCCCGTCGTCTTTCCGAAAACCTGCGAAACTTGCGGTACTTCTCTCGTCGATGAAGGCTCGCGTCTTTTTTGTCCGAACAAGTCATGTCCGAAGCGCGTGCTGCACCAGCTTTTGAAATGGGTGCAAATCGTCGATATCCGCGATTTGGGAGAAACGCTCGTCACTTCTCTTTTTAATGCGGGAAAGCTCTCTTCGATCACCGATATCTATTCCCTTAGCGTCGATGCGCTCACGCCGTTTTTTTTGAACGAAGAAAGCATCGCCGCGGAAAAAGAATCGCTCGGAGCGGCGAAGGTTGTCGCGTCGATCGAAAACAGGAGACGCATGAGTCTTTCGGCTTTTGTCGCGGGATTCGACATCGAAGGGATAGGGGAAACGATGGCGGAAAAACTCGTCGCCTCAGGCTTCGACACGCTCGAAAAACTTTTGCAGGCATCCGAAGCGGACATAGCCTGTGTATACGGTTTTGCCGAAAAGACGGCGAAAATTGCGGTCGAAGGGCTTTCCGAAAACGCGCTCGAAATGCGCTCCCTCGTTTCGTCCGGGACGATAGTGATCATCGAGCAAAAAGCCGGAGTCTTTGCGGGAAAATCTTTTTGCTTTACCGGAGAGCTTTCGACGATGAAGAGAGCCGATGCGGAGAGCCTCGTCAAAGAGCGGGGCGGCATCTGCAAATCGTCGGTGACGAAAGATTTGTCCTACCTCGTCACAAACGATAAAGAAAGCGGTTCGTCGAAAAATGCAAAGGCCGCGAAATTCGGCATACCCGTTATCGACGAAAAAGAATTTATTAAAATGGTACATGTTGAAACAGCGCGTTAAGACGAGGCGGATATGGCGCGGGAAAGAACGGCAGGCTATTTTATTTTCAATGCGGTCTTTGCGTCGCTCCTCATTTTATTTATCGTGTTCGCCGTTCGCTTTGCAAACTGTTTCGGAGCCGCCGAAAGGCTTCCCGCTATCGAGCGCTATGAAATCATGAGAATTTTAATATATGGGACGAGCGTCGGCGCAGATGGAGAAACAGTGAGCGCTTCCGTTTCCATCCTCGATACGAGCGGCAACGAATGTGCGCGGATCGAACGTTCGTGGCGCGGTTCGGTTCTCGCCGTCGATTTTAAAAGCGCGGAATTTTCAGGCAAGCGTTTTTATTTTCCGTGCGAACTCTACGGCAGGGAAATCGTATCGGCTTCTTCTCCTTTTTTTCGCCGGCGCGGTACCGAACTCTTCCGTTATTACAATGAAAACAAACAGTGCATGCTTTTAGGTTCGCCTTCCACGTTCGAAAACAGGCACGATCTCTACGCGCTCGCCCGTTTTGCTTTTACACCTTTTTCAGTTTTCGCTGCTGGTTTTTCGAGGGACTATTCGGCGGATCTTGCACAGTGCAGGCCGGGCGTTTATTACAGCGTTATCGTCGGCACGGACGGAACACTCGCAATCAAAACGACGTATTGACGGCTTTTTCGCGCGCGCTTTGAATCGCTTACTGCTGCTTTGTGTACGCGTAATCGCCGGTAAAAAAATCCGGAGAGACGGCGCACATATTGAGCCGCACTTCCCAGTGCAGGTGAGGACCGGTCGCAAGTCCCGTTTTGCCCGAAAGTCCGAGCGCATCGCCTTGTTTGACGCTCTGTCCCTCTTTGACGTTCAAGGCGCTCAAGTGGTAGTAGAGGCTGTATAAGCCCGGCGCATGGGCGATGACGACGCTGAAGCCCGTCGTTATGCGGTTTTCCGCCATGACGACTTTTCCGTCAGCGCAGGCGGCGACGTTCGTGCCTTCGGGCACTCCGTAGTCGATACCGTAGTGAGCGGATGCGGCCGATTTTCCGTCGGTATAGCGGAAAGTTCTCCGATCTCCGAAAAGCGATGTCCTCCTCGTGTCCTGTGCGACGGGCGGCACAAAGGGCTTTATCGTGTAAACGTCGGAAAGGATGACCGTCCTCAAAAGCGCGTTCAGCTTTTCGCTTTGTGCTATGCGCTCGGGACTCGTATTCGTTCTGATTCCCGTGTTCCGCGCATCGAGCGCTATCGTTTCGCTTGCAAAGTCTTTTTTAATAACGGTGAGAGGAAGCGTAAACTCTTCGGCTTCCGCACCGAATGCGCTGTAGATGACTTTGATCGTATACGCTCCGTCGGAAACCCACATCGAAACCGGTACGTATGCCAAAAGCTCCTGTACGTTTTGCCTTTTCGCTTTTTGATTGATATAAAAAAATTGCGCCGAATCGATTTTTTTCGTTTCGGTGCGGAGTTCCGCCCGGGCGATCGTGTCCTTGACGGCTCGCTTTCGCTCTTTTCCCCGAAGCGTCATCCGAACGACGATCGCGTCTCCCGGCTCGGCTTTGGAATTGTACTCGACGCCGATCGTGCACGCGCTTCCATCGAACGAAGCCGTATCCGCTGATGTATACGACGACGCGCAGAGAAGCGCAAAAATCGCAATACGGAAAAATTTGGAAAAAATTGCACGAAGCGATTTTTCCGAGATGCTCTTAAACTTATGCATGTCCGTGTTCTCCCGAGCGAACCAAATCGGTGATTATCATCTGCGGCGTTACCGCTCCGTTGAAAGTATTTCTGTTCATCGAATACAAAACGTCGAGCGCATCGCCTTTGTTGAAGTCGCGTCCGAGCCGATCCCCTTCGCCCCAAAAGAGCGCGGGGAATTTATATTTTCCGCAGTCGAACGTGATTTTCAAATGTCGCCGTTCGCTTTTGCCGACGAGAGATGCATCGAATACGGGAAGCGCTTTCGATAAAAAAACGATTTCGCGGTTGCCTTCCCCGAAGGGCTCGAACGCGTCGACAACCGAGAGGATTGCGGGCGAAAGGTAATTTGCAGGAAGTTCCGCATCCACATCGAGTGCATCCGATTCGGAATCGAGTGCGATGCGCGAAACCGCGTTTTTAAGCTTTTCGCTAAAGAGAGAAAGCTTTTCTTTCGGAAACGAAAAGCCCGCCGCGCAGTTGTGCCCGCCGTAGCTTATAAAGATATCGCCGAGGGAAGCGAGGAAGTCCGTCGCATTGAGGCCGCGGCAGCTCCGCATCGAGCCCACGGCAGTGTCTCTGTCGATAAAGGTGATGACGAGCGCAGGCACTTTGTATTTTGTCATAAGGCGCGAAGCGAGTATGCCCGTAACGCCTTTATTGATCCGCTCGTCGACGACGACGCAGAGTTTTTTTCCGCAGCGCTCAAAGCTCTCTTCCGCCTGGTTTTCCGTCACATAGGCCGCATCTCCGACAAAGGCTTTGCGCTTTTCATTGAGCGCGATGATCTCTTCGGCTCTTTTTTCCCTAACGGCGGCATCGGGCGAAATGAGCATTTCGAGGGCGGCATTCGACTCGCCCATGCGGCCCGCAGCGTTGAGAGCAGGGATAACCGTCCACGACAGATCGGTTGAGCTTATCTTTTTTCCCGCGACGGAAAGACGCGAAAATAATTCGGCAAGACCCGGCCGCACCTTTCCTCCGTTTATTGCATCCAGTCCCGCCCTCACGAGAATTCTGTTTTCGTCTTTGAGCGGCATGATATCGGCGATCGCGGCGATGGCGACGAGTTCGAGATCGTTTTGCCGGTCGGCAAGCTTTTGCTTCGTTTCCATTTTCTTTTCGGCAAAACTTACGAATATATTGTAAAAACCGTCGATTTCGCTTATCGGCTGCGAGCTGTATTTTGCGATGCGGGAAGCGTCCTTCGCTTCGAGGAGGCTCATGCGCGAAAGAGAGGGAATGAGTTTTGAAACTTCGGGACGGAGGTCTGCCGTATTGAATTCGACGCCGTGTCCGAATACGGCGGCAAGCTGTTTTTTTACGGCGTCTTCGTTCCACGTAAAAATCTGCGCGCCTTTCAAAAATTCGGGAAGTTTCGTCTGTGCTATCGATATGCTCCCGCCCCTTATATGCTCCGAAAGGGATGCCGTACGGACGAGGTTTTGCACTTTTACGCAGTCGATGTATACGCCTTCCGTTTCGGCGGGCCTCACGTTCAAAAGCGCGATCTCCGCTTTGTACAATTCCGATTCGCTGAAGCGGAGCGCTTCGACGAGTTTGTACGAAACCGCCGCCCCTGAAATATCGGCAAAGGGATAGCCCGAATCTTTTACTTTCGGGTCGAGAATCGCAGAGGCATCGGGAAGCGTTTCGGGAGGATTGTGGTGATCTGTGACGATAACGTCGATGCCGAGCTCTCTCGCGTGCTCGATTTCCGCCGCGTTTGAAATGCCGCAGTCGACCGTTATGATGAGCGAACCGTAGTCTTTCGCAAAGTCGTCGACCGCCTGCATCGAAAGACCGTAAGCGTCGTCTCCGACGGGAAGCCGCCACGAAACGTCATAGCCGCTCCTTTGCAAATACGTGTAGAGGATGGCCGTCGCGCTTACGCCGTCGACATCGCGGTCACCGAAAATCAATATCTTTTCGCCCTCTTCTTTTGCGCTCGTAATGCGGTCGACCGCGTCTTCCATATTTGAAAACAAAAAAGGGCTGTGCAAAAAACGCAGGTCGCTTTCTTTAAAATAGAGCACGTCGTTCGCCTGCGTAATGCCGCGCCGCACCATAATCGAAGCGGTGAGCGCATCGACTCCGTACAGACCGCACAGCGCTTTTACCGCTTCCCTCGATACCTCTTTTTTACGCCATTCTTTCAAAATCACAATCCTTGATTAATTTTTTTACTGCCGTATCGTTTTCAGAATAAGCGGTTTTTTATCGGGAGCCGTGTCGGAGCAGGCTAGTGTGTCTTCGATTTTTCGCTTCGCACTCGTAAGACAGGCTTCGTCTTTTCCGTATATGTCGAGGATGCGATCTCCCTTGTGCACGAAGTCTCCCGTTTTCGCATGCACGATAAAGCCCGCATCGGGGCATACGGCATCGCTCGTTTTGTTTCGCCCGACGCCCAAATCGATCCCCGCAAGACCGACTGAAAGAGGGTCGAGCGTGAGAAAGCCGCTTGTTTGAGCTTCGAGTACCGTATGATGGGGCGACCGCCTCTTTCCGATTTCCGAAAGAAGCTTTGCAGGATTCCCGCCCTGGTCTTCGACGTTTTGTAAAAACTTTTCGCGGGCAGCTCCCGATTCTACTGCATGCTTGCATTGAGAACGCGCGTCTTCTTCCGTCTTTGCTTTGCCTCCCAGCAAAAGCATTTCACTGCAAAGCGTGTATGTTTCTTCCATAACGTCTTCAGGCCCGCGCCCTTCGAGACATTCGATCGTCTCTTCGATTTCGAGAAAGTTTCCGACTTTTTTTCCGAGCGGCGTGTCCATGCCGGTGATGAAAGCGGACGCTTTTTTGCCCATAGCGGACGCCGTTTTTACGAGCGAGAGAGCGAGGGATTCCGCATCGTACATCGATTTCATAAATGCGCCCGAACCGCACTTTACGTCGAAAACGAGCGCATCGCTTCCTTCCGCAACCTTTTTCGATAATATGCTCGACGTGATGAGAGACACCGATTCTACGGTTCCCGTCACATCTCGGAGCGCGTACAAAAGCCTGTCGGCGGGGACGATTTTTTTCGTTTGCCCCGTCATCGCAAAGCCGGTCTTAGCGATAAGTTTTGCAAAGGTTTCAGGGGTGAGATCGGTGCGGTAGCCTTCGATCGATTCGAGTTTGTCGAGCGTACCTCCCGTATAACCGAGGGCACGCCCGCTCATCATGGGAACCTGTACGCCGCAGCACGCCGCGATCGGCGCAAGCGGGAGCGAAATCTTGTCTCCGACGCCGCCGGTCGAATGTTTATCGACGAAGGGGCCGGAAAGACGGGCCGCTCTCAAGTCGATGACATCGCCCGAGCGGAGCATGACGTCGGTGAGCATGCCCGTTTCTTCGAATGTCATGCCGTTGAAATAGATTGCCATAAGCCACGAAGCGATTTGATAATCGGGGATCGTCCCTTCGACATAGCCCGAAACCATAAATGCGATCTCTTCGCGTGTGAGAGTGGTGCTTTGTGCGATCTTTTGCGTTCCGTCTTCGCCGCGGACAAAGGTGCCGCGCTTTTTTGCAATGATATCCGTCGCTTTCATAATATACCCATCCCTGTCGCAAGCGATTGTAATTTGGTACCGGCCGCCTGTTCCGAAAGAAAAAAGACGAGCCGCTTGAGTTCTCCCAGCGCTTCGTCCGATACTTCGAATGCGCGTACTTCCTGCGGACTCAAATGCGAAACCGCGTCGAGATAGCGCACGGCGCCGAGCGAAAGCGTAAAGCGGTGAGCGCTTTCGTTACGAGTCGCGCACGCGGGGCAAAAAAAACCGTTTTCAGCCGCATTGTATACTACCGCATCGCCCGTCAAATTTCCAGTGTCAAAACTGCGAGCGCACGACGCGCACGATGAAGCGTCGCTTTGAATGCCGAGCAGTTCCATATAGCGCCATAAAAAGCGGACGAGACCCCGCTCGCATTGACTGCCTTGTGCGATTTCAAGACCGTCGAAAAATCCCGACGCGAGGCGCCAGCACGATTCGAAACTGCCGGCGCACTTCGTTTTGATGACGAGTTCCGCCGCGAGAGAGGCCGCATAGGATTTGTAGAGGTTTTCGCGGAACGAAAGGTGATAGCGCTTTACATCGAAGTCCGATATCTTTACGTTGCGTTCGAAATTGTCCGCTTCTTTGCAGTAAAAATACGCCGTACCCGCGTTCCACACGGAAACGAGGGAGCGCAGTTTGCTCTTTGCCCCTCCGTAGAGCGTCGCGTAGATCGTACCGTGTTCCTTTGTCAAAAAGCAAACCGAGCTGTTAAGTTCTCCGAGCGGCTTTACCGAAAAAACGATCGCCTCCGTAACGTAATTTCGCGGCATGGTCCAATAATACTTCGAATATCGCATTTTGTACATTGTCCGCATCAGCGTATCGGCTCATCAAATAGCGCTGCGCTTTTGTACACTAAGCTAAGGAAAATGTTTTTTAAAATCGTATAAGAAATACTATAAGCAATACAGACAGCGTAACTGCGAGGATAAAGCGAAGTCTTGCATTTTTGTGATTAATAAATTTCAACCTTGATTGTTCAGGATGAGTTTTGATATATTCCACTTTTACATTTTCTTTCGGAAGCGGATTGCGTTTTTGTTCAAAGAAAAACCCTTCCGTGTCGTTACCTGAATAAAGATTGCCGTTGACAGTATACGTATAATCATATTCATTGATATATGCAAGAAAATTTATTCGACGTATATTAACGGATATGAGTGTTCCGTCCGTTTCATTTACATTTTCATCCTTTGAAAATGCACTTCTTTTATTAAAAAGTCTTGTTACGACTACAATTCCGACTGAAAACGCAATTATTAATATTAACGGTGAAACGAGAATGACGGGCATAAAAAACTCCCATAAAAACTTTTGCAGGAAATTAGAGCCTTCGGTTCGTTCTGCAAAGAACTGATTCTACGTGTCCGCTTTCGCGGACTTCGAATCAATTTCCGAAAAAGTTTTTAGCCGTGCGCGTACGCGCACATGTTCAATAGTCGAGTTTGCAAAATAAAGCGTATCGTATTCATGCGATTTTTATCAAAACGCCATGTATACACGTCTTCTGCAAACATCCGCGCAAACTCGAGATAAGAACGCTGCGATTTCGAGCAATGCACAGAAATCGCGAGTGTCTCCCATAAAAGAAAAACGCTTTGGCGTTTTTCGGCTTTAGACTCCAGCGACGGCGATATTTCAGACGGCGCTTTTTATCGTACCTCCTTTTTCTTGGGCAGCTCAATAACCCTGTTTCCGCAGGTACTAGATGAAATTTTTCGATTTTATTTGATATAATAACTTAGGAATTGATTCCGACGCAATAAGCCAAATTCGATCTGTTAATATTTCCCCGTAATCATGAACGATTTTGTTTCTTAATCCAATAATTTTTGTCCAAGGAATATCTTGGTTCTCTTTCATAAAATCTTTGGAAAGATGATTTGCGGCTTCTCCACTTATTTGTATCAATCTTTCAGTCGCTAATCTTTTTATACGATTATTTACAAAACTGTTATGATTTTCAAAATATCAACTATTTCTTGTGAATACTTTAATATATCGTAAATATAGCTTGTATCACGCTCATTCTCCAACATAAAGAGGTTCCTTGGAATTCATTATTGCTTCTTTTCTATAGGGGTTTACTAAACCGGCGGGTTCTACAATGTCAACATTTCTTTTTGTAATATTTTGAAGATAGTCTTGTATATCCAGTATATCAAAAAGTGATATTTCTTCGGAATTTCTAAAATCTATAAGAAAATCGACATCGCTTTCGCTTGTAAAATCATTTCGTATTGAAGAACCGAATACGGATATTTCTTTAACATTATATTTGGAAATTATATATTCCAAATCTTTGTGCGTTAAATCGATTCCATTGTTCGAAAGTTTTTCAAAAACTGTCATATTTTTTCTCTTTCAATAATACTTTGTATTTATCAAAATCGCAAGAGTAATCTACTTTCAGTGTAAGCTACTTTCAGTTGGATATTAAATCACATTCATTTTTCCAAGAGCTTAATAATTTCAAGAAAGCAATCATCCAAATGACTGAAGGAGCTTTCATTAAAATATTCTTTCGGCGTATACCATTCGGTTTTTGAAAAAATATCATTTAAATCTTTCGATTTGAAAGTGTAGCCGTATTTTGCGTAGATCGTATTCCGCAAAATACGTAAATCTTCTTTTGAAAATACTTTCATGGTACCGCAGATAAAATCTTCCAAACAATCAAAATCGGAGCTGAATGCTTCTTTCTTTAAATACCATCTGTAGAACTCATTTGCCAAAATACGATAAAAGTCGTTTTTGTCATATAAAATTTCTTCGGTTTTTTTACTCAACCTTTCAGGCGGATCTCCGACTCCGTAAACTGCTCCCGAAAATATTCCGCCGCCGAGATATTTCGGGTAAGATTCTCCGAACGAATGATAATCCTCATCGTCTTCATCTTTATAAAACAAAATATATTTTCTGCCTGCAAAATTAAGAGGATGAATGACAAAGTTTTCTATAAAATAAAATTCATTTGTATAAACTCCGCCATTATATTCGGGATAGGTATACGTTTCTTTTACGCATTTTATTTTTTCTCCCGCAAAAGAAGATACGCTTGCAAAAATCAAAACAGCAAAAACAAAAAAATTTTTTTTCATATCTTAATCCTGTATGCGATATCCGTTCGCTTAAGCTGTAACAGGCTTTGTCATCCTATTTTTATAATATCAAAACTGAACAAATAAATAATGAATGCACAACCGATATTTGTTATTGCATTTACTATCAGAGAAATGAAAAAGGTTTGTTTGGGATGTATCCCGAGTTTCCGGAACAATAGTATATTTACCGGTATTTCTATCAATAAAGTTATCGCGAATATAATGAAGAAATATAAAATAAAAAACGGACTCATAAACTGTATTTCGTGGGAACCTACCCACGGAAACCAAAAAACACCCAGCCAACCCCCGTTTAAGAACAATGACAATACAAATCCCGATATTCCGCTCACTAAGTTTGAAATCGCTAATCGCCAAAATAATTTTTTAAATTCATATTCGCGTTTTAGAAAAAAATAAAAGAGAGCGACTTCAAGCGATAGTATTGCCGCAATGACAGCCCATCCCTGCGGCATCAGAATAAGAATTGCCATTGAAACATTCAATGTCGTCGCAGACAATTTTGTTATAAAATCGTGCAATTCTTTTTTCATCTTTACTTTCCTATCGCTTTGCGTTTTCCGCAGCTTTCAGCACTTCCGCCGCATCGTTTCGCTTCCAGCGGAGAGCCGTCATATACGGTGTTTCACCTGAAATGTTTTTTGCGTTTGCGTCGAGTCCGTATGCGAGGAGTTTTCGTATCGTGTCGATCGATGCCGTTCGCGCCGCATAGTGCAGAAGCGTATTGCCTTGGATGTCCGATTTCGTTCCGGCGTATTTGACGATGTCGGATAGCACTTTGCCGTCTCCGTTTGAAAGCGCGATCGTCGCGGCATTCCGCCCTTTTTTGTCGATCGATGAAAAAGGATTTGCGCCGTTTTGCAGCAAAATGCGCGCATAGTTTTCATTGTTGTTTTCGACTGCATAGCCGAGCGGCGTGATGCCTTCTGCGTTCCGCGTGTCGGAGGGGTAGCCGAGAGAGGCAAGCAGGGAAAGAATTCGTACGGGTCCCTTTGCCTGAACGATTATGTGAAAAGGCGTATTGCCGTCGCTGTCGGTTATCGTCCTGTCGGTGCCGAGCACGGTTTTTACGATGTCATCGCTTTTATCGAAAGCGAGCGAAAAGGGCGTGTTGGCGTTTTTGTCGCGGGAGAGCGCTTTGCCTCCTGCATTCCGTAGCATCGCGATAACATCAGGGTTTACGGTCAGCACCGCTTCGTGATACGCGTTTCGTCCGTTGATTTCCTGGATCTGCGGATTGGCTTTATTTGAAAGCAGCATTGCGATGACGCCCGTGTTTTGTCCTTTGATCGCATCCATGAGGATCGTTCGTCCCGTGTTGTCGCTTGCGTTTATATCGGCTCCGGAATCGATCAATACTTTCGCCGTCGAAAGTTTTCCCGCGAGTACGGCTTCCGAAAGAGCGGATTTTCCGGCGACGTTTTGCGCATTTACGTCAATGCCGAGTCGTATGAGTTCCCGCACGGAGGCATCCGCATCCCGGCGGACTGCCGCGTGAAGCGGGCTGCTGCCGAAATGGTCGCGGGCTTTTATCGACGAGCCCCCCTTGACGACGAGGGCGATCATAGCGGGATCGTTCGTTTTTACTGCGCTGAAAAGCGGGGTTTCTCCGTTTGCGTTTTCAGCCTGAGGATTTGCGCCCTTTTCGATGAGCGACACGACCGCCGCCTGCAGTCCCCATTCGACTGCGTAGTGGAGCGCCGTGTTGCCGCTTCCGTCCGTCGCAGTGATCGTACGCGACGTGACGAGCCAATCTTGCGTGTCACCTCCTTTTTTCAGCGCAAGATGAAGCGGCGAATCGTTGGCGTTGTTTGTTGAAAATATGTCCGCGTTTTTTGCAAGCAGGAGCTCGCCGATCGCTTTGTTGTTCCTTTCGACTGCGAGGTAGAGCGCGTTGTTGCCGTCGCTGTTCCGCGCATTGACGTCGCCTGAGAGGCTTACGAGATAACGGATCTGCTCGATCGATGCATTATCGATGATCGCAGTGTGGAGCGGCGTATTGCCGTTCGAATCGTGTGAAAGTGCGTTCGTTCGATTGACGAGCATTTCGAGCATCGTCTGTCCGTCTTTGAGCGCGAGCGACAGGGGAGTGTCTCCCGCTTTATCGGCCGAATTGATGTCGGCGCCGCGATCGGCATAGAATTTGACGTGGTCGAAATTGCGTTTTTGCACGGCTATCAAAAGCGGCGACACGCCGTCTTTGTTTCGTGCGTTTACATCGGCTCCTCCTGCAACAAGAAGATCGAGGACGGCGGGGGAGAGTGATGCCATCGTTGCCGTGTGCAGCACTGTATCGCCGTATGCATCTTTTTTTGCGACGTCGGCTTTGTATGCGATGAGGAGGCGGTACATCGCATCCTGTTCCCGATCCGGTATGATGAGCATGACGGGCGTTTTTCCGAGATTGTCTTCCGCGTTTGCATCGGCACCGTTTTCAAGCAGTGCCTTTGCGATGTCGATATCGCCGTAGCGGACGGCTTCGTGAAGCGGTGTGGCACCTGTTATGTCCTGTACCGATGTGCGGGCTCCGTTTGCGAGGAGATAGCGTGCGATGCTTTTGTGATGTTGTATCGCAGCTATGTGGAGCGGCGTTTGTCCGTCGCCGAAGCGGTAATCGAAGTTCCGCTCCGAAACTGCCGTTTGAAAATAGGAAAATTGCGTATCGTTCGTTTCGGCGCCCGCCATTATCAAATCCGCTGCGATTGCGACGGATTTTTCGTCGCCGGAATTTTCGAGTGCGATGTCGAGCGGTGTTTTTCCCGCATTGTTTTGTGTGGAGATGCCGATACCTTTTTTGACGCATTCGCGAACTGCGCCTTCGTTTTTCATCCCCACGCAGTAATGGACGATCGTGTTTCCGTCCGTATCGCGCTCGCTTCCCGTTTTTTGCGTGATGAACGCCGCGGCGTAGGCATTGCTTTTTTCCAATCCTTCTTCGAATGCCGTTTTTCCGTCCGCATTGCGCACGAAGACAGCGCTTCCGTTTTCCGCAAAAACGCGGGCTGTGCCGAAGCTGTCGTTTTTGATTGCGGCATGCAGCGGAGTATCTCCTTCGAAATTGACTCTTGTGTCGTCGGCACCTTTTATCAATAAAAAGAGCGCCAAATCCGCGTCGTCAATGATCGCGGCGGCGTGGAGCGGCGTATTCCCCGAAGCGTCGGTTTCGTTTATATCGTACTTTGATTGGAAAAGACTTTTCGCTTCGTCGCTTTTACCGTTCAAAATCAATGAGACGGCGGATGTTTCTTTCGGAGTCGACGCGCATCCGAATATGAAAAAGCAGAGGACGAAGGCCGCCGTGTATGCGAGTGTTTTTTTGATCATCGTATTTTCTCCCGATAGATTTCTTTTTAGAATATCGGGAAAAAACGACGGACGATTGAGCGAAATCGATTCAGCGCTTTGCGCAGTCGCGGCAGATGCCCCACATATTCGTCTGCATCTTTGTCATGACAAAACCCTCCGGAAGGGCGTTCGTGCTTTTGAGCATATAGTCGGTGATATTCGCGTCGTCGAAGACGTCGAACACTTTGCCGCATTTTTCGCATTTAAAATGGAGGTGCGGTCGTATGTCTGCGTCGTAGCGGAGTTTGTCGTCTTCGATTTTGAGAGAATGCACGAGTTTTTTTTCTTCGAATAATTTCAGCGTATTGTATATGGTCGTCTTCGACAGCGTCGGATATTCGGGCGACAGGGAAGCGTAGAGCGTTTCCACAGTCGGATGTACGGGATGTTCGCACAGATAGGAGTAAACCGCGACGCGCTGTACCGAGGGTCTGACACCGGCTTCGCTGAGTGTTGTGTGGTAATTATGTTTCATAATTGAACCTCTTCCTGTTTTATATCCGGTTGATTTCTATATCCGTTCGATTACTATAGCTGTTTTCAAAAAGAATGTACAGTCCCCCGATTGTAAATATGGATTATCTGTAAATCGGTAATTTGTATAATTCGGGAATATAAGAAAATTTATTGCCGGACTTTACTTATTGCCGATAAGAGACACGGTGTCGGTGTTCGCCTGGTAATCGCTTATTATGTATGAATACATAAGATATTGATGGAAGTGTATGTTATGCTTTTATAATTTCTAAGGATGTTAAATCTTTTTCTCTGCCATTTTGAAAAGCAAAGATCTGCGTTGCTTGAATTTTATCATCCACTTCAAATGTAGTGACAACTGCGTTATCCAATGTATCCTTTATTTTAATAAGATTTTCCGCTGTTTGCTCATTCCTTTTTGTGCCCGAAGGGTCAATATAACTACCGCTTAACCTGCATTTGCAGCTTGTCCATAATGTCAGGTTGAAGCGGGGGTCAGGTGATTTTCATATCACTAATTTCTCGTAATTTACTTACATCATTTGAGGTAAGTATCTCGAGATTTGTCGTTACTTTTTCTATTGGCCAATCCCACCATTTTATACTTTCTAAAAGATCAATAATTTCATTATCAAATCTTTTTCCTATTAATTTTGCAGGATTTCCTCCAACGATTGAATATGGTTCTACATCTTTTATTACAACAGAATTTGATGCAATTATTGAACTATTACCTATCTTTATTCCGGGCATTATTAAAGAATTATAACCAATCCACACATCATTCTGAATTACCGTATCACCTTTAATCGGTAAATCTTCCATTTCCGGTGTTACTTTTTCCCATCCATTTCTAAATATTGAAAATGGATATGTTGTGAAACAATTCATTTTATGATTTGCACCATTCATTATAAACTTAACATCTCGGGCAATGGCACAAAAGTTTCCAATAATTAATTTGTCTCCAATGAATGGATAATGATACAGAACATTATTTTCAAAGTTTTCCGAATTTACCGGATCATCGTAATACGAATAATCACCAACGATTATATTTGGATTAGTAATTATATTCTTAATAAAACATACTTGATCAAAGCCCTTCATGGGGTGTATTTCATTGGGTTGAGGACCGAACATATAAAACTCCTATAATTATTATGGTGAAGATAATTTATATAAATCTTATATGTTCATTTCCGGCCTTTTCTCCTCTCGATTATTACAGATATATATTTACCACATTTATCTTTAATGTGTAAATAATCTTCTTTCTTGCCCGCCGAAAGGCGTGCACCTAATTAGCGTTTTAAACCGTAAAAACGTTTTTGCGCAACGCGCAAAGTTGGCGCGAAAGTTGCACAAAAAAGGGAGCTGCGCTAGCAACGACCGCCCCCAGCAACTTTCGTGACAAAACAAATGTCAGCGTTGAAGCGGGTGTTAGATGTTTTTACATAGCACCTACATATTTTTCTACTATCGTATTTTGTAATAATTGTGAAAAATTCACATTATTTTTTTCTGCAAGCGTATTCACCCATTTGGGGAGTGTTATATTTTTTCTCACGCATTTACTTGAATATTTTTCACTGTACGAATCCATATCCAAAATAAGCATATTTATAAAACTTTTATCATCAGGCAGTTTTATTTTTCTAGGCTCACTTGCTTTAGGCACAGTATTCCCTTCCTCAATTTCCGTTAATATCCATCCTGATGCCGCATCTATTCCCATCTCTATCGCTTCGATAAGAGAAAATCCTCCGGAAACACAGCCTTTCAAGTCGGGAAATTCTATACTATAACTATTATCTTCTTCACAATATGTTATAATTGCCGGATATGCTAATTTCATTTTATTTCCTCCATATATTCTTATTTCAATCCTGCCTGCTTTAGAATTGCTTTCACGGTTCCGATTGGTATATCTCCTTTATGGTTCGGTACCGTAACTTTTCCGGGTTTTACAGTATGTTTGTATTGATTCGTGCGGAGGGTTTCATACCCCGGCGCTCTGCGCCGTAATAAAGGGTATGAAAGCCGACTGCAACGACCTTATGAGAACAACAACCCCGATGCTCTGCGTCGGGGTTGTTGATTATCAGAACCTTTTGATGCTACAAAATACCAACCATCCGCTTTTAGTATTTTTTCTATTTCTTTTACTGTTATTCTATATCTAATCTTATTATACACATTATGCGTATAATTTCAAGTACTTAATACTTTTTGTTTTTCCAATTCTTTAATCAAATCCGAAATGTATTTTTTCTGCATATTTTTTAAATTCATACATATATATGAAAATATTTCCATAATAGGATTTTTTATATTCAAGATTTCTGTGAACAAGATTTTTGTTTCTTTTTCTGAAAGTTCCTGAAAACACCCAATCCAATGTCCTCTAAAATATTTATTTTCCATATCAAATTCATACAAACTATACGGTTTTATCGCTGTTATTGTAAAAACTGTTTGTATGCCATTTTTTGATACTTCTATAAATTTATGATGAGGCTCAATAATTTTTATTTCCGAAATATCACTCCGCCACGAATAATGTTCATTATCGGTTATTATTTTCCAAATATTTTTTATGTTACTCTGGATTATGGTTTCAAATATTGATTTTCTCATACCTCAGCACCAATGTTGACGGCATTGCCGTCAATCCATCTAACTACCGCTTAACCTGCATTTGCGGCTCGTCCGCAATGTCAGGTTGAAGCGGGTGTTAGGCGTTTTTAGAAATATCCTCGTTCTAAAATCTCACTTTCAGAATTCTCAATTATTATTTCTTCAATATGTTCTATAAAGCGTTCAAAAGCAGATAAATGATATGGATGTTTCAACAAAAAATCTTTATACGAATCAAAATACTGTTTACGTTTTTCGTAAACTGCAAAATGTTGTCTATCCGATGATGATATTCTTTTTGCTTTTCTGAGAATTATTATTTCATCGATTGCTGTGGTACTTGTACTTATTGGGGTCATATCCAACCAATCACACAGTAGTAAATACTTTGAACATGGAACTGTTTCCTTTAAGTCTAATGCCGTTGCCGATGCTTCTTGAAACATTGTTTTATCGAGGTTGGTTTTACATTCACAGGCTAGAAAAGCTAAATTTGTTGCTTTTTGTTCATACTTATCAAAGTTGTTGTCGAAACTTGTTTTTATAAATAGCTTTTTAGAAATTGCAAAATCTTGGTCTTTCTGTCTAAGTTCAATATCTCCTCCAATAGATTTTGATGAAATCGAACCATCAAATCTTATTCCGGAAATACATGTTGTAGGACCTAATGACAATCCTTGTGCTTTTATCTTTTCAGTAAATATACTGTAAACAAACAGAGGTAAAAATTCTTCCATTACGGTATTATCTAATTTGAGTTGCCCTTTTTGTCTGTATAAAAAATTTTCTGTACTTTTAAATATAAGGTCATACTCTATAAAATTCATATACCTATTAAGAGTATCAACACAAATTTTAATTTTATCATCTTTTGAGCCATATGCATTGAGAATATCTACTCTCCATGATTTATAACGTTTAATTGCCTCATTTACATTTGCTTTATCAACATCAGGAAGTTTTTTATTGTCTAATAAAGCCATTAGTTTATCGCCATGTGGCGAAGGTAAATTATGCATTGATAACCTCCAAATTTACTGTTTTAAATATCGGAATCTTATAAATCTTTGTTTTACAACTATCAAGTGCCATTCTTAAATATACTTTTTTATCCTCTGGAGCATAATCGAATGATTCTAACAGTAAATTTAATACAAAATTTTTAAGATAGTCTATATTCTCATTAATTTTTGATGAAGAGAAGTGTAGAATATCTTCATAAATCTGAGTACCAAATTTATTTTTAAAATTTCGTTCTTGTCGAAACAAAGGTTTTAAGCCACAAACTCCGCAAGCCAATTCTGTAATAATTTTTCCATTATAAAAAGGAGTTTTCATAACGGCAGACTCTCTTCCAACAACAAAGATAATGTGAGAGTCCTTTTTACAGACTCTGTTAATTTCAGAAAAAACATTAACCATATCTTCACAATATTGCACAACTGTAAGATATCTATTTCCTCTGTTCTTTCTGTTAGAGCCTATTTCTGCTTGTGCTGCTGGTAATACGCTACCATTTAAAAATTCGACAGAAGCACGATATTGTTGATGATAGTTAAAAACATTTATATATGGCGGTGAAGTTAATACAAAAGTGCAAGTGTCAGTATTAATATCTAACGACCGAGCATCATTTCGCATAACTTCTATTTTGTTTTTTGAAAATGGCAATGCTAAAACAGTTTCTTTTACCTTGTTCCACTTTGATGAAAGCCATTTTGCAGAGAAATTATCTTTGTAAAAATCAGTTAAAACTACCAAAGCTGAAAATAGTTTCTGTTCATAATCTGTTGTTATGTTCTTTGATATTGTATAAAAAAAGTCTTTTGATTTATCTTCTGTTAAGTTTAATTTTTTTTCAAGGTTTGACAAGATCAATACTCGATCTGAAAATTCAATATTAATAAAAGTATAAAGATTTGCAAGACAAATAGCCCCATAATTAATCTCTGTTCCATATGCTTTGAGGTTAAATTCTCCTGCTTCTAAAAGTGTTGTACCACTACCCAAAAATGGATCAAAAACAATATCATTTCTATTACAATAAGATGACATTAAAGTTTCGACTAACTGAGGAGAAAATTGTCCATTCCATGGTAAAGGGTTACTTTTCTGTTTATTAACGATATTTAAATCATTACGCGGAACTGTTTTATCATCAAAAATCATGGAATTATAATATGGATAAATGTTGCTCATATTTTAAGCCTACCATTTTTTCTGATTTTTTTCTATACAAACACTAGCATCCTTGTGTGGGGGTAGGTGCTTTCATGATTTCACAATGGAATATTCATCTTTTAATTTACTGAGAAATGAAGAATTTATAACCATCTTATTTTTGTACAATATATAATGTCCATCAATTCCCCATTGAGCTCTTACTGGTATATTTTCTTTATGAATATGAAGTTCTTTTAATATTTCATTAACTATTCTTTCATCATCATTTATTTCAACATCAAATCCAAGTTTATTAATAAATTCTTCGAGGGTTTGTGTTTCAACGATGTACTTAACAGAATTTTCAATTTGCAATTTATTAAATTCACAGATATCTTTTAAAGACAAATAACTATCACCTCCGATTCTTTGTTTATATTGCATCATAAGTTTTTTTAAAATTTTTAAATGTTTTTCTATTTCTGATTTCGGATTTTTTGAAGCTTCAATCGTCTCTTCTGCTTTTTTCAATTTTTCTTTTATAGTTTCATTTTCTTCTTTTAATTCAATGATAGTGCTATCCTTTGTTTTAGAAATAAAAGCACGATAATTATCGATATCTTTAGGCATATTTTCTATCAAGCTTTTGTATATTCCTCCGACTTTTTCAGTTTCTATAATTCTTTTTTCCATTACTTCAATTGTTTTTCCTTGTTGACTAATTGTAGCTTGAAGTGTATTAATTTTTGTCTTTAAGCCATTTATTATATAAAATGTCAAAAATCCTATTGCACCCGTTTCAATAACACCTGTAATTATTGTAACTATATTTTCTACTGACATTTTTATCTCCTAGTTATTCGTAAACCTTTTTGCTGCCCGAAGGGCAGTCCACATAACATTCGCTTAACCTGTATTTTCGTGCCTGTAGGGCTTGGCGCATTTTGTGCGTCAGGAGCGAAGCGACAGCACAAAATGCGCCAAAGAAAATATCAGGTTGAAGCAGTTGTTAGGCATTTTCTATGAAGTTTGCCACTCTTGGTTGATTTTTAGCAAATTTTTATATGGAGATGCTGCATTAAAATCGTCTGGGTAATCATCAATCGTATCTTTTAGTAAATTGCGATATTCTGCTCGCCAATCTTTATCTTCTATATATTTTCGATCAATACAATAACATAAACGATCCATTGAATTAAAATAGCTTTCTTTTACAGAATTGAAGTAATCTTCCAATATTTCCATAACTTCATCTGATGCATTTACAGCCTGTGATTCACGAACTTGTTTTGAAGCTTTATCAAACTCTAATTTTCTTGAATTCATTTGTGTTTCAATTTCCAAAACAATTTTTAAAGATTCAACTTTTTGATTTGAAACAGCAATTTTAATTTGATCATTTATGCTCTTTAGCTGATCGCGCGCGATAACCAAACCTATTACTGCAGCCACTGCAGTTCCTAATGCAGCAATCATACCACCAATTTCAATTATTTCATTCATTTTTGTTTCCTTCGAAGAAGTATTTGGGCTGCTTTTTTTGAATTAATTAACGTTGCTTTATTTGTTTGCTCCTCTAGGGAAAGAACATTGCTTCTTACATAGTCTAATTCATCACTAGATAATTCAAATGAATTCATAATTGAATCAAGATGCCTTGCAACTACTACGAAATCTTCTTCTGTGCTAAACTTTTGTGCTTCTGATTCATAGAATAACCGCAAATCCTCAAGTGTACGTACTTCTCGTAAAATCATCATGTTTATCTCCTTTTAAAACAAACGAGTTACCAAATATTAATTAACATACTTAAATATTTATTCATTCCGAATATTAGTGCGCGCCGCCGCAGGCGTGTGCCTAACATTCGCTTAACCTGCATTTGCGGCTCGTCCGCAATGTCAGGTTGAAGCGGGTGTTAGGCGTTTTTCTATTTTTTTAACCCAATCTGCATCCATTTTGATTAATCTATTTTTTTTAAGATTTTCCTTAACTATATGAATTTTCCGATCGCTTCTTAGTCTGAAACCTAAAATTAAAATATTCTCACTTTAAAATATAATATACTATGTTGCCTGTTCGACTTGCTATAAATCCATGGTCAATAGTTGTTAACCAAGCAGACTCTTGATTAGCTTCTGAATTACCAAAGCCT
Source organism: Treponema sp. Marseille-Q4130 (assembly GCF_014334325.1). Taxonomy (GTDB): domain Bacteria; phylum Spirochaetota; class Spirochaetia; order Treponematales; family Treponemataceae; genus Treponema_D. Next base: position 162,600 of record NZ_JACSET010000004.1, on the reverse strand, counting down.
CGACCGATAAACCAATCCTGTATTTGACTCTTTGTCCAATAATGACGACCTTCGCTAGTAATAGAACTAGCAATCTGTTTCCATTGAGAAGATGTAAATTCTAACCGAACATACATTCCGTCATTTAGAGTTGTACCGAAATTTGTTTGAAAATAAGAATATGTACTTTGGTCTGTCCAAACAGTATATTCTGTTTCTGTCGATGTTAAATTGTTACAACCTACGAATATAAACATCACTGCAAGAAATACAATAATTTTCTTTTTCATAAAGACCTCCATTTTATGTAAACTTTGTACTTGCAAAATAAGCGGATCTAGTAGAGCCGTCCGCCTAACATCCTTTCGACCTTTCCTTATAATATCACAAAAACCTATGCTTTTCCATCTAAATTGCTGCGGATCAAAAAATCAGATCTTTCTACCATAACTGTTCACAAGAATAAATCAACAATCGGCTGATTAGGCCTATCTTCCCTAAACGGAGCAAAGAAAAATTACATCCTGTCTATAGGGCTTTGAATGCCTAGACCGCCGCGATTTAGGACATGGGTGTAAACCATAGTAGTTTTAACATCGCTGTGGCCGAGAAGCTCTTGGATAGTGCGGATATCGTAGCCGGCTTCAAGCAGGTGCGTTGCAAATGAGTGGCGGAAAGTGTGACAGCCGATTGGTTTTGGGATGTTGGACTTTAAAACAGCTTCATGCAGAGTACGCTGAATAACCGAAGGATCGATATGGTGGCGCCCTTGCTCGCCGGTTTCTTTGTTACGCCATCGGCGTGCTTGAGGAAACACCCACTGCCATACCCAAGTTTTGCCGGCATTGGGATATTTTTTTGCAAGAGCAAATGGAAGCGGCACCGAACCGAAACCGTCCTTGCAGTCTGCCTCATGAATACGCCGGACATTTTCCAAATGTTTTTGAAGCGGAAATTTAAGCGAAACAGGCAGTACGGTTTTACGGTCTTTCGCACCTTTTCCGCAGTGTACCGTAATTTCGTTTTTCCCAAAATCAATATCCTGAATTCTTAACCGCAAGGCTTCCATAAGCCGCATTCCGGTTCCGTAAAGCAAACGGATAAGAAGCCCGTAATCGTTTTCAGGCAAAAGAGAGAATATCTTTGCAGTTTCCTCACGGGTCATTACGGCAGGCAGCTTTTTAGACTTTTTAGCACGGACTATATTTTCAGGAGTCTTTATAGTTAAGCCTAATATGTTTTTATCATAGAAACAAAAGAGCCGCAAGAGCCTGATTTTGGCTTGAAGCGGCAGCCTTTTCCTTCACTGCAAGACAGCTCACAAAGGAATTTATTTCCGTATCAGAAAGAGTTTTAAGATTTTTATCTTCATGTTCTCGGATAAAGCGGCTTATCCAATAGCTGTAAGCCTCCATTGTACGCTTACTGTAGTGTTTGGCAGTAATAACTTCTTCCAACTTATTTAAAATACACTGAACATCGCTTGCAGTATCATTATTCCTTTCTCCCATAATTTCGGTATTCAAAGACTCAGTATTATTAAGTTCAGAATTTTTAAAATCAAAGCAGGAATCAGCCCTGAAAAGACCTTCATTATAGAGGTTGTTTAATAAAATATCGCAAGAATTACGGTCGGCAGGTATAATCCAGAAACATCCGGCCGGAATCCAAGCCCTATTAGGTACTTTTTTTATTGATTGCAGAATTTTAGCAAAATCTTCGCCCCTTGCTTTAAAATGTACCGATAAGTACTCTTTTTCATAAGGTCGAATTTCAACAAACATAAAAAACCTCCTTTCATATGTCATTACCTCTATTAAATATAACAAACTATTGACAGGCTTCCACTATAGTTTGATTATATCACATCAAAGGATCTGTCCGCGATCGTAAAAGGGAATCTTCGTATAAAGTACCTTTTGCGGAAAGCAGAAAATTCCCGCACACAATACAATAAATTTCCTATGTTAAATCCCCGTATTGAGTACGCACGTCCTTTTTGTTATCATATACAATATCTTTTAAGAGGAAAATTATGATTACTTTAAAATTCGGCGGCACGTCGATGGAAAGCGCACGCCGCATCCTTTCATCCGCGGACATTATTATCTCTCGCGCGGAAGCAGGGCGCGTAAGCGTCGTCGTTTCCGCCGTCGCGGGTGTTTCGAATAAATTGCAGGAAAGCATCGACGCGTGCGTAAAAGGCATGCATGCAGAAAATTTCGTTCACGAACTGAAGGCGGTGCATTCTGATATCTGTTCGGAACTCCAGTCAAAGCTTCCGTCTTTCGATGCCGCATCCGTTTTAAAAGAGCTCGAGCCGATTTTCGAAGAATACGAAAAATTATTAACCGGCTGCGTGTCTTTCGGCGAATGCCCGGGTACCGTTCACTGCCGCATCATGGGCATGGGAGAGCTTTTAAGCGCGCCGATCATGAAAGCGGTTTTGCTCGCAAAAGGGCAGAGCGTCATTTTGCTCGATTCGCGGAAATTCATCTTTACGACGGGCAATCACAGAGAAGGGGATCCCGATTACGCAAAGTGTGCCGAAGCGATGCTGCCGTACCGCGACGGAGAAAATCAATCACAGACACGCATTTTATTGTTTCCGGGCTTTATCTGCTCGTGGATACGCGGTACCGGCTGCGCTCCCGTTCCGGGACTGCTCGGCAGAAACGGTTCCGATTTTTCCGCTTCGATTATCGCCGCATCGCTCGGTTCTTCGAAAGTGGAATTTTGGACGGACGTCGACGGCATCTATACGGCCGATCCGCGCGTCGTAAAAGACGCGATCCTCGTCGATGACATGAGCTACGAAGAAGCGCTCGAACTCGCGTTTTTCGGAAGCAAAGTGCTTCACCCGAAAACGATCGCGCCGCTTGCGGCAAAAGATATCGAAGCGTGGAGCAAAAACAGTCACCGTCCCGATGCCCGCGGTACGAGGATCGGACGCGGCCCTTTTGAAAGCGAAAAAAAAGTCGGAGATGTTCGCGGCATTTCGTGTTTGAAAAATACGGCGATGCTGAGCGTGAGCGGAACGAATATGCGCGGAAGAACCGGTATGGCAAGCAGAATCTTTGCCGCCGTTTCCCGCGCATCGATTTCGATTTTGCTCATTACGCAGTCGTCGTCGGAGTATACGATTTCGTTTTGTATCCGCGATACGGAAGCCGACCGCGCCCTCGATGCGTTGAAAGCGGAATTCGAACTCGAAATAAGTGACGGCGTCATCAATCCGATAGAGGTGGAAAAAAACTGCGCAATCGTTTCGATCGTCGGCGATAATATGATTCAAAAGCGCGGAGTGGCATCCCGATTTTTTTCCGCGCTCGCTTCTCAAGACGTCAATATCATTGCGATCGCGCAAGGATCGTCTGAGCGCTGTACGTCCTGCGTCGTGCTCGGCGAATACGGGGATACCGCCGTTCGCGCCGCTCACCGCTTCTTTTTCAACACGGCGCAGACTATCGAAGTGTTTGTGTTCGGTGCCGGAACGATCGGCGGCGCGCTCATCGACCAAATCCGCGACCAGAGGGAAAAGCTGCTTTCGGAAAACGTCGATATCCGCGTTATGGCGATTTCGACTGTCGACGGAATGTTTGTCGAAGCCGACGGTATAGACCTTGCGTCGTGGCGCGAAAAGATAAAGACGCCGCCGCAAAAGCCGAGCGTCGATGAAATTATTAAATTCGTAAAAGAGACGAAACCGCTTAATCCCGTGTTCGTCGACTGTACTGCTTCCTACGATTTGCCGGAACGCTATGTCGATCTTTTTAAAGCGGGGCTTTCGGTCGTAACGCCGAACAAGCGGGCGAACTCGATGAAGATCGATTATTATCGCGAGCTGCGGAAAATCGCAAACGGTATGAGGCGCCGTTTTCTCTACGAAGCGAACGTCGGCGCGGGGCTTCCCATTATCGACACGCTGCAGAATTTATTTAAAAGCGGAGATAAGCTTACGGGCTTTACGGGCATCATGTCGGGATCTCTTTCGTATATTTTCGGACGGCTCGACGAAGACGTGCCGTTCAGCAAAGCGGTACAAGAAGCGAAAGAGCTCCGCTTTACCGAGCCCGATCCGCGCGACGATTTGAACGGCATGGACGTCGCACGAAAAGCGCTCATCATCGCGCGAGAGGCGGGGGCTGCGATCGAACTCGACGACGTCAAAATCAACAAAGTGTTTCCCGATTCTTTCGATTCGTCGGGTACGGTCGAAGAGTTTATGAAAAAGCTCGAAGAAGTCGACGACTATTTTCATAAAAAGATCGCCGATCTTCGAAAAGAAGGCAAAGTGCTCCGTATGGGCGCGTCGATTAAAGACGGCTCCTATACCGTCGGTATGCTCGAAGTCGGTAAAGACGATCCGCTTTACGGCGTAAAGGGCGGGGAAAACGCTTTTGTATTTCACACCGAACGCTATCAGCCCATTCCGCTCACCGTGCGCGGTTACGGAGCGGGTGCGGGCGTGACGGCGGCGGGCGTTTTCGGAGATATTTTGCGCACGGTAAGTTTTAATCCCGAAAAGTAGAGAGGGCTGTCTCAAAATCGGCGGAGGCGCGCTATGGTTATCGTTTTAAAAAAGAATATTTCCGAAGACGACAGAAAAAAGCTCTCGCTCTTTCTCGCCCAAAACGATTTTAAAACGAATGAAATCGTCGGAGAAGAAGCGACGATCATCGCCGCCGTCGGCAAACTCAAAGTCGATCCGCGTGAAGTCGAAATACTTTCCGGCGTCGAGCGCGTCATCCCGATTTCAAAACCGTACAAGATGGCGAGCCGCGAGTTTAAGCCCGAAAACACCGTCGTCGAAATCCTTTCGAACCGCGGTCAAGTTGTCAAAGTCGGCGGCATGCGCATTACGGCGATCGCAGGTCCCTGTGCCGTCGAATCGCGGGAGCAGATGATGTGCGCGGCCGAAAGCGTTGCAAAAAGCGGAGCGGCCATGCTGCGGGGCGGCGCCTATAAACCGCGCACTTCTCCGTATTCGTTTCAAGGCTTGGGTGAAGAAGGCTTAAAATTATTAAAAGAAGCAGGCGATGCGTACGGTATGCCGGTCGTTACCGAAGTCGTCGCGTCGGAGTACATTCCCGTTATGGAAGCTCACGGCGTCGACGTGTACCAAGTCGGTGCGCGCAATATGCAAAACTTCGAATTGTTAAAGCGTCTCGGAAAAATCGATAAGCCGGTGATTTTAAAGCGCGGGCTTTCAGCGACGATCGAAGAGTGGCTTATGTCCGCGGAATACCTCCTTTCGTCGGGCTGCAAAAACGTGATTTTGTGCGAACGCGGTATCCGTACGTACGAGCGGGCGACGCGCAATACGCTCGATCTTTCGGCGATCCCCATTTTGCGGAGTATGACGCATCTTCCGATCATCGTCGATCCGAGTCATGCACTCGGCATCCGCGATAAAGTGTCACCCATGGCACTCGCAGCCGTCGCCGCAGGAGCCGACGGTATCATCGTGGAAGTGCACTGCAATCCCGATAAAGCGCTTTCCGACGGAGCGCAGTCGCTCTATCCCGAACAGTTCGATAAACTCATGCGCGACATAGAAGCGCTTTCGCCCGTCGTCGGAAAATCTCTCGTGCGTTTAAGGAACGCGGAAAAAAAACGCGAAGAGTCCGGACAAAAAAAAGCGAGGGAAGGTCTCGTCTGCGCGTTCAGCGGAAAGCGGGGCGCCTATGCGGAGCAGGCGATATCGCGTTATTTCGACGGGGAAGCGGCTTCTCTTTCGGTCGATTCGTTCCGTGAAATTTTTCAAAAGGTCGCAAGTGGAGAAGCGGATTACGGCATGGTGCCGATCGAAAACACGCTTGCGGGCTCGGTGTACGAAAACTACGATAACTTGACGCAGTTTGAAGATGTGAGCATCGTCGGTGCGGTGCTGCTTCGCATTCAGCATTCGCTGCTCGGCGTCAAAGGCGCGTCGCTCGATTCGATAAAAACGGTGTATTCGCATCCGCAGGCGCTCAGTCAGTGTTCGAAATTTCTTCGTCGTTATAATTGGAGTAAAATCGAATGCGTTTCTACGGCGACGGCTGCAAGCGAAGTCGCCGAGTTCGCGTCGAAAGAAAACGCCGCGATCGCAAGCGCCGTCAACGCCGATTATTATAATCTTGAAGTGCTCAAAGATTCTATCGAAGACGACGCGGCAAATTATACGCGCTTTGTCGTCATTGCTCCGAATCACTTTGTCGATTCGAACGGCGGGAAGCGGCCGGCCGATAAAAATTATAAAGCATTGGGTGCAACGCCGAATACCGCGTCGTTTATGTTCTGCGTAAAAAACGAACCGGGCGCGCTGTGTTCGTGCCTCGGCGTGTTTCAGTCGTCCCGTCTCAATTTGACGCGGCTAGAATCGCGTCCGATTCACGGAGAGCCGTGGCGTTACCGCTTTTACGCGGACGCGGAGCTTCCTGAAAACGAGCGCGACGCCGCTTCGTACGTCGACGGCGTGATGACCGCGCTCAAAGCGGAAGCCGAAGACGTGCGGCTCCTCGGCATTTATGCCGAAAGCCGAAAAAAGATATAGGCGCGGCAATGAGGTTTGTATGAAAAATTACGTGATATCGATTCTCGTTGAAAATCATGCGGGCGTTTTGAGCCGCGTGTCGGGACTTTTTTCCAGGCGCGGTTACAACATCGATTCTCTTACCGTGTGTGCGACCGAAAACCCCGAACAGTCGCGCATGACGATCGTCGTAAGGGGCGACGAATACATCCTCGATCAAATCGAAAAGCAGCTTGCAAAGCTCGTCGAAGTGATTTCGATCCAGCACTGCGATCCTGCGAAAACCTGCGAACGCGAAATGGCGCTCATCAAAGTAAAGGCCGGTGCGGAAAGCAGGGCGGCGATCATCGGAACCTGCGATATCTTTCGCGCGCACATCGTCGACGTAAGCACGGGATCCGTGATTATCGAAGCGACCGGCAGCGAAGAAAAAATCGCGAGCCTCATCGCCCTCCTCGAACCTTACGGCATCCTCGAATTTGCCAAAACGGGATTGAACGCGATGGGGCGCGGCGAGGACGTTTTAAAATAATCATGCACGGCTTCGAACCGCTTCCGGGAACGGAAAATGCCTGCGCAAAAAAATCCGGCAGAAAGATCCGGCGAGTGCTCGGCATCGATCCGGGACTTGCATCGACGGGATTCGGCGTGGTCGATTATAAAGACGGCCGCTACCGCATGGTAAGCTACGGCGTCATAGAAACCGCTGCCCGTACTCCGCACGGCGAACGCCTTTTGGCGCTTTACGCACGGCTCTGTTCGATCATCGAAGAATTCTCTCCCGGAGAAGCGGCGATGGAAAAACTGTATTTTGCGCGCAATACGTCTTCCGCGATGGGTGTTGCCGAAGCGCGGGGGGTCGTAACGCTGTGCATCGCTCAACACGGTATCTCTCTCGGAGAATATACGCCCAATCAAATCAAACAGGCGGTGACGGGGACGGCCGCAGCGGACAAGGCTCTCGTCGAAAAATACGTAAAACTCCTTCTCGCTCTCGAAACCGAACCGAAGCCCGATCACGCGGCCGACGCGCTCGCGGGTGCGCTCACGCATTTGCACTATGCAAATGTTTTGTGATATAGTGGTCTCATGTTCAACAGCCTTACCGGCACGATTACCGGAAAATCTCAAAATACGGTTTCGATCGATACGCACGGCATCGAGTGGATGCTCACCGTACCCGGCTCTTCGCTCGATGCGCTTCCCCGCGTCGGAGAAGAGGGCAGGATATTTACCTATCTCGTGCACAGCCAAGATATCATGTCGCTCTACGGTTTTGCGTCTGACGAAGAGCGCTCTCTTTTTTTCGATCTTTTAAAAGTCGACGGCATCGGCCCGAAGGCTGCGGTAAAAATACTGACGAATATCGCGGGAAGCGATCTCGTTTCGGCTCTCGACAAAGGAGACGTTTCCGTGCTCGAGCGGATTCCGGGTATCGGAAAAAAAACCGCGGCGAAAATGCTGCTCGCGCTCAAAGGCAAACTGACCATTCCGGGCGCCCCCGATACCCGCCGCGTAAGTGCGAATCCCTTTGAAGCGGTCGTCGCATCTCTCGTATCTATGGGCTATGAACGAAAGATATGCGAAGGTGCGGTCGCATCTTCGGCTTCGAGTCTTTCAAAGACGGACGGCTGGGACGCGAAAAAACAAACCGAAAAAGAGGATGCGGTGTTCCGCCGCGCCCTCACGGAGCTTGCACAATGAGCGGAAAACGCAAAATACGCACCGACGCTGAAATGCACGATGAAGATGCCGCACTTGACTCATCTCTTTCCGCTCCAGAGAATTTTTCCCGCATCGTCCGCGCAGACTTTTCAGGTGAAGATGACGCGCAGGAAAACAAACTCCGCCCTCAGCTTTTAAACGAATTTCTCGGACAGGAAACGACGAAAAAAAATCTTTCGGTTTTTATCGCTGCGGCGCGGAACCGGGAAGAAGCGCTCGATCACCTCTTTTTGATAGGGCCGCCGGGACTCGGCAAAACGACGCTTGCTCAGATCACCGCACACGAACTCGGAGCGGATTTTAAGATAACGTCGGCCCCCGCGCTCGATAAACCCAAAGACCTCGTCGGCATCCTTTCGACGATTACGCCGCGGACGGTGTTTTTTATCGATGAGATCCATCGGCTTAAGCCCGCGATCGAAGAGATGCTCTACATCGCGATGGAAGACTTCGAACTCGACTGGGTGATCGGTCAGGGAGCGGCAGCCCGCACGGTGCGCATTCCGATTCCGCCGTTTACGCTTGTCGGAGCGACGACGCGGGCGGGCAGCGTGTCGACGCCTCTTGTCAGCCGCTTCGGTATCATCGAACACTTGAATTATTATACGGGCGAAGAGCTCGCTTCGATCATTCACCGTTCAGCGAAGCTGCTTTCCGTTTCGGTCGACGACGATGCGGCCTTTCTCATCGCATCGTGTTCGCGCGGAACCCCCCGCGTCGCAAACCGCGTGCTCAAGCGTATGCGCGATTTTGCGCAAGTGGACGGCCGCGGCAGGATCACAAAGGATATCGTCGAAGCCGGTCTTTCGCGCCTCGAAATCGACAGTCTCGGCCTTGAGCGTTACGACAGGACGATTTTGCGTTCGGTTATCGAAAACTTCGGCGGCGGGCCGGTCGGAGCGGAAACGCTTGCGATATCCGTCGGAGAATCGCTCGACACCCTCGTCGATTACTATGAACCCTATCTCATTCAATGCGGACTTTTGCAGCGGACAAACAGGGGCCGCCTTGCGACTGAAAAAGCGTACAAACATCTCGGCATCGAAGGAGCGATTCGTCATGAAAACGACGGACTTTTATTTTGATCTGCCGGAAGAGCTTGTCGCGCAGCACCCGTCGGGTATACGGGGCGAAGATAAACTCATGCTCCTCGATAAGAAGAGCGGCAGCGTTTCGCACTTCGATATGCGCGATCTTCCCGACTTGCTTGAGCCCGGCACTCTTGCCATCTTTAACGATTCCCGAGTCCGCCGCGCGCGTGTGTTCGGTGTAAAAGAGACGACCGGCCGCGAATGCGAGTTTATGTTTTTACATCAAATCGATGAAAAAGGCTCTCTGTGGCGCACGATGGTAAAGGGCGCAAAAAAACAAAAGCGCGGCATGCGTTACGCGTTTCCGGACGGCTTCTTCGGCGTTATTGAGGGAGAAGATGCCGGAACGGAATTTCGAAATCTCCGTTTTGACGATCCGATTTCCGAAAGCTGGTTTGAAAAAAACGGTCACATACCGCTTCCCCCTTACATCAAGCGAGGCGATACGGCTTCCGATGCGGAGCGCTATCAAAACGTGTATGCAAAGACGACCGGGAGTGCAGCCTGTCCGACTGCCGGCCTTCACTTTACCGAAGACATGCTTTCGCGACTGAAAGAGAAGGGGATCGATATCGCGTGGGTGACGCTCCACGTCGGGCTCGGAACTTTTTTGCCCGTGCGCGAAAGCGAAATCGAAAAGCATAAAATGCACGAAGAAGCGTACACGGTTCCCGACATTACCGCGCAAAAGATCAACGATGCAAAACGGAGCGGGAGACGAGTGCTTGCCGTCGGAACGACGTCCGTGCGAACGCTCGAATCTTCATGCGACGAAAACGGCTTTGTAAAAGCGGGGTCGGGGAGTACGCATATTTTTATGTATCCCGGTTTTCGATTTAAAGTCGCGGACGAACTCTTTACGAATTTTCACACGCCCGAATCGACGCTCATCATGCTTGTGAGCGCTTTTGCCGGGCGTGAACATATTTTAAATGCGTATAAAATCGCCGTAGAAAAACGCTACCGTTTTTTCAGCTACGGAGACGCGATGCTGATCCGCTGACGCCTCACTCGCTGAGCTCTTTTAAGCCTTTCATTTCGCGTTCGAGGAAGACCGATAATATCGTTCGTAAAAGCACGATGCCGCCGAGCGTCAAAAGTTCGATGAGTGCGGGGTTTAAAATCGTCTTTATGATATCGGCTGCGATGAGGAGTTCGAGACCGAGCAAAAGATAGACGCCCAAATCCGAACGGATGACCATGATCGTGCGAAGCTTTTCTTTGCCGCTGAAATGTATCACTTCTCCTTTGATAAATTGCACGACGGCGATGAGCGCACCGTAGATGACGACGGCGATGCTTATGACGCTTATAACAAATTCGATGTGTTCGAGAATCGGATACAGAATCTCTTTCATGGCAATCTCCTTTTAATTTTGCAAAATATTTCGACAGGCAAAAGCATCGGTGCGTTCCGCCCTTGCTTTTTAGCATGTCTTTTATTATTTTTTTTTCTGCTGCATCCGCTTCGTTAAGGCTTATGTCAGCTGTTCGAGCGAATAGCGCGTCAAATTGACAAACTGCGTCCGTAAAATCGGATTGTACGGAACGTCTTTTGCCGCTTCGTCGAATTGCAAAGCGGCTGTGTCCGTAAAGAGCGAGATGTCTTTTGTCGCAAGCGGCAAGCGCGTTCCGATGAGACGGTTTTCGAGTTCGATACAGCGAAACGTCACCGCCCCCGAAAACGCGAGTTTGATATTCGTTATCATGTTTTTTTCGTTGTCTGCAAGAAACGCAAACGAAGCGCTTGTCTCGGTGATTTTGCGGTCTGCTCCGAGACGGCGAAACACCGTTACGTCCCAATCGCCGAGGGGTATGCGGATATTCGATAAAATCGAGCCGTGCGGTATGCCGGTAAAATTGACGAGCGGCACATAGACGGTGTCGAGCGCGCTTTTCAATTCGAGCCGGGCATCGAGGGCGAGGAGGGGGGCGTACAACGATCTCCGTATTCCTCCTGCACAGATATTGCCGCCGAGTGTCGCGATGTTCCGCACAAAGGGGTTTGCGATACTTTTGACCGCTTCGGTAAGCGCTTCGGGAACCCGCGCACTTGCGAGGGAGAGGATATCCGAGAGTACGACGGCAGGTCCGCAGTCGAGATAGCGTTCGTGCATCTCTACGGAAGCAAGCTCGGAGATGCCGTGAACGGAAATCGCTTTTTGGGGCGTACGCTCAAGGGATGTGCAGCCGCCGACAACTTCGAGACCCGATACCGATGTGAGCTGGTAAAACAATTCGCTTATCGTTTTTGCAAAGAAAAACGTGTGGTCGCTATTTTGCATTTTTTTGCGCTCCCATACGCTGCACTTTAAAATCGAAGGCGTAGAGGATACCGTCGACGAGCATATCGGTGTTCGTGCAGCACGGCGAAAGCTGCGAAACCTGTTCCGCGATCATCCTTCTTGCAGGTTTCACGGCGGTGTTCAAAACAGTCCGCGCCGCAAATATCTTTCCCGCGTTGCAATAGCCGCACAGCCTGATGCCCGCTTTATTGAATCCCTTTGCGATATCCTCGTAATCTTCGGTTTTTGAAAAGGCATCGAGCGTTACGATGTCGGCATCCCGCGCGAGGGCGGCGGGAACGATGCAGCTCGGAACGGCTTTACCGTCGAGGCAGACGGTACACGCGCCGCAGACGCCCTCTTCGCAGCCGCACTTTGCCGAAAGGCGGCCGTTTCTCCTCAGCACGTTTATCAATTTTTCGTAGGGAAATGCTTCGAGTACGGTTTTTTCGCCGTCGAGCGTTACGGGTATTTTCATGCGCTTTCTCCGGAAAGATTTTGTGTTTTGGAATGCATCGTTTCGGCGCTGCACGGCAGTTCGCGTATGCAAAAGCCGATCGCCTGTGAAAGAGCTGCCGAAAAGGCTGCGGGAACAATGCTGTGCACGAGGTTTCCGATTTGAGAGGGGGGAGCGTCGGACTGTACGAACGAAATATGCACGCTGTCGCACGAGATCGTCTCTCCTTTGACGAGCTGTACGAGTTCCTGTTGGATCGCGATGCGTATCGTGTTTTCGGCGGCGCGCAATTCGAACACGTGTCCGCAGTCGATCGTTATCCATATTCCTTTGATGCGCTCTTTGTAGGTATAGGGGTCGAGTTCGATTTCGACGACGGCGCATCCGAACGAACTTGCGTAAAAGGGTACGCCGCAAAAATTTTCTTTGTTCCACAGCTTTTTGATCGAGGGAGGCAAACCTTTTTTTACGGTGATCGGGAGAGACGCTTTTGCCGCTTTCTTTTTTTCGAGTTCGGTGCAGCACCGGTGTAAAAGCTGCGTCGTAATGCTCAAGCTGCCGTAGATGCTGTTCGGCGTCGGTAAATCGCTTCCTCCCTGTTCGTCAGGCGATATCGTTACGGCCGACGGCGGCACTTTGAGCAGGGATGAGACGAGCTTTGTCCAAATATCCGAAATCGTCGAAGAGGGGACGGGGGAGTGAATCGTCACCGTTCCGTCTTCTTCGAGCGTCACCGATACCTTTTGTTTTTCCGTAACGAGATCGTTGTTCAGATAGCCCGAACCGCCGAACGCGCAAGCCATACCGATGCCGCGTATGGGGAGTGCGAAAAACGTATCGAGCGAACGGGACTTTTCGGCCGTGTCGATTTTAAATGCGGCGTATTTGCGGTTGTAATCGCTCATTTTGATTACGCTCGCGATTGCCGTCCCCGCTTTTCCCGTGCGGAATATAAAGGGCATCGCCCTTTCTTTGGGATTTTCGCGCATATTTTTTATGCGGAGCTCCGGCGCGAGCATATTGACCCGTTCGGCTATTTGCTGGATGTGATTTTCGATCGCAAAAAACGCCTGCGCGTCGATGATATCGGCGAATACGGATGTCGGAGAAGAAGGAGATGTCCGGGCTTTCGCGCTTATAAAAATGTTGGGGATATCGTATACGCCGCACGAAGCGATCGCGAGGCGGTCGACGATTTCCTGTGCGAAGGGATTACAGTATCCGACGTCGGTTTCGATCGAAATCTTTGTCGCAAGTATGTCGCCTTCTTTTGAAACGGCGCTCTCGCACGTGATGGAAGCGGCGACTCCGGGCTTCATAAAAGTTTTGTGTTCTTCGCGGGAGAGCGAAAGTTTTACCGGCTTTCCCGTCAAATACGACGCAAGAGCCGCCTGAATGACGAGCGTCGCGTTCCTCCACATACCGTTCGCGTCGTGACCCGCCGTGTTCGTCCCCTTTATGACGATGCGGTCTTCCGCAATTTTGAGAGAAGCGGAAACTGCGCTTTTGAGATAGAGCGGCCACTGCGTCGGCGCAAAGATTGTGAGTGTGCCGTTTTCCATAAAGCAAAACGCGCCGTTCGTTTCGGGCCATGACGGCTGTACGGTGTTTTGCACCCACGTACCCGATACGGTATAATCGGCATTTTTGAACAATGCTTCCGCTTTGTCTTCAGAGAGAAAACATCCCGTTTTCACCGTACGCTCGGCAACGATTTCGCTTGTCTTTACCGTACTTTCTTCGGCAGGGGGGGCGCTCTCTCCTTCGCTTGTCTTCGCCGTAGGCTCCGTGACGGTTTCTTCCGTTTTTTCGCTCGTATCGGAGTTGCTCTGTGTGTGCGCAAGGGGGCTGTCTCCCGGCGCATCGATGTGCATCGCGTGGGCGATTTTTAAAAGCTTTTTCGATTCGCTCTTTTCTTTCGGCATCACCACCGAAGGCAGCGCATAGCCCTTTGCGACCGATCTCAGCGCCGACTCGACCGTCGCGCTGTCGAAGGCTATTTCGATTTTACTCGTGAGCTCGTACACGGTCTCTTCGTCCGGCCCGACGATGATACCGACGGGTTCTCCGAAATACGAAACACGCTCGGTACAGAATATGGGCGTGTCCGATGCGAGCGTGCGCATCGCATTTTTTCCGGGAATGTCGCGCGCGGTAAAAAACGCATAACCTTCGGGAAGAGCGGGAACGGATATGCCGACGATCGTGCCGGACGACACGGGGCCTCTCACGAGCGCGCCGTAAAGCATGTCGGGTTTCGTGCAGTCGGTATAGTATTCGTGGACGACGAGCGGCTCTTTTTTCCCTTTTTTGTCGCTTTTCTTTTTCACTTTTTCAGGCATGGTGTGCCGCTCCTATGGATCCGACCGTTTCGATCACGCTGTCCGTCATATCGCTTGTCATACCGGGCCACAGCGGAAGCGAAATCGTCGATGCGAAACGTTTTTGCGCATTCGGAAAATATTCCGCACGGAATTCGGGATACAATTTTTTCCAATACGTAAAATGAAAGAGGGGTATAAAATGCACCGAAACGCCGATGCCGCGCGACTGCAGCTCTTTTGCAAAGTCGTCGCGGGTTATCGTGAGCGCATCCGGTTTTATGCGCATGAGGTAGAGGTGCCATGCGTTTCCCTCTCCGTCGGGCGGGACTTCGATAAAGTCGAGCTTTGAAAACGCATCGTTGTATTTTTTTACAACAGCTTTCCGCGCTTCCGAAAACGCGCGGGCTTTTTTCAACTGTTCGATGCCGAGCGCGGCGAGGATGTCGGGCAAATTGAATTTGTAACCGCATTCGGCGATGTCGTATTCCCACGAAGCGCGGGGGGACGTATAGCGATCCCATGCGGCTCTGTCCATGCCGTGCATACGCATGAGCGCGATGCGCTTTGCAAGCTTTTCATCGCGTACGCACACCATACCGCCTTCGCCCGTCGTTATGGTCTTTGTCGCATAAAACGAAAATACGCCCGCATCTCCGATCGTTCCCGCGTAACCGAGCTTTGTCGGAGAAGGGAAGGAGTGAGCCGCATCTTCTATGACGCGGACATCGTACGCTTTTGCAAGGGCGCATATTTTTTCCATGCGGCATACGTTTCCGGCGATGTGTACCGGCACGATCGCTTTTACTCGCTTTCCGTTTTCGCTCTGCAATATGGCTTCGATTTTTTGTACGTCGATATTGTACGAATCTTTTTCGATGTCGGCAAAAAATACGTCCGCTCCCAAATGCCGCGCGCATGCGGCGGTCGATACGAACGTATAGGGCGTCGTGATAACGGCGCTTCCCTTTGTAACGCCGCATGCATCCATCGCGAGGATCATGCCGCTCGTATTGCTGTTTACGGCAAAGCTTTGCACGTTTTGCACATCGAGCGAAAGCGCTTCTCTTGCACTCCTGACGTCGCTTTCCACAGCATTCATCATGTCGGAAAAATCGCTTTCAAAACGCAGCGCGTATTTTCCCGTTGTAAGCCAGCCGCTTTTGATCACTTCGAGCACCGCCCGCTCTTCTTCGATGCCTATAGCGGGGCGGGAAAAGGGTACTTGTATGTCAGCCACGGTTTGCCTCCGCGTAAAAGGCTTTGAGAGAAGGGACGTCTTCGGAAAGAATGGACACGAGATATTGTTTGTTGCGGTATTTCTCTTCTTCGCCCGAAGTGCGGAAACACACGGGATGGAGTTTTTCAAGGAGAGAGCGCAAGTGCGCTTCGGCGTACGGCGTGTTTTTCAATCGCATGATTTTTTTGTACGAAGTTTTTTGCGCTTCTTCTTCGGGAAGCCGTAAGGGTTCGATCGCCCGCTCTCCTTTTCTCGCTCCGGTAAATACGATGTCGATGTCTTTGTACGGTTCGAAACCGCTGAAACGGATGATCTGTTCGGCCAGCTCCGTTATCTTTACGGGCTGCCCCATATCGAGGAGGTAGGACGAACCGTTTTCGCCGACGCCGCCCGTACGCAAGACGAGGGAGCACGCTTCGGGTATCGTCATAAAATAGCGCTCCATCGCTTTGTCGGTGACGGTAACGGGGCCTCCGTTTTTGATTTGTTCCATAAAGAGCGGTAAAATGGAACCGCGCGAGCCGAGCACGTTGCCGAAGCGGACGAACATAAACGATGTTCCGTCCCGCGCTTTATTCGCATAGGAGAGTACGAGTTTTTCGCACAACATTTTCGACACGCCGTAGACGGAAACGGGACTGACGGCTTTGTCGGTCGAAACGAGTACGAAGCGGCGGACGCCGTGAGCGATGCACGCGTCGAGAAGATTTTTCGTACCGAATACGTTGTTTTCGATGGCGGCGACGGGATTTTCTTCCATAAGCGGAACGTGTTTATAAGCCGCACAGTGAAAGACGACGTCGCATTTCGTGTGTGAAACGATGTAGTCGACATAGTCTTTATCTTTCATGTCGCCGATGATAGGCACGACCGTCGCTTTTTCGCCGACGCCTTCTTTTTGCAAAAGGTGCAGTTCGCGGTCTATTTGATAGATGGAATTTTCGCCGTGCCCGAAAAGGTACAAACGTTCGGCTCCTCCCGACAGAAGCTGCCGTGAAAGTTCCGAGCCGATCGAACCTCCGGCTCCCGTGATGCACACGCGCTTTCCGCGCAAATACGAAAGGCTTTCTTTCAGTGAAATGGTTACGGGCGTGCGTCCGAGTATATCCAGAGGATCGATGTCGCGCGCCTGTACCAAATGCGCCGTACCGTTTACGATCTGGCTCACGCTCGGAAGAATTTTGATATGCTTAAAGCCGCCCGATTTGAGCGTTTCGTAAATTTCTTTTATCCGTTCGACGCTTGCGCTCGGGATCGCGATGATCGCTTCGTCGCTGTCGGTGCAACGTAAAATTTTTGCGATGTCGGCGACGGGACCGAACACCGGAATGCCGTCGAACTCCTGCCCGATGAGCGATTTGTCATCGTCGAGAAAGGCTGCGACTTTGCCGAATATTTTTTTGCGCTTGATGTCCGAAGCGATGGAAATGCCTGCAAATCCTGCGCCGATTATGTACAAATGCTTGTCGGATCTGTTCACGGTTTTTCATTATAGCACAGCCGCCCGTGTTTTACAATTCGATAACCGCGCCTTTCAAGACCGCCGGTCTGTCAAGTTTAAGATCAAGCTTGCGCGTCCGTGAGTCCGCTTGTGCGCGGGAGAGGGGGTAGCGGACGACCGCATGAACGGAGCGAGCGGAAAACGATAGTTTTACGTTCGTGGAGTGAAAAGGGCGGGAGCGAGGGGGAGGCTTCCCCCTCCTGTAAAAAAATCTAAACACGCTCTTATTTTATTCCGATGATAGAAGTGTGGATATATACAGGGAGGCATCCGTGAAAAAATTATCGATAGCGCTGTGTTCGGCGTTTTTGTGCGGCGTCTGCTCGTGGGCGACCGATATTGCATTTCAAGTCGTCCAGCATAACGATGTGATCGATACGGTATGCGAACAGACGCTCGTCATCGAAGATCAGATACTCGATTACTTTTTCAATTTCGGCGATATCGTTACGAACGAACCTGCCGTTGCGATCGTTCCGGAAGATGCGGAAAACCTGTGGAGGACGGCATATGCGTTTGCCGTAACGGGGGGAGCCGACTATTTTGTAGAGCTGCGTCTTTTTTACAGCGGCAAAGCTTCCCGCGATCCCGCTCACATATCGCTCAACGATCTTGAACGCGTGCAGTGGACGATTGCCGACGTAAAAACCGGAAAAAAAATCGCGGAGGCGAAAGCGAAAGTCCGAAAACCGGCATCGGGAAAAACGGATGCTTCAGGTGTAAAAGAATTCGCTGCTTCGATCGCAGACGCAATGCGGAAAGCGATACGCAAGAATATCGATAAAAAATCGAAACGCTGACAAGCGATAAGGATAGAGCCATGGTTAAAAAGATCAATCTGTTTTTTTTATTGATCGGCTGTCTGCTGTTTGCATCGTTCAGCCCTTCCCTCGACGGACGCGCCGTCGTCGCCGATCCGGGCACTTTGCCCGAGGGGTATTTTGCAAAGACGGTCGGCTATCTTCCGGGCGACAGCATTATGGTGTCGAACCTTGCATCGCAAAAGACGCTCGATATCCTCGTCGTCGGCTCTCTCGATCAATCCGAAGGAGTTGCGATCCTTTTATCGCCCGAAGCTGCTGCCGAACTCGGCATCGTAAAAGATTCGAACGTCATCGTAAAGATCACAAAACGCAGCGGCGAGCTTGATGAAGCGGTTTCGGGTACGGCCGTTATCGCGCAAGGGGAGACGTCGCTTTCATCCGGTATGGAACCGAAGCCCGCCGTCGAAGATGCGCGTGAAGAGATTGCGGATGAAAACACCGTCGAAGACAACACCGAGCAAGCGGATGCGAATGAAACCGATAATGAAGAGAGTGGGGATAAAACGGATGTCGATGAATTGATTTCCGAAGCTGAAGACGATACGGAACGGGCGGAAGCCGATCTTGAAAGCGCCGAATCGGAACTCGATAAGGCGGAAGATGACATTGCGACAGCGGAGGCGATTTCCGATGAGCGCGTGAGCGAGGAACCCGTTGTGACCGAAGCGGGCGATGGAGAGAGCGAACGCATCGCCGAGGAAACGGCAGCCCATGAGGATGCTGCAGCTGATGAAAGCGAAGCGGTGCCCGAAACGATAGCTGCGACCGAAGAAGAAGTTTTGCCCGATGAAAAAATCATTGCAGAAGATGTGCCCGAAGATGTGCGGGAAACGTCGGAAGCGGTAGCGGAAGACATACCGGCGGAATCGGCGGACGACGAAAGCCGAGTGACCGACGAACCTGTCGTGACGGAAGCCGAAACGGATGAAACGCCCGCGGCGGTTGAAGATGCCGCACTTGCCGAAAGCGCGCCGCCTGCCGAAGCAGCCGATGAAAAGATCGCCGCCGATATTCCGCCTGAAGAAGTGCAGGAGATCGCAGGCGATACGCTGCCTGAAAGCGACGAAGCTCAAGGGGTGGAGAAGGGAAGGGAGGAAGAACTCATTGCCGAATCGGTCGAAAGCGCTCCCCCATCTGACGGCGCTTCCTATCAAGCGATCGTGCTTACGCCGGAGGATGGTTCGGAGGTCAAAACGGAAAGTACGGCGAATGCTGTAGCAGAAACCCGAGCGGCTGAAAACGTACGAGCCGAATCCGTCGTCGAGAGCGCGGCGATTGCCGCCGAAAGCACGGTTCCGGTTCCTTCACCGCGCGATGCGGGAGGAGTTTCGACTGCCGCTTCGCTCGCGCGCGAATACGGCGCACGCACGGCGGAAAATCTTTCGTCGCTCGATAAAGGTACCTATTACGTGCAGATAGCTTCTCTTTCGAATCCGTCGAATATACGCGAAACGCTCGGCAAGTACGGCCGCGATTATCCGGTAACGCTCGTGCCGCTCGCATCGAAAGCGTCGACACAGATTATGATCGGTCCGCTTTCCGTCGACGAATATGCGGTCGTTTTGGAGCGGTTCAAATCGTACGGTTACAAGGATGCCTTCGTTAGGAAAATACGCTGAATCCGTTTGTTAATTAATAATTATTAAAAAAGTCCGCCTTGTTTCGAGGCGGCTTTTTTTATGAAGTTCGATTTTTCTTTCGTTTTGCGGTATCTGAACGGTGAGTTTCCGAAGCAAAGTCGCGAGTGAAGCGAAGCCGAACGGCGTGAACTTGCGAACGGAGTTCTTGCCGAACGCACGGCTTTATGTTGTGCGAAGGAGTTTAATTTTTTTTCATTCTCGACATCCGCTTCGATAAGCGCTATAGTTTCGGTATGATCATCGCGGAAATAGGAACGGCTCACGAAGGCTCGCTTGCAAAAGCGAGAAAGCTCATCGACGCGGCTTTTTTTGCAGGAGCCGATGCCGTAAAATTTCAATGGGTGTATGCGGATGAAATCCTGCACCCCGATACGGGAACGGTCGATTTGCCGGGCGGAAAAATAAAGCTCTACGATCGGTTTAAAGCGCTCGAAGTGCCGAGCGATTTTTTTAAATCGGCGATGGCGTACGCGCACAAAAAAAATCTCCTCTTTGTCTGCTCTCCTTTCGGACTCAAAAGCCTCCGTGAACTGCTTGCTCTTAAACCCGACGCCGTAAAAATCGCATCTCCCGAATTGAATCACATCCCGCTTTTGAGAGCTTTGTCGGATTTCCGTACGGTGCAAAAAGCGCTCGGGGATGCCGTCATCCCCGTCATCCTTTCAAGCGGCGTTTCAAAGCTCGCCGACATCGAACGCTCTCTCGACATCGTCGGAAAAGAAAACGTCACGCTGCTACACTGCATCACAAGCTACCCCGCTCCCGAAACCGAATACAATGTGCGCCTCGTTTCCACGCTGCACGACATGTTCGGCGTACCCTGCGGCATCAGCGATCACTCGCTCGATCCCGTCCTCGTTCCCGTCCTCGCCGCCTCATGCGGAAGCGTTATGACCGAAAAGCACATCACGCTGAGCAAAAAGACTGACGGACTCGACGATCCCGTCGCGCTTGAGGGTGAACAGTTCGGACAAATGGTACGTTCTCTCCGCCAGTGTGAAGCGGCAAAACGACGCTACGGCGAAAAACGCGGAGCGGCGCGCATACTCAAAGAGATGCGCGAACAATACGGCAGAAAAAAAGTGCGCGAAGTTCTCGGCACGGGAATCAAAACGCTTGCGCCGTCGGAAATCGAAAACTACGGAAGGACGAACCGCTCGCTCCATTTTATGCACGCGATGAAAGCGGGCGACGTCGTCGAAGAAAACGATATCGCAGTCCTCCGTACCGAAAAAACGCTCACGCCCGGCATTTCGCCGGAATACTTTGAAACGATTGTAAACGCGCGTCTTTCACGGGACGTCCGTGCGGGGGCGGGCGTCGATTGGGAAGACATCGTGTATCGCCGGTGAGCGTGGAAATAAGCGCCGTACAACGATGGTTTTTGAAAAACACCGGAAAAATCCGCAAAGCGATTTTTTATCGCGGAACGGATATTTTTAAATTTTCGCTATCAGCTTTTTCCGTTTCCGCCCATTCGGGATGAATTGTATACCACGGCTTGAATTCCAAGAGTTCATCTCGTGTCAGCTTGGGACAATCGGAAAAATCTTTATTTTTAAAATCTTCCATTTCTTTTTTTCTCTTTTCCGACAAAGGAGGCAACTTTTTTATCTCATCTAAAGTCATAGTTACACTGTCACGGATTTTGCTATCCGTTTCTTCCGTGCAAGGGAGATGCGCTGTCGCGCATCATATACGAAAATTGCCCCGTCCTTTTACTATCCGTTCCGTCCGTGCAAGGGAGATGCGCTGCCGCGCATCGATCGACGAGAACTGTCACGGATTTTGCTATCCGTTTCTTCCGTGACAGTTCTTATACTTCTTCCCGGAGCCGCAGGGACAGGGATCGTTTCGGCCGATTTTCGGCATCGTGCGGCGGACGGTTACCGATTGCCCCTGCGTATGCTTTTGCATCGCTCCTCCTGCGGCTGCCCTCCGCGCGGCATCTCCGCTCATCTGCATGGAAGCTTCCCGTTGCGCTTCGCCCGACGCGCCTCCTGCAAAAGACGCGGCTTCGGAATGCTGCGCGCTCATATCGCGAGAGCTCATCCTCCTCCGCGCTTCTGCTGCAGCCGGCGAAAGCTGGATACGCACTTTGAACACGCGCGACATAACGGTCGTCCGGATCGAATCCATCATTTCGTCGAAAATATTAAAACCGTCGATCTTATATTCGGTAAGCGGATTCTTACTGCCGTAGGAGCGCAAGTGTACCGCATCGCGCAGGCTTTCGAGCTCTTCAAGTTGGTCGAGCCATTTTTTGTCGATCGTCTGCACGTACTGGTAGCGGATAAACATATTGAGGTTT
This sequence comes from Treponema sp. Marseille-Q4130, assembly GCF_014334325.1. Classification (GTDB taxonomy): domain Bacteria; phylum Spirochaetota; class Spirochaetia; order Treponematales; family Treponemataceae; genus Treponema_D. Next base: position 140,709 of record NZ_JACSET010000004.1, on the reverse strand, counting down.
TCTTTGCCGGCAAGCGTTTCCTTTTCCGTCAAATCATTTTGCAGCATCGATTCGAGCGTTTCGCGCGAAAGCTGTTCGGGTGCCAGCTGTATGCCGAACATATTTCTGATGCGATCGTTGAGCTCCGCCAAAGCGGCATCCTTTTGTTTTTTCGTGTGCAGTTCGTATTCGTCGAAAATATCGTTTACGACGTCTTTTGCGTTGTTCATAACGCGCACGGAAAGATTTTCGTCGGCGAGAATGCTGTCCCGCTGTTTGTAGACGACGCCGCGCTGTTCGTTTAAAACGTCGTCGTAGTCGAGCAGGTTTTTGCGGATTTCAAAGTTTCTGTCTTCGACTTTTTCCTGCGCTTTTTTAATGCCGCGGTTCAGCCACGGGTGATCGATCGGCTCTCCGGGCTTCATGCCGATCCTGCTCATCATCACTTTCATGCGTTCGCCGCCGAACAATCGCATGAGATCGTCGTCCATCGAAATAAAGAATTTACTGCGACCGGGGTCTCCCTGTCGACCTGAACGACCGCGCAGCTGATTGTCGATACGCCGGCTTTCGTGACGTTCGGAGCCGATGACGTACAGTCCGCCCGAAGCTTTTACGTCTTCGTAATCTTTTTTCCACTGCTCTTTTTCGATTTTGTAAGCGGCATCGTATTGTTCGGGCGTTGCATTCGTTCCGGCTCTTTTTTGCGCGCGGAATTCGGGATTGCCTCCGAGCTTGATATCGGTACCGCGGCCGGCCATATTCGTTGCGATCGTCACCGCGCCTTTTGCACCCGCTTCGGCTATGATGAGCGCTTCGCGCGCGTGATTTTTCGCATTCAGCACTTCGTGGCGGACTCCCTTGCGCGTGAGCATCGCCGAAAGGTGTTCCGATTTTTCTACGGAAACGGTACCTACGAGTACGGGCTGTCCCTTTGCGTGAGCCGCGGCGATTTCGTCGCAGATCGCCGTCCACTTGTCGCTTTCGTTGAGGTAGACTTCATCGTTTTCGTCTTTTCGGATAACCGGCTTATTCGTCGGGATGGAAACGACATCGAGTTTGTAAATTTTATTAAATTCGACCGCTTCCGTTGCCGCCGTTCCGGTCATGCCGGAAAGCTTGTCGTACATGCGGAAAAAATTCTGAAAGGTGATCGTCGCAAGCGTTCGGTTCCGCTGTGCGATGCGCAAATGCTCTTTCGCTTCGATCGCCTGATGCAGCCCGTCGCCGTAACGCCTGCCTTCGAGGATGCGGCCGGTAAACTCGTCGACGATCTGCACTTGTCCGTCTTTGACAAGGTAATCGACGTCGTTTTTGTACAAAGTGTGAGCCCGCACCGCCTGCGTAAAATAGTGCACGTATTCGAAATTGTTTTCATCGAAGACGGTTCCCGTTATCAAATTGTGCTGATGGAGAATTGCATCGATGTGGTTCATACCCGCGTCGGTAAACGACACGCGCTTCGATTTTTCATCGAGCGTATAATCGCCTTTGATATTTTTCCGCTGTTCGGGATCCATGTTCACTTCGTCGGGATAAAGCCCCGTCACGGGATCCTTTTCCACTTCAACAAGCTGCCCGACATATTTATCGACTTCGTGATACTTGTACGTGTCGTCTTCACCCTGCCCGCTGATGATAAGCGGAGTACGCGCTTCGTCGATCAAAATCGAGTCGATTTCGTCGACGATGCAAAAGCTGAATCCGCGCTGTACTTTTTGCGAAAGCTCTATCTGCATATTGTCGCGGAGATAATCGAAACCGAGTTCGTTGTTCGTCCCGTAGGTGATGTCGCAGTCGTACGCCGCTTTCCTTGCAGCGTTGTCCATATCCGAAAGGATCGTACCGACGGTTTGCCCCATGTACGCGTACACGGGCCGCATCCATTCGGCATCGCGCCCGGCAAGATAGTCGTTTACCGTGACGATGTGCACGCCCTTTCCCGAAAGGCTGTTCAAATAAGCGGCAGCGACGCACATAAGCGTTTTGCCTTCGCCCGTTTTCATCTCCGAAATGCGTCCCGAATGCAGCACGAGCGCGCCCATAATCTGCACGTCGTAGGGACGTTCGCCCAATACGCGGAACGACGCTTCGCGCGCGAGCGCAAAAGCTTCGGGAAGTATGTCGTCGAGCGTTTCGCCTTTTGCGAGACGCTCTTTAAAAATCGCGGTCTGTTTCGGAAAATCTTCCGCCGAAAGGGATTTCGCCCAGCTCTCTTTTTCGTTTACCTTTGCGAGGATCGGAGCGAGCGCTTTGACGTCGCGTTCGTTTTGGGAGCCGAAGAAAAATGTAAGAATCTTATCAATAAACATACCTATAAATATACGATATTTTGCAGTGCATTGACAAGACGAAAATCAATGTTTATGCTGAACGCATGATGAAAAAAATCACCGCGTGTATGATTCTTTTTTCCGTCTGCTTTTTTTCGTGCAAAAACTCGCCGTCGGTCGAATCGGTAAAAGAAGACGAACTCTTTTCGCTTTCATACGGGCGCTTCGAAGACCAGCTCAATATGTTCGATTTGGCCGATATCGGAAACGTACATACGAGCATGACGATGCGCGACGGTTTTTTTTACATCGCAAACGGTGAAGCCGAAAAGATCATGGAGCTCAATTCGTACGGCGATCTTTTAACGCTGTACTACAACGAAACGGAAGACGCATCCGAAACCCGAACTCACGAAAGCGCGGCGAGCAAACGCAAAGCGATAGTCTATCCCTTCAGCAATCCGGGAGCTGTCGCCGTTGATTCGAGAAAACGCATGTATGTCGTCAGCACTATGCCGAAAGAGCGGCAGGAAGAAAACGAAGACGGAACGCTTTTGTACAGCCAAATCATCCTGCGCTTTGCAAGCGACGGTACGTCCGAAGATTATATCGGACAGCAGGGCATCGGCGGTACGCCCTTTCCGTTTATAAAAAATATCTATACGACGTCGAGCGACGAACTCGTCGTCGTCTGCATTACGACGGAAGGAACGATCGTCTATTGGTTTTCCGAAGCGGGATTTCTCATGTATCAAATTCCGATTTTAACAAAAGACGCGCCGAAAATGCCCGACGCCAAAGCGGGCGCAAATGCGATTTCCGTTTTGCAAGACGTCATACCCGACTGCACGTCGAGGAGGCTCTTTGTCAAAGTCGATTATTACGAGCCGCGCATCGATGAAGATTCCAAAACCGAAGCGGGCATCGATTTTGTAAAGACCTATGTATTTCCGCTCGCCGTAGAAAGCGGCAAATACGGCACACCCGTCGCAGTCCCTCCCTATGAAGAGACGGTTTCCGCCGATTACAGCAAACTCGTGTTCCGTCTGCCCTACGATTTTCTCGGCGTGTCGAACAGCGGATGGCTCTTTTTTATCATTTCGACGGATACGGGCTTCGGTATCGAAATGGTGCAGTCTTCGGGACAAAAGGTCATCAAGCGGCATTTCGACGTACCGCACGACGACATCCTCTATTACGTGCTTTCTCTGTCGGACAGCGGCATCATCTCAGCGCTGTTTATTGAAAAAGAAAAAGCGCGCGTTGTATGGTGGCGGACGGATTCGCTTACGGCCGCGATCGTACGATCGTAAAGGCGCCCTCCGCGTAAACGATGCCGTCGGCGCACAAAGCAAAAGAAGGATCTGACAATGGATTTCAGCAATATGGACGAGGGGCACGAAGACGGAAAAGAAGCGCTGCATTATTATTTCAATCACGAAGAACGCATAAAGCGGGCGCCGAAAATCGTGCAGGATTATTACAACGGTGAGGGAATCCAAAGCCCGAAGGGTATTTTAAAATCGCTTGTCGCGACGAGGGCAAACCGCTTCGGTCTTTTCGGCATCGTGATCTTTTGCGCATTCATCTACGTCTATTCGCTTGTCGGCGAAAAGCCCTACCGCAAAATCGTCGGAGGAGTCGAAGCGACGCTTACTTCTTTTTCGTATGCGGACGAAATTTACGCAAGCCTCACCGTCCGTCCAGGAAGCGACACGGAAAAAGCGATGAAGAGCGGCACGATTACCGTACGCTTTTCGTCGATCGACGTGCAAAAGGCTGTCGTCGGCGAGTTCGAAGATGTGCAAAGTTATACGGGAGAAGAGCTTACGGTGCGGACAAAGTTTCCCGATTATGATATAGTAGCGGTGCGCGCGGAAGTGCGATTCCGAGGAGAAACGAAAACGCTCTCTTCTCGCGTCGTGCGCGAGTAAAAAGTTAAAAGCGCCGCTGAAATGGCGCGCCGCTTTTAACTTCGAGTTTTCTTTTGAAAACTCGCCCATATACCTGTGCGCGCTCGCTCACTGATGCGGCATTTTCGAAAATTGACATTTTCTGCAATGCCGCATTTTTAAGGAAGGATATGTTATGCTGCAGTTTTATTTTTTATCGATTTTATTAAACCTCGTTACGGGGATCATCCTCGTGTACGGCAAAAACCTCATCACCGGTGAAAGTCCCGAAAGCAAGGCTCGGGGTATCCTCGGCGAAAACGCATTTTTCGACGACAAAACGTTCCGCCTCGTACTCGGCATTTTGACCGTCTTCGTCGGCATTATGAAATTGCTTTCGGTCGTGCGTACCGATGTGCCGGTTGTCGGCGATTTGATTCCTGCGGCAGCAGGATTGTTCGGAGGTTTTTGCCTCCTCGTCGAATTCTACAAAACGAATTCCGCATCCGAACTCACCCTTTCTCATTGGATCGATTTGTGCTTTATCGAAAACCGAAAGTATATCGGCTATGCGTGCGTCGCGGCCGCCGTCCTCCACTTCAGTTTCCCAGACGTGCTTTTGTTCTAGGTGTACCGATGCGCGCTCTATATGCGGCGCTGCTTTTTGCGGCCATCGCCTCTTTTGTTTCGTGTACGAAAAAATCCTCGGAAGCGATTCCGCTCGACACATCCGAGCCGCTTGCGCTCGCGCCGGACATCAGCTGGGCTGTCGTGCTCGATCCCTATGCCGCATACCGTCCGATACCGTCGTGGGATAGTGCCGCCGCGGGCTATTGCCGAAAAGGCGACATTTTGCAAGTGACGGGAAAAGCCGCCGTAAAAGAAAGCGGCGTGTGGTATAAATTCAAAGACGGCTGGCTTTCCGAATCCGCCGTCACGATCTACGCAAACCGCTACCGTGCCGAAAGCGCCGCCGTAAAGCTGAAATAAACGCCGCAGATCGCTTTCTATTTTGCAGCCTTGATCATCTTCGCCGCTTCGCTCACCGTAATGCCCGCAGACATCTCCCTCGTCGAAAGATTTTTGAGCTCGAACGTGCCGTCTTTTTCGTAAGTTTTTCCGACAAAGATTCCCCACAGGATTTTTTTCGCATCGGCAAGCGCGTACTGCTGAGCGATTTTTTTTGCGTCGGGAAACACTTCGACGGCAAGCCCCTGTGCGCGCAAAGATGCGGCGGCTTTTTGATAGAGGAGCGCATCATTTGCATCGAGGCAGAAAATTTCCGCGTCGACGTAGCTTGCGCGGCTTGAAACGATGCCGAGCTCGGACATGGCTGCAATGAGGCGGTCGAGTCCTATCGAAGTTCCTACTCCGGGAAGCTTTTCTTTCATATACAAGCCTGCAAGGTTATCGTAGCGGCCGCCCGAACACACGGAGCCTATCGCAGGCAAATCGTTTAAAAACGTTTCGTAGACGACGCCCGTATAATAATCCAGGCCGCGCGTGATGCTCGGATCGAGAGTATAATTTTTTTCGATGCCGGCCGCCTCGAGCATTTCGTATATGGCGCGCATACGCTCGCTGTCGCTATCTTTTCCGCCCGCCATCTCTTCGATTTTTTTTAATGTCGCACCGAAGTCGCCCGCCCCCTCGGTGTAGGAAAGGATTTCCGCCGCACGATCTTTGCTTCCGGTAATTTCCGAAAGCTCTTTTTCCGTTTCGTCCCTGCCGATTTTTGCAAGCTTGTCGACCGTGCGCAAAATATCGTCGCTTTTTTCATTTACGCCGAGCTTTGTCAAAAAGCGGTTGAAAATCCCGCGGTGATTGACGCGCACGGTGATTCCCGGAACGCCGATCGAGGCAAAGGCTTTTTGTATGACAAGCAGTATTTCGAAATCGCTTGCCGCGCTGTCGCTTCCGACCGTATCGACGTCGCACTGAACGAATTCACGGTAGCGACCCGCCTGCGGTTTTTCGCCGCGCCACACTTTTGCGATGTGGTAACGCTTAAACGGAAAATACAGTTCGCTTTTGTGTTCCGCCGTAAAACGCGCAAACGGAACGGTTAAATCGAAACGCATCGCGACATCGCGCCCGCCGTTATCTTCAAAGCGGAACACTTGTTTTTCCGTTTCGCCGTTACTTTTGCGAAGCAGTATCTCGGTATATTCGAGCACCGGCGTATCGATCGGAACGAATCCGAAAGATCGGTACACCCAAGTTATTTTTTCAATTAAATCCGCACGCGCGATTTCCGAAGCGGGCAAAAAATCGCGGAAACCTTTGAGCACGCGCGGTTGAATGATCGATTCCATAGCGCTATACTAACTCAAACGGGGGAAAATTACAATGATGCTCTGTTTCGACATCGGAAACACGAACTGCAAAACCGCACTCTTCGACGGAGAAAAACTCGTCCACGTGTGGCGGATCAGCTCCGACGTAAAACGCACCGGCGACGAATACTTTTCGACGATACGGACGCTCATCCGAGACGCTTCCGTCTCCCTTTCCGACATCGATTCGGCAGTCATAAGTTCCGTCGTGCCGAATTTAACTGGCCCCTTCGTAAACGTCACGCAGCACATCATTGGCAAAAAGCCGCTCATCATCGGACCCGATATGTACGCATCTCTCCCCGTAAAAATCCCCGAAAGCGCCGTCCACGAAATCGGAACGGATCTTTTGTGCGATGCGCTCGAAGCGTGGGAGCGCAACAAGTGCGCGTGCATCGTTTCGGATTTCGGCACCGCCCTCTCTTTCGTCGTCGTCGACGCAAACGCGAATATCGCAGGGGTTGCGATAGCGCCGGGCATCGGCACCGCGTTCAAATCGCTCTTTACGAATACCGCGCAGCTTCCGTCGGTACCACTCGAAATTCCTGCGACGAGCCTCGGCACGAACACGACGGTCGCGATTCAGTCGGGCATCATGCTCGGCTACAAAAGCCTTACCGAAGGACTCATCGAGAGGATGAAGCGCGATTTGGAAAAATCGACGGGTGTCGCGCAGGCCGATATAAAAACGATCGCAACGGGCGGTCTCAACAGCATGATAAAACCGATCACCGACGTCTTCGACGAAGCGGACAAAGAGCTTACGCTCTCAGGCATCCGCCGCGCCGCATTGTACGCGGGACTCTGACGTAAAAACGGGCGACATAAATTAATAACGCGCCGATAAGTCATTACAATGCAAAAACTTAATTTTAAACTCGAGGAGCGGTCGAGAAAATAAGCGACTTTTGAGACAGCTCCGTTTTATCGGCGTTTTCCTATTGCGCCGATCCGGGAAAGCGGCCAAAAGCGGAAGAGCGTCGTGCCGAGTATGTATTTTTTTCCGACGTACTGCGGACTCATATTCGATTCGTAAGTTACAGAATACGCGTCGAGTTTTGAAAGCGGGGTGAGCGTCTTCGTATACGAATGGCGCATATCGGCGGAATTGAAGCGGTTGTCTCCCATCATAAAATAAGCGCCCTCGGGAATATACTGCGCTTCGCCGTTTTTGTTTTCGGGAAAGACCGGCATATTGCGCTGATCGAGGATCATCACGTACAGGTTGAGCATTTCGGCCCTTTCCATGAGCGAGCGGATTTCATCGTCGCTTCTGCGCGCATCGGAAGAAGAGGCCGCTTTTATCAATTCGGCATTCCGGACGACGAGACTTCCGACGCATTCCTTTATCATGATATTGAGCCTGTAATTCGCATCGCTGTAGATATCGCCTCCTGCATAGCTTCCCGCCTCCGGCTTCGACGCGATCCAATCGGTCATAAAGGACGAAAACCACGCAGTCCCTCCGTCCGCGCTCATGAGACGCTGCGTGAGGGCATCGAAATTGACAAAGAGATTGTATTCGTGCATCGAAGAGGCATCCATCGTAAAGGTTCCGCTGCGATCGGGAACTGCGCGTCTGAAGCGTTCGGCGAGAGCGCGGCACGAAAGGGCGGCCGCATCGATATCGTATTCGCGGCGCTTTTTTTCACACTCGATCATGAGATCGTATTCGCTTTGTGAAAGCGGAAAGTCCCGTATACCGCGTTTCGCTTTTGCCGCAACATCGTTTAAATTCCACGCGGCAAAGCGCGCATCTTTTTCGACCGGTTTGAAATCGTCCCCGTCTTTCGTGCGCGCATAGAGGACTCCGTCCTGCATCACCAGCTGCTCTCCCGGCACGCCCGCGACGCGCTTTACGAGCGGATCGGGTTTCGGCATACCGTTCGCATCTTTATTGAGATTTACCGCCATAAAGGTGAGAAGGTAGACGAGCTGGCTCGTAACGGTTTTCACTTCCGATTTTCTGTCCATGCTGTAATGAGGATTTCGGAACACGACGATGTCGCCCCGCTCGTAGGTTTTAAGAGAGGGGATGCCGACGTCGGAGAGCGGAAATTTCGGGCCGCTTGAGGTTTTAAAAACGACGACACGGTCGCCGACGAGAAATTCGGGTACCATCGATTCCGACGGAATCATATACAACTGCACGATAAAAATTTGAATGAGCAAAACCATAAAGATAGCCTGCACGAGCGCATCCGCCCAATCGAGGGCTTCGAAGGCGGCGCGCGCAAAGCCGTGCGGTTTTACGGAAGGATTTTTTTCGCGGTATTTTTTCCATTCGGGAGACAGAGCATACACGCGCTTTTCGTTCAGAAAATACAGTGCCGCAAGCGACGAAACGAAGATGATGCACCACAGAGAAACCGTTGCGATATCGTACCAAAACGGCGTTCCGTTTTTGCCCGCCCTTCGAAGCACAAAGGATGCGAGGAGCACGTACGGGAGATACTGCATCATCTTCCGCACGGCGGGGATAACGGAAGCATCTCCTTTCTTGAGCCGTATCGATTTGTAAAAGACGATAGCCGTAAACGCGAACGAAATCGGAAAAGCTAAAATCGATATGTCGGCGGAAAGGGGAATGCAAAAAAGCGCAAAGAGAAAAGAAGCGGCAAGAGAAGCGAAAAGGGAAATAAACAATGTTTCGGTTTTTAATTCTGTCATAACGCCAGTATAGCAAAAATACAACCCTTGGTGTATACTGCGAACACTAAGATTGGGGCAATGATACCGGAAATGTGTATACGGAAAAGAAGTGTATAATAAAATAAAAAAAGCGGAACGCGAGGCAGCGGAACTGCCGCCGAGCCGCTCAGACCGAGGTTAAACGGAACGCTAAAATAGCGCGTCCCGTTTAACTGCAAGTTTGCGAGGCAAACTTGTGTATATACGTGTGCGTTTTCGCACACGAGTACGGCATTTTCGAAAATTGACATTTTCTGCAATGCCGTACTATAAGGAATGGCAAGCAAACTTTTTAATAAAAAGTTTGCGCAGTCCGATTCCAATCACGGTCTGCCGCGGCGAACGGCAGGGCTGCTGCCGGGAGTGCAGCCGATTTTTATGATACACGCTGTTTTTTAGAGAATACAGTTTCCGGTGACCTTGCCCTAAAATTAAGGTAGGTAACGTCATGCCGCGTTCGATTTTAAATACGGTTTCCGGTCTCGATATGGTTTCGGGCGATACGGAACTGTACGAAACGCTCGTCGATTCTTTTTTAGAAGAAAATGTAAACGACAAAGCGCATTTTGCATCTCTTGCGGAAAACGCAGCTCAAGACAAGGGCTTCGTTTCTTTCGTGCACAAAACAAAGGGATCTGCCGGACAAATCGGCTGCGAAGCGCTTTACGATGCCGCCCTCGCGCTCGAGAGCGTACTGCGCGGAAAAGAAGCGGGAGACGAAGCGGCGCTGACACGGGAGTTTTTTAAAACATACGACGAAACGCTTTCCGCCCTTAGGCAATACCGTAAACGGATTTAAAATTATTAAAAACCGTATCGGAGAACATTTGCGTTTTTTCCTTTGCCAAGCTTTCCTCCCCGTATCGAAGAGAAAATGCCCTCTCATATACGCGAGCGATCGCGCTCATTTTCGTTTCGGTCTCTCCCCGCATCGTCTGGTACGGCGCATCCGTTTCCATGAGGAGCCGCTCGACGTCGAGTTTTTGCACGCAGCCGATCGCACTTTTATCGCCGAAAATAAGCGGATTTCCGAAACTGAAATACGCGTTCACGCCGCGCTTTAAAAGAGAAGACGCATCCTGTACGCTTCCCGTAAACGAATGAAACACGACGGCCGGAATTTTCGAAAGCGCTTTCGAGTCGCGGAACATTTTATCGAGCGCTTTGCGGCAGTGGACGACGAGCGGAACGCCGTACAGAGCTGCAAGCTCGCACGAAATGCGCCACGCCTCTTCCTGCCGCGCGATATCGGATTTGAACTCCTTTGTAAATAAATCGAATCCCGCCTCTCCGATCGCGCCGATGCGTCGCTCTTTGAGAAGCTTTTCCATAAAGCCTGTGTTTTCGACAAGCGGAAGCTGAGGGTGCATGCCGAAGGCGCACAGGACCTGCGTGTTTTCGTTTTCGTTGAGCTTTGCCGAAAGCGATTCCTGTTTTAAAAACTCGTCCCTGTCGTGAGCGCAGGAAACACCGTAATAGGATAGGGATTCAAGTCCGCGAAACGAATCTTCAAGCGATTTTTCAGCGCAGCGGGCGAGATGAAAATGTGCATCGGTCAATACAGAAAACGCTAACATCCGCATTGCATTGTACCGAAAATAAAAAAGCAATGCAAACATCGGGAGGTTGCAATTGAAAAGCTACACTTTAAAAAGCATCGGAAACTCATCGGACTATATGACGGTCGTGCGTGAAATGGAAGACGGATACGTCGTGCGTATCGTTCGCGACAGAGACGGATACGAAGAAGTGAAAACCGATTATATCGGCAAAGAACTCTTCGAAACCTGCATCCGCACGGGCTATCTCGTCGAAATCGCGGAACCGGTAAAAATCGCCGTCAACGCATAGCGCGGAAAATAAACGCGCCGCTTTTTTGCTTTCAAGCAAATTTCACGCGGCACGCATCGGTCGATGTAAATTCAACGCACGTTAACGTACGCATCGACTAACGAAAGCGCGGCTCCGACGCGCACATCGATATCGGAAACGCAGGGCAGCCAATGAATCGAGCTTCCCTGCGCTTTCATTTTACGCTCCATACCGCGAAACCACGTTTCCTGCCGCTTCGCAAATCTCCGTATGGCAACAACGAGTTTTTCGTAAAGCTCGCCGCGGGAGACGATTTTCCCCTGTAAATATTCGGCGACGAATCCGTACTCAAGACCGAGCGTTTCAAGCCGCTCCCATGATGCACCGCCCCTGTGCAAATTTTCCACTTCTTCTATCATGCCCGAATCGAGGCGGGATTTGAGACGCTTTGCAATGCGCTCCCGCAGCTCTTCCCGCAAAAGCGTCGTACCGATGACAAGCGGACAGATGTCGGGACGGCTCGTCATCGTCTTTCGCATGAGAGCGGCTTCGGGACTTTTCATATACTCCGCTATCTCTATAGCGCGTATGCAGCGCACTTTATCGCGGAGGTCTTCGCGCGTATGGAGATCGGGTTTCAGCGAAAGCAAAAGGCGCGAAAGCTCTTCGATCGACATCGCTTCGAGTTCGGCACGCCTCTTTTCGTTTTCGGGCACTTCAACCAAATCGTAATTTCTGATAACCGCATCGAGGTACATGCCCGTACCGCCGACGACGACGGGCAATTTTTTCCGACCGACGATATCCTGAAAGACGCGGTAAAAATCTTTTTGATACTGAAATACATTGTATTCGCTTTTGAGGTCGGTTATGTCGATGAGGTGATAGGAAACGGGACTTCCGCCCGAAACGTATTCGTCCAAGTCTTTTCCCGAACCGATGTCGAGACCCTTGTACACTTGCCGCGAATCCGCCGAAACGATTTCACCGTTTCGCTCCCGCGCGATCGCAACTCCTATCGCCGTTTTGCCGCAGGCGGTCGGTCCCAAAAGGATGACGCAGTTGCAGCTCTTTTCGTTTTCCGCCACTCACAGCACCCGCGCAATCGCGCATTTCAAATATTCCGAGCGCTCATAACCGAGAAGCAGCGGATGATCTTCTCCCGCTCCCCGCTTTTCCAATATCTGTACTCGGCGGCCGCTTGAGGCGGCTGCGTGCATGAGCATATCGTAAAACGTATTCGCGTCGAAAAATGCGGAGCACGAACAGCTTATTAAAATGCCTCCTTTGCGGAGCAGGCGCATCGCACGCAAATTGATTTCTTTATAACCGCCGTACGCTTTTTGAATATTTTTCGCGCTCTTCGTAAAGGCCGGAGGATCGAGGACGATCACGTCGAAAGTTTCGCCCGATCCTTCATATTTTTTTAATAAATCAAAAACGTCGGCGAGCACGGGTTTGACTATATCCTCTTTTTTATTGAGCGCGACGTTTTTTTCGATCATCGAAACAGCGTCTTCGGAGATTTCCGCGGCGACCACTTCACGCGCACCGGCAAAAGCTGCCGCGAGCGCAAATGCTCCCGTATGCGAAAATGCGTCGAGCACACGCTTTCCGTGACAAAACGGCATGATCGCTTTACGGTTATCCTTTTGATCGAGAAAAAAACCGGTCTTTTGGCCTTTTGCGATATCGACATAAAAGGGGATACCGTTTTCGTTTATCGTGATCACATCGCCGCCGCTTCCGTATATCCAGCCCGTCCTTTCTTCGAGCCCTTCCTTTTCACGGACGGAGGCATCGCTCCTCTCGTATATGCCCTGAGGATCGCACGTTTTAATAAGAGCTGCCGTAATCTCTTTACGGAAAACTTCGCACACGAGCGCAAGAAACTGTACGACAAGATACACGGAACCGTCGACGGATGCAAAGCGTTCGACGATGAGACCGGGAAGCAAATCGGCTTCGGCAAAAACGAGACGGTATGAATCGCGCTCTCCGTAACGGATGCGCCGCATATTCGCGGCATCGCGGATGCGCGCATCGATAAACGCTTTCGTATTTTCAAACACTTTGTCCGCATGAGTCGAAGAGAGCATACGCACACATATCTTCGATTTTCGATTGATAATGCCCGTACCGATAAATCCGCCTGCAGCCGTAAACACTTCGCACGCGCTCCCGTCGGCACATTCGCATTCGGAAAGAGGCGCATCTTTACGTCCGCTCCCGTCGGATGCAAAGTATTTTACATGAGAGATTTCGTTGTCGAATATCCACGGAAAGCCCTGTACGACTTCCCTTTCTTCTTTCGGTTTTAAAAAGATACGAAGCGCGTCATTCATAGCAAAAGCATACTAGTGCGAATGCCGGGTTTTGTAAATGACCCCATATACGCCTGCCAGGACTTATGCATAAGAATCTATATTCCAAGAAAATAACAGTTACCGTAAAAAATCGGCTGCACTCCCGGCAGCAGCCCTGCCGTTTGCGCGGGGAACTTCGCGCTCCGCGCTCGTTGCAAGTGCCGCGGCAGACCGTGATTGGAATCGGACTGCGCAAAATTTCTTCGAAATTTTGCTTGCCATTCCTTATAGTACGGCATTACAGAAAATGTCAATTTTCGAAAATGCCGTACTCGTGTGCGAAAGCGCACACGTATATACACAAGTTTGCCTCGCAAACTTGCAGTTAAACGGGACGCGCTATTTTAGCGTTCCGTTTAACCTCGGTCTGAGCGGCTCGGCGGCATTGCCGCTGCCTTGCGTTCCGCCTTTTTTATTTTATATTTTTCTGTGTATATATATTTTTCATGCATAATCCCTGATGCGCCTGCCGTCAATTCGAAAAATTTCCGCTCCCGTGAGGATGTATCAGAGCCAAGGACGCACTTCGTTTCGAAGATCGTCCGCGTTTGTAAAACGGAAGGTACGGATGCCGAGCGATGAAGAAGCCTCACAGTTCGCTTCGTTGTCGTCGGTAAAAAAGATGTCCTCCGGCGCAACGTCTTCTGCGAGCATGATACGCTTCCAAAATTCGACGTCGGGCTTCGACGCGCCGATCATATTCGACGCATAGGTTTTTTCGAAGAGCGCATAATCGCTTCTCGCAAGGTGAATATCGTAATGGCTCTGAATCGTGTTCGTCCCGCACACGACGCGGTATTTTTTTCGAAGCGCTTTGACTGTCTCGACCACGCCGTCATCGAGTACCGGATTAAAAAAGAGACCGAGGTACTCCATCGGCACACGCACTCCCGTTCGCCGCGTAAACTCGCTCCAAAACTCTTCGGTCGTCACTTCGCCGTTCGAAAGCATCGTCATGATATCGGCGTCCTTTATATCGATTTTTTTATCGACAGTTTTTCCGCGAGCCGCCCTGTCGTATTTGCAGACTTCATAGAATTCCTTTTCGCTCATGCCGATGGCTTTTGCGACGGCACCTTCAACCGCAACGTTATGGGCGACGACATTGCCCATGTCAAATATAAAAAGCTTCATGGAAAACGAGTATAACATATTCGGAAAAAAGAAACAAATGCGCGAGGAACTTCTCACTCGCTGCAAGTCGCGGATTGCTCGAATTGCTCCGCTTGACAAAACATAAAAAAAAACATACTATACCTTTGTACATTTTAATTATCCTTTAAGATGGACTCGTGACACACGGGTCTTTTTTTTTGATGCAAGGTGACGATGGAGTATATTGCATTTGACGCTGTTCCGCACTATTCGGAATGCGCTCCGCTCGTAGAAGGGCTGGGCTATCATCTTATCGAATTGAAAATCGTTCCGGCAAAGACGGTGACGAAAATCCTTGCGGTCATCGCACCGAAAGATCCGGATCGGAACATAAGCGTAAACGACTGCTCCCGCGTTCACCATGCTCTGCTTCCCCGCCTTGAAGCGCTGCTCGGCACCGACAATACATCGATGGAACTTACTTCACCCGGTATCGACCGCAATATAAAAAACGCTGCGGAGTTTTCTCTGTTCATAGGAAGATCCGTGCGCGTGTGGAACAAAAAAGAAAACGATTGGATAGGCGGAAAAATCGTAAGTGCCGATGACACGGCTCTTACGATGGAAACTGAAAAAGGAGAGGCGGTTACGGTGCCTTATGGGGAGATAGCGAAAGCGAAGTTCGTGCAGTAACGGCTTGTATTTATTTTATTAATTATTAATTTTGTTGGGACAGCATTAGGAGGTTTTCCATGTCGGAAATGGCAGAGGCGATCCGTCAGTTGATACAGGAAAAAGGATATTCCGAAGATTCGGTAAAAACGATCATCGAAAACGCGCTCAAAGCCGCATATAAACGCACCTACGGAACAGCCGATAACGCGATCGTCAAATTCAACGACGATATGTCGGACGTATCCATCTATTCTCGAAAAACGGTCGTCGACGGCGTATACGATCCGGTGACGGAAATCGAACTCGAAGACGCGAAAAAACTCAGCGATGAAGTGGAGCTCGGCGACGAAATCGATATTCTCGAAGATCCGAAAACCTTCGACCGTTCCGCCGTTACGACGGGAAAACAAACCGCTCATCAGGAACTCAACGAAAGCTACCGCGATACATTGTATAACGAATATAAAAATAAAATCGGCGAAATCGTCGTGTGCTATTATCAATACGAACGAAACGGCGACATCTACGTCGATCTCGGAAATGCGGGAAAGCTCGAAGGCGTGCTCCCGTTTAAATTCCAATCGCCGAGGGAACACTATGAAAAAGACGACCGCATCAAAGCGCTCATCGTCAACCTCAGGCGCATATCGACGGGGCTGCAGGTTATCCTTTCGAGGAGCGATCCCGAACTCGTGCGTTCGATAATCGAAATGGAAGTGCCCGAAATCGCCGACGGTACGATCGAAATCGTCAAAATTGTGCGCGATGCGGGACACCGCACGAAGATCGCCGTATCTTCAAACCGCGAAGACGTCGATCCCGTAGGTGCCTGCGTCGGCTTAAAAGGTGTGCGCATCCAAAACGTTATACGGGAGCTGCTCGGCGAAAAAATCGATGTTTTGAAATTCGATCCCGACCCTGCAGTGTTTATTAAAAATGCGCTTTCACCCGCTCAAGTCGAGCGCGTGTTTATCCTCGATCAGGAAAAACGTCAAGCGCTCGCGATCGTCGAAGACAGCCAGTTTTCGCTTGCGATCGGAAAACAGGGACAAAACGTACGCCTTGCAAACAAGCTGTGCGACTGGAGCATTGACGTTAAAACTCAAGAGCAGGCGGCGGAAATGGATCTGTCCGAATCTGTTACGATGCAGACGGCGCAAAATCTTTTCAGCGACGATACGAGCGACGACGATTACGACGAAATTAAAACCGTCGCCGAACTGCCCGGCGTGGACGCACGTGTTGCCGAAATTCTTAAAAATGCCGGCATAGAGGATATCGAACAGTTTGTCGAAGCTTACGACAACGGCGGCTTAAAGCATATCGAAGGATTGACGGAAAGCGATATCGACGGCGTCGATGCGATTATTAAAAATACCGTCGAATTTGTAGAAGAAGAAAGTGCTCCTGAAAGCGATGCGGAAAAAACCGGCGGTGATGAAGATGAAGAAGTATACCACTGTCCGGAATGCGGCGCGGTGATTACACTCGATATGACACATTGTCCAAAGTGCGGTGTCGAGTTTGAATTTAAAGAGGACGAGGAATAAAAACATTTATGGCGGATGAAGTAGAAAAAAAGCCCGAATTCGTAATTCATCACAAAAAGCAGCCGGCGGCCGATAAAGCTCCCGCGTCTCCTGCGGAAAAAAAACAAAAGCGCGTCGTCATCGTTAAGCGCGCTTCCAAAGCGGCCGATGTTGCAAAACCGGAAAAACCGCGCATTGTCGTAAAGACGGATTCGCAGGTTCCGCCCGTGCAAAAGCTGTCCGAACCCGCAGAACCGGCAGCCGTCGAAAAAAAGACGCCACCCGTTTCGTACGCGAACGTAGTGCAGCCGGCGGGCGATGTTTCCGCGAAACCGATAAAAAGCGCTGCCGCAGCGCCGGTAAAAAAAGCCTTCGATTTCAACGCCGTCCGTCCCAATGTCAAAGCGGGTAATCTTTCCGACAGAAGCCGTTCGTCTTACCGCGCTTCTTCGCCTCGTCCCCAAGGGACGGGATACGGCACTCGTCCGTACCGCGACAGCACGGGCTTTACCGGAGCGCAGGCGCGCGCAGGGTATCAAAACAGAGAACGTGAAAACCAACAGGGCGGATATCCCCAGGGAAGGGGAGCTCGTCCCGGATTTACAGGTCCGCGGACGGGGGGCTTTCAGGGCAGAAGCGCTCGTCCCGGTTTTCAAAACGCGCGACCGGGATTCGGCGGAGGAGCGAGGCCGGGAGGATACGGTTCTCCCGCTGCAGTTCCGCCTCCGAAGGGACCTGCAAAAAAATCGTTCAAAGGCAAAAAACAGGTTTACCGCAAAACCGACGAACAGCTCGAAGACGATAAATTTTTCGCGCAAAAGAAAAAAACCGAAACGATTGCGAATGCAGTACCGAAATCGATCGATATCATGGAATCGATTTCCGTTTCCGATCTCGCGCGCAAGATGAATTTAAAGGCGTCCGATATCATTCAAAAGCTCATGTCGCAGGGCATGATGGTTACGATCAACCAATCGATAGATTCCGATACGGCGACGCTCGTCGCATCCGAATACGGCTGCGAAGTTCACCTCGTCAGTTTGTACGATGAAACCGTCATCGAAAGCGAAAAAGACAATGCGGAAACGGTAAAGCCGCGTCCGCCCATCGTCACCGTTATGGGACATGTCGATCACGGCAAAACGAAAACGCTCGACGCGATCCGCCATTCGCATGTCGCCGATGGAGAGTTCGGCGGCATTACCCAGTCGATCGGCGCGTATTCGGTGTCGACGCCCAAGGGTACGATCACTTTCCTCGATACGCCCGGTCACGAAGCGTTTACGATGATGAGGGCGCGCGGCGCGCAGGTAACCGATATCGTCGTTCTCGTCGTCGCGGCAGACGACGGAGTGATGCCTCAGACGCTTGAAGCGATCAATCATGCAAAAGACGCAAAGGTTCCGATCATCGTCG
Organism: Treponema sp. Marseille-Q4130; assembly: GCF_014334325.1. GTDB lineage: Bacteria > Spirochaetota > Spirochaetia > Treponematales > Treponemataceae > Treponema_D. Next base: position 122,645 of record NZ_JACSET010000004.1, on the reverse strand, counting down.
CGGTCAATAAAATCGATAAGCCGGAAGCGAATCCCGACCGCGTGCGCACGCAGCTTTCCGAGCGCGGGCTTACGCCTGAGGATTGGGGCGGCGATACGCAGTATGTCAATATCAGCGCGCTCAAAGGCGAAGGCATAGACGATCTTCTCGATGCGGTTTTGCTGCAGGCGGAAATGCTTGAATTGAAAGCCGACTACAACTGCCGCGCCGAAGGAAAGATCCTCGAATCGAGGGTCGATCAGGGGCGCGGTATCGTCGCGACGGTCGTCGTGCAGCGCGGTACGCTTCATCAAGGCGATCCTTTTGTCGCAGGTATTTACTCAGGTCACGTGCGGGCTATGTTCAACGATCGCGGAAAACGCATTCAGGAAGCCTCTCCGTCCATGCCCGTCGAAGTGCTCGGTATTGAAAGTATGCCGAATGCGGGCGATCCGTTCCAAGTGACGGAAAGCGAAAAAGACGCGCGCGAAGTTTCGGTAAAACGGCAGGAATTGAAACGCTTCGAAGAAGCGCGCGCGGTCAAAAAAGTTACGCTCGAAAATCTTTACCAGACGATCGACGCGAGCAACGTCAAAGAATTCCGTGTCATCATCAAAGCGGACTTGCAGGGTTCGGCCGAAGCGCTCAAAACCGCGCTCGAAAAACTTTCGACAAAGGATATCCGTCTCGTCGTCATCCATTCGTCGGCGGGAGCCATCAACGAAAGCGACGTTACGCTTGCGAGCGCCGACCGCAATGCGATCATTATCGGATTCAATGTGCGTCCGACGGCGAAAGCAAAACTGCTGGCCGATCAGGAGCGTGTCGAAATCAGAAAATATTCGATCATCTACAAAGCCGTCGAAGAAGTGCAGGCGGCGATGGAAGGTATGCTCACGCCCGATACGAAAGAAGAAGTTACCGGTACGCTTGAAGTGCGCAATACGTTCAAAGTACCGCGCATCGGTGTCATCGCAGGCTGCTATGTTACCGACGGTATCATCAAGCGGAGCGGCAGCGTTCACCTCATACGCGACGGGATCGTCAAATTCACCGGAAAGATTTCATCGCTCAAGCGCTTTAAAGACGATGCGAAAGAAGTCGCTGCGGGTTACGAGTGCGGCGTCGGCATCGAAGATTGGCAGGATATCCAAGTCGGCGATACGCTCGAAGCGTTCGAACTCATCAAAGTGGCGAGAAAGCTCGGCGATTCGCTTGCCGAAGAAGCCGCTGCCGCCGATGCGGGCGAGGGCGAAAAAGAGTGAAGCAGTACCGCATGCAGCGACTCGGCGATCAGCTGCGCGATGAAATCTCAAAGCTCATTATCACCGAGCAGGTAAAAGATCCGCGAGTGTCGACGTTTTTGACGGTAAACCGCGTCGACGTGTCGAACGATCTGTGCTACGGAAAAGTTTACGTTTCGAGTTTTCTTCCCGACGCGCAGGTAAAGACGGGCGTCGAAGGTTTAAACAGCGCCGCGGGCTTTATCCAGTCGGCGATTGCAAAAAAGCTCCGTATCCGCCAGTTTCCGCATTTGACCTTTTACGTCGATACGGCGATGAAAGAAGGTTTTGAAATGGTGCAAAAGCTGAACGAGCTTGAAAGGGAAGAGCGGGACGCGGATTCGGAAACGGCCGGCACAGAGTAGGCTTCAGAGGCGCAGGAGACGGAACGATAAAACTCCGGTGATAATTTTTACAGGAAATTCGTATGTTTTTCGATGACTGGCACATACATAAAAAAGAAACCGTTTCAAATACAATTTTATGGGAATACGATACTACTGCTCCTGCGTGGGATTGGCAGCGTATGAAATCTGTTGTCGTAGAACGCGTGCTGGAATACGGTATGGAGTCCGATTATTATGCTATGTATCAATTGTACGGCGGATATGAAGGAGTTAGAAAAATTGTAAAAGAATTGCCGTATCTTGAAGCGCGCGAGGCGGCATGGGCATGTGCGTTGTTTAATTTGGATAAGGAGGATCTGTGGAGCTACAGGCGGATGTCGTTGCGCCGAAAACACTTGAACTCTTAAAAGCACTCATGTCCGATTCTCTGTTTACCGATTTCTTTTTGGTGGGCGGTACATCGATCGCATTACGGCTGGGGCATAGAAAAAGCGTTGACTTGGACTTGTTTAGTCCGTGTGACATTTCCGTTGAAGATTTATATAAACATCTGAAAACGCGATATGACTTTATAGAACGATACCGTGCAAAAAATACATTAAAGGGAGAATCGCGCGGTATATTTATCGATTGTATCGGTTATAACTATCCGCTGGTAAAACCGTTGGAAGTAAAAGACGGAATACGTTTTGCAAGTTTTGAAGATATCGCAGCGATGAAACTTTCGGCAATTGTCCGTAACGGCACGCGCCTCAAAGATTTTGTCGATATAGCGTATTTATCTTCAAAAATCGATTTAAACGCTATGTTAAGCGCTTATCGGCAAAAATTCGATGAAACGAATGTTTTTATTCCTCTTAAAGCGCTTGTGTATTTTGATGAAATAGATTTTACCGGTGAGCCCATTGAATTGACGGACGGAATATTTGATTGGGATGCCGTCGTCATACGTTTGCAGGAAATGATACGTTCGCCTCAGAGAGTATTTGATTTTGCTCCGCTGTCGTCTTGAAATATGACGATATATAATTAATTTTCTATGACAAATATACCACATCAGAGCGGCATCGTTCTTTTTGCAAAGAGGCCGGGTCTGACAAGTTTTTCATCTCTCTTTTCGATCAAGCGCGCGCTCGATACGAAAAAAGTCGGACATACGGGAACGCTTGACAGCTTCGCCTCCGGTCTCCTCGTCGTGTGTACCGGCTCTCTCACGCGCATTGCCTCATACATCACTTCTTTTAATAAAATCTACGACGCCGTTATCGAATTCGGTGTCGAAACCGATACGCTCGAATACACCGGAAAAATTGCTAAAACCGCGCCTCTTCCGAAAAAAGATGATGTCCTTTCCGCAATCAAGCATTATACGGGAGGTATACTGCAGACGCCTCCGCTTTTTTCCGCGCTGCACATAAACGGCGAGCGGGCAAGCGATATTGCGCGGAGCGGACGCAGCGCCGAAATGCCCTCTCGTCCCGTTACCGTATATGCTTCCGAAGCGAAAGAGTTTTTATTCGAAGCGGGCGATCGCGTAAAAGCCGTCCGTGTCCGCTTTTCGGTTTCAAAAGGGACATACATCAGAAGCCTTGCCCGCGATATCGGATCGTGTTGTAAAAGTGCAGCCCACCTTGCGGGTTTGAGGCGGCTTTCGGTCGGAAGCTTTCGCCTCGAAGACGCTGCAGGCTTTTCATCGCTTGCGCCGTTTACGATTCAGTCGGTGTATCAAACGATTTCCGATATGCAAAAAACACAATCCGCTTTATGTAAGGCGGACGCGTCGGAACATACCCCGCATTCGGGAGAAGACGTACAAAGCGAAGTACGCGAAAAGATACAGACGATGACCGCTCTCCTTGCAGCCGAATGCGGCTTCGGTACGGCGCACATCTTTCCCGAATACGAAGACGATTTCAAACACGGGCGTCCGCTTGCTTCGTCGATGTTTGAAAAAGCGGGAGGCGTCTGCGCGCCAAACGGTACGGATGCGGTGAGCGATATGAGTTTCGTGTACAGCGCAGATACACTGAACAATTTCTGTGCGGCGGGCGGTGGCAAATCGATTGCGGTTTTCGGAAAGCACGGTAATTTTTTGGGAATGATTTCGCGGAACGGCGAAAACGCGTATTCATATGAGTTCGTGATTCCCGATTGAGGGACGAAATATGACCCGGGTGCGCCGCGCGAGCAGGTACGCGATACGTGTGTGCGTGCAATGCGGCGCGTGAGTGTTGTAAAAAAGCCGCTGTCGTGGTACAATAAAAGATATGTTGCTGTCGGTAAAAGAACAACTGAAACTCTTTTTAGCGAACCCCATTTTTTTGGCGTGCATCTGCAGCTGGTTTTGTTCACAGTTTTTAAAAACGATCATTGCTTTGCTGTCTCATAAAATCCGCAGCTTGTCCGTACTCTTTGAAATGATGGTGTGGCGGACGGGGAGTCTTCCGTCGAGCCATTCCGCGATCGTTTCGGCTCTGACGACGTCTATCGGTTTTCACTCGGGGATTCACTCCGATGTATTCATATTGTCTCTGTGTTTTTTGCTCGTCACGGTGCGCGATGCGCTCGGCGTGAGACGGGCAAGCGGTATTCAGGCCAAGCGCTTGAACGAAATCGGAAAAGAACTCGACCGGCAAAAGATCATCGCGTATACGCCGATAAAGGAAGTGCAGGGGCACACGCCGCTCGAAGTGATCGTCGGTCTTTTGATCGGTTTTTCAATCGGATTTGCATTTGCGCTGCTGCAGTAGAAACTATGACCGCAGTAAAAAAAATGTTAATTTTTTGCAGCATCGCTTTGGTCTCTCTTTCCCTTCTTTTCATTTTTCGGACGGTGCCGACGGGAAATCTGTGGGAGCGTTACCGTATCGTGTATGTCGACGACGCTTCTGATGACGATTATGCGGTCGACGTTTTAAAGCGTGCCGGATGTGAAAACGTCATAAGCCTTTCTTCTCAGCGGCTTCCGCTTACGCTTCCGATGCATTCTCCCGAAGTGTCTCTCGCGCTCGCTTTTGCCGATGCGGACGGCTATCTTGCAAAACGCAAGGCGTATTTTTTCGACAGAGGTGCACAGTATCGGCTCTACTATATCGAAGACCGGTATGCGCCGCTTGCCGAAGATGCCGTACGAGAATTCCGCGCGGCGGGCATAGCGGCGGGCATCGATACGCAGGGCGTCTATCCGTTTATCGTGCCGCTCATCTGTACTGTCTTTGCGCTTCTCTTGTGTTTTTTATCTCCGCACCGTGCGGTCTTTTTTGCTGCTGCGCTTTTTCCTGTTTTGTTTGCCTCATGTGTACCCTTGTATGCTGTTGCGGCATCGGCTTGCCTCTTTTTGTATGCGCTTTTTATCGCGCTGAGATTGTGGGGAAGGCGGGGCGCATTTTCGGCACTCAAAACGAATCCTGCACTTATCGCCTTTTTTGCCGTATCTTTCATTATCGCATGTGCGTCCTCGCTTAGAAGCGCCCTGCTTTTTGTGCCGCTTGCCGCCGGTACCCTATCCGCGCTTGCCGCGTTTTCGACGGGCGAGCGATTGTACGAAGCGCGTTACCGGTTTACGCTTGTTCCTATCCTGCCCGCTCGGGCGATTCCGTTTTTTACGAAAACGACGTTTCGCGGAACGGCCGCCTGCGCTTCAAGCATCGCTTCTCTTTTCGTCGCGTCTCTTTTGTCCGCGTTTTCGGTCGGCTTTGCCGCTTCTCCTTTTCCCCGCGCATCCGAGCTCGCATTTCCTTCCGCCCGTGCGCAATCGTCGGCGGGGAATTTTCCGACGCTCGACGAATACGTTGCGTGGTGCTGGAATACGAAAACCGCTCCGTACCGTTCGGTAAATGCACAAAGCGCGCATGAAAAGCATCCGAAGACGGGTGACAGCGTCGTCTTTCCGCGTTTTTCCGACGGCGAGGCGGGAATTTCGGAGACGAGCGTCTCTATGGTATTCGATAAAAATTTTTACGATGCGGCACTCGGCGATATCGATGCGCTGCCCTATCCCGCAGTTGAAAAATTAATAAAAGCACAGGGCTCTCGTATACATACGGGATATGCGTTTTCGGCTTCGGGCGGCGGAGGGCTTTTGCACACGCTGCTCCTCGCTTTTGCGCTCTGTATGCCGGCGATCCTCTTAGTACGGAGTAAAATGCGATGAAGATGATTCCCGCCATATACACGAGCGAAGGAAACCTCGTCAAAGGTGCCGTAAACGGTTTTTTGCAGCCGGTCGTGACGATTCCGCTGTCTCACGAAGCTCACGGCGCTTCCGTCTGTCTCGTCCGTCGGGGTGACCGCGTGCAGGAAGGCGATGTCATAGCCGCTCCTTCTTTGAATGCGGGCGAGCGTTACGGTGCAAAGCTCCATGCAAGCGTACCCGGTATCGTCGAAGATATCGTTCCGTGCGTCAGCCCGAACGGGTGCGAAGAGAGCGCGGTAAAAATCCGCCTGTCGGGGAGATTTTCCTATCTCGGAAAAAAGCGCTCTTTCGAAAATTGGAGAGCGCTCCCCGCATCGGTAATCGTTCAGAGGATCGCGGATGCGGGCGTCATCAATACTTTCGATACGACCGAACCCGTATCCCTCGCGTCTCAAATCGACGAAACCGGAATAAAAGACCGCCGCGTACTCGTCGTGCGCCTCTATGACGACGATCCCAAGCGCGTTACCGATTCCGTTTTATCGAAAGCGTTTTTCAAAGATATACAAACGGGAGCCTTTATCACTTCCCGTGCGCTCGGAGACGCCGCTATAGTCTTCGCATACGATGCTGCGGAAATGCAAAAGGGACAAGCTGAGCGCCGGGAGCGGACGGCAAACACGGCGCACGAAGCGAAAGCTCGCGTCACGCCGTCGTCGATGCAGTCGGCATTGCAGGCGTTCGGCTTCGATCGCGTCAAAGATGCTCCCGTCCCCGTATGCTTCGTTCCCGTCGACATCACCGAATACCCGGCCGGTTTCCGCAATGAAATAATCGATGCGGTAAAAAAATCGGTGAAAGAAAAGCCGTTCGGCGACATTTCTCCGGAATGCGTTTTTGCCGATGCGTCTTCGATGATAGCGGTGCACAATGCGGTTCGCTGCGGTGTGCCCTGCGTCGAACAATATGTGTACGTTTCGGGTGAATGTGTACCGGCGGCGGGTCTTATGAAAGTCCGCATAGGAACGACGATGCGCTTCCTTGCCGAACAATGCGGCGGATTGAAGCGCCATCCCGCCGCCGTCATCATAAACGGCCTCATGCTCGGAAGCTTTGCCGCGAGTCTCGACGCTCCGGTGACGAAATACGTCAAATCTGTTTCGTTTTTGCCGATGCACCGTATCCCCGATCAGAGAGAATTGCCTTGTGTGCGCTGCGGTGAATGCCGCGTCGTCTGTCCCCGTCATCTGTCGCCCGATATATTGTATCGGCATGCATCGGGCGGAGCCGAAGCGTCGAAAGAATACATCGAATCGGCAGTTCTGTGTTCGGGCTGCGGACTGTGCAATTCGGTATGTCCTTCAAGACTGTCGATAAGCCAAGCGATAAAGCGCATACGATATTCAGGAGAACCGACATGAACGATACGACGGCCGCGCTTTTGCGGACAAAAAAAATCGAACGTCCTTTTTTATACTTGTCCCCGTCGACGAAAAACGTTTTACTTGTCACGGCGCTTTTGCTGGCTCTGCAAGTGCTCATGCTTGCGGCGACGAAAAGTTACGGTGCGCTCCTCGTCATCGCTTCGTCGCTTGCCGGCTTTTTTGCCGCCGACTTGTTGTATGCAAAGCGTATCGAGCGCTGCCGCCTCTCGCCGCTTTCCGATATCGTGCAGGGAATCGTCGCGGGGATGCTGCTTCCGTCGACCTTTTCTCCCGTAACGGTTTTTTGCATCGCGTTTTGTACGGTGCTTTTGTTAAAATACCTTTCGGGACCCTTTGCGGGAGACTGGGCGAACAGCGCCGTCCTCATCGCCGCCGTCGCATGGATGATCGGCATGAGCGCTTTTCCCGAAAGCGATTTAACGCGCGATATGCTGCAGATTAAAAATCCTTCGTTCGTGTTGATTCAAAACGGCATATTTCCGATTACGGGCATCGACCGAGCGATAACGGAAACGCTCAACAATACGGTATTCGGTTTTGCCAATATTTCGATCCCGGACGGTTATATTTCGCTTTTGTGGGATACGCATTCGGTCATCCCCGCCTTTCGATTCAATGCGCTGACGCTTTTATCGTCGATCGTTTTGTTTGCATGGGGTATGCAGGGGCTGCTCGTTCCGAGCTGCTTTGTGATCGCGTATGCGCTCCTTGTGCGCTTTGCCGGTCCCGCGATTGCGGGGGGCGTCGCAGAGCAGGGCGATATGATTTTAGCGCTGTGTACCGGAGGAACGCTCTTTTATACGGTGTTCGTCGTGCAGCAGTACGGCACGCTGCCGCTCTCGAAGTACGGAAAAATACTCTACGGTATGCTTGCAGGCATTTTCGCATTTTTGATCGCCGGCTGCGGTATGTCGCCGGCAGGAATGATCTTTACGCTTTTGTGTGCGAACGTCGTTTCGCCGCTCATTCAAGCCGCTGAAGACAAGCGGGATGCGGCGCGGCTGCGTGCCGCACTTGCGGAAAACCGTAAAGGAAGGGCAGGGCGATGACGGAGCGATTTTCAAAAGAAGCATTGCAGGAGTACGGCATTTTCGCAGGCTGCATCGTATTGCTCGCCGTCGTGTTGTCCGTCGCGGCGATTTTTACGAAGGGCGCCGGGCAGGCGGGAATTAAAACCGAAATAGCGCGCGTGCTCGAAGAAGCCGAGCCGGGAGTGTGGCATATCGGAGACTTTGTCGATTTCGATGCTCCCGTATCGTCGAGTGCGGCGTGTTTCAGCGTAAAAGGCGGAAGCGTGAGCGGCTATGCGTGCATCGTACGTATGGAAACGATGTACGGACCTCTTCCTGCGGTTTTTATCTCGGACGGAAGGCATACCGCACGCTTTGTAGGCATAGCGGGATTGCACGGCCGTGTATATGCTGCGATCGAAAGCGGCGGAGCGAAAAGCCAGATCCGATATTGGGCGGAGCGCATTCCCCGTCTCATACGCATCGAGGAGGAAAGACCGTGATGCGCAAAAGATTCGTTCCGCTGTATTTTTCGGCGTCCCTTGCCTGTATGATTCCGTTTCCCGGCCGCTTTGCGTACGGTCTCATCCTCGTTGCCGAAGTTTTTATGCTCGTTTTCGCCGCGACGCTGTTGCGTGACGCGATCCGCAAGCTCGAATTCGTTCGGATCGGAAATCTGCTTTTTATGTCGTTCATCGTCTCTCTTACGATGCTTTTTCGACAGATCCTTACGGCGCTTCTTCCGCTTGCAGCCCTTACACTCGGCTTTGCACTCTACGTGCCGGCAGTTTCCGCATTCGTTGCGGGCTTTGTTCCGAGTGACGAAACGATGGGTGTAAAATCGATTTTAAAACGGAATATGAGCGCTGCAGCGCTTTTTTCCTGTTTCGCGCTTGCATTTTTTTTGCTGCGCGATATTGTCGGTTTCGGAACGATCACGTATATCGGGCCTCGCGGTATTGCGGAAAAAGTGCTGTTCGATTCGGGGCGCATCGCATCCGTGTCGTTTTTCGCAACGATCCCCGGCGCTCTTATCGCTCTGGCGCTCATCCTCGCCGTTTCCGTGTTTATCGCAGCGAAATCTGCGCCTGCCGAAAAAGCGGAGACGAGCCATGATTGATATCGTTTTGTATTATGCGTTTTACGCTTCGGCCGTCCTATTTTACGGTATCGGACTCGAACGCACCGCAGCTTTAAGCGTCGCTTTCGATAAAAGCGTTTTTCGTCCCGCTCTTCAATGCGGCGTTTCCGCCCTTGCGGCGACATTTTTCACGGAACTCATCGCCGTACATTTTCTCTCTCCGCTCGGCGTTTCGGAACTCTATCCTCTTGCCGCGCTCCTCGTATTTACGGCGCTTTTGTCGGGAATAGGGTTCTTCATGAAAACTCCGTCGGTAATGCAGACAGGGGAATGCGCCGCTTCATACCTCATCGTGCTCCTTTCTCTTTCCGAAAGCGCAAGTCCCGTCGACGCCCTCATTATCGCGGCGAGCTGTATGCTCTCTTTCGTGTTCGTACTGCCCGTTCTCTCATCGCTTCGTTACAGAATAGATATCGCTCGGGCGAAAAACGAGGGTCTGAACCGGCACGTACTCGTCATGATCCTTTTGGCGATCCTCGTCATCGCGTGCGCGGTGTGGAACGTTTCGTGGCTCAGCGATTATCCTGTACGGTGATTTTTTAAGGGTATACCAAAAATCGCGTCGCAGCAGGAGCGAAAAATTCCGAAATTGACGACAAAAAAATCGATAAAAATGGAAAAACACCTTTAAAATATGGCGAAGATAGTGTAGAATAGCCGGAAGGAGTTTTTAAGCCAAAGTGAAGGCGCTATGTATCTGTTTCGGCCTCGAGTCAACACCGGCCGGCAAAACGGTTTCCGACAGCGAAAAAGATTATCTGGAGGTCTACAAACCGGCGGCAAAATTTTTATACGCCAACCCCTGTTTTTGTATGGCTTTTTCGTTTAACGGAAACGAATTGCAGTTTTTCAAAAAAAAGCATCCCGAATTTCTTGCGATATTGCAGCAACTCATCTCCCGCAGGCAGATAGAAGTGTTCGGAGGGGGATTTTACAATCCCGTCTTTCCGCTTTTGTATCCGAAAGACCGCACCGATCAAATCGAATTGCTTTCCGCCGAAATACGGCAGACGCTCGGAAAGCGTCCGCGCGGCATGACGCTGTGTGCTTCGAGCTGGGACGCGTCCCTCGTGACGAGCTTTCAAACCTGCGGTATGGAATACGTCGTGCTCGACAGCTCGCTTATTCCTCCTGCAAAACAGTCGTACCTTCCCGTCATCATGTTCGACCGCGGTAAATCCGTAACGATAATCCCCGTTTACCGAAAACATAAACCGTCTCTCGACGTTCCCGCCGAAGAGTATTTGGCCTCTCTTTTTGCTGCGGTAAAAAAAAGCGTGAGGGGCGATGCGTACGATGCCGCCTCTTCGGAACGCTTTGTCGATATACAGCTGACGCATGCGGAATTTCAAAAGCTTTTGCAATCGGGGTACTTGCAAAAACTTGCCGACAGCGCTTCTGCTCAATTCTCGGGTACGTTGCGCTTTTCGTATCCCGGTGCTTACTTGAAGACGGCCGGCGCCCGCGTTCCCGCTTTTATCACAGCCGGTATCGATGCGGAAATCGCGCAGTGGGCGAAAGTGCCGTATACGGCGGTTTCGAAAAGCGACGGCTATCCCGTTACGATCTACGATTTTTTGCAAACCTATCCCGAAAGCCAGGCGCTGTGCAACCGCATGCTGTACGTGAGTATGCTTGCCAATCAATGTCACGGCGATAAAGCGCGCAAAAAAGTCGCGCGCGAAAAACTCTGGGCAGCCCAAAGCGGGGAAGGCTTTGTGAGCACTGCAAGCTCTCCGCTCGTGCGCGCAGCCTATCGCAGGATCGCTTTTAAAAACCTTTCCGAAGCGGAAAAGATCATCCGCGAGTGCAGCGAATTCGAAGAGGCCGCATCCCGTTTCGATTACAACGCCGACGGCATCGACGAATATATGTTCCGCATGACGGGCTTTACGGCATGCATAACGAGGACGGCAGGGGCAATCTCCGAACTCGACGTCATGCAGAGCGCGGGCAATTACGCCGACAATTTGAGCCGCATGGAAGCCTTCGACGGCTGTACCGACGATTACGTCCGTTCGCTCTTTATCGATTATATCCTCTCCGATACCGACGTCAAAGGCTATGTGCAAGGCAAATGTGAAAATCGGGAGACGTTTTTACGAGCGCAATATACCGAACAAAAATTTTCTCCGCAGCACAAAGAAGTGCAGCTTTTATTTTCCGGCGAATTCGGCGAGAAAAAACAGGCGTTATCCGTACGAAAAAAATACGCGGCGAATTCGAACGGCTTTACGCTGCAGTACATCGTAAAAAACGAAAGTGCCGAAGCGCTTCGTGCCGATTTCGTCGTCGAATCGAATTTCGCACAAGCCAATTACGATCCCGTCGATTTTACTCCGTATACGATCGAAATCGCATCGGGGGATACGCGCTTTGAAAGCGATTCGGCACAATCGTCCGCCGCACTCTCTCCGTCGGGCATTATTTCGGATGTGTCGGCCGTTCAGCTTTCCGATGCCGAAAATTCGCTTTCGTTTATGTGTGAGCCGAACGAAAGCTGCGCCCTTTCTTTTATGCCGATCACGTTCCGGCGTCCCGAATCGGCAGTCGGAAAAATCGTTCCCGCGGCGATGACGCTGTGCGCCGCAATGCATTGGCCGATCGATCTTGCTCCCGGCATGGAAACGGAAAAGACGATAAACTTCAGCATAATCGCGATGAAGCGTAAGCGCACAAAAGCCGAAAAACGCGGCAAGTAAAGCGGCATAGCAAATAAGCGGAAACTTCTAAAAGCAGCAGTCGTTAGAGACGCATGTAGTGTTTCGTTTCAAACGCTATATTAATAAATTTTCTTTTCGGCGTCGGCAGCCTTTCCCCTCCTTTTGTCGACAGTCTCGTGCTCTGTCAAAGCTCTGTCGCTTGCTTGAAGATAAATAAAAAATAATATAAAATAATCACAGCTGTGTAAAATAATAAAATCCTATGTCCGGAACAGAAAGATGATGTGCAACGAGAGGATTACATTACGATGAAAAAAGCTCCTTCAATTACATTTCGGTTTTTACGTGCGGTTACTATAACGATCATTTCGATCGTTTCGTTTATATGTGCGGTTGTCGGTTTTCAGCTGTACGAAAAAAGACACGATACATTCGATGAAGTTACCGCACAGCAATTTTCCAATATAAAAAAATCCGTCGATATATTTATACGAAACGGTAAAAATGTCGTTGATATGCTTGCCGACTCTCCGGTCGTACGGAATGCCGATGAAACGATTTACAATTATACTGAGGAAGCCGGGCAAAGCGGCAGGACGTACAGCCACGGCGGCGAAGTCGAGCAGGCCATCAACGCCGAGTTCCGGCAATTTAAAAAGCATTACAGCGAATTCGAAGAAATCTATATGGGAACGAAATGGGGCGGTTTGGCGGGGCTTACGGATACCCAAGTGCCGAAAGGTTTCGATCCTCGCGGACGTATGTGGTATAAAAATGCCGCTCTGGCGGACGGTAAGACTGTCGTAACCGAAGCGTACCCTTCGGGAGACGGCGTACTCCTGTTTTCCATCGTTCGAAGCGTAAAAAATACATCCGGCGATTTTATCGGCTGCATAGGACTCGATATCGCTCTTTCCGATTTGACTTCATTTATAGGCGACGTCCGCGTCGGAAATACGGGCTATTGTATGCTTTTGCAAAACGACGGACTCATTTTGGCCGATCCGATGCATCCTCAATTCAATTTTAAAAACGTAAGCGAAACGCAAGTCCCCGCTTATACGGAAATAGAAGCGCTCGAAGACGGTTCCGTCCTTGTCGATCTCGACGGGAAAAAGCGTCAAGCATACGTGTTCCCGCTTTCGGAACTCGGTTGGAAACTCGTTGTCGTCGTGGAGCAAAATGAAATCTTTTCAATTTTTTATACACTTATCCGGAGCATGATTGTAATCGGCCTTTTGATGTTCGTCGTCTATTTTACGCTCGCCATTCTCTTTGCCCGCCATTTGAAACGCTTTTTCAAACGACTCGAAACCGTACTCGGAAAAATCGCTTCAGGCGATTTGACCGACAGAGTCGAAGTAAAACGCAACGACGAAATCGGAAGCCTTATGACACACCTCAATACGGCTATAGGACACAGTAATGCAATGATATGCGTACTTCGCGATGAGGCCGACAAGATGCGTGCTATCGGTTCCGATTTATCGGGCAATATGGAAGAGACGGCGGCAAGCATCAGACAGATCGGCGCGAATGTTATGTCCGTAAAAGAAAAATCTCTTGTGCAAGCGGCTGCCGTTACCGAAACCGTTTCCGCCGTTGAACAGATCAACGGAAATCTGAACCGGCTCGTATCGAGTATTGACTTGCAGGCCGAACACATTAAGCAGTCTTCAGTCCTTATAACGCATACGGCGGAAAGCACTGCCCGCATCAACGACACGCTCATGCAAAACAACGACTTGATCAAAGAAGTGTACGGTAAAACGAAAGTCGGAAAAGACGGAGCGAAGACGGCGAACGAAGTCGTCAAGCAGATTGCCGAACGATCGGAATCGCTTCTCGAAGCGAGTGAAATTATCCAAAATATTGCAAACCAAACGAACCTCCTGGCAATGAATGCGGCCATCGAAGCCGCTCACGCAGGCGAATCGGGGAAAGGTTTTGCCGTCGTCGCCGATGAAATTCGAAAGCTTGCCGAACAATCCAACACGCAGGGAAAACAGATCGGTGCCGTTATTCAAGAATCGACCGAAATCATTGGCCGTCTCATCGAAGCGGGTATGCAGGCGGAAAAAACGTTTATCGATGTATATGAATCGGTACACATGATATCCGACAAAGAAGATTCGATCATCGAAACCATCGCCGAACAGAGCGCGGACAGCCGCCGTGTGCGCGATGCGATAACGCAAATTAACAAGGTGACCGACGAAGTGAAAGCGGGAGCGGCGGAAATGCTCGTCGGCGGCCGACAGATCGGCAGCGAAATGCAAAAGCTTTCCGACATAACGCGGGAAACCACCGACAGTATGAACGAAATCGCGAGCGGCGCGGAACAGATATCGAATGCGGTGGAAGAAGTAAACGAAATAACGCAGAAAAATAAAACGAGCATCGACAATTTGGCACTGGAAGTCGCCAAATTTAAAATATAAGGTGATCCGACAGACTGTTGTTTCTATCTTGACATAATCCCCTGTTTTTGTCAAAATAAATAATCACATGAATGCGCTTTTTACGGACCTTAGATCCGGTCGGCGCAGTGATTATTTTATGAGAGCTTTTATGGGAGAAGCCCGATGAACACGAGTAAAACGATTGAAAAAATCAAATCGCTTTTTGAAAAAGATGCGGCGGAAAAGCTGCCGCATAACATACCGCTTTTGCTTCGCGCCCGAGCCGAAGCCTATCCCGACTATACGCTGCAGATCGTAAAAAACGAAGTCGGCGAATACGAGCACTACAGCTACAAGCGCGTTTATAACCGCGTCGTCGAAACGGCGTGCGCGCTGCAAAAGATCGGCGTAACGCGCGGAGCTTTTATCGGCCTCATGTGCGACAACCGACGCGAATGGTTTATACTCGACCACGCGATTTTGTCGCTCGGCGCAACCGATATTCCCCGAGGGCTCGATTCGACGGGCACCGAAATGGCGTTCATTTTGAATTTCGTCAAATGCGAAATCTGTATTTTTGAAAATCAAAAGCAGCTGCAAAAGCTCTTCGACTGCGGAACGGACGTGCCGACTCTGAAAACCGTTATCCTCATCGATTCGCCTACGGACGATGAGATAAAAAAACAGGCGAAAGCCCGCGAAATCAAAATTTGGAAATACATCGATCTTGAGGACAAAGGACGCCACGCTTCCGAAAAAGAGCGAAAAGCGGTTGAAGCTGAAATGGATAAAACGGGCGCCGATGAAACGGCGACGATCATCTTTACGTCGGGAACGACAGGAACTCCCAAAGGCGTTATGCTTACGCACGACAACTATATCGCGCAGTGCGAAGCGGTAAAGCTTGCCCTTCCGACGACGAAGGACGAAGACATTTGGCTGTCGGTGCTTCCCGTATGGCACAGTTTCGAGCGCGCGTTCCAGTATTTTATCGTCGCGCTCAAAAGCAGCATCGCGTATTCGAAACCGTCGGCCGCTATCATGCTTTCCGATATGGCAAAAGTTCATCCGACGTGGATGTGCGGCGTCCCCCGCCTGTGGGAATCGCTTGCAAACGGCATTTTCCGCCAGATGAAAAAAGAAAACAGCGTGACGCAGTTTTCGTTCAACCTTGCGATCAAAATCGGAAAAGCGTTTTCGTGGGCGAGCGACCGTGTGAGGGGCCGCGTGTGCCGCTACAGAAACGGCACGCGCATCTTCGACGTTTTGTACGGCATCGTTCCGTTTATACTTCTCGCCCCGTGGTACGGCATCTGCAAAGTCGTCGTCTTTAAAAAGATCCGCGCAGTGCTCGGCGGTCACATGGTCGCGGCGATTTCCGGAGGTGGAGCGCTGCAAAGCGATATCGATTCGTTCTATCACGCGATCGGTTTCAATCTCCTCGAAGGCTACGGCATTACCGAAGCGGCTCCCGTTCTTTCGGTGCGCAATCCTTTAAAGCCTCGCTCGGGCTGCGTCGGCGTCGTATTCCCTGCGGCCGAAGTGCGCGTCGTTTCGCTCAACGAAGACGGCTCGCTCGGTACCGAAGCGCTTCCGCCCGGCAAAAAAGGCATCGTCGAAGCGAGAGGTCGCCAAATCATGAAAGGCTACTACGAGCGTCCCGATTTGACGGCTCAGGTTATCGATAAAGACGGCTGGCTCAACACGGGCGACATCGGCATGATGACGCAGGACAATGAAATCAAAATCACCGGCCGCGCGAAGGATACGATCGTATTGCTCGGCGGAGAAAATATCGAACCCGCGGTTATCGAAGCCGCTCTTTTGAACAGCCCCTATATCGAACGCGTTATGATCGTCGGGCAGGATAAAAAATATATCGCAGCCCTCATCGTTCCGGCAAAAGACGTGCTCACCGAATGGGCGAACACCTCTCTTGTCATGTACAGTTCGTGGGAGAGCCTGCTTGAATCGAACGAAGTGCAGATGTTTTTCCGCGAAGAGATCGAACGCCGCGTGAACGAAAAGACGGGCTTCCGCACCTGTGAGCGGATCAACCGCTTCGTACTGCTTCCGAACAGTTTCGAAGCCGGAAAAGAAGTCAACGCAAAAGGCGAAATGATGCGCTATAAGATCACGAAGATCTACGCAAAAGAGATCAAATCCCTTTTTGCGTAATACGAAGTGCGTTCAGCCGAATTTCTTTTCCGTTTTCGCTTTAATCGATGTCGCATACTCAGTCGGCGACATGCCGGTTTCATTTTTAAACTGGCGCGAAAAATAATGGATCGACGAATAGCCGAAATGGGATGCGAGTTCCGAAACGTTCATAACCGAATTGCGTATGAGCGTTTTTATTTCGTCGATGCGCATGCGTGCAAAGTATTTCATCGGACCGCAGCCGAATCGTTTTGAAAAGATGCTTTTGAGAAGATCGTAGCTGACGTGCACGTTTTCGCAGATTTCGTCGGAACGGAGCATCCGAAACAGATTTTTATTGAAATAATCGAGCGCCGCTTTGACGATTGCATCTTCATACGATAAGCGCGCGTAAGAGCTTACATGTGTCTGTTTGGTATGCTCCCCTTCGGTATGTGTGCGATACAGCGACAGCAAAAGCAGTTCAAGATTGGAGACGATGAGCTGCGCTTCCCACGGAGGAGCCGAAGTTCGCGCTTCCATTTTCGTCAGGTAGGGATCATCGAGCGGAGTGGCGAACAGGTTCCGCGCGTGCGCGATGATTTCGGCGAGCAGCGACTGTTCGCTTTGCGTATACGAAAAGGTTTTGTCTCTGAAAAAATCGATTGCGCGAGATGTGCAGATAAATGAAACGACGATGACGTTCGGGGAAACGATGCCGTTCGCTTTGAGTGCGTGAAATTCGTTCGGTTTGTGAAATCTCATCTGCCCGCGGCGAAGGCGCGACCATGCCTTTCCGTCGTATATTTCGATTTCGCCCTTGTCGACGCACACGAGTTCCCAAAAATCGTGACGTTCTCCTGCAAAAGAAAACCTGCTTCGGTATTCGAAATAGTGAACGGTTACGATCGCATCGACGGAAATCAATTTTTGCGGATAAAACGGCGTATACTGTGCAGTGCTGTCGATATCCATAGCTCCGAGTATACATCGATTTTTCGAAAATGACAAATTTTACACCGTATCGTGCAAATACAACTGAAAATTCACATGATACACTTTTATCGATACGGCATCTTTGAAACGACATCTTCGAAAATTGACGTTTTCTGCTGTGCGGAAGCCGTTGAGTGCGATACGGGTTTTAGGATTTTCAATAGGGGGATGTATGAAAAAATCGATTCGGGCGGTATGTGCGGTCTTTATGTGCGCTGCGCTTTTTATAAGCTGCGGCGGCAAAAAAAGTGAAAAAATTGTGTATTGGAGTATGTGGAACGAAGCCGAGCCGCAGGGGCAGGTTATCGCCGAAGCGGTACGGGAATTCGAAAAAGAAACCGGTATCAAAATCGACGTCAATTTCAACGGCAGGGAAATCAGAAAAACGCTCCAGCCGGCGCTCGATGCCGGAGAGTCCATCGACCTCTTCGATGAAGATATCGAACGCGTTGTCAATGCGTGGGGAAAGTATCTTTTGCCTCTCGATTCGTTTATCGAAAAGACATATCCGACGACAGGCGGTAAAGCGTATAAAGATATCGTAAACAATTCGCTTCTTTCCATCGTGCGCGATTTGGCGGGCGGCACGGTAAAAAATATTCCGTATCAGCCTTCGGCTTTCGTCACGATGTACAATAAAGACCTCTTCGTAAAAGCCGGCATCGCTTCCGTGCCCGCAACATGGGATGAAATGCTCGATGCGTGCGCAAAGCTCAAAGCGATCGGCGTGTACGGCATCACCGTCGACGACGCATATATGGCGGCTCTATTCGGCTATTGTATGGACAGGCTCGTCGGTAAAGATGCCGCGCTTGACATGGTAAAAAACAACGATTTTACCGGTCCGCAAGTGCTTGAGTTCGGAAAGATTTGGGAAAATATGGCGAAAAACGGATACATCATTCCGAAAGCGGCGGCGAATATTTATCCTGCGGGACAGGTTGAAGATATAGCAACGGGGAAGGCGGCGATGTATCTCAACGGTACATGGCTTCCGAATGAAATCAAAGGGAATGCACCCGATATGAACTGGGGAGCATTTGCGTGGCCGGCGATTTCGCCTGCAGGCGACGGTACGGAAGCGAACAATTTCGGAGCTCAGAGTTTCGGCATCAATAAGAATTCCAAGCACGCCGAAGAAGCGTTCCGCTTTATCGTCTATATGACTACGGGTAAATGGGACGAGCGGCTTGCATCCGAAAGCATCGGCATTCCGGTCGCAAACGATTCGTCGTGGCCTCCTCAGCTTGCCGATGCGAAAGTGATCGTCGATTCGACGACGAAGCGTTTTCCGTATGCCTGCGGCATGGAAGACAGTCCCGATGTAAACGCAAAGATAAAAGAAAATTTCGCAAAACTCATCGTCGGTACACATACGGCAAAGTCGTTTGCGGATGCAATGACAAAATAACAAAACGGACATCGATTTCAAAAAGTGTCATTAGAAAAAGGGTCATTTAAAAAACAAGCTCTGAAAGCTGCGGTTTTCGGAGGCAGCCGAGAGACATGCGGGGCGCACTGTCGTGCGCCCCGCAATTTCCGGACGGCTCCGATCGTCTCCGGAGCGAAGAAGTCGACCGTGTTCTTTTCATTACTCAGGACGGTTTTGCCATGCTCAAAAAAAATAAAATGATGATTGTCGTCTTTTTGACGCCCGCTCTTATATGCTATGCGCTGTTCTTTTTGTATCCGACAGTCAGAACCTTCGTCATGAGTTTTTTCCGTATCGAAAGTATTTCCGAGCCCGTTGCAGGCTGGAAATTTTTCGGTTTCGGCAATTATAAAAAATTATTTTCAACGCCGATTTTTTTGCAGTCGATGTTCAATATCGCGCGCATTTGGTTTACGGGCGGACTCGGCACGATGTTCGTGAGTTTGCTTTTCGCCGTCATCCTGTCGAGCGGCATCCGCGCAAAAGCGTTTTTCAGAAGCGCCATCTATCTTCCGAACGTCGTGAGCGCCGTCGCTATGGGAACGATGTGGATCAATTACATCTACAATCCCGACTACGGTTTGCTCCACGGCGTGCTCCATAGCATGGGCATCCTTCGGGGAGCGGAAAAGATATTGTGGACGGGACCGGGCAATCTCTTTTGGAGCATGCTCGTCGCATATTGTTTCGGTATGGTCGGTTATCACATGCTTATCTTTATGAGCGGCATCGAGCAGATTCCGCGCGATTATTACGAAGCGGCGCTGCTTGACGGATGCAACGGTTGGCAGCGCTTTATACATATAACCGTTCCGTTTTTGCGCGGTGTCGCGCGCACGAACCTCGTTATGTGGACGGTATATACCGTCGGTTTTTTCGTGTGGGGGCAGCTGTTCAGTCCGGTAAATCTTTCGAACGATACCGTCGCACCGATGAATTATATGTACGAACTCGTGTTCGGCTCTTCATCTGCGGCGAATACGGCACGCGATACCGGTGCCGGAGCCGCAATCGGTATTATCATGATGCTCATCGTTGTCGTCGTGTTTTTGTTGACAAGCCGGATCGTGAAAAACGACGACACGGAAGTGTGACGGGAGGCATACGATGTCCGAATTTAATAAAATGTATAGAGGCAAATCGAATACGAGTCGAAACTGTTTCGGTATTGCAAAGTATACGCTTGTGAGTCTGTGGGTTTTGTTTACGTTTATCCTCATCGGCTGGGTAGTGTTCGCTTCTTTTTCAACGTCCCAGGAAATTTTTTCCGACCACATGTTCAAATTCGAAAGCGGCTTTCACTTGGACAATTACATAAAAGCGTGGAATACGCAAAAGGTTTCGGTGTTTTTTATGAACTCACTTTTGTACACGCTCGCATCCTGTACGGCGATCGTCGTCATTTCCGCACCCGCAGCCTACGTGCTTTCCCGTTTTAAATTCAAAGGAAACGCGCTGCTGCAAAATATGTTCGCTGCGGGGCTCGGCATACCGCTTATAATGGTTATCATGCCTCTGTTCGGTCTTGTGTCGCAGCTGCATTTGACGAACAATCGCGCCCTTATTATCTTTCTGTATACGGCGATGAACATTCCCTTCGGCGTATTTTACCTTTCCGCATTTTTCAGAAATTTGAGCCCGTCGTACGAAGAAGCTGCGGCTATAGACGGCTGTCATCCTATAATGACGTTTTGGATTATCATCTTTCCGCTCGCACAGCCCGGTATCGTAACGATGAGCATTTTCAATTTTATCACCGTGTGGAACGAATATTTTATGTCGCTCATATTCGCAAACAGAACTTCCGTACGTCCTGTCGCCGTCGGACTCTACAATATGATTCAGTCGATGCGCTACACGGGCGACTGGGGCGGTATGTTTGCGAGCGTCGTCATCGTGTTTTTGCCGACGTTTATCTTGTATCTTTTTCTTTCGGAAAAAGTCATCACCGGAGTGACGAGCGGAGCGATCAAGGGCTGAGAGGATTTTATCGTATGATATATGCTTCGACCGAAAAAATATCCGCCGCACTTTTGCAGGGGGAAAACCCGCTGCCGCATTTCCGCTCTCGCGAACACGATATGCGCGTCGAGTTTTGCAAAGGAACGCCGCCCTTTTGTTTGAGCGGAGCGGGTTTTTCATGCGGTTATCGGATTTTGCCGTATACGGTGCAGGACAGATACGACCGTAACAGAAAGGAATGCGATATCCGCACGATCGTCATGGAAAACGATTTTATCAAAGCGGAATTTCTTCCCGATTGGGGAGGGCGGCTTTGGTCGCTCGTCGACAAAACGGAGGGGCGCGAGCTTTTGTACAAAAACGGAGTGCTCCAGCCGGCAAATCTCGCCATACGCAATGCGTGGTTTTCAGGCGGCATTGAATGGAATGTGGGACAGTACGGGCACGCGTTTACAACCTGTTCGACCGTCGGCTTTGCGTCGGTGCGCGCATCGGACGGTGAAGAATTTCTGCGCATGTATTCGTATGAGCGGTGCAAAGATTTTTTTTGGCAAATCGATTTTCATCTTCCCTCATCCTCGCATTTTTTGTACGCGCATCCGGTCATCTTCAATATAAACGACGAGCCGCTTTCCGTTTATTATTGGACGAATATCGCAGTGCCGCAGACGGACTCGTCCCGCGTGTTCGCTTCTTCCCGTCATGCCCTGTATAAAACGCCGGATGATCAAAACGGCAGACCGACTTTCGGTTACGGCCGTATGCCGTTTTTTCCCATAGCTCCCGACATCGACCTGTCCTATCCTGCGCGCATACCTTTTTCGAGCGAATACTTTTTTAACTGTACCGACGAATCCCATCCGTGGGAAGCAGCCCTCGAAAAAGACGGCGCGGGTTTGTTCGACGTTTCGACCGGAGAGCTTTCATACCGTAAAATGTTTTGCTGGGGAAACTGCCGCGGCGGGAGGCATTGGGGGAGTTTTCTCGCAGGGGAAGCCGAAACGTCGCTTGGCGCACGCGAAGGGGAAGAGGAAAGTGCCGACTGCCGCTACTTTGAAATACAGGCGGGGCTTTCGCAAACGCAGCTCCACGGCGTCAGTATGCCCCCGCGTGACAGGTGGGAGTGGACGCAGGCTTTCGGACTTCTTTGCGTATCGGTAAGCGATGCCGCATCGAACGATTGGAATCTCGCCGCGAGCGCCGTCGAGCGCCGCGTA
Organism: Treponema sp. Marseille-Q4130; assembly: GCF_014334325.1. Classification (GTDB taxonomy): domain Bacteria; phylum Spirochaetota; class Spirochaetia; order Treponematales; family Treponemataceae; genus Treponema_D. The sequence continues at coordinate 100,494 of NZ_JACSET010000004.1, read as the reverse complement.
CGCGATTCGATCGACACGTCAAAGCTCGATTTGCTCGACGCATCCTATGCGGCTGAAGCCGATCTTCCGATTTCAAAAACGCTTTCCGATGCGGGGGAGTGGGGCGCGCTCGAAAAAGAGCGGCGGATGATGCAGGGCGAAAGCGATATACCGCCGTCTGCGGCCTTTTGTTTTTCGGACGAGCAAAACCAGTGGCGGCTTTTGCTTACGGAAGGAAGCTTTCCGTATCGCGCCCCCGAAGACGGTCCGGGGCAATTTATGACAGGGAGAAAATGGCAGGAACTGCTTGAAGCATACATAGCCGCTTCGAAAGAGATGCCCCCGTGGAATGCATTCTATCACTTGGGCCTTATGAAAATGGAAAACGGCGATGAAGAAGGTGCCGCATCGTGTTGGTTCAATGCCGAAAAAGCGTGCAGCACCGCGTGGACGCAGAGAAATCTCGCGCAGCTTGCGCTTTTCAAAAACGATATTGCCGGAGCGCTTTCGCATTATGAGTGCGCTTCCCGGGCTGCAGGATTTTATGCGGACGTCTCCGTTGCCGAAGAATACGCAGCCCTCCTCGTACAAACGGAACGCTATGAAAAAGCGATCGAACTCTATAGCTCGCTTCCCGATGCGTGGAAAAACAGCGATTCCCTTGCCGTCGCGTACGGCAGGGCATGCGCATCGCTCGGAAAAAAAGATGAAGCGTACAAAACGCTTTCCCGCAACTTTGCGAATATCCGCGAAAGCGAATCTCCGCTTGCCGATATTTGGAGCAGAATGCACGCTTCGCCGCCGCCCTTTTGCCTCGATTTCAGCATGAAGTCTTCCGGCGGATTGAGCGGTCGAAAGGAGGTACGATAAAAAGCGCCGTCTGAAATATCGCCGTCGCTTTTTATCTCGAGTTTGCACGGATGTTTGCAGAAGAAGTGTATGTGTATCGTTTTGATAAAAACAGAATAGATATGATATACCGTATTTCGCAAACTCGACTATTCAACGTGTGCGCTTACGCGCACGGCTAAAAACTTTTTCGGATGTCGAAACATCCTGCAAAAGTTTTTATGGGAGTCCTTATGATCGGCGAAGAGCGAAACGCGGAAATACGCGATATCCTCTCATCCTATCCGTTTTCCGGAGTCTGCCGCTCGTGCGTCCGCTTCGGAAGCGGCCACATAAACGACACTTTTTTTGCAACCTATGACGACGGCGGAAAAGAAAACCGTTATATCGTACAGCGTATCAATACCGACGTATTCAAAGACGTTGACGCGCTCATGGACAATATCTGGCGCGTTACTTCGTTCCTTGCAGAAAAAATTATTAAAAACGGAGGAGACGCGTCGCGTGAAGCGATGACCTTTATTAAAAATAAAGAGGGTGCTCTCTATACCCGAAGCAAAAAAGGCGCGTGCTGGAGGGCGTATCGTTTTATCGAAGACGCGCTGAGTATAGACGCCGCGCAAAGCGAAACCGATTTTTACAACGCCTCTTATGCGTTCGGCACATTTCAATATCTTCTCTCCGATTTTCCGGCATCTTCTCTGCATGAAACGATTCCCGCTTTTCACGATACGCCGAAGCGCTACCGCGATTTTATCGATACGGTAAAGCGCGACGCGTGCGGCAGAGCGGCATCCGTTCGGGACGAAATCGATTTTTATATCTCACACGAACGCGATATGCGCGTATACGCCGACGCATACAGCGAGGGCGTCCTTCCCCTCCGCGTGACGCACAACGATGCGAAGCTCAATAACGTGCTCCTCGACAAGGAGACGCGCAAAGGTTTATGCGTTATCGATTTGGATACGGTGATGCCGGGTTTTGCGGGTTTCGATTTCGGAGATGCGATACGCTTCGGCGCGAGCACGGGTGCCGAAGACGAAAGGGATCTGTCGAAGGTGTGCCTTGACGAAAAATTATTCCGCGCCGGTGCGGAGGGATATATCGCAGGCTCGCGCGGTACGCTCACCGAAAGCGAGCTTCGCCTGCTTCCTGTAGGAGCAAAGATTATGACGCTCGAATGCGGCATGCGCTTTCTCGCCGACTATATCGAAGGCGACCGCTATTTTAAGACAGACCGTGAATCTCACAACCTCGACCGCGCCCGCACACAGATAAAACTCGTCCGCGAATTCGAAACGCGGAAGGATTCGCTCGAAGCGATTGTGCGCTCCGTAGCCTGCATCTGCTGATTATACGGCGGCTTTAAGCGCGTTTACGGTTTCGATCATAAAGTCGACGATATTCGCGCCGGCTTTGCCTTCGTACATCCACGCGGCCGCTTTCGCTTCTTTCCGTCCGGCGGCGAGGGCAGGGCTGTCGCTCGCGTTCTGAATGACGTCTTTGATCGACGAAAAATCCGCTTCATCGAGTTTGATGCCGATCTTTTTCAACATTGCAAACTGCCATAACTCTTTTTGCAGATCGTAGGCGTCATAGGGGCGCAGATCCATGTCGGCGTTGACGTACATGACCGGTTTATCGCATAAAAATGCATAATCGAATATGATACCGGAAAAATCGGAAATCATTATATCCGCTTTTTTCATCGCGTAGATATTGTCGCGATTGTAATCCCATTCGACGTTTTTGCTGTCTTTGTAACGCTTTTCAAGACGGTCGAGCATATCGGCTTCAGACTTTTTCGATTGCGGGTGCGGACGCACAATAATACGCCATCCCGTCGCGGCAAGCGGATCGAGGAGGCGTTCGCCGTATTTTTTTAAAACGCCGACATCTCCCCACGACGGAGAGACGAGCACCGTAAAGACGTGATGTTCTTCTTCGGGAATCGCTTTGATCTTTTGCGCAAGCACATCGAGATAGGTACAGCCGACGGTGACGAGCTCTTTTTTCGCGATGCCGCGCTGAGCTTCGAGCGCACGGATATCCGCTTTTTGATAATCGCCGGTGAGCAGCACGGAATCGAAGTAGTCGAGGCCGAAGAGGCGGTACGTTGTCGCGTCGTTCGGCATGTGGAGCACATGCGAATAGTGACCTACGTTTTTGCTGCGCTTGAGCTGATACACGTTGAGACCGGGCGTCGTCATCAAAACGATGCCCGCGCTTAAAAGGTTGAGGCGTGCAAATGCGGCGTTTCCTTCGCCGATATATTCCGCTTTAACAAATTGATACTGCTGTTCGAAAATAGGATCGTCTTCGGCCGATGTGTAGTAGATGAGTGGAAGCCGCCGTTTTTCGAATTCGTCCGCGACGGGTTTAAAGACGTTCCAATATTGTTTTCCTTCGCAATAGACGACGTACTGTTTATACGACGCGTCGGCGGCTTGAGCTCCCTTGCCGCGTTTTCCCGAAAAAAACAATTTCAGTTTTAAAAGCGCCGCTTTGCCGAGAAAAAAAAGCGTCGCAGCCGCTCCGATGAGGATCGAAAAGAGCATACTGCCCGTTCCCGGATCTATGTATAAAAATAACGCCGTCTGCATAAAAACTCCTGTCTGTTCATATACGCGCCATTTTATCACGGATCGCCGTTTCAATCAACAAAACATAAAACAGTAAAATGCGTACCGTTTACAGGCGACATTTTTTATGGTACAGTACCGCTGTATAAAGGCGGCTCTATGAAAAAAAATATACGGCTGTCGGCTTGTATGCTTTTGTTGTGCGTTTGTACCGCTGTTTACGCACAACAAAATGCGGGCGATATTGCCGAAACCCAAGCGATCGATTTTACTGAAAAGGCTGATAGCGTTTTCGGTAAAGAGGGTACGGACGACGGCGCTGAAAAGGCTGAACGCGATTTCGAAGAAGCGGAATTTACGAAAGCGGATTTCCGGCACGGTGCAATCGCCGCGGGCGAAGTCTTTTCGTTCAATATTTTTATAACGACGTTTAACCGAGTTGTCACGCGATCGGAATTCGCCGACATTTCCCTTTCGACGATGGCTCACAATATCACGCATCCGTGGGTGTGGGATCAGGACGAATTCGAAGTAAACCAAATCGGTCATCCGTATCAGGGGTCGGTGTACTTTGCGGCGGGCAGGGCGAACGGTTTTAATTTTTGGCAATCCTTTGCGTTTGCGGCTTTCGGATCGCTGATGTGGGAATATACGATGGAAAACGAGCCGCCTTCGTTTAACGACGTCATCCATACGCCGATCGGCGGAAGTTTTTTGGGCGAAATGTTTCACCGTATCTACCTTTCTCTCGACGACAAGTATCCCTATCTTTCATGGATCGCAAGCCCGCAGGCCGCATTAAACCGGTTCCTCACCGGAGAAAAAGCGCCGCGGGAAAAAGACCGGATCGAAGAGTTTTCGATTCGCTTGTCGGCCGATCACATCGATACCGCCTTCGATTTTTCCGACAAAGCTTATAAAGACGACGGTTACCGAAATGCCGTCTCAGGCGGCATCGGTTTCGACCTCGTATACGGAAGCCCGTACGTGCGCGACGTACAAAAGCCCTTCGAACAGTTTACGCTTTCGACCGACGCGGGCTTTGACGGAAATTATTACGACATAAAAATATTTGCAAACGGATTGCTGCGCTCGTGGGTTTTCGATGCGAGCGATACGCTTGCGACGACGCTTGCCCTCGATCTGTCGTATGATTTTATCATGGCGACGGATGTGAATTATCAAAACAATTCGTTCGGTTTTTCGGTTCGTCAAAAGCACGAGCTCGCCCACGCGTGGACGCTCGAGTGGAAAAGCGGCATCGGAGCTACATACTTGGGCGCGTCGGATTATTATTTTAATCTCAAAGCGAACAAGCGAAAATCGATATACGACGGAAGCGAACAGCGTCTCTACGATTTGGGCATCGGCGGGAACGCAAAGGCGGGCTTTAGAGCGGCGAACCTTCGCGCGGGAACTTTTGTTCTCGACGGAGCGTTCAGCGCGTTTTACACGATACCCGGTTCCGCTCCTCCCGAAGGTTCTTCGGGGTACAACCTCATCTGGTACGGAAACGCAGCCTACGAACACTGCGTGTATAAAAATTATTATGCGGGGCTGTCGTTTTTTTTGTATCAAAAATTCGGCTTTTATAACAAGGGTTCCGACGTCTTTCAAACGACAAGCGATTGGAAACTGTACGTGAAGCGCTGTTTTTAAAATCCTGCATACGCATGTGCAGAAAAGATACGCCCGCACTTTACGGCGAACGCTTGATCCCACGAACGAATAAAATCTCGACATTCTGCTCGAATATCATTATCATAACGATATGACAAACGTAAAAAAAATCTGCACGCTGTGCGTTCTCTTATCGATTTCGCATTTTTGCTTTGCGCAAATTCACAGTTCTCAGCAGCTTATTCCGTCGGGGCATTGGATATACGACGCCCTGTATATGCTCAACTCCGAATCGGGAAGAACGTCCCTTGCGGACAATGCGCCGCTTTCCGTTTCGGAAATCAAAATGTATATAGCCGATATCGATTACGATCTGCTGTCGGCTTCGGGCAAAATGCTCTATGAAAAAGCGCAAGCGTTTTTGAAGCGCGATGCGTTTTCTCTGAAATACGGAGATGTGGCGTTCGGCTTCAATGTGCTTGCAAAGCCTTCTCTTATGTACAAAAGCTCGGGCGATATCGATTGGACGTTTGCGACCGATTATACGGGACACGCGGGACGGAAAACTTACGGAGCGGCATCGTCGTTTATCGGAAGCGAAGCGTCAGACCCCTTTATCACCGTTCCGATTTATCTTACGTTCGGAGACGCCTTTGTTATCCAAACGGATCCGTGCTTTGCAAAGAGCTTTTGGGGAATGTCGGAAGACGGAAACGTTACGAATCTGCCCTACGATTTTAACGATTTCGATTTTTTGTGGCCGCGTAATGCTTACGGAAGCGTCGGAGCGTATTTTAACAAATGGGGCGTCAATGTCAATGTTGCACACGAGGGAATGCGCATCGGAAAGACGCAGACAGGCAGCATCATTTATAATTCGACCTTCGAAACGGACGCATACGTACAGTTCAATCTCTATTCGCCGCACATCAGGTACGGCATGAACGTCGTCGAAATCGCACGGGATAAATTTTTATATACACACAGAATCGAAGCTTCGCCTTTTAAATGGATACGCGCGGGTGTTATCGAAGGGACGCTCGTCTCCCGTCCGTTCGAACTTCGCTTTTTAAATCCGCTCATGATCATGCATTCGTTCGGCGCTTGGACGGAATATATCGGCAAAGAGGAAGAACCCTATTACGGCGAAGCGTACGTCTGCGCGTATATGGGTATCGATTTCGATATCGTGCCGTGTAAAAACGTCCGCATATACGGATTGTATGCGCAAAACGAAATACAGTCGGCAAACGAACTGAAATCGCAAACGGGAAGAACATTTCCCGACAGTTTTGGCGCGCAGCTCGGCGTAGAGCTGACCTTTCCCGAAAGCAGGGGCGGCTATTGGATTGCGACGACAGAAGCCGTCTATACGACGCCGTTTTGCTATGTCAAGCAGGGTGCCGAATGGTCGCTGTACCGCGAACGTTTTAATATGCAGAGCAAGGGCAGTACGCCGATCTGTTCGTGGATCGGCACTCCCTTCGGTCCTGACTGCATCGGAGCACAGGCGAGAGTCGGCTACGTGCAGCCGCGCAAATGGTCGGCGGATTTCGAATACCTCTTTGTCGCGCACGGCACGAACTCGTTCGGTCTTTTCGGCAACCAAATCGAGATAAACGGCAAAAAATATTACAGCTATTATCCTTCCGTACTGTATAAAATATATAAAGAGCATGGCGGCGCACAGGGGGGGCTTTCCGCTTCGGATGCAGAAGCTCTTGCGCGCACTTATCGCCTTACGGGAATTGTGCAGTATACGAACTGCATTACGCTGAAAGGAAACTATATTTTAAATAAGCATTTTCAATTCGGTGCGCAAACTTCGTATGCCTTTGTTTTTAACAATAAAAACGTGAGCGGCTCCTTTGCACACGGCGTTGAGCTCTCTCTTTCGTGCACTTATACGATGTTGTAACTCGCGGTATACAGCGAAGTTTTTTCGATCAGTGAACGCCCTGCTGCCAGTTTGCAGCGTCGAACATATCCTTTGAAATCGTGTACCAGTCCGCATCGGGCACGCGAAATTTATTAATCAAATTTGCGCCCGGCTGCCAGTTATGCGTCAGCACGACGCCCGACGCTTTTTTTTCGCTCGGCGGAATCGGGGCGATCGGTTTTTCGGTAAACGGATTGACAGGATTTTTTACGATATCTTTCAGCGTGATCGACGGTACATCGGCGTTTGTCATAAAATCGTGATTGATCGTCAGAGTTCCCGAAGCGTTGAAATCCTTTACGAGCAAAAGCGGGTGCAGGTGATCGGGATTGTATGCCATCGGCCAGTCATCGGGAAAGTCGAGTTTTTTGCCGTCCGACGTTCCGATACCGTGATCGGCTGCGAGGATGATGCGCGTATTGTCGTAGCAGCCGTTCGCTTTCAAATAGTCGAACCACTTTCCGAGCAGTTTGAAAGCTGCGACGTTTCCGCCTATGCCGCCGAAATCCGCGATGGCTTCAGGGCCTCTGTCGGTTACCTTTGCCGCAGGCGTAAAGTCCGGTGCCTGCAGCGTTTGATTGGAATGCGTCGTTTCGTTTACGATCATGCAGTACATATTCGTGTCGGCGGTAAAATCGGTGAGCTCGGGCAAAAACGCGAGAGCCGAATAGTAGTCGATGAATTCCGTATTGTCGTTTGTCCGGCTGTCCGACGACCACCACGATCCGTCGTCGTACACGCTGTCTCTCATGACGACGGGAACCATTTTAAACAAGCTGAACCACACGAGATTGCGTTTGAGGGCGGTACTCGTGATATTCGGTTTTACTTTGTCGGAATTTTGTTTTATCCAAAGGCTCGTGTATTTCCGCTCGGTATTGACGCCGGTGATCTTTTCGTACGGATCGCAGATGCTCATGTCGGGGATCCAGCTGTAGTTCGCCCAGCTCAAATCGGAAACCGTTGCCAGAAAATCGGCCTGTTCGGTAAGGATGCGCGGCACGGTGAGCAGCGCTTCATTGTGTTTGTCGACGAGTTTTTCGTCGGCACGCTTGTTCATTTCGTAGGGCGTGTATTCGTAGCCGCCGTAAAGCGGGGGCGCGCCGAGCAGCGTTCCCTGATTATAGGACACCGTGTTTTTATACAGGGTAAAACCTTCGAACTGATCGTACAATTCGGGATACGCGTCGAATATCGGTTTGACGTAGGCGTTTTCCGCTCTGTCGAGCATAAAGGTGACGACGTTTAATTTGTCTTTCGACAAGTGAAATACCGGAGTAACCGAAGACGCTTCTTCAATCGAATGCGCAATATCTTTTTTATACGAGCGGTATGCGCTCTGTATCGAAAAAGCGTGAAAGGCGGTTACGGCGCATTCTGCGATGAGGACGACGGATACGATGCCTTGTAAAATCTTCTGCCGCCGGAGCGCGACGACGACGATCGGAAAAGCGATGACCGCAAGCATGGTAAGGATATTGATAATTATTATTAATATCGGCGGCCGCGCAATCGATGTCGAAAAAGTGATGAGGCGCGAAAGTGTTCCGTAATCGCCCGAAAAGCAAAAAGTGTTGACCATGCCCGCTATGAGCGTCGTTGTCAAAAAAAGCGTGATGAGCGTTTGTATGCGGACACTGAATAAAAAGTAAATGCACACCGGCCAAAAGATGCAGAGACCGAGCATCTGGGTCGTTGACTCGAGCAAAAAGGCGATCGGGCTTCCGTAGCCGTCGACGTCGGCGAATTCCACGGCGGAAGAATTGATAACGTAGGAAGGGATCACAAAGCCTGCGAGCAGGCACAGCGAGACGGCCGAAGCGATAAAAAGCGCAAAGCGCAGCTTTTTATCTTCGACGAGCGGGGAAAGGGCTGTGTCGAGCAGGCGCTGCAAAAGCTTTACGGCGAGCGGTACGAGAAGCAGCAGCGAAATGACGGAGACGAGCAAAAGCCGTTTGTGCAAAAGACCACCGTGTTTGAAGAGCAAAAAATAATCGGCTCCTAAAATGCAGGTGCACAGTATGACATACAGGACAAGAAGCGGTCGTTTTATTTTGTAGAAAATGTTTTTTACGAGCGAAAAGACGTTGTTCATCGTCCAGTAGAGGACGAGTCCCGCAGGCGATTTGTACAGGAGGACGAGAAACACGAGCGCCATACCGTAAATCTGCAGTTTGTCTTTAAGCTTAAAGCCTTTCGTATAGACGGCGCCTGCGACGATATTGATAAGCGTCATCGCGATCGGAAGCACGTTTACGGGAAAGTTTCCGATGCGGAAGAGAGCGTCTTCGGCTCCCATGTCGCGGATAAACAAAAAGTGTTCGCCTCTCAGCGCGGACAGATTTGAAAGAAAAACGTAGGCTGCGATAAAAAACGGAATTTGAATTAAAAGGCCGAACGAAGAGCGGAGCGCCATGAGCGGGTGATAGCGGTGCTGTCGGTAATACGTCGAAAGCATCATGTATTGTTCGTCACCTGAAAAAACCGATTTGATGCGCTTTACGCCGCCTTCAAGCGCTTTTTGCGTATCGCGTTCGATCTGCTGCCACCGTTCGGCGACGATATACAGAGGCAGGCAGAGTATCGAAACGGACATGCTGACGCCGATGACGGAGATACCGGTATCTTTGAAAACATCGCCGAAAAATTTAAATGCGAATTCTATGATTTGATAGAGCGGATAGATGATAAGAGTATAGAGAAAATGAGTCATAATTGAAAAGTATAGCGCAAGGGAAAATATTTTTCAATGAAACGTGAAAGCGATCTCGAGTATACGTAAAAGCGAATTTCGTATTCGGCTTTTATCGACTTGCAGCAGTCCTGCCGATAAGACTACAAGCTGTTGAGCGCGGCGTATAATTTTTTCGCGGCGTTTTCATACGTGTAGGCAGCGAGGATTTCATCGGGAGCGGTCACAGGCTGTGCAAGCAGGGATGGAAGGTCGACGGCAGAATTTTTCGGATCGATATAGTGCACGCAGTTTCGATAGATTTCCGGCAGACTCGCCGAGTTTGCGCAGATGACGCGTGTGCCGCACGAAAGCGCTTCGAGCGGCGGTATGCCGAAGCCTTCATAATACGACGGAAAGATAAAGGCTTTGCATGCTTCCATGAGCGCTTTTACTTCTCCGTCCGATACGTAACCCAAAAGCACGACATTTGAAAGTTTTTTCAGCGATTCGAGTTCGCGCGGCACGAGAGCGCTGATCGCTTTTCCGCTGACGGCAAAAAGCTCGTTTGCATACCGAGCCGCATGAGATGCTATCCATGCGAGATTTTTCCGTTTGCTCAAACTGCCGAGCGTAAAATAATAATTGTTATTTTTTAATTTAGGAAAACGCACAAAGACGCCCGCATCGGATTGCACTTCATTAAAATGCTCCCAGCCGTTTTCGATGACGGCAATGCGGCTTTCCGGAACGCCGTAGACGCTCGCAATTCTCTCTTTGCTGAAATGCGACACGGTGCAGACGAGGCGCGCGTTTTTGCAGATATTCCGGTAATGGAAGCGGCAATAGGCGGCGACGAGCTTGTCGCGGAAGGACGTGAAATCGTTCGGAAAGTCTTTTGCGTATATGTCGTGGATAAACGCTACGCCGCAGGTTTTTCCGAGCGGCGCCGTATTTGAAAAGTCGAGCGCAATTGCGCCGTGAGTGCGGCATGCTTTTGCGAATACGACTGTATCCCAAAGCGGAAAGCTCTTGAGCGCCGTATCCGATTTAATAATTTTGATATGAGCGTATTCGGGAACACGCTTTGCGTTTACCGGAACGAAAATCGATACGTCGTCGGATGAAGCGAGGAGCGCATCGAACCGCGCACAGATTTCCCATGCAAAGCGCTCGATGCCGGTGAGATTCCGGCACAAAAAATTTCCGTTGATAAGAAGCTTCGTCATCGACTCCTCGAAAATATATCGCAATACGCCGCGTGTACGGTTTTTACCGGCATCAGTTTAATTCCGTTTCCGCGCTCTTTCTCTTATTGACAGCCCTGTTTATAAAATGAATTATCGAAAAAAAGAAAATCATAAAAGCGTATGTGATGGAAAGCAAAACGGTACTCTGTGTTCTGTTCAAGCATATCGTAAAACAAACCGCACTGCACAGAATCGCTTGAATGGCAACAAGCGTAATCATTGCCTGTTTGGCAGTAAAGCCGATATTGAGCAATTTATGGTGCAAGTGCGAGCGGTCGGGACTCATGATGGGACGATGATCGCGAAGGCGGCGCCAAATGGCGGCGAGCGTGTCCAGCATCGGAATCGACATGAGTACGCACATCATCAGCAGTTTATTAAATTCGAATGACTGCGAAGCAAGGCACAGCGGCGCCGTCGCTATGATAAAACCTAAAAATTGACTTCCGCCGTCGCCCATAAAAATTTTTGCAGGCGGTTCGTTAAACAAAAGAAAACCGAATACGGAAGCCGCAATCAGTAAAAACGCTTGTGCGATCGGATTTGCGATCGTATGAAAAAGGATAAAAAGCGTAAGCGCCGTAAGGAGGACAAGTCCGCCGCATAAACCGTCGAGACCGTCGATAAGATTATACGCGTTGATTATGCTGATGATCCAAAGGACCGTCAACGGTACGCTTATCCAGCGCGGCAGGATGATACCGAATATTTGCCGGTATTCGAAGCCTCCGTATATGACGATGCATGCGGCGATAATCTGTGCGATGAGTTTATATACCGGCCGCATGGCACGCAGATCGTCCAATACGCCGAACGCAAAGATAATGAGACCGGAAATAAAAATCGGAAGAAGGATCAAGAGGGAAAGCCTTTTTAAAACAAGCGAATAGACGCACAGGCTCACGTAATATGCACCGACGATACCGATGCCGCCCAAGCGGGGGATATTGCCGGAGTGGATTTTTCTCGCGCTTACGGGATCGTAGAGCTGATAGCGTTTGCAGAGTGCTATGATAAAGGGGAAAGAGCAAGCGCTCAATGCAAATGAGAGAACGGTTGAAATCCACATATTGATTATATATGATACCGTATAGAAGCGCCTTTTGCAACATCTCGCTCGTTCATGTGCACGCTCGCTTTTGCTTTTATTCGTGCGGAGGGTTTAATAATCCTGCGATTTGCTTCGGGGTTGTGATTCGGTTGCGCCGTACGTATTGTACAGATTATACTTTTTTGTTACAGTAGCGCAACGGATTTGTGATTCATGCGTAGAATATCAATTAAATTAATCATCGCCCATTTTTTATGCGTTCTTGCCGTCGCTCTCTTATTTGCGCTTCGCTGGTCTCTAATAGAGTATCCGATGGACAATGCCTATGCGGTGTTTTTCGTCGTCGGCGCAAATATGAAGGGGCACGATTCGGGAACGTTTTTATCGTATTGTAAAGGCGTCATCCTGCCGGCAGCAAGCATATACGCCCTCGTTCTGCTGTGCAATTTCGCCCTCGCAAAAGCGTATAAAAAAATCACGGGGCGGAAATTCCATTCGGTTTTGGCGGATGCGGACAAGTGTTTCGTATTCGGCATTTCGTATCTGATTTTGGGCGCCGCGATAACCGTCGTTATGCTCCGTGCGTGGAAATATCCTGCGATTTTATACGAAGTGCACAAAACTCCGGTGCATTCCGATTTTTACGATGCGCACTATGTCGATCCCGCCTTGACCCGTATTACCTTCCCCGAAAAAAAGCGAAACCTCGTCGTCATCTTTATGGAGTCGGTCGAATCTTCGTTTACGTCGATCGAAGAGGGCGGCCTCCTTCGTGAAAACCTCATGCCCGGTATCACGTCGCTCGCAAAGGCGAACGTCAATTTCAGCCAAAACGAAAAACTCGGAGGAGGAGAAAACCTTGACGGTACGTCGTGGACGGCTGCGGGCATCATTTCGAAATTCAGCGGACTGCCGTATTTTTCTCCCTTTGCAAAAAATGAAGACGGAAAACTCAGCTGTCTGCAAGGCGCCGTCGCGCTGACCGATATTTTAAGCGAAAACGGCTACCGCTGCCGCTTTTCGTTCGGGAGCGACAAACAGTTTGAAAACCGCGACATCTTTCTCGAAAACCACGGTGTCGAAATTCACGACATTCATTGGTACAAAGCGCAGGGTTTGATTCCGATGAACTATCAAGTGTTTTGGGGATTCGAGGATCAAAAGCTCTATCCGCTCGCCCGTCGCGAACTCGAAGAATTGGGAAAGGGCGATGAACCGTTTTTTTTCGGCATGCTTACCGTCGACACGCATTTTCCGGACGGCTACAAGTGTCCGCTCTGCCCCGATACGGATAAGCGCCAAGTTATGAACGTTATTCGCTGCGCCGACAAACAGGTGAGCGAACTCATCGGCTGGATGAAAGGCGAGCCGTGGTGGGATAATACGACCGTCGTCATCATGGGCGATCACAATTTTCTCGTCGCGCCGCACAATAATTTTATCGTCGATGAAAGTCCCGTTCACGGTGCGAACGCCGAACGGCGCTGGCTCGACCTCATCGTCAATTCCGCTTTGACACCTCCGCAATCCGTGCAAAAGAACAGGCGATTTGCACCCTACGATATGTTTCCGACGATGCTCGAAAGCATCGGCTGCACGATCGAAGGCCGCGCTCTCGGATTCGGTCGCTCGCTCTATTCGGGCGATAAAACGCTCGTCGAAGAGTACGGCGCCGAAAAAGTGAACGCCGAACTCATGAAGCGGACGCAGCAGTACGAAGCGCTGAAAGAGCGTCGCCGATTTTGAAGCGGCTTCAGTGCTATCCGAAGCCGCCTGCCGAATTCGAAAAAAACGTCCGAGTTTTTACATTTTCGGACAGACCGTCAAAAGTGTTTCAGCCTTTTCTCGATTCGTAGACTTCCGCTCCTCCGATAAAGTATTTCGACAGGGCGCCGAAGAGTATGAACATCGGAATCGATGCAAGGAGCGCGCACGCCATCATAGCGCCTTCATCGGTTTGTTTTTCTTCGCTGAATTTCGTGATGTACAGCGGGATCGTTTTCATCTTTTCGCTCTGCGCGACGAGGAGCGGCCACAAAAGGTTGTCCCACTGATTTCTGAACGAAAGGATGCCGAGTGTGGCTATGACCGGTCCGCAGTTCGGCAAAACGATGCGGCTGTAGATGTTGAATTCGTTGTAGCCGTCGACGCGCGCCGCATCGAGGTATTCGGTCGGGAAAGTCAAAAGATACTGTCTCATTTGAAAGACGCCGAAAGCCGATACGAGGAAGGGGATGATGAGTCCCTGGTAGGTGTTTATCATGTGCATGCTCGTTGCGACCATGTACAGCGGGATCATAATCGCTTCGAACGGTATCATCATCGTTGCCATGATCGACATAAAGATAAGATTCCGCGATTTGAATTTGAATTTCGCAAGTCCGTAACCGCAAAGAGAGGCGAGCAAAACCGTCGTTGCCGCACACGTGAGTGCGACGATGAGCGAGTTTGCGATATTGCGCATATATACCGGATTTTGATTGTTGCCGAAAATCGCTTTAATAAAATTTGTTAAAAACGTTCTGTTTTTGCTCGTAAAGTACGCGCGGGAGGGGATCCAGCGGAATGGCATTGCGAGAATTTGGCGCGCATCCATAAACGACGCGACGAACATAAAGAGGATCGGCGTTATCGTAAAAAAGAATACGATAAAAAGCGCTATCCACGCGACGATCTCTCCGATACCCACTCTTCCGACATATTTATTTGTATTCATAGCAACTCCAATAAAATGCGCTTATTAATATTCCACATCGTCGGTTTTCGACAGCGTGAACTGCAGATAGGTGAACAGCAGCATTATTAAAAATAATATGATCGACATGGCGCTCGCTCTGCCGAGCTGACCGTTTCTGATACCCGTAAAGTAGATATTCATCGTGATGACGTCGATGGGATGCCGCGCCGCACCTCCCTGCGCGAACATATACTGCGTGCTGAAGGTTTTCAAACACTGGAGCATCGCCATGATGGACACGAGCACGATCGTCGGTTTTAAGAGCGGCAGCGTGATATGAAAAAACGCATGCCACTTGTTCGACCCGTCTACCGTCGCGGCTTCGTAGATGGAAGGCGGGATCGAAGCGAGCCCCGTGATAAAGAGGATGACGAAATAGCCGATGTATTTCCAAAAGTATACGATCATCGTGGAAATCTGCAGCATCGTATTGTCGGTGAGCCACTGGTAATCTTTTCCTTTCGTAAGTAAAATCGCATTTGACAGCTGATTGAAAAGCCCGCGCGGATCGAAGAGAATCATCCAAATTGCGGCGGCGACGACGGATGAAAGAACGGCGGGCATGTAGAACGAAATTTGAAAAAAGCCTTTTTGCGACGAACGGCGCAGCTGCATGAGCAGTACCGCAAGGATGAGCGCGAGGATGACCATCGGAACAAAGGTGCCGAAGGTAAAAGTGATAGTCGCCCGCATGGAGTTTAAAAGCGAAAAGCCGCCGTTGTCGCGCGTAAAGAGATACACGTAATTGTGCAAACCGACGAATTTCGACGTCCGCGAAATCGCCTGTTTGTTTGTAAGACTCGTGATACATGCGTTGATGATCGGATAAAAACTGAATACGGCAAAGAAGACAAGGCTCGGCAGGGTAAACGCAAATCCCCACCGCGCCTGCTGTTTTTCGATGCTGTAGTGTTTTACTGTTTTAGCCATTTTTAATTTCCTCCATAAAAAAGCGATGACGATATTTCAGACGATGCTTTGTATCATTCCTCCATACGATAATGGCGCTCCGGCAAAGCACACTTTTCAGCGTATGACGATCTTTCGGTTTTCGTCGATCGCATATCGCGCAAACGTGAGATTCGCTTTTGCAGCGATTTCTTTGCACGCTTTCCTCGACGAGAGCATATCTTCCGGTTTGTGGCAGTCGGCCGCAGTGACGACAGAGACGTCGTATTCGGCGGCGAGATTCCAAAATTCCTGAATCGGATAACGGTAACGCTCGCCGCTCGACGATACGACTTTTTTTGCGCGGATGCCCTGACCGTTTATCTCTATCGGCATGTGCACGGCTTCTGCGCATGCGAGGATATCGCGCGAACAGGCTTTCGCTTCCTCGTCCCATTCGAGATAGGATGCGGCAAAGAGGTCGGGGTGTACCGCATACAAAAATAATCCCGACTGCATACCTTCGATAAGCGTTTTCGTATACGTGTGCAGCACGGCTTTATCGTTTATCGGACAGTCGGGGATCATGATATCGCTTCCGTCAGGCGCATAATAATTGTGGACGGCCAGCAGGAGATAGTCGAAGCCCCGTTCGCCGAGCAGTTCGTCGCGATAATATGAAACGTAATCTTTGTGGTAGTCGGTTTCGAATCCGCGGAAGATGTGCATATCACCTGCATTGCGTATCGCGTTTTCACAGTCCCTTTGGTAATCGTCGATTTCGGAATAAAACATACGGGCGCTGTGCCACCTGTCGTCAGGCACGGGACAGTGATCGCTCATGCCGAGCAATCTGATTCCGTCTTTTCGAGCTTCGTCGACATAGTCGCTCACATCCCCGACGGCATGTCTACAGTATTTGCAATGCGTATGAAGATTCACTTCGTCCTGCGTAAAAAAATCCACCTGCTGCTCCGAATGATCCGATACGTTAAAGTATAAAACCTGTTTATCGGTGATAGGATAATCGGCATAAAAAAGCTGTCCAAAAACAAGAGTTTTCGGACAGCCCCTTTTGTTATTACAGTGAGAAAACCGTCCTGTAACTGTGAGTTGTATCCCACTGCAGTATCGCGAATTACAACTCACATTTTCAAATTACTGTTCGATCAATTCCTGAACGGTCTTTTTGAGCGTGTTGTAAGCGGTTTCGGGCGATACGTTTTGCAGCATAACGCTCTCAACCGCCGTTCCGATCGCGCTCTGGATCGCGGTTGAACTTGATCCGTAGTACACGATGTGTCCGCGTTCGAGGTCACCTGCGAATACGCTGGAATACGGCATCTTTTTGAACGTGTCGCTATTTAAAAGCGCCGTCGTCGGTTGGATGATATTGACCTCGGAAAGGTACTCTTCGCCGTGGCTGAGCATATAGGAGATGAGCTGCCATGCCGCTTCCTGCTGAGCTTTCGTTGCATCGGCGTTGACCATGTAATAGTGGCCGTAATAGCATGCTGCGACGTCTTTGACGGCGTTTTCGAATTTCGGATACGGAACGACCATCCATTCGCCCGATTCGTAGAAAGAGGGGTTGTCATGCCGTATGCGTGCTTCCTGATATAAACCGGTCGAGCACATTGCGAGGTCGTTGTTGTCCGCATTGAACACAGAGCGTCCCGCTTTGTATGTCGGAGAGCCGAGATTCAAACCGTTCGGACCCCATTGCTGCATATACGTGAGGAACGCGACCCATGCGTCCTTTCCGACGATCGCTTCTTTTCCGTCGTCGCTGATAAGCTTCCCGCCGAGCTGTTCCACCATCGGGACGTTGTTTTCAAGATAATATTTGTAGCGGAAGTCGTAGCCGCGCCGCGTAATGATGTCGCCGTTTCTGATAACGATCTTTTGGGAAATTTTTACCATGTCTTCCCACGTTTTCGGATAATCTTTTTCGGGATCGAGACCTGCCGAACGGAATACTTTTTTATTGATATAGATGCACCAGTTCGTCAATTCGAGCGGGAGTCCATATACCTGTCCGTTTACCGTAACGGGGTCGAGCATTTTCGGCGCATACGCATTGATGACTTCCGAAGCGTCTTTATAGCCTGCCGCTTTGTAGTTCATCGCAGCGACGCGGCCTGCCGTAATATAGGGGTATTCATCGTTTATGGAAAGGTTGAACATCGTCGGACCGCTTCCGGCGGCAAAAGCCGTCTGAACGAGCTCGATGAGCTTTGCGGCACCCTGTCGCGTTACGTTTACCGTGACGTTCGGGTGAGCTGCAGTAAATTCCTGAATGTAGCGGTCTTCAAGCTTTTGGCGGTTAGCATCTTCATGCGTCCAAAACTCGATGGTGACGGCTTCGGGCTTTTTGTTGCACGAAGTCACCATGAGCGCTGCGGCGGCGATCGCGCACAGCATCATCATTTTTTTCATATTCTTTTTCCTCCATACTTTGGAAAAGCTATATCCGAATAAGTATACTACAAGAACGAAAAACGCGCAAGAAAAAATTAAAAATAAAAATTAAATGTAAATTAAATTATACGGCTTTTGCGGTATCACACAAGTACATTAAAGAAATAAGGCTGTCTCAAAAGTCTGGTGCTTTTCGGACAGCCGCATCGGAACTTCTTAAAGACCCGCCCTGCGTTTATCTTCTGATGTGTTTTCCTGTACGGTAATACCTGTTTTTATCCTCATACAGCATATTGTCCGCACGGCCGATGAAAGATGCCGGAGATTCGTCGGCTGCGGTACATATCGCATAGCCGATGCTGAGCGTCAGTTCGTACGGAAGTTCTCTCTTTTGCAATTTTTCGATAAGCATATCCCGTATCGTTTGCATGAACGATTCCGGCTCCGGTATGTGTTGGGCTTCGGCGATTATGATAAATTCATCTCCGCCCCAGCGTGCGATAAAACTGTGATACAGCCGTCCGATATCCTGAAATGTTTCCGCGACGGTTTTGATCGCGTTATCGCCTTCCAAATGTCCGTACGTATCGTTGATGTGTTTAAAACTGTTTATATCGGTGATAAAAAAATAGAGCGGGCGAAGCGGGGAAACCGACGGGAGCTTATTCGAAAGCCATTCGTCGGCGAGCCGCCTGTTGTTCAATCCTGTGAGCGCGTCGCTGTAAATCTGCGATTCTTGAAGATTTGCAAAAACGATAAAGATTGCAAACAGCATCGCCGTTTCCACGATCGGCAAGTTCGGGATTATCGCATCGATGACACCGGCGGCGAAGGGGCAAAACAAAAACGCGATGAGCGTAAAGTATTCTTTTTTCTTTGCAGCGATTTTTGTACGCTTGGAAACGATGACGGCATGAACGGATGCGAATGCAAGATAGAAAATATCGAGTACGAGCTGAAGAGTGTAGAGCGGACCGTGTACATACTTGCCCTCGGCCGTGTAATAAAAAAGCCATCCCGTAAAAGAAGATGAAAGAGCGAGCAACGCGATGATGCACATCGGTATGGGGTAGATATAGCGAAATACTTTCGATTGCCACAGCGTCGACTGCAGTTTCAATTCCGTGTATTGGAACCAAAAGAATGCGCACAAGCCCAGTGCGATTATATTCATGCTGCTCAGCAGATAGCCCCATGAAGCGGGAAGGTAGCCGTAATTGCACCATACCCATACCGCGTTCGTTATTAAAAAAACGGCGTATGCGGAAATGACGCCTTTGAATGCGCGCATTTCCAATTCGCTTCCGACATCGCGTGTGAGCTTTGTTCCGATGACAACGGCAATAGCGAAACAGACGACGGCTACGGAAAAATAGGCGACGACATACGTGAATACCACAAGAACCCTCCCTCCTGTCTATACCTCAGACGATAGGTAAACAACCCTTTTATTATAATATAAAACAAAAAAATGTACTATCGGGAACCTCTAAAAATTGCAGTTTTTAGAGGTAACTTTGAAAATGCGATGTTGTAGCTCGCGATACTACAGCGACTTACAACTCGTCAGTATCGCGAAAAAATCGCTAAAGGTCAGTTTTTCGAGATGCCCTATCTTTTTTGTACGATTTCCGATACAGTATATCAAATAAAACGACGGTCGGCATTCTGCGATTTTCGAGGCATACATGAGCGATTTTATCAAAACGGCGTATCCGAATATACCCGGAATTCAAAAAGCGGCGATTTTGCTCGGCGAATTGGGGAGCGATGCGAGCGAAGCCGTTTTCCGGTATCTGCATCTTTCAGACAGCGAACGGAGTTCGCTTACTGCCACGATCCGAAGGCTCGGAAAGTATGATCCCCGCGATGAACGGCAGGTGTTGCGCGAACTCGCCGTTTTGCAGGAAGCGATCGACTACGGCACGGCAAGGGGCATCTTCACCGCTCCGCGAAAGCAGACGGGGCAGGGGACTTCCGTTCGAAATCCGACCGATATCGCACGCATGGCAAAAACGAATCCCGATGCCGTCGCCCGCATATTGAAAAGCTGGCTTGAAAAATAAAATTCAATAAACCCTCGCGGGCGCGCTCCGATTTTTCCGCCGCCGATGCGGCAACGGTGCTGTTTTTTCGGCAGCGGTCTCTCTCGTCCAAGACGGATGAGATCATCCGGTAAAAATCGGAAGGCTATGCGCTTACATATCCGTCGTCTGCGTTTTGAATTTACCGACTTCGGCGACGAGACCGTCGATGGATTCTTTGTTTTTTATCGCGATTTCCATCGATTCCTGTGTCGCCGAATTGATAAGATCGACTTGCGATTCGATCGAATCCATCGTTTTGCGTAAAACGCGGGTGAGTTCGTCAAGCTGCGTCGCCTGCGTTAAGATATTTTCACTGCTCGCGAGCATTTCTGCGGAATTGTATTTTACCCCGCTCGTCGTCGTACCGATATTTTTTATCATATCGCGTATGCTCGTGCTGTTTTCTTCCTGTTTGTCCATCACTTTGACGACGCTTTGGATGGCGTTATATACTTCGTTCGAATAGCTTGAAATATAATTGAATTTTTCGACTGCACCCGACGCGGACGATGCGAGCTGTTCGATTTCATCGATGATGTTTTTGAGCGTCGTCGTGATTTTTTGACCTTGTGCGCTCGAGCTTTCCGCGAGCTTTCTGATTTCCGAAGCGACGACGGCGAATCCCTTGCCCGCTTTACCTGCGTGAGCCGCTTCGATGGCTGCGTTCATTGCCAAGAGGTTTGTCTGGTTTGCTATATTCTGAATGACGGCACTCGCTTCGATCAAACTGCCCGACGCTTCGGATATCCGCTGCGATATATTGTTTGCCCGTGTGAGCGTTTCGCGTCCGGAGTCCGTCGCCGATGTGAGGTTTTGCATCGTGTTTTGCGCGCCCTTTATATTTTCTTCGACGGAACTTACGAACTTCGTCATACCGTCCAACGACACCGTCGATTTTTCGACGACGTTCAGCTGGCGGTCTATATCTTCGTGGAGTGCGCGGATCGCTTTAATGACTTCTTCGATCGCGGATGCCGTTTCCGAAACGCTTTTTTCCTGTTCCGTAAAATGACCCCTCAATTCTTCGATGCTGTCCGTGATCGCTTTTACAAATTCGCTTACGGACACCATATTGCTTTCGAGATCGGATCCGACGGTTTTCATTTCGAATGAACCGGTGCTGACGTTTTTGATCGAGTTCCGGAGTTTTGTGATGGTTTCGTTGAAGTAAGTCGAGAGGATGCCCGTTTCATCCCTGCCGACGACCGGCAGTTCGATGGTGAGATCGCCTTCTCCTTGCGAAATATTGTGCAGGGCATCGATCATCAAATTGAGCGGCTTGACGATATGGCGGGCGATAAAGAATCCGATGATGATCGCGATGACGAGCTGCAAAACGGCGATGAAAATAAACGTTTTAATAAGCGTCGTTATATTTTCCGCGACGAATTCCGAAACGGGCGCCATGAGCAGCAGCGTCCAGCCGGAGTAGCGCATCGAAGATGTTGCCGCGATATATCGCGTATTATTTATTTTTGAAATACTCACGTTAGATTTTCCCGAACTCAACGCGCTTCGGAGAAAACCTTGAAATTCTTTGCTTTCGCGTTCGAACACTTCGGTAAAGATATTTTTATACAATATTTCCGGCTGACGGTTTCCGAGTATGATGCCGTCGGGGCTGATCAGATATGCGGCTCCCGTTTTTCCGACCGTCATATCGCTTACGAGATTCGACAGCGAACCGCCCAAAAGTGTTGCACTGAGAACACCGGTGATCTTGCCCTGTAAATCGCGCAGCGGGATCGCAATCGTGGATACGTACATCCGTTCCGTGGAAGAAAAAACCGGCTCCGTGATGGCGTACTTACCCGTCATCGCTCGTCGAAACCAATCTTCCGTCGAAACATTTTCGGTTTTATTGTCGGTGCGGTAGAGTATGCCGTTTTTTCCGCCGATACCGAAATTGAGCCAACCGCGCTGTCGCTGCAGTTGAATTTCATTTTTTAATAATTCGATTTTTGCACGGTACGACAGCGTATCTTCCTGGATATCGGGGATATTGGAAAAGGCTTCCAGTTTTTCGAACATCGCCTTCGAGCGTTCGTCGAGCGCTTTTGAAGAGCTGAACACCAATTCGTTGAGGAAGTATCGCGTATTGCTTACGAGTGAAAAAGAGGCGAGCGCTATCGATACCATACATGAAATGAGTACGATCGAAAGCGAAAAAAACGCAAACGCCGTTATCATTTTGTTTTTTATTGAAAATATTTTATGTTTCTTTCCGTCCGAAAAAACGTATTTCATATCCCTTCCTTAAAAAGCGCGGCATTGCAGAAAATATTGATTTTCGAAAATGCCGCAGCCGTGCGCGAGCGCGCACGTATATAATCTTAACAAAATACCGCACCGTTCGAGCACGTTTTGCATTTTATTTATTGAGCGATTCATCAGAACTTTTAACAAAAATATTCAGTACGCCCTGTATGTTTCTTCCGGCTGCGGCGTTCTTCAGGGCCGTATTCCAATAGCCGCGCATTTCCGGAAAACCGGTTATATTGTTGTAGTATTGGCCGAAGAATTTCTGCAGTACGGAATTATACAATATCTCCGGATCGTCGGTTTCGATTTCGATCTTTGAAGTTACAGGGAAACCGCCGGTCGCGGCGACGAGCTTCGGCGCCCATACTTCATCCGTCGCCATAAAGTGCAGGAATCGTTTCGCCGCTTCTATTTTATTTTGATTTTTGTTTTTAAACACACAGGCGCCGCCGACGATGAATTCGAGGGACGGAGCGCCCGAATCGTTCGGAAAAGGCATGTATATCGGAGTAAAATCTTTGCCGCGATATTTGCGTTTTCCGTCATACATTTTGTTCAGCTGCGGCGAATAGAGAATCGTGTGTGCCGCATCGGATGCAACGAACATAGCAATAGCGTCATTCGATGTAAGGTTTGCGCCGTCGAGCAGCAAGCCTTCTTTCATCGCGTCCATCGTCCACGCGACGTTTTTTATCGCTTGGGGCGTGTTGAACGTATAGCGCGAATAATCGTTATTCAAAAGCGATACATTGCCGAAGAGGTTGACCAAAAACGCACGAGTGCCCTGATCGCCGCCCTGCGTTTTATAGTAGAATACGCCGGGTGTTTTGCCTTTCGGCAATTTCGATTTGAGCGCGCGTAAAAGATTTTCATACTCCGCGACAGTCCACTGCCGGTCGCGCCGAGTGTACGGCAAAAGGGAAAGAAGCCCCAAATCTTCGAGCATCTCTTTATTGAATGCCATCGAAAAAGGACCTTCGTGCATCGGATACATATACGTGCGTAAATCTTTACCTGCGGAAACCGCAAGCATACCCGTCATGATATACGGCTTTTCCGTTGCGAGTACGTCGTCGAGAGGTTCGAGCAAGCCCTTGTCAGCCCATGCGATGATACGACCGGGCGCGTCGTATATGATATCGGGAGCTTTGCCTGAAGCGATCGCCTGTTCGATTTTGTCCGCTCCGTCGGTAAAACTAATCGATGTAAAGCGCACGTTGATGGACGGATTCGCTTTTTCGAATGCGGCGATAAGCTCTTTTTCAAAATCACCCTGCACACCCGTTTCCGAAGTAAAGTTGGGAAACGACCAAAAATCGATATCCGCTGCGACGGAAGCGGTTTTTTGATTCATACAGCCCGCTAAAAACGCTGCACATAGGATGATTGCACCGTGCCTCAGCAAAAGTCCCCACCTGCTATTGTTCATAAACACTCCTGACTTGCGCACTGTTTTTTTGTCTATAATAATGTATATGCGTATAGGTTCAATAATAGTAGCGAGTAAAAGAGCCTGTGTCAATCTTTAGGAAAAGTAAATTAAATTCGGTGCATTTTTTTCAAGAGATTCTTTATAACTTTATCTCGAAAAAAACGCTAAAGATGAGTTTTTCGAGATTACCTTGATATATTTGAGATTATAATTGACTTTCCAAGTTCCGGACGCGGGATTTTCTTAAACCGCCTATTCTCTGTTCCAGTTGCCGCGTGACGGATAATACGACCAGAGACCGATATCTTTGTAGTTGCCTCCGCTCGAATTCGATTTTCGTCTGAAGTCCGCGGATGCATAGAGTGTTGCGCCTGTTTCCGTAGCGGCGGAATCGACGCAGAGCAGTGCGGGGATGATGTACGGGGAGCCGAGCGCCGAATCCGCGTTTGTCGAAAAGCTCGTGAGCGATGAGCCGGGGACGCCGCTCGTATTTGTCGTCTTTTCGAGACCGCGTCCGTTCGTTCCCAAAATGATCGCATCGTTCGTTGCGGCTATGGAAGTGATATTTGCAGAACAGCTTACCGCGTTCGCTCCGGCTGAAGCGGCGGTTCCTGCCGCAACGTATTTTAAAGTGGAACCGCTCGCCCAATAGACGTACGTTGCGGGACTCGACGTTTCATTTGTTGCGGAACACGAATTGAAAAAATAAACGCCGCCTGCATAGACGACAGAGACGGTGGATTCGCCGGGCGTGTCTCCCAATACGGACGTCGCGGTACTTTGAATATACGAACTGCTCGAAGGAGAATTTTTCAATTCGCTTACCGTTCCGTTCATGCGGATATACGCTGTCCGATTTGCCGCGGCGATCGTATTTGTGCAAAATATCGTCGTCGTACCCGAAGAACCGGTAACCGCTCCATCGCATTGTGTCCACGTGCTTCCGTTGAGGTAATACAGATAACGACTGCCGGCGATGTTTTCGCCTTCTTCAGTATTTTCATAAATCTCGGCGCCGAGCGCGTAGAGCGTATTTTGAGTCACGGCGAGCTGGTAGATGTAAATGCCGTCGAATTTTTTATTGTAATAGTCGTAGGAAAGTTTCGGCAGACCGTCCGACATCAAGTTCCAGTCGCCGTGCGATGCGGAACTTGCAGGCTTTCCGTATACTCTGCCGTTCGGAATAAAAAGATATTCTTGACCGTTAAATGTACAGCGGACAATCGCATTGACGCGGCCGATTATCGTCGCGTCTTCGAGTTCGACCTCCCCCATGATTTTGGCAAAGATGACGTCCTGGCAGCCGGTAAAAAAAACGGCGCACGCGAGTGCGGAAAAAATTATTAAAACGGAAAATATACGCCTCATACAAAATCCTTAAAAATGATACCGTGCCGAAACGGATGCCGTCAAAAAGAGGCCGTCGAAATTATAGCTCGGATCTTTGTACCACTGCGGCATCCACAAAAAGACGCTTCCGATTCCGAACGACCAGCTTTCCGACATGCGGTAAAATACGCCGACTTCGGGTCGCAGCACAAAGCCCGGAAAATATCTCCTGCTCTGATAGGTTTCGAATGCGATACCCGCTCCGATCGAAAGAGGAAATTCGAAGCGCCACACGGACGGCTGAAACGTGACGCTTGCCGTTACCGGCCAAAAGTTGAAGATATTGCTGCCGAGCGTCGGATGGTAGCCGACGATGATATTGCCGCCGACGGCAAACAATCCTGTGATAAATCGCCGGTAGCCGAGATCCGCAGCGCCTCCGACATACATCTTGCCTTTGAAGTTGAGCGGAAAACTCGGCATAACCGAAATTTGGATATATTGATCGCCGGAGCCGTTCATCTTATAGCGGAATTGCGTACCGTCATCGTATTCGTCGCCTTGAGATTTGCCGGCGGCAAAAAAAGCGGCGGCGCAAAAAAATAATATACAGCATAGCGCTACGGTGCGTTTCATCTTTCCTCACATAGATAGCATATTTTTATAAAAAAAGATATATTGTTCAGTATATCTTTTTCAAGCGGTTTTATCAATCATAAAACGATGCGGAAGCGGGGCAGGTTACACGATGAGTGCGGTGATTATCGACGGAAAAAAAACGGCGGCGGATATCAGAGGACGTATTGCCTCTCGGACGGCGGAACTGAAATCGGAGGGCGTTGAGCCGAGCCTCGCCGTCATCCTCGTCGGGAACGACCCCGCAAGCCTTTCATACGTGCGAGCCAAACGGAACGCGCTTTCGGAAGCGGGTATGAACGACCGTTCCGTCGAGCTGCCCGAAAACACAAGCGAAGCGGAACTCCTTTCGCTTATCGGAGAACTCAATCGCGACGAGAGCGTTCACGGCATTCTCGTGCAGCTGCCGCTTCCCAAACACATCGACGAACGTAAAATACTCTTTGCGATTTCGCCCGAAAAAGACGTCGACGGCTTTCATCCTGTCAATATCGGAAAGCTCGTCATAGGCTGTGATGCGCCGCTTCCGTGTACGCCGCACGGCATCGTCGTGCTCCTCAAATCGATGCGCATCGAAACCTCCGGTGCGCGCGCGGTCGTCGTCGGTCGATCGAATATCGTCGGAAAACCGCTCGCCCTCCTTTTGTCGCGCAGAGACTGCAATGCCACCGTGACGCTCTGTCATACGGGAACGAAAGATTTGAAAACGATCACAAAGGATGCCGATATCGTCATTTCGGCGGCGGGTATGCCGAATACGATCCGCGCGGATATGGTAAAAGAAGGTGCTGCCGTCATCGATGTCGGTGTGAACCGCATTCCCGATGCGGCGAAAAAGAGCGGATTCCGTTTGACGGGCGACGTCGATTTCGATGCGGTAAAAGAAATCGCATCGTATATTACTCCCGTGCCGGGAGGGGTCGGTCCCATGACGATTGCGATGCTCATGCAAAATACGCTTGAAGCTGCGGAGAGAGGCCGTGAGCGCTGACGAAAAAATATCCCGTGCTGCGATGCGCGATATACAAAGCGAAAATGATACGCGGGGTGTGCCGCTGCAAAAAGTCGGCGTAAAGGGCTTACACTATCCCGTGACGGTGCTCGATAAAATCAATAAAACGCAAAACACGACGGCGACGGTAGATCTCTTTGTCGATTTGCCGGCCGACTGCAAAGGTACGCACATGAGCCGTTTTATCGAAGTCTTTCACAAATATCGCTTCGATATTTCGATGCATCGCTTTTTCGATATGCTCGATGAGATCCGCTCAACGCTTTGTGCCGCACGCGCCTACGGAACCGTTTCGTTCCCGTTTTTTATCGAAAAAAGCGCACCGGTCTCCGGCACGAAAAGCATGATGAGTTATATGTGCGCGTATGAGGGAAGCGTCGGAAAAACCGAACGCGATTTTTTTATTTCTGTTTCGGTGCCGGTTGCAACGCTGTGTCCGTGTTCGAAAGCGATCAGCGATTACGGCGCGCACAATCAGCGCGGTACGGTGCGCGTAAAATTGCTGTATTCGGATTTTTTTTGGATCGAAGACGTCATCGCCGTCATCGAAAACGCTTCATCGGGCGGTCTCTATGCCGCGCTTAAACGGAGGGACGAAAAATGGGTGACCGAACACGCGTATGACAACCCGCGCTTTGCCGAAGACATCGTGCGCGAAACCTATCTTGCGCTGCGCTCTTTTCCGATTTCAAAACCGTTTGCATGGTTTTCCGTCGAGGCGGAAAATTACGAAAGCATCCACAATCACAATGCGTATGCGTATGCCGAATACGGAGCGCAAACGGAATGCAAAAAAAATTAAAGTGGAATGTAAATGACGTATTATTTTGAAACATACGGTTGCCAAATGATGAGGCGAAGCAGGTGCGTACGCCGATTCCCGCGTAACGAAGTGGAGCGGCCGCAGGCAAGATCGTTGTGAAAAAACGTCGTGTTTTTTCACAACACGAGAATTCTCTTCGAAGCGAAAGAGAGGGTGCGAATTCTCGCTCGGCAAAATCCGCGCATCCGTGCGCGGTACTATTTTTGAAAAATGTAAGTGGAATGAAATATGACGTACTTTTTTGAAACATACGGTTGCCAAATGAATATCGCCGAGTCCGCATCGATCGAACGGCTGTTTATCGCGCGCGGATGGCAAAAAGCCGAAGACGCGCAAGTCGCCGACGTCGCGGTTATCAATACCTGTTCGGTGCGTGCGACGGCCGAAAACCGCATATTCGGCAGACTCGGCTGGTACGCGGGATTGAAAGCCCTGCGCCAAAAGACGCCCGGCGCAAAATCGAAAACGCTCGAAAAGGCCGAGGCTTTTGTCCGCGACGGCGCAAAGCCGCTTACGCTTGTGGTTACCGGCTGTATGGCCGAACGCCTTCTTACATCGCTCAAAGAAGACTATCCGTGTATCGATTACGTCGTCGGAACTTTTGCAAAAAAATATTTCGGCGATATCATCGAAGCTGCGGAAAAGGGGGTGAGGGCGGCTCCTCTCGACGATTCGCCGTCGTATACCTTCGCACCGATTTCCGCCGAGCCGGGAGCTTTTTCGACCTTTGTGCCCATCATGCACGGTTGCAATAATTTTTGTACGTACTGCATCGTGCCCTATGTGCGGGGGAGGGAAGTGTCGCGCCCCGTTGGAGAAGTGCTTTCGGAACTCGACGCGCTTTCATCGTACGGCGTAAAAGAAGTGACGCTGCTCGGGCAGAACGTCAATTCGTATTGCGACGCCGATGCCGACTTTGCAAAATTATTAATTATTATTTCCGATCATCTTAAAAAAAACAATTCGCCGATAGAATGGGTGCGCTTCGTTTCGAGTCATCCGAAAGATTTGAGCGATGCCCTTATCGATGCGATCAAGCACAACGATGTACTGTGCCGCCACATTCACCTGCCGGTGCAGCACGGTTCGACGAAGATATTGCAGGCGATGAACAGACGCTATACGCGCGAGCATTATCTTTCGCTCGTCGACCGCATAAGAGCCGCGCTTCCCGACGTATCGCTTACGACGGATGTTATGCTCGGTTTTCCGGGAGAGACGGACGAAGATTTCGAAGAAACGCTCGATCTTATGAAGACGGTGCGCTACGAAAATGCGTTTATGTACTATTATAATCCGAGAGAAGGAACGCCTGCGGCAAAGATGCCGAATCAAATTCCGCTCGAAGTAAAAAAAGCGCGCCTCCAAAAAATCATCGATATGCAGCTTAAAATTACGGCGGAAGAGATGCAAAAGCGAGTCGGTTCGACGGTAAAAGCTCTCGTCGAATCGGTGAGCCGCGACGACGAAGCGGAGCTCCTTGCAAAAACGGAACGGGACGAGCGAGTCGCATTTAAAGCGGAAAAATCGCTTATCGGAAAATTCGTCGAGCTCCGTTTGACCGAGCTTTCGGGGCAGACGTTTAAAGGACAGCTGTGAAAACTCGGTCGGATTTTTAGAGGTGCAGGACTCCGGCTGTAGAGAAGCGATTCGCACGCGGCAATGCGGCGAATTGCACAAGCGGCTTTTTTAAAGTACAATCTCTACTAAGCTTTTTAAACTCGATTGCGAGGTGATTATGATCGGTCTTATAATTTTTATAGTGATTGCGGTATTGATCGCGGTGTTTACGGGATTTAATATCCGAAATGTCTGTGACGTCAACGTGATCTTTCACACGTTTCACAACGTACCCGTGTTTATCACGATCATCGTATCCTTTGTTGCGGGTATCGTTGTCGCGCTGCCGTTTTCCTTCGGCAAGGGTAAAAGCATCGCGGCAAAAAAAATCGATAAGATAAAAGCGAAAGCGGCAAAGGACGCGCTGAAAAATGCGGAAAGCGTTGACAAAAAAGATACTGCCGAAAATCGGATGACGGGAAGAAAATGAAGCGCCGAGGCAGTTCGTTTGCCGTTTTATTATTATTAATTTTTCTTTTACCCCTTGCGGCGGATGAAGCGCGTCCGCTTACGGCCCGCGCCGTTGCCGATGCCGCGGCGGCAAAGCCGAACGTCGACGCGTCGATTGCGTATATCGCGGAAAACTTACCGAAAGTTTCCGACCCGAAAGAAAAACGCGCGCTCTATGCGTTTTTCGGCTCTCTTCAGGAACAGCTTGCGCGTTTCGACGATGCGCGCGCTTCTTATGCCGAAGCCGCCGCTATCAGCGCAGGCGATGCCGACCGCATGCCGAAAAAATCGTCGGAGCAGCTCGTCCTTGATGCGGTGCGCTGTGCGCTCAGCTCAGGCGATTATACGACGGCGGAGCGCTATCTCAACTCCGCAGTGCGCAATTCGAACGATGAAGCGATTCAGGCGCGGATCAAACTCTATGCGCTTTGGGCAGAGTTGTGCCGTGCGAATGTGAGCGCCGATTTGGATGAGAGCGTCACCATGCTGAAAGCGTATATGTCGTTCAAGTCGATGGCAAGCGTAAAACCCGCAGTCCTTTTGACGCTGTGGTACCTTACAGGGGAGTCATCCTATGCTGCGGCGTTGAAAAAAGAATTCCCCGCATCGCTTGAAACGGGAATCGTAAAAGGCGGCGTGCAGCTCCTTCCGGCGCCGTTTTGGTATTTTTTGCCGCGGAAAGAAGCGGCTCTTCCCGAAATCGATTCCGGCGGGGCGGAAAAAATTGCAAGTACCGAAAAAGATGCGGGCGCGGCTGCGGTACAAAAAACGGAATCGAAAAAAAATAGCGGTCAATCGCAGTCCGTACAAAACGTTGCCGTCGGATCCGAATCATCCGGCGCGTCGAAAACGGGAACGGGCGACGAACAAGGGCAAAGCGCGGCGGCCGCACAGGGTGGCGGCAGTTCGCTTCGCAGATTGCAGCTCGGCTTGTTCCGCGAAAAAGCCAACGCCGACAGGCTTGTCGCCGCTCTGAAAGATAAAGGCTTTACCGCCGCCGTGACGACGGAAACGAGAGCGAGCGGAACGACGTATTATATTGTAGCGGTTGACGAAACTGACGGCAGCATCGGCGATAAGCTCAGAACGGCGGGATTTGAATTTTATCCTCTGTGATCGATGTACCGTTTTAAAAAACTGCTATTTCTCCCGCGTATTCAAGTGCTTTTTGTATCAATGCACCTTTTGCGCCTAAAGTAAATGCGATGTCGCTGCTTCGGATCGCCAATAATTTGTCTCCGGCTTTTATATCCAGCGTCCGCATCAATGACGGCGTAAGTCGAACTCCGTTATCTTTTAGGGGAAGCCAACCGTATTTTCTTCCCTTGTATGAAATCAATTCTCCCTCTTTTACGTTCCTTTCCGCAAGGTTCGGATTTTCTTTCAGGATGTGATTCAGCTTTGAGCGGGAAAGCAGCGGTTCGCTCATTACGCAAAATCCGCCCGTCTGTTTGCTGCCGGAAACGATGTAAATGTACCGTTCTTTTTGTAATTTATATTCTTCTACTGCCGATGTCGGAAAAATTATTTTTCCGTTTTCCCGTATGACCGACCAGCCGAAAATATATTTTCCGCCCTTACTCATCTGCGGCATGCTTGCTTTTCTCCAATGCTTTTTTCGTTATGCGGATTGCACCGCTCGTGTGAATACGGACAACGGGATGCGAATCATGTTCGGCAAACCGTTCCAATTTTTTCAAATACGGCTCTACGGAATGCGGTAGCCGTTTTCCCATCACTCGAAACATTTCAGGTGCTTCGATTCGTACTCGCTCTCCCTTATCCGATATCAACGCATAAAATAAATCCAATTTGTCGCAAAAAAACTCCGGCGCATTCGTTGCAATATTTTCACAAGCCCACACAAACGCAAGCCGTACCGCCTCCTCTGTGTCGCAGCGCATATCCATCAATGTATCAAAATAGGGAAGTATTAAAGCTTTGTCCGCTCTGCCTATTCGTCCCAATGCGTTTACCGATCGTTCCCTCAGTTTCGGATTGTCGTCTCTCAGATAATCGGCTATTTGTTTAATATACGGTTGTATGTGTGAAGGATAATGCAATCCCATTTCACCGAGAAGCCACAAGGCTTTTGCTTTTACATCTTCCGAATATTGTTTACCGAGTTTTGGTGCGACATCATCGATTGCCGTTTGCCAATTTGCCTTATCTTTTGTTATCGCTCTTAATTCTTTAAGGATCGTTCTATCGGCTGTTTGATTCGGCACTGCTTATTATTCTCCGTACATATTCTTTGTAAGTATATAACGCCAAACTGCGGTTTGCGTCAAGAAATGGCTGTATGATAGGAAACGCTCATAAATTTTCGATTTCCGCTTCCGAGAGACCGGTCATCCGCTGTATAAAATCGACAGAACAGCTTTCTCGCTGCATCAGCTTTGCCGTTTCCCGTTTTGCTTGATATGATCCCGCAGTAATACCATCGCGTCGACCTTTGCGTATTCCCCGTTCAAAACCGATCTTTTCACCTGCCATGCGTAAATCATCTTCCCGTATATTCAACGACATATACGTACTCCTATAAAAACTTTTGCAGGATGCTAGAGCCTCCGGCTCGTTCTGCAAAGAACCGATTCTACGTGTCCGCTTTCGCGGACTTCGAATCAACATCCGAAAAAGTTTTTAGCCGTGCGCGGGAGCGCACACGTTCAATAATCGTACTCCTAAACTTTTCGTTCCGTTTCGCTTTTTCGACAAGCGCATCGATGTGCTGTGTAAAACCGCTCGTCGCCCGCCTCTCGCAAAGATACTGCAACAATGCGCTCAATTCAGGCTCATCTTCTTTACCGTAGGCACCCACATTATAAAACACCTTATACGATTTGTCATCAAGAAAAAGCGTACCGTCGGCGGTACAGATATTGCGAAACCTCATCACTCCTACACCTTTTGTAAGGTTTGCGGTTTTTGGACATAAGGAAAGCGGTAATCGGATAGGCTGAACTCAAAGGTTTCTCTGTTTACTATGCCGAGCGGTTTATCGCTGTCGTACAGCTGCATGAGAAAGTCTACAGCCTGTTTGCATGAATGATACTTTCCGAATGCCTTGTCGTAATCGTAGTTTGTGATGTCATTGGCGATATTGCCGAAATTTGTTTTTGTGGCGGCAGGGGCAAAAACCTTTGCTTTCATTTTTGCTCCCGCTGCGGATAACTCGCGGCTTAAGCCTTCGGTAAAAGAGGCGACGAAAAACTTTGTTGCGCGATAGGTAACCGCTGTCGGAACAATCGTGTACCCGCCGACGGAAGACACATTGATAAGTTGCGTATGTTCTTTGTCTGCAAAGTCCCGCACATACAAAGCTGAAAAAAGCGCAACGGCTTCTATATTGAGGCTCAGCATATCTTCCATTTTTGCAAGGTTTTGATTTCCCACACTGCAATAATCGCCGAAGCCCGCATTGTTTATCCATGCTTCAATATCCAAGTCTTTTACGGAATTGTATACGGCATAGATATTTTCTTTTTGGGTAAGGTCGTACGTTTTGATGATGACCTCCACAGGCGGATTAACCATGCCGGTAATTTCGGCTTTTAGCTTTGCGAGCTTTTCTTCATTTCGTGCAACCGCAACGATATTTTTCCCGCGCTGTGCAAACCGCTTTGCCGCTTCGTATCCGATGCCTGAACTTGCACCTGTGATAACTACGTATTTTTTCATCTTTTTACCTCCTCATTGCTAATTTTTTATAGTATTCGATTTTTTCGCGGATTTTTGCTAAGCTGTGTGTTTTGTTTTCAAGTTCCGCTAAAAGCCGTTTTTCGTGTTCTTGAAGCATTTTGAGCCGCTCGGGTGCGGTGGTGTTTCCCTTTTCGCGAAGTTCGGCAAACTCGACTATTTGAGCTATCGGCATACCGGTTGCTTTTAAGCGGAAAACAAATTCCATCCATGCGATGTCCGTTTCCGTAAATTCCCGATACCCGTTTTTTCTTCTGCGGATGGGCTTTAATACTCCCTTTCTTTCATAGTAGCGTAGCGCCGAATCGCTTACGCCGAGTTTAAAAGCAAATTCTTTAATCGTCATGGTGGCTCCTTTGTAGTGTAATTTTATAGAGCGAATTATCTCCCCATGCTGCGATGTACAGTTCCTTTGAACCGGTGTCGGCAATAAGCCCAACAGGAGAAATAGGTTTATCGGTAAGCTGCTCGGTTTTTCCGTCCGTAAGCGAAATGCGGTAGAGCCCCGTGCCGCCGTAATCGACGGTCAAAACGGAATCAGGCTGAAACGGATCGAGAATGAGCCCCGCTGCGGGAGCATTGAGTGTTTTGCTTAAAACGGTGAACTTGGCATTTTTTGCTTGGTAGAGATAGATTGTTCCGGTGATGTCGTTAATGACATACCGGTCTTTACCCGTCTGAATAGCTGCAACAGGGGTGGTCAAGCCCTTGTCGGCAAGTACCGAAATTTTTCCCTCAGGCGATACGGAAAGAACTCTGCTTTTGCCCCGCTCGGCGACAAGCAGGTTTCCGTTATCATCAAAGGCTATGCCTGCAACAACACTGAGCCCTGAAATAAAATTGCTTTTTTTACCGTTTTGCACTTTGTAGATTACACCCCCGCTGTAAGTTGCAACATATAAGGTATCTTTGCTGTCGATTGCAAAACATGAGGGCGAGGGAATGTCTTTTATAACCGTTTCGATTTTTCCCGAACGGTAACGGTCAATTCGCCTTGCACTCCAGTTTGCAATGTACAGATAGCCTTTGCTGTCAAAAGCCATTCCGACAGGGGATGAAAGCGATGAAGCTAATTTTTTTATTTCGAGATGCTCTTTTGTAAAAAGATTACAGTTTGCCAAAACCGCCGTACCGATTAAAAAAATACTTGTGATGTGAATTTTATTCATATAAGTTCTCCTAATTTATGTATCTTTTAATAATATAAACCTTGAAGTTAGGTTCAAGGCAAGAGGTTTTGGGAAAAAATGCAATTCCTTATGAGGACACACAGTGCGACGTTTACGGCGCGCTGTGTGATAGGAGACGCGAAAAAAATCCTGCGCGGGGAACTTCGCGCTCGTTGCAAGTTGCGCGGGGAACTTCGCTTTATTCAATGCACGGCACGGATGCCGTGTCGCAGCTTTGCAGACTGATCGCGTATTTTTGCGCAACAAAAATACGGTAGTGAGCGGGCTGTCTCAAAAGTCGGTTACTTTTTCGACAGCCTGTCGAGTTTAAAATTAAGTCTTTATATCGCAATGACTTAATTTTAAACATCACATAGTGTAAATCAAGGAAACTTTCCAAAAACTGAAGTTTTTGGAAAGCCGCGAACGGCCACTGCTCGGAATTATTTTTTAAGTCGAGAGTTGAAAAACGGCCGAACCGTTTTTCTTTTATCCGTGCGGAGGCTTTTATACCTCATCCTTTCGGATGTAATAAAAGGTATGAAAGCCGACTGCAATTCCTTATGAGGACACACACAGTGCGACGTTTACGGCGCGCTGTGTGATAGGAGACGCGAAAAAAATCCTGCGCGGGGAACTTCGCGCTCGTTGCAAGTTGCGCACTGCTCGGATTTGCTCGATGAAGTCGAGAGGCGAAAAACGGCCAAGCCGTTTTTCTTTTATTAACACGCTCGCGATTTCTCCGCACTGCTCGAAATTATTTTTTTAAGTCCGAAGGTGAAAAACGGCTGAACCGTTTTTCTTTTATAGGAGACGCGCATAATTCCTCCGCACTGCTCGGAATTATTTTTTAAGTCGAGAGTTGAAAAACGCTTGGCGCGTTTTTCTTTTATGGGAGACGCGAAAAAATCCTGCGCGGGGAACTTCGCACTTCGTGCTCGTTGCAAGTCGCGCACTGCTCGGATTTTTTCGCTCTTGTCTTAACCCCCTCAATCATATAAAATCGAAAACGTATTTTTGAAAATGTGATTTTAATAATTAAGGATGACGTATGAACAGCACGCTTGCCGAATTGAAAGCGCGGGGATTTTATTCTCAATGTACCGATATCGATTCTCTTTCTTCCCGCATGGACTCGGGTCCCATTACTTTTTACGTCGGCTGCGATCCGACGGGGCCGAGTCTCCACATCGGGCACATGGTTCCGTTTTTTGCGCTGCGGTATTTGCGTTCTGCGGGGAATGTCGGCATCGCGCTCATCGGCGGCGGGACTGCGCGCATAGGGGATCCGAGCGGCAAAACGGAAATGCGTAAAATGCTTTCGTATGAAGAGCTCGACAAAAACGTCGCGCGCATAGAAAAACAGCTCGACGCCTTTATCGGTTTCGACGGCAAGACGGCGTTTTCGGACAACAATAAAAATTGGCTTGCGGATTTGAACTATATCGATTTTTTACGCGATATCGGTTCCTGTTTTTCCGTCAACAAAATGCTGTCGTTCGAAGCGTACAAAATGCGGCTCGAGCGGGGGCTTTCGTTCATCGAATTCAATTACCAGCTTTTGCAGAGTTACGATTTTCTCATGCTGCACAAACGGCACGGCTGTATTTTGCAGATCGGAGGCGACGACCAGTGGGGCAATATCACTGCGGGCGTCGATTTGATCCGGAGAAAGCTCGGCGGCACGACGGAAAAAAATATCGAACACGAATGCTTCGGTTTGACCTTTCCGCTCATCATGCGCGCGGACGGACAAAAGATGGGCAAGAGCGAACACGGCGCGGTTTTCCTAGACGCTTCGCTCACGAGCGTGTACGATTTTTTCCAATATTGGCGGAATGTCGCCGATGCGGACGTGCGCAAATTCCTTTTGCTGTTTACGTTTTTGAGTATCGAAGAAATCGATAAAATCTGCGGCGGCAATATCAACGAAGCGAAAGAGCGGCTTGCATACGAAGCGACCGCCGTAATTCACGGCAAAGCCGAAGCCGACAAAGCGCTTTCGGGCGCAAAGGCCGCATTCGGCGGAGAAGGTGACAAAGCGCACATGCCGACGGCGGAAATCGCAAAGCAGGCGATCGAAGAGGGGATCGGAGTAGTCGATCTCTTTGCAATTGCACAGCCCGGTACGTCGAAGAGCGACAACCGCCGCCTCATCGAGCAGGGGGGCGCGCAGGTAAACGGACGAGTCGTAAAAGACATTCACGCGCTCATCACGATAAAAGAAGCGGATGAGGACGGCGAGTTTATTTTGAAAGCGGGCAAAAAGAGGATCATCCGCGTTATCGTAAAATAAAGTGGCGGGGAGCGGATCACGGGAACACCGCGCGATGTTAAAACAGCATCAACTGCGCGCCAGTTTGTTTATCTTCAAAAGCCGACAAATACGAAAATATTTTATCGGTATTCGTTTCGATACCGTTTTCTTTACACCGTGTGCGG
The DNA here is from genome assembly GCF_014334325.1 of Treponema sp. Marseille-Q4130. Classification (GTDB taxonomy): domain Bacteria; phylum Spirochaetota; class Spirochaetia; order Treponematales; family Treponemataceae; genus Treponema_D. The sequence continues at coordinate 63,543 of NZ_JACSET010000004.1, read as the reverse complement.
AATAAATTCATAAGGCACGCATTGTGCGCACTCATAAGGGAATAGCTGTTGCCGTAGCATCGGATATATTTTTCTTTTAAGCCGGGAAAAAAATTATCGAGGTTTTTGTAAAAATATTCGCGGTTTCCGTCTCTCAGCGTTACGCCCATGCCGAAGCAGATCACGCCGATCACTTTTGCTTCGATGCAATAGCGCAAAATACCTTCGATGTTTTCCGCCGTATCATTGATAAACGGAAGAATCGGCGTGAGCCACACAACAGTGGGAATGCCCGCATCGCGCAGGGTTTTAAGCGCCGCAAATCGTTCGCTTGTAACGGCGACATTCGGTTCGAGTATTTTGCACAAAGCGTCATCGTATGTTGTCAGCGTCATCTGCACGACGCATTTCGCCCTTTCGTGTAGGGCCTTCAAAAGATCGAGGTCTCGCAGTACCCGCGGAGATTTTGTTATGAGGGTAAAACCGAAACCGCGGCGGTATACGGTTTCCATCGCTTTCCGCGTCATGCCGATTTTTTCTTCAAGCGGCATATACGGGTCGGTCATAGAACCCGTACCGATCATGCACTTATTGCGTTTCCGGCTCAAAGCGTCTTCGAGCAAATCTATCGCGTTTTCCTTTATTTCTATGTCTTCAAAATCGTGCGCAAACCGATAGCATTCGCTTCGCGAGTCGCAATAAATACACCCGTGCGTACAGCCGCGGTATAAGTTCATGCCGTTTTTACCCGATAAAATTCCTTTTACTTGAACAAAGTGCATTTGTTATTCCTGAAAGTCCGGTTGCAGGATATTTCATTTTTCCCTGTATTTTTTCAACGCCTTTTTCAAGCATTTGATTGCCCAATCGTAATGGCTCGACATTGCCGAAACGCAGTAACTGCCGAGCGTCGTCGTGCCCGTCCAATCGAAAGCGCCTTTGGAAAAAAGTTCTTCGTCGGAAAACGTTTCGATAAGCGCCATAACCTCTTTGTGCGTTTTTTTCAGCATGCTCTCGGCGACGGCATACGACGTTTCCCGGTGCTTTTTCCAAAATCCGACGTTCATTGCAGGATAGGTTTTCCAATTATAGGGCTCAGGCAAAAAGGCGGCGGGTTTTCCTTTTGTATTTGACCGTATCCAATTCAGCAAAAGACAGTGCCATTCGTACAAGTGAACCAAAACGTCGCGCACGTTTTTATCGCGTTCGTTCGGAAAGATATCGGCGGCTTTTTCTTTGTCGGTCATTCCGTCGATTAAAGTCCGCAGCTTTGCAAATTGTTCGTTTGAAGCTTGAATTAAATCGGCCTTTGTCGCAGGTCTGGGCATTGGTTATTCCTCTTGTTTTTTTGTGCCTGCACGGAGGCTTTTCCTTACATAATCGAATTTGTGCATGAATGTAGGATTATTTCGTAGTTGTCTTAGAATATAGCGCTCCTGACATCTTGGATGATATACATTCCAAAAACTTTTACATACAAGGTTTTGAGTTTCGCGGTATTCTTCTTTTCTTCCTAAATGAATAATATAAGCGTTTTTATTCATTGGTGTTTTCTTATGATGAGTTAATAAGTGGGAGGATGCCAAAAGTGGCTCCGGAAGTATCTTTACTTGTTCAATAACCGTTTCGTAAGACATAATGGGGCTCCGTGTTGATTATAACTTATTGGTTTCCATCATCCTATCGTAATGCTCTTTCCCAATAGTATTAAAGATTGATTCAAACACTTCAAATAACTTCGATGGATTAGCATTATGAATCTTCTGAAAATAAAAATTATCAAAGGGTGAGACCTTGTGACTTTCATCATTGATCATTGAAATAAAAGCAACTTTCAAATAATGATCGATAGTATCTTTATTATCATCTACTAAAACAGTTGCCCAAGCATCCGTACCAAGCCCTATAAAGTTGGCATAGCTTTCTAAAATACGTCTAAATAAATTTGCGAGCAAAATATTTTGTTCCTTGTTAGCATCAGGTAATTTCCCTTTTGCTTCTTTTATTGTTTGCCACATCAATGCATAGTCATCGCATTCTTTATATTCACGTTGTTTTATATATGTTTCATTGATCTCACTTTTTTCGACTAAATAATGCTGTTGGGATTTACATATCGGTCGTTTTTGCATTGCAACTTCTTTATAAAAGTAATAATTATGAGTTAATATGAAAACTTGTTCAAAATTGCCATTTAAGAACACTTGCTTTTCTGTTTTTCCTTTGTATTCTATCAACCTATTTATTAATGTTGAAACGATAAACAGTACTTGGCTATCCATACTTGAAACAGGGTCGTCAATAACAATTATTTTCTTTTTTTCAGAACTCCCCTGAATATCCGTGGTACCTAAACAAAGTTGGTAGAAATATAAGAACGAAATAAAATTGCTTTCTCCTTCACTCAAACTATTAAATATATTCTCCTCAAGAACTTCTGAATTTCTTGATAAATAATACCGGGAGATATTATTTTCTTTATTTTGTTCATTGATTTCAAAGCCCATAAAACCGGAGTTTTTTAAAATTTGATTTATATTATAAACAGCTTCTGTAGTATTAACAGTTTTTCCTCTTAGAGCAGTATTTTCTTGTTGTAATTGTTGCATTTCCGTTAGCAGTTTCTCAATTTCAGCTTTATTTTTAGTGATAATTCCATTAGTCTCTTCAACATCCTTTTGAGATTTCAAAATATCGTCTTTGCAGTCAAGAGCAATGTAATCCCATATTTGTTTTCCTAAAGACTTTTTTTGAGTATCAAGAGAGCTGACAAGATTATTATTATTTTCTATTTCCTTATTAATTTTTAATAGTATATCTTTAAATGATTCTGTTATATCACCAAGTGTTTTCCTTTCATTCGGTGCATTGATTTTATCACTTATTATTTTTAAGTTAGTATCATAAATAGTTTTTAAGCTCATTTGTAGATTTGAAACAATGTTTTTCACATTGTATTTTTCATATACGGCTTGAATATTTTGCAAAACCCTTTTGAATGTATTCTCATAAATAATTTTTTCACTTTTTATTTTATCTATCTTTTGTTTTGATGATTCATCAAAAATATCATTTAATTGTGAAATAAAATCGTCGTCTATCGTTTCTTTTTGACAAAATGGACATACGACTTTTGTCTTCTCGAGAAATACTTTGCCCTGTGCAACCCAAGATTTTAAACCAAATTCATTTATCAATTTTGCTAACTGTACATCTTCTTTACCTACAATAACTTCTTGTAATAATACTGATAGTTCATTATGTTTTTGCAATAGCTCATCAAACAACTGTATATCAAGTGAAATATCAATGTTGCTTAAATTATCCTCATAAAGTTTTTTATATAAATCATTTAGAGTCCTAAACTCTGGTTTTACAATACTATTGTTCTGAATAATAGTTTCAAGTTTTTCTAAATTATTTTTCGCACTTCCCTTGTGATCGAGCTGTATTCTTAAAAAGGAACTAAAAATCTTTCTTTTGCCAAAGCATTTATCAGTCAATTCTTTTCTATGTTGTATTTTTTGCTTGTCAAGAATGTCATTTCTTTCTTCAAGTTCATTTTTTGTTTTAAGTTTATTAGTAATAGCTTCTTCGTTTACTTTTATCTGCTTATCAATTTCAGCATTCTTTTGATTTAATGAAAAAACACCTTTTAGAGTTTGGCTCTGCCTAAAATTTCTCTCGACAAAATCTTGGTTAAACACAAGGATTTCTTCCTGCATAGGGTTATAGTTGTCTTTTAGACATGATGAGTATTTGTTTTCCGGATCATCAATTACAAGCGATTGCAAATATTTTGCTATTGTAGATTTTCCGGAACCGTTGTTTCCAAAAAAATAATTGAGCCGTTTTAAGCCCTCAATTTTAACACCAACCTGATTATAAGTCGCGACGTTTTTCATCGTAATTTCAGTAATCATCTATCTCCCCTTCCATAATTTTCCCCTCATCCTTCCTCGTTCCGTATGCTCCATATACAACAGTATTTATCTACTTATCCAAATTGTCAATGCACCGCTGCAAAAATCGTTTGTTAGAATCGGAAGACAAGTATTAGCTGCTTTTTTTGCGCACCAAGTATCTTGTCAAGCGTAGCACTTAACCGCATCTGCCGTATCCTTATCGTTTTCTGCCGCCCGTACCCTGCATCGTATAAAGCGGAATACCGGCACAGCTTAAAATATCTATATCGCGGTAAACAGTACGCAGCGACACTGCAAATTTTTTGCGAGTTCATGAGCTGTCGTTCGTTTTTTGTTAAGGAAAATAAAGAGAATTTCAAAAAGCCGTTCCGAGCGCATATCGGTAAAAGTAAAGCATAAAAACCAGACGGGTTCCTATAAATAAATAATTTTAATCGAAAATCTGTCCGGAAAGCTTTCGTTTTTCTTTGTCCGGAAAGCCCGCCTCGTATACTGCAAATTCATTCGGATACTCGTCGCAGGCTGAGTATCCTTTCGGTGCGGTATATTCTCCGGTAATATCGGACAGATAACCCGGAATCAATTCTTTGCAAAGGAAAAAGGACGCATCCGCTCCCTCCGGTAATCCGTGATATCTGATGCCGTATGCACTCGCATAAGAAAAACCGCTCTTACCGTAAAAATCGATAGTGCCTTCAAAGCACACGGCTCCGTAGCCGAGTTCTTTCGCCTTTTCAAGGGAATAGTCAAGCAGAATCTTTCCGTAACCTTTTCGCTGTAACGCCGGCGTAATGCAGATCGGACCCATCGTCATAATCGGAATGTCATTCCCGTTGTCGGCTTTAATCATTGCTCTGACGAAGATATTTTGCCCGATGAGTTTGCCGTCCTTTTTCATCACAAAATCAAGCTCGTGAACGAATGCGGGATCATTCCGCAGCTGTTGTAGAATATAGTGCTCTTGACATCCCGGACGATATACATTCCAAAAACTTTCGCGTACAAGGTTTTCAACTTTTCGGTATTCCTCTTTCTTTTCCAAACGAATGATACAGTCGTTTTTATTCATTGATGTTTCCTTATCGTTTTCCGCCGCCCGTACCCATCCTATTTCCTATACGGGCGTTTCCAATGTTTGTACGTAAAGCGTGCGACTGCATAGCGGTCGAGCAATCGGCTCGCTGCGGCGAAAAGTTTCCACTTCCATGTCATGAGCGCGGTTTTCTTTCCGCGTTCCGCGCGTTTTAAACAGTGTGCGACCGTTTTGTCGGCCGCGACGCCGTGCAGCACTTCTTTACGCGCTCCGTTCGACGCGACTTCCGCGAATTCGGTGCTCACGGATCCGGGGCAGAGCGCACACACCCGTATGCCGCGATCCCTCACTTCGGCTGCGAGTGCAAGCGTAAAGCTCAGCACGTAGGCTTTCGTCGCGGCGTAGACGGCAAAATTTCCGAGCGGCGAAAAAGAGGCGAGGCTTGCCGTGTTGATGAGGATGGATCCCTCTGTCATGTACGGGAGCGATACGCTGCAAAGGCCGGTGAGCGCCGTGCAGTTCAAGTCTATCATATCGAGTTCACGCATGACGTCGGTTTCCGAAAAGGGACCGTAGGTGCCGAAACCCGCGTTGTTGACGAGTATGCCGATTGTAAAATCGCCCCCCTCTTTTTCAAACAGCTTTGCAAAACGTTCGACGCCTTCGCGCCCGCTTATGTCCATGCAGACGGGGCGGGGGACGACGCTTTTTTCCGCTTCGATTTTTTTGCACAGCGCATCGAGCCGTTCTTTTCTTCTCGCGATGAGCCAGACTTCGTCGCACTTTTTTTGCCGTGCGATCTCGAGCGCGAATTCTTCTCCCATGCCGGAACTCGCTCCGGTGACGATGCCGATTTTTTTCATGCGTTCAGTATAAACGATAAGCGTTTTCCGGGCAATTACGATTCCGAATACGCGCCGAAATTTAATAAGGGGGAAAGCATTCCCCTCGCGCGCACTTCGTTGCGCGCTGCCCCTTCCAGCGGGGACACCCCGCAACGCCCCGTCGGCAGCGCTTTCTCGTCATTGACGGGGCATTGTATTAAATTGCATTTGGATGTATGATAAGCGTATCGTTTATTTTACCGAGACAGCGAGGGTTATATGGATGTCCAGTTGCAGGAATTGATCGACAAAATAAAAAAAGACGGAGTGGCAAGCGCGGAAGCGGCTGCCCAGCAGATACTCGCCGACGCTGAAAAAAAAGCGAGAGCCGTCGTTTCCGATGCGGAGCAAAAAGCCGACGGCATCATCAAAAATGCGAAAGCCGAAACCGAGCGCATGGAAAAAGCGAGCGAAGACGCGATAGCGCAGGCGGGACGCAATATGATTTTATCGTTCCGCGATTCCCTCACGGCCGAGCTCGACAGGATTATTAAGACGGAAACTGCGAAAGCGTATTCGAAAGAGCTGCTCGCAAATCTTATTCCCGAAACGGTAAAAGCGTGGACAAAGCACGCCGACGCGGAAGAGCTTTCCGTTTTGCTTTCCGAAAAGGATTTGAAAGAACTCGAATCGGCTCTCACCTCCGCGCTCAAAGACGAAATCGCAAAGGGGCTCGTGCTCAAAAGCGATAAAACGCTCGCGGGCGGTTTCAGGATCGGAGTTAAAGAGGGCAGGGCATTTTACGATTATTCTTCGGATTCCCTTGCCGAATTGTTTGCAGCCTACGTCAATCCGCGCACTGCAGCCATCTTAAAAGGCGCCGTTCAAGGAACAAACGCGTGAAGCAATATTACCTCGTTTCGCAGCTGCCCGACATTTCAAATGCCGAGCGATCGCTTGCGATAACGGAAAGCTATTACCGAGATCTCTGTTCGCGCTTCCTGTCGAAAGCGGAAACCGAAGTTTTAAACGGACTGTCGCTCGTTCCGCCGAAAGAGCCTTTTCCGACCGGTTCGAAATTTCTCGATGCGTGGTACGAGAAGGAGCGGAGCCTCCGCTTTGCGCTCGCGCAAGTCCGCGCGCAAAAGATGAAGCGCGATGCGCCGCAAGTGCCCCCTTCGTGTACGGCCGACATTATGCAGGCAGCCCGCACCGCAGTCGGTATGGACAGCCCTCTTTCCGCGGAAAAATTTTTATACGAATACCGCACCGGAGTGCTCGACAATCTTCGCCCTTTGGATATCTTTTCCGTCGATGCCGTCTACGAGTACGGCATACGGCTTTTGCTCACTGCGCGCATCAAAAAATTCAATAAAGAAGCGGGTACTCTGGCATACCGCACTATGTACGATTCTATACTGGGAGAAACAATATGACGGGTACTAAAGCGAAAGTAGTCGGCGTCAACGGCAATATGGTTTCGATAGCCTTTGACGGCAACGTTTCGATGAACGAAGTCGGCTACGTAAACGTCGAAGGCAAACGGCTCAAAGGCGAAGTCATCCGTGTTCGCGGCGACGGCGCTCAAATGCAGATTTACGAAATGACGAACGGCATACGTTCGGGCGATACCGTCGAATTCGACGGCGACCTTTTGTGCGCCGAACTCGGTCCCGGTTTGCTCGGTCAAGTGTACGACGGTTTGCAAAATCCGCTGCCGCTCGTCGCGGAACAGGCGGGATTTTTCCTCGAGCGTGGCGTCTACGTCGATCCTCTTTCCAAAGCGACGAAGTGGGATTTTACGCCGTCGGCAAAAGTCGGAGACGCCGTATACCGCGGAGATGCCGTCGGCTCGGTTCCCGAAGGCCCCTTTACGCATAAGATTCTCGTACCCTTCGATATGTACGGCTCCTATACCGTAAAGAAAATCGCACCTGCGGGATCGTACACGATTCAAGATGAAATCGCAGTCCTCGAAGACGAAAAGGGCGAATCACATACGATTACGATGACGTTCAAGTGGCCGGTAAAACGCGCCGTCGACTGCTATGCCGAACGCCTCGCTCCGTCTGACGCGATGGTTACGAAGATACGTCTCATCGATACGTTTTTTCCCGTTGCGCTCGGCGGAACCTATTGCATACCCGGCCCCTTCGGCGCGGGTAAAACGGTTATCCAGCATACGACGAGCCGCAACGCCGAAGTCGATATCGTCATCATCGCAGCCTGCGGCGAGCGTGCAGGCGAAGTCGTCGAAACGATAAAAGATTTTCCGAAGCTCATCGATCCGCGTACCGGAGAATCGCTCATGAAGCGGACGATCATCATCTGCAATACGTCGTCCATGCCCGTCGCCTCTCGCGAAGCGTCCGTCTATACGAGCGTTACGCTTGCCGAATACTATCGCCAGATGGGACTCAACGTGCTTTTGCTTGCCGATTCCACTTCGCGTTGGGCGCAGGCTCTGCGCGAAATGAGCGGCCGCCTCGAAGAGATCCCGGGTGAAGAAGCGTTTCCCGCCTATCTCGAATCCTATATTGCAGCCTTTTACGAACGCGCGGGCATCGTGCGCCTGCGCGACGGCAAAACGGGTTCGGTTACGATCGGCGGTACGGTTTCTCCCGCCGGCGGCAACTTCGACGAACCGGTTACGCAGGCGACTCTCAAAGTCGTCGGCGCTTTTCACGGACTCGCGCGTGAGCGGAGCGACGCCCGAAAATACCCCGCGATCGACCCGCTCAATTCGTGGTCGAAATACAAAAGCGTTATCCGCGAAGACCGGGTCGATTTCGCACGCTCTCTCTTCAGAAGCGGACAGGAAGTCAATCAGATGATGAAAGTCGTCGGCGAAGAGGGAACGACGACCGAAGATTATATCGAATATCTGAAAAGCGATTTTCTCGATTCGGTGTATTTTCAGCAAAACTCGTTCGACGAAGTCGACAATTCGGTCAGCGTCGAACGTCAAACCTATACGCTCGAAAAAGTGCTTCGCATACTCGGATCCGATTTCGATTTGAATTCGAAAGACGATGCGCGCTCGTATTTCAATTCTCTGCGTCAGCTCTTTATCGACTGGAACTATTCGACGTGGAAGGACGACTCGTTTACCGATATCGAAAAAAAGATCGACGAACTCTACGCGCAAAAAAACGGCAAACTGCAAAAAGAAGCGGCGGCGCTGCTCAAGGACGGTGAATGATATGAATAAAATATATTCGCGAATCGAATCGATCACCGGCAACGTCATCACGGTAAAAGCCGACAACGTCCGCTACGGAGAACTCGCGGAAATCGAAACGAGATTCGGAAAATCGCTTGCGGAAGTCAATAAAATCGACGGAGAAGTCGTGTCGCTGCAGGTTTTCGCCGGCGGCCGCGGCATTTCTACGGGCGATCACGTTAAATTTCTCGGTCACCGGATGGAAGTGAGTTTCAGCGAAAATCTGCTCGGCCGTATTTTCAACGGCTCCGCATTTCCCCGCGACTCGGGACCTTCTCTTGCGGACAACCTCGTAACGATAGGCGGGCCTTCGGTCAATCCTTCCAAGCGCATTATGGCAAACCGCATGATCCGCACGGGTATCCCGATGATTGACATGTTCAATACGCTCGTCGTTTCGCAAAAGCTGCCGATATTCAGCATTTCGGGAGAACCGTACAACCAGCTGCTCGCGCGCATTGCGATGCAGGCGGAAGTCGACGTCATCGTGCTCGGCGGTATGGGCTTAAAGTACGACGATTACCTGTACTTTAAAAACACGCTCGAAAACGGCGGAGCGATGAGCCGCACCGTCATGTTTATCCACACGGCCGCCGACCCGACGGTCGAATGCATGAAAGTGCCCGATTTGAGCCTTGCCGTCGCCGAACAGTTTGCGCTGCAGGGCAAAGACGTGCTCGTCCTTTTGACCGATATGACGAACTTCGCCGACGCGATGAAAGAGATCGCTATCACGCAGGAACAGGTTCCGTCGAACCGCGGTTATCCCGGCGACTTGTACAGTCAGCTCGCTTCCCGTTACGAAAAAGCCGTCGACTTCGAAGGCGCGGGGTCGGTAACCGTCCTCGCCGTGACGACGATGCCCGGAGACGACGTAACGCATCCCGTGCCCGACAATACGGGCTATATCACCGAAGGGCAGTATTATCTCAAAGGCGGCCGCATCGAACCGTTCGGAAGTCTTTCGCGCTTAAAGCAAAACGTCAACGGAAAGACCAGGGACGATCATCGCGCTCTCATGGACGGCATGATACGCCTGTATTCCTCGTATAAAGATACGCTTGAAAAAAAATCGATGGGCTTTATGATGAGCGCATGGGACAACAAGCTTATCAAATACGGCAAAGAATTCGAAGACGAAATGATGGATCTGTCGAAAAACATATCGCTCGAAGACGCCCTCGATTCGGGCTGGAAGATTCTCGCCGACTGTTTCGACAAAGAGGAAACGGGTATAAAAACGGGACTGCTCGATAAGTATTGGCCGAAAAGGGATTGACGTATGGCGAAGATTAAGCTGACGAAAAACGAGCAAAAGATTCAAAAAGATGCGCTGAAAATGTATCAGCGCTATCTTCCGACGCTTACGCTCAAAAAGCAGCAGCTCCAAACCGAAATCCGCGCCATCGATGCAAAAGCGCGTGAAGTGCGCGATGCGCGTAAAGCGCTCGAAAAGGAATTCGACGAATGGATCGCCGTGTTCGCCGATGCCGAATCCTTCGGACGCGATACGGTGCGCGTAAGCAATATACGAAAAGGCACGGGCAATATCGCGGGCGTGAAGATTCCGATTTACGAAGGTGCCGATTTTACGAGAGCCGAGTACGATCTCTACGAAACGCCCGTGTGGATCGATATGGCGGCCGATCGTATGGAAAGAGCGCTCGAACTCGATTTGGAAGCCGAAGTGCTCGACGAACAGGTGCGTCTCCTTTCGAAAGAGCTTCGCACGACGACGCAGCGCGTCAACCTTTTCGAAAAAGTGAAGATTCCCGAAGCGAAAGAAAATATCAGAAAGATATCCGTGTTCCTCGGCGATGAAAGAGTCGCCGCAGTCGTGCGCAGTAAGATATCGAAGCGGAAACTGGAGGCTGAAGCGAAATGATCGTAGCGATGAAAAAAGTTTCCGTCGTCATTCTCGAAAAAGAAAAAAAAGACGCGCTCGAAAAATTGCGTAAGCTCGGCGTCATGCACTTGGAAAGCCTTGAAGGCGAAAGCGAAAAGCTTTCCGCTTTGAAAGAAAGTTTTTCATGCGCGCAAAACGCATACGCGATCCTTTCCGAGATAAAAGCGCCGAAAACATCCCGCGCCGAAAACCTCGATGAAACCGGAATCGCCGAAAAAAGCAAAACGGTCACATCTCTTTTCGACGAAAAAAAATCGCTCATCGATGCGCTCGGCGCCGACACCGTCGAACTCGAACGCTTTGCAAAGTGGGGCAGCGTCGATCCGGACGATTTCGCGTATCTTTCCGAAAAAGGCATAGCGCTTTCGATGTACGAAATGCCGGCCGATTTATACACTGCTTTGGACGATTCCATTGATACGGTGCTCGTCAATACCGGAAAGCGCGACGTACGATTTTTGCTTATCGGAAAAGAGCGGCCTGAAAATCTTCCGCCCGAAGCCTTTGAAGTGCCGCTTCCGAGAATCGCTACGGAAAAACTTTCCGAGCAAATCGAAGGCAATATAAAACGCATCCGTGAAATAGAAACCGAACTTTCGGCACAGGCGGTGTATGGACGACAGATCGATTCGTATGCGAAAAAGCTCGCAAAAGAAATCGAATTCGAAAACGTGTATGCGGGTATGGGAAAAGAAAACGAAGGCAAAGAGAGCGATCTCGCATGGCTTTCAGGCTATGTTCCGTCCGACGGCTTTTCCGCTTTGGAAGAGGCGGCAAAACAAAACGGCTGGGCGATTTCTTCGAGCGAAGTCGAAGAGACCGACGATCCGCCGACAAAGCTTAAAAACAATCCGCTCGTAAGCATCATCTATCCGCTCACCGATTTTCTCGGCACCGTTCCGGGTTACCGCGAATTCGATATTTCCGGATGGTTTTTGTTTTTCTTTACGATCTTTTTCGGCATGATTTTCGGAGATGCGGGCTACGGGCTCATTATGCTCGCTCTTGCGCTTGCCGTAACGGTCAAATCGAAGGCTGCAGGCAAAAAAACGAATCCGATGATGAGTCTTCTTGCGCTCCTTTCTTTTTCGACGGTCGTGTGGGGAACGCTCACGTGTACGTGGTTCGGCATTGCAGCCGACAAGCTTCCGTCGTGGCTCACTTCTCTTTCGATTCCGCCGATTTCTTCGGCATACGCTTATCGTTACGACGGCGTGCAAAGCCTCCTTACGACGGATCAAAATCTGCAGGTGTTTTGCTTTACGCTTGCGCTCGTGCAGCTCACGGTCGCTCACATCAAGTGTTTTATAAACGATATACGCTCTCCGAAATGCATCGGCGACTTGGGTTCCATGCTCATGCTGTGGGGTATGTTTTACATCGTGCTCATGCTCGTCATCAGCGGTGAAATCTTTTCGCTCGATAAAGTCGTGTACGGTATTCCCGTCGGTCGCGTTTCGCTCGCCCTCGTCGGAGGCGGCTTTTTGATGAGCTTCGTATTTTCGAATTACGACGGAAGTATCGGGCGATCGGTGCTTGAAAGCTGCAAAAACATCATTTCGGTCGTGCTCGGAGTGGTAAACGTGTTTTCGGATATCGTGTCGTATATCCGTCTGTGGGCGGTCGCATTGGCCGGCAGCGCGATTTCGAGCACGGTCAACACGATGGCGGGCCCGCTTTTGGGTCACGCGATTTTTTTCATCGTCGCGCTCCTCCTGCTCGTAACGGGACACGGGCTCAACGTCGCATTGAACGTGCTTTCGGTTATCGTTCACGGCGTGCGCTTGAATACGCTTGAATTTTCGAGCCACCTCGGTATGTCGTGGTCGGGATATAAATATGAGCCGTTCAGAGAAGCGGCGTTATAGCAATAATTAGGAGTTGTTATGAATTTGGGAATGCTTGGTGCAGGTGTCGTGATGGGGCTCGCCGCTATCGGTTCCGCGTTCGGAATCGGTATCGCCGGTCAGGGCGCAATCGGTGCATGGAAACGCTGCTACGTAAACAATAAACCCGCGCCCTTTATCCTTACCGTCTTTGCTGGCGCGCCGCTGACGCAGACGATTTACGGATTTCTTTTGACGAGGAGTATCCTCGATTCGAGTCAAAATCCGCTCTTTTTGCTGGGGCTCGGCGTTGCCGCAGGACTCGCGATGGGCGCATCTGCCGTCGCTCAGGGACAGGCGGGGGCAGCGGGTTCCGATGCCCTCGGTGAGACGGGCAAAGGTTTTGCGAGCTATATCATGGTCGTCGGTCTTTGCGAAACGGTCGCTCTCTTTGTCATGGCCTTCGGCATCGGTTTTTGCCGATAAGCGTTCTTTCAAAAAGCGCGCATGACGAAAAAAGTCTATCTCGGCGGAAACGGTAAAACGGAGCGCATTGCCGTCGGAGGCGATGCTCCCGTTTCGGTACAGACGATGTGGAAAAAATCCATCGTCGGTTTGGATGCCGATTCCGAAAAGCGCACTTTACTCGTAGAAGAAATACACGCACTCAAAGGGATAGGCTGCGATATCGTGCGTTTTGCCGTTCCCGATATGGAAAGCGCGCGCGCACTCTGTGCGATAGCCGCCGAATGTACGGTACCCCTCGTCGCCGATATCCACTTCGACTACCGTCTCGCCCTCGAATGTCTTCGCGGCAACGTCGCCGCGATCCGCATCAACCCCGGTAATATAGGTTCCCGTGAAAACGTCGAAAAGGTCGTCGCTTCGTGCCGCGAAAAAAACGCTGCGATCAGAATCGGCGTCAATACGGGAAGTTTTCCGAAAGACCTTGCGGCGAAAGTCGAGGCCGCTTCCATGTCGAGGGCGGAAGCGCTTTCCGAAACGGCATCGCGCGAAGCCGCCGTATTCGACGAACTCGGTTTTACGCAGTTTGTCGTCAGCATGAAAGCGTCTTCGGTAAGTGAAACGATCGAAGCAAACGAAGTATTTGCAAAAAAATACGATATACCCCTTCACATCGGAGTGACGGAAGCAGGTCCTCTCATCACCGGCATCGTAAAGAGCACGCTCGCTTTCGGTGCCCTGCTTTCAAAAGGCATAGGAGATACGATCCGCGTAAGCCTTTCCTCATCCCCCGAAAACGAAGTGATAGCCGGCCGCGAAATACTTGTAGAATGCGGAAAAAGAGAGGGAGGCGTAAAGCTCATTTCGTGTCCGAGGTGCGGCAGGATCGGATTCGACGTGCACGCCTTTGTCGAAAAATGGCAAAGAGAACTTTTATCGATCGATAAAAACATAAGCGTCGCTGTTATGGGATGCGTCGTAAACGGACCGGGAGAGGGAAAGCACGCGGACTTGGGGATAGCGGGTTCCGGCAATAAAGTCGTCATATTTAAAAAAGGGAAAATAGTGCGAACCGTCGACGCAAAAGATGCCGATAAAGTATTCAGAGAAGAATTGGACACGCTGTAAAACGTATCGATTGTACCGACTGAGCGGTTGTTAAATGAAACACGCTGTTTCAGTGTTTCGTTTAACCGTTTTTCTCAATTCCGGAACCGGTTGACTTATGAAAAAGATTGTAATTGTTTTTTCCGCATTGTTGCTCGTATATTCGACACTCGGCGCACAAGTGCGTCCCAAAAAGCCGCGCGATCTCGCAGGCGATGTAAAACTCTTCCGTTTTGCGCGCGTTGAATTCGATGACGGAAATTACGGAGAAGCGCTTCGTCTTGCAAACGAAGCGAAAACAGCACGGCGCGAAATCGTCGCATGGGAAGCCGATACGCTTTCGTATGCTTTGAAACCGCGCGAAGTGCAAAAGGCGAACGGCGTACTTTCCGACGTGCTCGCAGTTCTCAAAAAGCGTGAAGACTACGACGCCGTCGAAATCGTCGAGCGCTATGTCGGAAAAAAAACGAGGGCGTTTTTTAATAATTCTGCTGATGCCCTCGTCTCCTACGTTTCGACGCGCTTTTCTTTTCCCGAAGCCGATCGTCTTATCGGTCGTATCTATTTTTTGGAAGGCGAGTATTCCCTTGCAAAGCAATATCTTTTAAACGCATGGCAGAATGCCGCGCTGCTCGATATTCCCGACGAACGCTACGATATTTTATACGAGCTTTCCGATATCGCGCTTATTGAAAAAGATTTTGACAGCTATGAAAAAAATCTGCTTCTCATCGTAAGCGGCGACAGTTTATTAAAAAATGAAAGCTTCGAAAGAGCATTTATGCTCATCGTGCAAAACAATGAAGCGGGCGCGATGGAAAAATTTTTTACGCTTTTCCGCTCGGAAGATTATACTGCCCTCGATGCGTATTTTAAACTTGCACCCTACTACGAAGAGCGCGGTTTTTCCGATAAAGCGTTGAAAGCGTTCGCGCTCGGAACTCTTACCGCTTTTACGAAAATGCACAATACCGTAAAAGCGCGGGATTCCGAATTCGAATATCGAAACCTCAGCCTTCTTTTTACGGAGATCAAGCGTTTTCCCAACATCGTCGATTGGGCGTCCGAACGGCAGATTTGGAAAGGGTTTTCTGATTTTGCCGACTGCGTGCGGAAAGCGGGAAACGAACGCTTTGCATTCGATCTCTATACGGCACTTGCCGCTTCGTCTCCCGACGGCTATTGGCAAAAACGGGCGGCGGCGAAACTTGCAAACGACTTTTGAGCGGCGGAAATTATCAAGCCCTTTACTGCTTTTGTCCCAAAAGCGTATCCAAAAAGGAATAGCTTGTCTGGATGACGTCGAGGATGGTATGCGTGTCGTGCAGCGATCCGTTTACTTTTTCAAGAGAGTCCAAACCGTCTTTCATCGCGCCCGCCTGCTCCTGTACTGCAGCCGCTATTTCGCTGAGCGAATTGCCCGCTCGGTCAAGCGTCGATGCGTTTTGATTGAAATTATTTAAAACTTCGGTAAACGACTGTTGGAAGCGTGAAAAGAGTTCGATAAAGAGCGTCATGTCTTTATTGATTTCGTCGACCGTTTCGCGGAATTCGGTGAGCTTTTCTTCGATTTTTTTTGTGGATTCTCCGGTCTGAGTCGCCAACGCGCGCACTTCGTTTGCGATGATTCTGAAGCCGCTTCCGACTTTTCCGGCTCGTGCGGCTTCGATGGATGCGTTGATCGCGAGAATGCCCGTTTTCACCGAAACGTCTTGAATACCTGCGAGCATGCCGGCGACATCGGCCGTTTTTTCTTTGAGCAGTTCGAAATTTGAAGCGGCGTTTTTCGCATTGACCGACGCTTCTTCGATTTCGCTCACGCGCTCGTTGATTTCCGATTGCAACTTTTTATTGTTGTTTAAGATATCGGACATCATCGTGTTGACTCGTCCGGTATTCGAAGAAGAGGCGGTACCGCTTGCCTGAATTTCTTCAAATGCGGCGACGATCGTGTCGAAACCGTTTTGCAGTTGGACGACAGCCTGATCGATAATTTCAAAAGAATGCGCCGTCACAAAATCCAATACCATGCTTTTATTAAAACGTACGACCGTTTTATCGACGATGTCGGTAAAGTTTTGAATGATTTCGCTTTCTTTATTTTCGCTCATGATATACCGCCCTCAGTTAAAAAAGCGTATCGATAAGATCGATACCGCACTGGAGGTTTTCAAGCCAATTCAAAAAATTGCCCACGTTTTCATCTTTGTAAATGGCTCCGTGCTGAGGAGCGAGCATAGCCGGATTTAAGATGCGCACCTGTTCCACCCAGCGACGGACGATTTTATTTGCCGCCATATAGCGCACGTGAAAATCTTTAATGAGCGGGATGTGCTTGTTGAAATCGCCGACATACGCCGTTTCATTCGTTTCATCAAAAACCGCAGCACCTATGTCGCCTGTAAATAAAATACCCGATCGCTCGTCGAAGAGGCCGAACTGTCCGGGCGAATGCATAAAATGCGACGGAATGCAGCGCAGACGGGAATCGGGAGCAAGCATGATATCCATGCCCTTGTCGGGAATGCCGATGATGCGCTTCGTATCGACGATGCCGAAATGGGGCAAAAAGCGTATCCACAGGTTGGAGATGTATACTTTTGCGTGCGTAATGCCGAGCCACAGCGCAATGCCCGAAGATACATCGGGATCCTGATGCGAAAAAAAGATCGTGTCGATTTTATCGACAGATATAAAACGGCTTACGGCCGTTACGACGCGCGAAAAAAGATGCACTCCGCCCGGATCGAGCAAAACGCCTTTGCCGTGATCGATGATAAGGTACTGCATCGTCTGCACCGCACCCTTTCGGTATTTGCTTTCGGAACCGAGCCAAATAAATTTGTGGTCGTCGTCTTCATACAAAACTATACCGTGCACTTCGCTGTCTTCAATCATATCTTAACCTCCGGCAGTTTGTTTTCCGATTTTAATAATGCAGACCGATACCGATCGACAGTTCGTATTTCGATACCCCTCTTCTCCAATCTGTATTGATAAAGCGTTTTAAGAAGTAACGTCCCGCATCGATTCCGAGACTGGCGCGGAACTGTATGCTTTTCCAGCTTTCGGGGAAAACGATCACTTCCAAACCGCCTGCATAAAATCCGTCTTTGATCGAAAAAATCGTACCCGCCGCTTTATTGTGTATGAGCGCAAAGTCGATAAAAGGGGCAACCTGTACTTCGAAATTGAGCTTGCGCATCACTCTGTTTTTTTCAAAATGCGTGGTGAACACTCTGATCGGAAAATCGAGATTGACCGCGAGCGCACCGGATGTTTTGCACGCATACGAGTCGCCGTACCCCGACGATGAACTGAAATACTGTTTGTCGCGGATACCGCGTAAGCGCGATCCGATGTTTTCCGTACCGTTCATCATCATAAAAAAGTACAGGTCGCTTGCAATACCGATCCGTCCGAATCCTTTGAAGCCTTTGAATTCGGCGGAAAATTTCGGCTGGAGTTTTTCGTTTTGCACAATATAAGTAAAGGACTGGGTTGTCGAAATCGATAAGCCGGTACGCAGATTGTTTTTCCAGTTGATGCGCGACGTCCCGATCGTCTGTCCGATGGCGAGCTGGGGACTTGCAAGATCTTCGTTCGAATTGCTGATGCCGTCGAAATCCCAATAATGGGTAGCGCTCACATAGGGCGTATAGTCGACGCTGCCCCAATTGTCGATGCGCTGCAGCACGATAGGAAGCGATACTTTACCTTTTTCGGTAAAGTACGTATCGTCTTCGTATTTTTGGTAATCGAAGTTTCGGGTAAACCCTTGCGTGAACGAAAAGTCGAGCGAAGTCCGATGTCCGAGAGGCACCGAAAAATCGAGTCCCGTCGCCGCATCCCATTCGGGAGACGAGTGACCGATCGTATAGGATATGCCGTAACTGTTTGTCCACATCGCATTGAGATTTACAAGTCTGAAAGGGATGTCGAATGTAAGGTTCACGCCCATCGTGATGCCCATATCGTCGACGATGTGTTTCATTTCGGTATCGTCTTCATCTGTTTTAAGCATAAAATTGATATCGGACGACATATCTTTCATCGTTCCGAAAAAGTTCGTATCTTTTAATTTCAGCTTCAGCGTGAGACCGCTGTTCGAATCGTATTTCGGATAGGGCATAATGATAAAATGAAACGAGTCGTCGAGACGTACCGTCAAATCCGCGATATATAGATCGGCCTGCTCATCGAAGAGGCGTGTCGAATAGTCGATGGAAACTTCATCGAAGAGACGTGTATTTAAAAGACGCTGGCGATAGTCGTCGATGTATTTTGCAAATGCGACTTCATCGGGGAAAATAATCGTCTTATCGATTTTTACTTCGCGCTCGACGAGCGATTCCTTTGTCATGCCTTCGACGACATAATGTACGGAATTGATCCGATATGACGAGGAAAATGCGGAAACAAGCAGTTCAAACAAAACCGCAAAAGCGATACAATACTTTTTCATTAATACGCACCTTTCCTTTTAAATACGACCCATACGGTTTTTATGATGAGCCATATATCGAGCCATATCGACCAGTTTTGAATATAGTACGTGTCTAGCGTAATGCGTTCTTCGTATTCCGTGTCGCTTCTGCCCGATGTCTGCCACATACCCGAAAGACCGGGCGTTACCGAAAGGATATAATCGGCTTGGGAGCCGTATTTGACAAGTTCGCCTTCGGTAACCGGACGCGGACCGATAAAACTCATTTCTCCTGCAAGGATATTCCAAAATTGCGGCAGCTCGTCGATGCTCGTCTTTCTGATGAATTTTCCGAACGGCGTAACTCGCGGATCGTCGACTAATTTTCGCTCGCGCTCCCATTGTTCGCGCATATCGGGATTTTTCGCGAGGAGCGCGTCGAGTTTTTTGTCGGCGTCCTTGCACATGGAACGGAATTTCCAGCACTTGAGCGGTTTGCCATTTTTGCCCACTCTCAGATGTCCGTAAAAAACAGGACCGTGGGACGTGATTTTGATGATGAGCGCGACGACGATGCACAGCGGCAGTACGAGCGGAAACGAAACGATGAGGAGCGCGATGTCGATGGCGCGCTTTGCAAATCGGTTCGTCTTTTTTGTGAGGTTGTGCGTCGATGCGAAGCCGACGATGCCGCCGATATCTTTTATCTG
This sequence comes from Treponema sp. Marseille-Q4130, assembly GCF_014334325.1. Taxonomy (GTDB): domain Bacteria; phylum Spirochaetota; class Spirochaetia; order Treponematales; family Treponemataceae; genus Treponema_D. The sequence goes on along the minus strand of NZ_JACSET010000004.1, from coordinate 44,118 downwards.
CGGGGAACCCGATATCGATCTGTTTTGATGTTTTGAAACGGTGATCGTATAGCGGTATACCTGCATGATATCCGATACGTCGGCTTTTTCGTAATCGCACAGGATAGCCGCTTTTATTTTGAGAGAGCGGATCGTATCGAGCAGCTCTTTGCTCGGGGGAAAGACGGGGATGCCGCCGTGCATGGGGCTTGCAATGGAGCCGCTGTTTATGATGACGGCGGGTTTATAGCCCAAATCGGAGCGTTCGAGCATTCGGTTGATGACCGCGTTTCCGCTTGAGCCGGTACAGTAGATGACGGCCGGCAAGCCCCACCAGTGATAGGTACCGAATGCGAAACGAGCGATTTGCCGTGCGATCGGCAAAAAAATCGTCGCAAGGGGAACGGCGAGCATGAGCGCGATAGCGACGGCGATGCGCGTTTGATCGTCATTGACGAGAATGCTGATCGCGATGCCGATAAAACTGAAAAATGTGCAGATACTGAACCGCTTTACTTCTTCGACGGGGGAGATCATGATGCCCGGATAAAGCCCCGCCGCATAAAAAACGACGAGTATGAGCGGCATATAAACGCTGTAGGTGACAAAGGATCGAAAATTGATAAAGGAATTGTTGATAGCGTTGATGATAAAAAAGCTCGTGCCGATGCTGAGCATGAGGGCTGCGGCATCGACAAACATTAAAACAAGCCCTACGAGGAATGAACTCGTGCGGTGAAAATTCTGTTTGTAGTAGCGAAGAAATTCGTCGATTGTCATAACATTTTATTCTTTATTTTATAGTAAAAATGTAACGATGTCAAATCAATTGGCGCAATTGATATAATTGGTACAATTATTGCGCAATTCTATGATGTACCCGATGCGGATCGATTGACTCAATATGTTGCAATGCGCTGTACTATCGTTCGGCGGACGTGATATACTGTCAAAGCAGAATCGCATTTTCAAAGTCACCTCGAAAAACTGCAGCTTTTCGAGGTGCTCAGGAGTATCGATATGTTTGAAAAAGAATACGATGAATTGTACAAAACGGGTATCGTTCCCGTAGTCGCGCTCGATTCGCCGGATAACGCAGTTCCGCTTGCAACGGCTCTTCTCAAAGGCGGCATCACTGCGATGGAGATCGCTTTTCGCAACCCGTCCGATTATGAAGGGACCGCACGCGCGATACGCGACGTACACGAAAAAGTTGCCGAGATGCATGTCGGAGCCGGTACCGTGACGAGCGTCGATCTTGCGAAGGCTGCGATCGATTCGGGTGCAAAGTTTATCGTCTCTCCGGGTTTTAAAGAAGACGTCGTCGATTATTCCATTGCACACGGTATCGTCACGTACCCCGGAGTTTCTACGGCGAGCGAAATTACGGCTGCCTCTGCAAAAGGTCTTTCCGTGCTCAAATTTTTCCCTGCAGAAATTTCAGGCGGCTGCGCTGCGCTCAAAGCTTTTGCCGGTCCCTTTCCGCGTATAAAATTTCTTCCGAGCGGCGGATTGAATCTCGACAATATGGCAAATTATTTTGCGCTGTCGAACGTCGCGGCCGTTTCCGGCAGCTGGATGGTGAAAGGCAGCCTTATCAAAGCGAAACGATGGGATGAAATTACACGCTTGTCGAAAGAAGCGGTCGAAGCTTCTCTCGGATTCGGTTTTGCTCATGTCGGCATAAATTTTCACGGAGAGGGCGAATGCGCGGAAGGTGTAAAAGAATTCGAAGCGTTCGGATTTAAAGGCGTTGAAGGCGAATTGTCGTGGTTTTGCGGAACCGAATTCGAATTGATGAAAAACGGCGTAAAAGGCAAAAACGGGCACATCGGAATTCTGACGTGCAATATCGAACGCGCGCTTACGTACCTTGCCGCCTACGGTTTTAAGCCGGTCGCCGACAGCGCTCAGTGGACGGGGGATGCGAAAAAATCGCCGTTGAAATTCATCTATCTGGACAAAGAGATCAACGGTTTTGCCGTCCATTTGAAAAAGCGCTGAAGCGAGATGGCCTCTCATCCGAAACTGCAAAGCCTTATCGATAAAGCCGTTTTCGATTACGCGATGATCGAAGACGGAGATCGCATCCTCGTGGGCGCGTCGGGCGGAAAGGATTCGACCGCTCTCACAGAGTATTTTGCGCTCCGCTCATTGCGCCCCGATTGCAGTTTTTCATATAAAGCCGTCGCGGTACAAAGCGATTTTGCGCCCGCTTTTCCCGAAGGCATCGCGCGCTTATTTTGCGAGCGGGGCGTGCCCTTTGAAATCATCGGCGTCGACGTGCTCGCGCGGCTCAAAAAGGGACAAAAGATGAACTGCTGGTGGTGTTCGACGCAGCGGCGGACGGAACTTTTGAATTATGCGATCGAACATAAATTCAATAAAATCGCGCTCGGTCATCACCTCGACGATATCCTCGAAACGCTTCTCATGAATATGCTCGAGAGGGGCGAACTTTCGACGATGCCGCCGAAGCTTTCGTATAAAAATTATCCCGTTACGATTTTGCGCCCGCTGTGCTATGTCGGGGAAAAAACACTCGTCGATTACGCCCGGCAAAAAGGTTTTGCATCTTCCGTCTGTACCTGCGATTATCAGGATAATTCGGGAAGGAAAAAAGCGCGTCTTTTGCTCGAAGGGCTTACCGGCGGAAACGATGCGAAAAAGATGCGCCTCTTTTTATCGCTGAAAAACATCCGAAGCGAATACCTGCCGTAGAGCGTACTTTGCGGAACATCCGCTGAGGGGCGGCCGCTGCAGCGGAAAATCCTACATTGAAAAATTGCCCGTCGCCTTGAGCGCGAAGCTCTTATGCGCTATACTTATGTGTACTATGGCATCATCCGCATCTTATCAGTTGAAAAAATATGCGAAAAATATCGCGCCCGTCACGGGCGAAAAAATAAGTATCAGAGGTGCGCGCGAGCACAATCTGCAAAACGTCGACATCGATTTGCCGCGCAATAAACTCGTCGTGCTTTCCGGTCTTTCCGGTTCGGGAAAATCTTCGCTCGCGTTCGACACGCTCTTTGCCGAAGGGCAGCGGCGTTATATGGAAAGCCTCTCGTCGTACGCACGCCAGTTTTTGGGTACGATGGACAAACCCGACGTCGATTTGATCGAAGGGCTTTCGCCTGCGATTTCGATCGAACAAAAATCGACGAATAAAAACCCTCGTTCGACGGTCGGCACGATCACCGAAATCTACGATTACTATCGCCTTCTCTTTGCACGCATCGGGCACGCGCACTGTCCGAACTGCGGACGTGAAATCGCCGAACAGTCGATCGACCAAATCATCGACACGATGATGAGCTGGCCGGAGGGTACGAAGGTGCAGATACTTTCGCCGGTGGTGCGCGGAAAAAAAGGCGAACATCAAAAAGTATTCGAAGATGCGCGGAAAGCGGGTTTTGCGCGCGCGCGGGTGGACGGCGTTATGGCTGATTTGGAAGATACGGTCAAACTCGACAAGCAAAAAAAACACACGATTGAAATCGTCGTCGACAGGATTATCATTTCGTCTTCCGTACGCAAGCGTTTGGCGGATTCGGTCGAAACCGCGCTCAAAAGTTCGAACGGTACTATCATCGTTACGAAAAAAAACGATGCTGCAGGCGGGGAAGCATCTTCGGAAGCCGAAGTGTTTTTTTCGCAAAAGAACGCGTGCCCCTCCTGCGGTATTTCGATTCCCGAATTGCAGCCGCGCCTCTTTTCATTTAACAATCCTTTCGGCGCCTGTCCCGAATGCACCGGTTTGGGCGAAAAGATGGAATTCGATTTGAATCTGATGATTCCCGACGAATCGAAATCTTTCGACGAGTGGGCTATCCTTCCGTACAATCCTTCGTCCGCGTGGAATACTGCGCGCATGCAGGGGCTGGCGGACGCGTATAAATTTACGCTTTCGACGCCGATCGAAAAATTGACGAAAAAGCAGAGAGATGCGCTTTTGTACGGTACGAAGGACGCTATCCACTGGGAATACGAAAAGCAGAGCGGGGAAGGGTATTCGGTGTACGATCAGGCGTGGCCGGGTCTCTTCGACGATATGAAGCGGCGCTACACGGAAGCGTGGGGCGACCAGATGAAGACGAATCTCGAAAAATACATGGCGCACCGCGAATGCGCCGCGTGCCGCGGAAAAAGACTGCGTCCTGAAGCGCTCGGAGTGACGGTCGGCGGAAAAAATATTTGGGAAATCACCGAATTTTCCGTTCTCGATTCGATCGATTTTTTCGACAAGATACGATTGACGAATTCCGAAAGCGAAATCGCGTCCCAAGTTTTAAAAGAGATACGCTCGCGCCTGCGCTTTTTGAAAAACGTCGGACTCGATTATCTGACGCTTGAGCGTGCGGCGGAAACGCTGTCGGGAGGCGAAGCGCAGAGGATCAGGCTTGCCACGCAAATCGGAAGCGCCCTTGTCGGCGTCATGTATATCCTCGACGAACCGTCGATCGGACTGCATCAGCGGGACAATCAAAAACTGATCGACACGCTGACCTACCTCCGCGACGCGGGCAATACGGTCATCGTCGTCGAGCACGACGAACAGACGCTTCGAACCGCGGACTACCTCGTCGATTTGGGACCTGCGGCGGGCGTGCACGGCGGCCGCGTCGTTGCTGCGGGAACACCCGAACAGGTTTCGCGCGTCGCCGAAAGCGTTACAGGTCAATACCTTGCGGGAAAATTGCGCATGGCGATCCCTGAGGAACGGAGGGGCGGCAACGGAAGCTGTATCGAACTTACGGGAGCGACCGAGCACAATCTGAAAAACGTTTCCGTAAAGATTCCCCTCGGTACTTTTACATGTATAACGGGCGTTTCGGGATCCGGCAAATCGACGCTGCTTTCCGACGTGCTCTATCCCGCGCTCAGCAATAAGCTTATGCGTACAAAATACTCTGTCGGCAAATTCGAAAAGATCGAAGGCGTTTCGAATATCGACAAAGTTATCAATATCGATCAAAGCCCCATCGGGCGCACGCCTCGGTCGAACCCTGCGACATACGTCGGACTTTTCAGCGGCATACGCGATCTCTTTGCATCTCTTCCCGAAGCGAAAGCGCGAGGCTACGGCCCGGGCAGATTCAGCTTTAACGTAAAGGGCGGCAGGTGCGAAAATTGTCAAGGCGCGGGGACTATCGTCATTGAAATGAATTTTTTGCCCGACGTGTACATCCAGTGCGACGTTTGCGGCGGAAAGCGATTTAACAAAGAGACGCTCGACGTAACGTATAAGGGCAAAAACATCAACGACGTGCTCAATATGACGATCGAAGAAGCGTGCGATTTTTTTGCGGGCATCCCGCACGTTGCGCGCAAGCTCGAAACGCTGAAGTCGGTCGGACTCGGCTATATCCAGCTCGGTCAGTCGGCGCTCACACTTTCCGGCGGAGAAGCGCAGCGCGTAAAGCTTGCAACCGAACTCGCGCGCACTTCGACGGGCAAAACGATGTACATACTCGACGAACCGACGACAGGTTTGCACTTTGCCGATGTCATGCTGCTCATGGAAGTGATTCAGCGCCTCGTCGACGCGGGCAACACGGTGATTATGATCGAGCACAACCTCGACGTTATCTGCCAAGCCGATTGGATAATCGATTTGGGGCCGGAAGGCGGTTTCCGCGGCGGAAATGTCATCGCAAAAGGGACGCCCGAAGAAGTCGCAGAAGTCAAACAGTCGTATACGGGCTCTTATATCAAAGAGATGCTCGAACGTGAAAAGCGCCGTCCCGCCGCAAAAAAATCGACACGGAAAAAATGATTGAAAGATGATTGTGCCGAAACGCCGTATCGTAAAATTATTAATTTTTTTGCTCGTCTTTTTTTCCGCCGGTGTACATCGCGCAGCTGCGGCGGAGGGAAACGATGTGTCTCGGGCAAATCCTCAAGCGGAAAAAGAAACTTCCGCATCCGCAAAAAAAGAGACGGCCGCCGATGCGTCTTCTTCACGTACGGTGCAGGATGAAAAAACCGTCATCACGATAGAGCATTCGCAATCGACATCGTACGAAAAAAACAAAGAGACGGGAAACGATTCGATCGTACTCTCAGGCGATGTCCGCATTTCCGTTGCGAAGGGAAACACGAAGACGGCGATCCGCGCCGAGAGAATCACTTACGACAGAAAGACGCAGATGATGTACGCATCCGGGGGCGTGTCGATGGAACAGGCGGGAGGCGCGGCCGGCAACAGTACGGCAACCGCGTCGTCACTCATGTTCAACACGTCCACGCTCGAAGGCGTGTTCGACGACGGGCGCATCGTACAGACGCAGACGGATTCGATCAATTTGCCGTCGGGTTCGACGCTCATCGTCGCATCCGATATGTTCGGCAGAAGCGAATCGAATACGGGCGCTTTTAAAAACGGAAGTCTTACGTTTTGCGACGACGAAAATCCTCACTGGCACATCGACGCGACGCGCATTTGGCTGCTTCCCGGCGGCGAGTTTGCGTTTTTCAACGCGCTGCTCTATGTCGGCGTCGTGCCCGTGCTCTACCTTCCGGCATTTTATTATCCGAAAGACGAACTCATTTACAATCCCGTATTCGGTTACGATGCACGGCGCGGATATTTTATTCAAACGACCGCTTATCTCTACGGGCGAAAGCCGCTGTACGTGCCGAAAGATACGGCGAAAAAAAAAGACGAAAGCGACGACAGCGATAACCTGAAAGCGCTGTTCAATTTTATACGGCCGTCGACGCTGAAAAAACAAAAACTCGAAGGGATCGTCCTGCACAATCTCGACGAAGACTATACCGGCACTACGGCGAATTATTTTAAAATCATGGGCGACTGGTATTCAAACCTCGGGTTTTTGACCGGCTTCGAAGGAGTCTTTAAACCGAACGATTATATCACCGAAGTTACGGCATCGGCTCAGCTCGCGTTCAGCAATACGGTGTTTCGGGATTCCGCCGGAAACCATACGCCCTATGCGTTGTCGGGAAAACGGTATTACGATACGTCCAATTTTATGGGCGTTGAAATGCCCTTTCGCTACGGTGCGAATTTCAAATTCGCTTTGAGTAAACCTTTTTCGCTGTCTCTGTCGATGCCGGTGTATTCGGATCCTTTTATCACCGATGATTTTTCGGAGCGCAACGAAACGATGGATTGGATCGGCTATCTCACATCGATGGGTACCGATTCGGGAGAAACGAAGACGGTAAACGAAATATCGTCGTTTTCATGGACGCTCGCAAGTTCGTATTCGCTGCCGTCTTCCGTGCCCGTCGCTCCGTATATTACGTCCCTATCCTTGTCACTCAACGCGTCGGTCGTATACAGTTCCGTCTTTAACAATTCGCTTTCGACTACGGACAATTTGAAAACCTATTCGCCCGAGCGCAAATTTTATTATCCGTCGCAGATCACGCCCGCAACGGCGTCTTTTTCGCTTTCGGGAACGATTTTTTCGTATCCGGAGAAGGGAACGAATGCGGCAAAAAAGAACGCCCCCGAAGTCCCGCTCATCGCTCCCGACGAATTGAAAACGGCAAAGGAGATTGCCGACGAAAAGGCGAAAGCCGCACAGGCGGCAAAGGCTGCAGAAAAGACGGACGGCGCGACTGCCGCGCAGGCGGAAGGAAACAGTGCGCCGGATACCGCGCTCACGCGATCGGATACGGCGCAAGCCGGAAGTGCGGACGCGACAAAGGGCGAAAGCGCGGCACAGAATGCTGGAGCTGCGGACAGTGCGAAACTATCAGACGGCGCGGAAGCGAAAGAAGATACGAAATTTTTCGAAAAAGCGCTGCCGTCTCTTACGGCTTCATCATCGGCCGTTACGTTGATTCCCGGTTTCGAGTATAAGCTTTCGTATTCGCTGAAGCCGACGTTTACTTCACAGATCGCGTATTCGTCGACGGGTTTGGATAAGCCCGAAGATTTCCAATGGAGCAGAGTTCGCTCTTCGATGTATACGCTCAAAACGCCGCTCGCCCTCGATTCCGTTGCGAGCTACGGCGGGAGCTTTTTCAATCTTACGAACGGCGTGTCGTACAATCCCGTCGTTCAACGGCACCCGTATATTTCGACCGATACGGCGACGGGCGGTTATACGCAGAGTGCCGTCAATTCTCTCAAAGTGGCCGACTTTAAAGCGTCGACGCAGGAAATCGTCAATACGAATTCGGTGAGCGTAAAACCGCTGTACTATATCGACATGTTTAAAAATACGGGTATCTCGTATAATTCGACGATCAAATTGTTCAGAAGCGAATTTCTCGGAACCGATGCCGACAATCCCGACTGGAAATATTACGGTCCCGATTTTACCGACAAGGATTCGGTAACCGCTCATCAGCTCTCCTTTACCTATGCGATGAACGAGAGTGACGCTTTTTCGCAGTCCCTCGTGCTTTCAATGACGCTGCCGCCGCAAGTCGACGAATACACGGGAACGCTTTCGCTTGCCTTTCCGTTTACGACATTTTCGCTTTCGACGGGATTCAAACAAAAGAGCGCGACCGATACGACATGGGAGCGAAAGCTTGTACAACAGGCGCTTACGATTTTACTTTTTAATAATACATTCAAGTTTACGGAGTCGTACAACTATAATTGGGAAAACTATCACGACGATGCGCTGCGTTTGACGCTTTCGTGGCAGGGACTCGAGGCTTCTTACACGATGTCGTATACGAAGGGCTACGATTTCGATACGACGGCGGGATGGCAAGTGCGCTCCAAAGAAGAGTTTTTACCGTATTCGCTTTCGTTTGCCTATACGCTGCCGAAGGACACGTGGTATTTTTGGAAAAACCGCGTCAAAATCGCACCAGGACTTTCGACGAGCGTCGTCGCCGACCTTCTTCGTCCGACGAACAGTTACTTTCTTTTTACTCCGTCGATCAACTTCGAAATTAATAAATTCGTTACGCTCACCTTTTCTTCGACGTCGCGCAATTCCGTGCTTTACCGCTATTTTCAAAAGATGCTCGGAGAAGCGGGGCGCATTCCCGGCGAGACGAATATGCTCCTCGATTTACTCAATTCGTATCGATTCGACGACGAAAGCAGGCGAAAGGCGTCGGGCTTCAAACTGCAGAGTTTGAACTTTACGCTTACGCACGATCTGCACGATTGGGATTTCAATACGACGTTTAAAGTTGCGCCGCGCTTCGTGACGGACAAAGGAAAAAAATATTACGATTTCAATCCCTATGTGACGATTTCGGTCGTGTGGCGACCGATGGAAAGCATGAAGACGAAGATCGTCGATAAATACGGAGAGTGGGAACTGAACCCGTAAGCGGGTGCCGATCAATGCGCAGGGCATGAGCGGTACCCGCAAAATCGCATCGATTTACTTCGTGCGCGAGAGCGTACCCGTGATGCGAAGCACGTTGTTTTTAAAAGTAAACTTTACGTTTCCGTCGTAGTGATAGGCGGCATCGGGACTGAACGCATCGCTTTCAAGCGGGATTTTGCTCCAATCGATGTCTGCCATATTGCTTACGTCTCCACCTTGCTTTAGGTATTCGGGTTTGATGACAAAGCCGTCGCCTTTTTTATCGGTGACGCTTTTTGCGATCTTCGATCCGGTCAGCAGATTGAAGTTTCCTTTTTTATCGGTCTTCAATTCGAACGCGTTCGTTTTGCGGACAAAGCGCACGGTGATGACGCCTGCGTCTTTCGTCACTTGGAGCGCGTGGCTTTTTACAAAGGACGGATCGGCAAGCGCAAATAAAAATACGCTGCGAAGTCCGGCAGGCATTGAAGCTTTTCTGTCAGCCGTCGGTTCGGCGAAGCGGACTGCGTTGAATGCTTTTGTGGAACCTTTGAGACTCGCGCCCGATGCAGCGTCGAATTTGTCCTGCACTGTTTCATTTCCGACCGTCCACGTAAAATAATCGGCGTCGTGGTTTTTTACCGAAAGATCCATTTTGTAATCGATCTTTACGTCGGTCGCAGGATCCGCTGCGGCAAACGAAAGCGCTGCGGCAAAAAGCAGAGCTGCCAGTACACGCGTCATTGTCGTTTTTTTCATATCATACTCCTTGTGATATAGATTATGTCGTTCCGCCGCTCCGACTATACGGAGGATACGAAACGTACGCTTACGGTATAGCGAATTTTACAGATGTTAGCAATAGATAACTAGCCACAGGTTGTCCGCAGTTCTCTATCATAAATCCCCGCTTTATGCTACTATGACGCGCAACGATATCGATCGATTCGAAACGTATGGGAGTATGAATATGATTAGAGGTATGAATACGAAACGGCGCGGTATATTCGCCGCAGTGATTTTCTGTGCGCTTGTCGCTTCGTCGTGCGGTACGACGAAAGTGAGACGTGTCGATGCCGATAAAATCATCGACATGGACGGCAACTGGAACGACAATGATGTGCGCATCGTCTGTGCGACGCTCATCGCCGACTGTGCGAGTTCACCCGCCGTCGCGCAATATCGCCGTAAAAACGGACGGAACCCCGTCGCCATCGTCGGCAAGATCCGCAACGACAGCGACGAACACATCGATACGAGCATCGTCGAAAAGCGTTTTCAGAGTGCGATCATCAACAGCGGAACCTTGGATTTCGTTTCCGATAAAAACGAACGCACTGAACTCCGCGACGAACGCCTCGATCAACAGACGAATTCGAGTGCGGAAACGATGAAGCGCTTAAAAAACGAAACGGGCGCCGACGTTATGCTCCTCGGTTCGATCAAGACGATGGTGCAAAAAGAAGGGCGGAAATCGGTCCGCGCGTATTTCGTATATGCCGAACTGCACGACATCGAAACAAACAGGATTTTGTGGAGCGGTGAAAACAGCGAAATCAAAAAAGTGATAAAGCGTCCGGCAGCAAAGCTCTAGCATGAAGCGGGCGGAATGCAGCAGCATAAAATATGTGCTGCGAATCGGCATCGCCGCAGCGTGTATCTGCGTCTTCGCATCCTGCGTATCCGCGCCCAAGGGGGATGCGGAAGCGCTCGTTCATACCGACTCGCGTCCGCATGCCGTTAAAAAGAAAAAGTACAATGAAGCCCGTTTTTACAAAGCTCTCGACGACGGGGACTTTGAAAGCGCTACGGCGTTTTTGCTCGGACAAAAGATCACAAACAGAGAGCGTATCCGCCAATATCTCGATCTCGCCTTCGCCGAGCATTTCGGCAAAGTCTACGATTCGTCGATCGAAGTATGCAATAAAGTCGATGCGCTCATGGAAGACGCCGTTACGAAGAGCGTTACCCGAACCGTGCTTTCGGCGACGCTGAACGAAAATGCGTCCGAGTATTCGGGCAGGGTGTATGAGTACCTCTACGTAAACCTCTTCAACGCGCTCAATTATTATCATAGGGGCGATATGGAAGGCGCCCTTGTCGAAATCAGAAAAATCGGCAACAAACAGCGCGAATACATAGCGAAGTACGGAAAAGCCGTGCTCGCAAAGGATGCTCCGCAAAAGCGCGAAATTACCGATGCTGATTACGCCGCAGCTTTGTTCGGTATCAATATGCCCGCGCTCATCGCAAAGTCGCCGCCCCAAGCGACAAAGGACGACGTGTTCCGCGATTCCGCCGCTTCCCGCTATGTGAGCATGCTCTTCCGGCTCATGAACGGAGACGCAGACGACGCGCGGATCGACGCCGATGTCATTGCAATGCTCAGTCCCCGTTTTCCCGCTGCACAAATGCTTGCGATACCGGAGGGCAAAGGCAGGCTCGACGTGCTCGCGTTTTACGGCCTGATCGGAAGGAGATACGAGCAGTCGTTTTATTTTCCGGGCGATGTCGTCAACGGGCTCGCAGGCCTCAACTTCAGCGTCATCGGTATCGGTTCGTCCGCGATGATCGTGATGCCCCCGTTTCCGAACGGTGTCGTCATCCCCGCCTTCCGCCTGAAGTTCGTGTATCCGGCCTTCGATGCGTCGTCGATACGGCAGCATATCGCGGGAGTGCGGATACTCGTCTCCGCTGCAAACGCATCCGGAAAATCTGCCACCGTCCGAACTGCCGCAGGCAAACACGAAGATCCGTCCGTCATCGGCACGGACGGGAAGGGGGAGGCGGCTGCTGTATGCGACCTCAGCCTCCTTGAAGATTTCAACGATGCCGTCGATAAGGATGTGCGCACCCATGCGGCAAAAGCTTTTGCAAGGAGCGTCGTTCGGAGCCTGCTCAAAAAGTCCGCCGCCGTCACTGCGGGGGAAGCGACGCTCGCCGCGCTCGCCGATAAAAACGGCAGCGGCAAATCGTTTACCGATGCGCTGTTGTACGAGCTTGCCTATCTCAGCGTCTCGGCTGCGATCGATGCGGTCGATGCGGCGGAAACCGCGGACGTTCGCCAAAGCGTGTGCCTGCCCGCGCGCGCCTATGCCGGCGGATGTGCCGTCGACCCCGGAAGCTACGACGTTACCGTGCAGTATGTCGACGCGTCATCGAATATCGTCTTCCAAGAACGCTTTGCATCCGTCAACGTGGAATCGGGCGTTCCCGTCCTCATCGAATCGTCGTATATGAAAAAGTGAGTTGCCCTTCCCGATGAGAGGCGATTTGACAGAGCGCGGCATTCCCTATACACTGGGTAGCAATGCAGGAAAATAAAATGGGCACGATGCCCGTCACCAAGCTTATCTTGAACATGTCGCTTCCGATGATGTTTTCGATGTTCGTACAGGCGCTCTACAATATCGTCGACAGCGTATTCGTCGCGCAGATAAACGAAAATGCGCTTACGGCGGTATCGCTCGCGTTCCCCATTCAGGGGCTTATGATTTCCGTAGGTGTCGGAACGGCGGTCGGCGTCAACGCCCTCCTTTCGATGCGCCTCGGACAAAAAAAGCAGGACGATGTGAACGCCGCCGCCGAAAACGGGCTCTTTCTCGCCGTGTGCAGCTTTATCGTCTTTTTCGTTATAGGTCTCTTTTGTATGCGTCCCTATCTTGCAAGTCAGACGGACAACCGTGAAATCATCGAGTTCGGCATGGAGTATTTGAACGTTGTCGTACTCGGCTCTTTCGGTATGTTTTCCGCAATCATGCTCGACCGCCTTTTGCAGGGAACGGGGCGTACGGTCTTTACGATGTATTCGCAGACGGCAGGTGCGCTCACGAATATTATTCTCGATCCGCTGCTTATCTTCGGCATCGGTCCTTTTCCGCGCATGGGCATGACGGGGGCGGCGCTCGCAACCGTCATCGGGCAGTGGCTCAGCATGTGCCTGTCGTTCGTCTTCAATATAAAAATCAATAAAGAGATTCGATTGCGATTTTCGCGATTCCGCCCCGACGCGCTCGTAATAAAGCAGATTTATAAAGTCGGCGTGCCGTCGATACTGCTCAATTCGATCACGTCGGTTACGACCTATTTTTTGAACCTCATTCTCGGATCGTTTTCGTCAACGGCGATCGCGGTGTACGGCGTGTATTTTAAGCTGAACAGCTTTATCTTTATGCCGGTTTTCGGTTTGAATAACGGCATCGTTCCGATCATCGCGTACAATTACGGAGCGGAACACAAGAAGCGCATCGTGCAGGCGATCAAAAGCGGTATCATCCTTGCCGTCTGCATTATGGCTTTCGGTACGCTTATTTTCGAACTCTTTCCGGTGCAGTTGTTAAAGCTCTTTCAAGCGTCGGATACTATGCTTGCGATCGGAGTGCCCGCAATGCGCATCATCGCGTCGAGCTTTGTCGGGGCTGCCGTCGCGATTTCGTTGTCGTCGGTATTTCAAGCGTTCAGTTCGGCGATGTACAGCATGTTCGTTTCTTTTGCGCGGCAGTTCCTTGTACTTTTGCCCGCCGCCTACCTTTTGTCGCTTGCCCGCAATATTGACGACGTATGGCTTGCCTTTCCGATCGCGGAAGTCATGTCGCTTTCTCTTTCGTGCTTTTTTATGGCGAGAGTGTACCGCGCGAAAATCAAACCGCTTGCGGAGCGATAGGGTGGTCTGCTTCGCTCTGTAAGTCGAAAGGCGAAAAACGGTCGAGCCGTTTTTCTTTTATCAATACGCTCGCGATTTCTCCGCACTGCTCGAAATCGCTTGATGAAGTCGAAAGGCGAAAAACGCCTGCGGCGTTTTTCTTTCATAGGAGACGCGCATAATTCCTGCGCACTGCTCGGAATTATGCGCTCTTGCATAAATTATCCTCTGCCTTTATAATTTTATACAATAATTTGACGGTGATGATCGGAGAGCGGGTGTTGGTGGGTTGTGGATAGCGCTTATACGATAGTCGTGCCGGATGCCGATGTTTTATCCTGCGTCTGCGGCACGAACGACAGCAATTTGAAACTCATCGAAGAGCATTTGGGTGTGCCGGTGTTTACACGGGGGAATGAGCTCTCCGTAGATGAAGAGGATCCCGTCATACGTGAAAAATTCCGGTTTATCATCGATAGGATTATCGACGAAATAGAAAGCGGCGACGAAGACGGCAAAAACATCATCGCATCAATCTTGAATACGAAAACGAGCTTGGATATTTCGCACAGCGCGATTTCGATCCCCGGAGGTTTCAGGAAAATCTATCCTCGTTCGGACAATCAGGCGCGGTATATCGATATGCTCCGCTCGTTCGACATGGTCATCTGCACGGGAGCTGCGGGCAGCGGTAAAACCTTTCTCGCGGTCGCCGAAGCGCTGAAAATGCTTCTTTCCCACAATACATCGAAACTCGTCGTAACGCGCCCCGTCGTCGAAGCGGGCGAAAGTCTCGGCTATCTGCCCGGCGATTTGGAACAAAAACTCCATCCCTACTTGCGTCCGTTTTACGACGCTATGGAATCTCTTGTGCCGAGGGAAACGGTACGACGCCTTGTCGAATCGGGTGCGGTCGAAACGGCGCCGCTTGCGTATATGCGCGGACGGACACTCGAAGCGAGCGTCGTCATTCTCGATGAAGCGCAAAACACGACGCGCGAACAGATGAAGATGTTTTTGACGCGGATGGGCGAAAACGTGAAAGTGTTTGTCACCGGCGATATCACGCAGATCGATCTGCCGCGCCGGACGGAAAGCGGACTCGTCCACGCGCTCGGCTTATTAAAATCGATTCCGGATATCGGAACGATGAAATTGACGGCGGACGATGTGATACGCGCTCCGCTCGTAAGAAAAATAGTAAAGGCGTATGAAGATGAAGAAAGACAATGACGATCGCGGTTTTGCAGCGGTATGTACCGAATATATTAAAAAGCACTGGCGCGTTATCCTTTTGATCGTTGCAGGCTATATCGCCGCTTCCGCTCTCAATTTCGTAAATGTTGCGACGAGCCAGACGATAGCCTCTTTTTCGCTTGACGATTTTGAAATAGGGCAGATCGCCGACCGCGACATAATCGCACCTCGGAACATTGCCGCTACTTTCGATAACCCGATCGTGATTCAAAAAGGCGAGCGAATCATTCACAAGGGATTTGCGATCGAGCAGGAAAATTACGACAAACTCCGAAAACTCGCCGAATCGCCCGCATATTTCGATTACCGGAAATTCCTCAACAATGAATTATTTTTGCTTGTTCTCGGCGTCGTGTGGTTTTTACTGTTCGCATTCCTGCCGTTCGGGAGAAAAATTCTTTTAAGTGAATCGGTGTTGCAAGTCGTTTTTTTTCTTTTCATCTATGCCGCCGCCGCGTTTGCGCTTAAAACGGTTTCTTTTTCCTCACCGTATATGCTGCCGGTGATCATCCCGTCGGCGTTCTGTACGCTGCTCGTTGCGATTTTATACGGGCAGCTTCCTTCGGTGTTGTTTTGTGCTCTAGCCGCGTTCGGCGTATACAATGCAACCGGCTGGGCGTTCATTCCGTTTTTGTATACGATACTTTCGTGTCTTGCGGCGACGAATATCGTGCGAAAGATCGAGCGGAGAATCGATATGGTCATCGCGTCTCTTTTGCTTGCCCTTGTCGATATCGTATGCATGATCGTACTCATCGTCATCGACAACGAAAGCTTTCAGAGAATGCCGATCGCGATTGCAGGTGCCGCGTTCAACGGATTTATTTCCGGCATCCTCGCGCTCGGTTTTTTGACGCCGCTTGAACTCGTGCTGAATACAGCATCGGTATTCCGCCTCATGGATTTAAGCGATCTCAACAATCCGACGATGCGCCGCCTCATGCTTAGAGCGAGCGGCACCTATACGCATTCGCTCATGGTCGCGCAGCTTGCCGAAAGCGCGTGCCGCGAAATCGGCGCAAACTCGCTCGTCGCCCGCGTCGGCGCGTATTACCACGATATCGGCAAAATGGATCAAAGCGAATACTTTGTCGAAAACCAAACGGGCACGAATAAGCACGACGACATCAATCCCTCTCTTTCGGTTGCCGTCATTAAAAGCCACGTAAAGCGCGGCGTCGAAAAAGCCCACCAAATGCATTTGCCCGAGCAGATCATCAACATCATCGCAGAGCACCACGGAAACAGCGTCATCTCGTATTTTTACAATGCAGCGAAAGAAAAGGACCCGAACGTGAGTCCCGAAGAATTTCGATACACCGGTACTCCTCCGACGACTCGTGAAAGCGCCGTCGTCATGCTTGCCGATACCGTCGAAGCCGCGTGCCGCACGCTTGAGAATCCGTCCGCATCGCGCCTCGATAAATTCATTCAAATGCTGTTCAACGCAAAGGTCGAACACGGTCAGCTCGACAACTGCGATTTGACGTTCCGCGATATGTCGAAGATAAAGGGCGCTTTCGTTCAGTTGCTTGCAGGCTACTATCACAACAGGATCGAATATCCGAATCAAAAAAATCCCGACGATGATAAAAAAGACGGCAGAGAAAACAAAGTTCCCGATAAAAAAGGGGACGACAAGATAAGCGATAAAAAATCGGATGCGGGAAAATCGAATGGCTGACAGGATCGCCGTGTCCCTTTCCGAAAATGTCGTGCCTCCGTCATGGATTGAAAGCGTCGCGCCGTTTACGGAAAAGGCGCTAGATGCGCTCGGTTTTTCCGGAGAGGAGATTTCAATTTTGCTGTGCGACGATGCGTATATGTCGTTTCTCAACAAAACGTACCGCGGCATTGAAGGGACGACCGATGTACTCTCCTTTGAAAACGGAGCTTCATATATAGACGAAGAGGGCGTGCAGTGGAAGTGTGCGGGCGACATTGCAATCAGCCTGGACACGCTTTCGAAAAATGCGGCCGCGTTCGAGACGGACGAAAACTCGGAGCTCAAGCGTCTCATCGTGCACGCTCTTTTGCATTTAAACGGATACGATCACGGAGAAGAGCATATCGAAGAGGGTAAAGCTCCCCAATGCGATATGCTCGTCAT
Source organism: Treponema sp. Marseille-Q4130 (assembly GCF_014334325.1). Lineage (GTDB taxonomy): Bacteria > Spirochaetota > Spirochaetia > Treponematales > Treponemataceae > Treponema_D. The sequence continues at coordinate 26,873 of NZ_JACSET010000004.1, read as the reverse complement.
TCAGGAACAGGCGCTTGCGAAATTGTGCGGCGAAAAAATAATTGGGTAAGGTGGTATATGGGATTATTCGGTTTAGGACGCAAAAAGGAAGAAGCCGCTTCCGATGCGGAAGCGGTCAGTCCCGAACAGCAGGAAATTATCAACGAAGAAAAACGGAGCATGATACGCGGCATCGAAGATCTGTCGCACACGACGGTAAAGGAAGTGATGATCCCGCGTATCGACGTCGATTTTATTTCCGTCGATACCGAACTCGACGAACTCATGGAAAAGATCGCCAAAAGCGGTCACTCGCGCATTCCGGTCTACAGCGAATCCATCGACAATGTGGTCGGCATACTTTACGTCAAAGATTTGATTCATATTTTCGCTTCTCATGAAACGGTCGATCTCGAAAAGATCCTCCGCAAAGCGTATTTTATTCCTGAATCGAAGCGCATCGATTCGCTTTTGCGCGAGTTTAAACGGCGGCACCTGCACATCGCGATCGCTATCGACGAATACGGCGGTATTTCCGGCATCGTTACGATGGAAGATATCATCGAAGAGATAGTCGGCGACATTCAGGATGAGTTCGACAACGAGCGGGAAGATATCATCACGCTCGGAAATAATATTTGGCTGTGCGATGCGCGCATAGATTTGGATGATTTGAACGAAACGATCGGCGCGGAGTTTCCGACGGAAGACTTCGATACGCTCGGCGGCTTTGTATTCGATTTGCTCGGAAAGATTCCGGTAAAATACGAAAAGGCATCGTGGGGCGGATTCGATTTTATCATACAGGATATGGAAGGACACCGTATCAATATGATAAAAGTGATACGGAAAAGCGGAGATGAAAACGAGGATGACAAATAATATGACGCGCAAGCGGCGGACGGATAAAATCCGCTTTCACATATCGACGGAGTCCGTCATCGATCCGGCTGCGCAAAAAAAACGAAAAATCGTTTTCTGTGCGCTGTGCGTTCTCCTTTTGGCGATTCCGCTTTTTGCTTCTCCTCCGACGGCTGCCGAATTGTATTCGCGCGGCGTCGAACGGCAGAACGGGGAAGAGTGGTACGAAGCGACCGAACTTTTTTTGGAAGCCGTGCGCGTAAATCCCGCTTATGCAGATGCGTGGTTCCGCCTCGCCGAGTGCGCGTATCAGCTCGGTCAATACGACACGGCGCTCGGCTATCTTTCGTCCGCCGAAAAATATGCGCGGAACAGTACGGCCGTACAAAATCTTCGAGGTATGTGCCGCATTGCGCTCGGAAACCTTTCCGAAGCTCGGGTCATATTCGAAAAAATATTGGCGCAGTATCCGAACGACGTCAACGCGAGGTTCGGTATGGCGGAACTCGAACTTTTCAGCGGGAGGATTTCCGCAGCCGAAGGAAAATACGCCGAAGCGCTTGAGAGAGATCCGTCGAACCGCAAAGCGCTTTTAAGCCTCGCCTTTGTTTCAGCCGAGCGGGGTAATAGCTCCGCTGCTTCCCGTTATATGTCGCAGGCGCTGCGCTATCATTCGGGCGAAGCGGAAGTGCACTATATGAGCGCAAAGCTCGCCGCTATGCAGGGTAATCTTTCTGCTGCCGAAAAAGCGGCTCGCACGGCAGTTGAGATAAACGGCCGCTACGACAAAGCATACGAACTGCTCGCTTCGATATTGTATTCGGAAAATAAATACGCCGATGCGATCGACGTTTCGGATTTCAGAATAGCGAGGTCGAGGAATGCGAACGGCGCGTGGTATTTAAAAGGGCTTTCTCAATATCGATTAGGAAATACTGCCGATGCGATAGCGACGTGGACGACGGGGCTTTCAGTCGATCCTTTCGATGAAGTGATGCGTGCGGCTCTCGAACTCGAGGTCAATAAAACTGTTCCGATCGAAGATGCGCGGAGAAAGGAATGGGCGAAGTGGCACATAAAAAATGCGGGCGAATATATGAAGCGCTTTGACGGCACGGGTGCAAGCTACGAGTACCAGCGGGCGCTGAAAGTAAACCCGACGGACACCGCGGCGCGCAGAGCCTTTGCCGAAATGCTCGACATAAACGGTTTGCACGAACTCTGTCTCGAACAGCTTAAATTCGTACAGGATAACAGGGATCCCCTTTCAAGCGTTTCTTCGGAAGCGCGCCGCACGAGCGAAAAGCGCTTGGACGATGCCGTCGAAGCTTACGATTCGCTTTTACAGGATTCGCTTGCAAAGCGGTGGAACGTCGAACCCTTTTACCTCGATAAAATTCGCTGGCGTATCGGTCTATACTATACGCAAAATACCGCGCGCTTCGTTCACGCCGATTCTCCGATGATCACCGCCGAGTTTGCAGCCGATATGTTTTCGGGCGTTTCCGTCACATTCGTGCACGCACGAACGGCTCCCGTTTCGGGTTTCGGGGAAGCGTACCGAAAAGCGCAGAGCGCGGGCGAAGATTATTTTATCATGCTTTCGCTCGACGAAGGCGAACGCGACATCGTCCTCGATGCGGCGATGTATTCCGGTCGTACGGGTTCGGCAGTCAGACCTATGTCGTTTTACGGCACCGGAAGCGGACGCTATACGAACGTGCTGCGCAGGTTGCGCTCTTCAGTCCTTTCGAGTTTGCCCGTCCGCGGGAACATCCTCGACAGGAGCGGGACGAATTTATTGATCGATGTCGGTCGATCCGAACTGCTGCAAAAAGGCGCGGTGTTCGCCGTTGTACCCAAGGGTGCGCTCAAAACGGCGGATTCGGAAATTGGATTGACATACGCCGACAAGGATGCGCTCGGCACGCTTACGATTACCGAAGCGGGAGAAGAAGTGTCGGAAGGCGAGTTCGTAAAGAGCGGATTTTACGATCGGGTAAACACGGGCGATGAAGTCGTTCTTGTTTCGATGCCCGATAAAGCTGCGGAAAGCAAAGCGGGAAACGCTTCGCGCGTCGTCGACAATGCGCCGTCTGCCGGTACGGGAAAGACTGCCGACTCGGGACAGTCGAAAGCGGTATTGGCCGGCGATTTGGGCGAACGGCGGAAACCCGTACTTATCGATATTATCCGCAGTATTTATTAATTATTAATTTTTCTGCAGCTGCATGAAGTCGAGCGACGAATCGATCCATTTTTTTGCGAGGGAGGGGTAGGCGTCGGTTACGTGCAAAAAGGCGTTTACCGCATCGGCGTAGTTTCCGCCGAAATAGTAGGATTCGCCCAAATAAAAAAATGCGCGGGACGTAACCGCATCGCTTCTGTTCGTTGCAAGCAGGCGCAAAAGTTCGGTTTGAGCTTCCTTGTATTTCCGTTTGATAAAGGTCGTTTTCAAAACGTCGAACAAAAGGTAATCGTCACCTCCGTCCGGCGAAATCAAATCCTCTTCGAACACATGGGGTGAAAGCGGCTCGCGCGTTTTTTCCGCCGAACCTGAAAGAAGCCGCGCCTGCTCTCTCGTGCTTTTGCTCATAGCCGTCCGTTTGTTTTCGTTTACACTTTCGATCAAATCGATGTAAGGAAGCGGCGTTTCGCGGACGGCGCCTTCAGGGTAGAGCTTTTCCCGTGCGGATGCGCTCGTATCTTTTGCGGCGTTTTTTTTCGGGAGCCGGGCGTGCACGCCGTTTACCGTCGCATTTACCGAGGGGATAACGATGTCGTAGCGTCCTTTTTCCGTGACGGCGACGACGGCATAATAATAATCTTTATAATCGGGAACGCTGTCGGCAAACGATGCGCTGTCTTTTGCAAGTTGTGCGACAGGGTCGAGGGACGCTATCTGCGAAAAAGACGCGACAGGTTCTTCCGTTCGAAATACGGCGAGAGAAGTGACGGCCGGTTCGGGATTTTTAGGCGGCGTCCACGTAACGGAAATGCGCTTTGCCGACCCGGCTTCGGCTTTTATGCCGGTAACGATGGGACGCTCCGATGCAAAAGCGGCGAAGGACGCGGATATAAAGACGGCTGTGATGACGAGCGGTCGAAAATGCTTCATAGAAGTATGATAGCGCGAAACGGCGCGAAAATCAATTCGCGTACACAGGTTGGATTTTTACGTAGGGTACATACAGGCTGCGTGTTGCCGTATATTTGAAAACGCTTTCGAAAATCGAAGTTTGAATGATATGCCCGCACGATACGACGCTTTCCTTTCAGCCGCACGTTTACACGGTAAAGAGTTCCCTTTCAAAAAAATAAAAATTTTTATTGACAAATAGCTGGAATGGTGTATACTTAATCTAATGCGTGAGTTGAAGCGTGAAAAATTTTGGTGTAAAATATTACGTAAACGTTTACGTAATGTCGCAGTTGAACGGATCAATGCGGTTATTCTCTTGTCCCCGCTTTAAAAAGCGGGCGGACGGAGCAAAAAATGGCTGAAAAGAAAAACTCCATCGTTGAAATCGCAAAGCGGACAAATGTTTCGATCGCTACCGTATCCCGCGTCATCAATCGCGCCGAAGGATACAGCGAAAAGACAAAACAAAAAGTTTTAAAAGCCATACGAGAATCCGGTTATTCCCCTAACCTCAACGCCGTTTCGCTTCGCACGCGCAAAAGTATGTGTATCGGCGTCATCGTGCCGGACATAACGAACGAATATTTTGCACGTCTCATCCGCGAATTGGATGATTTTTTCGTTACGCAAAAATATACGCTGCTTATCTGCGATACGAACGAAGACGAAAAAAAAGAACAAACGCAATTGCGAAATTTGATTTCGAGGAACGTCGATGCGATCATCTATATTTCGGGGCAAGACCGTATTCCGAAAATAAATGCATCTTCGTGTCCGTTCATCGTATACATAGACCGCTGTCCGAAAAATGCGTCCGTCTTAGTGCAATCGGATAACGTAAGCGGCGGCTACCTTGCAACGAAAGAGCTTTTGGATAAAGGCTGTAAAAAAATTCTTTTTGCACGCGACAGGAGGGACGTTTCGATCGTTGTCGAACGGAGGGAGGGCTATTTAAAAGCGCTCGGCGAATACGGCGTTCCGTATGTACCAACGATGGAACTGCATACATCTCCCGAATACGAAGCGGCGCGCAGGTCGCTGAAAAAACGACTTTCGGCAAAAGCACTCGACTTCGACGGCATCTTTTGCTCGACCGATATGATAGCACTCGGCTGCGTCAACGCATTGCAGGAAACCGGCTATCGTGTTCCCGACGACGTAAAGATCGTCGGCTTCGACAACGTTTCCCTCAGCAAATTCTGCAACCCGCCGATAACGACGATAACGCAGGATTCGCACGCGATCGCATACACGGCAGGCGCGCTTATCATAGATAAGCTGCACCGTAAATTTATTAAAAATACGCATATATTGATTCCCGTCACGCTGGAAAGACGGAAGACGACATAGCGCATTTTGCCGCCGCACACTAGGAGGACGTATGAGAAATTATACAGGACGGACAACATGGAAACGCTAGTTCAAATCGAGCACGTTACAAAAATTTTTCCGGGTGTCAAAGCGCTGAGCGATATAACTTTTGACATCCGTGCCGGTGAAGTACACGTTCTGCTCGGAGAAAACGGCGCGGGTAAATCGACGCTCATGAAAATATTGAGCGGAGTATTTCAGCCGACGAGCGGCAAAATCGATATCGACGGAAAATCCTATGAAAAGCTGACGCCGAAAGAGTCGCAGGATTTGGGAATCAGCATCATCTATCAGGAACTGAGTCTTATAGGCGAGCTTTCCATTATGGAAAATATGTTCGTCGGAAAGCTTCCTACGATAAAAAAATTCGGCGTACCGGTCGTCGATTACGAACTCATGCTCAAAAAAGCTTCCGAAGCGCTTGCGACGGTCGGGTTAAACCGAAGCCCGAAAGAATATGTTGAAAATTTAAGCATATCGGAAAAACAGCAGTGCGAAATCGCAAAAGCGATCGTCGCCGATTCCCGCGTCATCATCATGGACGAGCCGACGACATCGCTGACATTATCCGAAACGGCAAAACTTTTCGACATCGTCCGCAATTTGAAAAAACAAGGCAAAGGCATCGTCTACATCTCTCACAAGATGGAAGAAATCAAACAGATCGGCGACCGCGTTACGGTTTTAAAAGACGGAAAATCGGTCGGTACGCGCAGCGTCGAAGACGTTACCGTCGACGATCTTATTAAAATGATGGTCGGCAAGGAAATATACGGCACATACTTGGATAAAAGCAGTGCGGATTTATCGAAAGAGCCGGTAGTCTTTGAAGCGCGTCACATTTCGCGGAAAGACAAAAAAGCGGACGATGTGTCGTTTCAAGTTCACAAAAAAGAAATACTCGGTTTTTTCGGTCTCATCGGTTCGGGCAGAAGCGAATTGATGAATGCGATTTTCGGAGCGGATAAGCGCGAATCGGGGGAAATTTTTATCAACGGAAAAGAGGTTTCGATCCGAACTCCTTACGACTCGATAAAAAACGGGCTTGCAATGGTTACGGAAAACAGACGGGAAACGGGTTTTATGCACAACTTCGACATAAAACAAAATATTTCCATCGTGCCGTTTATAAAGACGTCGGAACTGCGCGGGCTCTGGGGCTTAATCGATTTGAAACGCGAACTTGACGATGCGGCCGTGCAAAAAGAAAAGCTTTCGATAAAATGCAGCAGCATACACGAAAACATCACCGAGCTTTCAGGCGGCAATCAGCAAAAAGTTATTCTGGGAAAATGGATGGCCGCCGATTCGAAAGCGCTCATATTCGACGAGCCGACAAAGGGTATCGACGTCGGGAGCAAAAGCGAAATCTATATCCTCATGCGCCGGCTTGCCGAAGAAGGCAAAGGCGTCATCATGGTTTCTTCGGATTTGACGGAGCTGCTTTCCGTGTGCGACCGGATCTGCGTGTTCCGCGGCGGGAAAATACGAAAAGAGTTTACAAACAAAGACGCGACGCAGGAAAATATCATGAAGGTCGCGACGGGCGAATAATACAAGGTGCATAAGGGAGCATACAATATGAAAGACAATACGAAAAACGAAAAGTCTTTGCAGCATTTTAAAATGCTGTGGCAGCGGTACGGCACGATCGGAATATTTTTGCTTTTGATTATAATCCTGACGATTATAAAACCGAGCGCAGTATTTACTCCGTCGAGCATCGTACAGATTTTGCGGCAAAGCGCGGTAAACATATTATTAAGTCTCGGAGAATTTTTTGCGATTTTGATTGCGGGCATCGATCTGTCGGTCGGCGCAGTTGCCGGATTGACAGGCATGATCGCGGCAAAACTCATGGTCGCAGGGATACCCGTAGGAGCGGCGATCTTCGTGTGCATACTTGCAGGGACTGCGATCGGATGGATCAACGGTACACTCGTCAATAAAACGGGGCTGCATCCGTTTATCATCACGCTCGGCACTCAATCGATCTTTTTCGGCATCATGCTCGTCGTATCGAATTCGAGAAACGTGTTCGGCTTTCCGGCTTCTTTCAGTACGCTGATGAATGCGAGTCTTCTCTTTGTACCGGTACCGGTCGTCATCGCGCTCGTCGTCGCGCTCTTTTGCTGGTTTTTTACCACAAAGACGAAAGCCGGCAGAAATATTTACGCGCTCGGCGGCGACATACAGAGCGCATGGTTTTCAGGCGTCAACGTCGATCTGCACCGTCTCATCGTATTTATGATTTCCGGTACCTGCTCCGGCATTGCGGGTATCGTACTGCTCGGAAGGCTCGGCGCTGCAGCTCCGACGGCCGGAACGGGATACGAAACCTACGCGATCGCCGCTGCAATTATCGGCGGAACGAGTTTTTTCGGCGGCAAGGGAAAAGTGCTCGGCGTCGTAATCGGCGGTTTGATCATCGGCGTGATCAATTACGGAATGACCGCGCTGACGATTCCGAGCAGCTATCAAAAAATCGTCATGGGTATGCTGATCATCATCGCGGTGACGATAGATCATTTTGTCGGCTCGAAAAACAACCGATAGACCGTAAAGCGGACGGAAAGCACGGCTGTAAAAATATAAAGAAAACCGGCAGCGTACAATTTTTATTCGATGTTTTTATTGGAGGAAATATGAAAGTCTTATTCAATCCGTCGCTCATGTGTATGAATCTCATGGAATTGAAAGCGCAGCTTGAAATCATCAACGAAAAAGCTGATTTGGTTCATGTCGATATCATGGACGGACACTATGTAAAAAATATTACGCTCTCGCCGTTTTTCGTGGAATCGATCCGTGCTGCGTGCAAACTGCCGATCGACTGTCATCTCATGGTGACGAACCCCGAAGACTTCGTCGCCGCTCTTGCAAAAGCCGGAGCCGACTACATCGTGCCGCATGCGGAAACCATTAACGCCCAAGCGTTTCGGATCATCGACATGATTCATTCGCATAAGTGCAAGGCGGGCGTTGCGATCAATCCCGCGACTCCCGTTTCCGTACTGCTGCCCTACATTCATCGGCTCGATAAAATCACGGTGATGAGCGTCGATCCGGGATTTGCCGGACAGCCGTTTATTCCTGAAGTGCTTCCCAAAATAACGGAGCTTAAAAATTTAAAAGCCGAAAAAGGATATTCGTATCTCATAGAAGTGGACGGTTCGTGCAATTCGAAAACTTTTAAACGGCTGTACGACGCGGGTGCGGAAGTATACATCGTCGGCTCATCGGGGCTTTTCAACAACGATCCCGATTTGGCAAAAGCGTGGGATATCATGACGGATGCTTTTTATAAAGAGACGGGGTGCAAAGCGTAAATGGATACGGTCATCGGCATCGATATAGGCGGAACGAATTTACGGATCGGGTACGTCGATGAAGCGGGAACGATTTTCGGATTCGAAAAAAAATTCATCGGTGCGGTCGTAAAAGAAGATATCGTTTCCGACTTGGAACAAAAAATCGCCGCATATATACGGCAGCACGATTTGCAAAAAAGCTGCCGCGCCGTCGCGATCGGCGTGCCGTCTTCGGTCAGCAAAAACAAAAGCTTTATCTATTCGACGCCGAATTTACCGGGCTTAAACAATATCGATTTGGGCGGGATTCTGCACGAGCGTTTACGGCTTCCCGTGTTTATCGACAGGGATGTAAATTACCTCTTGAACAACGACATCCGGGAATACAAGCTCGATGAAGCAAAAGAAAAAAATATTATCGGTATCTATGTCGGAACCGGTATCGGAAACGCGCTGTATATCAACGGCGGATTTTACACGGGGAAAAACGGCGTCGCGGGAGAATTGGGACATATTCCGATGCTCGGATCACAGGCCGTCTGCGGCTGCGGAAATATCGGCTGTTCGGAAACGGTCGCATCGGGACGATACCTTGAAAAAATGTGCAAAGAGAATTTCCCCGAAATCGATATAAAAGAAATTTTTGTTAAGAAGTGCGATCACCCTCTCGTGCAGGATTTTTTAAAAACACTTGCATATGTCATCGCAACGGAAATCAATATCATCGATCCCGATTACGTGATCCTTTCAGGCGGTGTGCTTGCGATGCGGGGGTTTCCGACGGAAACGCTTATGACCTTTATGCGCCGGCATATACGTTCTCCGTATCCGCATGACAATATCGAATTTATTTACCCTGAGCATACGCAGGAAAGTGGCGTAAGAGGAGGCGCGCTGCTTGCGTTTGAAAAATTAAAGAGTAATTTAAAGTTCGTGTGAACTTTAAAAATATAAAATGTGATATACGGCAACGTCGGGGAATATCGCCGCTGCCGTGTATCTCGAAATGCAGTTAGGAGGTTATATGAAAAAATTAACGGCTTTTTTTGCGGCGGCTCTGATCGCCGTGTCGTTTGCGGCCGCAAACGGCTCGAACGAAAATCAGGAACGCGCCGATTACGCGGTTATCCTTAAAACGCAAGCGAGCGACTTTTGGGTAAAGATGTGGAAGGGCGTGGAAGCCGAATCCGCAAAGCTCGGCATAAAAGTCGATCTGTATTCGGCGCAGTCGGAAGACGATCTGGAAGGTCAGCTTTCGATCCTCGAACAGTGCATCAACCGCGGATACAAAGGTATCGGCATAGCTCCGCTTTCCGGCGTAAACGTATTGTCAGGCATCGGCAAAGCGACGGCAAAGGGGATCACGATCGTAAACATCGACGAAATGTTCAATGAAAAAGAACTCGCCAACAACAAAGGCGCCTGTGTCGCATACGTCGCAACGGACAACGTCGCGGTCGGAAAAAAAGGCGCGGAATATATCGTCAAAAACGTTCCTGCCGGAGCGAAAGTGCTGATCATCGAAGGCAAATCGGGAAACCAATCGAGCGAAGACAGAAAGAACGGCGCACGCGCGGCGTTTACCGCAGGCAAATTGAATATCGTGGGAAGCCAGGCGGCCGATTGGGATCGCCAGACGGCGCTCGATGTCGCAACGACGTACATTCAGCAAAACCCCGACCTCGCCGGTATCTACGCGTGCAACGACGGTATGGCGCTCGGCGTCGTGCAGGCAGTCATAAACGCAAATAAGCTCGGCAAAATCATGGTCGTCGGAACGGACGGCGACAGCGAAGCCGTGCGTTCGGTTGCAAACGGACAGCTGAGTGCGACCGTCGCTCAAGACTCGGCTCAGATCGGCGCGACGAGTTTTAATCTGCTCGTAAAAGCGGTACAAAACGGTACGAAAGGCGTCGTCGGCAAAATCCCTGCGAAAACGCCCGTCGAATCGGTTTTGATTACGAAAGATAATGTCAAATCGTTTTTAAAATAAATCGTCCGGCATTTTGCTGAATAATCAAGGCGTCACGGTATTTTAAACCGTACCGAGAGCCTGTCCGACAAAGTGCGGGCAGGCTCTTGTTGTAAGCCGGAAACACAGCCTGATTTCCGATACCGTTTCCGAAGTCATTGCGGTGAACGGTATGATTTGTCGATTGTATGAGAGATATAGATTCGCTATAATAAAACAATTACCGGGAGGATGCGTATATGAAAGTCGGTTTCGGATGCGATCACACGGCGATCGAATTGAAACGTATTTTAATGGAACACCTGCAAAAGCGAGGATTCGAATGTGTCGATTACGGCGCGTCCGATCCGAATGTGAGAGTGAATTATCCCGACTTCGGTTTGAAAGTTGCCGAAGCGATAAAATCGAATGAAGTCGAAAAAGGCGTGCTCATCTGCGGAACAGGCGTCGGTATTTCGCTTGCAGCAAACAAAGTGCCGGGCATCAGAGCGGCGGTGTGCAGCGAACCGTACACGGCAAAGCTCACCGTCGAGCACAACGACGCGAATATCATCGCGATGGGCGCGCGTGTCGTCGGGTCGGAATTGGCAAAGATGATCGTCGACTCTTTTTTCGATGCGAAGTTCGAAGGCGGCCGGCACGCCGAGCGCGTGCGGATGATTTCGGACATAGAAAAAAAATACTGCAAATAACGCGAATACACGATTTATAAGAATGGAATACCGTCTTGCCGTCGAAATCGGCGGAACGAAGCAGCAGATCGCCGTCGGAAGCGAAGAAGGCGATATCATCGACAAGCGTTCCGTAAAACTCGAAATGAAGCGCGGTTCAGCCGACATTCTCGATTGGCTTACGTCGAACGTATCGACTATGCTCGAAAGCGCCGAATGCAGCATTAATAAAATTTGTGTAGGCTTCGGCGGTCCCTTCGATACCGTAAACGGTCGTGCGATTTGTTCCATACAGGTTCCCGGCTGGGATGATTTTTCGATAACGCAATGGTTTTGCGATACCTTTCACAAAGAAACGCTCGTCCTGAACGACACTGCTGCCGGAGGCATGGCCGAATTGTACAAAGGCGCAGGTGCGGGTTCCCCTTGCTTTTTTTATACGAATATAGGCACCGGTATCGGCGGCAGTTTATTTATTCATAAAAAATTTTTTAACGGTACGGGCAGGGGCGCTTTTTATCTCGGCAACACGTGGGTTCCCGATTGGACGGCCGACCGCACAGGCGGCAATACGGGAACCCACAGTTCTGCCGGCAAAAGTATCCGGCTCGAAAAAATCTGTTCGGGGAAAAGCATCGAAGAGAGGCTGAACCGTTTTGATTATGCGGCGTCATCACCTTATCTTAAAAGCTTGGGGCGTCCGCTCACCTGTTTCGATCTTGAAAACGGCGTCAACGCGGGCGATTCTTTTTGTATCCGCGAGCTCGACGCGATTGCGGATTCGTTTGCGCTCGGACTCGCGAACGTACTTGCGTGCAGCGGTGCGGATACGATCGCTATAGGCGGCGGTGTTGCAAAGATGGGCGATATACTGTTCGATAGGATCCGAGCCGCTATGCGGAAATACGAATTTATCGCAAACGCGGGCACGTATAAAATCGTTCCGAGTATATTTATGGATGATGCCGTACTCGTAGGCGCGCTTTTAAGCGTAAAATATCTGCAATATATTTGAATCACGGTACATTCAGGCGAAAAAAGCGGAAATCGATGTGTCTGTGATAGTGTTTAGAGCCATTTCGTATGTAAATAAATCCATATAAGATAAAGAAATACGAGTACACGGAAATCAATTTTTGCCTAAAAGGGGTAATAACGTTTGAGGATTCATAAGAGCGCGGAACATAATGCCGTTCAACGGCAGCTTCGATTGTGTCTCACGCTTATGTATGCGAATTATGTTAAGCGCACATTTGTGCAGCATATTGAGATTCTGCTGTATGTTCTTACTCTGCACCCTGCATCTGTCCTCATCAAAATGTACACCCAACAACCAATGCATCGTTTCTACCGACCATTCCTCTCTTGCATGATGGAGCAGCTCTTCCGCTCGTAACGCTTTACTTGAAATATAATAATGCCATTCTTCCGTTACACCTTTGCTCGTCTCAAATCGCGTATGTATCGCTCCAATACATTTAAGCGCCGGCCATGTTCTGCCGCCCGGTTGCCAGCCCACATTCCCGTTGAGCGGATAGCTTTTCTGTCTATGGCTATCGTCAACGGCTGCTTCTTTTTCTTCTTGTTTTGTTCTTCCTCTTCCGTCTCAAGTTTTGCTGCAAGATCCGGTACAACCGAAGCAACCCATTGTTTCATACACTCATTCAGTGATTCCGGCCGTATGATTGCAAGCAGGCTTAACAGCCACCAATAGCACGGTATCCGTTTGATTCCGAACGTTTCTGCTAAGAATGTTCTGACATGTTCGGTCGTTGCCTCCTCGTGGATTTTCTTTACGTTTTGCAAATCGCACAGGCTTCCCAGAATCACGATGATAACCGCATCTTGTACGCTGCAAAAATACCCGTCGTATTCCCGTTCTGTCTCCAGCACTGCAAGTGCATCTTCTAATGTTTCCCACCTCATGCGCTCATTTTACCACAGGAGCAACTTTTTAAACAGTCTTCGGGTAAAATTGATTTCCGTGATTCGCATGCACTCCCTTTGACATAATTCGTTCTTTCTTTTATGCTTATACGATATGTTCGTGTCGGTTGTTCTCGATCCGGGCGGAGTCGATACGGCTCAGTCGCTCGCTTCGGTGCTCGCTCATTACGGCTTTCGCAAAGTACAGCGCGCGTGCTGGGAAAGCGCGGATATCGGCGTCATGCAGCTTTCGCAGCTCAAGCGGGAAATCGACCGCGTGACGAATTACTATGACACGGTGCGTATGTATCAGTATCCGATGCAAGGGATGTTTTCCATAACGGAGCTCCGGCGCAAGAAGTGGCGGAGATGTCTATTAAAGGCGGACGATGCGGAAAACGAAGCCGGTGCAAATATGTCGAAAGAAAATTCCTGAAGATTGTAATTTCGGAAAACGATATTATTAATCCGGATGTCGATTGTTAATTTTTACTGTTGACGATTATCGGTTTGAAATGCGATTATTAATTTTGGAGTGTCGATATGATTGAAGATTTAAAAATGCCCGTTTCAGCTCTTCGCGAAGATATCATGAATGTTTGGGGGCGTCTTTGACGCTGCGAGTATAGATAAAAAGATCGCCGAAAAGGAAGCGCTCACCGCCGCTCTCGGCTTTTGGGACGACAGCGAAAAAGCCGGCATCGTTATGAATGAAATCAAACGCTTGAAAAACCGTGTCGAGCCGTGGCGCGCCTTATTGAAAAAACAGGACGATTTGGAAGCGATGTTGGAACTCGCCGAAGAAAGCGGCGGTGCGGATGAAGAAGCGGAAGCGCAGCAGATGTACGGCGACACCAAAGCGGAGTTCGAAAAGCTCAACATCTTGAATCTGCTTTCGGGCGAAGTCGATCCGAACGATGCCTTCCTTTCGATCCACGCGGGAGCCGGAGGAACGGAAGCGGAAGACTGGACTTTTATGCTGAGCCGTATGTATACGAGGTGGGCCGAGCGGCACGGATTTAAAATCGAAATCGTCGATCAGGAAGAAGCGGAGGGCGGACTCAAATCGATTACGATGCAGATTTCCGGCGATTACGCGTACGGCTATTTGAAGTGCGAAGCGGGAATTCACCGCCTTGTGCGCATCAGTCCTTTTGACGCGAACGCGAGAAGGCATACGTCTTTTTCGTCGGTGTACGTGTATCCCGTTCTCGACGATACGATCGAAGTGAATATCCGTCCGGAAGACCTCCGCGTGGACACATACCGCGCGGGCGGCAAGGGCGGACAGCACGTCAATAAAACCGAATCGGCCGTGCGCTTTACGCATATTCCGACGGGCATTGTCGTCGCGTGTCAGAGCGAACGCAGTCAGCTGATGAACCGCGAAATTGCGATGAATATTCTTCGTTCGCGTTTGTACGAATATTACCGCGAACAAAGAGAAAAAGAGAATTCCAAATACAGCGGCGAAAAAAAAGACATATCATGGGGCAATCAAATCCGCTCCTATGTGTTCCAGCCGTACACGATGGTCAAAGATCACCGCACGAAGTGCGAGTCGGGCAATATTCAAGCGGTTATGGACGGCGACATCGATCAATTTATGGACGCGTTCCTCATTGCCCGGTGGAAAGGTCTTCCGATGGAAGGCGGCGGAGACGATGACGAAGAAGTGTAACCGGCTGATTTCAAGTTTTCCAAAAATCGAATTCTTTCGATCGTTTCGCCGTTCAAATGCTAAAATTTTTTTGTACGGCTTTATTCATATTTTCTGTTTGATTTCGATTGCGCCCGCCGCCGATACATCCGCAGGTTTCGATTGGATCATCGGCGCTGAAAAATTTTCGCTTGCAAATAAAAAAGACCCCTCTCCGTCCGATGATGCCACCTTGCGCGCCGTTCCTTCCCTCATCCTCGAGCAGCTCGCGGAAAATCTCGAGCGGGTACCGACGGCGGAAGAGAAGCTCGACCGAAGCGAATATGCGCTTTCGAAAAGCAGAACGGATCTCTTTTTGCAGCTTTCGCGGGAAGTGCAAGTTCGGGATTCTCTCGTGCTCGGCAATCACACCGAAAAGCAGCTTGCAGGAAAACTGCGAGAGGCGGATAAAAAGATCGCAGAGTTGAAAATAAAAATCGAAGAAAATCTTATCGAAGAGGAAAAAGAACGCGAAAAAGCCGCACCCGATATGGAACGCGAGAGGCGGCGCAGAGAAAACATCGAAGCGGGCGCGGTCGTGACCGACAGAAAGTCCGATGCGGAACGCAGCGACAGAGAACGTTTCATTAGTTTATTTCGGCGCGATGCGGACGATGTGGGCGAAATCGAACGCGTGAGTTTGTATAAAGGCGATTTTTCCGCGCTCTTCGATGCGGGGGAAGATGCGAAAAAAGCGGGCTATGAAAGCCGCTCGTTCGAAAACGCCGTTGTCGCCGCAAAGATCAACGCGCTTTTAACCGGTACGATGACCTATTACGGGGATTACGTTTTCGTCAGCGTGTCGCTCATCGTGTATCCGGGCGCGAAAGTTATCGGTACCGTAAGCGATGTCGGAAGTCTTGCGGATATCCGCCGGCTTGCCGTGCGCATTGCGCGCCGCCTTACGCCTGAAATAACGAATGCTATGCCCGTGGAATTGCTTTTTACGGTCTCGCCGCCGGAAGCCGCAGGGCACATCACGATCAGCGTCGACGATATCGTGTACCGGGAAGTCCCCGACCGTCTTGTCGTACAGGCGGGCGTTCATTCGGTTTTGTTTTCGGCTCCCGGTTTTAAACAGGCGGGCACGTCCTATGCGTTCCGGGGCGCGAGAAGTTTTTCGATTTCGGCGGAACTCGTTCCGGATAATCCGTCGTCGCTTTTTATTCGCTTAAAAAAACCGATCGTCGGAACGCTCTTTGCAAACGGAACGGAAGCGGGCAAAATCGACGAAGAAAATCTTCCGATAAAATTAATAATCAACGATGAGCCGGTGCTCGGTCAGTTTATCACGGAAGACGGATCGGCCGCCCCGTTTTACATCGCGTATCGCATGCTCAAAGACAACGCTTCCCTCGCCGTACGTGCCGAACCCTTTGACAGAAGCAAATATATCGATACGAGGAGGCGCCGGTTGTACACGTCGTACAGCGTGCTCATCACATCCCTTTTGGCGACGTTTTATACCTACGGCACTTTTTATACCGAGGGCATCGCGTATTCAAAAGGCTATACGGATATCGAAAGCGCAAAAAAGTGGCAGAGTGCATCTCAAGTGTGTACGGGCATATCTATCGGATGCGGGGCATGGTGTATATATGAACTCGTGCGTTATTTTATCGCTGCGGATAAAGTGCTTCCCGCCCGCGCCCGTACCGTAAAAGACGCGCGCGATGTCGGGGAAGCCGAGTCGATTTCGATCGGAAGATAACGGAGATATTATGGCAAAGATTTCTTTTGCGCAGAGGATGCGCGATTTATTCGGAGGACGCGATAAAGACGATGAAGCGATCTTCGACGATTTAACCGATGCGCTCATCGAGGGGGATGTCGGCGCAAAGGCGGCAGTTGAAATCGCGGACGAGCTTAGAGTCGCCTGTCAAAAAAATCATGCACACGGAAAAGACGAAGTCATACACGAACTCGAAGCGATTCTTTTGCGCTGCGTCAAAGAGGTCTCTCTCGCTCCCGTTTCCGGTAAAACGAATGTGTGGATGCTGCTCGGCGTAAACGGTGTCGGAAAGACGACGACGAGCGCAAAACTTGCGAACGCGTTTAAAGATGCGGGTTCCGGCGAAGTGGTGCTTGCTTCAGCCGACACCTTCCGCGCAGCCGCGATCGAACAGCTTGCCCTGCACGGGGAAAATCTCGGCGTGCGCGTCGTAAGCCATCAGCACGGATCGGATCCCGCCGCCGTTGTCTTCGATGCGGCAGACGCCGTCCGAGCAAAGGGCGGGGGGCTCGTGCTTGCCGATACGGCGGGCAGGCTGCACAATAAAGAAAACCTCGTACGCGAGCTCGGAAAGATCGACCGTACGTGCCTTCAAAAAGCCGACGAAGATTGCTGTAAACGTATCCTCGTCGTGGATGCGACGACGGGACAAAACGCGTTCAGACAGGCGGAAGTTTTCGGAGAAGCCGTTTCCGTCGACGCGCTTGTGTTGACAAAATACGATTCGACGGCAAAAGGCGGTGTCGCAGTTTCCGTCGGCAAAGAGCTCGGCATTCCCGTCGCCTTTGTGTGTACCGGAGAAAAATACGGAGATATCGCGCCGTTCAGTGCCGAACGCTACGTAAAAGAATTTTTAGGATCGGAATAAGGTGAACCGGAGAGCTGCATTCATACTATGCTGTCTCGCGTTCGTTGTCGTACAGACGGGAACCTGCGAATCGCCTGACGCGAGCGGCACGGAAATCGATGCCCTCAACCGGTTTTCCCTCGATGCCGAAGGAAAGCTCAAAGCTTTTGCATTCGATGCGGAGCGCTTTACGCTTTCGGACACAAGCGATGAGAGCGTTACGGTAAACGCATCCGGCAAAACGGCGGTGCGGAAAACCTACGACGCTCTCATGCGCCTTGTCAAACGCGACGTATGGAAGATCGCTTCGACGGCGAAGGAAAGCGTGCGCGAAAGCACCGAAACCTTTTATTATAAAACGGAGGGCGCGTATCCCGCATCTTCGGTGACCGAAAGGGAAGGGCGCCGAGAGGAAAGGTTCTATGACGATGAGGGGAGGGTGATTTCCCGTACCGATTTTTTTGTCGATAAAGACGGCACGCAGATCCCCGATACGAAGATGACGCGGCTTTATGCGGACGGAAATAAAATTCTCGAAGAAGAAAACTCGCGCTATGAATACGCCGATGAAAAAAAATCGCAGCTTGCCGCCGTGCGCGTGCAAAAAAAAATATACGATTATGCCGCAGGCGAAAAAAATCCGAATTATTATTTTTATGAAGACGGAACGCTGCGCATAAAGACGATATACGCGCAAGACGATGCATACGTAACGACGCTCTATTTCGATGACGGCTATACCGTGATTTCGGAGTATGCCGCAGGTGAAAAGATTCGCGAAACGATAAAAAACGGAGACCGCGTACTGCGGACGAAAAAATATGATACAAAAAATTAATAATATATTTCGTTTTCGCTGGATCGCTTTCGTGTCGAGACGATTTTCGCGAGTCGACAGAGACGGACGCTCGGCGGTAACGTCCTTTTTCGCTTCTCTCGGGATCTGTTTCGGCATTATGACGCTCATCGTCGTTATGAGCGTTATGAACGGCTTTCAAATGGAATTCAAAGATGCGATCATGGAAGTTTCGTCATATCACATTCAAGTGCGCGGCGTGACGGACGATACGGAGGAGCGCTTTGCGTCGTGGTGCAAAAGCGAAAAAGATATCGTTTCGGCAACGCCCTTTTACGAAGCGCAGAGCTTTATGGCCGCTTCTTCGGGCGGACAGGCACCTGCCCTCATCCGTGCATTGCCTCGGGATATCGCGGAAAGGGACGCGGGCTTTGCACGGGAAGCGTTCATCGTTTCCGGCAGCTTTTCGATCGAAGGCGAAGACGAGATAGTGCTCGGCTCGTCCCTTGCCGATTCGCTCGGCGTGCGGACGGGAAGTGAAGTTACGCTGCTCGCGCTTTCGGGAGGAAGCGATGTTGCGCTCCTGTCGCGGGCGAGACGTTTTCGCGTTGCCGGTATTTTCTATTCGGGCTATGCCGATATAAACGCATCCTACGCATTTATCAACCTCGAATCGGGAAAAAAGAATTTCGGGCAAAGCGCCGAAAAACTATACGGCGTAAAATTGCGGCGCGAATCGTTCGACTCCCATATCATCGGAAAAATCAAGGCATCCTTTCCGGCACTTACGGCCGTATCCTGGCGGGAGTATAACCGCTCGTTTTTCGGCGCGCTTCGCGTGGAAAAAAATATGCTCATGATCCTCGTGCTGTTGATCTTTGTCGTCGTTGCGATCAATATCTACAGCGGGATGCGTCGTCTGGTTTACGAGCGGCGTCGCGAAATTTCGATTTTGGCGGCGCTCGGAGGAAAAGGCGGCGAAATCAAATCGATCTTTATCCTGCGCGGATTTTTTACCGGCTGTGCGGGAGCTGCGGGCGGCGTACTTTTCGGACTTTTGATCTGCGTCAATATCGGGGGCGTATTTTTGTTCGCGTCGGAAGCGCTGTACCGTACGCAGTATTTTTTTACGCTTTTGTTTTCACCCGAAAGCGCGGCCTTTATCCGCGAAAATCCGATGTTTATGCTTTATGCGTCCGTTCCCGCGCGTATCTTTCCGTTTGAAGTTTTTACGATCGCGCTGTTCGGTATCGCATCTCCTCTTGCTGCCTCGTACGCTGCGAGCAGGGATATTTTGAAAATGACGGTTGCGGAGGTGCTCCACGATGAGTGAAATCGTTCATATCGAAAATCTTGAAAAAACTTATGTCTCGACGGGAGAGACGCTGACCGTTTTAAAAGCGCTCGACCTTTCGGTCGAAGAAGGCAGTAAAGTCGTCATCACCGGAGAAAGCGGCTGCGGCAAAAGCACGCTGCTCAACATCATCGGCGGCATCGATTCGGCGACGTCGGGTATCGTGCGCTCGGGCGGCAGGGATATCACCGCCCTCGATGAAAACGCGCAAGCCGATTACCGCTCGCATTTTCTCGGATTCGTGTTTCAATTTCATTATCTCTTAAAGGATTTTACGGCTCTTGAAAACGTCTATCTTCCGGCATATATGGCAGGCGTTTCAAAAAAAGATGCGATAAGCCGTGCCGAGCGTTTGCTCGAAGATGTCGGGCTTCAAGACCGTCTGCACCATCTGCCTTCCGAGCTTTCGGGCGGCGAACGCCAACGGGCTGCGGTCGCGCGCGCTCTTATCAACGATCCGCATCTCATCCTCGCGGACGAACCGACGGGAAACCTCGATCCCGTGAACGCTGAGATCGTCGGAAAGCTGCTTTTTTCGATTGCGGATAAATACCGCAAAACGCTCATCATGGTAACGCACGATCAAAACTTGGCGGCGAAGGGATCGGTGCGCTATTCGATTGCCGGCGGAAAACTCGAAGCGGCGGATTGAAGTATGACGATAAAGAGTTCGCTTTTATTGGCATACCGCATCCTCTTTCCGAAAGGTGAAAGTTCGGCCGCGCGGCAGAGTCTTTCGGCCTCTCTTCTGTGCATCGGCATAAGTCTCGTACCGCTCATCGTCGTGCTCTCCGTTTCGAACGGTATGATTCAAGGGATGACGGAACGCATCATCGGTCTTTCAAGCTCTCACATCGAAGCGGCCGTCGAATCGTCTTCTCCCTTCGTTTCGGACGCAGCTTCTTTTACGCGTTTTGCGTCCCGTCTTAAAACGGTAGAAGGCGTTACGAATACCTATCCCGAAATCGACGCTTCCGCGCTCGCCTCGGGCGCTTCGTATCGGTGCGGCGTGCAAGTGCGCGCCGTCCTGCCTGAAGTCTTTACGGAAAACAAATCCTTCGCTTCTCTTTTTCGCGTCACGGACGGCGATATCGGCGATTTTAAAAGCGGAGCGAAAGCTGCCGTTGTCGGAGAAGAGACGGCAAAGCGGCTCGGCATCCGCTCGGGCGACAGATTCCGATTGATAACCGCTCAAGCGAATGCGGACGGAACGGTGCTGCCGAAAGCGGCTTTGCTTTCCGTCGCCGCCGTCGTTTCGTCGGGTTATCAAGAGCTCGATGCGGCGTGGCTCTTTGTGCCGCTCGATACGGGCTTCGATATCATCAGGGCGGGAACGGGAGCGTATTCGGTGCTTGTCGAAACCGAAAACGCGTTTTCTCCCGAACTCGTGCGCGTTCAAAGCTCGCTGCGTGATGCGTTTCCGTTCGATGCCGACTTTTACCGCTGGGATGAACTCAATCTGGACAAGTATGAAAATTTCGCTTCGACGAAAATCATGCTCGTCTTTATCATGCTGCTCATCGTGCTCGTCGCGTCGATCAATATTTCATCATCGCTCGTCATGCTCGTTGCCGAAAAGCGGCGCGAAATCGCAGTCATAAAAAGTCTCGGCGGTACCCGGCACGGCATCGCGTTCGCGTTTCTCGCTGCGGGAACGGCTGCGGGTTTCGGCGGCGTGCTCATCGGTCTTCCGATAGGGCTTGCGTGCGCGGTAAACGTAAAGAGTATCATCGTTTTTTTTGAAAAAAGCGTAAACGCTGCGGCAAAATTTTTGTATATTATAAGAGGGTACGATATTAATTCTCTTGCGCATATCGATTTGATGGATCCCGCCTATTACCTTTCGGAGATATCCGTCGTCATCCCGTTTCGCGAGACGGCAGTGATTGTCGTATCGACGGTGCTTTTGGCGCTTGCGGCTTCCGTCATTCCGGCGTACAGAGCCGGTAATGAAAAGCCGCTCGAAACATTGCGCAAAGTGTGATATAGTGAGTAGACTATGCTCTGTGATTTTTGCCGCAAACGCGAAGCGGTGTTCTTTATCGAACAGACAACGAAAACGTCTCAAAAGAAAATCCATATCTGCATGGAATGCGCCGTCAAAAACGGTCTCTCCCCGGATCCCGAACGCATTCAAAAATCGATCCGCTCGCTCTTCGACGCCGTCGCAAAAACGGAAGCAGTCGGTACGATGGAAGCGGGAAAGCTCTGCAGGGTTTGCGGTACGAGTTTTGCCGCGATAAAAAAATCCGGTAAAGCAGGCTGTCCCGAATGCTACGAAACTTTCAAATCCGAACTGCCGGCGGTGATGGCGAAGCACGGCATTACGGGCACCTATACCGGTTCGATGCCCAGACGGATCGCGACTTTCCGTTCGCGTTTGACCGACCGCATCGATTTGGAAGCGAAGCTCGAACAGTCGATACAAAACGAAGATTATGAAAAAGCGGCGATTTACCGAGATTATCTGCGCGCCCTTGAACGGGGTGCGGTCGCCGACGGATCGGACGCCGGTACAGGGGCGGAAAATGCCTAGTGCCGCAGTCCCTGCCGGCGGACCGTGGTATTCGTATACGGGAAGAGACGGGGATGTCGTTGTGTCCACCCGTGTGCGCCTTGCGCGGAATCTCGCCGATTTTTTATTTCCGTCGGCTGAAAAAAAAGACGAAGCCGAACGAGTGCAGACGCTTGTGTTCGATGCATTTTCGCATTTTGAAAATCCCGACGATTATCACCTCGTCACTACGGAGACGCTCGACGATCTCGG
The DNA here is from genome assembly GCF_014334325.1 of Treponema sp. Marseille-Q4130. Lineage (GTDB taxonomy): Bacteria > Spirochaetota > Spirochaetia > Treponematales > Treponemataceae > Treponema_D. The sequence goes on along the minus strand of NZ_JACSET010000004.1, from coordinate 4,445 downwards.
AAAAAAGATTTTGGAAGAGCGCGGCGTGCTCGACGGCAGCGGGGCTTCCGGTATCGTCATGAAAGGAGACGGACGCCTTTCGTGCCGCGTCAACAGTACAGACCACGTGCGCATTGCGTCTTTTGAGCCGGGTTTGAATTGTGCCCGTGCATTCGATGAGTGCCGCCTTTGCGACGACGGTATGCAAAAGACGCTGCAATTCGCCGCTTCCTATGAATTCGGCTATCTCACGTCGAGCCTTTCGGATGCGGGAAGCGGTATGAAGGTTTCGATCCGAGTCCACTTGCCGTCCCTGACGTTTTCCGGAGAAGCGGATGCCGTTCTCAACGACGTGCGTGCAAAGGGACTCGACGTGTTTGCGGTATACGGTACGGGCGACGGCTACGGCGTATCGCTCGGCTCGTATTACGATATCGCAACCGCTTCATCGCTTTCGGGCAGCGAATTCGATCAGACGGCGAGCGTTGAAAGCGCCGGTAAATATCTTGCGGAAGCCGAACGCAAGTTTCGGAAGCGATGTGCCGAAAATAAATCGACACAAGTGCGCAATATCATACTGCGCGCTTTTGCCGAAGCGAAGTTCAGCGTACTCCTTTCGCTCAAACAGAGCGTGTCGATCGTTTCCGCGGTCAAATGGGGGCTCGATTCGGGCATTTTGCAGGGGATCGACGACGGCGTTCTGTGCAGCCTGCTTTACCGCGTGCAGGACGGACACCTCGAGTTTTTGCTGAAAAACGGCAACTTTGCGTTTGAAGCGGATATCCAAAACGATACGCGTTTAAAAATCGAACGGCTGCGTGCGCTGATCGTGCAGGAAGCCTTCGAAGCCGTACAGTTTAATTTATGATTGTAATTTTTGGGGGATATGATGAACGGAATCGGATTTTCACCGCGCGCACAGCGCCTTGTCGCCGCCCTTGCTCAGGATGAAGGGCGGAAGAGCGGCGCCGATCAGCTTTTGCCGGAACACGTACTGCTTGCGCTTTTGAAAAGTGCGGAGGGGCTGGGCTATACGCTGCTCCGCTCGCTTTGCATCAATACGCTTTCGTTTCAGCGCGCTCTCGAACAGCAATTCAAATCGCATCCTGCATCCGCCGCCCTCTCGGATCTGCCTCCGAGCCGCCGATTAAAAGCGATGCTCGACATTGCAGGCATGGAGTCCCGCGCACTCGGAAACGATTATGTGGGGACGGAACACATCGTGCTTTCGGCTATCAGAGAAGAGGGCAGTGCGACGGCGCGATTTTTTGAAAACACCGACATAACGATCGAAGACGCGCGGCGCATCGTCCCCGAAATCCAAGCGCATTCTCCCTCATCGGTAAACGAAAAAGCTTCCCGCTCATTCGCGAAAACCGCGCTCGAGAATTTCTTCGGCACACCTGCGAACGCATCTCTTTCTCCGTCGGATATCGGCAGACAGCAGACGCAAAATCAGGGGCGGCAAAGCAGAGGCGAAAAGACATTCCTCTCCGAGTTCAGCCGCGACATCACAAAGATTGCGCGGGAAGAAAAAGACGATCCCGTCGTCGGGCGGAGTAAAGAGATACAGCGCATCGTGCAAGTGCTTTCGCGCCGCACGAAAAACAATCCCGTACTCATAGGAGAGCCGGGTGTCGGCAAAACGGCGATCGTCGAAGGGCTTGCGCAGCGCATCGCAAAGGGGAACGTGCCTCGCAACTTGCTGAAAAAACGCATCCTCTCCCTCGATTTGGCCGCTCTCATTGCGGGTACGAAATACCGCGGGGAATTCGAAGAGCGCATGAAAAAAATGATGAAAGAAGTTCGGGACGATAAAACCGTCATTTTATTTATCGACGAATTGCATACGATCATCGGTGCGGGCGGACCCGAAGGGACGATGGACGCATCGAATATGCTCAAGCCCGCCTTGAGCCGCGGTGAGATACAAATCATCGGCGCGACGACGACAAAAGAATACAGCCGCTATATCGAAAAGGACTCCGCGCTCGAACGCCGTTTCCAAACGGTGAAAGTCGAAGAACCGACGGACGACGACACGGTAAGCATACTCGAGGGGATAAAAAAGCGCTACGAAGATTTTCACGGCATCGTATTCGACGACGACGTGATTCCGGCGATCGTCAAATTTTCCAGACGCTATATCCCCGAGCGCTTTCTTCCCGATAAAGCGATCGACATACTCGATGAAGCGGGTGCGGCAAAAAAAATACAGGAAGAAGCGAAACCCGCAGAGCTTGCCGAAGTGGAGCGGAGCATCGAAAAGCTCGCTGCGGAAAAAAGGCGCCTCGTCGAAGAACAGGATTACGAACGTGCCGCCATCGTGCGCGACAAAGTGCTCGAACTGCGCAGAAGGCTTGACCTCTACAGCGAATATTGGCGGAACAGCAATCTGCAAAACAGAAAACACGTGAGCGAACAGGATATCTGCCGCATCATCGGAGCGATGACCGGCATCCCCGTCGAACAGCTCGATTCGTCGGAAACGAAGCGCCTCGTACACATGGAAGAAGAGATGCACAAAAGCGTTATCGGGCAGGACGAAGCGGTACACCTCATCGCAGGCGCGGTTCGAAGAAGCAGGGCGGGCGTTTCCTCTCCGAAGCATCCGCTCGGTTCGTTTATCTTTCTCGGCCCGACGGGAGTGGGAAAAACGCAGCTTGCAAAAGCGCTTGCAAAATTTTTGTTCGGCAGCGAAGAGATGCTCGTGCGGATCGATATGTCCGACTATATGGAAAAGCACAACGCGAGCCGGCTCGTCGGCGCGCCTCCGGGCTACGTCGGCTACGAAGAGGGAGGTGTGCTCACCGAAGCGGTGCGCCGACGGCCGTATTCGGTCGTCCTCCTCGACGAAATCGAAAAAGCGCATCCCGACGTATTCAATTTACTTTTGCAGCTGCTCGAAGAAGGCGAGCTCAGCGACAACCTCGGTCACACCGTAAACTTCCGGAACACCGTCATCATCATGACGAGCAACGCGGGCGCGCGGCAGATTACGAGCGGAAGCCGTGTCGGATTTTTGCCGTCGGGCGAAGGGCTTTTGTCGTACGACGATATAAAAGCGAGTGCGCTCGGGGAATTGAAAAAGATGCTGAGTCCCGAGCTTTTAAACCGCATCGACGACGTCGTCGTTTTCGGCGCGCTTACGAAAGAAGAAGTCGGACGGATACTTGACATACAGATCAAAGAACTTGCCGACAGAATGCGCGAACAAAATATTACTATTTCCGTAAAGCCTAAAGCGCGGGAGTACCTCATCGAACACGGCTACGAACCGGAATTGGGCGCGCGTCCGATGCGCCGTCTGATCCGCCGTGAAATCGAAGATCCGCTTTCCGTCGAAATCCTCTCGGGTGAAGGGGAAAAGTCGAACAGCATTTCGGTCGAATACGCAAACGGTAAACTCCGCGTCAAATTTGTTAAACCGAAACAAGTCGAAACGGTGCTTGCGAATTCCTTGACGCAAGACGGGCGGCAATAAAGCGCAGCGTTTTCGCTTGCTGTTCTATCCCTCCCGAATGCTCGGCCGGTAAATGCGAAGTGCATGCGGCCGAGTCGGGGTTTTGTACGGGACTTGCGCTAGAGAATGTGCAGGTTGCCGCTTTCAAAGTTGAGGTATGCTTTGTCGCCTGCTTGGTAGAGCTTACGGTTTTTCGGGTTGTATTCGGTGATCTTGATCATCATGCCGTTTACGTCGGCCTGATAATACTGATACGAACCCATAAACGTGGAAAGCGTTACCGTACACGGGAGCACTCCTTGGTCTGCGAGTGTCACCGATTCGGGGCGCAGTACGATTTTGCACGGGTCGCCCTTTTGAACCTTTTCGAAAGATTCCGCCGTAATATCAACGCCGCCGACATCGACGTGTATGGTTTTGAAGTCGATCGACGTTACTTTGCCGGTCAGGAAGTTTACTTCGCCGATAAAGTCCGCGACGAATTCGTCTTTCGGTTGGTAGTAGATTTCGCGCGGCGTTCCCATCTGAGCGATTTTACCTTTGTTCATGATGATGATTTGATCGGAGATGCTCATCGCTTCCGACTGGTCGTGCGTAACGTAGATCGCCGTAATGCCGACCGTCTGCTGGATGCTTCTGATTTCGGTGCGCATCGCTACACGGAGCTTTGCGTCGAGATTCGACAGCGGTTCGTCGAAAAGCAAAACGCTCGGCTGCACGACGAGTGCGCGCGCGAGGGCGACTCGCTGCTGCTGTCCGCCCGAAAGCTGATTCGTCATGCGGCCTTCGAGCCCTTCGAGTTCGACGAGCTTAAGCATGGCCATAACGCGTTCTGCTATTTCGTTCTTTGCAACCTTTCTGATTTTTAAACCGTATGCGATATTGTCGAAGACGTTGTAGTGCGGCAAAAGCGCGTAGCTTTGGAACACCATAGCCGTATCGCGCTTATTCGGCGTGAGTTCGTTGATCGCCTGATCGCCGATGTAGATTTCGCCTTTGTCGG
>NZ_JACSET010000003.1 GCF_014334325.1 Treponema sp. Marseille-Q4130 | reverse complement strand
ATTTAGAATCAATTACTTTACCTATTGTATTCTAAGTTTGTAAAATGCACATACTTGTTTATATTTATATTATTTAAATAAGCTGCTTTAAGACCACACATATCAAGAACATCATCTTTAGTTTTATCAGTGAAAATAAACTGTAAGTTGTTACTCGTTTTTTTATATTTATAATTTATAGCTATAGCCGTTTTTTTAAAAATAGAATGTGAATTTATTTTAGTTTTTTCTATATTTGTTTTAAGAGCTTCAGTAGAATACAATGGGAAAGTTTTGTCAGACCAAAAATAATAAATACCATTTAAGTCCATCAAACAGTTATAAGATGGTAAAAAAGTATTTGGATAAGACCAGGTATCAACTTTATTATAAAGTTTTTTATTATTATTGTTAAAATTATTGATACCGATTGCATTGTCAAGAGTACCAACAGTAACTGAAGCTAATATATCATTAGTTGTTAGTACGTAAATAATAGAATTGGTAAAATTATTAGAGAGTTTATAGAGGTCTGCACTTAACGGGATACTACCATTATTAGCAAGTTGCCCATTATCAAATTCTAAATTAAGTAATTTAAATTCCCAATAACTATCTATATTTTTTATAGAAATATAAAGTCCATTTTTACAGTTATTTTTACCAAGTTTCCATATAGAAACTTGGATTTGCTCTCCTGGGGCATTTGGGTCAGGAATCCATTTATTTTCTTGATGGCATTTACTATTATCCCAATCAATTACTACTTCTTCAAGAACACTGTATTTAACCTGACTTGTTACTTTTATATAATTATTATTTTTATCTTTATTATAGTAGTAGTTGCTTCCATTATCTTTAATATATATTCTTTTGTCATCCTTTCCTTGTTTCGGTTTAATAAAATCAAGATTAATATTTTTTATTTCATTACTAAAATCAAACCTTTCCTTCCAAGTCCATGTATTTGGCTTTGTCTTTGGAATTATATGATATATATAATTATTATTTTCTTTTGTATAATAACGGTCTATATCATTAGATTCAGTATTATCTTCATTGTTTGTAATTACATAATAGCCGTTTTTAATACAGTCAAAATGGTATTCATTCTCAATCGGTTTATATTCATTATTTTCTTTATATACATATTTTTTATCATTATCATAAGATTCACTGGCGCCAATTTTCTCAATTACTATGTTTTCGAATAAATTTTCTAATTTAAGTTGTGGAAATCCAATATCAGGTGCCTGATCATTTTCTGTTTCATTGTGAACACCTCTTATATATATTACTTCCGGTTTTAATTTTGCCATATCTATAATTAGTCTTTGCTAATTTAATATAAACATTGCGTATAAATATTTACATGCCGATTTTAGCCCTTTAGGCCTTTTCACATAAAGTATCTTTATTTATCTATTTTATCTATAGTAGGTTGAATTGGAGGTTTTGAAAATGGATTTTGGGCACGGGGCTCAATGTGTATGTTTAGAATGCTGTAAGCAAGAGGTTGGCCGTTTGGTGCAGGAAATTGGTATCGTATTTCTTGTTGTTACATGTATTGCATTTCTTGCGGTTTGCATTAAAGAAAAGTTTAATTTTAGGAAGATAATGAAAAAATTCTTTTGAGAATTCCAGTAGTTTTTCCTCTTGAATTAGACTTTTGAAAATTAAAGGATTTTTTGTAGAGGAAATTAATATGGAAAATGCTGCAAATGAAAAGCTTTGTTTTAGAGATTGGCTTGATGAATATGTCGAGGTTTTGAATAGGGAAAATAAGCTTGATGAAACAATCTTGAAGTATAAGCCCGAGATTGATATTGAACAAGTTGGGGATAATCAAGCGAAAAAAGAATTTTTAATAGCGCTTTGTAAAGATAAAAGCCGAAGTGACGAGTATTCTTTTTTATATAATTAGGCGGTTTTTAAAAAGTGCCCCTTTTCTTATTGCTATTGTTAGATACAGGAGGGACATTTATGTCCCATAACTATATATAAATTTAATTTATTTAAATTTTATTTTTTAAAAATTTATATGTATAGTTATGGGATATAGTTATGGGACGTTTTCAACGTTCATGCTATACGCGACGGTCGCAACCATGATGAGCACCCTGTCGCGGATAAAGGCTTCCTGATGCGATGCGCGCTCGGCGGCAAGTTCGAGATAGTCGGGGCAAAAATCGTGCCCCATTCGCTGATGCAGTGCGCTTCGTCGATCGTAATGCAGCTTACCGTAACACCGTCCGAACAAAACAAATCCCGCATCCGCTCAGTCGCAAGGCCTTCGGGCGAAACGTAGACGAGTTTTATCTTTTGAAAGGGGCAAAAAGAAATAAATTGGAAATTGATTTCCGTGAATCGACCGGCGGAAAATCCGCTGAAAATCACGGGAGCGTATTGTCGCGAAGCGCAAGCATATCTTTTGCAATCCGCTCTATACCGTTTTTAAATGAAGGAAAGGCATATCGTTTCACCCATTTTATTTGATTAAATTCTTTTTCCGGCAACCCGCTGATAATCTCCGATACTTCTACGGGTTCGATACCGACTTCTTTTTCGCGCACTTCTTTAAAAACATCACCCCAATTAAAATGCTCATGTCTGCAAATTTCATAAATATCTGCAATATCCTTTCCCGCGAAACGGAAAACGGCGGTAATTTTATTTGAAAGTATATTCCGCACCGAATCCGTTCTATAAAAAAAATCAGTCGCGGCAATCGCCCCGAAATGAGACGGAACGTCATTTACAAAATCGATCTTAAGCTTGCAGTCAAAATCGGAGTGATGAACCGTTACGGAATAAAAATCGACGGTTTTAATAAAATCGATTTCGCTGTCCCATGTATAACCGTTTTTTTTCAAATCGGCAAGAACTGACTCGGTATGTGCAGCAAATGCAGCGTCGCAATTTACAAAAAAATCCAAATCGTCGGAATACCTGTGATGATAGTAGCCCCTGCTAAGCGCGGTTCCGCCGGTCAGATAAAAAGGTACGTCTAAGTTTTTCACAATATTCAGAACCCCATTTTGGAGGCCGTACAGATTCTCCTCGTAATAGTCCGAATATGAAGTCGAATTTTTTTCTGAGTTCGTCATTTCTTAACCCTCTTCTGACTTTCGGCGTATATAACCGTATACAGTTTTCCGTCCCGTACCACAGAGGAACGAGGTTATGCCATGGAACCCGTTCGAGTGACCGCAAAAAAAGCATTTCTCGCGTCATGCCGACCGCTTCATCCGCTTGTCCGGCGGCAAGTTTATGCAGTTCGTCGACCGATATATTGTAATCCCACATAAGACTGTCGAGTATTTTATATCGCGTCTTTTCATCCAGCGTGGATTTTTTCATAGCGCAATTTTCCCATTTACCTTGTGCTTCGTCAATAGTGCGGAAAATACTGCGGCACAATCGAGCCTACTGCAGAAAACATAGGAAAGCAAAGAGCGCATAAAACCGCTACAGATACTCGGCTGCGATTCTGCAGCGATAAAAAAAGCCGTCGACATCTGCCGACAGCTCTTTTATAAAGATATGTAATCAACAATCCGATTCGGCAAAACGCCGCAAACGCTCCGCCTCGGACAAATCAGTCTTTTGCACGTTCGACAAAAGAGCCGTCGCGCGTGTCGATAACGATGCGCTCTCCTTCGTTGCAAAAAAGAGGGACGTTCACTTCGATACCCGTATCGAGCGTCGCGGGCTTAAACGTTTTGCCGCTCGTGTTGCCTTTTACGCCCGGCTCGCAGTACGTGATCGTACGCGTAACGTTGACGGGAAGTTTGACGCCGACCGGCTTTCCTTCATAAAACGTGATCGATATATCGATGTCGTCGTCGGGGGAAAGGTAACCCGCGTTGTCGCCCAAATCTTCTTTTGTCATTTCGAGCTGTTCATAAGTTTCCTGATCCATAAACACGTACGTATCGCCTTCGATGTAGGAAAGCTTCATCGTTTTTTCGTCGAGATCGACTTCATCGAATTTTTCTCCGGCGTCGAGGCCGAGATCCTGCGTCTGTCCCGTGACGATATTTTTTACGCGCAGCTTTGTCACCATACCGCCGCGGCCCGATTTTTGACCGAGCATACGCTGTACCATGAGCGGATTGTTTTCATACATAAATGCAGAACCGACTTTGATTTCCGATGTTGTAACCATAGTGCTACCTTCTATAAATTAATAAGATTTGACAAAATTGAAAAGTGTATATGATTATAACGCAAAACGCCGCAGATAATCAAGCAGGCGGCGGGCAAAGTCGCCGTTTGCAATAAGCGCGGATGCGAATGCGGCAAAATATTTTTTTATCCGACAGGAAGCTTCCAAAAAAGTAAGGAGCGCTTTTTCCGTATCGCGAGGGGACGTGCCGGAAGCGTTATACAGCCGCCACGCATTTTCTACGAGTGCAAAATCGTCAGGCGGGAAAAAAATTTTTATGCGATGCAAAAGCGCTTCGACTTTTACGAGTTGATAATCGTCTTCCTGCGGATATGCCTGCCACACAAAGGGAACGCCTGAAAGGCACGCGCGCGAAAGCGAATCTTCCCCGCGTATAAAAAGCGCGTCCATAGCATAGAGCAGATCATCCCATTCGCTTTGCGCTAAAAACGGGAGCCGTTCCGCGGCAAAATGCGCATTCGAATCCGCGTACACTTTCATAAACGCATCCTGTCCCTGCCCCGCAGCGGCATACGCGCAAAGCGAAAAGCGCTCGTCCTCTTTTCGTCTTTCTCTTTCAAATGCGGAAAGGGCTCCGACGAGGGGAGCGTAATCTCGGGCATAGCCGAAAATCAAAACCGAAAATTCATCGGGATTTTTTTTTACCGGTACGCAAGCGGGCTTCCGATCGAGGATGAGTCCTCCCGTCTTTGAAGTAAAGCCCGGCATAAAATTGACTTTTTGTACGCGCGACGAGCGCGTGAGCGACTTGAGGCAGTGAAATTCTTCGGCGTAATTTTCCGCCGTAAGGTAGTCGATATTGACGACGTGAACGACAGCGGTATTTTTTTTATCGAATAAAAGCGCTTCAAGCCATTCGGGATAGGGGCATTGAAAACACTGCAAAACGATTTCCGGCATCGCTTTCGAAAAAGAAGCGGTACATACATCCGCCGCGTTCCAATCGAAAACCGTCCAATTTTCGTACTGCTGTACCGCCGCATGAGAGTCGATGCCGGGTGCAAGCAGAGCGAAAGACGCGAGATCATCGATGACGAATCGAATGCGCACGTTGCCGTCGAGCGCCGAAAGAGCGCGCGCGAGGCGGTACGCAAATCCGACATCGCCGTAGTTGTCGACGACTTTGCAGAGGATCGTGATATCGAGCGGGTGCGTTTTATCCATTACAGATGCGCAGCGATGTACGATGCAAGTGCTTCCATACCTTTTTTATTCGGATGCAGCCGATCGGCGAGCAAACCGTCCACTGCAATTTCGGATAAATCGATCGCGCGGATATTCGGATCGGCAGCATGTGCGGCTGCGACGACGGAACGAACACTGTGCTGCAGATCGAGCTGCGTCCAGCCGCAGTCGTTTTTTTCCGTCAGCTCCCAATCCGAACGTACGAGCGGCACGCAAAAATATGCGGCGGCATGCGGCATCGCTTTTCGTATTTTTTTAATAAGAAGCGTATATGCAGCTTCGAACACCGCAAGCGGCGCAGCGCCGTCCGAGCGCTGACCGAAATCATTTGTACCGCCGAACACGATCACCGCGTCTCCTTTCAAACGCGCAATACGCGAATCGGAAACGAAAGCGGACCAAAGAGGGCGCGAGCCGGTTTCCGAAATGCGGCTTCCGCTGTACGAATCGTTGCAGACCATCGTGTTTCCCGTCAGCCGTTCGAAATGCGCCCACCACATATCGTCCCTGCGGTAAACGCCGGAATCGGGTCTCGGATACGCAACCGCGTAATTTTCGGGAGACGTTCCTTCAAACGAAGAAATGGAATCTCCCATAACGGAAAAGGCAAACATACGACCACCCTATAACTTCATCAAGACCGTAATTTTTTTTGCGCCGCGTCGTTTATAGCCGCAACGGCGAGCTGTAATTCATCGGCATCGGAAGACGTCACCATCCAGCGGGCAACGCCTTTTTCGCTTTGGCTCGCGCGCTGTGCGATCCAACACCACTTATCTCCGTCCCAATCGCGTTTTAACAATGTCGTGCCGAGCGGAGAGCCGTCTTCAAGCGTTTTAAGCGCCACGTATCCTCTTGCCGTAAAAAAATTTTCGGTCGCACAAAGCGCATCGTCCCGGTCTTTTTCATCCGCATAGGTATAGCCCCATTCGCGTTCGCGAAGCACGCTGTTTTGACGGGCAACGAGCGCATCGAATTCCGTTTTAGCGTTTTTCCAGCGTTTCAAAAACAAAAGGCAGAAGAGCAGCGTGCTTTCCATCGGAACCGTTTTTTCCCCGTTCGGAAAATTCAAATAATAATGTGCGGTCTCTTCGACGGCGGCGATCGCTTTTTTTTGCAGCAAAATATCTTTTATCTGCGAATGCCCGTTCGGAACGAGCAGCGGATTGTTGCCGCCGCTTTTCAGTTCCGCGTGAACGACGGGAGACGCTTTCGAATCGATCCCGATACGCGCTTCTCCCGTATGCGGCACGATCGACGTGAGCACGGAAGACAAAAAAGTCATAATCACGGAAGGAGAAATCTCCGTACCGTCGCCGCTTCTCGTATCGACGCGGTCGCCGTCGCCGTCGAATAAAAAGCAAAAATCGACCGACGAGGGATGCGCGTGTATGTAGTCGAGCGTAGCTTTGATATTATCTTTAATAATGGGGTTCGGCGCGCCGCTCGGAAAATTGCCGTCGGGAACGACGTTTCGCGGAGCGCATGAAATTCCCGCATAGCGAAACGCACGCATCACTTCGCTTCCCGCGCTGCCCGATAAAAAATCGGCGACGACGGAGATACCGGAAAGCTCGTCCTCCCCGATCTGCGCCAAATCCGAACAGGCGCGCACGTATGCATCGCTGTCGTCGATGACCGTAACGCTGCCGCCCGCTTTTGCGGAAACGGTTTTTCCTTTTAAAAACGCATCGCGGACGGCGACAAGTCCGCCTTCCGGCCCGACGTTTTCGGCGATGGGTCTCACGTTCGGCCCGACCGTCTTTTGTCCGGTATAATTTTTCGGATTGTGCGAAGCCGTATACATGATTCCCGCACAGCTCGGGCGCTGCATACAGCTGTAATAAAACTGACACGTCGAAACGGGCAGCACATTCGTATACACGCGAAATCCCAAGCCTGAAAAAGTGTCGATCGCGAGCTGCAAAAAGTGTTCGCCTTTTTTGCGCGTATCCCGGCACAAAACGATTTCGTCGGTGCCGAGGCATTCTCTGAAATACCACGCCTGCGCATTGTACAGGCGGGACGCCGTTTCATCGGTCAGCCGTTCGGCATCGATTCTTATATCGAAGGCGTGAAACAGTTCATGCGCGATTTTTTCAAGTGTATTATCGGCCATATCTTCCCCAAAAAACCGCGTACGGTTTCTTTTATTAAATTAATAATTATTAAAATTTAATTTCGATTTCAATTACCGGTTGCTATTTTCCGGCGGCATTGAATTTAATAAACAATACGTCGCCGTCCTGCACGACGTAATCTTTTCCCTCAATACGGTATTTTCCCGCTTCTTTGATCTTTGCTTCCGAGCCGTAAGTACGCAGATCGTCGATCGAATAGGCTTCGGCTTTGATAAAACCTTTTTCAAAATCCGTATGTATGACACCTGCCGCTTTCGGAGCGGTGTCTCCCGCGCGGATCGTCCACGCATGGCAGTCGTCGCTTCCCGCAGTAAAAAACGTGCGAAGCCCCATGAGCTTGTACGCCGTCCGCGCAAGATTTGCAAGCGCCGACTCTTTGAGTCCTGCGGCTTCCATAAATTCTTTGCGGTCGTTTTCGTCTTTGATTTCCGCCAAATCGGATTCGAACTTCCCGCAGATGACGACGGTCTCTGCGTTTTCTTCGGCGGCGATTTTTTTTACCGCTTCAACGTAGTCGTTCGTACCCGCAGCGATCGCGTCTTCGGAAACGTTGCAGACATAAAACGTCGGCTTCATCGTAAGCAAAAACATATCGCTCACGGCCGCCTTTTCTTCCGGCGTCAGCGGGGCGAGCCGCGCGCATTTTCCCGCTTCAAGCAGCGGTTTGATCTTTGCAACCGCGCTCGTCCAATGCACGTATTTTTTTTCTTCCTCTTTTCCGAGCGCGCGGCTCGCCTTCGTCACTTTTTCCTGCCGCTTTCTTATCGTATCCAAATCGGCAAACGCGAGTTCCATATCGATCGTTTCGATATCGCCTTTCGGGTCGATCGGCACGACGGTATTCGCATTTTCGCGGACGTGCATGATATCGCCATCGTCAAAACAGCGAACGACGTGTGCGATGCACGCCGTCTCCCGAATATTCGCCAAAAACTGATTGCCGAGTCCTTCGCCCTGTGCCGCGCCTTTAATAAGACCTGCGATATCGACAATCTTTACCGACGTCGGTGTAATCTTTTTCGGCTGAAAAACGTTTGCGAGAAAAGCAAGCCGTTCGTCCGGCAAATCGACAATGCCGACGTTCGGATCGATCGTACAAAACGGAAAATTTTCCGCAGCGGCGGGAGCTGCCGTCAGCGCCGTAAATATCGTAGACTTGCCGACATTCGGCAGTCCGACGATTCCGCAATCGAGTGACATGATTCCTCCGTAAAAGCGTGCAAAGAAAATTGTATTAAAATCGATTATTCAGTATATAGGATTTGCCAGCGCTAAACAAGAGAAACTATTGACAGAGAATCGTTGACAGTGGATCTTGTATTCCAAAAGCAAACGATAGGGTGAACACAAAGCGGAAGATTTAAGGGGTTATATAAAAAGAGCTTGCAAAACGAGACATCAAAGCATAGTCGTCTTCCTTTCCGTGTATGCAAAGCGCGTGTTTGGTGCGCTTTGCATACACGCTTTTACCGTACCGTAATGATAAAGTCTTTATTCGCTTTTTTAAAATCGTATGCGTATGTTTTTCCGCTGCGCGAAACGACGGCGAAACAGGCGTACGACGGAAGCGAATCTTCGAGCGGAGAATCGACCGTGTCCGTATCGCCGAAGTCTTTTAAAACGGCGACGCCTGCTTTTTGCCATATTCCGTTTTTATCGTTGAACGCGTACAGTGTGAACGAAATATTTTTATCGCTGGTTTCGCTCACGAATTTGACATTGTCTTTAAAAACGCCGGGAATGCTCCGTACGTCGACTGTCACCGCATTTTTTTTATAACTTTCGTCGGCCGAGCCGTTCGGCGAATGGATTTTGATACGCAAGTCGTTGTGTTTTTTTTCCGCTTCGTATTCGTACACTCCGTTTCCGTCGGGAATGACGGCGACGTATTCGACTTTGCGTATTTTGTCTTCAAAATCCGAATCGATAGTATCGCCGTCGTAAAAGCCTTTGAGCAAGGCTTTGCCGTATAAATTCCACGATGCTTTTTTCGAATCGTAGATATATACGCGGAACGAAATATTTTCGTCGTCCGACAGGTTGATAAGCTTGATATTGTCTTTCATTTTGCCCGGAACGGCGGCGGACGAAACGGCGATGACGGATGCTTTCGGATCGTCGAAGGCCGGAGCATTTTGCTGTGCGAACGCTCCGCATGCGATCACCACCGCAAGCCCCGCAATTATTAATTTTTTCATAAAAACCTCCCATAAAAACTTTTGCAGGAAATTAGAGCCTTCGGCTCGTTCTGCAAAGAACTGATTCTACGTGTCCGCTTTCGCGGACTTCGAATCAATTTCCGAAAAAGTTTTTAGCCGTGCGCGTGTGCGCACATGTTCAATAGTCGAGTTTGCAAAATAAAGCGTATCGTATTCATGCGATTTTTATCAAAACGCCACGTATACACGTCTTCTGCAAACATCCGCGCAAACTCGAGATAAGAACGCTGCGACTTCGAGCAATGCACAGAAATCGCGAGTGTCTCCGATAAAAGAAAAACGCTTCAGCGTTTTTCGACTCTAGACTCCAGCGACGGCGATATTTCAGACGGCGCTTTTTATCGTACCTCCTTACGGTAATTTATAGCGCGTGACAGGGCACCTGAATCCTGCCGTATCTATGAAACGCTTTATGTGCTATACTGGTTACAGCAATATTATTATGAAACGTATTGAACTTGAACCGGCGCGCATCGCGGATGTGCTGAAAGAAAATCTCGGCCAGGAAGATGTCGTCTTTGTTTTTCCGACCGATGTCGCCCTCGTTTCATGGGCGGAATGGTGTGTAAAAAACCCTCAAGCGTCGGGCGTTAAAGCCGTTGCGCTCGAGCACTTTATCGCGTGGGATACTTTTAAAGAAAAATACGCCGTCGCAAAAGAGAGCGGCCGTCATGCCGTGCCTGCCGTGCTCCGAAAAGTATTCGTTCGAAATCTCATCGAAGAAAATGCCGCCGCCGTCCGAAGCGGTAAATCTCTTTTTAAGAGCATCGTACATCCGCAGTTTGCCGGAGAAGCCGATTCCTTTGCCGATTGGATTGCCGGAAATCTTCCGCTTTTGAAAACGTGGTATGAAAAATTTTCCCGCTATGCAAGCGAGCATCCCGAAGCGGCAGACGATGAAGACGAAGATTATCTTACGCTCTACCGGCGCTATGTCGATTTTTTAGGCGATGAGATGTTCGAGCCTGCGTGGCTCGTGCCGGACTTTACGGAAGAGCGTAAAAAATTTATTATTTTTTTCCCGGAGCAGCTTGAAGATTTCGATGAATACGAAGCAGTCTTTGCCGCTTTTGAAAACGTAATTTCTTACGTGCTTCCCGAAAAAGAAGTGCATACGAGCGAAGTGTTCGTCTATCCCGATGCGAGGACGGAGCTTCGAAGAACGGCGCTCTGCATTCGGGACATCGTCGGAAAAAGCGGCGGAGAGCTTTCGTATGAAGATATCGCGCTGCACGTTCCCGAACTCGAAACCTACCGGCCGTATATCGAACGGGAACTTGCCAACTACCGCATTCCCTTTGTCGTCCGAAGCGGGGTGCGCTTTACGGTCGGCAGCGCCGGAAGCATTTTTGAAGATATCGACGAATGCCGCAAAACCGATTATTCGTACGACAGCGTGCGTCGCCTCGTACTCGACGGGCGCGTGCCGTGGAAAAACAAAGCGCTCAACGAAAGCCTCGTGCGCGAAGGGAACCGGCTGCACTGCATCTGCAATTACGGCGGCGGAGACGTATGGATCGAATCGCTCGCTAAATCCGGAGGAAGCGAACGTGAGCTTGAATTATACAAGCGATTAAAAAAATCGATCGAAGCCGTTACGGGTGCGAAGACCTTCGAAGGCTTGCGGACGGCGTGGCTTATGTTTAAAAACGAATTCCTTTCCGATGACGAGTTCAGCGTCGAAGCGAACAATGTTCTCGGACGCTGCATTGCAGAGCTTGAAACGCTTGTCGCTATCGAAAAGGATTATATCGTGCCGCTTGATTTGAAGCTTCGCTCTCCGTTTTCTTTTTTTATCAACGAGCTGAGAAGCAAAACCTATCGCCCGCAGGATGCGCTTTCGGGAGTTTCCGTCTTCGATTATAAAGTCGCAGCCTGCGCCGCCTATCCTGTCAACATCGTCATCAACTGTACGCAGGACGCGCTCACCGTCGTCCGTAAGCCGCTCGGTTTTCTCAATACGCAAAAACGCCGTGCGCTCGGCATACGCGATTCCGATGCGGCATCAACGGCGTTTATCAGACTGTACGGAAAATTTAATAATACGGTCGGGGCGCGGAGTATCTTTTCGTGCAGCGAACGGACTTTCTCAGGCTTTGCGATCCCGCATACGTATTTCGATATCGCTCCCGTCGAAAAAAATCATACGCCGTTCGACGAACTCGATGCGAACGATTTTATCCTCAATGAAAAAAAATGGTTTTTATCGGAATCGGATGCTCCCCGCGCTTTAAGCGACCTGCAAAAGGTGCAGTATGAAAACTGGAAAGCGTCTTCGGATTTTTCCGTAAACGCTCCCCGCCCGCAATCCGTAGACGCCGGTGTCAAAAAAACAATCGACTATGTTTTGAAAGAGCGCCGCACACCGAACGGCTCTTCAAGCGAAGACGCTTTTGCGGTAAAGATCAGTCAGAGCGATATGCGGGATTTTTTCCCG
Source organism: Treponema sp. Marseille-Q4130 (assembly GCF_014334325.1). Taxonomy (GTDB): domain Bacteria; phylum Spirochaetota; class Spirochaetia; order Treponematales; family Treponemataceae; genus Treponema_D. Next base: position 321,684 of record NZ_JACSET010000003.1, on the reverse strand, counting down.
TGTCCCCGGAAGTGGATTTTCAAATCGGTCGTCAAACTCCGCGAAGATTCCCTCGATGCGTCCTTGTTCGAAAAATACGATCAGGGAAACATCAATCATAAAATCCTCGAACTGCTTTTTAAAACCTTTGACACGCTGCCGGTCACAGGGGAAGACGGAACTTTCGGAGAGCGTGAAAGCGATATACGAAAATTAATAAAAGAAAAAACAGGGGAAGCGATCCGCGACAAGTCGTTCGATTTTTATCAAAGCCCGATTGCGCTTCGCGTGCTTGAAAAGCAGAGCGATAAATTCGAAAAGATCATCATCGATTTTCTGCACGAGTTTTGTAAAAAAGAAAAAGGGTTCGGCGGCTGCCGCGTCGTTTCGACGGAAGCGCTGTGTGAAGCGTGGGAGCGCGGAAAGCGCTATAAATATTTCGGAAAAATCGATTGTATACTTTCCGATGACGCGGGGCGGATCATCATCGTCGACTATAAAAATACGTCTCTTCCGTCGATCGCTTCGTGCCGTGCGGACGAAACGACGGGTACGCTCGACAATTTCCAATGCGCCATGTATGTAACCTTGTGGAATCTTATTAATCCCGTCAAAGTCGATAAAATGGTCTTCTGTTCGATAAAAAATGCGGGTGAAAGCGTCGCCGTTATCGACGATGAAAACGCAAAAAAAACGCCCGAATCCTATGAGCCGACGCTTTCGGTATTCGACCGCTATGCTTCCCTCTTTTACGAAACGGTCGAAAACGGAAATCCCGAACCGCTTCGAGGAGTGCGGCACGGAGACGACGCGCTTATCGTACCCGACGTGTATTCTGACTGTATGGCTTGTGATTTTAAAACGATCTGCCGCACGGCGTATACGGTCGCATCTCACAAACTGTAACTCGGGAGCCTGCGATGAAAAACGATTATGCATACCTTGACCTTTTGGAACATCCGCTCGACGATCAGCAAAAAAAAGTGTGCTGCTCCGTAAAAAACGCCGTCGTCGCTGCGGGAGCGGGTTCGGGCAAAACGCAAGTGCTTGCAACGCGCTTTGCATGGCTCGTTATGGAATTCGACGATATCAGAGCGCCGGCTGTTTTGACGCTGACGTTTACGAAAAAAGCCGCCGCCGAAATGTACGCGCGCATTTACAAAACGCTCGTGTTTTTTTCAAAAAACGAACAGGTGCCCGAACGCCAAAGAAAAAATGCCGCGCGGGCTGTAAGCGAATTTGCCGATGCCCGCATTCAAACGCTCGATTCGTACTGCGGCGCCGTCGTGCGTCAGGCTGCGAACCGTTACGGCATTCGCCCGGATTTTACAACGGGAAGTACGGACAGCGAGCGGAATATTAAAAATCTTGCATTGCCCTTCGTGCTGAAAAATCTTTCACGTCCGGGCATCCGCCGTTTTGCCGAAGCGGGCAAAGTGCAGGAGTTTTCCGATTCCCTTGTCGCAAAGATTATCGGCGACTACACTTCGCTCGCAACCGAAAGCGGCCGGTTTACGCGCTCCCTCGAAACGCAAAAATCGATAATTTCAGATGCGTGGAAAAAAATCGTAAGCGATAAGACTGACGGCTCCCTCTTCGATATCGTTTCAAACGCCCTTTCGCTGTGCAATGAGGCGAAAAGCGATGCGTCATGCAAGTGGCAAAAAAACGCCGCCGCCGTAAAACTTTTTTCCTTTATCGAAACGCAGCCTCTTCCCGACTTCGCTTCGACGGTGTTTTCGCCCGACGATGTGGAGACGAGCGAAGCGTTGTACGAAAAACTTTTTTCTGCCGCGAATTGGGTTACGGTCTTATCCGCCTTTAAGCCCGGCAACGCCGCTTCTTCCCTCAAAGCGATAAAAGCCTGTACCGAAAACCTTGCGCGTTACGCCGACGAACTCACATCCCTTGCCGTGTATGTCAAAGAGTTTCCGTACATCAAAGATATGTGCAGCCTCTTCGACGAACTGCTTGAGCTTGTAAACCGGCAAAAGCGGACGTCGGGCGCGCTGACGTTTAAAGACGTGAGCGATATGGCGCTGAAAATATTGATCGAACAAAAAGACATCCGCAATCAGGAAAAGGCCGCATTCAGTAAAATCATGATCGACGAATTTCAGGACAACAACGGCCGAAACCGCGATCTCCTCTTTCTCCTTGCCGAACGTCTCGACGAATATACCGAAGTCGCTTCTGACGATCCTGAGGCGATTCGAAAAGCGCTCGTGCCGAATATTGCCGGCGATACATTATTTTTTGTCGGCGATGAAAAACAGTCGATCTACAAATTCCGCGGAGCCGACGTGTCGGTGTTCAATGAATTGAAACGCGACCTTGCCTGCGGCGAAGACGAAGCGGAACTCCGCATGGTGTACAATTACCGATCGTTTCCGGAACTGCTTACGAGCTTTAATCAGATATTCGGCGGCTTTTATAAATCAGGCGATGATTACGCGCACAAAGACGGCACACCCTCTCTCTTTTCGCAAACGCAGGGCGCCTCTTATGAAGCGCTGTACACGGAAGATACCGTCGCCCGCTATGTCGATAAGAGGACTCACGAACGCGGAGCGCCGATCGCGCTCGACAAATCAAATATCCGATCTCACTTTGCGCTTTTGCCTTACAATCAAAAAGATTATGCTCTCGAAAAGGAATCGGGCCTCGTACCCGACGTGCAGGAACAGCTTGCGTATTATATCGCGGAAAAAATCGTTAAAATGCACGAAGCGGGGGAGCCCTATGCGTCGTTTGCCGTGCTCGACAGGTCGCGTACAAAGAGAAATTATTTGAAGCGCCGGCTCGAACAGTTCCGCATTCCGTACGTACTCGACCGTCAAATCGATCTTTTTGCCGACGCTCCCGCAAACGATATATACGCATTCCTCAGGCTCTGCGTCTATCCGTCGGATATGAATGCATTTGCGGCATTTTTGTGTTCACCCTTCGCAGGTCTTACCGAAAACGATGTGAAAATCATCTTGGCAAACGCATCGGATTATCGCAATAAAGATTTCGTATTCGCTCCGTTTTCGGACGATGAAAAAGTTGCTGCGGTATTTGCAGAGGGATCGATCGAACGAGAACGCTATATCCGCGCAGCGGATTTTTTTAAAACGCATAAGGAGCGCGTGCTCGCCGAGCCGCTCACGAAAACGCTCAATACGCTGTGGTACGATATGGGCTACCGCTATGAAACGATGCTGAACCGCGCCGTAAGTCTCTTTGCCGAACAGTACGATCTGCTGTTCGAAGCGGCGCGGCAGGCGGACGCGGACGGAAAAGATGCGGCGTATTTTGTCGATATGCTCGCATCCCAAAAAGAAGCGGATAAAGGTTTCACTTTCGGAGACGGCGATACGGGAATAGGCGACATATCCTATCCGATCGAAAAAGGAGATGCCGTTCAAATAATGACCGTTCACAAAAGCAAAGGCTTGCAGTTCGATCACGTGTTCGTACTCGGCGCTTTCGACAACGTAAAAAACGACAGCGAAGAAAAATATTTTTTCAGCGAAGAAGCGGGCGTTTCGCTGAAGCCCGCCGAAGGCGAGCGGAATTATTTTTTTATCAAACAGCGCGACGAAAACCTTGCGAAAGACATCGCCGAATTCCGCCGCTTGATCTACGTCGCTGCAACCCGCGCGATCAAAGATTATTATTTTGTCGGAACGTATTCGTACGACAAAGATCACAAACACCGCGTAAGCGATGCGTCCGTTTTCGATCCTGTCATCGCATATTATTATCCCGATTTTCTCGACTCGGACGCTGCGGTGCAATATACAAGCGGCGCGCCCTTCGACCTCGAACGCATCGAAAAAAAATCGAAGCGGGAAATATACGCGTCTTCCCGTATACCAGAATCTATAGATATTCTACGGAAGCGTAAAATACGGGATGCCGATGTACTCTTTTCGTCTTCCGAAATCGATTTTATTAAAATGCCGGAAGTACTTTCGAAACGCATTACGCCGAGTTCGTTGGAAAAGCTCTATGACGCAAAGGCGGAAAGCACGGCGGAAGCGGGATCCGAAGAAGCGGCCGGAGGCGATCTCTATCCCGAAATCGACGAGCTGCTTGAAAAACTTGCAAACGAAAACGTGCGTTTCGGCTTCGACGAATTCGGAACGCTCGTTCACGCCTGTCTTGAAAACGCGATGAACGGCTTCGATCCCGCCGGCATAAAACTCGCTTCGGAAAAGTATATGCGGAAACTGTCCGAAGCGCAGCAAGATAAAATGAACGCCGTGTGTGAAAAAATCTGCGCGCGCTTTGCAGCGTCCGAATACGGCGCGCGTGCCCTAAAAGCGCGGGAAGAAGGCGCGTGGATAAAAACCGAATACGCTTTTAAGATGTGCATCGACTCTTATATCGTTACGGGTTCGATCGATTTGGTTTTCGACAACAGCGGCGGCACGTATACGATCGTGGACTATAAAACCGATCACGAAATCGATCCCGCGCGGTATTACCGTCAGCAAGCGTGCTACCGAAAGGCGGTCGCAACTCTCCGTAATGTGCCGGAAGAAAACGTGCGCTGCGTGCTCTACTATGTCAGGCATGACGAGTTTTCGGAAATTCCGTACGGAGATTTTTCACTCGAAGATAACGCAACCGGCCTGTGAATTGTGCGGAATTGCCTTTGAAAATTTTATTAATTTTTTAAAAGTTTTCTTTTATTTTTATCCATTGCCAAAACGTTTTGTCTTCCTGCCCGAGCCGCCAAAATGAAATATTGTTAATTTTCTTTTCTTCGTAGAGGCGGCATTTTTTTACGAGCGAATAGGTATCGTCGAAATAGCCGGTTACGTTTACCGTAGCGGTATAGTTTATTTTCGCAACGCCGCCTTCGTCGCGCTCGAGTTTCGATACGCCGTTTTCAAGCATTTTCCGATTGACGCCGCTGAAATACCAGGCGCCCGCGTGCCGCTCTTCCGTCCATGTGCGTCCGTAAAACGGAAGTCCCATGACGATTTTTTCTTTGGGGATTACCGTAAGCGCATAGTCTGCGACGTTGGCGCACCACGCATAAGATGCGACCGGCCCCGGAGCGCTCGTGCTCCAGTGTTCGTCGTACGCCATGATGATAACGCGGTCGGCGATTTCTCCGATCGTCTTATACGGAAAGATGTCGTCGGAAATCGTGCGCGTCCGCGCCGGCACACATACACTTAATATCTTTTCTCCGATGAGCTTTTTCATATCGCGCAAAAATGTTAAAAAATTCTCCCTGTCGCGCGCGGGGATATACTCCATATCGATGCACAATCCGTCGAAGTCCGCCGCCGCTTCCGCAAGAGAGGTTTCAAATCCCTTTCGAAAACCGAGATCTTTATCCAATACAAAATGAACGAGCGCACGGCTGTCGCATGCGAAGGTAAGATGCACGCGACCGGCGAACGACGGAAGCGATGAGCGGCGTGGCACTGCGTCGAGTTCCGCATAATTATTGAGCGTCGCCGTAAAGAGTGCGATGTCGGTAACGGGCGCATCCAAGTCGATTTCTTCGCTCCGCTCCTGCAGCGCAAAACCCCACACTTCACCGAAAGAAGAGTGTTCTCCGTCTATCGGCTCGCGGAGATATGCGGCGCCTTCGTTTTCAGCAAGTATTCGTTCTGCGCGTTCTTGCGGAGTTTCAGGCGGCGGTGTTTTATCTTTTTTCCCTCCGGCAAAAAGAAGCGCGGAAAAAAGCGGCAGTATCAAAATTATTAATTTTTGTCGGTTGTCAATCATTTTTGCGTACTCCTGTTATTTATATCGTTAATATCGTATACATCGGCGTTTTGCCCGGATGGAATTCGAGTATGTGTTTTTCGCACGCGAGCGCTTCGTCGCTTTCGTGCGTCACGTGCAGCAGCGTCGTCGTACCGCTCTGTGCGATCGTTTCGAGCAAGTCAAGCACCCTTCGCCGGTGACTTTCGTCGAGACCGTGACAGGGTTCGTCGAGTACGAGGATGAGCGGGCATTTTACCGCGGCGCGTAAAATCAATACGGCGCGCTGTTCGCCGTAGCTGAGTGCGGAAAAAGTTTCACTTCCGCGGCCGGAAAACCCGCCGAGCGAAAGCCACTTTTCCGCAGCCGCCGTTTCCATATCGGTCGCTTTTCCGTATAGGCCGATCGAATCGCGGAATCCCGAAACGACGACGTCGTGCAGCGCCGTTCCTCCGAGCATGCGGTATTCGACGTGCATCCGATATGATACGATGCCGAGTTTCGCTTTGATATCCCACATCGTTTCACCGCTTCCGCGCCGAGAGCCGAATACGCGCACGTCGTTCGAATACACTTGCATATTGTCGCCGGTTATCAATTCGAGAAAAGTCGTTTTGCCCGAACCGTTCGGACCTCTGATGAGCCAGTGTTCGCCTTCGTACAGCGTCCAGTTCAAATCGCTAAGCACGGCGCGTCCGTCCCATCCGACGTTGACGCGATGCATTTCGATAAGCACGCGGCGATCCGATTGCGTCTTTCCTTGCGAAGCGGAATCGTCATCCGCCATTTTCAAATCGCTTTGAAGATTAATAATTTGTCGGGCAAATGCCGCCTTGTCGGCACCTCTCGTTTTTTCGTTTTCGGTTTTGCGTTCTTTGAGAATTTTTTCGTAATCGCCTCGCGTCCCGCAAAATGAAAGTGCACCCTCGTTAAATTCGATCACGTGCGTTACGGCATCGGGAATTTCGGTATAACGTTCCGCACCGAGGATGATATAGGGGTTCGCTTCGTTCGATGCGCGTTCGGCGCGCTGTTCGAGGGCAATCTCATTGAAAAAGTTTTTGAGGATCGTACGGCTTTCCGCATCGAGCCCCGCAAACGGCTCGCTTAAAATTAACAACTTTTTTTCTGAAACGAGGGCACGGGCGAGCAGCGTGCGGCGGATCTCTCCGGTCGACATATATTTCAGCCCGCGCTCGAGTACCGCTTCGATGCCGCATAATTTTACCGCCCGATGCTCTGCGATCGAATCGAGGAGTTCGGGCGGAACGGATTTTTTTTTGTCGATGTCTGTAAGCGCTTCCGCGATAAATGCCCGCCCCGTCCGTCCGATATCGACTCCACCCTCGCAGTATTCGCTTTCGTCGTTCTCACGCTCTTCTTGGATAAGGGCGGCTGCGCGTTCAAGTGAAACGATTTCCGCAGAATTATTAAATTCGGAAAAAACTCGGCCGCTCGTCTCGCCGTCGTTCGCTACGATACCGAGTTCCCCCGCAAGCGCCGAAAGGAAAGCCGCTTTTCCTCCGCCGTTCGATCCCGTGACAAGCCACACTTCGCCCGTCCGCATAGTCCACGAAACGGACGCGATCAATATGCGCTTTGCGTTTTCGATGCGGCAATTTTCCAGTGTGATGAGCGCGCGCTGCATTGTATCAGTATAACGCAAAAATGCCGAAATGTGTATGAAATGATCGAGTCTTGCGATCGAGTCTAACGCATATTCTTCGTTGCGATGAGAATCGTCACCGTCGTCGAAACGGCCGAAAGTACGGTCGTAATAACCGGCGCATATAAACCGAAATAATACGTAAACGAATTGGCCGAAGCGGTAATCGTCGTTTCGGGTGTGATGGGATCGGTTTTACGCATTTTTTTTCCTTTCATGTCGCGTATCGTTATCGCTTTTCCCGAATTTTTTTCATTTACAAAGCCGCCTGCGAGACCGATATAATATTCCCATGTACGATCGGGAATATAGGGATACCTGCCCGGCCGCGCTACTGCTCCTGCGACGGAAACGAAGTATTGTCTGAACGGTATGATAAGCGTATCGTTGGGTTGTACGATTTCATTTCCATAATAGGAAGCGTCATAGAGCATTTGATTGATATCGATGGGAATGGGTTTTCCTCCTCGAAGTATGTATGCGTTTTTCATATCCGCCGTCGGTGAAAAACGGTCTTTATTGCGCCGTACGAGCGTACCGTAGTTTTCTCCCGTTTCAAATACGACGGGAATCCTTGTAGATGCATCAAGCGATGTACCGGTCGCAGATGAAAGCGCACCTTCGATAAACATAACCGGTTTCAATTCGGCATACGTCGGAATATTGAGCGTATCATAGCATACAAGCGCATAATCCGATGCAATTGCCGTACCGTTCAAATACAGTATTTCACCCGCAGGATCAGTATGATCGGACGCCCGCGAAAGCTCCATGCGATTCGTATCCGCCCGTGCCGTAAGCCCTCCCCCGTAATATTCCACGAGGCACTTTAAATTTTCCCCTTCGAGCAATTCGTAAGTACCCGGCCGCTCGACGGCTCCGCGAACCGTAACTTTCCGATTCATCCTCGCGACAGTGACGCGGTCGCCCGGACGCACGTAGGGATTCTGCGACAGATCGCCGAAGCGGGAAGCTTTGAAAATATCGTATGTGCTCTTTTTTCCGTTTTCGTCTGTAATAACGATATCGCGCGTAGACGCATAATCGGTGAGCGTTCCCGCGATGACATCGGAAAGACGAGAGAGCGCCCACGCCTGTTTGATTGCCGTTTCCTTTACTTCTCCGTCGACGACGACTTTAAATGCCGCAGGAGATGTAAGCGCAAACTGCACTCCGCTCATAGGATAGTTTTGCGTAACGAGTTCTTCCACTCTCTGTTTGAGACGCAAAAACGTATTTCCCGCAACATTGATCGTCGTAATATTTGCCACACGGATGCGGTATGAAGCATCGACCGGTATGGCATAGCTTACGACATTTCCGTTTACCGCGAACGCGAGTGTATAGATATCTCCCGCGGTAACAAGATAGTCGGACGAGGACATCGCAATCGATGCGTTCGAAGTCACCGTAGAATTCCCCACAGTTATCGGATCGGCTGCGTAAAGTTCGTACCCGTTTACCGTGCGCGTAAAAATCGACACGCAAAAGAAAAAGACAAAAACGTAAAAATATTTCTTCATAATTATTTCCGATTTTTACCCAACGAAGCTGAAAGCTTTTTTACGGCTTCGGGATCGCGTTTGATATTTTCCACCGCGTTCAATGCAAAAGCGATAAATACCGAAATAAAAAAAGCGGCAAAAGTCGCTATTATACACAGCTTGCCGCGGGAAGGTTTTGACTTTCTATCCGGTACTTCCGCGCGTTCCAATATTTGAAAGACAGGCGTTTCGCTCGCCATCTGTACTTTTAAAAGTTCGTACTGCGTTTTAAGCTGCTTGTACACCTGTTCCTGCGCTGACAATTCCAATGAACGCAAAGCATTTTCTACAACGAGAGAACCGTCCGGATTATAGCGATATGAAGCCGCATTTTCGTTTTCCCGAATCTGCTTCGCAAGCGAAAGGATTTGCCGATAGCTTATATCGATATTTTCTTCGAGATTCTTTTTTTCAAGTTTATGCTTATCGATGCCGAGCGACGTAAAAACGGTTTCCATATAGTCCGCCGCAAAGTTTGCAACCGATTCGGCAAAAACGGGATCCGTATCCGAAAATGCAAGCGAAAACACGCCCGATTTATCATCGAATTCGGCAGTCAAATATTTTTTCAACGCTTTTCGCGTTTCGGCTTTTTGAAATTTTTTTATTTTATAACGCGCGGTAAGATCGAACTTATCGATGATCGCATCGAGATAGGTATTCGTTCCGGCAATATAGACGGCGAGCGCGCTGAACGTCGAGCCTTTCGAAAGATTCGCAAGCCCCATGAGGCTGGAAAGTCCGCTCATGCCGCTTGAACTCAGCATCGAAGAAAGAGAGCCGCCTGAAGACGACGAATCGTTTATGAGCATAAGCGCTTCCGATGTATATATGTTCGGAAGTGGAGACTTTTCCGTCGGGAGAATGAGCGACAGAACGGAAAACGAAAGAGCTGCGGCGGCAACAAAGACCGTTATTAAAATGATAAGTTTTTTATACTCCAACAAAACGGCAAAGAGATCGATAAGCGAAATCTCATCGTCCTGCGAAGCCTGCGATACATTTTTTTGTTCCGAAGAATTTTCCATACCGGATATTATATAACTAATATGTAATTTTACAATACATATCTATCAGGTATTTCGAGCTCTTGACATGTTTCTATAAATAGTATTATACTGTTGTTACTGTTTGTAGAAACAAATAAAATCGATCCGCAGAGTGCGGATGTATAAAAGGAGCGTTGTATGAAAAAATTATGTGCGGCTTTAACGGCGGCGGTGTTTGCGGCGGGTACGGTATCGGCGATGGGAGGTGCGGATGCACCTTCTTCAGGCAAAACGTATAAAATCGGAATTGCGAAAATCGTGCAGCACCAAGCGCTCGACGATATCGAGCGGGGCATCATGGATGTGATCAATGAATCGGGCATCAAAGCAAACTACGATTTGCAAAACGCAAACGGAGACGTAAACACGGCCGCCCAAATCGCATCGCGCTATCGCGACGAGCGAGTCGATGTTGCCGTCGGTATCGCAACTCCGGTTGCCGTCGCGCTTGCGAATACGATCAAAGACGTGCCGGTCGTATTCGGAACGATCACCGATCCTGTCGGCGCGGGACTCGTATCGACGACGGCTCACGGAGAGCGCAACGTAACCGGCATGAGCGACGCGATTCCGACCGATCAGCATATTGCATTATTTAAAGAAGTCGCGGGTATCAAAACGCTAGGCTACATCTACACGAGCAATGAAGCCAATTCGGCAAGCGCGCTCAACCTTGTTAAAAAGGGATGCGCCGAACAGGGGCTTGCGCTTGTAACGCAGGCGATTACGAATTCGTCGGAAGTAAAGCAGGCGGCCGAAACGCTTGTAAAGCGCGTCGACGGTCTGTATCTTTCAACCGATAACACGGTGTTCAGCGCACTTCCCGCCGTCGTAAACGTTTTTGCCAAAGCGAAAAAACCGATCTTTTCAGGCGACGTGACGGGAGCGAAAAACGGCGGTATCTTTATGGCAAGCGGTTTTAATTATTATAAAGCCGGGCGCGCAACGGGCGAAATGGTCGTAGAGATTTTGCGCGGTGCGAAACCTGCGGATATGCCGATCCGCTTTATGACCGAGCCGAGCGACAGCGATCTGCTCATCGACGTCGATGCGGCAGCCGCATGCGGTATTGCGATTCCGAAAAAATATGCGGACAGCGCGAATTATATTTACAAAAACGGAAAATTGACGGAAGGTTTAAATTGAACGTCTGAAATTGCGCCGTTCAATTTACCTTCGAGTTTCGGACGAAGCCGAAACATCGCTTATTAACGGTGCGCTTGCGCGCACTAATTGCACGGCTCCTAAATCCGAAGATTTACTCGCTGTGCAATTTTAAGGAAGGTTTAAATTGAACGTCTGAAATTGCGCCGTTCAATTTAACTTCGAGTTTCGGACGAAGCCGAAACATCGCTTATTAATTGTGCGCTTACGCGCACCAATTCAACAGTCTCCAAAATTGATATTTTGTTCGACTGTTGAATTTTAAGGAACGGTTTAAATTGAACTTGTGAAAAATATTTTATTCGTGCGTCGGGGTATTAAACCCTCCGCACGAATAAAATTCGTATTACGATTTCATCGCCGCGATCGCCGCATCGAGATCGGAGATGAGACTGTCCGCCGTTTCAAGTCCGATATGCAGCCGTATCAGCGAAATCCTGTCATCGGGAATAACATCGTTCGGATACCGGGAAACGGCTGCCGGAACGACGAGGCTTTCATAACCGCCCCAGCTTACCGCGCGTTTAAACATCTTCAGAGCATCGGTGAATTTTCGTATCTCATCGAGCTTGCGCGTTTTGAATCTGAACGAAAAAAGACCGGCGCCGCCTCGCATCTGTTTCATTGCAAGATCGTATTGCGGATACGAAGGCAAAAACGGATACAACACGTCTTCGACTTCGCTTCTGCTCTGTAAATACGCCGCAACTTTCTTTGCATTTTCAAAATGCACCGGCATACGGATATGCAGCGTCCGCAGTCCCCTCAAAACGAGCCATGCCATAAAGGGATCGGGAACGGTGCCGTGCAGCTGGAATTCGCTTTCAAAAATCTTTTTGACGTCTTCGTCGGAACCGACTATGACGCCTGCGACGACGTCGCTGTTTCCGCCCATATATTTCGTTACGGAATGCACGGTAAGGTCGATGCCGCAATCGATCGGGTTTTGAAAAATCGGCGTACACCATGTATTGTCGATGACGGTTTTGATACCGTGCTTTTTGGCAATTTGTGCGACGGCGGAAAGATTCTGTAATTTGAATGTGAATGTCGTCGGGCTTTCAAGATAAAACAGTTTCGTATTCGGTTTTACGGCGCGTTCGAAATCTTCCGGATCGGTACCGTCAACATACGTCGTTTCGATGCCGAAGCGGGCCAAATACGTCGTAAATAAATATTTCGCCCACGAATAACTGTCCCGCACTGCGACGACATGATCGCCCGTTTTCAGAAAAGCCATGACGGCAGCGGAGATCGCTGCGACTCCCGACGAAACGAGCTTTGCCCGTTCGCCGTGCTCAAGCGCGGCAATCTTTTCTTCGAGCAGGTTGACCGTCGGATTATTTCCGCGCGAATAAATAAAGTGCGACGGTTCGTCCGCAAGCGCACCCTTAAAATCGTCGAACGATTTGAAACAGAATATCGATGTTTGAAAAATCGGCGGGCTTACCGCGTTGAGCGGGAGTGCATCTTCTCCCATGTGATGAAGGATCTCGGTGATATCCTTTTCCATAATCATGCCTCCAAATTTATCGGGAACTTCCAAAAACTTCAGTTTTCAGATATGCCCTATTCTTTTACACTGCCTTCGGTCAACCCTGCGACGATGTACTTTTGCGTAAAGGCAAAGATGATCATCGTGGGAAGAAGAGCGATCACGATCCCCGCACTGAGTATATCCCATGAAACGCCCGCTTTCGAAATAAACGAATTGAGCGCGACGGGAATCGTCATTTTTGTTTCCGACGATAAAAACATCACCGCTAAAAACAGTTCGTTCCAAATATTAACAAAAGAGAAAGAAAAAATTGCAGCGAGACCGGGAAACATAACCGGCACGATGACGTAAAATATCGCTTGAAGCGTGTTGCACCCGTCGATCAGCGCGGCTTCTTCCAACGCCGACGGAATATTGTCAAAGAAACTCTTTGCCATAATCGTGCTGAATGCAACCGACGTTGCGGTATAAAGTACGCCCATCGTTACCAGATTATCCGTAAGGTGCATCTTCGCCATCATCGTGTACAGCGGCATCATGATTATAAAATTGGGAATCATCTGCGTAAAGTAAAACGCGAGAACGATCCTGTTCCGTTCGCGCGGACGTTTGTAGCGCGACAGGGCAAAGCCGCTGAACATACTTATCATAAGCGCGGCAAAAGCCGCTCCGACAGACAGTACGACGCTGTTAAAAAAATAATTGCCGAAATTGCTGAAGCTGAAAAGTTTTTTATAGCTTTCAAAAGTGATACGGCTCGGAAAATATTTTATCGGATTGGAATAAATTTCGCGCGGTCCTTTAAGAGATGTGACGATGATCCAATACAACGGCGCTATTGCGACGATGAGAAAAAGAGCCAGTGCAAAGATGCGAAATGCGGATCTGAATTCCACGACACCGTTTTTTTTCATTTGTCCGCTCCTTTGTTTACGATTTTCAAATATACTATCGCGTAGAGCAATAATATGAATATTATCATTACACCGACGGCGGAACCCTGACCGTAGTTGTAACTTTTTTGAATTTTGTTGATCATTTGCGTGGCTAAAATATTCGTGCTGTTTGCCGGACCTCCTCCCGTCATCGCATAGATGATGTCGGGAAAATTCATGATCCACATGGTACGCAGAAGCGTCGTACTGATGATGGTCGGTAAAATATAGGGAATCGTTATACCGAACATGCGCACAAAGGGACCTGCACCGTCAAGTTCGGCGGATTCATACAGTTCTTTCGGAATGGATTGCAGTGCGGCAAGCAGCATGATTGCAAAAAACGGTACGCCGTACCACACGTTCGCTATGACGACGGAGAAAATCGCGATCTTTTGATTCGAAAGAAAACCGATCGGAGATTCTATAAGTCCGATCCGCAGCAGTATATCGTTTGCGAGACCGAACTGACCGTTGAAAATCCATGCCCAAACCAAACCGATCGCAAAGCCCGACAGTGTCCACGAATAAAATACGAGTCCGCTGTATAAACCGCGCAGCGGAAACGGTTTTTGCAATAACAGGGCAAGCGAAAATCCCAGAATAAATTGAAGAATCAACGAAGCGAAAAGCCATATCAGGGTATTTAATAAAATTTGAAAAAACGGAAAATCGGCATCCTTAATTATCGCTAAAAAATTATCGAAACCGTTAAATCTGACTTTTGATAAATCAAAAAGCGTATAATGCTGAAACGCAATAAAACCGCCGCGTAAAACCGGCCAGTACATAAACAGCGTCAAAATAATAAAAACAGGCAGCACCATAAGCCTGTAGACGCGGTTGTGATATTTCATTGTAATCCTCTTAGATAGATTAACGGGAAAGAACGGTGATTTTCGACATCCTTTCCCGTTTACATTTAACAATTAATTATTTCCAGTAGTCTGTACTTTTTTGAATGAGATCTGCCGCTGAAATATTTCCGAGCAATGCCGACTGCATATATTGCTCGTGCGCCTGCGGCCAGCCCGGCCATTTTTCATCGTCGAGCGGAAACTTGACGAGCAGATATTTATCCGGAGAGCTGAACTGTACATCCCACGCTTTGTAAACGCCCGTAGAAAAATACGGATCGTCTTTAAATGTTGAAATGTGTGTCGGCAGCGGACCGTATTTTTTGCACAGTTCGGCATTCACTTTCGCCGAAGACATATACGAGATGAACTCCCATGCGAGTTCTTTGTTCTTCGAATACGACGGGATCGAAAGCGATGCATAGCCGTAATCGATCGGGGCCTTGCCGCTCTTGCCGACGGTGAGCGGAATGACGGTGTACTTGTCGCGTCCGAGCTGCGTGTCGAGCAAACCGACCGTATCCGGATCCTGAATGAGGAAAGGCGTTATACCGGAAACGAAGGAGTTGACCTGTTCGTTGAACGCCCAGTTGATTCCGTCGGAAGGAACGCTTGATTTGAACATGGCGATATAATCTTTCAATGCGGAAAGTGCGCTCGGTTCCGCGAATGAGAATTTGCCGTCGAGCGTTTTGTATACATTGTTCGGATCGATGTTATCGACATCGGCGAGGATGAGCAGATCGGAAATTTTGAATTCGTTCGCTTTACCTCTGAAATCGAAACCGAATTGATTTTTTGCAGGGTTCGTGATTTTACGGCACAGCGCATAGAGTTCTTCGTTTGTCTTCGGATAATCCGCTTCCGTAATGCCGTTCGCCGCAAGGATATCGGTACGGATGAAAAGCGCTTTGACATACAAAAACTGCGGCAGAATGTAGGCCGTATTGTCCGTCGTCCGTGCACACGCCATCGTGATGGGAAGCAAATCTTTGCCTTCATCCCATTTCGCAATCATGTCTTCGAGATTCGTTAATTTTCCGTTATTGACATATTGCCGCACATCGTAATCGCGCACTTCGATGATATCGAGCGGATCTTCGTTTGTGAGCATGAGCGATGCTCTGTTTTGCGCCTGATCATACGGCGGAGAGATAAGGTTGATTGTGACGTTCGGATGCTGCTGCTCGAAATCGGCAATTATCTGTTTGATAATCGCGGTGCGATCGGGAGCGGTCATCGTTTCCAAAAAATTCAGCGTCGTTTTTTGCTCTTTTTTTGCACATGAAAAGAATGCAAATAACGATGTGCAAAAAAAGATGCACGTTAGCAGTTTTTTCATTCAAAGCCTCCAGAATTGACGAATGAGAATTGCACCAATTATAAGTCCGATATTTGAAATTTGTCAACAGATCGAAGACACAGATCGAAGACACGTGATATCGCGGACACGTGACGCGTGACAGTTTTATAAGGAGCATATATGGAGACTTGCGGAGAACGGCAAATACTTTTATAATATTACACACAATTTTTTATTAAGGAAGCGAGTATGGTTATTCTAACGCTTAACTGCGGTTCATCTTCCGCAAAGTACCAAGTTTACGACTGGGACGATAAATCCGTTTTGTGCACGGGTATCGTAGAACGTGTCGGCCGCCCGGGTTCGGTTATCACGCATTGCGTCGGCGCCGACAAACACAAAATCGAAAGTCCCTGCCCGACACACAAAGAAGCGATCGAACTTATCATGAAAGAAATCACCGACGAAAAAGTCGGCGTCATCAAAGACATGAGCGCTATCGGAGCGGTGGGCCATCGCGTACTCCACGGCGGTGAAAAATTCACAAAGTCCGTCATCATCACGCCGGCCGTACTCGATACGTTCCGTGAAGTACAGGACTTGGGACCGCTGCACAATCCTGCAAATATCATGGGTATCGAAGCCGCGCAAAAAGTGCTGCCGAAGGTTCCGCACTGCGCCGTCATGGATACAGCCTGGCACCAGACGATGCCCGAAGCGTCGTATATGTATGCGATCCCGCACGAATGGTACGAAAAATATCACGCGCGCCGCTACGGCTTCCACGGCACGTCATTTATGTACACGTCGAAACGCGCTGCGGTGCTGCTCGGCAAACAGCCGAAAGACACGAATTTAATAATCTGCCACCTCGGAAACGGTGCATCGGTATGCGCGGTAAAAGGCGGCGTATGTTTCGATACGTCTATGGGCATTACGCCGCTGGAAGGGCTCGTCATGGGCACGAGATGCGGCGACATAGATGCGGCGCTCCCGTTTTACATCATGCGCAAAACCGGCATGAGCGCAGAAGAGATGGATACGGCGCTCAACAAGCAATGCGGCTTGCTCGGCATCACGGACGGAAAATACACGGACGGCCGTGACATCGAAGACGCTGCGGCATCGGGCGATAAACTCGCCGCTCTTTCGATCGAAATGTTTACGTACCGCTTGAAGAAATACATCGGCGCATACAAAGCCGCTCTCGGTCGCGTGGATGCGGTCGTGTTTACGGCGGGTATCGGAGAACACTCACCGATCGTGCGCGGAAAAAGCCTCGAAGGATTGGAAGATTTCGGCATCAAAATCGATGCACAGAAAAACGAATGGTCGAACACCGGAAACGCGGAAACGTGCATCAGCGCCGACGACAGCAAAACGAAAATCTTCGTTATCCCGACGGATGAAGAACTTGTCATGACCGAAGACGCGTACGCGCTCATGAAAGGTACGTACGACATCCACACGAAGTTTACGTACAGCTTCCAAGATCCGAAATACGTCAACAAAGCGCGCGAAGAGCTTTTGCCGAAGGATTTGGCAAAACGCCCGCACCTCGCGGACATCATCGCGCGTCCGTAAGCAAAAAAGATGCAAACGGGATGCCGAGCCGCATCCCGTTTTTTAATATGAAGATAAAACCCGCAGTAATAGCAATCATACCTTTTCTTTTTCTAATCATATTTTTATCGATTTTCGGAAGAGCTCTCCCATCTCGCGTAATAATAAAACCGATGCATCATGAAATAAGCCGCAATTTGCCGCTCGATGCCGATCTGCTCTATCGGCAAACATTGAATAATTGCGGCCCGTATTCGGTTATGGCAGTCATCAATATCTTGAAAAACGAAAAAATTTCTCCCGAGCTGCTTGCAAGCGAAATATCGTGGAGAATATATAAAAACCTCACATTCCCGCGCGGCGTCGTAAAATTATTAAATTCGTATGCGATAAAAACGAAAGAATATGTTTTGAAAAACAAGACGGAAAAAGAAAAGATATGTTGGCTTCAACAAACTGTCGACAAAGGTTTTCCGGTAATCGTTTTAATAAAAGTGCATCATATTCAACACTATGTAACGGTTTTGGGATATGATGAAAACGGCTTTATGCTGTATGACTCGCTGCAGGAAAAGAACATCGAAAATCCGCGAAAAACCGTCATCGATAAAAAATGCCGCAGCGGAAATCGATATTATTCGTATGAAGAATTTCTTGACTTATGGGATAGCGGCGGCTACAAACTGTTTTTCAGAAATTGGGCGGCAGTGTGCAGTCTGTGAATGCATCATCTTTGCTTACAAATTCCGCTCGATTCGATCTTAAAATCATAGAAGTGCATCCCTGGTCAGTGCGAATGAAGCGTTACCTCTCCGCTGTCGAGAAAGCGCGTTTTCCCGTCTCCGGTTTTTACGATCAGTTTCGCGTCCTCGCCGACATCCAACACTTCCGCTTCATACGCTTCCGCTCCGTCTACAACAGGGTGTACGGTCACCGTTTTTCCCGTCAGCATCGAACGCTCTCGATATTCTTCCATCGCGCGGACAAAACCTTTTTTGCCGGAATCGTAAATCGAAAGCACGTCGTTTACGATCGCCGCTGCAAGCGCGCTTCGCTTCGTATCCGCGTCTTTGTCTTCGAGGACGGAAGTTGCAATGTCTGCGATGGCACGCGGAAAATTTTGCGGTGCGATATTTACACCGATGCCGACGACCGCGCACGATATGCCGCCGCGCTCAAAATCGGTAAGACCTTCGGTGAGGATGCCCGAAACTTTTTTGCCGCGCATAAAAATATCGTTTACCCATTTGATCTTTGCATCGGCTTCGTAAACCGAAAGGAGTGCGCGGCATACGCCGACTGCCGCCGTCGCGGTCAGGAGCGCAGGCGATTCGATTTTTTCCTTCGGCGCATAGATGATCGAAAGATACAAACCCGAACCGTCCGGCGAATAAAATGCACGTCCGAGTCTCCCGCGGCCGGCCGTTTGAGAAGACGCGACGATAACGGTGTGATCGAGGGAGCGCACGTCGGAAGTTTCCGCCAGACGCCGCTTCGCTTCGGTATTCGTCGAATCGATTTTTTGATAGACGTAAACGCGCGCGCCGAACGCCTCATCGATAAGCGAAGCGACGGCTTTTTCCGAAAGGAGACCGCCCGCTCCCGTAAGACGATAACCTCTGTTCGTCACGGCTTCGATCCGGGTCCCCTGCAAACGCAGCTGCTTTACCGCTTTCCACACTGCCTGCCGGGAGACGCCCGAGCGTTCGGCAAGCGCTTCGCCTGAAATAAAACCGTCTGCCGTCTCGGGCTTTGAAAGCGCACTCAGTACGGCATCGGCGGTTTTCATGATTTTTTTCCGAGGATGGTAAAGTCGCCGACCGGAGTGCAAAACGCGATGCCGCTTCCGGGCTCGGCAAGGCAGGGCAGCGTGCGGACGGCTTCGAAAACACCGTCGAGCTTTTCGGCATCGATAATGATGAATATCATCTCCTTTTCGGGGATGATTTCCATACCGAAAAATTTCGCATCTCCCGGAGTCGCCGTTCCCCGCGCATTGATGACCGTGCCGCCGCCAGCTCCCGCTTTCCGCGCCGCTGCCATAATATCGTCCGCATAACCTTTATTTGCAATTACGGTGATCATTTGATGTGTCGTCTTTTGAACCATATAATCGTCGCCTCCCGAAACCTTTCCGGTTTTTAATAATTTCGCCGCATCGGTCGTAACAAGTACGCCGAATTTTTTCTTTTTCGTCTCCGATGCGGCGGCGATCGCACCGACAATATCGGATTTTTTTTCTGCGGGAACGAGTATGTATACGATGTCTTTGGGCATATCGCCGAGAGCCAACGCATGCAGCACGCCGCTCGCCGTCGTACCTCGCCCCATCATAACCGTTCCGCCGCCCGCTCCCGCGCTTACCGCAGTCTTTGTGATAAACTCGCCTTCGTCGTGCGGAACGATACAGATTATTAAATTGTATACTGTCATTTTTCTCCTCTCTTCTTTTTATGATGGAATACGAGGCCGAGCACTTGGATCGCGATAAGCGGCGTCATGGCGATAAGTGCAATAACGCCGAACGCATCGGAGCTGCCGCCGGCCGCCTGCGATGCGCCGAGTGCGAACGAAAGTACAAAGGTCGAACTTATGGGCCCCGACGCGACGCCGCCGGAATCGAAAGCGATACCGGTAAAGAGCTTCGGACAAAAGAGCATCAATATAAGAGCCGTCGCATAGCCGGGTACGAGGATGTACATGATGTTGAATCCGGTAAGAGCCCGTACCATCGCAAGCCCTATCGCGATCGCAGCTCCGGCCGACAAAAAGACGAGGAGCGCTTTTCGTTTTATCGTACCGCCGGAAATCGATTCGACCTGATCGGTGAGTACCCATACGGCGGGTTCTGCGCATACGACAACCGCACCGATAAGGAGCCCCGTGCCGATAAGGAGGACAGTCCACAGTCCGCCGCTTTGAGCTGCACGCATGCCGAGCAATTCCCCGAGTCTCCGGCCGGCCGTCATAAAACCGCCGTTGACGCCGATGAGAAAGATAACGAGTCCGATATAGCTATAGATAAAACCCGCGATCATACGCGCGACTCGACGCGGCGGCAGGCGGAGCAAAAAAATCTGAAACACGACAAAGAGAGTGACGACGGGAAGAAGCGAAAGAGCCGCTTCCTGTACGATATGAGGCAGCACCGCAGTAAATGCGCCGAGTCCCTGCACCGCTTCTCCGCTCGCGCCCGCTGCAGCCGTTTCGGAAACGGTACCGGCGTGATGAGAAAGCACCAAACCGTAAAGCAGCACCGCCATGATCGGTCCGACGGAAGCCATACCCGTGAGTCCGAAATTATCGCTTTGAGAATCGCTCGATCCCCCTTTCGAATTCATGCGCGCGGATGAAACGCCGATGCCGAGCGCCATGATAAAGGGCACCGTCATCGGTCCCGTCGTTGCTCCGCCCGAATCGAAGGCGATACCGATAAAGCTTTGCGGAGCTGCAAACGCCATTATAAAGATAACGACGTATGAAATCGCGAGGATTATTTTCAGCGACAAGTGCATGACAGTGCGCAAGAGTCCGAACATGATGTACAGCCCAACGCCCCCCGCTATCATAAAGATAAAAAGCGTTTTGTTTACGAGAGGGAAAACGCTCCGCACCTGATCGGCGAGCACTTGGATATCGGGCTCCGACGCGGTGACGAGAAAACCGATGAGAAATGACGCGCCGAGCAAGAGCGGAAGATTCCGCCGCTTTGTCAGCTCCGAACCGCCCTGCTCTCCGAGCGGAAGAATGCCGACGTCGACGCCGAGCAAAAAAATCGTCAGCCCCGTGATAAGCAAAATGCCGCCGGCGAAAAATCGCAAAAGCAGATCGCTTCCGAGAGGAGCTGCAGTGACGCCGAGTATGAGCACGATGGCCATAACGGGAAGCACGGAAGATGCCGTCTCTTTAAATTTTGCAAAAAGGTTCATAGATGCTTAAGTACACACTCCGATTATAATAATTTCATCATTTCAATAACGATGGCAGCGCTCTCTTCGGCGGCCGCTTTTTCGTTGAACGCAATCGCTTTTCCGCCGTTGTCGTCGGCGGCATCCGACATGGCGCGGATGATCACAAAGGGTACATCGTTCACATAGCAAGTATGCGCGATTGCGGCGCCCTCCATTTCGATACACGCGGGATCGCACAGTTCCTTTATGCGCCTCTTCGTTTTTCCGCTCGCGATAAACTGATCACCGGATGCGACCCGTCCCTTTAACAACCTATGTTTTTTTGCCGCATCGGTTTTTGCAAACGCTTTTTCGGCAGCCCTGATTAAATTTTCATCCGCAGGAAAGCGGTACGTATCCATCTGCGGTATTTCGCAGGGTTTATAACCGAAAAGAGTTGCGTCGACATCGTGATACATCGCATCCGTTGAAACGACGATGTCTAAGACGTCGAGAGACGAGGAAGCCGCACCGGCTATACCGGTATTTACGATATGCGTTACGCCGAATTCCGATATGAGGCGCTCGGCGCAGAGAGCCGCGTTCACTTTGCCGACACCGCTTTTTACGACGACCGCGCGGACACCCGAAAGCATGCCGTCGTAAAACGAAAGATGTGCTGATTTTATTAATTTTGCATCGCCTGTTCCGTCTTCTCCGGTCATGGAAGATGTAAGCGTCTGCACTTCGACTTCCATGGCACCGATAATGCCGATCTTTTTCATAGATACCCCGATTTAATAATCAACCTGCTTTTTATCCCGCGCTTTGCGGGGACGGTAATAATCGCCGAGCCCTTTTTGCAGTTTATCGTACAGATTCAATCTATCGATAATCACATACATGATCTTTTTATGCAGGATAAAACCGAAAATCATCCCGCCGATAAATACGAGCGGAGAAGCGATTTGAATCGGGAACGCGGATTCCAAGTGTAAAACGCGATAGCTCAAAACAGCTGCGAGGATGTACAGCGCCGTCATCAGAGCAAGCATGAGGATCACTTGAACGATGCAGCTTGCGATCGTAAAAAGAATCGTATTGCGCTTTATCTCGTTTTTTTTAATAATCGCTTCGCGCCGCTTTTTTTCCGCTTCGATTTCCATACGGTCGATATCCGAATAATTATTATCTTCCATTTTGACTTTCCCTGTTTTCCGCACCGGCCGTTTTCATAAACGAAACGATGAGCACGGCGCAGCAGACAACGATCGATGCGTCGGCGATGTTGAACGTCGGCCACCGCTCAAGCGAAAACAATCCGGGCACTGTGATGTTCGGGATATCGACGTCGATAAAGTCGACGACGCCTTCGGATCTCGCAAATCGGTCGATGAGATTTCCGAGCCCGCCGCCGACGATGCCGCAGATCGCCCACCGCTGCAACTTCGTAAACGTATTGTTTCTGAAGTAGACGGAGAACACGACGCCTATGACGATGAGCGGAAGGATCGCAAATAGAAAACGTCTCGCCGTATCCGGCAAGCTGTCACCGACGCTGAACGCGACGCCCGTATTCGATACGTGCACGATGCGCAGTATGCCGTCGAAAAAGGACGAGCCGATTGTAAACGGCGGTATCGTTTTGACGACTATATATTTTGTGATTTGGTCGGCGGCAACGACGACGAGCGTCAGCACGAGCGGCCACAGTCTTTCCGCCTTCGTTCGATTATCCATAATAGTGTAAGTATATCGATAAAATACACGATAGGCTACAGGGGGAAAAAAAATTGCCCACCGGGCAATCCGTATAACATTCGCTCAGATGCATTGCACAGCAAATGTCAGGCTGGCGCGGCTGTTAGGTTTCATATCTTTTACCAAATAGTTTTACATCATATATTAGACTCAATTATATCTTTAGCACTTTTCGACAATCGATCATCCCCGAATCAACAACTTCACTTATTGCAGCAGGAGGAAGCACTGCTATTTCTTTTTCCAGAACTGTGTAAGGCATATATGACCTTCGCTTTGTGAAAGCAGAAGTCCATCACAGTGGGTGAAAAATCCTTAATTAGTCAGTGATTCACGTATTACTTCTTGCTCGACTGCTTTTTGTATGAATTGATTTAATGATATACCTTGCATTACCGATAGCAGTTTCGCCTTTTTATGCAACTCCGGCGCAATACGAACATTAAAACTGCCTTTGTATGATTTCTCTATTCTTTTACCGCTCGCTTTACATAAAATTATGTAATCATTTACAGCTTCTTCAAAGGCTTGTTTCAATTCACTGACCGTATTCCCTTCAAAAGACACCAGATCGTCAATGCCTTCTATTTTTCCGAAAAAGATTTCATCAGCGGCATTGAAATGAACGGAACCTATAAAATCTTTATACTGTAAGATATCTTTCATATTAATCCCCTTGTTGTCAGCTCTTCTACAAGTTGCTCTACTTGGTATTGTTTTAATACATTTTTAGGATGCGGTTTATGAAGCCGAATAATGTGCCCTGTTTTTTCATTAAAAAACGCTACTCGAGAACCTGACGTTTTCCCGCTTTGACTTTCTTTATAGCCCAGTTTTCCTAATAATTTCCTTAATTCATCATATGTAAAATCAACCGGTTTATTTAAAAGCCTTTTTATAAGTTTTTCTCTTTGGCTCATATCTAATAATACTCTATATATGTTATAACTGCAACTGTTTTCCGGTTGTAATTATAAGCTGCTGTAGTAATCCTCTTTTTTTTCGACAGCGCGCGCAAAATCAATTTGGCGGCGATGCACGCTATGGACGATTGCAAAAAAAGAGGTCAGGCGATACTCGTATTCCCGAGCGGGACGCGCTACAGACCGGGTAAGCCCGAAACGAAGCGCGGACTGCGCGAAATCGACAGCTATCTGCGCCTCTTCGACGTCATGCTGCTCGTGTCGATCAACGGTAACTGCCTCCGCATCAATCCGGAAGCCCCCGACAATATGATGATGGATTTAGAAGAACAGCACGAAGCGGCGGAAACGGGACGGGTGTAGCGTAGCCGGGAACCGAGCTTGCAAATCGGACATTTTATATTAATTTTCCTCTTTGTGAAAACATAGTGATTCTATATCACAGAGGGTGCCGGTAAATACACCATCATACCCCCAATCATCGGTAAATGCGCTGAAAGTCTTCGGTATTTTCAATCGTATTCACAGTATAGATTTTCGCTCAAATACCCATCTATTGTTTTTCTTACCATGATGCCCTGCTTTCTCAATTTCCTATAATTATGTGCAGCTTGTATTGCAATTTCCTTATCCAACATATCGGTATGAGGTGCATAAATCCCCCTTACATAATCAATCAAATTTTCCAAATCACCATCCTAAAACAGTTTCCCGCGGAAATTTCTTATGCTTGCTTGATTTTTTAATGTTATTAAAAGTTTTAAAGCTTCTTCAACCGTTTCTTTTTTTGTTTTATAACCGGAAGCATGCAAAGGCCTCATGATGTTATTTATTATCCGAAAACGCTTTCCGGGACAGATTTTATTTACTGTCATTGCGGTAATAAACCGATTTTCAGATATTTTTTCATTAGTTCGTAAATATCTCTTTTTTTGTCACCATCTCGCCTGATTCCTACAGCTACAATAATAACCGCAATTTCATTCTCTTTAACTTGATAAATTATTCTGTATCGTTGTCCAACGGCACGAATAGAACGATAATCTTGTAAATTGCCTTTTAAAGGCTTGCCTACTTTTAGAGGATATTCTTTTAATACCTCAATCTTTTGCAATACCTGCTGCTGAGATTTATTGTCCAATTTAGCAATAAATTCTGCGGCAATTTGGGTTAATTTTATTGTGTACACATCAGACCCGCCTTAAATGTGTCAAAATCTACAAGTTTATTTTCATTTATCTGCTTAATTCCGGTAGACAGGTCTTTTGACAATTGCTCGTCTGCAAGTATTTCCAATGTTTCTTGAATACATTCATAGGTATCCCAGCGAATCAAAGCAAATACTTCTTTCCCATGATTAGTAATGGAGATTGTATCATCATAATTCATCGTATTTTCAAGTGATGTGATTTTCTTTCTTGTTTCTGTTATCGTCATAGTTGTAATCATAAAAACCTCCTATTACTTATAATGTACATTATTTTGTACAAAACAGCAAGAGCAAACGGCAAACCTGTTCGCATATTTTACAGCTTTCGCGAGCCCGCTTCTTCATCTCAAAGGTTTGGAACACTGCTCCTTGCATATAAAACAGCCGGCAAGCTGACACCTGCCGGCTGTTACTGCTTCTTTTACTTCGTCATCCCCGCCACGGATGGCGCTGTTGTTAAGCAGTAGCGATATAAAATCAAGGAAGCTGTTCAAAAACTGAAGTTTTTGGACAGCCCCTCGCGTCCAAGAATTAACACGGATGTCAATTCTTCGTCAGCACTGCCATTTCATAATTCTTATTCGTAAAGTACGCTGCGATAACCTTATTTGCATAGATGCCGTTTGTCGGTACACCTTGGCAAATCGTATACTGCTGAATACCGCTTCTTGCAGGAACCGTCATAACAACCCAGTCGCCGGTGAACTTATTGTTTGACACACCGTTTTTAACGTCATCTGTAGAGGCAATACCGTCTTTGAGCCACGCTATGCGGGCGGCATTTTTGGAACCGTAAAAGCCGTTATGGTAGTAGCTGATGTACGGAACCTGCTTGTTGTTTTCTTTGCGCACTCCCATTTTAAGGAATGTACCCGGATTCATGTAGGTATCTACCGTAGCAATCTTAAAGTCGCTTGTGTCCGGCTTAGCCGTCCCCGTTACTTTGTCCGGAGCAAGATACGCATAGCGCACGCCGCCGTTACCGCTTGAATAATAGCCGATATGTAAACCGTCCTCATCGTCTATAACAAGGTCTACATAGAGCGGAGCACCGTCGTCGATAACAACGGCATGATTCTGCCAGTCGGTCGTTTTCCGATCTGCTCCGATACCCGGCGCCGTGTAGCTTGTACCCATATCGCGGTAGCTGTATACCAACTGAGAATTCGCCGCATCGTACCATACAACGACGGCACGGTTGGTAGACGTAAGTCCCACCGCAGCATAACCGCCACCCTGATGTCCGGAAGCGGTATTCGCAACAACTTCGTAGCCTTTGGCAGAACCCGAAGAATCCGGATCTCCATCACCGCCACTCGGTTGAATATTGTACTGCAATCCGCCTGAAATATTGGTTGGCGATTTTACCGTACCGTAACGGAATTTCACAGGAGCATCATTTGCAACGTTTTTATCAAAATACACGAGCGCCAACCTTGCAGGATCAGTTAAGGTTCCGCTGCCTCTTACGGCCATTTTCGGAATCTGTACACGATTTACATCATATACTCCTCTAATTGCATTATCAGAGTTTTCAAGACGGCGTTTTTTTGAATTAGTAGAATAAGCGTATGCTCCTATTTGCGCTTCCTGGAAAAAGAGCGTAAAGGCCGTACTCTGACCGGATCTGTCCGTATTCGTGGCTCCGAGATAAGGATTTCCGCTTTCATCATAGGCAATAACTGTGTTATGGTATTTGCTGTAACACTTTTCCCAGTCATTGTTTTCTGCGCCGTTAATTTTAGTTGACAATCTCATAGCATCGCTGCCACTACCGAAGCTCTTTAAATTCCCGTATGTCAAATAGTACTTTGAATTTTTGTCCATCACAAACTGCGGGCTTTCCAACGCCGCATTATCGATCAATTCTACGTTTTTCCACACAAAGAGCTTACGCTTCACGGTAAGCTTGTTGTTATTCATGTTATTCGCTTCAATGTTATACGCCTTCCTTTCATCGATCATATTGTTAATCGCTGTAATATTGTTTACTTTCAGCACAATATCGCCGGACGTCGCACCTGTTAGAAGTATCGTGTTAGCAAGAGAACCGGAAGCTGCGAGCTGCGTATCGGGAGTCATACCGGGAATGCTGACTTTTGCCGCATTTGTACCGATATTAAAGCCGAATATTTGTATCCTTTCACCTTCCTGCACCGGATATTCACCCGTAGATGCACGCGAAAAAGCGCCTTTGAATCCGCCGTCGGCACTTGTTAATCCCGTTTTTATCTCCGTAATAAACGGTACCACGTCCATGCGGTAGCGATTTGTAGGCGTACCTGCCGTCGTCTGCACTGTAGAGGGTGCGCTGCCTATGGGAGTTGCGTATGCAGCATCCGCATAGTAGTTTTTGCCGTCAACACTTGCATGCTTATACGTTGCGTTATGCGATGTACTTTCCGCACAGGTCGGAGTACCCTTGTTGTATGCAAGTACATGTACTTCGACGTCGGCTTTTGCGGCATTGATTATCTTTGACGTATCCCACGAGAAGGTCCACTTCGCATCGTGTCCGCCTTTGCCGATTGTTTCATCGTAAGCTTCAAATTTAAATCCGTGAGTACTCCACCTGTTCGTACCCGTCAAGTGTCCGCTTGAACCGTCTGCTATCCTGTAATACGTAACGGAATCCACCGTTTGCGTTACAGTAAGCCCTGCACTTGTAAAGACGCTTTCCATGCCCGGTACGCGTATATACAGCCCTTCGATAAAGCTGTCGTCGTGTGCCGTACCGCGCATAACGATTTGTCCCGACACTTTCGGGTCTCTATCCATAACGCCGGTACTGCCGCTAAAGGCTGCCGGCAAACCGTTTTCGACTTCGAGGTGTCCGTTTTCTCTGCTGTTATCGTACAGGCTGTTATCGTTTTCCTTGTTCCAGTAGAACGGCGCTATCGTCGTTTTCGGCTCGGTCGGCGTTTTGCGAGCAAGCGTCATTTTCACTTTTAAATCTGCACTCTGTCTGCCCGCTTGCCAGCCGGTGCCGGGTGTTGTGATCAGTGCCGCACCTTCCGTAGAATCCCAGAACCTAAACGAAAGCGTCTTCTCGCTTTGCGCCGTATTGTCGCTCAGCTTGAGGATATCGCCGAACTGCAGTTTAATCGTTCCTTCAGCTATCGTATAGTTGTCCGTACCCGAAGCGATAAACGCCGTCGTATTTACTCCCGCTCCGATTCCGGGCAGGTCATACTGATAGTAAATCGCACCGTTGCCGCCGACGATTTCGGGCGTAATTTCCGTATAGCCCCTGACCGTCATATCGGCCTTTACATCGAGCGTCAGATCGGTTGTAAGCTGTACCGCTTTCCGTCCTGGGTATTTATATTGCTTTCCGCTTGGGTCGTATATTGCTTTGTCGGCTCCGATAAATCCCGTAAGCGATGTTATGCCGGGCACGTGATCGCCGTTATCCGCATCGTACTCAGCTTTCGTTTTCGGAGCTCTGTATGCCTTAACTTTTTCGCTTTCTTCGATCGCTCCGTTGCCGTTGTAGTCGGTACCGAAGGTAACACCTGCAATGCGCGGCCGGTTATTGCTGACCTTTGCATTGCTTACGACACCCGTTTGGTAGTTGCCCGCTTCGTCGAATGCGACATAGTGCAGTTCTATCGGGCCGTCGGGAATATTCCGCGAGCAGATACTCGCTTCCCATGTCCATACGCTGCCGGTTTTCGAAACCGATTCTATCATGCGGTCACCGTCGTCATTGAAGAGGTTTGCAGCGGAATAATAGCCGTCCGCTTCAAGTGAAGCGGATGTTACACCGCCTTCCGAACTGAGGTGATCCACAACGAGTGCGAGTGCGACTTTTACCGTTACACCCGGATTTGCGGCAAGTGCCGTATCGAGCGTTATGCCGGAACCGGTTACCGATTGTATGCGGTATATGGCGCCGTTCGCCTGCACCAGACCGCCCGCATGCACGTTTGCATCTGTGGAAAAGGTTAAGGCTGCCGGATTACTGCTGTTCCACGATACGCCGCTGTATTCTTTCCAGTAGAGTCCCGAATCGTAGGAGATGTTACCACCGATAGTGAGTTTATTTTTCGGGTCGGTCTTTACGAGCATCGGATCGTAGACAAAGTTGCCGCCGATGTGCCGCATAAAGTAAAATGCGAGACGCTTAAAACCGCTTTGTGCAATGCCTCCTACCGGATTTTCCTTTACTTTCGAACCGAACGTATAGAAGCTGTCGGACTGAGAAACGTTCACATCGATATTGTAACCCGTTTCCGAAGACGCAAGCAGTACCGGAGGTTCATTATCGTACCTTATCGTAAGGGTATACTTTGAGCTGTACTCCTGCGATGTTGCATCGTACGCTTCGATTTCTATCGGACATTCACCGACGCCGATTGCGGTATCGAGCTTGTATTTGAATGTCGCGGTATTGCCCGTGTTCGTTACATTCCACGAGCCAGAGCTCGAAGTTGCAGTACCGCCGGTTATGAGCGCATGCGTCGTACTGCCGTCTTTAATCGTCAGCCTTTTTATCGAGTCGGCATCCGTTACGCTGCCGTAAATGTACCATGTGTCTTTAACGCTGTAGGTGCCGCCGGAAGCGGTGGTTTGCTGTGCGCTGTTGGGAGTCGAAAGATTTTCATTAGCCGATTTAACGAGCTGTATGCTTCCGAATACAGGGTTGTTTTTATCGAACGTAACGTTGACGCTTTTCGGCAAACTCTTGTTATGCGAAGCGTCATACGCGTAGGCGGTAATTTTGACGTTATTCGGCGTATTCCCGGATGGATTAAGCTCACCATTTCCGTTTATCGGTAAGCTCCAGCTGCCGCCGGTAAGCGTCGCAAGAATACCGTAGTCGGCCGCTGTTTTACCGGACGCGGGCGTACCTGTCCACGCGGTACCGCTGCTTCCGCTTCCGCTCATGAGGTATACGCCATAGCCTTTGCTTTGCCAATAGTTGAGATCGGCTGGTGTCGGAGCTCCTGTGGGTATATTATTTTCATCACGAAGTATCTGCACGAATACCGCTTTAGGTTCGTTATTGTCCGTAGCATTTCCTGCAAGGCGGACGGTACCGCCAAGTTTTGCGTTGTTCGCAGGATAGTCTATCGTTACAGACGGACGGTCGCCCTGCGGATCGTGCCATATCGGGAACTTATATTCTTTCGTGTTGCCGTGCGCATCGGTCGCTTTTATCCAAACGTAAAGTTTGGTAATTTTGTCGTATGCAGTACTGGTAATATCGGCATCCGTCGTAATCTTGAGCTTGACGAGCCATTTGTTCAGCGTCAGGCTGTGCGTTCCTGTTGCGGCAGCATCCGTGTCGGCATCAAACATAATGTACCAGCGCGCCGAAACATCCTCAACAGGCTTGTAAACGGTTTTGCTCGGATCAAAGGAAGAAATACTAGCCGTATGCTCATTACCGCCCGCATCGACATAGGTATACGAATTATTCGAAGCGGTGTCGCTTTCGGGGGAAACCGTTCCGCTCGGAGATACGGCAAACCACACTTGCGCTGTACTGTCATCGATTTCACCGGAAACTCGCGTGTCGCCCTTTGTCGGAGATATTCCCGAACCTGTCTCGGTTGTAGGACTTGAAAAATCGACCTTCGGCGCAGTGTTGTCAACCTTTACTTCGCGCATGATTGGAGACGTATTGCCTGCCGTATCGGTCGCGACGATTTCCAATTTCATCGTACCGCTTCCCGGTTTGCAAGAAATATTGCTGAATGTGTATTGCTTCCATCTGTCCGCCATCGGAACGGAGGTAACGTTGACATGGGTTTCATTCGCACCGGCGGAGGCCGTCGTATATTTGTGGGCTGCTATCTCTGTTCCGCTATCGAGCCAAAGATTTGATACTTTAACGAATAAATTATTTTCGTCTATATCGTTTGCGTCCTTTGCCTCAAACCTGATAAAGAATTTATCGGTCGTACCGCCGAGCATAAGCGGATTTCCGCCTACCGTTTTAAAATCATCCGACCAATTTGTACCGTCGCTGCTTATCTGAATGTTCTGCATTTCAGGCGCGTGCGTGTCGACTTTCAGATACAATTTCGTATCTTCGCTGAATGTTGTCGTCCCGTCGTTAAGCTTAGGTCTCATTGTCGAGTCCGCATCCGACGAAGTAAATTCGTTACCCGCCGGATCCGTAACTTTAAACAATATCGTCTTCGGACCATCGGGAAGCGTTAAATTCCATGATCCGCCCGAAACCGGAATATACGTCCAGTTTACACCGCCGTCGGTGCTGTATTTAAACCGTTGCTCCGCTCCGTCCGACTTCACTTCTCCGTCGTCATCGGTGATGCCGCCGTAAATCGTATCGGAGCCTTTAAACCAGACGGGGGTTGAGGATGTCATACCGGTAAGAGACAGGTTTGTAAATCTAATGACAGGCCGGTCGGCGTTTTGATCGACCGTTACCGTTCTTTCTTCCGATTTTACGTTTCCGGCGGCGTCTTTTGCCGTAATTTTAAACGTCAGCTGTCTGCCGTTTGCCGTGTTGCCGTCAGAATCGTAGGTATCGATGCCGCCCGCCGACGGCGCTGTTATGTTATTCGTGTCGAGGTCAAATGTCCAAACACCGTCCGTAATCAATGTATCGACCGGTGTCGTCTTGTAGACTTCCCAATCGTTCGTGCCGCTTCCCGTTTTAATAAACACTTCGACCTTGTTTGCAATTTCTCTGTTGTCTGACGCCGTTCCCGAAACCGTAATCGTTTTGTTTACCGTCACTTCTGATGCCGGCGTATTTATTCTGACTGTCGGCGGCGCAATATCCTTTTGCAGCGTAAAGAGCGCAAAGTCGGCCGTATTTCCCGCATTGTCAGTAAGGCGTACCGTTACCGCTCCGTCCGCAAGACTCGCCTGCGGAATGATTGCCGTATATGTACCGCCGCTTTCCGTCGGCACAATTGCCGGAGACAAAACCGTGTTCCCGATTTTGATAACTTTGATTTCGGCCGGATTCAAACCGCTGCCGCCGGAAGCATCGCTTGCAGTAAATGTAAATTCAACCTGAGCCGTATCGTTGTTTACGAGCTTTGTCGTAACGCCGCTTTGTCCGTCTACCGTACCGAGTGTACAGGTATCGGGTGCTGCCGTATCGATTTTTACCGTATGTATCGATTCGATATAATTTCCGGCTTTGTCCGTCGCACGCGCGATAATATTTCCGTTAAACGTATCGCTTACCGTAAATGTAAAGTTACCGTTACCCACATCATTCCAATTGGACTCTGTGCTTAATTTATATTGCAGTTTATCTACATCGCTTCCGCCATCTTCGGCGAGTGCTTTTATCAAAAGAGCTGTTCTGTTATACCAGCCGCCGGTATTTTCGGGAGAAATATACGGCACTTTGTTTGGCGTATTGTCGGTTTTCCATGCCGGCTCTGTCGTATCTACCGTTACGCCGACCGACTGTTCCGTGACAACATCTCTTCCGGCTGCGTCTTTCGCGCTTACCGTAAATGTCCAGGAGCCGTCTTTCGTATTATCCGAAGGAATCGTAAGCCTGAATTTTACAACAGCGGATTTTTTATCCGAAGACGGTTCTTTCGTAACCGTCAAGTCGGAGCCGGTATAAGGGGTTCCATTATGCTGAACAGTCGCGGTTATATTTGCCTCAACAGCCGCATTGCTGATGCCGAGCGAAAGATTATCGGAAACACTTGCTTCTACCGTAAGCGTTTTTCCCTGCATCGACTTATTGACGTATTTACCCGCAACATCCGTATCGGTAGGAGTAGTATTGACTTTCGCTTCAAGCGGAGTGATTGTCGGCACACTGAAATCGAATTTGATGCCCGTATAATTGGAAAATTCCGTCTGCAATCCCGCAGCATCGGTTGCGCGGAATTTAATACTATAATTTTCTGTTTCGGTTACATCGATATTCGCCGTCCACGACGCTTCCGACGTTACTTGGGGAACGGCGCTTCCGTTTACCGAATCGGTAACGATATGCCAATGTGCGCCGCCGTCTGTACTGTATTCGAGTGTTTTTGTACCTTTTCCTTTTACATCGCTCCACTTGCCGCGGAAGCTGTAACGACGACCGGTTATGTTGCCGCCGGAATCTTTTATCGTTTGAATATAGCTGTTTTCTTCCGTTATCAGATCACCGTTATGAATATTTTCAACGGTGATAACAGGCGCTTTTTTGTCGATATATATACTCCGCGTAACGGAGCTTTCCGCGTACGCATTGTCTTCTACCGTAAACTTGAATTTGACTTTGTAATTGCCGTCGGGAAGAGATGTAGCTTCCGTGACGACGGTTTCCCAGTTGGGCAGCGTCGCAACGGAAGGAACCGATACCGAAAGCGAATTTGACGGCACCGTTGCCGATGTGTCTACATTTTCGATCGACTCGACAGCCGCCGTTACCGATGCAATCGGCGAACCGGCAGGAGTTGCCGTACCCTTGAAGATCAATTTATTTGCAGGAGTGTATGAAGAGGCAAGAATGGCTCCCGATGCGATACTTCCTTCTTCGAGGTTCGTATTTTTTCCGCCGCTTATATCCTGAGCTCCGATCGAAATTACCGGCTTATTGCCGCTCGACTGTACGACGAACACGTAGGGGCCGTTTTTATCCTGTTCGATCTGCATTCCGTTTACGTCTTTACCCCATACGGCGAACCGATAGCGCAGATTTGGAACCAAACCGGAAAGCGCTTTATTTATCGTATGCGATGTTTTATTTCCTTGATTTTCTATTCTTTCTACTTCAACCCATCCGGACGGAACCGGATTCGGCAGAGTCGACGACCAATCGGTCGGCAGCGGATTAGTAAATTCACCGTTAGTCTGAGCAGGGACGGCATAAATCGTAACATTGTTGTCCGTATACTTTACCGGCACGTTGTCGGCACCCGATGAAATAACGATGCTGAAGGGGGCACCGTTCGTATAGTAATAAAATCCGTGCGAATCGTAACTTGACGAAGTTATTCCCGATGTATCTTTCGCATAACCGGAGACGATAAAGGTCGGATTCGCTTTGGGATTTACCGACAGCGTCGTCGCATTCGGTCTATCGGCGGCGGCAAGTGTCGTGTCCGCAGCATTGTATTCGGCGGACTTGGCTCCATTCAAAGCAGTTATGATCGTCGTAACGGCCGTATCGTCGGTGTATTTTATCGACGTACCGTTGAGAAAATCTTTGATTTCCAAAATGCTCATCGGATAAGCGGCATTTTCCTTTGTAAAGTTATCGATGATGCCGTCGGTATTTCGGTAGTAGTGCGTCGTTCGGTTGCCGGGGCCGCTTCCCGCAGGATTCGACGGGTCGTCGTACACTCGCGCTCCGTCGGAAAGGAGCAGCGTCATGTACACGGGTAAATCTACTGTCGTACCGATATTGTTTGTATAGTTATTAACATTAGTTTCACCGAATATCGCTTTATAATTGTCGAAGAGTCTCTGATCATCAGGGTTTGAAGGGCTTGTTGAAAAATACTGCGCAATGACGTATTTGTTGTTTTCCGCCATGTGATCGATGTTATTAAATGTTATCTCGCCTATTTTCGATGCGTCCGCTTTTTTAAAAAGGAGCACTTTCATTTCGGCAATTTGATTGTCGGTATCTTCCGCATACGTGCCCGTAAACGAAATCGTCCGTCCCGATTTATCGGGTTCAAGCGTGCCGGATGATGAAGGGGACGTCAAAATGAGAACGGGAGGCGTATTGTCTATCGTAAACGCATTTGCCGTAGTATCGGAGTTTCTGCCCGAAGCGTCGGTCGCATACGCGGTAACGCTGTATTTTCCGTCGGGAAAATCCCATCCCGCGTACGGATGATTCGGTACGTTGCGTTTTTCTTTGTTGAGCCTGATCGACCACGATTTTTTATCGTCCGCCAAATCCGCTTGAAAGGGACCGTATGATGTCTGCGTACCGGTATTTGTGATGCTCAGCGTAACGGATGCAACGCTCGTGTCGTCGCTGCATGTTCCTGCAATCACAAAGGTACTGCGCACCACGGCATTTTTCGGCGGGTACGTAATAGTGTTCGACGGAGGTGCCGCATCCACCGACCCGCCGAGGCTCACTTCGCATGAGAGCACCGTCAGCATATATATCGCCATTGCAATAAAAGCTGCAGTCAATAGTCCATAGTCTTTTGAAATTGTTTTTTTTGTCTTTAAAAAACTCATATTCGTCTCCGCCTGCCTTTTAAACACAGTTCCACCGTAAGAGTATCGGCAGAATTCGTTATCAACTTGATATGATCCCGTATAGATCATATTTCTAAAATATCCAATTTTCCCAATATATATTATAATATAAAAAAACAAAAATTCCTAAAAAAAAGCAGCGGCGTTTCCTTCCGGACTATCCGCTTGAAAGGATCCGCCGGAAATGAACATCCGCTTTACATCCGCTTGGAATGAATTTGACAAGATGGTATAGTACTTTTATGGGTGGAAATATATCGAAAAAATCGAGAGGCGGCAAAAATCGGCCGCAAGCAAAACGGCAACAGGCAAAACCGAAGCGATTGTCCGAAAAGCGGCGGTCGCTTATCGTCGTCATATTTGCGCTCTTTGCCGCTGCTGCAGGCGTTTTCGGCATAGCACGCTATAAGGACGACCGCAGACTCGACGTTGCGTATTACGGAATTTCCGAAAACATTGTAAAGGCGATCGGGGAAACGTTCGAAAATCCCGATAACGCAATGCTGCAAAAAAACTATTCGCGGGTACGGACTGTGCAGCTCACGGAAAAGGATATACGGAATGCAAAGCGTATCGCAAAAACATATGATCTGCTCTTTATGTGGAACGGCATACTTGCTACGGATGCGGCAGGAAAAGCGATTTCGATTCCGGAAAACGTGTACAATCTTTTTCCGGTGTCCGTCAGAAATGCGGGAAAAGTCGACAGCGCATACAAAATGCTTCCGCTGCTGCTCAACCATTACGAGCTCGCCTGTTACCGCACGTATCGAAACAATGCGGCGCTTGCGCTGCCGGAAACTTTTGCCGACTTTGAATCCTATTTGCAAATCGTCAAAAGCTATGCCGATTATCCGCTGATTTGCGCCGGAAAAACGGATGCAACGCTGACCGCTTTTGTGAGCGCTCTTACGGAATCGCTTGCAGGAAGCGAAGGATATGCCGCTCTCGTCAA
Source organism: Treponema sp. Marseille-Q4130 (assembly GCF_014334325.1). Classification (GTDB taxonomy): domain Bacteria; phylum Spirochaetota; class Spirochaetia; order Treponematales; family Treponemataceae; genus Treponema_D. The sequence continues at coordinate 285,508 of NZ_JACSET010000003.1, read as the reverse complement.
AGCGGCGGCGAACGCAAACGGTTTATCCGATCTGCTTGATGTGCCGCTCGGAAACGGTATCTCGCTTTCTTCCGTTCTCGGAACGATCAAGCGATGGCAGCGCGATAGACTTATCCATCCGCACTGGTACAATGTTACGGAAAAAGATATCGAAAACTATATGGAAGAACATCGTCTCGGTGCGATTTTTATGCCGCTGTCGGAACATCGGCAAAAACCGCTCATCCTTATCAAATATTACGATGCCGTACAGTTTCCGAAAGGAGACGGCACACGGCACACGCTCATAGCTCCTGCCCTTGTCGGTATGGCGTTCCGCAACAATGCGTCGCAGATTTCCATACTCGAAAGTCTTGCGCACACGGATGTGCAGACATTTCTTTCCCTGCAAACAAAGCTTGCGCCGACGTCCGGCAGGGCGGAAGCCCACGACCTACAGGCGGATGACGTGCGGTTTTGGGCGGCATCGTGCACGGACGGCCCGGTAACGGAATTGGGGCAGGCGGCATTCGCATCACAGGCGAAAATCGCCGCTTTCGCCGAAGAAATCCGCGCGTATATGAGCGCGGATTAAAACGTTAAAATACATTCACGCGTACACCGCCTGATATATGCGGCAGAACGGATTTGATCGCCGGTCCTTCAATGTCGGTCGAAATAAACCACAGCTGACCTTCGGTAAAGAACGAAAACGAACCGAGGTATTTCCGCTTGTACAGTTTTACGCGCGGGAATTCGAGCTGCACCAAACCGGCGGAAAGCACTTGCGGTCTTCCGCTCTGGGTTGCGCTGAACAGCGAAAACTGTGCGCCGACAGCTATGTTCAAATACAGCCAATGCCAATCGGGGCCGAAATAATAACCGAAGGGCAGTTCGAATACGTTCGCCAAAAGTTTTATAGACCCGACGTGTCCGCCGTAACGGATTTGCCGCAGCGAACGATCCTGCGTTTTATAAAACTCGTCGAATTGATTTTGCGTAAACTGCCCGTAATGCAGCTGGAGTTTTACGTTGTCGTCGAAAAAGCTTAAACCGACGCCGACGTTCCACAGCGTCGCGCCCCAAAAGCCCGCTTCGAAATGCAGCCCCTGTATGAACTTCGGCACTCCGTAGGTCGCTTTGTCGCCTTTGCGCAGCGCGGCCTCTGCACCCTGCACTGCGATATTGTCCGACGTTAAACCGGTAAAGGTTATAGCCCCGTTATAGCGGCCGCCTGCACCCGGAGAGATAAGCGTTATATTCGGGACTGTTTTATCGATTTTTACGATCGTCCTGCATATCGCGACTTCTTTATTTTCCATGACGGCACGGACGAGTAAAAAATGATTGCCTTCGATCATATCTTCCGTTTCGATACGGTACTGCCAGCCTTTTTTCTTGAGTTTCGCCGGTGCAAAGGTTCGTCCGTTATTGAAACTCACTTCAACCGATTTGAGACGCTTTCCCGCAAAAATTCGTTTCGCATCGGCGGATGCGCCCTTTGCAAAGACGGCATCTTTTTCCTCTTGCGAAACGGAATAGCCGACACTGCCTTTCAGATACGGACGGTCTACCGCAAAGTCTCCCATGCCGAGATTGTCGATCGTGATCCACGGTCCGTTTTCATTGTACTGCACGGAAACGCCGCTTGAAATAACGGTTTGACTTGCCGGAAGAATTCCCTTTATTTCAATCGTGTGCGTGCCGTCGCTTATGAGTTCGGGATTCAGCCGGAACGACGAATAATACGTCGGGGACACATCGGTCGTCGCTATCTGTTTCCCGTCTATAAACAGCGATATCTGTTGTATGTTCGACGCAGGGTCTACGCGACCGTACACGTTGAACTCGCCGCAGAGCGTTTGTCCGTTCAGAGGGTACAGCAGTTCGATTTTATTTTTATCGGCTTTTCGTGACACGTCGAAGTTTACGGCGGCTTCGTTCGTATTGCCCGCTTTGTCGATGCCGGATATCTCCAAATTGTAGCGCCCTTCAGGCAGCGAAGCGATATCGATGCTTTCGGCGATAAGCAATTCCGTCTTCAATTTTATCTGTGCAAGAGATGCGGGAACGGTCGTATTCGAAAGGCTCTTTATTTTCAACGTTACGCCTTCAAGTGAAATATTGTCCCATGCCTGCCCCGATATAAATAAATCTTTATCGAGCGCGGAACCCGCCAAAGGATATTCGATTTCCAATGACGGCGGAGTGTTGTCGATATTGATGAGAGTCGACGCTACCGATTCCTGAGCGTATTTGTCGATCGCCCTGATAAGCACGACGTGGGTACCGTCGCCGATAACCTGAGTGTTGAGCGAGTAGTTCCATTTTTCCGCGCCTTCGGCAAGCAAAAAACTGTTTCCGTTATTCACCGAAATGTACACTTCACTGATGCCGTTCGCATCGGAAGCCGTACCGCGTATCGTTATGAGACCCTTTACCGTTTCGCTTATATCGGGCGAAGCCATCTGCGCCGACGGCTTTTCGAGCGACACTCTGATTTTGCGTTCGACCGGCGTACCTTTTACGCCGTAAATGTCTTCGCCGTATATACTGATCGTGTGCTCGTTATCGGTTAAAGACGAAAGGGCGACAGGGATCGAAAATGTATGCGTAACGTCGATCGCCGTATACGGCGCATTATCGATTTTATAATAAATTTTCGCCGGAGCGTCGTCGTCGTATACGATACCCGAAATCTCGAAATCTTTGACAATAATCTCATTTTCAAACGGCAAATGTATTTCGACGACGGGCGCATCCGCAGCCGTATCGATATCGAAGTCGTATGTATCGATGAGCCTCGCGTTTCCCGCATCGTCGGTAAAGCGGAACTGCATGTTTTTGCTTATCGGTTCCGATGCCGTGCCGATAACGACGTTCGAAAGCGATGCATACGGAAATTCTTTCCACGCGGAATTTTTATCGTCGGATTTATATTCGGCTTTTACGCCGCCGAATTTTTCATCGACTTTAAAAGCCGCCGTTACCGAACCGTTTACCTTATCGCCCGATGCGGGCATCACCATACGCACGTCCGGCGCTTCGGTGTCTTTTATAAAAATTCCGTGCTCTGCAGTTCTTTTACCGACGCTGTCCACGGCGACGACGGTGAGCAGGAGCGCTCCGTCGGGAAAGCCTTTTACGTCGAGCGTTTTTTCGAAACGGCTTTCGAGCGTTCCCGTTAAGACTTCATCCGAAGATGCGGACGACAGGCGATATTCGGGCGGGAGCAGGGTACCGCTCACGCTTCCTGAAAACACGATCGAATCCTTTACATATGACGATGACGCGGCTCGTTCGAGCGTTATACTCGGAAAAGCCGTATCGACCAGCACATCGATGCTTTCGCTCGTCATTTCTTTACCGTCGCTTGTACGTATCGTTAAGCGTATGCCGTTATAGGTGCCGTCTTTCGCCGCACTGATTTTTACGACGTTGCCTTCAGCTTCGCAACTAAGCTCCGCAGAGCCGGTCAATTCGGCGCTTTCGATCCGGGCGCCTTCGTTCGAATAATACAAACCGGTCAAAGACTCGCCCGCTTCAAGAACGGCAGCATTTCCGATTCTCCTTCCCGCCCACACAAACGCGGCGGAATCGCTTGAAGCGGCGTTACCGGCAATGCCTATGAGCAGTTTTTGGCGGACGGCGCGGCCTGCCGTATCGGTTGCGCTGACGGATATCGAATATATTCCCCCGGGCATTTTTTCGTTTACGGGCGGGCGCACGGTAAATTCGGTTTGACCTTGTTTAACGCTAAGCGCTTTTTCTTCTTCGCCGTTAAAACCGACAAGTACTTCGTGCAACCCCGCTTCCGCTTTGATGCGGACGCTTGTCGATACTTTATTTTGCGCGCCGTACAGGGGGATAACGGAGCCGCCCGATTCAAACGAGATGACGGGAGCTTTTCCTATTGAAGAGAATTGAACGGTATGCACATTTCCCACCGTTCCGTCGGCACGTACGGCGTATGCGACAAGCGTATGGTTTCCGGCCGGAAGTTCGTCTTCGGTTGCGGTGAATGTACCCGACGATCCGGAGACAGCAGCGGTTTTTTCTTCACCCTTATCGATTCGATAACGGATTTCCGATGCGTTTGCGTATCCCAAACCGGCGACAAAAAGAGCACCGTCTATCTTTTCGCCCGCTTTCGGACTGACGATTTCCAAACCGGGCTTGTCTTTCGCTTTATCGATTGCGATCTTCTTTTTCGCGCGCACGACGTTTCCCGCAACGTCTTTTGCAACGAATTCGATGAGAACCGATTTTGTATTCGTGCCGCTGAAATCGAATTCTTTAACCCAATAAACGTTGCCCGGCGTTACGGGAATGTCACCGCTCGCTTTGCCGCATACCCACGAAAGAGACTCGAGTTCCGTACTGTCGGCGACCTTTCCCGCAACGGAAAAAACGCTCGGAAAGGTTTCGTTTTCATCGTCCGGATAGATAAACGAAAGTGTCGGCGCAACATTGTCTACGAAAAACAAAAAGGTATAAATTCCCGTCGAACCCTGTTTATCGATCGCTTTAAACCAACATACGTTGGGTCCGTCGGAAAGCAATGTCGTTTTTATGGGAAGTTTGAAATTTGAGCGGTTCAGTTTTTTATTGTATGAAAGGCGCACTTCTTCAAATTTGTTCCCGTTGTCGAACGAATAAAAAAGGCGCTCTATACCGTTGCCGTCTTCAACCGTTCCTTCCAGCTGTACGGTACCCGATACCAAAGAACCTGCTCCGGTATTCGTAACATTTGTGACGGGCTGCCGCCTGTCCAAATTAAACGAAGTCTTTACGCTTTTCCCCTGAACACCGTTTACATCGACACCCCATACTTCGACGATATGCAGACCTTCGTCTAAAGACGCCGTATCGAGAGAGTACGACCAAAATTCGGTGCCCTTTGCCGTATACGTTTGTTCGCCGCCGTCGATACGCAGCGAAACCTGCGAAACCTTATCGTCATCATAGCAGGTTCCGACGATATCCACATTGCCGTTTACGGCCGCGCCCGAACTCGGAAACGCGATCGACGTTACGGGTAAATCCGAAGCGGGATCTATATACATATTAAAAGGCCCCGCATAGCCGACATTTCCGGCAATATCGCGAGCCGTCACGAGGATATTGTATTTTCCCTTTTTTTTCGCCGAAATATCGACCGTTTCCTGCCAGCTTTCCGGAGCGCTAAATTCGGTTTTCGTTATATCTCTGGAGCCGGCTGCGTATACACCTACTAATACGCAGTAAAAGCAGGCGGCGAATATAATTTTTTTCATAAAACTCCCTTATATATTTAATTATAACCGATAAACGATTTTAAAACGACGGTTTTTAAACAATATTGACCGACAAAGCCATCTATTCCCTTCATTATCGGTATATCGTTTTGAAAGCTTTAGCTCGGGACACTGCGTTATCAAGGACAATGCATCCGCTTCACGACCGTTCGTATTTGCAGCACACAGAGCAGCCGGTAACGATGACGTGTTTTTTGCCGTCCTTCGTTTTATTAAAAAGCCGTGCGACGAGGTGTCCCTCCGGCGGAACTTCTTTATGACATACGGGACATAGCCGTTTTACACCCGGTTCGGTTTTCGGATAGCAGTGCGGACAGCCGAGGATGATGCAGCGCTGATCGCTTACCGTCATCGGCCGGAACACGCGCGAATACAAATCTTCTTTGTATAACGGCGAAGCGCAAAGCGGACAATTCGCAAACGAATACATCTTTTGTCGCGTACCGGTCGTTTTACGCTTATCGCGTTCCGTCAATTTAATAAAATACTGCAGCGCAAAGATAATAATAAGCGCCGCGCATCCGATCAAAACATAATCGAGCATACGGAAAGTATAGCACGTTTTGAACAAAGGATAACAGCTCGGCTTTTAGATACCCGCTTCGATTTATTCGCGCGGAGCGGTAAATTATTCCGGCACTCTGCGGCGCGTTTGTCGATTTTCGCCGAGCTACAGCGATCACGGAGAAACCTGCTACAATACAAAGGCTTCGAGAAAATCGGCGATGCCGTCTTCGTCGTTGCTTTTGCGCGTCACGTACACGGCCGCTTCCCGAATCTGCGGAAGACCGTTCGACATCGCGACTCCGTGCGCCGTCATGCGAAGCATCGATTCGTCGTTCATGCTGTCGCCGAACGCCATCGTTTCGCTTCGCTCTATGCTGAGCTTTTGCGCAAGGTAGAGCACGGCTTCGCCCTTGCCGCAGTCCGGCGGCATCACTTCGAGAAAAAACGGCTTACTGATAAAGAAGTCGGCTTTGCCGCGAAATTTTTCGCGCAGGAAGGGAATTAAGTCATCGATGTCTTTCGGATCCGCGGAAATCAGCATCTTTGCATATCCGCGCTTTAAAAACGACGGAAAATCGTCGACGACTTTCAGCGGAAGTCCCGAAATGTCCGAATCGAGGTGAGACCATTTTGTATCGACGGAAGCATAGATCGTAGAAGCACTGTACACTTGCGCACAAAGTCCGCGTTTTTCCGCTTCGCGAAATATTTCCAAGAGTACGTTGCCGTCAAGCTTTTTTGAAAAGAGCGGCTCTCGCGTGTGCAAATCGAATACGACAGCTCCGTTGAGCGCGATGACATATCTGCCCGTCTGTAAGCCCGCGATGTCGAGCCGTCTGACAAAGGGAAGGATGCCGCTTTCCGCGCGTCCGGAACAGATGACAACAAAGATGCCCCGTGCAGCGGCGGCGCGCAGCGCAGAAACCGTGCGCGGCGAAATCGTCAAATCGCGGTTTAAAAGCGTATCGTCCAAATCGAGTGCGATGAGTTTGACGACAAGTTTCCCGTGCGGCAGTTTTTCGTGCACCATGCGCAAATGGTAGCGGCGATGCGGGCTTCTGTCAATCAATATGCCCGGCAGATCACACAGCCGGGCACGGCCGCATTATCCTTTGATGCCCGTCGCAGCAATACCCTGCACGTAATACTTTTGGAAAAACACGAACATCACTACCATCGGGATAACGGAAACCACGAGGGCAGCCATGATCGGTCCATAATAGATCGGCGGCTCGGTAAAGAATGCCTGCAAGCCCAACTGTACGGTACGCTTTCCGGGAGACAGCGTCACAAGAAGCGGCCACATAAAATCAGACCAATAGGCAACGTAGTCGAGAATTAAAACCGTCGCGAACACGGGTCCGGAGATCGGAACTATCAAAGCGAAAAACGTTTTGATGGGATCCGCGCCGTCGATAGCCGCCGCTTCGATAAAATCATCGGGAACATCGAGAAAAAATTGCCGAAAAAGATAAATATCGAAACACTTCGCCGCAAACGGAATGATAAGCGCACGGTACGAATCGTTCCATCCGATCTGATTGACGACCCAATAGAGCGCTAAAATAATACTCTCAAGCGGCAGTACGAAAAGCGCAATGACGATTGTAAAGATGATATTTTTTCCTTTAAAGCGAAATTTTGCAAGCGCATATCCGCACATAGAATTGATAAGCATACTCAAAAAAACAAGCACACTTACGTAAAACAAACTGTTACCGATATAGCGGATCAAATTGCTGCGCACGAAAACTTCACGGTAATTTTCGAGTGTAAAATCCAACGGAATAAACGCACGGAGAACGTGATTCATATCGGCAAAGATACGGCTTTCCGGTTTAAACGATGAAACGATCATCCACAGAAGCGGCGCCACATACAGCAATCCTAAAATCGTATTAACGGTATAAATCATTGTCGTAGTTTTTTGTTTGCGTATCATAATAATTCCTTTATTTTTGTCTGATGATTCGTTTCAGCGTAAGCGAAAGCGTTACGACGATGATAAAAAACAAAACGGAAATCGCCGACGCATAACCGATATTTCTGAATTGAAATCCCTGTTGATAAATATAATACGTCAGCGTTTTTGTCGATTCTTTCGGACCGCCCTGTGTCATCACATAAGGCTGCGTAAATAATTTCATAGCCGATATCATCGTCACCTGCACGACGAATATCAGTACGTTCTTCACTCCGGGCAGTGTAACGTGAAAAAATTGCTGAACCGGACCTGCACCGTCAATCTCCGCCGCTTCGTACAATTCTTCGGGAATCGCCTGCAGCCCCGCAAGCAAAATCATCATGTGATAGCCGGCCGAATGCCAGCCCGACATAAAAATAATCGAATTCATTGCAGTCGCGGGATCATGTAAAAACATACTCGGTTGGAAACCGGCTTTAACGCGCAGCGCGTTGAGCAGACCCTGCGTCGGATTCGGATTGTAGATAAACGTCCACAAAATGGAAACGACGGTGATCGAAGTTACCAGCGGAGTGAAATACATCGCGCGGAAAATACCGACGCCTTTAATATTTTTTCTGACGAGCAGCGCCAACGCAAATGCGAGCGAGTCCTGATACACGACGACGACGAGCGTAAAGTAAACCGTATTCCGCAACGTCTTATAAAATGTCGGATCGGTAAACAGCCGTTTATAGTTTTCAAGACCAGAAAAAAATGCCGCTTCCGGCTGCAGCATGTTGAAATTCATAAAACTGAAGCCGAACGATAATAATACCGGCACGAGCAAAAAACAGCACAACAAAGCAATCGCCGGCACGATAAAAAATGCAACATAGCCTGTCGGCGTTTTTTTCAACGTTTTTTTATTTTCGTTCATCGTAATTCTCCCAAATGCCATTCAAACGATATAATTTAATAAATTCTTTTATTTGACTCGTTTCCATTCCGGGCATCGCCGTTTGATCGCCTTCCAGATAATACCGCGCCGTCATCACGGCGCTTCCCCCGTTTACAAAGAGCTCGACAAGCGATGCATCGACGATAACTTCCATATCTTTGAGATACGCGATCGGCTTTGTACACTTAATGATCCCTGCAACCGTTACCGAAAGCACACCGTTTCGATATACGAGGGAAAGATTTCCTTCGGGCGAAGAAACCAAATCGATAACAAATTCACGCTGTCCGTCAGATTCCATTTTTATTAAAAACGGTACGCGTACCGGCAGCGCATCTCCTTCGGTTTCCAATGAATACAACTCTTCGACAGGTGTTTGTACGAGAGTGCCGTCCGCCACATGGAGTTCCCGCGGAAACGATAAGGTACCGTTTGCACTCCCTCGCTTCGGTCGATACGATTTCAACTGATCGCTGTTCCAGCCGAAACAGATTCGCCTTGATCGATATAAAAAAGTCTGTACGGCATAAAAATCTTTACCGTAATCGAGGAGACCTGAAGATTCGGGAATAAATTTTTCTCCGTCGAATGTCCCAATCATGTATTTTACGTCGCGTTGAATATCGGATACCGGATCACTGTTGATAAAACCGATAATCAAAACCCACTTTCCGTCAAGAAAAAAAAGATCTGGACATTCGGCGACGGCGTATTTTTTATCGGACTCCGTATACATATCCGAAACGAATTCCCAATGTTCGGTATCTTTCGAACGGTATAAAAATACCGTCGGAACGGCGTTTCGATCGCCGCCGATAACCATAAAATAATAATTATTAAATTCAAATATCTTCGGATCGCGGAAATTGCGGCGAGAATTGCCCGCATCGTCATCTAAAACGTCGTGTTCGCCGGCAAATTCCACACCGTCAACACTCGACGCTTTTACTTGCCGCTCCTTCGCCCATGAACGATCATGGGCTCCGTAATGCCGTGTAAAAAATACGTGCATCGCATCGTCTTTGACAAGCGCACTTCCGGAAAAAGCGCCGCCTCGCAAATCGCGGCGATCTTGCAATTCTCTCTGCGGAAAAAATACGACAGGCATGTGTTTCCAATGCATCAAATCGGTGCTGACCGCATGCCCCCAATGCATATTTCCCCATACCTGAGCGAACGGATTGAATTGATAAAACAGATGAATATAACCCTTGTATACGCACAAGCCGTTCGGATCGTTCATCCATCCGACGGGAGGAGAAAAATGACATCGATTACGATAGGCTTGATCATAGCGGACATCCGTTAAAAAACGGATACCGTCATGCAATGTATTTTCTCCCGTATCCAAGTATACGAGATCGAAATCGCCGCCGTCCAAAACCAGACGATACGCCGTATTGCAGCGCAGAGAAAAATGCAGCACAAACGTTTCCGTCGCAATCTCCGCAGACGATTGCGGCATTTCACCGTTTTTCAGCAGCACCGTCATATTACCGTGAGATACGGTTTTATGCCCGAATACGGAGATACCGGCATATCCGTTTGAATCGAACTTTATGGAATTCATCTTTTCCTTTATTAATTAACAATTATTAAAATTACAAAACCTTACGGAACGGATCTTCGTTCCGTAAGGCAAATATATTTTTAATTACCGATGCGAGCTTTTAAAACGAGAATACTCCGCATCGACAAAGGACGCCAATTCATCCAGGCTCTTTTTCGGATCGGAACCGGAACAGATATCGAGGAAAATCTCGGAAAACTTCGGCGACAAAACGGTATAGACCGGCGTTCTCGGACGCGGTACCGCACACGCAAACAATTCTTCCGAAAACACTTTGAACGGCATCGTATTCCACATCTTATTATTCGTATAATTGGAACGTCGCGACGGAGGATATCCGCCTTCCGTGCTGTACGCCAGCGTTGAATCGCTGTTTGTCATAAACTCAAGCGCGACGGCGGCGGCGGTTTTATCCTTTGCGTTTTTGGAGATGCCCAACGCCCAGCTGCCGCACGGAGATGCGGAAGATTTATTGTTTGTGACCGGATAATACGTTACGCCGATCGGAAAATTCGGATAATTTTTTAAGATACCGCGCAGCTGTCCGGAATTGGTAATCCACATCGCGCTTTTTCCGTCTTGAAATTCAGTCGGCGACGGATCGATATTTGCGAGCCCTTCTTTGAAAAATCGCTGCAGATATGCAGCCGCTTCGACACCGCCTTTATTGTTGATCCAACCGCTGCATTTGCTGCCGTCGGGACTTGTAAAAGCGGAATTATTCATATCCCAAAACGGCGACAAAACATACGGGATGCCTTCACCCTTATTCATGATCAATTTGATGCCGACACAGCTCGGAGTGGAAATCTTTTTTGCCATGGCATACACTTCGTCCCACGTGTAAGCGTCTTCGATACTTTTCGGAATTCGAAAACCGTTGGCGGCAAAGATTTCTTTGTTATAAAACAGCGCGCACGACGATTCGTTTAACCCGACGGCATAGAGGCGGTTATTATACGTTCCCTGTATGATGATCGACGGCATCAAATCGGCTTTGCTTTCCGCCGAAACGTAATCGTCGATCGGAATAATAATACCGTTTGCCGCATAATTCGCGACATTCGGTCCGTCAAGCGCCAAGAGATCGGGAAGTTGATTCGTAAAAGCAGCCGAATTGACTTTATCTTCGTACGCATACGACGAACCGCGCGGAATATACTGGATCGTCAGATGATACTTATCTTTATAAGCTTCATTAAAATCGGCGACACGCTTATCAAATGCGGGAATCATCGATTTGTTTTCCTGGTACCACATGGTAATTTCTTGTATACCGGTACTTCCGCTTGAAGGCGAATCTTCTTTCGTTCCCATTGCAAACAGCATCATCGCGGTAACGGACAGCGCTGTGCACAAACACAACATTTTTTTCATAATGCCTCCTATAGAAAAATCCGACAAAGAATTGTAATGCGATAAAAGCGCAAAGCAGACCGCGTATCGGTAAAGCTCGACAAGTAAAATACAACACGATGCCATGCGCTTTTATCGCTATTATTTTACGGGATATTCTTATATATTGGTATTTTAATTTTTTGTCTTCTTTACAAAAAAAATGACAATTTTTTTAAAACCGCCGTAAGCGGAAATCGGCGGGACTGCAGCCGGTCTCTTTTTTAAAAGCGGTAATAAAATAACCTTCATCATTATAGCCGACTTTTGCCGCAATTCGCGCGATCGTTTCTTCCGTGGTACGCAGCAGTTCTTTTGCTTTTTCCATTCTGGTACGTATAAGCATGTCCATAAAATTTCGTTTACAATTTTTACGTATCAATTTAGAAAGGTATGCTGTATTGTAACACAACCGCTCGGAAAGCGTTGTCAAAGAAATATTTTCGGCATAGTGCTCTTTGATATAATTTTCAACGATAGTTGCAATATCCCGTTTCATTTCACCGTCCTGCACTTGCAGACGATGGAAGATACGCAACAGCTCATCTTTCACTTCGCAAACGTAATCCGCAGCTTTTTTGCCGACATAATCACCGATAGGCATATCGCTGTTGGTTAAAAACGCTACTTCAACCAATACATCACGGATATTTTCACATATCTGCTCACTGTTGCCGGTATTCGTTGTAAGCGTCATAACCAATTTTTCGAATTCACTCACCAGCAGAACGCGATCTCTTGCCTGGATTGCAGAAAGGATTTGTATCTTTTGCGTTTCAAAATCGGCGAAAACGATCGGCGCCGTATCTTTCCGCTCAAAACGGGAAACACTGTTTTTTCCGTGCAGCAAATTGTTCCGTAATACATGCAATGCCTGTCGCTTCAGTTGCGGCAGACTGAAAATATCATCGTCCGCAAGACTGATGCCTGCGGAAAAAGAGAAATTAAATCGCTTCCATACCGAAAGCTGTGCTTCTTCCAATGTTTGCAGGACGTATTTCCGGCACCGCTCGGCTTCGATTTCACGGGGAAAACAAAACAGTAACACATATCGTTCAAATTCGAATCGCAAAAGATTGCATTCGTTCGCTTTTTTGACAACCTTTAACAAGCTGTCCCGAAGCACATAGGTTTCCAATTTTTTTTCGCCGTCTCCCGAAACGGCGGCGACGACAAAATGACCGACGTTCAAATCGTCGGCCGAAACGGTATTTTTATCAAATTTAAAAACTCCCCGCAAAGCGTCGGACAGAAGCTGTTCTTGTACCGCGAATTTCATACGCTTTACGGTATCGGTAAGCTCCCGTGTTCGCCGTCCTTCCATGCACCGCACATCCAAAAATTTCGCCGCCTTCTTTAAAACCGCACGCAGCGCACCGACGCTCACCGGCTTTACCAAAAAATCGAATACGCCGATACGCAGCGCTTTTTGTGCATACGAAAATTCGGAATAACCGGTAAATACGATGATCAGGGCATTACTGTGTATCTCGCGAAACGCATCGGCGAATTCCAAACCGTTCATGCCGGGCATTCTGATGTCGGTAAAAACGATATCGGGCATTAATTTTTTCGCTAAAGCCAGCCCGTCCGCTCCGTCAGGGGCTTCTCCGACAAGGGTGCAGTTTTCGTTCTCCCACGGAAACATCCGCATACCCTCCAAGACAATCGGTTCGTCGTCAATTATCATTACGCGGTACATGTTCGTTTTCCTTCCGAAGCCGCATCGTTACGACCGTTCCGACGCCGGCTGTCGATACGACGGATAATCCGTAATCCTGTCCGTAATATAACTGCAAGCGTTTATGAACATTGAGCAAACCCTGAAACTTTTTCCCTTGCCGTTCGGTAAGCACACGCCCCGCAGTTTCGGCATCCATTCCGACACCGTCATCGGAAACGGTAACGACCACATCGCATCCCCTGTCTTCAAACGCAATACTGATAATTCCGTTGCCCGCTTTCGGTTCCATACCGTGAATAAAAGCATTTTCGACGATCGGCTGCAACACGAGTTTCGGCACAAGATAGGATTTCAGCACATCCGAAACGGCGATACGTACCTGCACTTTATCCCGAAACCGCATTTTTTGTATATATATGTAATCGTCGATATTGTTAAGTTCCTCACCCAGGGTAATAAAATCGATCGCGCGATCGATACTGGCATGGAAGAGATTTGCCAGCGAAACGGTTATCTGCGCAATATCGTCCTGACCGGTCATCTGCGCTTTCCAATACAGCACGTTCAGCGTATTGTATAAAAAGTGCGGATTGATCTGCGCCTCAAGCATCCTCAATTCGGCCTGGTTTTTTAAAAGCTTTACACGATACTCCGAATCGATCAGGCTTTCGATCCGTTTTACCATATCATTAAAGCAACTGCCCAATTCTTTAAACTCGGGATTTTCATCGGGCATAATACGTACCGAGAGATCTCCGTTTGAAAAGGCATGCATTGCAGATATCAAACGATTGATACGCCGTACCGAATACTGCGAAAACAAAAACGATATCCACATCGCTGCAACGATGATGGCGAATACCAGCAAGAAAACTATAAGCATGATTTTTTGAATACCGTCATAAATCACGCTTCGCGAAATACATCCGACCGTAGTCCAGCGTGTCGAATCGGACGTTCGATAAAAGACAAAATAATCGCGTCCTTTGATTTTAATAACCGAATTATTCCGCCGTGCTGCAATATCATCGATAAGCAACGGTGAAATCATATTCGCATTTCCGGTTATGCACTGCATGTTTTCGTCAAAAACGGCAAACATGCCGTCCCGTCCGAAATCGAGCTCTTTCAGCGGCTGCGCAAATACGTCAGCATACAGTACGATATCGAAAAAACCCAACCGATCGAAATTCCGCGAACTTTCTATGGGTCTGATAAGGTGCATGAGATGAGTATCGGTATCGCCGATCCACTTCGCATGATATCCGAAATCTGCTGCATTCCTGATATCACCGTAAAAATTGTTTTCACTTCCGATAGGATAATGCGTATAATTACCGGCGGTATCGTAGAGCGTCATAGAGCGCATCAATGCATTGTCGTAAAATACGGCAAGCCCCTGTTCGAGGGCAAAAAGCTCGGCCCTTGAATTTTTTATCCCCGCATATACGTTATGCAGATAATTTTGTACCCGTTCCGTATAGATCACTGTAGTCGATAGCGCCTCTATCCGCTCGGTTATCATATCTATACTGTTCGATGCCTGAGAAACACTGTTGGAAGCATCGCGTACAATTTGTTCCTGCATTTTGCGATAAAATAATCCGTAAATCAAACAGGTAATGATAATAATAGGCAGGATCGACAGTAACAAAAAGACAGTGAATTCCTGCGCGTATACGCGCAGCCGATAAAATTTACGCAGTATCAGCCCGCTCATATAACGTCGAAAAAATCGGGGAGGATGCCGTTCGCATTGTTTAAATCCGATACGTCAAGTTTTTTCCGCGGCAGTTTTTCGTGCATCATGAACGAATGGTATCGGCGAAGCGAACTCGTGTCAATCGACAGACCCGGCAGATCACACAGCCGGGTACGGTCGCATTATCCTTTGATGCCCGCACACATTCTCAAAGACGCAACTATAAAGGTTCGGACAGGGCGGACAAATTCACTTTTCAAAAGTGAATTTGTCCAGGATACCGATTTTATGCGCCGCCTCCGAAAATCTATCGGAGGCGGCAGTATGTAATTAACGGCCTTTTACCTTTGCCCACAAATCGTTCCAGTGCTCGAGCATTTTATCTTTGTTTTTACTCAAGTAAGCATGATCGAGTTCGATAAGCTTAAAGCTGTCCGTCGGGGGCATATTCGTCGGCTTGCACCTGCTGTTGGTCGGGCGGCCGAAGATCTTTGCACGTTCATCTTGGAATTCTTTCGATGCGCACAAATCGATCATGGCTTTTGCGGCCGTAAGGTTCGGAGAATTTTTGCACACGGCACCGCCGGACGCCATCGCCGTATTTCCTTCGACGGGATAGACGATTTCCATAACCGCGCCGCCGAGCGAAATGATACCCGCCGGCGTCGATTCGTAGGAAAGTCCTACCGCATATTCGCCTTCGTTTACAAGATTGAACACGTCCTTTGAAGAATTGGTTTTAAAGCTTTGCCCCATAATTTTTTCGACATAGGCCCAGCCTTTCGCATCGTCAAAAGTATCTCCCATACACGCAAGCATGGTCTGAAGCTGCCGCCAGCCGGATGAAGCGGCGGCGGGGTCTGCCAGGATGATTTTACCCTTGAGCTTCGGATTGAGACAATCCTGATAACCTTTTACCGTAACACCCAAATTTTTTAAGATCTTCGGATTCACGACGAGGCACATGAGCTGAACGTCCCAATACGTATAGTAGCCGGACTTGTCATGAAAGAGCTGTTCGTTTTCGACGGTCGATGTATAGGGCTGAAGCACATCGTGATACTTCGTTCCGTCCGCGGCGAACATACCGCCGACGATGCAGTCCGCCTTGCTCGACGCATCCGCGCGTATCTTCGTTACAAGCGTACCGACGGAATCGGCTACGATTTCGACTTTGCATTTCGGATAGAGTTTGTTCCAGAGATCGAGAATGATCTGCTGCTGCGTTTCTTCAAAGGTCGTATAGATCGTTACGACACCGGTGACTTCGTCGGCGCTCTTTGCCCATGCGGGGCGAGGCCCTGCACTTTCCGCCGCCTTCGAATCGTTCGAACCCAGTGCATACACGCACATTCCCGCTGCAAGCAGCATAAAAGCGAACAATGTTTTTTTCATAAAACCTCCTATAAAAACTTTTGCAGGATGTTAGAGCCTGCGGCTCGTTCTGTAAAGAACCGATTCTACATGTCCGCTTTCGCGGACTTCGAATCAACATCCGTTTATTATAATAAATCGGAAAACTTCCGATCGATTAACAAAAAACAAATCGCGGTATATTACACCTGCACGTCTTCGAGTTTCGTAAAACGCAAATATACCGCCAAACAAATAATTGTTAAAATCGTAGTAACGGACGCAAACACGGCAGCCACTCCGTAAACGCCGTTATTGATCTGTACATAGGTCCCGATCGTAAGCGTCATCGTTCTGTTATTGTACAAAATGACGCCGCTCGACATTTCGGTAATAATCGATACCCAGCTTAAAACCGCACCGGAAATGATGCCGCTCGACATCATGGGCACGGTAATTCCCGCAAATGTTTTTACTTTAGTCGCTCCGAGACTCAGCGCCGCCTCTTCGATACTCGGCGTTATCTTCATCATGGCGGCGGCGGCGGATCGGCTCGTAAAGGGCAGCCTTCGTATAGCCAAAGCCGCAATCATAATGCCGAGCGTACCGGCAATGGCAAACGGAGGCTTGGAAAACACAATGACAAGCGCAATACCGATTACGGAACCCGGCATGATATACGGCAGCATCGAAATCGTATCAAGCGTGTGACTCATGATATTGCTGCGTCTCACCACAAGATACGCAATCAACACCGCAATAAGTATTATGATCGCGAGTGTAAAAAAACCGACTACCAGCGTGTTGCCGGTCGCGCGGAACAAATTTTTTTGGAACGCTTTTTGATAATTAATAAGCGAATAACCCGGCAGCTGAATGCTGTTGTTGTAATTTCTGAACGATATGTAGATGATGTAAAACTGAGGCAGCATGGCGATCGCAACGAGCACGTAACAATAGATATGCATGAGCACGCCTTTGACGCCGCGGCAATTTTTCACTTCGATCGGGTGCATCGCGCTGATCGTGAATTTAAATTTATTCGTCGCAAGTTTTTGAATGAGAAAAATGACCGCCGTTATAAGCACGACGAGAACGCTGATCGCCGCAGCAAAGTGATTGTCCGCACCGTTTTCGCCGAGGTACGCGTTGTAAATCAAAACGGGACAAGTCGTATATCCCCGCCCGATAAGAAGCGGAGTGCCGAAGTCCGCAAAAGAGCGCATAAACACGATGAGCGCCGCCGCCAAAATAGTCGGCATGGTCAGCGTCATGAGTACGTGGAAAAAGCGATCGACTCCTTTGCAGCCCATGCTTTCCGCAGCTTCCATAAGCGAGCGATCTATATCGCGGAAAGCGCCGTTCATATAAATCATCACGAGCGGAAAAAGCTTCAAAGTCTGTACGAACACGATGCCGCCGAAACCGTAAATCGTAACGTGCGGAATGCCGAAGGATTGCAGTATGCGCGTTACGAGTCCGTTATTGCCCATAAGCAAAATCCATGCGTATGCGCCGATAAAAGGCGCGGACATCGTACAGAGCAGGCTCATCACAAAGAGAAATTTCCTGCCGCGTAAATTGAAAAACGTATAAAAGTACGCGAAGGGTATGCCGAGCAAAAGGCAGCACAGCATGACTACCGCAGCAATTTTACAGCTGTTGAATACGGTCGAATAATAATAATTTTTGGCAAAAAAACGGGCAAACGCATCGAACGAAAGGCTGCCGTCTACGTAAGCCGCTTCACGAAGCAATCCTCCGATCGGATAGATAAGAAATAAAACAAAAAGGAAAAATATGACGACCGCAATAATATTCCAAAACTCGAACACTTTCCGTCTATGCATGCATATCTCCTTCGTCTATTCGTTTTACGCCTTGCATAATGCTTTCTTTGGAATCCGCATCGAAAATATTGATTTTTTCGGTATTGATTTTCAGCGATATTTTCGTTCCGACCGGAATCATTTTATTGACATCGGATTCGCGGATGATTTCGGTACGCTCTCCCGTCGCAAACTGCACGAAATAATGCGTGTTCAATCCGAGAAATACGCTGTCGACGATTTCCGCCGGTATGCCGCTGTCGTCTTTATTCTGATTGATGATCAGCTCTTCAGGGCGGCAGGAAACGAGAACTTTGCCCTTCAGCTTTTTCGCGGGATCGATCGTTTTAACGGAAACGGCGTAACCGCCGGCAAATTCCAGCCGCGCGTCTTCTCCGCTCCAGCTCAGCGAAGCTTCCATCATATTCGACTTTCCGATAAAACCCGCAACAAAAGTATCTGCAGGACGCATATAGATATCCTGCGGACGGCCGCACTGATGTATGACACCGCTTTTCATAACGGCAATTCTGTCGGAAATAGCCATAGCTTCTTCCTGGTCGTGGGTTACATAAACCGTTGTTATACCGACATTTTTTTGTATTTCTTTTATAACGGAACGCATTTCAACCCGCAGCTTCGCATCGAGATTCGATAAGGGCTCATCCATAAGCAGAACATCGGGCTGTATGACAAGAGCCCGGGCAAGTGCGACACGCTGCTGTTGTCCGCCCGACAATCTGTCAGGCATTCGATCGGCGTATTGATCGACGTGCACGAGTTTTAAAAACTTATCGGTTTCTTTTTTGATTTGCTCGGGCGGAAGCTTCCGAGTGCGCAGTCCGAATGCAACGTTTTTACGCACCGTCATATTCGGAAAAATCGCATAGTTTTGAAACACCATACCGATATTGCGCTTGCCGGGATCGACATCGTTTATCTCCCGATCGTCAAAATAAATTTTGCCGCCTTCAATGCTGTTGAAACCGGCAATCATCCTCAAAAGCGTCGTTTTGCCGCAGCCCGACGGACCGAGCAGCGTAAACAATTCTCCGTTACGGACTTTGATCGAAAGATCGGGGATGACGACGCTACCGTCTTCAAACTTTTTCAGCGCATGCTCTACCGTAATCGCTACACTCATTACAGTCCTCCGAAAAATTATTAATTATTAAAAACTATCAATCGTGTCGCAAAGCATACCGATGCACATCGTCGTAAAAAACAGCAGCGTTTTCTGCCCGCTTTTAACATGCGGACGGACATCGCTTCCGGCAAAACCGGAACAGCCGCCGCGCAAAAAGCGGGTGTTCCCGTCTTCTCACTCGTACAAAAAGCACGCAACGGAGTGCCCGGACGCCGCTTGTGCGGGTTTTACGAATTTCGGCTGGCATTGTTTGCATTTTTCCATGCGGTTCGGGCAGCGGTCGTAAAAATAACAGCCCGGACGCTGCGTGTCGGGAGAAGGCACGTCGCCTTTCAATATGATGCGCTGGCGCTGCCGTTCGACTTTCGGATCGGGGATCGGAACGGCGGAAAGCAGCGCTTTCGTGTACGGATGGAGCGGATTCGCATAGAGGTCTTTATAGCCGCCCGTTTCGACGATCTTGCCGAGATACATGACGGCGATCCTGTCGGAAATATATTTGATGACCGCCAAATCGTGCGCGATAAACAGATACGACAGCTCCATCTCTTTTTGAATGTCTTTAAAAAGGTTCAACACTTGCGCTTGGATCGAAACGTCGAGTGCGGAAACGGGTTCGTCGGCGAGTATGAGACGCGGTTTCAGCGCAAGCGCGCGTGCGATACCGATGCGCTGCCGCTGACCGCCTGAAAATTCATGAGGAAATCTGTTTTTGAAAAATTTCGAAAGACCTACGAGTTCCATGAGGTGTTCGACGCGGGACGTTATGTCGGCTTCGGCTATATCGAGCAGTCCGTATTTTTTGTAAATGCGCATCGGTTCGGCGATGATTTCCGACGTCGTCATGCGCGGATCGAGCGACGAATAGGGATCCTGAAACACGAGCTGCATATCGCGCCGGACTGCGATCATTTCCGACTTTTTCATCTTCGTCAAATCTTTTCCGTCGAGCATTACTTTTCCCGCAGTCGGCTTGTACAGATGCGCGACCGTCCGCACGACGGTCGATTTTCCGCAGCCCGATTCGCCGACAAGTCCGAGCGTTTCGCCCTTCGCTATGTCAAAACTGATGCCGTCGATCGCGTAGATATATTTTTTTTTGCCGCCGAAAAGTCCTTCGCTCCCGTCGGAAAAATGCATTTTCAAATCATGTACTTCAAGGATATTGTCGCTCATTTGGTCGTGTCCTCTGCGGTAAACGTTCCGCCGTCTTTTTGCGCATAGAGCCAACACGCCGCATGGTGCGTACCGGAAAAGTCCACTACGGGCGGATAGCGGTTTTTGCACACGGGCAATGCCTTATGGCAGCGCGGATAAAACGGACAACAGTCGGGCAAATCGACGACGTTCGGCGGCTGCCCGTCGATCGAAAAGAGCCTGCCTTCGTCGTCGCGGTCAAGACGAGGCACCGATTTGATAAGCCCCTGCGTATACGGATGTTTCGTGTCGTAAAAGATGTCTTCGGTCGTACCGCGTTCGACGATGCGGCCGGCGTACATGACGACGATCGTGTCGCACACTCCGGCAACGACGCCGAGCGAATGCGTTATCAAAATGACGGCGGTTCCGAGACGGTGGGTCAAATCCTGCATCAAATCGAGTATCTGCGCCTGGATCGTCACATCGAGTGCGCTCGTCGGTTCGTCCGCGATGAGTATGTCGGGATTGCACGACAGCCCCATTGCGATCATGACGCGCTGACGCATACCGCCTGAAAACTGATGCGGGTATCCGTCGATACGTTTTTCCGCCGCAGGGATGCCGGTAAGCTTCAGCATTTCGATCGCTTTTTCTTTTGCAGCCTTTTTGTTCAACCCCTGATGCAGGCATATCGTTTCGATCATCTGCGTCGAAATCCGGAGATACGGATTGAGAGATGACATCGGATCCTGAAAGATCATCGCGATCCTGTCGCCTCGTATTTCCCTCAAGCGCGCATCGCTCATCTTTAACAAATCTTCGCCGTTAAACAGCACTTCCCCGCCTTCGATTTTTCCCGGCGGCGTCTGAATCAAATTGATAATGGAAAGATTCGTAACGCTCTTTCCCGAACCCGACTCGCCGACAAGTCCGAGCGTTTCGCCTTTGTGCAGGTCGAAAGTCAAACCGTCGACGGCTTTTACGACTCCCGCGTCGGTGTAAAAATAGGTGCGGAGGTCTTTTACCTGTAGAATCACTTCGTCCGTCATATATGCCTCACACCCTGTTTTTCGACTGCGGATCGAATGCATCGCGTGCGCCGTCGCCCAAAAAATTCATCGCAAACAAAAACACCGTCATGACGACTGCCGGCACAAGCAGACACCACGGATAGAGCGCCATACCCTGCACGCCGTCCGCAATGAGCGAACCCCACGACGCAAGCGGTGCAGAAATGCCGAGTCCGAGAAAAGACAAAAAACTTTCGCTCATGATAAAAGACGGAAGCGACAGCGCCGTATACACGATGATGATGCCGACCGTATTCGGAATAAGATGATGCATGATGATGTGCCACGGACGGGCTCCCATCGAACGGGCGGCAAGGACGAACTCCATGTTTTTCAAACTCATCACCTGTCCGCGCACGACGCGGCCGATCGTGAGCCACGACACGAGCGCGATCGCGATAAAGAGGATGGCGACGTTTCGCCCGACAATCGCCATCATAATGATGACGACGAGCATATACGGCAGTCCGTACATGACATCGACAAAGCGCATGAGAAACGAATCGATTTTTCCGCCGGCGTAGCCCGCGATCGCACCGATGACGATGCCGATGAGAAGCGCAGTCACCGTACCGATAAGACCGACCATCATGGAGATGCGTCCCCCGTACACCGTGCGCGACAGCATATCGCGGCCAAGAGAATCGGTACCCAAAATATAGCGACGGTTCTGTTCGGGATCGGTTTTATTGCGCTCTTCAATCGCAGCGATCGCCGCCCGTTCTTCAGCGTTGTATTCGCTGCGCTTTTCCTTTGCCATCACTTTTGCAAAATACGCTTTGCGCGTTACGAGTTCGACGGCTCCCGCTTTTTGAAACGACGGCGGAAGATTCGTATGATTGAGATTTTGCTGCGCATACGGATAAAACGGCAGCACAGGCGCAAAAAGTGCAACGAGCGCATAGACGACGACTATCCAAAAACTCACATACGCCATTCTATTTTTTCGCAGGCGGTTCCACGCATCCGCCGTCAGCGACACCGATTTCATTTCCTGATTGAATTCGTTTGTCGCTTTTTTTTGTTTTTTAATCATAGCGTTTTAATATTCCCGTTATTTATAAGAGATTCTCGGATCGAGGAATCCGTACAAAATATCGACGATAAGGTTCATAACGATGAGGATACCCGAATACACGATGACCGTACCGATGATGAGCGTATAATCGCGGTTGAGCGCCGATTTGACGAAAAAGTTTCCGATACCCGGCACGAGAAACACCTGTTCGATAACGACCGAACCAGTAACGATACCGGCAAAGGCGGGACCGAGGTAGCTCACGACCGGAAGCAGCGCGCCTTTGAGTACGTGCTTTACCATGACAACCGAATTTTTCAAACCCTTTGCACGAGCGGTACGCACATAATCGGAGCGCAGTGTTTCAAGCACGCTCGCGCGCGTGAGCCGGGCAATCGACGCAAAGCGGGGAAGAGCGAGTGTAAAAGCCGGCATGATGAGCGTTTTCCATCCGTAGCGCCCCGTGATCCAGCCCGAGGTCGGAAGCCATTTGAGCGTAAGCGCAAAGACAAACACCGCGACCGGCCCCACGACGAAAAGCGGCACCGAAAGACCTACGCTCGCAAAGGACATCGTCGTGTAATCGACCCACGTGTTTTGTTTTACTGCGGAAATGAGTCCGAACGTAATACCGAAGAGCATAGCGAGGGCAAGCGCGATGACGCCGAGCAGAAGAGAGTTCGGCATACTTGAGCCGATAAGCTGATTGACCGTAAAATCCTTGTTTTTGAACGACGGTCCCAAATCGCCGTGGAGGACACTGACAACATAACGGATATATTGCTTAAGCAGCGGTTCGTCCATGTGATACTGCTTTTCGAGATTTGCGAGGATTTCCGGAGGAACTTTTTTTTCACTTGCAAAGGGGCCGCCCGGTGCGAGCCGAGTGATAAAAAAACTCAGTGTAATGATAACGAAAAGCGTCGGAATGAGACCGAGTAAACGTTTTATAATAAATTTTCCCATATACAGTACTCCGGTATAAAAAAAAACGGAACAGCCGTTTTAGACCGTTCCGTCTATTGTACCAGAAAATTACATTTTCTGCAATTTATTTTTTTTATTTTTTCGGTTTTAAGCCCACATACGAGTGAATATCGAGGACATTCGAATACCAGCCGTCCCATTTATTCAAATCGATAAGGCACTGCGAAACGTAGATGTACATCGGGATGACCGCAGCGTCCCGTCCGATCGCAATCGATTCGGCCTTTTCAAGCACTTTCATACGTTCAGGCCCCGCCGGCATACGGGCGGCATCGCTGACGAGCTTATCGAATTCGGGAACGTTGTAGCGTCCGTCGTTGTTTCCGCTGCCCGTCGTCAACAGTTCGAGGAAGTTCGACGGATCTTTATAGTCGCCGATCCAGCCCGCGCGCGCGATTTCGAAGTCGTTCGCCTGCCGCTTTGTCAGGAACGAATTCCATTCCATATTCTGCAATTCGACGTTGATGCCGAGATTTTTCTTCCACTGCTGCTGCACCCATTCGGCGATTTTTTTGTGCTTTTCGTTCGTATTGAAAATATATGTAAGCACGGGGAAGCCCTTACCGTCGGGATAGCCGGCTTCGGCAAGCAGCTTTTTCGCTTCATCGGGGTCGAACGAAAAACCCTTCGGCGGCGTATAGCCTGCCATTTCGGGAACGAAAGCACCGGTCGCAAGCTCTCCGCCCTTCGTTACTTTTTCGACGAGTTCTTTCGTATCGAGAGCGAGGATGAGCGCTTTGCGCACGCGGACATCTTTGAGCGTTTTATTGTTTACGTTGAAAAACGCATAATACGAACCGAGATACGGTGCGCACTGATAATCGTCGCGGAGCACCACTTCATCGATTAAATCCGGGGGGATATGAGCGCTCGACGAGTTCCAATCGATTTCGCCGTTTTTGTATTTGTTGTACGAGGTAACGCTGTCTTCGATCGGCAAAAACGTGATGCGCGACAAAAATATATTTTCTTTGTTCCAATACTTATCGTTCGGAACGACGGTAAGCTTATCCTGCGGCACCCACGATTCGAGTACGAAAGGACCGTTGCCGACGAAGTTTTCTTTTTTAATCCATTCGGAACCGTATTTTTCTATCGCATGCATCGGAAGCGGCGAGAATGCATAGTGCGCCATCATATCGACCGCATAGGGAACGGGACCGACGAGCGTCACTTCAAACGTATAATCGTCGACGGCGCGGATGCCCACGGAACTCGCAGGAGCCTTTCCTTCGTTGTATTCTTTTGCACCCTTGATAACCAAAGCCGGCATATAGCCGTAGACTGCAGCCGTTTTCGGCGACATATAATAGAGCCACGAATCGACAAAGGTTTTCGCCGTAATCGGCGTACCGTCGCTCCATGTCGTTTTGCGCAGATGGAACGTCACAACAGTGTTGTCCGCGCTGCGCTCCCAGCTTTCCGCAACGCCCGGAACGGCTTCGCATGTTTTTACGTCATAGCCGACAAGACCTTCGAACAGCGCCAAAAAAATGCGATGTTCGGGCACACCTTCGATCTGCGTCGGATCGATCGACTGCGGCTCGGCACCGTTGCTGATAATAAACTCGGCGCCTGAAGCGGTCTTTTTGCCGCACGCCGAAAAACACAGCACGGCGGCACAGAGCGCAAGAGCCCATACCGATAGCTTTTTCATATAACCTCCATAAAACTTTTACGGATATATTGTACAAAGTATTTGATTAAATGTCGAGAAAAAAATGTCCGCTGTTGTAAAAAAGAAAATCCGCCGGCTCCGCCGTTCGACACGGCAAAAATACCCGCCGAAAGGCACGATGAGTGGCCGATATTTTTACGCTATGCCTTCGATCTCCGGCTCGCACCGAAACGGTAAAACAATATCCCCAATACAGTCCATGCGATCAAAAAGACGATCGAGCCGTTTTTCAGCCGTGCGGGAGAAGTCGGCCAGAGGAGCAGTGCGATAAACAGCAAACCGATGCCGCACGCAAGAGCGCTCGATACTTTATCGAAAGCGGAAACGCTTTTTTTTATGCCGACGAAACCGACGTATCCGTACGATAACGCCGCGAGTACGGAGGCCATATCGACGATAAGGATGATCACTTCTCTGCCGATCCACGGTCCGATCAAGCTGACGGCTGCGATAAATAAAATCGCCTTCGGATACAAACCCTTTGCGTTTTTTTCTCCCAAAAACGCGGGACTCAATTTTTCGTTTGCGATGGCGCCGAGCAGTTTGCTGCTGCCGATCATAAAGCCGTTTATGCCGCCGGTAACCGCCGAAAAAAGCGCGATCAACATAAACACAAAACCGACCGTCCCCGTTTTTTCCGTCACCGAAGATGCAACCGCCCATTCAAGCTTCGACGCTTTTTCGGGGTCGTAGCTCAAGCCTGCGATCATATTCAAAAGCGCGTAGATGACGACACCGAACACGATCCCGACGACTGCCGTCGCATGCGCTTTTGCAGGCGAAAAACGGAGATCGTTCGACACTTGCGGGATGACATCGAAACCGACGAACAAAAACGGAACGATGGCGACGACCGGAGCGATTTTTGCGGGCGAGATCTGCGATGCCCCGAAATAATTGTGTGAAAAATTTTCCAAATCGCTTTTAGTGAGGATGATAAAAAAGAGAGCAATGACAATGACGACGAGGGATGTGCTCATGACGTTTTGAATGCAGGCACTCAGCGACAGGCCGCGCAAATTGACAAGCGTAAAAACGATGATGGGTATTGAAGCGATAACGATGTCCGAGGCGTACACGTCCGTCCCGCCGATCGTATACAGGTGCCCCCACAGCACCGCGCTGCCGAAAATTTTGCGCAAAATCAGAACGTAGGCAGTCGCGTTGAGCGGTATCATACTCAAATAGCACAGACTCAGCGACCAGCCGACGACAAAGCCGTGAACCTTTCCGAGATTCGAAAGCGCATACGAAAATTCACCGCCTTCGCCGACGTGACACGAAAGCATCACTTGATATGCTTTTTGAATGATCGCGATAAAAAATCCGCCGATGATAAGACCGATTGCCGTGCTCACCACGCCCGCTTTCGGCAGAAAAAAAGTACCCGGCAAAATAAACGAACCCCATCCGATGATCGATCCGATTACGAGATTGAGGACGTCGAATTTTGACAAGCCTTTTTTCGCCGATACCGTATTCATACAAGTTGTCCGAAACCATTGCGATTTTGAATTACAATATAGGAATCATATTATGTCCACTAAAGAAATTAATAAATTCAATGAGATTATAAAGCTAAAAAAATAAGGTAAGCAAAGGCGGTGGGAGTTGAACCGCACTGCCTGTAGCATGTCCGAAGACCCTATGTCCGCTCCTATATTGACTTCTACCTTCGCTTACCTTTTCCTGAATAATACGACCCTCCGTTGCAGAAGTCAAGCCGGATTTTGACAGTCGTTAAAATACCGGCTGTATTTTATTCTCTATACTTCCTTTACGCTCTCACCAGGCATCGGACAAAAGCGGCAAGCCTCACTGCAAACCGTCTTATCGTCTTTGTGCGTTTATACGGCAAGTACGGGCTATATAACGATTTTTCTTTTTACGTTATATTCTACCTATGAACGATTACATCGGATTCGATATCGGCGGAACGAAATGCGCGGTCGTCGCCGCACGTGCGGATTGGGCGAACGATGCGTGTACGATTATCGCACGGGAGCAGATCGCCACAGGCCGCGTACCGTGGCAAAAAACGCTCGATGCGCTTATCGCTGCGGCAAAACACATCATCGCCGAACACTCGCTGCATCCGGCGGCGGCAGGTATCAGCTGCGGCGGTCCGCTCGATGAAAAGGCGGGGCTTGTCATGTCGCCGCCGAATCTTCCCGGCTGGGATGCAGTCCCCATTACAGACTATATTTCAACGCGGCTTTCCGTTCCCGCATTTTTGCAAAACGATGCGAACGCATGCACCGTCGCCGAGTGGAAATTCGGTGCGGGAAAGGGTACGCGCAATCTCATATTTTTGACCTTCGGTACGGGACTCGGAGCGGGACTCATCCTCGACGGCAGGCTCTATGAAGGTACGAACGGACTCGCAGGAGAAGCGGGACACATCAGACTTGCGGAAGAAGGACCGCTCGGTTACGGAAAGCGCGGATCGTTTGAGGGATTCTGTTCCGGAGGCGGCATCGCGCGGCTCGGTCGATCGATGGTGTCGGATGCAAAAAAATCGGGCGAACGATCGGTATTGTTTGCCGTACCGGACGAAGCGATCACCGCAAAAACGATCGCGGAGGCGGCCGATTCCGGAGACGAGCTCGCACGGCGCATCTACGCGCGATCCGGAGAATACCTCGGACGGGGACTCGCCCTTTTGATCGATTTATTAAATCCCGAATGCATCGTCATCGGAAGCATTTTCGCACGCTCGGAAAATCTTTTGCGCGCTTCGATGGAACTCACCGTAGAAAGAGAAGCGCTCGAAGTTCCGCGAAAAAGCTGCCGCATCGTACCCGCCGCGCTCGGAAACGCCATCGGCGATTATGCCGCGATAGCCGCCGCTTGCAAAAACGGATAAGCGAATTGTTCGGGTTCGGGAGCATATACAACCCGATCGAACGGGTGCGGACTGACGCGATCGGATACGGATGTGTCGCCGCACGAATAAAAATTTTTTTAGGACGGGACTTTCGGAAGAACCGGCTTGCTTCGGGGTTTCCGTGCTACCGCACCGCACTCGCAGCAGATCTGCGAGTGCGCCCTCCGCATCCGGCGTAGGATCGAGAAGAAAACTCCGCGTATTTGAATACCGCGCTTTGGAAGCGACTGTCGCAATTTTGCGGGCGCAGCTGTTGATGAGAGCAGCGGTTCACACTTTGCAACAGGAATACAATAACCGGCACTTGTCAAACGCATATTCGTGCAAGCGTTTAAAATACAATGCCCCGGCGCAGAGCGCCGGGGCTGATCGATTACATTACGATATTTTTAAATTCTCACACGCTCATTCGGCACGTTTATTTTTTCGTCAAAACGGAAACGCCCGTATCATAGTAGGCGGGGCTGACCTTTTCACCGTTGAGTACTTTTGCAGCGCTCTTCATACCTTCGTATCCCATCACGTCGGGGTTCTGCGCCATCGTCGCAATGAGAGAACCTCGCTGGATCAAATTCATGATCATATCGGATTTATCGAAACCGACGCCGACTGCAGCGCCGTTCGACTCGGCGATCGCGCTTCCCACACCGACCGTCGAACCTTCGTTCGCACCGAAAAGACCGACACAACCCTGCGCGATAAAATTCGACGCGGCATCTTTCGAACGCGCTGCGTCGCCTTCGCAGTACTGCGTTGCAAGGATTTTGAACTGCGTTCCGACAAACGCGCTGCGGAATCCGTTTTCGCGGTCGAGCGTTGACGTCGTTGCTGCATTCGTGTTGATGATGCCGATCGAGCCAGACGTAATACCCTTTGCCGAAAGCGCTTTGATAAGCTCTTTGCCCGCCGTTACGCCTGCTGCTTTATTGTCCGTCGCGAGCGTCTGCTCTCCGGGAAAATTCGCAGGGCTGTCGACATAAATGAGCTTAACGCCCGCCGCGACCGCTTCTTTCAACGCGGACTGCACCGCCGTCGGACCGTTTGCCGCAAGCAGGATAACATTCGCACCGTCGGCGACCGCATTGTTGATGCACTCGATCTGTTTGTTGTCGTCTTTTACATCGGGAGCAAGCCACTTGTACGTGATGCCGCCGATTTCTTTTACCGCCTTTTCGCAACCCTGATTGACGTTGACCCAGTGCTGGTCCATTTGATCCATCGTGATCAAATAAACTTTTTTCGAACCCGCATCCTGTTTGCCGTTTGCAAATACGGATCCCGCCAAAAGAAGCGCTGCGATGATAAAGGTAATACCTTTTTTCATAATTTCCTCCTGATTGTCTATTATTATTAATAATAATTAATAATATATTCTCTGCATTTTATGCAGCGGAATTCTTTGCCGATTTTTTGCCGACGTGACGACCGGTACGCACGATGATATCGAGCAATACCGAAAGGATAACGATAATGCCGATAACGATATTTCTGATCGCGACCGGTGCACCCGCAAACTGTAATCCGTTTTGCAGCACGCCCCAAATCGACGCGCCGATAACCGTACCGAACAAAAGTCCTTGTCCTCCGAGCGTCGATACGCCGCCGATAACGGACGCCGCGACCGCATACAATTCGTACGCGTTTCCGCTGTCCATCGTACCCATGCCGCTTGTCGCACACGTGATAAGGCCGACTACACACGAAACGAACGACGACACGAGATACGCTTTCAGCGTCGTCGACACGATGTTGACGCCCGAAAGCCGCGCCGCTTCGACATTCGATCCGATCGCGTAGATATGGCGGCCCGTCCGCGTCCGCGTCAATATAAAATTAAAAGCGAACCACAGTACGATCGCTATCCAAATCGTATTGTAAAAGCCGAGCGTTTTTCCGTAATAGAAAAAATTGCGGAAGCCTTCCGCCGCTTCTCCGATCGAATCGGTATTGTAGTTGCCGTTCGCGATCTGCGCAATGCCGCGCGCGATCGTCATCGTACCGAGTGTCGCGATAAACGGAGGCAGCTTGCACAGCGCGACGAGCAATCCGTTTGCGGCACCTATGGCGAGGCAGCACACGAGCGTGATCACGACAGCCGCCCACGGGTTCACACCTTTGGTCATAAGCGTCGCGCTGATCATACAGCTCATGCCGATAAGCGAGCCTATCGACAAATCGATGTTGCCGGTAATGAGTACGTACGACTGCCCTATACCGATGAGCAGTATCGGTGCGATTTGGCGCAAAAGGTTTCCGACGTTGCGGCTGCTGAAAAATACGGGGTTTACGATGCCGAACGCGATACTCAGCACGATAAGCCCCGCCGTGACGGTGAGCACTTGTCCCATGCCGCGAATTTCAAAAAGACGCTTTACGGGATTTTCTTTTTGCATTTCACTCATACTGCTTTTTCCTCTTTTTCGCTTTTTTTATTAAGAAAACGCGTCGCAAGATATAATA
This sequence comes from Treponema sp. Marseille-Q4130, assembly GCF_014334325.1. GTDB lineage: Bacteria > Spirochaetota > Spirochaetia > Treponematales > Treponemataceae > Treponema_D. The sequence goes on along the minus strand of NZ_JACSET010000003.1, from coordinate 254,941 downwards.
TTTTTTCCTGTGTCGCTTCCGATGCGGGCATCTCTCCCGTCACACGTCCCTCGCACAGAACGACGATTCTGTCCGCCACGCCTAAAATTTCGGGAAGTTCGCTCGACACGAACACGACGCCCTTTCCTTCCTGCTTGAGCTTGTTCATAAGATTGTATATTTCGACTTTTGCCGCAACGTCTATACCGCGCGTCGGCTCGTCGAATATGATAACGCGGCTTTCCCGCAACAGCCACTTCGCGACAACGAGCTTTTGCTGGTTGCCGCCGGAAAGGGATGCCGCGTCTTTATCGCCGCCTGCCATCTTCAGCGACAGCCGCTTTACCGCATTGTTGAGCATCGCCGCTTCTTTTTTCCGGTCGATGATGCCGAAGCGGTTGCACAAAATATCGAGATTCGGCAGCGCGATGTTTTCTTTGATCGAAAGCTTCGTACACAGTCCGTCTTTTTTTCTATCTTCGGGAGCAAGCACGACGCCCTGCCTGATCGCATCGGTCGGACAGTTGACGAAGATCTCTTTGCCGTCGAGTTCGATAGTGCCGCCGTCTTTCGCGTCGACTCCGAACAGCGCGCGCGTCGACTCCGTCCGTCCCGCTCCCATAAGCCCCGCAATGCCGAGAATCTCGCCTTCGTATACGTCGAACGATACGTCGCGCACCATTTTACCCGACGAAAGATTTTTAATTGAAAATATTTTTTTGCCCTTCGGCGTCGATATGCGCGGAAACTTTTCTTTGATTTCGCGGCCGACCATATTTTTAATAATTTCGTCCATGCGCATATCTTTAAAATTACCGCGTGTGATAAATTTTCCGTCACGCATGATCGTCACGCGGTCGGCGATATCCTGCAGTTCTTCGAGGCGGTGCGATATATAGATGATGCCGACACCCTTTTCTTTCAGCGATTTAATAATACCGAACAGCCGATCGATCTCTTTGCTCGTCAACGCGGACGTCGGTTCGTCCATGATCAAAATCTTCGCATTCGTGTGAAACGCTTTTGCGATTTCGACCATCTGCTGCTTCGACACTTGAAGATTGCCGACAACCGTATCCGGCGTGATGTCGTCCATCTGCAATTCGTCGAGCACTTCCTGCGTGCGCTTTTTCATCTCCCGTTCGTTGAGCACGGAACCTCTACACAGTTCCCGTCCCAAAAAAATATTCTGCGCGACTGTCAGATGCCCGCACATATTTAGTTCCTGATGGATGATCGTAACGCCGAGTTCCTGCGCTTTTTTCGGCGAAAGATTTATTTCGGTGTCTTTGCCGAAAAGCTTCATGCTGCCTTCGTCGCGCGTGTAGACACCGGAGATGATTTTGACAAGTGTCGATTTTCCTGCTCCGTTTTCGCCGAGCAGCGCCATCACTTCGCCTTCTCGCAATTCGAACGACACATCGTCGAGTGCATGCACGCCGAAAAACGATTTGTAGATATGTTGCATATCCACAATTACTTTTTGATTCATAAGAGCCCCTCGTTCTCTGAAACAGTCTCCGATTTATGAAACCGTTCCCATAAATTATACGGCTTCATTTTCGAAAAGTCAAAGAATTTTTTTACATCGAATCGGCGGCCGGAAAACAAATCGCCGGCTACCGGTGCAGCGCCCTGTACAACTCGACCAATACGTCGCGATTATCGGCCGACGTGTAATCGACGGGGCAGCCCATCCTGCTGAACGTTTTCATAAAGCGCAGGTAATACGCGGGATTATCCGCAGGCGGCTCGCCCTTTCCCCAATCCCATGTTTCGCGCTGCAAATCGAATACGTGGATCGCGGCGTCCCGGATCTCTTGCCCGTTTTGAATCGCAACGTTCCTCGCCATCGACAGCGCTTTTTCAAAAATCATCGGACTCATCACCGCCGATCCGATCGACAAATACACGCCGTTTTGCAAACCGCTCACCGATGCAACATAGCGTAAAAAATCGACTTCCGCCGTCCTCCCGATCGCAGCTCCCTTATTCGCTTTGTGCGTATAGATGATATCGTGGCCGAACATCGGATGATCGGTAAACGGCACGCCGTTTTCATAGCAGGCAGCCTGTACGCTGAAACGCTTATACGGATGCGCTATCGCCAAAAAGCGCCCTTCCGGCAGATCGAGGGAACGTATCTCATCGAGAAAATCGGCGGCCGCCGCACGTTTTGAAAGCGGAGCGTTTTTATCGCAGACGACCTTTTCAAGCACTTCGGACGACGGAATATCGATGCCGCCTTTCGAAATCATTTTGCCGACGGCTTCTCCGTAACCGAGCCCTTCGTATGCGCCTGCGGCGATCGCCGCGTTGATCGAAAAGCCCGTCTCCTGCCACGTGCCGAACTGTCCCAGCACGACGTTCGCGCGGACGTCTTCGCTGCTTTGTCCCTGAAACGCAAATTCCCAATCGTGGATGACGCCGGCGCCGTTCGTTGCAAGGTGCGTAAACCATCCTTCCGCAACGAATTTCGAAAGCAGCGGACCGAGCCCGTTTTTGATCGCGTGCGCGCCGAATGCGCACATACGGGAAGCGCCCGCCTCTTTCGCTTTCCGCAATTCGTCCGCAATGCATTCGGCGCGAAGGCGCAATTCGGGAGATGCGTTGCTTTTATACGTTTTTTCATCGACGTAATCGCGTTCGATGAAAACTTTGTTTTTCCTTTCCGACAGCGGGAAATAGCGCATCTCCGACCTGTCGAACAATTTCATCGCACTCATGGCATTCCTTATCAAAAATTATTAACCGATAAAAATATCATCCCAATCGATACAACGCTGTCTCCGCATAATTTTATTTATTTTCAAACCATGCTATTCAATCGATGTACGAAACGGATAGCGAAAATCGCGCACCGATTACGCCCCGCCGTAAATGCGGCGTATCTGCGAAAAATCGGGAATCAATACGTCCGCCCCCGCAAGCACGAGGCGCGCTCTCTTTGCCCGATTGACGCCGAAGCGCTGTTTTTCGTCGGACAAAACGCCGACTGCAAAAAATCCGTTTTCGTGCGCTTCGCGCATTTCGACCGGCCCGTCACCGAAAACCGCGCAGCCTTCCGGACGGATACCCCGCCCTGCAAGCTCTTTAATAATTTTTTGAATGACGATTTTTTTCGGATCGTTTTCAGGATCGCCGACCGAACCGAAGATGCCTCCGGTAAACAGATGCGCATAGCCGAGCAGTTCCGCTTCGCGCACGACGTCGTCGTGATCGCTGCCGCTCGCCAAATACAATTTCGTCCCCGCTTCAAAAAGCGTTTGCAAAAAATCCCGAGCTCCTTTTATCGTTACGTCGTCGGCATTCAATTCACCGCGACGCAGCGCACCGACTTTTTCCTGCATCGATTGTTTTAAGCGCCGGACGAATATCGCTTTATACTCCTCCGCAGAACGGACTGTCTTTGCGAGCCCGTATTTTTCTATGATCGGGATGAGCAGTTGCATTTGAATGATCGTCTGAATACCGGTCGTTTTATCGATAAGCTCTTTGACGTCCGCCGTGATGCGCTTCCGCATACCTTCATCCGCGCTCGCATCCTGCGTCACCGCTTCGACCATGACGGCTTCCATGACACTTTCCCAGCCCTGCCGCAGTACGCTGATCGTTCCGTCGTGATCGAAGATCGCAACCTGCGGATAGACACGGCGATTTTCGAATGCCGCTTCGTCGATAATTTCGATGTACGAATCGGGAAGCGTCCGCGGCTTTTCCGTATAACTCGCAATTTCCGGATGATAGCGAAACATCGCATTGTGCGCGACGGAACGCATATCGGAAAGCGAAGGATGCCCCGTCCGATACATCGTCAAAACGCTTGCCGATGCGCCGAGGTTTGCGGCATCGACGGCATCGAAAAACGAAAGCCCCGAAACGAGGGCCGCGGCCATCGAAGCAATAAACGCATCTCCCGCTCCGACCGTATCGATCGGCTGCGTAAAATCTATGCCGAGTGCACGGCGGCTTTTGCCGTCCTGCACTGCGAGCGCGCCTTCTTTGCCGAGCGTTACGGCGATCGGCTGCATCCAGCGCGCCGAAAGAGAGGCGGCGGCTTTTTCGACCGAGCGTTCGCTTCCGGCTTTTCCGTTATAATACGCGAGCGCTTCACGCTCGTTCATCTTGTAGACGACGTTTTCATAACTTCCGATGCGGTGCCGCGTATCGACGAGCCACATGATTTTTCCCGAAGTCGAAGCGATACGTTTATTGAGTTCGCGTATAAAACGGTCGGTCGTCAAACCGGAAAGCAGCTGTTCGTTTACGATGATGCAACGGTATTCGGAAAGCGACGCATCGAGTTTTTCGAGCAGTTCGTTTTGCGTCGCTTCGGAAACGACATTGAAATTTCCCAAATCGAAACGGGGCAGCTCTTTTCCGTCTTTAATAATTTTGTGGTACATGTTCGTCTGCCAGTCCGTTTTTTGTACGATGATGCCGGAAGTCGAAATTCCGCGTTCTTTGCACAGCGCTTCCAAAATCGCGCCTTCGGCATCCGAGCCCGAAACGCCGTAGAGATCGACTTTGCCGACGCCGAGCGTCCGAAGCGTTTCGGCAACATTGCCCGCGCCTCCGAGATAATACTCGCTCGATTTAACCGATACCGTTTCGAGCCCCGTTTCTACGGAAATTTCGGATACCGCCGAATCGGTAAAATAATAATGATCGATACAGATATCGCCGATAACGGCAACGGATGCGGACGCCAAAGCCGCTTCATCGAATTGATCCAAAAACGAAAGGGTCATATTTTCACCTTTTTAATGAAACCGGTTTCATTAAATCATAGGGCATGTCCGGCCGTCTGTCAATAAAAAATTTTAAGTTGCAAAACGGCAAAATACGGGTGATAATAATTCTATGATCACCATCAACGATGTTGCACACATAGCCGGCGTATCGAAATCGACCGTTTCCCGCGTTATGACGAATCCGTCGATCGTCAAAGCGGAAACGAGAGAAAAAGTACAGCGCGTCATCCGCAAAAAAAATTACGTGCCGAGTACGATCGCACAAAACCTCAGCGGTACGCCGACAAAAACCGTGGGCATCGTCATCAACGAAATGGCGAATTTCTTTTTCGTCGAAATTCTCGAAGGAGTCGACCGCGTACTTTCCGCACACGGATATTCGCTCGAAATCCATTCGTCACAATGGATCGCCGAAAAAGAGAGCGCGCAGATACGCTCGCTCATAAGCAAACGTGCGGACGGCGTGCTGCTCGCCCCGCTTTCGAGTTCGAGCAAAAGCATCAATATGCTGTTAAAAGCGAAGATACCGCTCGTCGTATTCAACTGCATCCCGGATTCGCACCGATGCCCCTACGTCGCATCCGACAATTTTGCAGGAGGCGCACTCGCAGGCGAATACATGAACACACTCGGCGTAAAGCAGTACATCGTCGTATCGGGCTTCGAACACCAAACGATTACGGACAGAGTAAACGGCTGCCTTGCCGCGCTGAAATCGAAGCGCGCCGTCCGTTATGAACACATAAGTACATTTGAAAACGGAGAAAATCTCGTTCCGATTTTAATAAAAAAGAATCGCATCGATACGGTAAAAACCGCGCTCTTTATCACGAACGACAACGTTGCGATCGGAGCGCTGCACAAACTGATCGAAAGCGGCATACGGATCCCCGAACAGGTTTCCGTCATCGGTTACGACGACATAAAGCTCGCAAAACTGTGCAAAGTCGCGTTGACGACAGTTTCGCAAAACGCATCCCGGATCGGAGAAACCGCTGCGGAAAAACTCCTCGACATCATCTCGAAAAAAGATGTGCAAACGGGCACCGTGTACGCACCGTCGATGATCGTGCGGGAATCGAGCGGAATATCGTCCCCGTTCACGTCCCGTACCGAATAGTCGCAGAGGTCATATCGCCTCTCTGTAATTAAAAATATTTTTTAATTTCATTTTCCCGAACAGCCGATATATATCGAAATCCGCGTCGAAAAACAGTACGATTTACGCGCCCCTTTTTTTCGCATCGAGATAGCTTACCGCAGAAAGAGCTGCGATCGTCCCCTCGCCCGCCGACTTGCTGTACTGATACGGCGGACCGACAAGATCGCCGCACGCAAAGCAGTCGGCGACGCTCGTTTCCATGCGGCGGTTTACGCGCACGTGGTTGTTGTCGACTTCGATGCCCGATACGAGCCGGCTCGGAGAAATCGCTTCGCGCAAAATAAAGACGCCGTCCGTGCGGATCTTTCCCGCGTCGGTTACCAACGCTTGCACGGAGGTATCGCCTTCAATCGATTTCGGCACTTCGCGCACGATTTCGATTTTATCCGACACGCGCACATCTCCTTTGTACATCGGAACATAATACGTTTTCGCCGCAAGGTCGGCGAGGAAATTCGCTTCGCTCTCTTCATTCGTGCCGAACGCGATGACGGCAACTGTTTTATTTTTATACAGCGGCGCATCGCAGGTGGCACAGTAGCTTACGCCTTTGCCGAGAAAGCGCTCCTCTCCCGGATAGGGTTTTGCTGCGACGACGCCCGTCGCCAAAATAAGGGCATCCGCTTCGAGCATACCGATCGACGTCTGTAAGCCGAAATAAGTGCCCATCGGATATACCGCCTGCACGCGAGCTTCCGTAATCTCGATCCCCATCGCATCGAGATGGGCATAAAACGCCTTTTGCATATCGCTTCCGGTAATATTCGGCAAACCGAGATAATTTTGTACCGTATGCGCTTTTTCGATTTTTTCGCTTAAACGCTTGCTGCCCAAAAGTACGAAATTTTTATTGCGAATTTTTGCGGTGAGCGCGGCGGACAAACCTGCCGGCCCCGTCCCGATTATCGCGATGTCGTATCGTTCCATGCTTTAAATATACGTATTTATGAGCGCGTACGACAAGGGCGGGGCGACACGAGCGCACGGCTCTTTTTTAATAAATCGAAGATAAGGCCGTCGGAAACGCTGCCGGCGAGCGCAATCGTTATCCAATTTTTTTTGCTCATGTGATACGCATCGTAAAAACCGCGCCGCTTTTTCAGCTCGATACTTTTTTCAGGATCGATTTTTACGTTGATTATTTCGACGATCGCAGCGTCTGCCGAAAGAGAGGCAGCGCGCCCCGACTTTTCGATTTTGCTTTTCGGTATATTCATAATGATTCCGTACCATTTGCGGTTTTCGGGATTTCTGAATACGCCGTAGTCGGGAGCGGTCGAAAACGGAAAATCGATTTTATCACCGAAAAGCTTTTCCGCTTCGCGCGCGATCCGGTTCGCCTGATCCGTCAAAAACGGCTGCGGCATAAAGCACGCGTTTTTAATTTCCCTCAAAAACGCTCGGTAACTTTCGCGCACTTCGTTTACGAACGCACTTTGCCGGCTTTTCGCCCTGAGCGGAAGATAGCGTTCGCCCGCCTGTACGTCGAATACCGAAGCGCTGACATCCCCGCCGCCTGTGACAACGACGTCGGCCGTAAAATCGCCGTTTAAAAATTTTCCGGAAAACGAATACTTCGAGCCGTTTTTAATAAAACCGAATTTCACAAGTTTTGAAAAATCGGGTATCGAGCGCGCAAAGATTTCTTCTTCGATCGTCATGCAAAGTCAGTATACGCCTCTCCTCCGGCGCGCGTCAACGCCCGGCGACAGCTAGCGATACAATCCGCTATAGCTGAAAGTTACCGCCGTTTTTACTTTTTTTATACCGAGAGAGAAAATCGGACAAACGGTGCGCTCTCGCGCACGAATTGCCCAGCTCCTAAATCCGAAGATTTACTCGCTGTATAATTTTAAGGAAGGTTTAAATTGAACGTCTGAGATAGCGCCGTTCAATTTAATTTCGAGTTTTCTTCCGAAAACTCGCGGATGTACGTGTGCGCTTCCGCGCACGAATTCAACATTCTCCAAAATTGATATTTTGTTCGACTGTTGAATTTTAAGGAACGGTTTAAATTGAACTTGTGAAATGGCGCCGTTCAATTTAATTTCGAGTTTTCTTTCGAAAACTCGCGGATGTACGTGTGCGCTTGCGCGCACGAATTGCACGGCTCCTAAATCCGAAGATTTACTCGCTGTGCAATTTTAAGGAACGTTTCCGTAAATTACGGCACTTCGATTTTCGGAATTTGAAAGCCCTTTTTTATCAAAAGCGCGGCAAGCTTTTCGCTTCCGAGATGCATACAATACACGCGTTTCCGTTCCGACACGGGGATTTTCCGTTCGAGCGTCGTATAGCTGCAATGCCCCGCCGCGGCGGTATCGATCGTCGCTTCGTGAAACAAAAGATCGATTTTATTATCGAGAAATTTTTTGAGCACGGGATCGGGAATATCGTGCGCGTCACCGCTGTAATAAAAGCTCGCGCCTTTAAACGAAACTTCGTAACCGAAGCACGCAATCATATCGGAATGAACGACGCGGTAAGGGGTGATGGACAAGTTCCAATCTTCCGGTACCGAAAGATGATGCGTATACTTATCGCCGCTTATGCCGATACATTTTAAAAATCGCTCTATCGCCCGCGTCGGATAAAATATGTCCACCGGCTTCGGCACCACGTGACTGCAAAACGAAAGGATCGTTCCCAAGCTCCCGATATGATCGCTGTGAAGATGCGTAATTATTATTATCACCCGTCGAATACGCTTTGATTGCAAAAGCTTCAGCATACGGGCGTATACGCTTTCGCCGCAGTCGAACATGAAAAGCGTCGTACCGTCTATAAAATAAGCATTTGTGTTTCCGAACGACGCATTGAATGCCGAACCGATGCCTGTAAAATGAAGTACGTTTCTTTTTGCCATTATTTTATTCCCGAAGCAACGAAGCTTTCAATAAATTTTTTCTGGAAAACAAAGAACAAAACTACGAGCGGTATGCTTATGATAAACGTCGCGGCGCATACGTTTGTCCACTGCAATACAGCTTCTTTACTTTTTGCGAACAGCGCGAGCCCGACGGTAAGCGTTCTGTTTTCGACCGAATTCGTAACGATGAGCGGCCACAAAAAATTATTCCAATGATAACTGACCGAAATCAGTCCGAACGAAATATACGCCGTCCGCGCATTCGGAATATAAACGTGCCGGATTATCTGCAGCGTATTGCATCCGTCGATCGTCGCAGCGTCGCTCAACGCCGAAGGTATCGTTTTAAAATGCTGACGAAGTAAAAACGTTCCCATCGCGCTTCCGAGAAAGGGAATCATGATTGCGAGTTTCGTATCGCCCAAATGCAAATCCGAAACGGTCATAAAGTTCGGCATGATCAAAATATCGTTCGGGATAATCATTTGAATAAAGATAATAAGAAAAACGAATCTTTTACCTTTAAATTTTAAGCACGCAAGCGCATACGCTGCAAATGTGATCGTAATAAATTGAATGAGGTATGTGCAGACAACAATCGTTATCGTATTTTTATAATACGTCGGGAACGGTACTTGCTTCCATACGTATGCAATGTTTGCAAGCGTCCAATCGCTGTGCGGAAAAATTTTCATTACGAATGTCGCTTTCGTAAAAGCGGTCAGCACCATCCACACGAACGGAACGAGAAAAAAGACGGCCATAACGGCGCAAATAACATAATAAACGGTTTTTACTTTTTCTTCGTTATGCATATATTCCTCAAACCTTTTCAATTATAATAAATGCGTTTGTCGCTGTTAACAAATTGTCCCATAGATATAATCAGCATTATCACCAGCATGATGACGGTAAGCGCGGACGCTTTTGCCTGGTCGAAGAAAATAAATCCTTGCTGATAAATATAATAGAGCAGCAATGTACTCGCATTGTTCGGCGCGCCTTCCGTCATAATAACAACGTGATCGACGAGCTTCAAACTGTCGGTCAACGCGGTGATCGTGACAAACAAGGTTGTCGGTGCAAGCAGCGGCAGCGTAATCTTTCTGAACGTATAGAATGCAGGCGAACCGTCAAGTATCGCCGCTTCATATAATTCTTTATCGAGATTTTGCAAACCGGAAAGAAAAAATATCATCAGATACCCGGCTTCACGCCATACGTACATAAAAGCCATTGCCGGCAGTACCGTTTTTTTATCGGAGAGAACGCCGAGCGGTTTCAAACCGATTCCGGTAAGCAGTTGATCGAACATTCCCGTTTCGGGCATATAGATGAAAAGCCAAATACTCGCAATCGCTATCATCGGCATAACGACGGGATAAAAAAACGACGTACGAAAAAAGCCGATAAATTTCATATTCTTTTTATTGACAAGCATGGCAAGCATAAGTCCGATGATAAAAGCCGGCACAACGGTCAACACGGAAAAGTACAGCGTATTGCGCATGACTTTCCAAAACAGTTCGCTCTTCGCGAATTCGATATAATTATGCAGTCCGATAAACTGCGGCTTCGGCATACCGATTTCGAACGCCGTCAATCCGAGATAGGCGCTTTTCAGTATGGGCCAGACGGTAAATATAAACATAAAGAACAACGTCGGAGCAAGCATGAGCCAGCCTTTTACCGCATCGTTCATCCGTCTGTATTTTCTTTTTTGCAATTCCATAGTTATTCCCTACAACAAGGGGCTGTCCCGAGAGTTATTCAAAACTTCAGCAAGGACAGCCCCGCACATTTTATAATTCCAGCCGTTTACCAAAACCGCTTCAGATCGGCATCGGCGTCTTTCTGCGCATCGGCGAGCGCTTTTGCCGGCGTCTTTTCTCCGGTGATTGCGCTTTGAATCGCATCGTTAAGAATTCTCCACGATTTCGTCGAGTTATATGTAGTCAGTTCCGGTTTACTGATGGGAATCTGATCGTATGCAACGCGCGCTTGCGGAAGTTTCGCATAGTAATCTTTTATCTGCTGCGTATTGAGCGCAGATTTTCTCGTTACGACATATCCCGTGTCGACGCTCCACTGAGCCGCGCGTTCGGGAGCCGTTGCGAATTTAATAAATTCCCATGCGGCTTTTTGGCGCTCTTTTGAAATACCCTTTGAAATATAAAAATTTCCGCCGCCCGTAGGAGCTGCTTGACGCTTGTTACCCGGAAGGAAGCAAACTCCGTAATTGAACGTCGCATTTTTGCTGATGTTTCCGAGATTTCCCGTCGTATGATAAATCATCGCGACTTTGCCGCTCAAAAATTGTCCCGGCAAATCCGTCCACTGAACAATACCAGACTGCATGCATTTATATTTATTTTGCAGATCGCACCAGAACTGCAGCGCTTCGACATTTTCCGGAGTATCGAACAGAGCGTGTTTACCGTCTGCGCTCATGAGGTTTGCTCCGTCTTTCGAATTCTGCAAACAGAATCCCGTAAATTGCCACTGTGCGCTGCCGCTGTTGAGCGCAATGCCGACTCCGTAGCGTGCAACCTGTCCGTCGCTTCCGACTTTTGTTAATTTTTGCGCATAGTTCGCCAGTTCCGTCCACGTCTTCGGCGGCTTTTCAGGATCGAGTCCGACTTCTTTAAATGCATCCTTGTTGTAGAACATGATTTCGGTACTCCGCTGAAACGGGATACTCACGATTTTTCCTTCGACGTAGGAGTCTTCCATAAATCCGGAAAGGAAATCGTCAATATACGCTTTGCCCGCCGCTCCGTCGGCAGCGATCAAATCGTCGAGAGCGATAACGGCATTTTGTACCCACATAGAATAGCGCTGCGTTGCAAGGCTGATAAACAGATCGGGAGGATTTTTGCCCTGCACAGCAGTTTGAATTTTCACGACGGTATCGTCGTAGTTGCCGGTATAGACGGGTTTTACGATCGCTTCGGGATGCAGTTCGTTCCAATCGTTGCAAATTTTATCGACGAATTTCGTAACGGCTCCGCCGACATTGACCGGAAAGAAAAAGGTCATCTCGATATTTTTTCCCTCGGCCGAATCGCCGGTCCCGAGTGCGAACGACATCGAGCCGACCAGACAGAATACAGCCAAAGCGGCTGCCAACAATTTTTTCATACGTCCTCCTGCAGATAGTGCGATACGCGCACCGATACGGCAGCTTCGAAAACCTGCATTTTCTGCAATGCCGTATTATATAAAGTATATACCATGAATTGGTACGTGTCAAATTATTTTTTTTACAAAATCCTTGTTTTTTTTAGATTTTAATACATTTGTATAGTATTTCTAGAATTTTTGCCATGACCGCAGCCAAAATATCTCAATTTTTGCTCGAATGCCGAGCTTGGAAAATATCAGCTGACATTTTTGCTATTTCGGTCGATTAAATGCGGCATCGAGATTTTTTTGCGCTTCGGCGATCGCGGAATCGACGTCCAAAATACCGAACAGCGCCGAACGGATGGACGAGCCGAGTATCTTTTCAAATCGATATTCGTTAAATGCGGCGTTCGGCACTTCGTCGTGGCGCCGTCCGTCGGCCATCGCCGCGTCGACCCCCGCTATCCACGGATACAAACTCAAAATATCGATATCGGACAATAATTTTTTATTGTTGATATAGCCGCCGAGATACGAAATCATCGAAGCAGTGTGATCGGAGTACAGCCATAAAAAAAATTCGCGGACAGCGTCGAGCTTCGCGGTATTTTTGGAAATGCCGATGCTGCCTCCGCCCAAAAGCGGAAAGCCGCCGGGTACTTGCGAAAAACCGATTTTATTGACAAATTCGGAATTTTTATAGTGCATGATTGCGGACGCATAATTGCAAAAGACGACGGTCATAGCCGTGCTTCCCGACGCGAATTCGCTCATCGCTTCCGACCACCAGTTCAGCGTATGCTTCGGAATGCACTCAGCGCTTTTTATGTGCTCGATCAACGCTTTACGGAAAAGCGGATCGGTAACGTTTATGCGGCCCGCATCGTCGTAAAAGCGGCCGCCGTATGAACGGTAGCGCGGCAAAAATTCGCAAGCCGCAGTTGCCGACGAACCGATCACTAACGACGTGCCGTAATCGGTGGGAGATTTTTCATTCCGCGTTTTCGTAAAAAACGACGCGATCTCATCGTATTCGGCATAGGTTTTCGGAAGGGTGAGCTGCCGCTTCGTCGCTTCAAAAAAAGAGCGGCGTATGAGGCTGTCTTCAAAGAGATCTTTCCGATAATACAGCATCTGCACGCTTATATCGAAGGGTAAGGCGACGATTTTATTTTCCGAATAATAATAATCGCGCGGAATTTTCGTCGAAAAAGATTCGGAGATCGTTTTATAGGGATCGGTTTCGAGATCGATCGGCAAAAAAATCGCTCCGCCGATTTCGGTCAGCCACATCATATCGAGCCGTATCAAATCGTACGCTTTGCTGTCTTTGCTCTCCGCTGCCGCTTTGTACAATTCGTCGTACGGCATTGTGATGATTTTCAGCGCGATACCCGTTTTCGCGGCAAAAGACGGAGCGAGAGCTTTCAGCGCATAGGCCGTAGGACTGTTCAACGTAAGCAAATTGATCTGCTCGCGCTTTGCGATGCGGCGGGTCGGTTCGCTCGAATTCAAAAAGCCGTCGGCGGGAAAGATACATTCTTTTTCCGTCTCCGATGTTTTATGCAAAATGCGCTGTGCGATTCGGCAGCCGAGATATTTATAATTCAATTCATACAATACTGCCCCGAATCCGTGCATCATCGATTTATTTGTTACGGTAAAAATTTGCAAAGGAGAAGCGGGATTGTAATACGCATGAGCGGTTTTCACATATTCTTCGTTTTCATGTCCGAAAACAAGTACGGCATCGAACGCGGCATCATCCGATACGATCGCAAACGCCGTATTCGCGCACATCGACTCTTCCGAATAAAAAACCGAACAGCGGCAGCCGGCATTTTTTAAAACCGAAATACAGCCGCGGACGAAGTCTTCGTTGCAGCTGTATCGTGCCGGGCCGCAAAACACGGCAACCTTCCGCCGTCCGTTTTTTACGGCGCTTTCGGCAAGCTCCGTACCCGCACGCTCAAAATCGAAAGCGTAAAAAAACGCGTCGGGATCGGACACGCGGCGTTCCACATAAAAAAGCATCGAATCTTTATACCGTGCAATACGCTGCAGGGAAGCGCTTATGACGATGAGCGCGCTCGGATTTTCCGCGCATATCGTATCGACGAGCCTCGTTTCCTTTTCGCCGGAATCGTCGGTACTGTAAATCGTAAGATCGTAATCGGAATCGTTCAGTACAAAGGCGACGCCCGCATACAGATCTCCGTATCGTTTTATATGCAGCTTCGGTACGATGATTGCGACTCTGTTCGTCTTTCCCTGTTTCAGCTGCTTCGCCTGCGCATTGGGTTTAAACCCCAGCTGCCGTACGGCATTTTCGACGAGATTGATTTTTTGTACGCTGACGTTTCCTTTTTTATTGAGCACGTTCGAAACGGTTCCGTGAGAAACACCTGCAAGATTTGCAATGTCTTTAATCGTCGCCATAGGCTTTTTCCGTCAGCTGCTCCGGCCGCATCCTGAACTGCGCGGGAGACGCGCCGAAATATTTTCGAAACAGCACGTAAAAATATTGACTGTTCGATATGCCGATCCGCTCGGCGATCTCTTTTATCGTCAAATCGGTTTCCAGCAAAAGCCGCTTTGCATGCGCCATCCGCGCTTCATTGATATAATTTGCGATCGAAATATTTTCCGACGCTTTAAACAATTTCGAAACATAGGTATCGGACAAGCCGAGACTGTCCGCGATCGCCTTTGAAGAAAGCTGTGCATCGTACAATTGCTCGTCGACGATCCGTTTGATCCGTTCGGCCGTTTTCTTTTGCTTTTGCTTATGCTGCTCTTCGCTCTGCGCACAGATCTTTTCCATAAGCGCATAATACTCCGCATCTATGTCCGAAATATCTTTCGCCTGTTCGATGACGAGCGCGATGCGGTCGGCGCTGTCGTACAACCGTTCCTCTTTTTCGGCGGAGGGCGTACCGTCCAACGCGGCCGTAAGGTTTACATAAAGGCGCTTCAAATTAAACACGATCGCGGCGTATCGGTATTCGCAGAGTTCGCGTACCGTATCGCCGTAAGAGGCTTCCGCCGCCGCACGGTTACCGGCCCGGAGCGCCTGCATCAATTTCGCTTCGATCGCTTCCGGATAGCGCATGCCGCTTTTCCGCGTATCGATATAACGCTCATACGCCGCCCCTTTTTCGCGGTAAAAGATGCGCGCCGCATACAATTCCCGAAGTCGTGTAAAAGAACGGTACATATCGCACGCGCCGCAGATTTTTTCGGAAATAACCGCAAAGGCTTTTTTGTTCCCCGCGATGCGCTCAAAATATGCGGACGCTTTTTCTTCGCTCGAAAACTGAACGATAAACGCAAAGAGATCGTCGACGGCAACGCGTTCCGCCGCACACGGAGCATCCCCTTGCCGCGCGGTTTCCGCCGGCGCACATTTTACAGATTCGGCGGCGGATTTTTCTGCCGCCGCCGATGCCGGTTGCGCTGCCGTTCGTTCGACACCCGGCAAAAGTTCGGACGCGGTTAAAACGATGTACAGCGGATGCGATGTATCGAGCTCGGTTTCACAGCCGCCGAAAGCCGTTTGCAAATCGACATCGTCCGGAGCGGGAGAGGTAAGCAGCTGTTTCAGATATTCCCGCTTTAATATGGAAGCGGATGCTTCTTTGCTTACGAGCTCTTTTTGAAGATACTGATCGATATTATTAAAAACCGCATCTTCACCGGAAACGTTCTGCCCTGTTTGTACGGCAAAAAAATTAACAACTTTTTTGAGCGGAACGTAAAAGCGTATCAATATGAGCAGCGAAACGAAAAGCCAGCTTATGAGGATAATCGCGGCAACCTGTACGGCGGTCGTCCGAAAACTTTCGAGTTCGTACGAAAGCCTGTCGGCGTCGATGCAGCGTATATAGTAGAGCTGCGGGTCTGCAAGATACGAATAGATAAACGATGTGTCTCTCACCTTCTTTCCCGCCGCATACCCCGATGCGCGCGGTTTTACCGTTATGTAGCCCGAAAGTGCCGAAGCGTTCCGTATCGCCGAAAAATCGCAGGAAGCCGTATTTTCGGAAACGACATCGGGAAACACGATTTCATCGGTATCGAGGCGGTAGAGCACGCAGTTGTCGTACGGAAATTGAAAATACAATTTATTAAATTCTTTTGCGTCGAAATTGACCATCATCGCATTCGTGCATACGCCACGGGCGTCCGTTTCCGAAATGATAAGCGAATACACATCGCCCCTCCAAATCAAATACGGATAACTCGCGTCCTTTGAGGTCAGCAATTCGACGGCCCCCCTGTCGGGAAAATCGCCGCACGTATCGGAACCCGTTTCCTTTGTCGAATAGACGTATGCGCGGCGAGCGTTGTACACGTACACCGAATCGATAAAGCCGTTCGAGCTCGTAAACGAATTCAATACCCTGATCGCGAGTATCGCGTCAAAATTGGAAACGTCGGCCTGTGTGCGCAGTTTCGTTACTTGGGGATTGTAAAAGTTCTGATATGTGCAGGCGGTCAGCATCGTGTGCACTTGTTTTGCCGTGCTGTCGGCATACTGCACGAGTTCGCCGGTCATATTGGAAATGGCGCGCAGTACCATTTTTTCGTGCGCCGCGCTCAAAATCGCGACGACGACGACAAAGGACAGAGCTGCAGTGAGAAAGTGAAACAGCCACGTAAATGCCGCGTAATACGAAGTAGAACTTTTCATACTCATCGAAAGCAAAAACCTGCTTTTAATAAGTATAGCACAAATGCGCCGCTTTTTCAGCACTCGAGTCCCGCATCCGGCACTGTGCCGTCGGGAGCGCTTTGCGCATAAACTTTACGCAAGCACTCCGCGCAATTATACGAATTGGCGACGGGCGCGCAGCTTGCAACGAGCGTACGGCACAGGAAACTTACATTTTACAAAAAACTCCGAAATCGCAATATCTTCGCGATATATATAACGGAGGTCATTTATGCACAAAAGTTTTGACGATCTGACTATCGCCGACGATTTTATGTTCTGTAAAATCATGCAGGATGAAGGTATTTGTAAAGAATTCCTCGAAATGGTCTTGGCAAATGAGATCGGGAAGATTGCCTACCTGTCGCCACAAAACACCGTAGCGACCGGCGTTGCAGCAAAGTCGGTACGCCTCGACTTACTTGTAAAAGACGAAGCGGGCAAATCTTACGATATCGAAATGCAGGTATCGAACGAACACAATATCCCGAAACGTATGCGATACTATCAAGCAGCGATTGACATAGCATTCTTGGACAAGGGAACGCATTACAAAGCCTTAAACGACTGCTACATTATTTTCGTCTGCCTTTTCGATGCACTCGGCAAAGGCCGGCCGCTTTACACCTTTGAAAACATCTGCATTGAAAACCGGCAAACGCCCTTACAAGACGGTACAAAAAAGATTATAATAAACGCGGAAGCTTTTAATAAAACCAAGGATGCGGAGCTCAAAGGTTTTTTGGAATATCTCAAGACAGGAGCCGCAAATACGGAATATACAGGGAGGATAGAAACGATGATACAAACTGTAAAAAAAAGTGAACAGGCACGGCAGGAATACCGCTTTATGTCGGGGTTTGAAATGGATGCCCGGGATAAAGGCTTTGCCGAAGGTTCATATCAAAAAGCCATTGAAACGGCAAAGTTGATGCGCGCTCACAATTATCAAGTGGCGGAAATTTGCGCAATGACCGGCCTCAGCGAAGCGGAAGTGGAAAAGCTGTAAACTTGGATGCAAATGCACTGTGCCGTCGGAAGCGCTTTGCGCATAAGCTTTACGCAAGCACTCCGCGCAATTAGACGAGTTGGCGACGGGCGCGCTCTTCTTCGGAGTTTTTATCGTCGTCTTTATACCACATGACGCCGACCAAATCGACGCGGCACTCCTCTCCCTGTCTGAATACGACGCGGTGCGGCGTCTGCACGAGGAGCATCTGTCCGCCGACTTTTACGTAGTATTCGGTGCAATCGGTGAGGAACACGCGCTTTTCGATTTTCGTTTTATATCCGACCGATTTATTCAGATTGATCGCATTCGGGCGCGCCGCCATAAAACGCTTTTCCCCGTTCGACGCGTCGTCGGGAAGCCGGCACGGAATGGCCTGCGAATAATCGCCGTCGGGATACGCTTTGCCGTCTTTGATTTCGACTTTGACAAAGGTCGATTTTCCCAAAAAGCTGTGCACGAATCTGTTCACCGGTTTGTTGTAAAGATTGCGCGGCGTATCGATTTGGACGATCTTTCCCATGTCCATGACCATCATGCGGTCGGACAGTGCCATCGCTTCGGACTGATCGTGCGTGACGAAGATGATCGTAAAATTGAATTTTTTCTGCAGTTCTTTGATTTCGAAACGCATCGACTCGCGAAGTTTCGGATCGAGATTCGAAAGCGGTTCGTCGAGCAGCATGACTTTCGGATTCGTCACGATCGCGCGCGCAAGAGCGATGCGCTGCTGCTGTCCGCCGGAAAGATTTCCCGGATAGAGCGATTCCAATCCGTCCAAATTCGTATACGAAAGAGCTGCGGCAACCCGCTCTTTGATTTCGTTCCGTGCGACTTTTTGCACTTTGAGCGGCAGCGCGACGTTTTCGAAAATGTTCATGTGCGGCCACACCGCGAACGCTTGAAACACCATACCCAATCCGCGTTCTTCCGGCGGCACGTACAAGTTTTTGCTTTTGACCGACACCGGCCGCCCGCATAAATGAATTTCGCCTTCGGTTAAATCTTCGAAGCCCGCGATCATGCGGAGCGTCGTCGTTTTACCGCAGCCCGACGGGCCGAGAAACGAAAAGCATTCGCCCTCTTCAATTTCGAGATTGAAGTCGTCTACCGCGACAACCGACTCTATCGATTTTTCTTCGAATTTTTTCGTAACGTGTTTTAATACGACTTGAGCCACGGCTCTACCTTCCTTTTCTCTCTTTTGTGATCTGCGTGACGATCGTATTGCACACGATGATCAATATGATGGCTACCGAAGCGAGCGCGGAAGCTCTCTGGATATAACCGTCGCTGCGCAGCGAGTAAATCGCCACCCCGAGCGTCCGCGTATACGGACCGTAGAGCAGCACCGATGTGGTGAGTTCGCGCATGGCGGGCAAAAAGATCAGGAAAAATCCCGACACCATCGCCGGCCGGATAAGAGGCAGCGTTATGTCTTTGAGCGCTTCGCTGTGAGACGCCCCGCACGAACGCGCGGCATCTTCGAGAGACGGATGCACTTGCTGCAGAGACGCGGACGCGGACTTCATCGAAAACGACAGATAACGCGCGATGTACGCGATGAGGATGATCCAAATCGTATTGTATAAATTGATATGGAAGATGACGCCCGACCACGCGAGGATAACGCCGATGGCGAGTACCGTTCCCGGAATCGAATACGGAAGTACCGAAACGATTTCCAAAATGCCCTTGCCCTTCGGTTTGATTTTGTTGACAACGTACGCGATCATAACGCCGAGGAACATACTCAACACGCCGGCGGAAACGGAAAGAAACAGCGAATTGCGGATCGAATCCGTTACCATTTTATTGCCGAACAATATGTTCGCATAATTTTTAAACGTAAAGTTTGCAAACGTAAGCGGCAGTCCGTACGCTTTCAAAAATCCGACGAGGAAAATCATGACGAGCGGTACGAGCACGATGACGATGAGTGACAAAAATGCGATAACCAGCAGCGGATATTTTCCGTGGCGCAATTTGATCAGCGTCGGGCGCATGCTCTTTCCTTTGATGATATCGTAACTGCCCGAGCGCAGCACGAGCTTTTGAATAACGAGAGCGATCGACACGACGATGACGAGCAAAACCGAAAGAGCCGCCCCTTCGCGGATGCCGTTGAAATCGCCGGCCGCACGGTTTATCAATTGATAAATCTTCGTCGGCAGCGTATAGATATTTTGCGAAAATCCGAGAATCGACGGAACGCCGAAATGCGCGAGCGATGAAATGAGGATGAGCAGCGCACCCGACGATATGGCAGGCAGCACGAGCGGAAGCGTAATCCTTCTGATAACGTAGCCCTGCTTTGCACCGGCGATGCGCGCGGATTCTTCAAGCGTCGGATCCATGCGTTCAAGCGCGCTGACGACCTGCATAAACACGAACGGAAAATAATACGACACTTCGACGAATATGATACCCCACACCGAATTGATGTTGACGGGCGCCTTTTGCAAATGGAAAGTCGCCATGATCCAATTGTTGATATAGCCGCCGCGAGCGGAAAGCATCAAGTCCCACGCCATCGCTCCGAAAAACGGCGGAAACATATACGGGATCGTAAAGAGGCTGCGCATGAGGCCTTTGAGCGGGATGTCGCTTCTGCCGAGCAGCCACGCGTAAAAAAGCCCCACGATCGTACCGAGCACCGTCACCCAAAACGCGATGACGATCGTATTCCACATGGCGCCGATATTGTCTTTGTTGCCGATGACGCGTGCAAACAAACCCAAGTCGAATCGGTGTTCGTAAAAAAACGCGTTGTAGATGATCATAAAGATCGGAATGATGACAACGATAAACAAAATCACAAAGCTGAGCGCCGTCATGACACCGTCGAGATTCAAGGCAAAACGTTTGCCGTCGAGCTTTGCCAAATCGGTATTGCGGTTTTTAAACATCATACAGCCTCCGCCGCCCGGGCGGTTTTTTCCCGCGCATAGTATTTCGGATTGATGAACTTCAGCCCCGCAACGTCGCCGGGCACATATTCGCGGGAATTGAGCATGTCGAGCGTACCCTGTTCGACGCGTATTTCCTTGCCTTCGAAATCGACGAAGTAGGTGCTTTCGCTTCCGAGAAAACTCGAACTCTTTACGGTGCCGCGCACGGGAGAAGCGTCGTCGAAAACGATGTCGGACGGACGGATGCCCATATCGTATTCGCCGTTCGTCACATCGGACGGCAAAGCGGATTCGGGGACATCGGCGTAGCGTATCTCTTTGCCGTTCAGATCGAAATACATACCGTCTGATTTTTTCTTTACCGGAATAAAATTCGATACGCCGATAAACGTAAAGACGAATTTATCGGCGGGGGTGAGCAGGATCTCTTCGTCGGTGCCGATTTGGCTTAAAGCACCGGAGGGATCCATCACCGCGATTTTATCGCAGAGCTGCAAAGCCGCCTGCTGATCGTGCGTTATATATAAAATCGTCGTACCGACCGTCCGCTGGATCTGCCGTATTTCGACGAGCATCTCTTCGCGGAGCTTTGCGTCGAGGTTCGTGATCGGCTCGTCGAGTACGATAACGTCGTCCGACGACACGAGAGAACGCGCGATCGCAACGCGCTGCTGCTGCCCGCCCGACAGCTGAGACGGCAAGTGATTTTTATATTTTTCCATCCGTACTTGAGAAAGCGCGAACTCCGCTTTTTTTTGTATTTCGTCTTTCGGCATCTTTTTCTTTTTCATCGGATAGACGACGTTTTCCCACACCGTCATATGCGGCCACACCGCGTAATCCTGAAAGACGACGCCGATATTGCGTTTTTCGGGCGCAACGTTGATGCGCTTTTTTGCGCTGAACACACATGTGTCGCCGATATAGATTTCGCCCTTTTCAGGTTTAATAAATCCGCAGAGACAGCGGATGAGCGTCGTTTTGCCGCAGCCGGACGGACCGACGACGCCGAGGATTTGACTTTCGTCCACCGTGAGCGAAAAATCCTCGAATATCGTGTGCCCTCCGTATCTGAATGTAACGGAATCGAATTTTATCTGAGCCATATACGTACCGAATCGGTTTATGGAAAACCGCAGCATACGGCGGCGGCCGCGATAACGAGCAACGCCGCCGTGCAATTTTTATTTGAAGATTTTATCGAAGACGGCGAGAACATCGCCGCTGTGCTTTGCAATTTCCGCGTCGTCGATTTTCATAGCGCGCTTGGCGATTTCCGACGGAGAGAGACTGCCCTCTTTTTGAACGTCGTCTCTGATCGACGCACAGCCGTGTTCGCTCAAAATCTTCTGACCTTCTTCCGACAGGATGTAATCGTACAAAAGTTTGCCGTTTTCCTGATTCGCGGAATTTTTAATGAGCGCGATCGGACTTGAAATGGCGACGAGATCGGTTTCGGGATACACGAATTTGATCGGAGAACCGTCGCTTTCGAGCGTCTGCGTAACGTAGTCGACGGCGATACACACTTTATATGCGCTCGCAGCGACTTTCGTATGCGTCGACGTCGTACCGCTTTCAAGTTCGGTGCCCGCCGCTTTTAATTTTTTAAAATAAGCTTCGCCGTATTTCGCGTCGGCGAGCAAACCCGCGACCGCGTAAAACGTCGTTCCCGATTCGCCGGGATCGGTCATAACGATTTGATTTTTATAAAACGGATCGAGCAGATCGTTCCACGTTTTCGGCGCCTGTTCCGGTTTTACCGTATTCGTATTGTATGCGAAACCCATGACGACCATGCGTCCGCCGCAATAATAATTTTCGGGATCTTTATACAACGCGTCGACGTGAGCGGCTTCGGGAGACGCATAGGCTTCGAGGATGCCCTGCTCTTTGAATGTAATATAGTTCGACGGATCGCCGACCCATACCAAATCGCAGGCGATTTGCCCCGACTGCTTTTCGGCAGCCATCTTCGTCGCGACTTTGCTCGTTCCCGCAGCATAATAATCCATAACGATATTCGGGTATTTTTTTGTAAACCCTTCTTTTACCGCGATGAGCTGCGCTTCTTTCAGCGACGAATACAACATGACCGATCCGGACTGCGACGAAGATGTCGCTTTCCCGGAGGATTCCGCGCTTTTTTTCGAACACGAGATTATTCCCGCGATCAATAGGATTGCCGCCGATACGGCTGCGATTCGCTTGTGCATATCATTCTCCTTCTAATACAATCGATGTGGCTGTCCAAAAGCTTCGATTTTCGGACAGTTTTTTTGATTGTGCGTATAGTATAAATCATATCGTAGATTTTGCCAGTGTAAATTCCGGGAATCGGCTGAAAAAACCGTTTTTTAAACCGCGAATTCAGCAAATGATAAAGGTCCCGCGGCAAACGGCAGGACCGCTGCCGGAGTACGACCTGTGCGAATCGAAACGATAACGCGATTTATTCGTGCGGAAGATTTCATACCCCGTCACTCTGCGTCGGGGTTGTTGATTGTGCCTTTTTTACAATTACGATATAGTGGCGCATATATGCGGGCTCAGGATCCGCAAGGGGAACAAGATGAGCGAAAAAAAATTGAAAATTTTGGGCTGGATCGGAACGGTACTTTCAGTGTTTATGTATGTATCATACATTCCCCAAATATGGGGCGACGTTCACGGACACAAAACGCCGTTTATACAACCTTTAGCTGCCGCGGTCAACTGCACTATATGGACAGCTTACGGACTTTTAAAAGAGAAACGCGACTATCCTTTATCGGCGGCAAATTTGCCCGGCGTTATCTTCGGACTAATTGCAACAATTGCTGCCTTTTAATCAAACCGGCAGGGGATAGGTCTGTAAGTCTGAAAGCGATTCCTGCGCGGGGAACTTCGCACTCCGTGCTCGTTGCAAGTCGCGCGGGGAACTTCGCACTTCGTGCTCGTTGCAAGTTGCGCGGGGAACTTCGCTCAATGTACGGCACGGATGCCGCCTCGCGTCCTTATTGAAATGGAAAAATCAATACCGCTTCATTACCGAAATTATCCATTACACATTAACAATTACCCATTAGAAAACACCCATTACCCATTAAAAATTGATCTCCGTGCTCGGAATCCCTCGAGGAAGTCGAGAGGCGAAAAACGCTCAACACGTTTTTCTTTTATAGGAGACGCGAAAAAATCCTCCGCACTGCTCGGAATCACTCGAGGAAGTCGTGAGTTGAAAAACGGCCGAGCCGTTTTTCTTTTATAGGAGACGTAAATAATTCCTGCGCACTGCTCGGAATTATTTACTCTTGCATTTTCCCACTCGTAGCGGTATCATATACATACATTATAAAACTCAATACAAATGAAAGCCGGCGGGTTTCGGCAGGAGAATACGATGTCAGACGGGATGAAAAAATTTTTACTGGGTGCGATTGTCGGTGCGGCAGCGGTGTCGCTTATCAAAACGGATGCTTTCCGCAAAGGCTGTTCCAAACTGATGGTCGCCGGCTTGCAGCTCAAAGATGACGCTTCCGCTTTTTTTGAATCGGTAAAAGAAGACGCCGAAGATGCGGATGCCGAAGCGAAACACAAAAAAGAGACCGCTGCAAAAGCATAATCATACTTTATGAATTTTTATATAAAACATTCTCTTCCGGGGCGCATCCGAATACGGTACGACAAATCTGAAGTGAATCTGCGTCAGGCTGTTCTGGCGCAGAATTTGTTGTCCGTTCAAGAAGGGATGAACCAGGTAACGGTCAATCACATCACGGGTTCATTCCTTATCCGTTACGACGAAACGAAACAATCCGAACAAAGCATCAAAGCGCTGTTTGCCGCTCTTTCCGACAAATATCTCAACGACGACGATATGCTTGCCTCCGTTGCACTCCCCACGAAACAGACGAGCCTCTTGGGATCGCTCATCTCGATGGCGGCATGGCACTATGCAAAACGACTTTTACCTCCGCCGCTACGATTGATCTTGCAGTTCACTTCGATTGCGCCGCGGGTTTTAAAAGGCGGCAAACGGATTTTTTCCGGGCGAGTGTTCTGCGCCGACATTCTCGATGCGACGGCCATTACGGCAGCCGCCGTGACGGGCGATATGACGACCGCGTCGAATATCAATTTTTTGCTCGATATCGGCGAAACGATCGAAGAATACACGAAAAAGAAATCCTATGAAGATCTGGCGTCGACGCTGTTTTCCGAAAACGATCAAGTGCAGCTCGTCGAAGGGGATACCGAACGCAAGGTTCCTCTGTATACGCTGAAAAAAGGCGACATCGTCGCGGTGCGCACGGGTTCGCTCATTCCGGCGGACGGCGAAGTCGTCAAAGGCGAAGCGCTTGTCAATCAGGCGTCGATCACCGGAGAGCCGCTCGCCGTCGAAAAGCGAAAAGGACACAGCGTGTTTGCCGGAACGATCGTGCAGGAAGGAGAGCTGTTCGTGCTCGTACGCGCGACGGGCAGTCAGACGAAAGTGCAGAATATCCTCGCAATGATCGATTCGTCGCAGCAGCTGAAAGTTTCGTCGCAAGTACGTTCGGAGCACCTTGCCGATCAGCTTGTCAAATATAATTTTTTGCTTTCGCTTTTGACTTTTATTTTTACCGGAAATATGACAAAGGTGCTGTCGACGCTTATGGTCGATTACTCGTGCGCGATGAAGCTCGCAGCTCCTCTTGCGGTATTGAGCGCGATGAAAGAAGCGGCCGAGCACGGCATCCTTGTCAAAGGCGGAAAATTTCTCGAAGACGCATCCCGCGCCGACACCGTCGTGTTCGACAAAACCGGCACTCTTACGGCAGCCGAACCGAAGCTTTCACGCATCATCGTATTCGGTAAAGAGAGCGAAGATGAGATGCTTGCGACGGCCGCCTGTTTGGAAGAACATTTTACGCATCCCGTCGCGCATGCGATCGTACAGGCTGCCGTTGATAAAGGACTCAAGCATCCCGAACGCCACGCAAAAGTCGAATACATCGTCGCACACGGCATCGTAACGACACTGAACGGTAAACGCCTTTCAATCGGCAGCAGGCATTTTATCTTTGAAGACGAAAAGGTACTGCGTCCGGAACATCTCGATGCGATCGCCAAAGACGCGCTCGATCGGGGCGAATCGCTTTTGTACCTCGCCGAAGGAAAAGGGCTGCTCGCCGCTTTTGCGATCACCGATCCCGTGAGAGCCGACGCGAAAGAGATCGTCCGCCGCCTGCACGGTACGGGCATCGTCAACTGTACGATGATAACGGGCGACGATGCGGGTGCGGCGAAGACTGCCGCGGAGCTTACGGGCATCGATCACTATATTGCGCACGCGCTGCCGGAAGACAAAGTCGCATACATCGAAAAACAAAAGCGGGAAGGGCACACCGTCATCATGATCGGCGACGGTATAAACGATGCCCCTGCACTCGCCGCTGCGAATACCGGAGTTGCCATGGGCGACTGCGCGGAAATCACCGGAGAGACGGCGGACATCGTGCTGCCGTCGGGCGACGGACTTGCGGCGCTGCTGAAAACGCGTATTATGGGACAACGTTTGATGAAAAAAATCGACGGCAACAATAAAAATATAATAATTGTTAATTCCGCCTTGATAGCCGCGGGTTTGTTCGGCTTTATTTCGCCGTCCCTCGCAGCCGTTTTGCACAATTCGTCGACGATCGCATTTGCCGTGCGGGCGATGCAGCCGTTATTGAAAAAAGAATGATGCAGATCAATTATTTTCCGGGCAGGCTGCGTTTGCGCGATCCCGCTCTCCGCGACGAAGCGATACGGTCGGCCGCCCTCGCCGTATTACACTCGATTTGCCCCGCAGCCGATCCGAAGTACAACGAAAAAACGGGCAGCATGCTTATCACATACGATCCTGAGGGTGTGCCGCTCGAACGCCTGCAAACGCTGGTTCCCGTTTTAAAAAAGCTCCGGCAAAAACTCGCCTCTTATTCCGAAAAAAATCGCGGCGATATCCTATCCGATATAGCGCAGATCAAATCGATTGTCGATTCGTGGAGCGGGAGCGCATAAATATCCGCCGCAGAATCGCCTTTTCAAAGTTGCTTCTAAAAACTGCTATTTAAAGGTTCTCAATTGTATTCGTGCGAAGAATTATCTCACATAAAGCGGCGGGATTGTTGTATCGATTGAATAGACTTAATTTCTAAATAGCCTCAATTTCGAGTTTTAGGTATCCCGGCTGAAACGTGCAG
Organism: Treponema sp. Marseille-Q4130; assembly: GCF_014334325.1. GTDB lineage: Bacteria > Spirochaetota > Spirochaetia > Treponematales > Treponemataceae > Treponema_D. The sequence goes on along the minus strand of NZ_JACSET010000003.1, from coordinate 228,207 downwards.
ATCGATCCGTTCCCGGAATAATCTGCACGTTGTTAAAACTCTTACCGTACTCGGACAGCCTTTTCCGCAGCCGCGATAAAGCGCAGCGCTTCGTTCTTTTTTCCCTGACCGCTTAATCCTCCGCCGAGAATATAGATGCAGTCGGCATCGCTGCGGGTTTTGTAGCTGATGCCGTCCGGGTAGATAATTTTATCGATCATCGTGTATTGTTCACTGTCGTACGGCTTTCCGTCATAAGGTGCAATACCGTCGCATTTTTGTCCCCAGCTTTCCGCCGTATTTTTGAGCGCGCTTGCATCCGGCTTGGGCTGTTTGGAAATAAACAAAAAGCGGTAATTTTCCGCGCGCTTATTCGTATCAAGGCTCAACGCCCTTTCTTCCTGCACGAGTTTACCGTCTTTGAACGCATAGCCGATCGAAAGACCGAACGTCGTATCGTCCGCCGACGACAAAATCGAAGACGGCAGATCGACGGAATAGGCGCCGGTTTTCAGGGCGATGTGTTTTTTGGAATAATCGAGCGAAACGGAAGCGATAACGGGATCGCGTTTTCCGACTTCCGCTTCGGAGAGCGCAAGATATTCTTTCCACTGTTTCAATTCCGCCGAATACGACGGATACGCGTAGTCGGCGATAAAGGCCATATCCTGCCGGTGCCCGTTTAAAACGTCGCCATACGAATCGAATTTAAGCATAACGTACACGCCGTCCGGCATCGGAAGCGCGTACGCGATCGCCATATAATCGACGAAGGGGAGTTCCCAATAATTGATAAGCCACGTGCGTCCGAAGCGATCGATGTGCTTGTCGGATTTACACGGATCGCCGAGGGATGTGATCGCGATATTTTCGCCGGCAACGTTCCGCGTGATTTTACTCGCCGAGAGAATGTAGTCGACGTACGTTTTCGGAGAGGCGATGAGGTCTTTCAGCGCGACCGATTCGGGCTTTACGACATAAGCGAACGTATAACCGAGCATGGCGCCGAAGTTGACAAAACCGTTGTCACCCAGCTGATGCGTCGAAATTTCTTTCGGCTTCGCGTAATCCCACTTGCCCGCATCCGACAGATAAATCGTGTACGGAAAGCCGACCATATACGAATTCGAAAGCATTTCCGCGGCCCCGGCAGCTCGGGCAAAGCCTTCGTTCGCGTCGGGCGCAAAGCGTTCGCCCAAGTCGTGTACGAGCTTGTCGGTATTGTTTCTGTTGCGCGACGTGATCTCCGCGCGGAGCGATCCGAGATTTTGCGGCAACGAAAGCTTTTCATCGAAAACATGATAAAAGCGTTCCGTCAAAATCGTCGGCAGCCGATAGTAAAACGGAATGTGTACGATACCCGTGTTGTCGGCGACGTTTTTCGTTTCCGCAAAGGGCAGCGCGTAGTTTAAATTTTCGTTTTGGCTTTTCATTGCGATAATACCGAGGACGTCGCCTTTTTCCGTGATAAGCGGTCCGCCGGAATTTCCCGGGCTTGCGGCCGCCGAAAAGCGGAGCCACTGCCATGCGCCGTTTTCCTGTTCGGGCGTACGGCTCGTGAGCACACCGTTTCTGATGACGATACCCTCGCCGAGCGCGTTGCCCACAGAAAACACGGTCGAGTTCAACGCCGCATCGGGCGCGACGGAAAGTCCCTTGCTTTTATCCGCAGTAAAATTTTCTACATCGAAACAGATAAAATCGCGGTCGGTCGCAAATTTCGTAACCGACGAAATCTTCCATGTTTTACCGTCTTTGCCGCGCAAAAAATAATTCGTGTACAGCGTTTCTTTGTACAGCGAAAATACGTGCGCCGCAGAATAAAATTTTCCGTCGTTCATCAAAAACGCCGTACCGATCGGCAAGTACGCATCGTTGCGGATCGCAAAAGGAATGCGCTCAAGCGGAAGTTTTTTTTCGTATGTGAGATTTCCCTCCGCCGGTTTTTCGACGACAACTTCAAATACCGCCGCCTGCACTTTTTGCAAAACGGTGCTTTCCAAAATAGTCTGCGCGTAAACCGAAACAAACGCGCACGCCCAAACGACAAGGGCAAAACAGAGTTTTCGTGTGTTTTTCATAAGGCGATTGTAACACGCTTCCCCGAATATTTCCAGCGTGCACAGTCAAATGCACATATTGCTTTTTTTATACATTTGTTTATAATTATTCGATATATTATATTGTAAGGACGGGGTTTAAAAAGCCGTATGGATGGTTTAAAGCGACAGATCAAAGAAGTGATTGTATCGTCGTTGCAGCTGGAAGACGTAAAGCCGGAAGACATCGTCGACGCCGAACCGCTTTTCGGAACGGGCTTGGGGCTTGATTCAATCGATGCTCTTGAATTGGGTGTGGCGTTGAAGAAAAAATTCGGCGTAAAGCTTTCAGCCGAAAGCGCTGATAATAAAAAGCACTTTGCATCGGTCGATGCATTAGCTGAATATATTGCAGCCGAAAAGGCGTAAGAGGAATTGTATATGACTAAAGAAGAGATTTTCGACAAACTGAAAGCGATTCTTTCAAAAGAATTTGAAATCGAAGAGGATAAAATCACTCCCACGGCAAAGCTTGCCGATGACCTTGAACTTGACTCCATCGATTCGATCGACTTGATCGTAAAGATGAAGGATTTTATTCCCGGAAAAGTCGACCCTGCGATTTTCAAAACGGTAAAGACGATGCAGGATGTCGTCGACGCATTGTATCCGTATACGCAGCAGGCTTAATAAAAAATGAACGCGGCAGCTCGTGCAGCCGGCCGCTTCTTTTTTTTATCGATGTCGTTTCCGATTGATGAAAAAATTTGTTAAGGTTTTTTTTTATGCGGTTGCGGCGCTTTATCCCGTCCTCGTCTTTGCGTTCCTTGTCGTATTAAAACTTCCGGTCAGGATTTTATCGCTGTGTATCGTCGCCCTCGCCTTCGCGTTTTTTTTGAGCGCGACGGGGCGGTCGCAGAGGACGAACGTAAAAGAAAATGAAACGGTAAAAAGCGTAAAGCGGTCTTTCGATTGGAAGCCGCTTGCGCAGTCCGTGCTTTTTCTTGCAGCAGGTCTTTTTTGTTTTTTTACGAATCGGACCGTATTTTTAAAATTGTATTCGGTAACGATCAGCGCAACGCTACTCGCCGTTTTCGGCAGCACGCTTTTTTTGCCGCCGAACATCATTTTCAGGTTTGCGTGTCTGCAGGATAAAACGATACGCGGCTCTGCAGCGGAAAGCTCGATAGAGCGGTACTGCCGCAAAGTGACCGTCGCGTGGTGCGTCTTTTTTATCTGCAACGGAAGTGTGTCGGCATTTACGGCGTTTTTTTGCTCCGATACGGTGTGGTCGATATACAACGGCGGCATTTCATACGTGCTCATGGGCTGTATGTTTGCCGTTGAATTTATTATCAGAAGGCGGGTACAAAAAAAAATGCCGAAAGCACATACGATCAGCACATTTACGGCGGGTTCCCGCCCTGACGATTTTATCGTCTGTTACGAACGGAAGTGGTCGGACGGCGTGTATAAAACGTGGCGTGATTTTCTTTCCGATTCGGCAAAGCTTCGAAAATTCATTTCCGAAAAATCCGCACAAAAATATATTCTCCACTGCGAAGATTATTGGTATTTTCTGTGCGCGTTCATTGCGCTTTTGCAGTGCAAAAAAACGGTACTTTTGACGCAAAACGTTACGCGCGAATTCATCGCGGAAATCAAAACGGACGGCGTCGAATTTTTAACCGACCGCGATATTGCCGATTCGATTTTTATTCCCGATGTCGTCGAAAAGGCTGCTTTTCCGTCCGAAAGCGATATGCGTTCGCTTCCGAAAATCGTCGCGGACGATACGGATATTTTGCTCTACACATCGGGCAGTACCGGAAAGCCCAAAGGCGTCCGCCAGCGCATGACCGAATTCGAACTCGACAACGCGTTCGTCTTTTCGAAGTGGGGCGCGGAATTCGCAAAGCGAAAACTCGTTACGACGGTGAGCCAGCACCACATCTACGGTTTTTTGTTCGGCATCGCGCTCCCCTTCGGCTACGGCGTTCCCTTCCGCCGTACGCGCATCGAATATCCCGAAGAATTCGAAACGCTGTCCGACGAATCCTACATGATCATCGCGACGCCCGCGTTTTTAAAGCGCACCGTTGAAACGGAGCGGAAACTGCCGCTCGACGATTGCTTTATCTTTACAAGCGGGGGAGCCGTTTCGAAAGAGCTTGCCGAAAAGACGGAAGCCGTATTCGGTTTTTGTCCGCTTGAAGTGTACGGTTCGACGGAGACGAGCGGCATCGCGTATCGGCAGCAGACGAAGGACGGACTTGCGTGGACGCCGTTCGACAACGCGAAGATTTGGAAAGGGGAAGACGGCTGTCTTGTCATCGTCTCTCCGTATATCAAAGACCCGAAAGGCTTTGCGACCGCCGATTTGGCGGATCTTCTCCCCGACGGCAGATTCGTCATGAAAGGCAGGGCCGACTCGATCGTAAAGATAGAGGAAAAACGCATTTCGATGACGGAAGTCGAAAACAGGCTTTTGCAGAGCGGCTTCGTTTCCGACGTAAAAGTCGTCGCGCTCGAAGACGTGCGCCAGTATCTTGCGGCCGCGCTCGTACTCAATGCTGACGGCAAACGGAAATTTCAAAACGAAAAAAAATTGACGATTAATAAATTCTTTCACGACTATCTTATGAATTATTTTGAAAACGTCGTTATTCCGAAACGCTGGCGCTATGTCGCCTCTCTTCCGTGCGACGTGCAGGGTAAAAAGCACAAGGAAGATATCGCAGCTTTGTTTGCAACGCGCGATGCGTCGGATGCGGCCGTACGATAAAAACGGTACGGAGGCGTGATGCCGTGCGGGCGGAATACGGCGCGGCGGCGTATATGAAAAGGGGGCATGATAACCATGAGTGAAAATCTGCACGATATCGTCGATGAAAAGGTTCTTTCGCAGAGCGGAGATTCCGCAGAGATCGAATTTTTTATTCCTGCTTCGAGCGATTTTTTCGACGGGCATTTTCCGGAGTTTAAACTGCTCCCGGCCGTCGCACAGTTCGAAATTATAACGCGGTTTTCAAAAAAATATTTCGGTACGCAGCGCTATGTGCCGGAAATCAAACGCATTAAATTTTCCGCGCCGATCAGACCCGACACGCTCGTCCGCTTAAAGCTTGATTTCAATCGCGAAAAAAAATCGATGTCGTTTTTGCTCCGGGATGCAAAAAAATCCGATAAAGCGTATTCGTCGGGAATCTTCGTCGCTGCGGTGTAGTCTATGGGTGCGATGCAAAACGCTGCGCAAAACGATAAGGCGCAAAAAGCTCCGATAGAGCTCGGTTTTGTCATCCCCGTGTATAATCACGGTTCGACGGTCGGCTCCGTTATCCGCTCTCTTGCCGTATACGGACGGCCGATCATCGTCGTGGACGACGGCAACGATGCGGCGAATAAAATGCAGATCCGCGCGGCGGTCGATTCGTGCCCGCTTGCCGTACTTGTCGAACGGAAAAAAAACGGCGGCAAAGGCAAAGCGATGACGAGCGGCGTTTTAAAAGCGCACGAGCTCGGTTTGACGCACGTCTTTCAAATCGATTCGGACGGACAGCATGACGCGTCGCGCGCTTCTTTTTTTATCGAAGCGGCGGAAGAAAATCCCTCTTGCCTTATCTGCGGTACACCCGTATTCGACGAGTCGGTGCCGGCCTCGCGCAAAAAAGGCAGAGAGATTTCAAACCGCTGGGCACGCTTTGTGTCTCTGAGCGATGAAATCGTCGACGCCATGTGCGGGTTTCGAATCTATCCGGTAGCGCCGTATTGCCGCCTGCTCACTCACCGCGCGTGCGTCGATGCGCGCATGGGATACGACGCGGACATCCTCGTACACTTCGTATGGAGCGGCGTGCATATAAAATCCTATCCGGTGCGCGTGACTTACCCCGCAGACGGCATTTCGAATTTCCGCATGGTGCGCGACAATATCCGCATATCGCTGTCGTTTACGAAATTGTTTTTGGGTATGATCGTGCGCTTGCCGGTTCTGACGTTCCGCGCTATTTGCAGAAGAAGGGCTTATGGCTGAACCTGCGGAAAGCGCGGATAAGCACTGGACACAAAAACGGGAAGAAGTGTCGAGCAGCCGCCCGATCGAATTTACCGTGTGGCTCATTTCGCACCTGCCTTTGTGGTTTATCGGTTTGCTCGCTTTTCCCATTTCGTTTTTTTATTTTGCGTGTTCGAAGCGCGCCCGAGACGAATCGCGCGCATATCAAAACCGGTTGCTGCGATATACTGCGGACAGGGGTGATTGCATAAAGCGGCCCTACGTCTATAGGCACATCGTTTCGTTTGCGCTGTGCATCATCGAAAAGATCGAAGGATGGTGCGGTAAAATCGATTTTAATAAAATCGCGCTCCAAAAAGACGACGTTAAATCGCTGATCGATCAGCTCGATCGAAAAAGAGGCGCGCTGCTCATCGGTTCGCATTTGGGCAACATCGAAATGCTCAGGAGCCTTGCAGAATACGGACGTACGGGCGTGTCGCACTATGTTCCCGTTACGGCGATTTTGAATTTGAATACGACGAAAAAATTCAACAATACGATAAAATCGATCAATCCGCACGTGCAGCTCAATATAATAAACGCCGATGAAATCAACGCGGGAACGATTTCGCTGTTGATGGACAGAATCGACGAAGGCGGCCTCGTCGTCATCGCCGCAGACCGCACGTCGTTCAATACTGCGGACAGGGCGATAATCGAAAACTTTCTCGGGAAGCCTGCGCGGTTTTCGTACGGCGCTTTTTTGCTTGCAGCGCTTTTAAAAGCGCCGACGTATTTCGTCTTTGCGCTCCGCGAAAAGACGCTCATGCTCACTCCGCGCTATTCGATGCACGTACATAAAACGGGCATAGCATTCGATTGTCCGCGCGCCGAACGGGAGGCGCGGATCAGGCGCTTGTGCCGCGAATACGTCGCTCTCTTGGAACAGTATTGCATAATGTATCCTTTGCAGTGGTATAATTTTTTTAATTTTTGGACGGAAAACGAAAATCGCAAGGAAGCATGATATGAACGGTTCGCTCGTTTCGGAAGAGATGACATTTAAAGTCGAATTTTACGACGTCGATTCGATGCGCGTCGCGTGGCACGGAAATTACGTAAAATTCATCGAACGCGGCAGATGCGCGCTGCTCGATAAAATCGGCTACGGCTATCTGCAGATGGTCGAAGACGGCTACGCGTTTCCAGTCGCGGAGCTGAAGATAAAATACGTGCGTTCTCTTGCTTTCGGAGACGAGGCGAGAATCAAAGCATCATTGATTGAATACGAAAATCGTCTTAAAATACGTTACGAGATTTACGACGCGAAGACCGGCGTCCTTGCGACAAAGGCGGAAAGCACGCAGATGGCGGTAAAGTTGCAAACGGGCGAAACGTGTTTCGTGTGTCCCGAAAAATTGATAACCCGCGTTGAAAAATTGTTAAAAAAATAACGGCGTCGAATGGCGCTTGCGGAGGTATTGCATGAAAAAGATAATTGTTAATTTTATATGTGTTCTTGCTTTTGCGGCGATGCCGCTCTTTGCGGCGGATGCGACATTCGATGCCGTGTGCGCCGACCTCGCGCGCCATCCGAATACGACCGGGAATTTTACGCAGGTGCGCACGATTTCAAAAGTAAACCGATCGCTCACGTCGAGCGGGACCTTTATATTCAGCCTCGACGGCATTATGTGGAAAACGCTGAAACCCTTTCCGTCGTCGCTCGTCGTGGGATTGACGAGCGTCATTCAGACGACGCCCGACGGCAAGAAGACCGTCATCGACGCGTCGAACAATCAAATCTTTACGAGCATTTCGACGACGCTCTCTTCGATTTTTTCCGGCAATGTGAAAAAACTGTACGAAAATTTTTCGGTCGCTTTTTCTTCCGACGGAAACAGATGGAATGCCGTTCTTACTCCGAAAGATAAGACCGTCGCCGCCGTGATGAAAACGCTCGCACTCGGCGGAACGGGCGCGTCCGGCGGTGCCGAATTCGATACGATCGTTATGACCGAAGCGGGCGGCGATACCGTCACCTATACGTTTTCGAATCAAAAGTATCCGAAGGAGCTTTCAGCAGATGAAAAAGCCGTCTTTACCGCAAAATAAAACATTTGCATTTGCATGGCTTGTTTTCCACGCGCTCGTCCTCGTCCCTTGTCTTTTTATCATTGCACGCGCGGGTACGGTAAACCTCGACGCCGATCTTTTTAATATGCTGCCGAAGCCGGACATCGGCAAAGCGATGGGTGTCGCCGACGAACGCCTTACCGAAATGACGGGGCAAAACGTATTTATCCTCGTGTCGCATAAAGATTTCGATACGGCGAAGTCCGTCGCGGAAACCGTCTACAGTGAATTGAAAGACAGTCCGCGTTTTAAATCGGTGTCGCTGTATTCCGATGAAGCGATGCTCCAAAGCGTGATGGACTTTGTGCACCGGTATCGCTGGAATCTGCTCGACGATGAAGCTGTCGAAACGCTTTCATCTCCGGGCGGCGCGGAAAGCTTTGCGGAAAATGCGCTTGCAAAAGCCTACGGCGCCTTTACCTTTTCTTCGCTCGACAAACTGGAAGACGATCCGTTTATGCTCGACGAATACGTATTGCAGTACTACCTCGCATCGCTGCAAAATTCCGGTACGTCCATGTCGCCGAAAGACGGTGTGCTCGCTGCCCAATACGACGGCAGCTGGTATGTGATGGTTCAGGGCATTTTAAGCAAAGAAGGGGCGGCGCTTGCAAGCAAGTCGAACGCCGTCGTGCAGATTTACGACGTGTGCGAACCGCTCGAAAAAGACGGCGTGCGTTTTGTGTATTCGGGTACTCCCTTTCACAGTCACAAAAGTTCGACGTCGGCGAGCAGAGAGATTTCGATCATTTCGACCGTAACGCTGCTCGGCATTATTATTTTACTGCTGATCGTGTTTAAAAATCCGCTGCCGCTCGTTTTGTCCATCGCATCGATTTTACTTTCGATCGCGGCGGCATTTGCGATGACGTATACATGCTTCGGTCAGATCCACATACTGACGCTCGTGTTCGGCACATCGCTCATCGGCTCGTGTATCGATTACAGTCTGCACTTTTTCATCCACTGGAAAGCGAACAGGATGCTCGCAAGCGGTGCGGAGATCCGCCGTCATTTGATGACCGGTCTTTTACTGTCGCTCATCTCCACCGAACTCTGCTATTTTATTCTCGTATTTGCGCCGTTCGGATTGCTCAAGCAGATGGCGGTATTTTCGCTTACCGGCATTTTCAGCGCGTTTTTAACCGTCGTAAGCGTGTATCCTCTGCTTGCGATGCCGGCAGATACCAAGCGCGCGATCCCGCTCATCGATGCGCTTGCCGCGCCTAAGTGGTATGACAAAAAGAAAATCGGCAGAATTGCAGTAGTTTCGATTTTTGCCGTAACGCTTACGACGCTTTTCGTCAACCGTAAAAATATTAAAATAAAAAACGACGTCAACACCTTATACGAAGCGACCGGACGTGTCCGCGAAGATGCGGTCATTTCGTATAAAGTGCTCAACTACAATCCGACCGGCTGGTTTATCATAGCCGGAGACACGGTTGAAAAAACGCTCGAAGAAGAAGAAGCGCTCTGCAAGCGTCTGTCGGAAGTCAACGAAGGTAAAGCGCTCGGCGGTTTTATCGCAACGTCGCAGTATATCCCATCCCTTGCAAAGCAAAAAAAATCGTACGAAACGGCGGGAAATCTTTTACCGCTCGCACCCGTCCAATACGAAATGCTCGGCTATAATGCGTCGCTTGCGTCGGAGCTGCAGGCATCGTACGACGCGGACGCAGCAAAGTACATCACTCCCGACGGCGATATCCCGTCGTACCTCAAAAAAGCGATATCGTCCGCATGGCTCGGCGAAATTGACGGGCGGTACTATTCCATCGTGCTTCCCATTTCGATCACCGACGAAGCGGCGTATATACGGATCGCGGCGGAAAATCCGAACGTCTATTTTGAAAATAAAATCAAAGACATCGGACGCGATTTGGATCGTTTGACAAAGACGATTTTGACGCTGTTTGCAATCGCATACGTCGTCATCGTCATCGTGCTGAAGATTTTTTATAATTGGCGGCACACGCTGAAGATCGCATCTATCCCGCTGCTCATCGTGCTCGTCATCGCATCGATATTTTCGGCGCGCGGCATAGCGCTCGAATTTTTTTCGATCACCGGTATGATTTTGGTGTTCGGTCTCGGTCTCGACTACGTGATCTATATGGTCGAAAATGAAAAGCGCAGCGATACGACGGTGAACGCTCGCCTCGAACCTTTTGCGATTTTGCTGTCGTTTTTGACGACCGCCGTTTCCTTCGGTGCACTCGCGCTCAGTTCCTTCGTGCCGGTACACATGCTCGGTCTTTCGATCTTTTTAGGATTGACGACGGCGTTTTTGTGTACGGTGTTGTAGGGGGCGATTTATGAAGCGCGTCGGTATCGTACACCGAATTCGGGTACCGCTAAAATTCTAATTGCCGTTATAAAGGATAGAGGCAATCTCATTGATTATTTCTTCTTGTGGGTGGTGATAAATCAACACAAGATGAGGATATAAAGACCGCCAAGAAAATGGCCGGGGGTATCGATTATGGAAAAATTGACTGAATTTGATATGGCAGAATATCTTGATACCGAAGAATTACAAAAAGGCTATCTTGAACTTGTTGCAAAGGACGGCACACAAGAGGAATTGCTCCGTGCAATAAACGCGGTGGCAAGGGCAAGAGGGATGACAGAGACGGCAAAGGAAGCGGGCATTACAAGAGACGGGCTTTACAAGGCACTTGCCCCCGAAGCGAACCCCGCTTTTTCAACGGTGTTTAACATTCTTCATGCTATCGGCTATACACTCACGCCTACACCGATAGCAAAAACGATGTAACGAATCGGAATATTAGTCCTCTACCCGAAGCAGGCGACTTTTACATTTTTCGGCGCGTTTTGCATCGCAAGCCATAACGTAAGTTTCATTTGCATTGCCATCCAGCTTTCCGGTGTTGTAGCCGTTGCTTTAGCAATCCTAATTGCCATTTCCGGACTTAACGCGGATTTTTCATTTACAAATTCCGAGAGAGTTTTTCTTGTAACCCCAAGCATTTCTGCCGCATCGGTGATGGTTATTCCCAACGGTTCAAGAACATCTTTTAAGAATACTTCGCCCGGATGAGTCGGTTTTCTAGCCATAGTTATCCTTAATGGTAATCCTGATAATCGACAAGAAATGCATCTTGTCCCTCAAAATAAAAAGTAACGCGCCAGTTTCCGTTTACTGTTACCGACCACATTCCTTTTTTCCGCCCTTGTAATTGATGAAGTCTATATCCCGGTAAGTTCATATCCTGCGGATTTATACTTGAATCCAGACGGTCTAAAATTCGTCCCAGTTTGGAAGCATGTTCAGGAATAATTCCCGCTTTATTCCCGGTTTCGAAAAAATCTTTAAGACCCTTATGCCGCCATGATTTAATCATAATTGATTATATTTAATAACGCGTAACGTATCAAGTTATACCAATGGTTTTCCGCTGTATACAAACGCTCCGCAAAACTGCGGGGCGTTTGCGTCGATTGTCGATCAGCGCTTTCGCTCGATCCCGTCGAACTCTTTTCCGAACGGCTTCGTCACGTAGATGAGCACAGGCGTCATAAGGTAGTCCGCAGCCAAAGCCGTCGTCAAACCGATGATCGAAAGCATTCCTATGCGATGCATCGTGTTCATCGGGCTGAACGCGTAGATGAGGAACATGGCGCAGATGATTACCGTTGTCATACACATCGTCTTTCCGATTTCAAGATATGTGCGCAAAATCGCATCTTTGTAATTTCCGTGCACTTCGTAATAATATTTGACGTGATTGATAAAGTGGATCGTATCGTCGACGGCGATGCCGAGTATCATCGGCATGATCGTCATCGTCATCATATCGAGCTGGAAGCGGAAATAGCCCATGATGCCGGCAAGGATGATGACCGGTGTGATGTTCGGGATCATTCCGATGAGTCCCGTCCGAATGCTCATAAACACGAGGATGAGCATTGCGGCGATCATGATGAATGAACCTGCAAACGATTTCAATTCTCCGCGTACGATTTTTCCGTTCATTTCGGCAAACTCGGCGACCGCTCCGATGGCGGAAACTTCGGCTCCGGGAAAAAGTTCTTCGGCGGCTTTTTCCGCATCCGCGATGTTCGACGCGATTTGACTGCTGTCGTATGTCGCGAGGTTGACATTGACGTATGCCATGTTGTAATCGGCGTTGAGCCAATCGTAGAGCCGAGAGCCGCCGGTTATTTCGTACAGGAAGAGTTCCTGTGTCAAAAGGTCTTCGTCGTCGGGGATCGAATAATACGCCGGATCGTCGCCGTTCAGCATGCGGTTCGTTTCTTTTACGATATCGAGTACCGATTTGACGCGCGGCTTCCCGTTCGATTTTCTCGTCAAACTTAAATTGCCGAGCGTGTTTTCGAGCTTTTCGAGTGCGAACATGCGTTCCGGTTTTTTGAATTCATCGACGTCGGGATATTCGATTAATATTTTATACGAATACACCGAGCCGAGCTGCGTGTCCTGCAGTTTTGCCAAGCGAGCGATGTACGGGATCTTTAATCCGAGCATTTCGATATAGTCGAGCGTTACGCGGATTTTAAAAATTCCCGGAATAAAGACGACGATCATCGCGAAGCCGACGATGAGGACGGCTTTGCTGTGTTTCAACACGCGTTTTCCGAACGATTCGAACGCGAGGTCGGCTTTCGTCATTTTTTGCACCGTTGCGCTTTCTTCCTTTTTTTTGTCTTTGCCGAACGAAAGCAGTACGGGGATCAGGATGATCGCGTAGAGGAATACGACCAAAACGGTTGCCGACGATGTCAAGCCGAGCCATTTGAGCGGACCGATGTCGACGAGGGCGAAAGAGATGAGGGATGCGATCGTCGTGAGCGCGGTAAAGAAAAGCGGCCAGCCGGTTTCTTCGACCGACATGATAACCGATTCTTTTCGAATACCCGTCTGTCTGAAATGCAGTTTAAACGAATTGATGTAGTGGATCGAATAGCCGACCGACAGCGCCATGCCGAGCAAGATCGGAATCGTCATCATATTTTGATCGGCTACGATGCCGAAGTATGACATAAAACCGAACACGACGCCGATGCCGCCCACCGTCGAAAAAAGCGGGACGATGAGACCGCGCAGCGAGCGCACGAATAAAATCAAACAGATGATCATCGCGATAAAGCCGCTTATAAGGTTGCGCGACATTTCTTTTCGCATGACGTCGGATTCTTCGCACTCCGTGTACGGAGTGCCCGCACAGATAAGATTCCATTTGTCGCTTTGCCACTTCGGGTCTTCGAGCAGTTTGTGTGCGGCTCGTCCCGCTTTATACATGCCGGTGCGCGCTTTATTGTCTTCTTCGCCGTAACCGTACAGATAGAGGATGACCCAAGTTTCGGTCGCATCTTCGGAGACGAGTTTGTTTGCAATCGCTTCGCGCGAGAGTAGAAATTTTTTGATCGATTCCATTTCCGCTTTGCCTTCGGCAGTGTGCGTGTCGGGTATGCCGTCTTCGAACGGTGTGACAACCTGCATACCGTCGTCGGTACCTTTCGCGACCGAAACTTCGACGACGGACATAACATCGCGCGCGTAGGGAATCGTTTCCATCATTTCGTTTCCGAGCCGGTCGATCATGTTGAGCACGTCGGAATCGAATACGTCCTTCGTTTGCACCAAAACCGTGATGACGTCTTCGTTGCCGAAGGTTTCTTCAAAGCGATCGGTTGCGAGTTTGATTTTTTCTTTGTCGCCGAACCAGTCTTCCTGCAGATCTTCAGCGACGAATTTTCGCAAACCAGAAAGCCCGACCGCGGTAATGACGAACATTGCGAGTAAAAAAAGCCATCGAAATTTTACTTGGATTTCTCCGAATTTTCGGAACGCTTTGTTTATTTCCAGAACTTTCATATATGCTCCTCGATTAAACCGTACGCAAATCTGCGAATTTCAAATCGGTTTAATACATGTGCGCGGTATATCGGATCGTAAAATCGTACGATATATACGGGTGTTAGCTTACGCTAATTTACAAGGCGTGTCAATAATAAGTGAAATTGTCGATGGAGCAAGGGCGGAGTAAAATCGGGAATGTTTGCCGCTGTTTCCACTCTTTCGGATTTAATCGTTCGGCTTTATCCCGACACTGCAAATGTAGGCGAGTTCTTTTTTGTGTCCGTTGAAAAAGCGGAACATTTGTTTGAACATCGCTTTGTTTTCTTTTTTCATCGCGTTTCGCACAATTCGAAGCGCGTTCGTAAAGCCTTCGTCATGGATCATGCCGCGCGGGCTCATCAACGTCATATCTCCGCATTTTTGCATAACGGAAAATCCGTTTTTGCAAAAGAGCGCTTCCCAGCCGGCGGCATCGAGCGGTTCGACGCTGACGTTTATCGCTTTGCTCAATCCGGTACGAAGCTCTCTTTGTACGGCGGGATCGGATGTTCTGAAGGCAACGTCATGCGTCAAAAGCAGTCCGCCGGGCTTGAGTACGCGGAAATATTCTTTGAGCGCTTTGTCTTTTTTATCGCCGACAAGCATCGTCAGCATCGCTTCGTTGACAACGATGTCGAAACTTGCATCGTCGAACGGCAATGCGAGCGCATCTCCGTGAATCAGCGTCAGCTTATCCTCAAGATGATTTTTCTTAATGTTTGCTTCCGCTTTTTTAAGCGCGTCTTTATCGAGATCCACGCCGGTGATTTTGCAGCCGAATTTTTTCGACAGCTGAATCATCGTCCTTCCCATATTACACGCGACTTCAAGAATTTTCGTATCGCTTTTTATATTTGCCTGTTCGATGAGCCATGCGGTCGCATCGATTCCTCCGGGACGCAGCGTCGTTTTGCCCAGCCTTGCCAAAAATATATGCCCCGCTTCACCGTACATACTGCCTCCTTTTTTCTGCGCGTACAGCTGCCGCAAGAGCAATCGGTTTTTTTTGACAGATCGCCGAGTTTAAAAGTAAGTCAGCTGTACGCTATACATCTCTGGGGTGTAAACTGCAATTAGTCGCGGACGAGCAGCAAAGCCATTTTGAATTTGCCTTCCGCTTTGACGTAGTGCTTGCCGTTTTTATCGAACTTGAAATTTTCGCCTTCGTGAATGCGGTACTCTTTTCCTTCATATCCGATAATGCCTTCGCCGTCGAGACAGAATATGATCGCATCTCCGGGGGCGGAATGTTCGGACAATCCCGTTCCCGCGTCGAAAGCCATAATCACGAATTTGGTTTTGTCGCTGTCGACGAGGTCCATGTTTACGATCTTCCCGTCTTTATAAGGGAGAAGCTCTTTTAATGCGAAAACTTTCGCGCTCTTTAAAATGTCGTTCATAATACACTCCTTATCAAAAAGTATTTCCGAATATATGCATCCCGTTTTGCTTCGTATGCCGACGGGAATGTTTTGCGGTACGATAAAAATATCGCCGCGCCTAAGTTGCGGCTTTTCCGCCGTCAAATACAGCACTTCGGCGCCGCCTTCTTCGATCTTCCAAATTTTCGGATAGTCGTAGCTTTCGGGGCTGATGTTTGTGCCCGCAGCAATCGAAAAAACGCTCATGCTGCACGCATTGCCTTCCAGCACCTTTTCCGAAACCGTACACCCTTCTACCGGTGCATTGTCTTTTGCGATGGAAAATATATGTTTGCTTTTCAGCATATCGGCCTCCGTAAATTACCTGTAACTAACATACTGTAAATCCGATACGGAATCCGTTGCTCCGGCAACAAAATTACGGAATTTTTTTTCATCCGTTTCGTATGTCGGTCGATAAAGCGATTTCCGACGATGCGGTAAGCTTACTTCAGCGTTATCGTTTTCCCTTCAATTTGAATAATTCCTTCGTCCTTCATGCGGCTCAATTCGCGAGAGACGGCGCTCCTGTCCGCCGATATGAACTGTGCGAGTTTTTCGCGCGTAAACGGCAGCGTAAATGAATTGCGGTGCAGCGTGTTTTGCGTAAGACGCAGATAAAACAAAAGTTTGTCGCGGAGCGTCGGCTGCGCCAAAAGCTGAATCTTCATGTTGAGATGCTGAATATTGAGTGCCATTTCGCGCAACAGATTTTCGAGCACGATTATGCGGTAGGGACAGCCGCACCGATTTGTACCGTCTTCCGAGGGAAGCTGAATGAACAGAACCTTCGTCTTTTCCGCGCTGATAATGCGCAAAAACGGGTTCACCTGTCTGAGGCAGCACAGCGCTTCTCCGAAAGATTCTCCTCGTCCGATTTCTTTGAGCAGCACGGTTTTTCCGTCTACACCGATTTGTTCGGCGTGAACGCACCCGTCGACGACGATTCCCGCATGAGAGACGATGTCGCCGGAACGGTATATTTCCTGCCCGCACTCGAAGGAACGGTAAAATCCGCGCAGGCAGGCGATCGCTTTGTCTATGTCTTTGGCGGGAATCCCTTTGAATACCGCCGTTCGCGCCAAAAACGACGTATAAAAATTCAGCATTTTTTCCCCGTTTGTTGCAGCGGCAACGGAATTTTTTATTAGTTTATGCTAACTTTTAGACAGTGTCAATCATCCGGAGGTATCAGAGATGAAAAAAATACTGTCTGTCGCGGCCGCGCTGTTTATTGCGCTGAACTGTGCCGCCTTTGCAAAGGAACAGGTGATCCGCATCGGCATGCCGAAAGCGCCGCCCGCTTTGCCCGTTTTGCGCATGATCGAATCGAATGCGCTCGGCGAAAACGTCAAAATCGAATATACGATTTGGGATGCGCCGGAAAAACTTATCGCGATGGTGCAGAGCGGCGATTTCGATATGTTTGCGTTTCCGCTGACGGTCATCGCAAAGCTGTACAACAAGGGCGTTCCCGTAACGCTGACGAACGTGGACACGTGGGGCGTTTCGTATTTTTTGACGACCGATCCCGCGCTTAAAAACTGGTCGGATTTAAAAGGGAAGACCGTGTATGTCCCGCTGCAGTCTTCTCCGCCCGACGTTATCACGCAGTTTTTTATGAAAAAAGCCGGACTTACGCCGAAAAAAGACGTAACGATTATCTACTCTTCGCGTCCGGAAATTGCGCAGATGATGGCCGCCGGAAAAATTCAATATGCGACGATGATCGAGCCGCAGGTTACGGCGATTTTAATGCAGAATAAAAATGCGCGTGTCGCGTTTTCGTTCGAAGAAGAATGGAAAAAAGTTACCGACGACAACACGATTATTCCGAATGCGGGCTTCGGCGCAAAATCGAAATTCATAAAAGACAATGCCGAACTTGTCGCACGCTTTGAAGCGGAATACGAAAAGGCGCTGAACTGGGTGCTGCAAAATCCCGACAAGGCGGCAGCTCTTGCCGATTCCAAGCTCGGCATGAAAGCGCAGGTTGTGCAAAAAGCGATTCCGCGCATGGGACTTATCTATAAAAACGCATACGATGCGAAAGCCGACTTGCAGCAGTTTTGGCAGCTTTTAGTCGATTTTGATCCGGCGACGATCGGCGGAAAAGTTCCCGATGAAAAAATCCTCTATAAAAAATAACTGCATAGCGGCGCTCGCCATGCTTGCACTGTGGCGGGTACTCTCTTTGGCGTACCCGCCGCTTGTAGTGCCGCCGATTCCGGCCGTCGGTAAAATACTTGCGCGCATTTTGTCCGCTCCCGATCTTTTGCACGAAGCGGCAAAAACTTTGGGCAGGCTTGCCGCTGGGCTTTTTTTCGGCGTTGCGGCGGGCTGCCTCGTCGGCTATGTGTGCGGCGTGTGCAAAACGTGCCGGGAACTGTGCAAACCGGTTCTCGGCGTGCTGCAGGTTGTGCCGCCCGTTGCGCTGCTCGTGCTTGCGATCATCTGGTTCGGTTTTAACGGAAAGCCCGCCGTCCTTATCGTCGCGGTTGCGATTTTTCCGATCATCGCGATTTCGGTGCAGGATGCGGTTTTGCACGTAGACCGAAAGCTGCTTGAGATGGGAACCGTGTTCAAATATACGAAAAAGCAGCGCTTTTTTTTAATCACGTGGCCGTCCGTAAAGCCGCAGTTTTATTCGGGCTTGCGGATCGCCTTGGGTACGGCGTCCAAAACGGTCGTCATGGGCGAAGTGCTGACGACGTCTTCCGGCATCGGCGGGCAAATTGTGAACGCGCGTTTGAACATCGAACCGGAAACAATTATCGCGTGGACGGTCGTGTCGGTGTGCATGTACTATGTGCTGGAAGCCGCCGTCGCCCTGCTGTTTGTGCCGAAGGAACAAAAATATGCTCAGCGTAAACAATCTTAAAAAAATCTACAACGGCAAAACGGTTATCGACCGTCTTTCTTTTTTTGTGCGCGGCGGCGACATCGCAGTTATCGTCGGGCCTTCCGGCTGTGGAAAGTCGACGCTGCTCAATATCGTCGCGGGTCTCGATACGAATTTTGAAGGCTCGTTGCAAACGGGCGGGAAAAAAATCGGCTATGTGTTTCAGGAAGACAGGATTCTTCCTTGGCTGACCGTCGCGCAAAATATCAAATCGGTAAATCCCGAAGGCGATGATAAAGAAGTGCAGCGCTTTATCGATATGGCGGGCCTTACCGGATTCGAGCGCTATTACCCTGACGAACTGAGCGGCGGTATGAAGCAGCGCTGTTCGATTGCGCGCGCTCTTTATTACGGCAGTGAGCTTTTGCTTATGGACGAACCGTTCAAGTCGCTCGACTACGGCATCAGGCATAAGATGATTGCCGATTTGCTTGCGATCCATCAAAAAGAAAACAATACGATTTTATTCGTTACGCACGACATCGAAGAAGCGCTTTCGGTTGCCGACGTTATTTTCGTGTGCAAAAAAAATCCGATGCGCCTTGCCGACACGCTCGACTTGCACGACAAAAGCGGACTTACGCCCGCAAAAAAGCAGGAATTAAAAGACGGGATTTTAAGAATAATAACGGCGTGAAGCTGACGGCGATAATTTTCCCCGCCTTTTGACTGTGCCCTATCTTCCGCCCCGCCGCTGCGCCTTGCTTCCTTCCTCAGCTTCCCTCCTGCGAGTTTGACAAAGCGCGCCATACAATTTACAATGAGCGCATGATTACGCAAAAAATGCGCACGGCCGAAACATCGCGTTTCGATGTGCTCGCTGCCGGACGATCGTGTAGGCATGCGCCCATTTTCAAAAATGCGCTGCGCCTCGTGTCTGCGCTATTGCTGCTTGCGATCTTCGCTTCCTGCGCTGCGGTAAAAGGGCGTTCTATGCGTTATCCGGTGCACGTTACGAATACGCGCGTCGTCGATCTGCTTCCGCCCGAAGATATGGTCTCGCCGATCGATGCTCTGTATATGTTTACCGGCAGTTTCGGCACTTCGTCCTTTTATATGCAGGCGTTTATACAGGCGAACGAAGGCGGTATTTTTATTAATCTGCTGAATGATTTCGGTTCGGATATGGGTACGCTCACGTATACGGGCAATGAACTTTCGCTTGCGTCGGCGGTGCTGCCGGCCTCTCTCAAAGCGCAGTATATCGTCGCGGATATTCAATTCGCCTATTACGATGCGGATGCGGTCGCAGGGTCGCTGCACCGTGCGGGGCTTGATCTTACCGTTACGAAGGACGACGGCATGGAATTGCGCAGGATTATGAGCGGCAAAAAATGCATCGAAGAGATATCGATTACATCTTCTTCGGTGAGCATCATCAACCATCTCCGCGGCTATGAATATCATCTCACGGAGGCGTTGTGACGGATCCGGTGTATCTTTCAAAGCCCGGCGTCGTGTGTGCGGCGGGTTCTTCGGTCGATGAATTGTGGCGCTCGTGTGTTGCAGGCGATCGATCGGGCATAAAAAAACTACGCGCTCTTTCCGGCAAAGAATTTTTTGTCGGTCGGGCGGACGACGGGGTCTTGCGCAAAACGGCGGCACGCTTCGATATGCGATGTATCCGTCTCGAAGATGCGGCGCTCGTTCAAATCGAGAGGGAAATCTTGGGCGCGCTTTCGGCGTACGGTCCCTCCCGTGTTGCCGTTTGTGTCGGTTCGTGCGACAACGGTACGGAACTTTCGCTTCCCGCTCACGCGGCTTTTATCGCGGACGGAGTCTTTCCCGCAGGGTATACGCTTGAAGTGCAGGGCGCCGATTATGCGGCGACTTACGTGGCGGAAAAGTACGGCATACGCGGACCCTCGCTTGCTTTCAGCACTGCGTGTTCGTCGAGCGCCGGTGCGATTATCAAAGCTGCGGAATTGTTAAAAAGCGGACTTGCGGACGCGGTGATCGCAGGCGGTGTCGATGTCGCATCCGATACGGTGCTTCTCGGTTTCGATTCGCTCGAAGCCGTTTCGCCGGAGATAACGAATCCGCTCAGCGCAAACCGGAAAGGCATCACGCTTGGAGAAGGGGCGGCGTTTTTCGTTATGACGAGGGATGCTCCGAAATACGGCGCACTTGTGCGGCTTTTCGGCTGGGGAGAAAGCGCGGACGCCTATCACATGACGTCCCCCGATCCTTCCGGTGCGGGAGCCGCGCGTGCAATGAAAGCGGCGCTTGCCCGTGCGAAACTCATGCCCGATCAAATCGATTATATCAATCTGCACGGAACGGGTACGAAATTCAACGACGCGATGGAAGCGAAAGCCGTCGCCGAAGTGTTTGCCGATCATACCGTTCCCGTCGGTTCTACGAAACCGCTTACGGGGCATACGCTCGGTGCGGCGGGTGCATTGGAAGCTGCAATATGCTATACTGCATTGGTTCAAAACGCGGAAAAAACCGGAAACGATATCGCACTGCCAAAACACGTATGGGACGGCGAGTACGATCCGGATCTGCCGCCTTTGAATATTGCGGGTGCCGTCGGTGCAAAGCGGACCGGGCGTGTAAAAATCTGTATGTCGAATTCCTTTGCGTTCGGCGGTGCGAATGCGAGCCTGGTGCTGGGTTTGACGTGATTGTGTCCGGTGAACCGCGATCGCACAGTGCAGCGTGTACGGATAGAAAAACAGGAGAACTATGGAAAGCGAAACGATACGTGAAAATTTGCCGCAGCGCATCGAGCGCGACGTGCTGATCGATCTCTTGCCGCACAAGGGAAAGATGTTTTTGCTCAGCCGCGTAACGCAGCACGACACGGAAGCGCATACGATTACGAGCGAATACGATATTACGCCGGAGTGCATCTTTTACGAAGCCGCATCCGACGGCGTGCCGACATGGGCGGGCTTCGAATTTATGGCGCAGGGCATTTCGGCGCTGACGGGCATCACGAATAAAGCGCTCGGCCGTTATCCTCGTCCCGGTTTTATTTTAAGCGTCAGCAAATTCAAAGCGGCCGTTCCGTATCTGAAAAGCGGCACGACTATCGTGATGAAGATAAAAGAAGACTACCGCGCCGAAATGACGTACAGCTATAACTGCGAACTTTTTGCATCGGCATCGGACGGGGCACCTGCCGTTTCATCGACGATAACCGTTATGGAAACGGAAGATATTATGAATTTATTTAAAGACGAATAACCGATAAACGATTTGCCGCAAGCGGTGCGGTAAAAATCGAATCAGGAGTTTTTTATGGCGGATGAAGCGAAAAAAATAATCGTTACCGGAGCGTCGGGCGGGATCGGGCGCGCGATCGCAGTTGAAGCGGCGAAAGCCGACTACTATGTTATTTGCCACTACAATCACGGAAAAGAAAAAGCTGAAGAAACCCTTTCGCTGATTACGGCTTCCGGCGGAGAAGGCGAGCTCGTACAGTTCAACGTCGCCGACAGAGCGGACTGCAAGGCGAAGCTCGACACGCTCACTGAAAAACACGGAGCGCTGTGGGGTGTGGTGAGCAATGCGGGTATCACGAGGGACAACACTTTCGTCGGATTGACCGGAGAGGATTGGGACGCGGTTATCCGCACGAATCTCGACAGCTTTTTCAATGTGATCCAGCCCCTTGTCATGCCGATGGCGCGCAAAAAGAAAGGACGTATCATCGCCGTGTCGTCGGTGAGCGGCATCATGGGAAACCGCGGACAGACGAATTACAGCGCGTCGAAGGCGGGGATCATCGGAGCGGCAAAAGCGCTTGCGGTCGAACTTGCGAGCCGTCACATCACCGTAAACACGATCGCTCCCGGCGTTATCGAAACGGATATGACGGCCGCGATCAACGAAGAAGCGAAAAAGATCATCATGCAGACCATTCCGATGGCGAGGGCGGGAAAGCCCGAAGAAGTCGCCTCTCTCGCGGTGTTTTTGCTGTCGGAGAGCGCATCGTATATCACGCGGCAAGTGATCGCCGTCGACGGCGGCATCCATTAATTATTAATTAATAATTCAGTGTCGTATAATTGTTGCGTGTGCAGCTTTTGCAGGACAACCGTACCGGAAATGTATGTACGGAAAAAGAACGTATAAGTAAATAAAAAGGCGGAACGCGAGGCAGCGGAACTGCCGCCGAGCCGCTCAGACCGATGGCAAGCGAATTTTTTTGGAAAAAATTCGCGCAGTCCGATTCCGATTACGGTCTGCCGCGGCGAACGGCAGGGCTGTTGCCGGGAGTGCAGCCGCTTTTTTTGCGGTACGTGCTGTTTTTTAGAGAATATGGCGTCCGGTGCGGTTGCCCTGCCCTGACTTTTCGTTGATACGCGTACGTATTTATGCTAAAATTACAAGCGAGGTTAACTATGACGTATACAAAACCGAACGGAAAGCGGCGGGTCGTCGTAACGGGTGGCGGTATGCTGACCGCTCTCGGCCGCGACTGGCAGACGGCTTTTGCAAAACTGCAGTCCGGCAAAAACTGCATCAAATATATGAGCGATTGGGAACGCTACGAAAAGATGAACACGCGCCTTGCGTGCCCGTATGAAGAAGCGCTTCCGTCGTTTCCGCGGAAAAAGATTCGCGGCATGGGACGCGTCGCGCTCTTGTCGCTCGTATCGACCGAAGACGCGCTTAAAATGGCGGGATTGTTAAAAGACGACGGAGACGTCATCGACGAATTGAAGAGCGGCCGCACCGGCATTTCATACGGCACGTGCATGGGAAGCATGGACGCGATTATGGATATCGCCGACATGATGGAAACGGGCGACACGTCGAAGCTCGATTCGCAAACCTATATCAAAGCGATGCCGCAGACGAACGCGTGCAATTTGAGCGTCTATTATCAAATACGCGGACGCATCATCGTAACCGATACCGCGTGTACGTCGGGAAGTCAGGCGATCGGCTATGCGTACGAAGCGATCGAAGACGGCAGGGCGGAAATCATGATCGCGGGCGGTGCGGAAGAGCTTTCTCCTCCCGACGCTGCGATTTTCGATACGCTCGGCGCTACGAGCATCCTCAATAAAACTCCCGAAGCGACTCCGAAGCCCTTTGACAAAGACAGAGACGGCCTTGTTATCGGCGAAGGAGCGGGTACGCTGATTTTGGAAGATATGGAACACGCCGTAAAGCGCGGTGCGAAAATGTATGCGGAAGTCGCGGGCTTTGCGACGAACGCGGACGGCACGCACATCACAAGCCCGAACGCTGCGACGCAGGCGCTTGCGCTTTCGATGGCGCTTGAAGACGCGGGTATCGACGAAAGCAAAATCGCTTATATCAACGCGCACGGCACGGCGACGAGCCACGGCGACATATCGGAATCGCAGGCTGTGTATTCGGTGTTCAAACGCGCGGTGCCGATCTCTTCGACGAAGAGCTTTATCGGTCATACGCTCGGCGCGTGCGGCTGCGTTGAAGCGTGGCTTACGATCAATATGATGAACGAAGGCTGGTTCCATCCGAACTGCAATCTTACAAACGACGATCCAGAATGTGCGCCTCTCGACTATATCAAAGGTGCGGGGCGTGAAATCTCGTGCGACTGTGTTATGTCGAACAACTTCGCGTTCGGCGGCGTCAACACATCGCTCGTGTTTAAAAAGATCGAAGGTTTAAATTGAACGTCTGAAATAGCGCCGTTCAATTTAACTTCGAGTTTCCCTTCGGAAAACTCGCGGATATACATGTGCGCTTGCGCGCACTAATTCAACAGTCTCCAAAATTGATATTTTGTTCGACTGTTGAATTTTATGGACAATAAAAGAACATGCAGAGGTTTGCGGGGAAACGACACCGACGGTTTCTTTTCCCCGCGCCCTTATTCGTTTAATAAGCAAGATTCCAGCCGAATTCGAATGCAAAATAATTTTGCTTTTTAGTTTCACGGATGACATAACGCAAACCCGCGCGCAGGGTCGATGTCAAAAGCGGCGTTGCTGCGGCGCCGAAGTTCGGTGTAAAGGTCAGCGACGCGGACAGCACGGCCGAATCGCAATAGCGCATTTCGCCCGAAAAAAGATTTCGTACAAGATGCGGCGTATCAAAAAAATCCCACGATGTGCCGCCCGTATAATCGAAACGACCGGTATACGATGCACGCAGTGCCCAGCGGTTTACGTAGAAAAGCGGGATCGCTTTTTGTACTTCGCCTGCAAACAAAATAAACTCGACACTATTTTTAATAAAAGTCGATCTGCTCGGAAAAAGCTGTGTGCCGAGCGCAAACGGAAAATTATACGTATAATCACAGCGGCACGCATACGGCAAAAGACGCGGCGAACGCAGAGCGGCATTGACGGAAATGTTTTGATATACGTTATCCTGCGAAAAAGGTGTTCCCTGCTCGGATTCGTATTCGGCAATATATGATGCGCCTGCGGCAAAGCCCGCTTTCTCGTATACGCCCGCACCGGTTTTATGAATATTCGAATAGCCGACGGATAATTTATTAATTGCGATAAACATCGGTAAAGCGTCGTCATCTTCGAGCGCGCCGAAAAGCGATGTGAAACCTTTCGGAAATTCCGTGCGGTTTTGCCTTCCGAACAATATATTTGCAGCGTTTTCGAAAGTGAGGCGAGATAGGTTTCCGACGGGGATCGTCGACGAAAGATTCACCGTGTGAGCCGTCTGCTTAAATCCGCGACGGTCGAATTCGATTTGATTGCTGAACGAATATTTGAAAAGCGAAGTCGCCGTTCCGCTTTGGAAGCGCGTTTCGATCGATCCGCTGTTTGAAAGAATACTGTAGCCGCCGCTCGCGATTGCGATTTTCGACGACCACGGATTATTGGACGCGTAAGTGAAACCCAGCGGCAAAATTCTGCCGGTGATATTGCCGCCGGTGTTCTGCGCGTATGTCGATGCGATGCCGACCGGCAAAAAGATGCCGCGTTTATAACAATCAAACGGATTGTATTTTTTCGAGCGGGTAAAAATCGCTTGCACGTCTCGATTGCCGGCCGCCTCCTCTCCGCTTCGCACATTGTCGGCAGCTTCCGCCGATCGCGCTTTGTCTGTATCGGACTTTTCAATCCTTTCGCGTTTTGTGTCGAGCGCGATTTCCCGCATTGCCATACTGTCGTTTTCCGCAGTCAAGAGGCGATTGTCACGAAAAAAATGCCCCGTATATGCGATACTGCCGTTTTGCAGCATGACGGGATCGTATACGCCGCCGGATACATCGTCCGTCTGCAAAAGCATTACGGCGGAATCCGCTCGGCCATCATCAAAATTATTAATTATTAATTTTCCGAAGCGCGGCATCGTATCTTCGGCAGCCCACGAAAACGTAAATACTTTTTCAGCGTTACCCGTGTTTGCAAGCGAGACGTCGCCGATAACCATGCGATCGTACGGCGCATCGTATACCTTTTCCGTACCGTCCGCAATCGAATACAATCGAATCGACCATTTCATACCGCTTTTGCATACGTATACGATCTCACCGCCGCCTGCGTCCTTCGGCGTAAATGCGACATCTCCCCGAGCGAGGGGACGGGATGCGATAAGCGAAGCGCCGCGCACTTTGCCGTCCGCGCTTTTGTCGAGTTTGTAGACAGTGAGCGTGCTTTGCTGCGACTTCGTTTTTACCGCCGCGAGATAATATGCGCCGTTCCATAAAACGACGGCTGCATCGCGCAGACCCGTTTCGCTTATCGTATAGCGCGAGCGGTTTTTCATGTTAAAGATATGCACTTCGCTTTTCGGAACGGCATGCCTTTCGCCCATCACGCTGAAGGCCGCATATTCGCCGTCAGTCGAAAGAGATGTGTGACGCAGGTTTTTAACGGTACATATTTTTTTTGCGCGATCGTAGCCTTTCCGTTCGGCATCCCATTTTGAAAAATAAAAACTTCCGGTTGCGTCGTCGGTAAAGCCGAAGCCTGAGCTGCACGAAACGAACGACGCATATCGTGAGGCGCGCGCGTTTTCTTTCGAGCGTTTATCGGTACCGGAAAAATAATCCTTGCATGAGCCTTTGACAAGCGGGTCGGGATATTGCGCAGCGGAAGCGGGCACGGCAACCGAATCGTAAAAATGTTTCCACGCTTCTTTGACGGAAATTCCGTACACCGATTTGAACGCGGCGGATGCGTGTACCGTTTGAAAGTTGACGCACTTATATAAAAACCGCGCGTAGTTTTTCATACCGTACGTTTTTTGAATCCAATTTTCAAACGCTGCACCGAAATGATAATTCGTATCGTACGGATAGATATCGCGCGAACCGTAGATATCGGCATGCGACGGAAAAGAGCCTTCGATCTTTGCCTGCCGCACCGTTTGCGCGCTGTACGGGTCGTTCAAGCGTCCTTCACCGCCGGCACTTTCCGATGCGACGGCAACGCCTTCAGTCCGCGACCGCGTGATAAACAGGTATGCAGGATTCACGATGTCGCCGAAGACCGCGCCGACTCCGCGCCAAAACGCATTTTTCATATTGTACGAAACGGCGTGCGTGAGCTCGTGTCGGAACGTCGACAAAAAATCGTCCGATGCGACGGCGATCTTTTTCGTCACCGGCGTATCGTACATAACGATCGTATCGTAGCACGCAGGCGAATAGTATGCGTTGAATTCGTCCTGCGCAGGCGTTATGACGACGGGAAAGCGCTTCCATTGCTCGGTTTCAAGATACGCGCACACGTCTTCGTATATCGCATCCGCATGACGCGCGAGATGTTCGGCGCTTTCAGCGGAATCCGGAGCATAGATGATATCGAACCACTGCGTCTTTACGACGCGGATATCTTTTTCGCCCCACATGACACCGTCTGCGGCGCTGAGCGAAAGCGATACGAAAATCGAGACGATAAAAAAATTAATTATTATTTTTTTCATGTACTGCACCGCCCCTGCCGCCGTCTTGCGAAGCGGCAAAATCGCGCGGCAGAGCCGGTCTGCCGCGCATTTCTCTTTCCTTTCGCCATACCGGAAGCTCAGGCTTTTTATCGCCGCGCCGGACATATTCGAGCCAAGCTTCGGGTTCGAGAACTTCGAAGCGTACGGTTTTGTGCGTTGCGGGATGGATGAATTCGATAGTACGCGCGTGAAGCGCAAGGCGGCAAAACGGATCGGTACGAGCGCGGTGCGTTTCATCTCCCGCAATCGGATAGCCTTTCGACGCGAGGTGCGCGCGTATTTGATTTTTTTTGCCGGTATCGAGGTCGAGCTCGAAAAGCGTATGCGTTTGCCCTCGCTCTACGATGCGATAGCGTGTACGCGCTTCGACCGTTTTAAACTTCGCCTTTCCGCCGGAAAAATCCAAATGCTTCGTATAAGTCGTTTTATTTTTATCGAATCGTTTTATCCGGTACGCTTTGTCGGAAGGCTTATCGTCCGCTTTCGGAACGAAGCCGATATTGTACGCGTTGTACGCAAGAGGCGCGTCAATGACGCCGAAATCGGGAAGCGCATGCCCTTTCGGATTTTCGGCAACGGCGCGATATATCCGCTTACTGACGACTTTTTGCCAAGAACGCATAAGCGAGCGCTGTACCTGCTCGCTCAGCGCAAAGAGCATGACGCCGGACGTGTCGCGGTCGAGGCGGTGTACGACGAAGGGACGATGCCGCTGCGAATACGTGCCCCTGCTCCTCATGATGCGGCAGAGCACGTCGAGCGCCGTCCGAGCTTTGCTGCCCGGATACGGAACGGAAAGCATGCCCGACGGTTTATGTATGACAGCGATGTACGCGTCTTCATAGAGGACATCGATTCTCTCGCGTCCGAAATCGATTTTATGTTTGCGCTTGTATTGTGTGCTCGGCTTTTCCATAATTATTAATTAATAATGCGGCGGTATGCGGTTGGGAATTTCTTCCGCCGCATCGGCCAATTCGCGCAGTTTTTCCGACATCGCTTTGCACTGCGCCGTAATCCCGTCGATCGATTTCGTGTGAACGACGGAAACGCCCTGCAGCTGATTTACAAAATCTTCGAGATAGGCAAGTTTCGTTTCGAGCGCAACGATGCGCTTTTCGGTTTCGATATCCGTAGACAACTCCTTGTAAGATGCGGTTTACCGCTCTTCGAAATATTCGTATGCATCGACGATGTCGAGGTAAACGCCGTCGAATCCCGCATCGATAATTTTTTGAATATACGAATCCTTGCCGCCGCAGATGATATTTTGCCAATCTTCATTCCAGTATCGCACTTTATAATTTCCTTTCCAATCGGGATTCAATTTATCGAGCCACGCGGGCGCATTTTTTGTCAATTTTTTTCCACGTACCCAGCGCTCATCCCAATACCGGCGATAGTCTTCCGCTTCGCCGATACTCATATATGCGATGACAAAGCGCGCTCCTCCGGAAGCTTTTTTCTTAATCGATTCGACAGCCGCACGGGAAAACGGCACATCGCCGCCGTCTACAAAGGCGTCCATGATCACGGCGTCGTAATCCGTCGCCCGTATTTTTTCGATGAGCGCACTTCCGTCCGCGTCGCCTGAAGACATGCCGAGCAAAAATAAAAAATTTTTCGCGTCGGAAAGTTTCGTCACGTCGTTTCGATTTTTACGGTACGGATAATACTCTCGCCCGTATCCGCTTTGTTCCGGGATAAGGGCGAGATTTCTGTCGGGCGCGGCAAAACCGATAAAGCCCGCCGCGGCGTTTTTCGCGTACGAGTCGGCGATCGCGGCTCGGGAAGAACAGTAATCGATCGAAAAGACGGTCTTACCTTTTTCCGAAAATTTTTTGCACGTACCGACAAAATATGCGGACGCCCTCGAAGATGTCGCTTTGCCCGCTCCCCTTTCGCCGTAAAACGTATCTTCGCGGCCGCATCCGTCGATCGCATCCATGTACGAAGTATCGGCTTCCGTAAGCGGCACGCCGTTTTCGTCGGTTGGGACATCGCTGTCCCACGCGACCGTCTGCCCGTTTTGCGGAATGACGACAAAGTGCGGGTTCTGCGCCTTTGCATAGGCGGATATTTTTTTTATAAACGCGCGCATTTCTTCGCGGTAACGCGGCGGCACATCGTGTGCGGTACAGGGCGAATTGTCGCTGCAAAAAGCGGCCGCGGCAAACATGAAATTAATAATTATTAAAACGAATGTCGGGTTTTGAAAATACTGTCGAAACAAAGGTCTGCTTTCGGCGAGAACCCGTCCGCTTAGCCGCGGTCGAGCTTTTAAGGCTGGCTTCCGTAAGCTTAACGCTCGAAACGGCACACGGCCGGAACCTCGCCTCTGCATCATTTTATTTATCTTCAAAACTCGCCACTCAGTAGGTGAACGAAACGGATGGAAAATTTCGAGTTTTAGAAAACTCGAAATTGATCCTCTTAAAAACGCATATCGTCTTCTGTCGCTTTGTTTCATACTGCTCCCTTGGAAGCGCGTCGGACATCTTTAAACATCGCCATATCGACACCTTCCAGCTCAAGAAGTTTTATTTTTTTATCGATACCGCCGGCATAACCGGTCAGCTTTCCGTCCGATCCGACGACTCTGTGACACGGAATGATTACGGAAACGGGATTATGCGCAACCGCTCCTCCGACCGCGCGCGCCGATACCTGTTCAAACCCTTTGCGTTTTGCAAGCGTTCGGGCGATGTCGCCGTAGGAAATGGTTTTACCGTACGGAATCTCTCGGAGAACGGCCCACACCGCCTGCCGAAAATCGCTTCCTGCCGGAGCGAGCGCGAGTTCCGCCGCATCCGGTTTTTGCCCCGCAAAATACCGATCGAGCCAACGTTTTACTTTGACCGATGTTTTATCATCGTCTTTCGGCACCGCCTCCGAAATCGCCGCGCCGTAATATTTTTGCCCTTCGAACCACAGTCCGACGAGCGCTCCGTCCTTTTGCGCCAAGAGCATAT
The DNA here is from genome assembly GCF_014334325.1 of Treponema sp. Marseille-Q4130. Classification (GTDB taxonomy): domain Bacteria; phylum Spirochaetota; class Spirochaetia; order Treponematales; family Treponemataceae; genus Treponema_D. The sequence continues at coordinate 198,006 of NZ_JACSET010000003.1, read as the reverse complement.
CGCCGAGCGGCGACGAATAAAATGCCGTGTATATCATAATGCTCCTAAACTTGAGAAAAATACATTGTACCTTTGCCGCCCTCGTTATTCGTGCGGACGGTTATCTCACATACCACGTCGGGGTTGTTGATTATCTCAACAGCTTTTTTACGGCTCCGTACACGATTTTAAAATTATTAAAAATAAAAAAAGCGATCAGCGTAACGACAAACAGTTTAACAAAATATTGGAAAGTGCCCATGAAGTGCGCTATAAAACACAACACGGGCGATACGGTTGTGCCGCGTGCCGATCCCATATATGCCGTATATGAGCGCATCCCGCTCGGAAGCCCGATGATATATAAAACGAAAAGTAAATCACGCTCAAATATCTTATATATTTCGGAACGTCGAATTTTTGCAACGCATCGCCTTTTTCGTTCACCGCGGTATTTCCTCGTTTTCATATTGCTGCATTGTTTGCAGCATTCTTGCGCTGTTCAAGCGGCGCTTTCAGTCGGTCTTTTTTTTCGCCTTTGCCGTGCGTGACGATACCGCTTTTTTTACACCCGACGCGATTTTTTTCGCAGCTTCGGCTGCCTCTTTTTCCGCTTTCGGCGCGGATTTTTTTACGTTTGCCGCAATCTTTTTTGCAGCGGCGGCAACCGTCTTTCCGGCAACCGCCGACGATTTTTTTACTTCCGCAGTGATTTTATGCACGGCTTCAGGAGCGGTCTTTTTGACTTCTTCCGCGATTTTTTTTGCCGCCTTCGGAGCCGCCGCTTTTATATCGTCCGCGATATTTTTGGTGGCGGTTGCCGCCGGCGATTTTTTCAAACCCGTTGCGATTTTTTTTGCAGCTGCCGTCATCGCCTTTTCCGCAGACGCAATCGACTTTCGCACGGGGCCGACGGTTTTGTGCTGCGCCGCATCACAGATCATCGCAGCGCACGTGTCCAGTCCGATCGCACTGCTTTTGAGACACAAGTCGTAATTCTTTACTTCGCCCCAAACGCGGTCGGTATTGTATTTGTAATAAAGTTTCCGCTTTTTGTCACGGTCGAGCAGATAGCGTTCCACATTCGGCGCATCGACTTTATAGATGCCCCCTGCGCGCGCGATGCGAAAATCCATATCCGCGTAGATGAAGACATGGAAGCAGTCCGTTCTGTCCCGCAGCACGTAATCGGCGCAACGCCCGACAATGACACACGGTCCTTCTTCCGAAATTTCACGGATGATATTGTACTGCATCACATACAGTTTATCGAACACCGACTGCCCCGTAGAAAATCCGCCGAAACCCGCCGGTGCGCTGTACACGAGGTTTTGTCCTGCAGACGCGTATTCGCCGCGCTCTTCGATAAATTCCTTTGCGAGCCCGCTTTTTTCCGCAATCTTTTCTATGATTTCCCGATCGTAAAATTTCCAGCCGAGTTTATCCGCGACATCTTTTGCGATGATGCGACCGCCCGAACCGAACTGCCTGCTGACAGTGATGATTTTTATATCCATATTGCAACGCCCCTTTAATATTACGGATGTGATCCGTAAAACCAGTATACCATATTTCGACGGCTTTGTGTACGGAAAAAATAACGGGAAAATTCTTCGGCTCATCTACAGCGGTTTCATCATTCGCAGTTTCTTCAACCGGTTCTTTTGATTCATGTTCATTAAGTTCATCGCTGTCAATCACGTTCACACGTCCATCCATCGGGGGGGGGTATGCATTTTTTTTATAAAAATATATAATTACATTTTAAGATGAATAACGATGCATTCTTTTCAGGCGATGCGGCTACCGCTGACGCTGTTCGAAAAGCGCTCAAAGACGGCCGTGCAAAAACGGCGTTCCTACAAAAAATCAAATCATTTAAAATCACCGGTGCCTCTCAGGCAGTATTTCAAAGTGCACGAAGATGTGCCGATGATCGGGAGGATGCCCTATGCCGTTAAATACATCGATTCGTAAAGTTATGGTTATCGGTTCGGGGCCGATCGTCATCGGGCAGGCCGCCGAATTCGATTACGCGGGCACGCAAGCGTGCAAAGCGCTCAAAGAGCAGGGCTTGAGCGTCGTCCTCGTCAATTCGAATCCCGCAACTCTCATGACCGACCGCTCCATGGCGGACGCGGTGTATATAGAACCGCTTATTCCCGAAACGATCCGGCGGATTATCGAAAAGGAAAAGCCCGACAGTTTGCTTTCGACACTCGGCGGGCAAACAGGCCTCACGCTGAGCATGGAGCTTGCCAAATCGGGCTTTTTGAAAAGTCACGGAGTGCAGCTTTTAGGTGCGCGGCCGGATACGATCGATAAAGCGGAAGACCGGCAGATTTTCAAAGACACGATGCTGTCCATCGGCGAGCCGTGCATTCCGTCAAAAGTCGTAACGACGCTTGAGGACGCCGTCGATTTTGCCGAACATGAAATCGGATATCCCGTCATCGTGCGCCCCGCATTTACGCTCGGCGGCACGGGCGGCGGCATTGCGGAAACGAAGAGCGAGCTCGAAGAGATTGCGCAAAACGGGCTGCACCGTTCGCCCATTCATCAGATCCTCGTGGAAAAATGTATCGCCGGCTGGAAGGAAATCGAATTCGAAGTCGTGCGCGATCACAGCGGTAACGCGATCACCGTGTGCTCTATGGAAAACGTCGATCCCGTCGGTATCCATACCGGCGACTCGATCGTCGTCGCTCCGACGATGACGCTTTCCGATAAAGAATATCAAATGTTGCGTTCGGCTTCTTTCAATATCGTCGGTTCGCTCGGCATGGAAGGCGGCTGTAACGTCCAGTTTGCTCTGCATCCTTCGACTTCCGAATATGCGGTCATCGAAGTGAATCCGCGCGTATCCCGTTCGTCGGCGCTCGCATCGAAAGCGACGGGCTATCCGATTGCGCGCGTCGCAACGCTCATCGCGATCGGCTATAACCTCGACGAAATCCCGAACTTCGTGACGAAAAAAACGTCGGCGTATTTCGAACCCGTCGTCGATTATGTCGTCGTAAAGATGCCGAAATTTCCGTTCGATAAATTCGTATACGCAAAGCGCACGCTCGGCACGCAGATGAAAGCGACGGGCGAAGTGATGTCGATCGGGCGCACGTTTGAAGAAGCGATTATGAAAGCCGTACGCGGCGCTGAAATCGGAACGGATTCGATGCGCTTAAAACAGTTTGTGAACGAAAGCGATGAACGCATCAAAGAGCGCGTCGGCGAATGTACCGACCGCAGGATTTTTGCGATCTACGAAGCGCTCGTGCGCGGCATCATGTCGATCGACGAAATTAATAAAATTACGAAAATCGATATATGGTTTTTGGCAAAACTGCAGCATATCGCGTTCCGTGAACTCGAACTCGCATCGATAAAAACCGGCAAGCAACAGCTTTCGCCTCTTTTGTATCTTGAAGCGAAAAAAGACGGCTTCCCCGATAAAACGATCACCGAGTTGAGCGGAGTTGCGATCCCGGGCGGCTCGGGAATTATTAAAGAAGCGAAAAACGCCGCCGCGCTCGTAAAGCAGGGTAAGCTCGCGCACATTCCCGCGACGTATAAAATGGTCGATACCTGCACCGGTGAGTTCAGCGCGGAAACGCCGTATTTTTACGGCGGCTACTATGAGGAAAACGAAGCGGCGGATTTTCTCGCCGAACATGCAAAATCGAAAAGCAAAAAAGGTACGATCATCGTGCTCGGTTCGGGTCCGATCCGCATCGGTCAGGGAATCGAATTCGATTATGCGTCGGTGCAGTGCGTATGGTCGCTGAAAAAACTCGGCTACGATGTCGTGACGATCAACAACAATCCCGAAACGGTTTCAACCGATTTCGATACGTCCGACCGCCTGTACTTCGAACCGCTTACGCCGGAAGACGTGATGAGCGTCATCAATACGGAAAAACCGATTGGTGTCGTCGTCGCTTTCGGAGGACAGACGGCGATAAAATTAACAAAATTTCTCGATGAACAGGGCATAAAAATTCTCGGCACGAGCGCCGAATCGATCGACATCGCGGAAGACCGCGAAAAATTTGAAGCGCTTTGCGTCAAACTCGGTATCAATAAACCCGCAGGGGAAACGGTTTTGACGACGGAAGAAGCGATCGCGTCCGCACAGCGCATCGGCTATCCGATTTTGCTCAGGCCTTCTTACGTGCTCGGCGGACAAAATATGATCATCGCGTGGGGAGACGCCGATGTGCGCGAATACATGGGTATCATCCTTTCGCAGGGCATCGAAAATCCGGTGCTCATCGACAAATACATGGGCGGTACCGAACTTGAAGTCGATGCGATCTGCGACGGCAAAGACATTTTGATTCCGGGTATCATGGAGCACATCGAACGTGCGGGCATTCATTCCGGCGATTCGATCGCCGTGTACCCGTCGTGGAATCTCAACGATATCCTCCGGCAAAAAATTATCAAGCAGTCGCGCGAACTCGCGCTTGCGCTCGGCACGAAAGGGCTTGTCAATATTCAATATCTCATCTACAACAACGATCTCTATGTGATTGAAGTCAATCCGCGTTCGAGCCGCACGGTGCCCTATATCAGCAAAGTGACGGGCGTACCGATGGTCGAACTTGCAGTGCGAGCGATGCTCGGCGAAAAAGTAAAAACTTTCGGCTACGGTACGGGGCTTTACCGTATTTCGCCGTACTTCGCCGTAAAAGTGCCGGTGTTCAGTTTTGAAAAACTCATGGACGTCGATACGCATTTGGGACCGGAAATGAAATCGACCGGTGAAGTGCTCGGCCTTGCCTCGACGATGGAAGAAGCGATTTTTAAGGGGCTCATCGGCGCGGGCTACCGTATGAAAAGAAGCGGCGGCGTTTTGTTTACGGTGCGTAAAACCGATCAGTTTGAAATCCCCGACCTCGCGCGGAAATTTTACGATATGGGATTTACGCTGTACGCGACCGAAGGTACGGCGGGCGTTATTAAAGACTTCGGCATGGAAGTGACGGTCGTAAACAAAATCCACGAAAATCCCGACGACAATCTTTTGACGCTCCTCGATACCGGTAAAATCGACTACGTGATTTCGACGAGCACGAAGGGACGCGATCCGCATGCCGACAGCGTACGTATGCGGCGGCACGCCGTAGAGCGCGACATACCCTGCCTTACCGCGATCGATACGGCGAACGCGATCGCGAACTGTCTCATGAGCCATTACAATGCGGAAAACGTCGAACTCGTCGATATCAATGCGCTGCGCGAATCGAAAGAAAAACTGCGCTTTTGTAAAATGCAGAGTACGGGAAACGATTTTATCCTCATCGATGCGAGGAAGCAGGCGGTATCGAATCCTGCGGGGCTTGCCGTCCGCCTGTGCAACCGCCGCATGGAAATCGGCGCCGATTCGCTCGTGCTCGTCAAAGATTCGAACAAAGCGGACGCGTATATGCAGTTTTTCAATCAGGACGGAAGCGAAGGACGCTTGGCGGGAAACGCGATCCGCGCCGTCGCAAAATATCTGTACGACAACAATATCAACGGCGTAAAAGACCGCGGAGATGCGGCATCTCCGACTGCGTCTCTTTCGATCGATACGGCGAGCGGTACGAAGTCGCTTGTGCTGTATAAACTCGACGGAAAAGTTTCTTCCGTTACCGTCGACATGGGGCGCCCGCTTTTCGATGCAGCATCTCTTCCGACGACGCTTTCGCCCGTTCCGACTTCGAGCGAATCGCTTGCCGCTCGGCTTCCTCAAAAAGCGATCGTCAATGTGCCGCTTACCGTAGACGGTACGAAATACGATGTTACGTGCCTTTCCGTCGGCACGCCGCACTGCGTCGTATTTTGCGGCTTTGTCGATAAAGTCGATGTCGAAAAAATCGGGCCGCTCTTTGAAAACAACGCCGCTTTTCCGAATCGGACGAATACGGAGTTCGTGCGCGTTGTCGGCCGGAACGAATTGAAGATGCGGACGTGGGAGCGGGGCAACGGAGAAACGCCCGCCTGCGGTACCGGCGCATGTGCGGCCGCGATAGCCGCCGTGCTGAACGGCTATTGTCCGATGGATGAAAACATCACCGTGCAAGTGAAAGGCGGCACGCTCATCGTGAAGTACACAGGCGATACCGTCTATTTGACCGGACAGAGCGACACGGTTTACGAAGGCGAAATCGAGATTTAATCGGTATACCTGAAAAAAGCATCGGATATGTTGTCCTAAAAAGGTGATTGCCGCACAATAAAAAACCGCGGCGCGTTTAAACCTCGCGGTTTTTTTTCTGCAACGGATTTTTCTCGAAAAGGCAGCATACGTTCTCTACACTATCGCGGATACGAATTTCTACAATCGATTTTTTTGCCTTGCCCCAAATTTTACATTGCGATATACTGAATACGAAATGGACGTAAAAATTATTAATCCGTTTTTAGTATCGTGTGAAAATGCATTTAAAAATATGTTCGATATGCCGCCGCAGCATAAAGATCCGTACCTGCTCGACCCGAATGCCGGCCATGCGTGGGAAATTTCCGGGCTGCTCGGTCTTACCGGCGACTGCAACGGCGTCGTCGCGTTTCGTCTGCATAAAATCCTTGCGGATAAAATGCTCGACCGTTCGGGCATAGAGATCGTTGTGGCATCGGAGCGGGAAGAACTCGCAAAGCAGCTCGTAAGCGAATTTACGAATATCATTGCCGGGAACGCGATTTCGGAAATCAAAAACAGAGACATACGAGTATCGCCGCCCGTTGTCGTAGCGGGGAAAGATCACACGCTTTCGTGGCCGAAAAATTATCCGATCGTCGGTATTCCGTTTGCGACGCAATACGGTCCCTTTGAAGTCGACGTATGTTTTAAATAATATCGATCAGGTTTTTATAAGTACGCATATAATGAGGAGCATAGTATGAACGAAAAATTTATTAACGATTACAAAAAATTTTTGGACGCCGGAAAAACCGAACGCGAGTGTACAGCCGAAATCATCCAAGCGGCGGAAAAGCGCGGTTATAAAGATATCACAAAATATAAAACGCTGAAAGCGGGCGATAAGGTTTACGTGCAAAAAATGCACAAAACCGTCGCCCTGTTCGAGATCGGAACGGGCAGTCTTGAAGACGGTATGAATATCCTCGGCGCGCATATCGATTCGCCGCGCCTCGACGTAAAGCAAAATCCCGTTTACGAAAAAGACTGTATCGTATATTTGAATACGCACTATTACGGCGGTATAAAAAAATATCAGTGGGTAACGCTGCCGCTTGCGATCCACGGCGTCGTATGCAAAACCGACGGCAGCGTTATCAACGTGACGATCGGCGAAGCTGCAGACGATCCGGTATTTTGCGTGTCCGATATTTTGCCGCACCTCGCGCAGGAGCAGATGAAAGAAAAAGCGTCCGACTTTATCCCCGGCGAAAACCTCGACCTCATTTTGAGTTCCGGCATTCCGCAAAAAAAAGACAAACAAAAAAAACAAGACGATGAAAAATCTTCAAAGGATAAAGAAAAATATAAGAAAGCCGTTTTAAAATTATTAAAATCGAAATACGATATCGATGAAGACGATTTCGCATCCGCCGAACTTGAAATCGTTCCGGCAGGCTTGTCGCGCGACTGCGGCATCGATCGATCGCTCATCCTCGCGTACGGACAGGACGACCGCGCATGCGCATTCACATCGGTACAGGCGCTCTTCGACAGCACGGCAAAGACGCGCACGAACTGCTGCCTCTGCGTCGACAAAGAAGAGATCGGCAGTGTAGGAGCTACGGGCATGGGCTCGCACTTGCTCGAAAATGCGGTCGCCGAAATCATTTCGCGTATGAGCGGCGGTTACAGCGATCTGACGCTCAGGCGCTGCCTTGCAAATTCCGCGATGCTTTCAAGCGACGTGAACGCCGCTTTCGATCCGATGAACGGCAATCTCTACGACAAAGACAATTCGTCGTTCCTCGGCGGTGGGATCGTTTTTAATAAATACACCGGAAGCCGCGGCAAATATTCCGCAAGCGACGCGAATCCCGAATTCATCGCAAAAGTCCGCGCGCTTATGGAAAAAAACAATATCCCGTTTCAAATGGCCGAACTCGGAAAAGTCGATCAGGGCGGCGGCGGTACGATCGCCTATCTTGCGGCAAAGTACGGCATGGACGTACTCGACGCGGGTGTTTCGGTTTTAAGCATGCACGCGCCGTGGGAATTGACAAATAAAGAAGACATCTGTACGGCGTATAATTGCTATAAAATATTTTTATCGCTCGAAAAATAATAATAGGTCGAATGTCGAGTTTTAAGCGGCGGAACACGAGCCGCTTTAAAAACCCGCCGTTCAATCAATATAGTTGCACGGAGGCGTGCTATGTGGCTGCCCTTTGCCGTCTGTTCCGCAGTGTTCGCCGCGCTCACTTCGATCCTCGCGAAAATCGGAATCGAAGGAGTGAACTCGAATCTTGCAACCGCAATCCGAACCTTTGTCGTGCTCGCGATGGCGTGGCTCATGGTTTTCGTTACGCACGAGCAGGGCGGCATCACGGCGATTCCAAAAAAGAGCTGGATTTTTTTAATTCTGTCGGGACTCGCTACCGGCGCATCGTGGCTTTGCTATTACCGCGCGCTGCAGACGGGAGACGCATCGAAGGTCGTTCCCGTCGATAAGATGAGCGTCGTGATCACGCTCGCTCTCGCTTTTATTTTCCTGCACGAAAAGGTTTCGGTAAAATCGCTCGTCGGCGCACTCCTCCTCACGGCGGGAACTCTCGTCATGGTGCTGTAAAATCGTGTGCGGGATCGAAAATGACGCGCCGGTTGAGCGACGCTTTTAATTCACAATATCCCTGCACACGATTTTCGTTTTCGCGGGATCGACTTTATCTTTTTCGACGATGAGCTTTGCGATGCGTTCGGCGCGTATCGTGCCGCTTGAAGGATTAAACACGCTGTCTATCGTGTTCGTTATGTCGGCATCGACTGAAGAATATTCGAAAGCGAGCGTCGTATTGATGAGCTTGCAATTTTTCATGACGAGGTTGTCGATATAGCACATACCCTGTAAACTTTCGATCGTGCAGTTTTCAAAGGTCAGATTTTTCGAATTCCAACCGAGATATTCTCCCGAAATAAACGAATTGCGAACGACTATATTTTCGGCATTCCATAACGCGTCTTTTGAAATGAGTTTCGAATTATCGATTTCGATATTTTCCGCGCCGTCGAAGGGATAGTTGCCGTCCAAAATAAAATTGTTTATTTTCATGTTTCGACTGTTCATCGCAAAGTAGTCGCCTCTTACTCTGACATTTTCAAATACGGCGCCGTCGCACGACCAAAACGTTTCGGCCGCGTTCGGCATATCGACGTTTGCAAGGCGCACGTTCCGGCACCTGCGGAAATTTTTCGGCGCTTCGATGACGCTGTTTTCGACGCTGACGTTATCCGTATACCATACACCCGCGCGCCCCATTTCAAACCACGTGCTGTTTTTCACTGTAATGTTTGTACTGTACCACAGCGGATATTTCCATTTGAACATACAGCCGTCAAGTTCGATGTCCGACGCGTGCTTCAGCGGCGATTCACCGTCGGCAAAAATCGTATCGATGATTTTCATATCCTGCGCTTGGAACAGTGCGCGTTCACCAGTCAAAAACTCCTGCTTGATTTCTTTCATTCCAATTCCTTGTGTAAATACGTATAAAATATACTGAAATACAAATGAAAGAGCAAACCCGACATCACTGCGGCACGGAAATGCTTCTTAGATCGAACAGCGAAAATATAAGCCTATCCGAATTTAGAGTTTGTAAAACGAAAAATTAAGATTATTTATTTTCCGAATTATGCGGTTTGCCCTCGTCGGCTTGCCGAGTAGAAATTTCGGCATTTTTGACGGAACGAACCGTCACCGTATTGGTAGAGCTTCATCTTTTTGCAGATTTTTTTAGGCATTGAAGAGGGCTGCAAAGAAGACGCCTTTGAAAACGGAATCGTCGATGCGTGATATTCCGCCTGTGCCGCCGGCAAATCGCTTGCGAGCACGATCGTAAATCCGCGCTGTTCGACAATGTGATATTTTTCTTTTGCGTATATCGTCAGATCCCGTAATCGCATTTTTTTGTATTTCTTTTTTGATGTCGGTATGAAAATTATATCAACGTATAAAAAAGAAATCAAATATGTTTTTAAGGGTGTCCAGTTTCTTTTTTCACAAATACAAATCGTTGTTTATATCATCGCCTTTTACAACGCTTTCGATTATTTCCGTCATGTCCTGTTTTGAAATTTGAGGGCGATAATATACGTCCGATACTTCTTGATGTAATTTTTCAAATAATTTTTTTGCCGCGGTGATTTTTCGTCTTTCTTCCGGATCAATATGATCTTTGGTTTTATCCTTTGTTTCAACGACAAGATTTAATTGTTGTTTGCCGTTTTTCCTATTAATAACGTACATAAAATCCGGACTGTACGTGCCGTCCGCATACGTCGGAATTCGTACCGTCCTGCGCGGAATCTTCCCGTACACTTCAACCGATGCAATATTTGATTTTATGTCGTGCGTAATATTGCTTCGTTCCAAATCGGAATCATAAACGCACGAATCATAAAGATAATTTTCAAGCGGAGTTTCTTTGCAGTTCAAAACGCCTATGTCATTGCGGACAACGTATTCTTTTACGGCATTATTTTCATCACACAGCAGATCCGTTACGGGCGCGTTTACTTTTTCATAAGAATATTTTTCGGCAAAGGTCTTTATATACCAGTCTCGATAGCCTTCGATTAAACACCGCAAAGTCTGCTTGCTGAAGAATTTTTCAGGCAGCGGATATTCCTTAAAATATTCACAAAAAACTTCATGCAAAAGCGTGATCGGAATATTCGTTTCGTTTTGCGCTTTTTTTAAGAAATCCGAATACGGCATCTCTTTTTTTAGTGAAAATGCCGAACCTATTTCGCTCGTGAACTTTACGCTGCCGTCATCGCTTTTTGTCGTTTGTCGTATTGAAGTTGAAATATTTGAAGATGCGTCGATTCCTTTTTTTAGCATCTCAAAGAGCATTGCTTTTAAGTCTTCTTCTTTTGTAGAATCTATATGAAGATAGAATTTTTGATTTATGCTGCGCCAAAGGGAGGCAAGTTTGTCGTAGTTTTCTTTGCGGATTTTCACCTTTTCGCCGAATTTTCCGCCCGATGCATTTACGTTGACGATTTTTCCTTCATTCAATGCGATGAACAAATCAGGATAATTTTCCTTGAATGCGGAAAGATTGTCCGAAATCGGCTCGTGAGTTTCCGGATCGATATAATCTTTTACAATCAAATCCTTAAAAAAAGCCTTAATATCAATCTGCTTTTTCTTTGCGTATTCTTCAAGGAATGATTTTGTAATTTTAAATTCTACCTCTGCTCCGAAGTTGATTTCCGAAAGCAATTTTTCAGCAAAGTCTTTTTCCGAATAGTCGATTATATACCGCAGATAAAATTGCCTTTCGCTCTGTCGCTCGCCGAGTTCGTCAACAGGCAGACGCAAACCTCGCCCGACTTCCTGCAGTTTGCTCGTTTCGCTGCCGCTTGAACGCAGTTTTGCAATGACAAAAATATTGGGATTGTCCCAGCCTTCTTTGAGCGTCCATTTTGAAAAAATAAACCGCGTCGGCTCCCATTCGCCGTTTTCTTTTTTGATTTTGATAACTTCATCTTTTTGCCGCAAGACTTTATCAACTTCTTCCCGAACTTCGTCGCTGTCGGTGTTGTTGTCTTCGGAAAAATAACCTGCAATCGTTTTCTTTAAATTTGCAAGAGAAAATGAAAGATAATCCGCATATTCTCTTTCTTCCCGTCGTTCCGATTTTTGATATTTTTCAATTAGAGCGTTCAGTTTTTCCTTTAAAAGACGCTCAAACTCCTGCCGTAAAAATCCGTCATCCCTAAAAGATTGAATCGAATCAATGAAAAAAAGCGAAAGCGTTTTTATTTTTTTTACATCTCCGCAAAAGTTGTCGTATTCTTTTTCAAAATGACGATCAATGGCAAGGTTCAGCATTGTTGTTTGAAAACTGTCGGAAAAAATTTCGGGATATAAAGATTCGCTTTTGTGCAAAATCATACCGTTGCTCAGCTGCACTTCCGCTTTTGAAATTGCGGCAACGTGAATATTCTGAAAACTTGCATCGATTTCCGAAAGGGAAGCGTTTTCCTGTAAATCGAACGTCTTTTTTGTCTGCTCGTTTTGAAAACGCACGGATTTTGCTTCGCCTTTTGCAGCGTTTATTTCAAGCACTTTGATTTTTACGCGGTCTTTTATTTTGTCCTCGTCCGCGATGTATTCAACCTGCACGCCTTTTACAAGATTGTCGTTAAACGCCCGGCATGAGTTCAATGAATACACGACATTTTCATAGTCGATTTTATCTTTTCCCATTTCGGGAAACGTCGCACCGTACCGGATAATCACCTGCGGCTTAATTTTTTCAACAAGCGTTTTGAACGTTCCCTTTGTGCGATTGAATTTGTGCGGCTCGTCGATAATCACAAACGGATTTATATTCCGCAACACCTTGTACGGATTGGTAAACGTCCCGAGCAAGGTCTGGTCGTATTCGGCATCCATCGTTTTTGCGGAATTCAACATTCCGCTGTTCGTCAAAAGCACGTCGATTTTGTTGCCGTTCAAATCGGTGTTTTCCGCAAAAGCCTGAATTGCGGCGGGAAAAGATTTGCGTCCCCGTGTGTTTTGCTTTTGAGCGTCAAGCACATGAAGGCGCAGTTCCGTTCCGCCGTAGAGCGACTGCAAATCGCTTTTCATATATGCGGACTTCAAAAAAGATTTTGCGCCTTCCTTAATCGGAACGGTCGGCACAAGCACGATGAATTTGTTTACGCTGTATTTTTGATGAAGCTCGAACATCGTCCGCGTGTAAACGTAGGTTTTTCCGGTTCCGGTTTCCATTTTTATATCAATGTTCAGATAGTGTGGACTTGAATCCGTGTAATTTTGACGGAGCGTTTCCGGCACGGAATAATCGTCCGAAAAACAGCCGAACTTTTCACCTTTTTGGATTTGCACGATATTGGTTTTTATTGTTTCTAAATCGCCGGTCATAAAAGGACATTTTGTGCGGTCGGCGAAAAACCGCCCCTCGATATTGTCAAAGACGCGGAGCACGGCATTGATTGCGTTTATCTGATGCGGTAAGTTTTGCTCAAGCTTCATTTCAGTACCTTATGATCGGCTCAATGGGGTTGCGGTTTTTGAGCGTCTTTAGATTTGTCGAAAGCGAATTAAGCGCGTCAAAATCGAAAGAATAACCGTAGACGAAAATTTTATCGACGGTCAGTTCAAAACTTTCGATTTTACGAATAAGCTCTTTGACGGATTCTTCTTCCATTCCCGTAAGCAAATACAGATATTTTCCGATTTTTTCATCTTCCGAAACATACGCGGCGCAGCCCGCAATATCGATTTTTTGTCGGTTACAGTTGAAACCGAATCCGTCTTTTATCTGCCACGTTTGAAACAGCGTATCTTCGCCGAGCGTTTTTACAATGTCGCCGTCGCTTGTAAAAAGAGAGTTCGGATTGAATGTTTTGATTTTATCGAGCGTGTTTTGCGGCATTGATTTCAAGTAGAAAGTTTTAAAGCTTAAGTCCGCTTTTGTCTTCGGATTTTCCGCTTTGATTTTTTCAGCGGCGCGGCGGATACGCGCGCGACCGATTTCGTCGATTGTCTTGTATCCGGCTTTTTCCGCCTCGCTGCCTTTTTTTACGTGTTCATCAAGCTGAACCATGATGAATTTGCGGCTACCGCCGTCTTGAGCATTGAGCTGCATTACGGCGTGGGCGGTTGTCGCACTGCCGGAGAAAAAGTCGAGGATGATGTCGGAAGTGGAACATGAGGCTAAGTTTTCTAATAATATTTCTGGAATATCTGTTTTTCCAACTAAATTAAGAAGCCTCTTAATTAATGCCGGAGGTTTTGTATATTCAAAGACACCTTTACCTATTACATCAACAATAGCTTTTGTAGCATTATCGTTTGAAAATTCATTTTCTATCAATTCAAGTGTAGAAAGAGGTTTTGTTCTTTCAATTTTTACAACTTTATATTGTCCGTTAATTTTCTGAATTTTTACACCTTGATAAGTTTTTGTGTATATTCTGGGGCGTTCACCGCTATTTTTACTAACAATGAAACCATTTTTGTATCCAAATTCAAACAAGTCCTTACTCCATCTCCATCCCCAGTCTGCACGTCCGTGAAGTCCTTTCTGTCTTTTTTCGTATTCGTCTTCACTTCCACCTGCATAATATGTCATTCCAGCAATTTCAATCGGATAATCAAGAGATTGAACATAGCCTAAAGAATCATAATCTAAAGTTTGGTTTAATTTATAAAAACCTCGTTCTTCAAAAAAATCATCTTTATTACAATATTTATCATCAGTATGTGTAACCCCGACAAGATTAGCTTTTTGATAATTTTTTACATACATCAAAACATAATCATGATTTTTTGCTGTTGAATCAGACGACTTCCCACCTTTCTTTGTAACTCTAGGAAAACAAACAACAAAATTCCCTTCCCCGAAAACTTCATCGCAAAGCCGCTTTAAGTTCGCCTGCTCGTTGTCGTCAATGCTGATAAAAATCACGCCGTCATCACGCAAAAGTTCACGTGCAAGGGCAAGGCGCGGATACATAAAAGTAAGCCATGCGGAATGGGTGCATTTCCCGTTCATGCTGCAGATACGCTCCGCTTCCTCTTCCGTTACGTCGAGCTTTTCGACAAAGTCTTTTGCCGTAAAACCGAACTTGTCGTTGTAAACAAAATCTTCCTTGCCCGTGTTGTAGGGAGGGTCGATATAAATGCATTTAATTTTTTCGGCGTAGGAATATTTAAGGTGCTGCAGAGCGTCCAGATTGTCGCCGACAATGTACACATTTTCGCTTTGAATATGCGCATTCTGTTCGTCCGGCACAATCACCGTTTCGCTGTCAAGATTTGCCTGATAGCGGGCATAACTTTTCCCGAGGAAGTTCAGCGTAAAACCTTCTTTTTTTATATCTACTTCGTCTTTGTTCAAAAGTTCTGCAAGTTTTTCCGTGTCAAAATGTTCTTTTGTGGCAGTGCCGTTTTCGTCGGTCGCCGGCTTTGAAAAACACTGCGGAAAATATTTTTTTAAGATTTCAATTTCTTTGCTGTTCGGTTTTATTGATTCGTTGTATTTTTGTGTGTCGGTCTGCATTGAAAACTCCGTTTTATAATTGAAAGTCTAAAATTTCGTCTTTTAATGCTATAAAGTTTATTTTTTAGACTTTATTACAAAATCGGTCTATTATTTAGAATTATTTAGATAAAAAGTCGATTATTATCGAGCAGTGAGTAACATAAAATCGGAATTTGCGGAAAATTTGATTTTCTATAGGAATCGGAACTCTTTGTCGCAGTTGGAGTTATCAGGTATTTGCGAGTGCGGCAAAAGTACAATAAGCGGAATTGAAGCGGGAAAAACGACACCTTCTTTTGACTTGATTCGCAGACTGGCGGAGGCCCTTGAAATCCATCCGGCAGACTTGTTCCTACGCAACGCCAGCAAAAACCGCAGAGATATGCGGAAATTCTTTGATGAAGAGTTGTTGCCTAAAGTCCGAGAGATGATAGAAAATAAATTTCCTGTTGCAGATTGAATAGCGCCTGCCCAAAAACTTTCGTTTTCGGACAGTCTTCTTGATTTAATATGCGATCTTTCAGAAAATTTTGCACAGTACAAATTTCTTCCATGCGATTCAATACATTTTTTTCTGCAAATACCCTGCATCCGCAGAAAATGTTCGTTACGCAACTTGGACATTAAAAAACGGACGCGGCGGAAAATCGCCTTGCCTATGACGAAGCTGCGCTTATACCGAAACCCGCACCGATGCCGTTCATCGCATCGATAAAATCGGGGAACGAAACGGCCGAGCACTCGGCGTCTTTTACGGTAATCGCCTCGCCCTCGGGCAGTCCGAAACCGAAACACGAAAGCGCCATCGCAACGCGGTGATCGCCGTATGTTTCGACCGTACCGCCGTGAATCGCAAACGCATCGTTTTTTTCGCCGGACGCGCTGAGCGGTGCGTGTCCGTGAATCACGAGGCAATCAGCTTCGGCTTCGATTTCGACGCCGAGTTTCGTCAATTCGCTTTTCATCACTTCGACTCGGTCGGTTTCTTTTTTACGGCACACGCCGACGTCTTCTATAATCGTCGTCCCTTCGATAAACGATGCGGCGACGGCGAGCGCACAGATCGCATCGGGAAAACCGGAAATATTCACGCGCAATTCTCCACGCGGCAATTTTTCCGCCGACAACCTGCCGGGCACTTCTCCTTTTACGGAACGCGCGCATTTTCCGCCGCGCACGGTAAGCGTATGCCGTATGCGGTCGCGTTCGATGTCCGCACCGACGGATTCTAGCACATCCACGATCGCGTCGTCACCCTGACTGCCCGAATCGTCTATATTGTTAATTATTATTTCGCTGTCGGATATGAGAGAAGCGACGAGAGGAAATGCGAGCGCTTCCCAATCCGACGGAATCGTTTTGTCGAAATGCGGAAGCGTGACGCCTCCCTTTACGCAAATGCGTTTGAAGTCGTCCGATACGCTCACTTCCACACCGAACTCTTCGAGCCACAAGCGCGTCATCGAAAGATAGGGCGTCTCTTTAGGATTTGTAAGCGTAATATCGAGCATACCCTCGAGGCGAGAAGCCGCCATCATCATGCCGCTCACATACTGCGAAAGGCTTCCGTCGGTGATGACCTTCCGCTTTGAAAGGGGGCCGCGGATGATAAGGGGAGGAGCATCGGTATCGGGGCGCGAAACGTAGGCTTCGCAGCCGAGCTGCCGCAGCGCATCGACAACGTGGGAAACGGGGCGCTTCCGAATGGACTCGTCTCCGGTAAAAACGCTCCAGCCGGGAAAGGTCGCCGCGATCGGCGATAAAAAATACAAAAGCGATCCGGAGTTCCCGACATCGACGACATCGTCGGGAAGATGAGCGCGGCACCCCGCGCCGGAAACCGTCCACACCGAATCGGCAGAATGAAAATCCGCACCGATAAGAGGAATCGCACGGCTCGCCGACAGGCAGTCGGCACTCGGAAGCGGATTGAAAATATGCGACGTACCGTCTGCAAGGGCTGCAAGCAAAAGCGCGCGTATCGTGTGGCTTTTCGAACCGGGAACGGTGATCGATCCGCGCAGATTTCGTTTACTCGATACGATATCCATAGTTTATTATTTTAACACAAGTTCGGACGAATTGTATACCGTTGTTGTGCACCGGTACTTTTTATGTTATTATTTCGAATATGAAAAATCGGGCGCTTTTGTATACCGACGACACCGACAATCTCATGCCCCTTGCTCGATGCCTTGTAAAACGGGATTGGGAAATTCTGTCGGCAGGACAAACCGGAAAGCTGCTCACGGACGCCGATATCGCGTACACGGCGGTATCCGTTTTCGACGATTCGCCCCGCACTTTCGGCGACTATGGGGCGACGCTGCAATCGCTTGCCGCAAGCGGGCGGCAAAACGAATACGGTCATTCCGACGAAACGGACGCGATCCGTTTGGTCTGCATAAATTTGGAACCCGTATCCCATGCGCGTAAAAATTATAAAGCATCCGATTCGGTTGCGGACAAAATCGATATGCGCGCCTTGTCGTTCGTTCAGGCGGCGTGCAAAAATTATAAAAACATAATCGTGCTTACCGATCCCGTCGATTATGAAGAAGCGATCGTTAAAATAGAAACACAAAGTATTTCCGAAGCGTTCCGGCTCTACCTTGCGGCAAAAGCGTTCAATATGGTTTCGGCCTGCACCGCAGCAGCGGGAAACGCGATTTTACAACAGGCGGGAGATAAATCCTATCCGCGCTATTTTATGCTGCCGTATAAAAAATCCGAAGAGCTTATAAACAAAGAGCAGTCGCACCGTTCGGCATGTCTTTATACGCTTTTGCACGGCGGCGCACTCGACAGTTTGCGGAAAAATCAGGGCGGAGAACTTTTGTACAGCCTCTACGTCAACATCGATGCGGTATGGGAAAGCCTCAGCAATTTTTCCGCGTTGTTAAAAAAGCCGCCGACGGTGACCGAACACGGTGACAACGGAAACGAAACGGAAATGCGTTTTACACCCGCCGCAGAATCGGTATTCACCTGTTCGTCAAAGCACGGCATTCCGATCAGCGCAGCCCTCGGCTCGAACTCGGCCGAATCTTTTCAAAAGATGTCCGGCTGCAGAAAAGCGTTTTTCGACAACGCCGTCGCAGGATTCAGCGCGGTCGTCGACGAAAGCGCCGCAAACGAATTATTAAAATCGAATTTGGCGGCGGTCGTCGCACCGGACTTTACGGCGGGAGCAAAGGAGCTGCTGGCCGCACGGAAAGATATCCGCCTGATCACGATGTCGACTCCGGCGACGATATCGTACACTATCCGCTCGCTCAACGGCGGCCTCATCGTCGAAGAAGACAAGCTTACGCTCTTCGACTCGTGGAACGTCGTCACAAAGGCGCGCCCGACACAGATCCAAGCCGACGAAGCGGCATTCGGGCAGCTCGTCATGCTCGGTGCAAAACACGATGCGGCGGTCGTCATCGGAAACATGACAACGGTCGGCATGTGCTGCGCGGCGCTCGCACCGGCGGACGCGTGTTTTGCCGCAATCAATCGGGCGGCAAACAATATGCAAAGCGTGTCAACAAACGGCTCTCGGCGTGCCGAAATTTTGGTAAGCGGCAGCGCGCTGCCCTTTGACGGAGGTTTCGACCGTTTCGCAAAGAGCGGTATACGCCTCATCCTGCAGCCCGGAGGTACCGACACCGACGCCGAATCGATCGCCTTTTGCGACGAACACGGTATCGCGATGGTTTTTACGGGCGCTGAAATCGACAGTTGACGGTGAAGCGGTTTAATTTAATCAACAACCCCGACGCAGTCTCGCAGCGAAGTTTCAAGCGGTGTCGGGGTATTAAACCCTCCGCACGCATAAAATTCGGGAGTAGATTTATTAATTAATAAAATCGAGGTTGAAATGATATATTATTTGGGTGCATACCTGCAGCAATTTTTCGGGCCGGCAAGGCTCCTCCAATCGTACACGGTGCTCATAACGCTCGCGCTCTATACGGGCTTTATCGCTTCGATGCGCCTTTTGCCGCGTTTTTACGACCGTTTGCCGCACGACAGAGGCAGAGAGTTTACGCTCAGCGCGGAAGTTTCGAAAGGAAAGCCGACGGGTGCAGGTATCGTCTTTATTTCGGTATTCATCGTCATCGCATTTTTATGTACACCGCTTACGATCCTGCAGGGCGGCACGCTTATGCTGACGTGGATCATGATGCTCACGGGATTTTTCGACGATAAAAGCACGGCGAGCTGGGGTGAATACCGAAAAGCGCTGCTTGACTTTATCGTAAGCCTCGCCGAAGCGCTCTTGCTTTTTTATTGTTTCAAAAGCGTATCGCCCGACGGGTGCGTCCATTTTTGGCTGCCCTTCGTCACGCATCCGGTTGCGGTAAACGTCGCCGTATATATCATCGTGTGTACGGTCATGCTGTGGGCATCGATCAATACGACGAACTGCACCGACGGAGTGGACGGGCTTTCGGGCACGCTCGTGCTCATCGCGCTCATCACGATGGGAACGATTTTTTACTTTGTGCTCGGACACGTCGATATAGCCGAATACCTGCTCGTACCGCATTTGCCGAAAGGTGCAAACTGGGCGGTTATAAATTTTGCGCTCGCGGGTTCCCTCATGGGTTACTTATGGCACAACGCGTATCCGAGCAAAGTGCTCATGGGAGACGCCGGCAGCCGCGCGCTCGGTTTTTTTATCGGCGTATGCGTTATGGTCGGCGGCAATCCGTTTTTGATTTTGGCGACATCGACGATCATGTCTATAAACGGCGGCATGGGATTATTAAAAGTTGCGCTGCTCCGTTTTTTTCACATACGCATATTCAACGACATCCGTTTTCCGCTGCACGACGAAATGCGCAAAAAGCGCGGATGGTCGCCGACGCAAGTGCTTATCAAATTCGTCATCATGCAGCTGCTCATAACGGTAGCGCTGATCGGCATATTCTTCAAAGTGCGCTGACGCTTCGAATACATGCACATCCGCGCGGACAATCACATAAGAAAGAGCTTTATCCCCTCTTTCGGAAATTTTTTCTTCAGCATTCGAACAGCCGCCGAAATCGTCGCGACATCTTTTCGTTTCATATATGCGATCATCATAAAATTCTGTTCGGGCCACGTCGTAGTTCCGAGCTTATAGTTGTCACCGCCTCTACCGTTCACCGTCGGAATAATCGTATAGCGGATATCCGGTATAAGCTGTTCGAGCGTTTCGACGATATCGTCTTCGACGGATTGATTTGCGACGATGCCGGCCTGCACGTTATCGGTTTCGATATCGACAGCTTCTCCGCTTTGAACGAAGTCCGTGACAGCCTGTGCGGCACCGGTATCGATCGATTTTTTTTCTTTCATGACAAGAGAATAGAGCACGGGAATGATAAAGAGCGTGACGAAAGTGCTCGACGTCAAACCGCCGACGATCGAAAGGCCGATCGGCTGTACCATTTGAGCGGTTCCTTCGAATTGGAAACACATCGGAAGCGTACCGAGGATCGTCGTAAGCGTCGTCATGAGCACGGGACGAAGCCTGCTCGCACCCGCTTCGAGGCACGCTTCTTTCATCTTCATGCCGCGGTCGATGAGAAGGTTCGTATAGTCGACGAGGATGATACCGTTGTTGACGACGATACCTACGAGCATGATGATGCCGACCATCGACGTCATCAACAGCGTCTGTCCGGTAAGCTTGTAGATAAAGACGACTCCGATTATTAAAAACGGGATCGTCATCATATTGATGAGCGGCGCTTTAAACGATTCGTAAGTCGCGGCCATAACGCCGAACACGAGAAGCAGCGCCATAAGAGCGATCAAACCGTAAACGCGCCCCTGTTTTTGCACGTCGCTCCACGAACCTTCGTAGCTTACGGTGACGTTTTCGGGAATGACAAAGGTATCGGCGATACGAGACTTGATTTCATCTTCGACGACGTTCGCATTTTCATCGGATATGATATCGGCCGACACTTCTATGACGCGGCTTTGATTTTCCCGATTGATGCTGACAGGTCCGAGCCCTTTTTTAAGCGAAGCGAAATTCGCAACGCTCACCATGCCGTTCGTGCCTCTCACATAAATCGATTCAAGGTCGGACACTTTGTCGCGGTCTTCCGGCCGGTACATGACAACGACATCGTATTCTTTGCCGTTCGAACGGTATACCGTCGATGTAACGCCGTTCATCGCGTAATTGATTTCGCGCGCAACCGTCGTAACGTCGACGCCGAACGCGTATGCCCGCTGTCGATCGATGACGACTTCGACTTGCGGCAAACCTTTTTTCGTGTCGATCGTCACTTCCCCTACGGCATCGATTTTTTCCATCACGTCTTTTATTTTGTCGGAAACCGAAAGCGCCGTTTCAAGGTCGTCCGAACGAACCTTTATGACGATATCGCTTCCCGAAATCTGACCGCGCCAACCCGCGCCGAACGAAAGCTGCGCGTCCGCAAATTCGTCGAAGTGCGCGCGAAGCTTTTTCTGAATCGTTTCGGATGTATCGACCTGTTTACTCGTTTCGGGAAGGCGGATCGAAAGCGAACCCGTATACGTCGACGCGCTCGACCGTCTGCCGCCCGTCCCGACGCTCATGATCAGCGTCGTATAGCCCTGTATTTCATTCTTTGTGATCGTTTCAAAGGCTTGCACGACTTTCGTCGTTTCCGCAAGCGAGGTTCCTGTCGGCATCGTCACGTTGAGCGTCACGCTGTCGTCTCCGCCGCCGCGCCCCATAATATTGATTTTGAGCGTCGGGAAAAGGGCGAGCGCCATAAAGAGAACGCTCACGCTCACGACGATCGTCACCGCCCGGTGATCGAGAGCGCTCTTCAATCCCCTGCGGTACACTTTCGTAAGAGCATCTATGACATTTTGAAACGAAGCGTACATCGCTTTTAAAACGCGGTTTCGTACCGGCTTTTCCGCTCTATTTGAAAGCGGTAAAAATTTGCCGGCCAGTACGGGTACGAGAAAAATCGCGACGAACAAGCTCGACACGAGCGCGATGACAACGGTAAATATTATCCCCTTGAACATCTGCCCCATCATTTCAAGGTCTTTGAGAAAAAACAAAAACGGAACGAATACGCAGATCGTCGTGAGGTTTCCGGAAACGACGGACATGAGCATTTCCTGCGAACCGAGTGCCGCGGAGATTTTCGGCTTCGCACCGCGCGATCGGTACGCATAGATGTTTTCTATCATAACGATGGACGCATCGACGATCATACCGACGCCGAGGATGAGACCGGTCAACGTCATGATATTGATCGTGATCCCCGCAAAGGACATACACATGATCGTAATGACAAGGGAAAGCGGAATCGATATGGAAATGATAAGCGTGCTTTTAAAATTCTGCAAAAAAAAGAACAGAATGATAACCGCGAGCAGCAAGCCTTGCCACGCGGAAGTCACGAGCGTACTGATCGTATCGCGGATCGCAGTCGTATCGTCCGAGATGATTTCAAGCGTAATATCGGACGGAAGGAGCGCCTGCACTTGCTCGATTTTTTTATACGTCGCGTTTGCAACGGTCACCGAATTCGTACCGGACTGCTTTGTAACCGAAACGTAAACGCCCGGCTCCCCGTTTATGTAGACCGTCGAAGATGCGTCTTCGTAGCCCATAAACGCGTTTCCGATATCGCTGAGCTTTACGTCGTATCCGTTCACCGTTGTGATAACGGTATCGTCTATTTCAGCAACGGACGAATATTCGCCTGTCGTGCGCACGACGTAATTCATTTTTCCTTCGGTGATCTTTCCGCCGCCGAGTTCGAAGTTTTGCTTTGCGAGCGCGGACGATACGGCAGATATGTTGAGACCGTAAGCGGCAAGCCTGTTTTCTGAGATTTCGACACGGACGATTTTCGCGCGTCCGCCGGAAACGCTCGCTTCGGCGACGCCGTCCGTCTGTTCGAGGATATCGATAACGTCGTCTTCGGCTATCTGCCGAAGATCGTCCGTCGAACGGTTTCCCCGCATCGCAATACGCATGATCGGCATGGCGGACGCATCCATTTTAAAAATACTCGGAGTCGATGCACCGTCGGGCAATGAACGTTTGACACGGTCGAGTTTATCGCGCACGTCGTTGACAGCCGATTCCAAATCGGTTCCGTAATCGAATTCGAGAAACACCATGCTCGAACCTTCCGATGACGATGACGTGAGCTCTTTGAGTCCGTTGACGCTGATGAGACTGCTTTCGAGCACTTTCGTCACCGATTTTTCCACTGACTCCGGGCCGGCGTTCGAATAAGTCGTCAACACCATGACATAGGGACTGTCGATATCGGGAAAGAGGCTGATTGCAATATTATTAAAACTCGATATGCCGATGATGCCGAGCAGCACAAATACGATGAGTACGAGAACGGGATGTTCGAGCGTTTTCCGCGATAAACTCATTCTTTACCTCGAACCGCGCTCGATATGTCGCGCACTTTCACACCGTTCGAAAGCACTTGCCCGCCTTCGACGACGACGCGTTCTCCTTCTTCTATGCCCGACAAAACCTGCACGACGCCGTCAACCGATTGTCCGAGCGTTATTTCCCGCTGTTCGACGGTATCGTCGCTTTTGACGACGTAGAGATACGGCTTATCGCCTTTCGTAACGACCGCATCCGACGGCAGGGCGACGGCTCCTTCGTAGTCGAGCGTATACAATTTCACTTTGCCGAACATGCCTGCGTTGATCCGCATATCGTTTTCGTCGAATGTCAAAACGATCTCTTTCGTGCGCGCGTTGACATCGAGTACCGGCGACACGTGCGTCACGGTTGCGGCGAACACGGCATCGGGATATGCTTCAAGCGATATCTCCGCTTTCAATCCCGTGCGGAGAGAAGCGACGTAGCGCTCCGGGATCTTCGCGGTGATCTGCAAACTCGCAATATCGCCGATCGTCGTAACTGCGCTCGACGTCGTAACCTTCGTTCCGACTTTGAGCGGCGTTTTAATAATGCTGCCGTTGATCGGAGCGAGCACGGGACTCAGCGTATAACTGCTGCCCGGCTCGGACGGATCTACTCGGGCAATCACGTCCCCGCGACGGACGGGAGAGCCGAGCGTTACGTTCGTGCTCACGATTTTTCCGCCGATATCGGGATACACGGTGACCGAGTTTACCGCTTCTATGTCGCCGTTCGTATTGATATAGTCGTGCAGCGTTACGACTTCCGCAACCTGCGTACGTACCGTCAAAACCGTTTGAGAGGGCGCCCTGCCGCGCATCGCAGCCGTATGCCGCGTACTGTAGAAAGCATAGCCGCCGACACCCAAAGCCGCAGCAAGTACAACGATTACGATCACCGTCGATTTTTTCATAGCATCATTTTCCTTTCGATAATTAATAATTATTAATCATTTGCCCAAAGAGCCGAACGGAACGCCGAGCGTGTATTCCAGATCAAGCATCTTCGTAATAAGCGTATATTCCTGCTGCGCAAGATCCGTACGCGCGTTCAAAAGCGAATCCGCCGCAGTCTGCAGCGTAAGTAAATCTCGCGAACCGTGAGTGTATGCGTCTTTCGTCATATTGTACGACTTTTGCGCCAAGCCGACATTTGCCTGAAGCGATGCGATCTGCGACTGTATCTGCCGTATCTGTTTGACGCTGTTATCGATTTGCACCGCAAGCGTCGTACGGCTGTTTTCGAGTGTAAGTTCCGCCGTCTTCAGACTGTCCGCTGCCGAAGCAACGGAATCGGCTCCCTTCGACCACGGAAGGTATCCGTCGAGCGGAATCGAAACGCCGACCGAAAACGCATTCGTCGTCGAAAAATCATCCGCGATATTCGTCTTCGATTTGCCGTACGTCCATCCCGCGCTCAGCGTCGGCCCCCACGCGGCAAATCTCCGCGCGAGCAATGCCGCTTGCGCAATCTTTACGCTGTTTTTTCCGGTGCGAATCACAGGCGTATCTTCCGCATCGACTTCGACACTTATATCGCCGAAAGAACAAGCGGCGGCGAGAGAACCGGAAAGCGCGAGTTCGGCTGACTGATCGAGACCGAGCATCTGTTTGAATGATGCCGAATCGTTGGCAAAGGTTATCTCGGCGGATTCGAGTACCGGCTTCAACCGTTCGTATTTTACTTGGCTCGTCAGCATATCGAGTTCCGAAAGCTGACCGCTTTTGTATTTTTTCATATTTTGCTCGTACTGCCGGCCGGCGGTTTCGAGATTGCGCCTCTGCAGTTCGATATATTCAAGCTCGTACAGGAGATGATAAAACGCGCTGCGAACTTTGAGTTCGATCGAGCGCAGAGCTTCGTCGTAGGTAAGCAGTCCGTTTTCGTAATTGAGAGCGGCGGTTTTTACGGACGAATAGAGGGACGGGGAAAGCGCAAAGTTGAGAGAGCCTTGAATCGATAAATTGTAATCGTATTGACGCGCATCACCCGCAGCGGGAAAAAGCATATTGGCGCTGACGGACGCGCTCGGACTCACGCCGTTCCACGAATGATTTTTTGCACGTTTGAGTGCGTCGAGCGTGATTTTATCTTTTTTCACGGAGATATTGTTTTCGATCGCGTATTGCACCGCGCTGTCCACCGTCAGCTCTTCGGCAGATACAGCACCGGCAAGAAGAGATGCACAGAAAATCACTGCTGCCGTTTTTTTCAAAGTCATACCGCCATCCTCTACAGCTTTATTATAAATTAAACTATAACAAGGTTACAAGCGGATTGCAAAAACAAATCGTTATTCTGAAATAAAAAATTGTTATTCGTGCGGAGGGTTTAATACCTCGACGCCGCTTGAAGCTTCGCTGCGAGGCTGCGCCAGGGTTGTTGATTTTCACTGAAAATTAATAAGAGCCGCATCGCGTTTATACATCGTATTTATGCAGTTGCGCAATCGGGCGAATACCGCTAGTATTTCAAACATGATTGAACTTTCAAGCAAGCAGAGAAAAATCCTTGAAAAATATGCACAGCCCCTGCAAAGCGTCGTCATCGTCGGACAAAACGGCGTTACCGAAGCGGTCGAAAAAATGACCGACTCCGCGCTCGCCGCTCACGAACTTATTAAAATCAGCTTCAACGAATTCAAAGACGAAAAACGGGACCTCGCCGCTTCATTGTCAAAAGCGTGCTCCGCCGTTCTCGTGCGCGTCATCGGCAACAAAGCGATTTTGTACCGCCCTGCAGAAAAAGCGGACGAAAGAAAATACGAAAAAGCGCTCGAAAAAGCGAAAGCGAAGCAAAGCATCTGAAAACATCGTCAAGCGATACGGCGCTCCCATTTTCAAGGTTTATCATTCTGTTGATATACGAAACGACGGGAAAATTTCGAAAAAAACGAGCCTATTTCTTATACATTTCTTTAAAAACCGCGTAATTTATCACTTTATCGGCGATATATAGATCAGCGGCTTCCTTGCCGCACTATCTCAATAACCGAAGGTGCAGCTATGGAATATACCCATAAACCCGTCGACGAACTCTCCTTTACCGACGACTTTATGTTCGGCACGGTCATGAAAAACAAAGCGATTTGTAAGGGCGTCATCGAACGGCTCCTGCATATCAAAGTAGGTAAAATCGAATATCCATCCCTACAAAAAACGATTGCTCCCTTTTACGAAAGTAAGGGTATACGTCTCGACGTCTATGTCTCAGATCCCGAGCGCGTATTCGATATAGAAATACAAACATCGATCCCGCCTTCTCTTCCCAAACGCACTCGCTATTACCAAAGCCTTATGGATGTCGATAACCTCTTGAGAGGACAAAGCTATGCCGAACTGAAAGAGAGCTACGTCATCTTTATCTGTACGCAGGATCCCTTCGGCAAAGGCTTACCCGTCTACGAGTTCCGCAACGTATGTACCGCCGACGGCACGCTTTTTCTTGATGACAAATCGTATAAAGTGTTTTATAATGTGGGTGCCTACGGTAAAGAAGATGAGCCTGAATTGAGCGCCTTATTGAAGTATCTTTGCGAGAGGCGGGCGACGAGCGGTTTTACGCAGCACATCGATGCGCTTGTCGAAAAAGCGAAACGGAACGAAAAGTTCAGGAGCTGGTATATGTCGTTGAATATTTGGAAAGATGATTTATTAAGAGAGGGTTCACAGCTGGGTGAAAAGATCGGTTTTGAACGGGGAATACGCAAAGGCAGAAGAGACGGACTTTTACAAGGTCGACGTGACGGCATCGCCGCGGGGTCGTATCAAAAAGCACGAGAAACGGCAAAGCTGATGGCTGAACGCAAGTACCCGCTCTCTGAGATTCTCCTTATGACCGGTCTCTCGGAAGCGGAAATCGAAAAACTGTAATATTATTTATTTTCCAAGCTCGCCGCTCGATTTATTAATTATTCTTTTTCGACGGGGCGGTATATTTTGTTTCCGCCGCGGCCGCCTAAACCAGAACCTTTCATTTCAAAATCGTCGTCGAGGTAAGCGATCAAATCCGACAGCTTTTTAAATCCGAAATCGCGCGTGTCGAAACCGGGGTTTTGCCGCTTAAACAGCGAACCCGCCGCAGCGACGGGCGCCCAGCCGGTATCGTCGGCGTACTTTTCGTACGCGTTTGTAAGCAGCTTGTAAATCTGACGAAACTGCTTGTCGGTCATCGTGTCGCCGTCCGCGTTGACGCCGACCGTAGCGCCGGCGGCAGCCGTTCCCCCTGCGGGAGCCGCTCGCTTTACTTTTGCACGCCGCTTGTGTGCGGCATCGACTTTTTCCGGCAGCGACGAATCTTCGACGCCGTGCAAATTTTCTATATAGATAAATTCGTCGCACGCGTTTACGAACGACACCGGCGTTTTCTTTTCGCCGACGCCGAACACATACTCCTGTGATTCACGAAGGCGCGATGCGAGTTTCGTAAAATCGCTGTCGGAGGAAACGAGCACAAACGTATCGTATTTTTCGGTATAAAGCAAATCCATCGCGTCGATGATCATCGCCGAATCGCTCGAGTTTTTTCCCTGCGTATAGCTGAACTGCTGTATCGGCAAAACGGCGTTTTCATTTAAAACGGTTTTCCAGGCGCGCAGCTTGTCGCTCGAAAAGTCGCCGTATGCGCGCTTGGTGATGACGTGTCCGTGCACCGCCATTTCTTCGAGGATGGCCGGCAATTTATTGTGCGGAATATTTTCCGCGTCTATGAGCACTGCGATCTTTTTTTGTTCGTCTATATCTACCATGACAACGAGTATAGCATATTTTCCGTCGATTGTAAGTACGGCTGCGCTGACGGAAAATATGTACGATAAAAACAGCTGTATTTTGCAGCCGCTTCGTTTGCGGCACTCGGCCTATTTCCGCACGGTCATATCGGCGTCGATCAAAAGCGTGTGCGTAAATCCGTCTTCTTCATACGTGTAAAATGTCCCCTGCACGGTGATGTTCGTATTCGGTTCGGGATAATCGGCGGGATACGCATGTTCTCCGCGCAATCGGAATTCGATTCCCTGTGCGCAGCACGCGGTCGCATCCATAATGATACACGCAAAGGTATACGTACCTTTTTTTTCATCGGGATACACGTAAAACATACCGTTCATTTTTACGGTTTTGCCGACGTAATTTTCCGGCTCGACCATCATATTGAACACTTCGGCATACACCATCGTCGCGCTCAAGCGCGTCAAATCGACGACTCCCGTGTTTCGTTTTTGAGAAAAGAGCGCATTTTTAATCTGAGCCGGCAAAGCTTTTGCACAGCCTGAGAGCATCCCGACGGCAAGCAAAACGCATAATTTTATTCGTATGGAGGGTTCAATATACCGGCGTACCGCGGCGAGTCTGTTTATTAATTTTTTCATTACGCACATCTCCGCTTCAGATTTTCGATACAGGAAAAAACAATGAATACTATAATGTGACCGGCGACGATTGTCGAGCCGACGGGAGTTCCGGCGACGATCGAAATCGCAAGCCCGAAAAATGCACAGCCGACCGACAGCAGCACCGAACAGATCGTAACGGCTTTAAAGCTTTTAAAAACCCGCATAGCCGACAGAGCGGGAAAGATGATGAGCGCGGAGATGAGCAAAGAACCGACGAGATTCATCGCGAGCACGATAACGATCGCGGTAACGACTGCGATGAGCAAATTGTATACGCCCGCCCGAGTGCCGACCGCGCGCGCAAAACTTTCGTCGAAGGTAACGGCAAAAATCTTTTGATAAAACAGCATGAACAGCGCAACGACGATAACCGACAGCACGACGCATACGATCACTTCCGATTTTGTCAGCGTTAAAATCGATGTCGAACCGAAGAGCGTGCTGCATACGTCGCCGGTCAAATTTGCCGACGTCGAAAATATATTCATCAAGAGATAGCCGATCGCAAGTGCGCCGACGGAAACCATAGCGATCGCGGCATCGCCTTTTATCTTCGTGTTTTGTCCGGTGCGCAGCAAAAGAATCGCGCAGAGGACGGTTACCGGCAGCATAAGGAGCATATTATTTGAAAAGCGCAAAACGGTTGCAACGGCCATCGCACCGAAAGCGACGTGGGAAAGCCCGTCTCCGATAAACGAAAAGCGCTTGAGCACGAGGGTTACGCCGAGCAGCGACGAACACAGTGCGATCAAAATGCCGACGATAAACGCATAGCGTACAAAAGGATAACCTACGTAAAATGAAATCTCTTCTATGATGCCGTTCATCGCATTTCGCTCCTTGATTCCGGCGGCAAACCGCCCGCTCCGTTTTGCACGAACGCTTCCTTCGTTTGAAACGTCGCTCGCTCTCCCCCTATGTGCAGGATATGCGTCGCATAACGCAAGGCAGAAGGGATATCATGCGAAATCATAATGATCGTAACGCCGTCGTCGTGCAATTCCTGTATCAATCGATACATATCTTCCGTCGCATTCGGATCGAGTCCCGATACCGGTTCGTCCAAAAGCAAAAGTTTTTGGGTAGCGCAAAATGCCCGCGCAAGCAACACGCGCTGCTGCTGCCCGCCCGAAAGATCGCGGTACGAGCGGCCTGCAAAACGCGCGATGCCCATTCGTTCCATACTTTCTAATGCGAGGCGCTTTTCCGCTTTGTTGTAAAACGGGCGCATACCGCACCTTCCCTGACAGCCGGAAAGAACGATCTCATACACGGACGCGGGGAAGTCCCGCTGCACGAGCGTCTGCTGCGGCAAGTAGCCTATTTCATTTCGCTTCAAACCGTCGCCCGTTACAATCGTACCGCTTGAAGGAGCGTGAAGTCCGAGCAGCGTTTTTATCAATGTCGTTTTGCCCGAACCGTTTTCCCCGACAACGCAGAGGTAATCGCCTGAGTTTACGGAAAAAGTGATATCGCGCACGATCACATTCGCATCGTATTTCAGCGATACGTTTTGACAAGCGAGCAATGCCATACAGCCTCCAAAAACGCGCGTTTGCAAATGCAAAACGCCCCGCAGACGGAACGCACCCGCAGGGCATTCCGCCTGAAGCGCTTTACTGCAGCGCCGATTTCAACACGTCGGCGTTTTTCGTCATAATCGAAAGATAGGTGACGCCTTTTTTGACATCATTCGACGTCGTCGACTGCATCGAATCGAGCGTTAAAATCTTTTGATTTTTCGCTTTCGTATTTTTAATAATCGTCTTGGCAATTTTTCCGTCCGACTTTTCGATCGTCAGCACGGCGGGAATACCCAGCTCATCGACTTTTTTTGCGAGAAATAAAATCGTTTTAAAACTCGCTTCCGTTTCCGCAGAACAGCCGACAAAGGCCGCATAATACGAAAGACCGTAATCGTCTACGAGATAGCGGAACGGAAAACGGTCGCCGAAGAGAACCGTTTTTTTCGACGCCGCATCGACGATCTTTTGATACTGCGCATCGAGCGATGAAAGTTTTGCATTGTAAGCGGCGGCGTTTGCACGATAGGTTTGCGCATTTTTCGGATCGATTTCCGCAATCTTTTCGGCTATCGTATTGCACAAAATTTTTGCATTTTTCACGGACAGCCAAATGTGCTCGTCGTATTCCGGCCCCTCTTCATCTTCGTGTTCACCGTGTTCGTGATGGTGTTCGCCGGCACTTTCGTGTTCGTGATGATGCTCGCCCGCGCTTTCATGATCGTGATCGTGTTCGCCTTCCATGCCTTCGACCACTTCCTCTTCCTTCGCCGCATCTCCGAGCGAATCGAGGAGTTTCAGCACGACGCTGTTTTTATTTTTGATCTCTTTGCACGCATCATCCATCCACCCTTCGGATTCGCCGCCGACATAAACGAAGAGATTGCATTCGGCGATCTTCGCGACATCGGCAACCGCCGGCTGATAGCTGTGCAGATCGACACCGTTGTCGAGCAGCAGTGTGAGATCGATTTTCGCCGCGCTGTTTTTCGTTATTTCGCGGACCCAATCGTATACGGGGAAAATATCGGTAACGATTTTTACCGTACCGTCCGACGCATTTTTTTTAGCGGGCGCGCCAACAGCGACGCCTGCAACGAGCGCCGCAAAAATCAATGCAGACGCGATCTTAATAATATTTTTTTTCATAATAATTTTATAACCTCTTTCAAATTGTTTTTCTTTCTACAAAACCGCACGATCGACAAGCGAGTGCGGCATATCGATTAAAAGTCCTTGTCAATTATTTAATTTAATCTTTTGCGAGACGAGCGTCAAACAAAATGCCGAGACATAAAAATATATTGCCGCTTCCACCCGCTCATACGAGGGAGCAGCGACATATGCAGTTTCGGCCAAATAAATTTTCAGCTGCAATAAATTGTTTTTTACCGAACGGATACACGCGCACACGGGGCAATCCTCTCCGCTGCAAACGTGAACGCTTTCGTGAACGATGTACCCGACGGAAACGATCGTTATTAAAAACAATACCGCATAGGCGAATACCGCCCGATTATTTTGCGCCGCAGTCTGCGCATATACACAATTCGATTTTCGCATACGTTTACCTGCAGCGCGCGCGCTTCCGCCCCGAACACTCGCCGCAGGTTCCGTAGAGCACCGTTCTGTGCGAATCGATTTCAAATCCGTGCGAGCTCAACAGGTGGCTTTGCATCGCCGACAATTTCGAGCAGCGCACATGGATGAGTTTGCCGCAGTCTTTACACTTGCAGTGAAAATACGGTTCCGTGCCGCGCTTTTTTTTGCCGCCGGTATATTCGAAACAGGCGGGACTGTTGGCGTCGATGATGTATTTGTTGACGATGCCTTCTGCTACCATGTGTTCGAGCTGGCGGTATACCGTCGCCGTACCGATCGCCTTGCCGTGCGATTTGAAATACGAACAGACCGCATGCACCGTAATGTGCGTACCTTTCATCGATTCCAAAAACGCGAGCAGTTCTTCGTGTTGTTTTGTTTTGTACTGACTTTTCGTATTCATACGCGGAATTCGCTAAAATGAGAACGATTCTCATTTTAGCGAATTCCGCGAGATGCTGTCAAGGAGCGGGAAAAAATTATCGGGGACACGTGATATTTTCGTATGAAAAATTGGAGTGCGATATGATCGCCGAATTAAATCTACAGATTTTTTACCCGCCTCGAAATTTTGTTAAATAAAATGCTGTACCGAATGGTGCTCTATCATGTGCGTTTTTACACCGACGATATAGCTTCCGAACATCGCGCTCAAAACGTCGAAGGCTGCGGCAAACGAACAGAGAATCGGCGCAACGGGGCGCAAAAGGAGATAGCCCGTTTCAAAGCCGCGTCCGTAGAGCGTACACAGCACCGTAAGCGCGATAAAGGGACCGCCTGAAGGAAGCCCGCCGAGCAAAAACGATAAGCCGATCGACATGCAGTAAATCCACAGGATATTACTTACGGGAATTCTCTGATATGCGTACGACCGCCAGATGACAACGAAGCCCACCGTCACGATGAGCGCCGCTCCGCCGCGCGCAAAAATCGAAAAGAGCGGATACGCGATGCCGTTGATCCTGCGCCTGATGCCGAGGCTTTCTTTACCCGCTCTCATATTGATCGGCAGCACGAAGTTCGTATCGCCGCTGAAAAATGCGGTGATGATCGAACACAGACTTGCATAGAGTACGCGGTACGGATGCGGATCGTGACAAATATAATGCAAGAGCACGGGGTAGATGCCGCCCGCAACGAGTATGAATATGCCGAACAGGAGGAGGATGAGCGGAACGAAGGTGCCGCCTGCGACGATCGTGCGGAATTGTATCGCCCAGCTGCACATGACGGCTATCATGCCGATAGAAAGGATTTCGGTAAAGAGGGTTACGATATTGTAGCAGAGTTTTGAAAGTGCATCGGTGATCGTTATGATCGGACGGAACGCCGCCTGATCACCGGTACACGCCCCGCCTGAAAAACACGCGAATAAAAAAGCCGGAAATAAAAACGTACCGTTTATGAGCGTTTCGAATGCGGATGAAGGAAAGAGCGCGCGTATCAAATCGTTTATGTTGAGCGAAACGGGTGCGGCGGCTTTATCCGCAGTGATGGGGATGCGCGGTAGGCGGATCGCCAAAATCGCGACGAGGCCGATAAAAGTCAAAAGCAATACCGAAGCGATCGTTACGCCGGCCGTCCACATGCCGGTTTTTAAAATCATTTTCGATTCGCGCAGTTTGTTGACTGCCGTCATCGCGGTAAAAAAAACGAGCGGTACGACGATATATCTGCCGAAGCGGACGATCACTTCCGTAATAAAAGCGAGCGCGGAAGATGCGGCTTCCGAAGCCGCAGGCACGGCAAACGAAAGCGCGATGCCGAGCAGCGCTCCGATCAAATATTTGAGCCAAAGTTTCATAGTGCCAGTATAGCACAGCGCCCGCACTTCGTACAATCGCACGCACGCCGTACGTTTCGTTCCGGCCTACGCCCGCGTGGAGCGCCGCGAAGCGTTCCCGCCGCAAGCGGAAGCGGCGGCGGGAATGAGGGTTACCGAAGCGCGGAAGGCGGGATGGCAAAACGGTGCCGTCCGAACCGAAACCCGAATGACGACTTTTTATTTGCACGGGACTATGTTATAGTAGTGTGTATGGAAAAAACAATTTTGATTGCGGGAAAAGATTTGCCCTACGGCGGAGACTTTGCCGACGGTATGGCGCTCGCAGGATACAATGTCGTCGTGACGGGCAATCCCGAAAGCGACAGCGCTTCCGTCACGGCAGGCGATATCGTCATCGCGTCATGGAACAGACCCTCGTCCGTGTCCGCCCGTTCCCTCGTGTTGCAGGCGGAAAACGCATTTACCGTTATCGACGAAACGGTGCTCTATTTCGACGCCGTCGTGTATGCGCAGCAGTTTACGGCGCTTTCACCCGAAGAATGCACGCGCGCGATCGACACGATGATTTCGGGCTATTGCTATGTGACGATGGAAATTTTAAACCGCATCGAACAGCGCAAAGCAAACGGCAAACTCATATATATCGTGCGTCATCATCCGAACATGGCCGATGTCATACGCTCGTCGGCGCTTCGAAGCAGTACCGCGTCCGCCGCAGGCCCCTTTGTCGCCGGCGCCGAAGCCGCCTTTACCGCCTTTGCCGAAAATATCGCAGCTTATGCCGGAGACAAGCAAAACGTTTCGGTCATACTCGTTTCATGCGACGCCCAAAACGATACGGCCGAAAAGGACGGCTCTCTCGCATCGTGGCTCGCCGATTACCTCACTTCCCTCGACGGGATAAAAAAGCGCAGTGCAAAACAGTCGCTTTCTTGGATAAAAGCCGGATCGAAGGCGCCGGGTTCTCTGGGACAAAATCTGCTTTCACGCTTTCGATAACGCAGGCGGAGTTCTGTCATACAAATGCGCGAGCCGTCATACCGGTACGACCTATCGGCGCTCAACGCTTTGTAGGATATGTTTTCGGTCGGAACCATAAAACACCCGTCTTCTTTATGTGTCTGTTGATCAAAACGGTGAAAGCCGGGCGGATAAATATGCGGGACACACGAAAGCGAGGATGAAATGGCGACGAACAGGAAAATAAACGTACAAGGAACTGAAATTATGATTATCGGCGATAGAGGAAAGGAAACTCTTATTCCGAAAGAGGTAAGCAAAGAACATAGAACGCTATGGATTATCTGAACCACCTCTACGGCAGAGACATAAAAGCCGTAAAAAAATTACAACACGGAACAGTGCACACCGTCAAAACGCCGAACGGAATGTGCTATGTTACATCGTACCGTATCTTTCCCGGTGTAAACGTTATGTTTAACGATATCCACACCGACACATTGGCTTCACCTGTCACATCGGCTCTACCCAATAATAATATCAAACAGTACGAACTGAACCATTGCAGAGAAGGCGCATTTGAATCGATATTAAAAGACGGTATAAAGGTCAATATGGCTGCAGGCGACTTTGCAATCAATCCTTTAGAAAACTGTTCGCAGCATTCGCATTTTCCGATACGGCATTATCACGGTATTACCGTTTATATTATTCCGTCGGAATTAGAAGAAGAAGCCCGCATCTTGCAGCAGTATTTTTGTATCGATTATGGAAACATTTTAGAACACCTGTGCGGAAACGGGACGCTTTTTTTAAAAAGAGCAACACCCGAACTTGATCATATATTTCACGAGATGTATCACGTACCGGAGGAAATTGCCGTTCCGTATTTAAAAGTAAAAATACAGGAATTGTTTTTGTATTTAAGTACCTTGAAAAACGGCATCGATTTTGCCGACCGTGAACATGCGCAAAAAAACAATAAAGAAATTATCAAACGCCTCCATCAATTTATCATAAAAAATTCAAATAAAAACTACAGTTATGCGCAGCTTTCCGCCGTCTTTCACATTAAAACGACAACGATGAAGACCTGCTATAAATCGGTGTATGGAACAACCATCCATGAAACGGTCAAACAAATGCGGCTTCAAAAAGCGATCGATCTGCTTAAAAACTCTTCCGCCGGTATTACGGAAATCGCTTTGGAAATAGGCTACTCAAGCCACGCAAAATTTTCGGAAGCATTTAAGCAAGCCTATAATCTGTGTCCGAGCGAATATAAAAAAATAATCCGGCACGAATAAAACTGTTCGCCTTATTCGGGACAATTTGTCCGATTCGGAAAGAATAATAATGTAAACCGACGGTAATATCTTCCTACATGGAGGTACTACTATGTCAAATAGGTTATCCGTAAAGGATTTGGCAACGATCGGCATTTTTTCGGCAATAATGATCGTTGTGTTTATTGCATTCTCGATGATCACCGGCGTATCCTTATTTTTTAATATGGTATTAAATGCCGTGTTTGCAGCGTTTATACTTGCACCGTTTTTTGTGTATATGGCAATGAAGGTCAATAAGCCGGGCGTAGTTCTTATTTATAATACGCTGCATGCCGTTTTAACAACCGTCTTTATGGGGCCGTTTATGTTCCCATGGTTTTTTATCGGCGGAATTATCGGCGAACTTTCTATGTGGGGTAAGGACAGCTACCGGAACTGCAAGCGAATTACCATAGCGTGGATTATTACTTCACTTACACGAGCCACACACGGTATGAGCGAAATTTGGTTTTTCTATAATGCTTTTGTAAAGACCGGTGTTTCGAAGGAACAAATCGATATACAAACACAATACTATACCGATCCTAAATGGGTTGCAATCTCATTAATCCTTACTGTTATTGCTGCAATGCTCGGTTGCTATATCGGCAATAAAATGCTAAAAAAACATTTTATAAAAACAGGGTTGTTAAATTAGGTATGGATTTCCGTACTAAATTAACAGTATTCTTTTGTACGGTATTTTTGGTATCGGTTATTTCCAAGAATACCGTATTTTTCTGTTTAATCGGTTTATTGACCGCGTATGGAATTTCGCAAAAGCACTATCGCAGTATATTCCGCTGCGTTTTTGTTTTGCTCATTGTCGAAGTAATACAGATTATTTCAAAGGGCAACGGGTTAGGCACAATGCTGCCGGAAATGTTTTTATTTATTATCACCCGAATGATAGCTGTTCTTATATCGGTTATTCCAATCATTAAAACACCGCCGGGAGAACTGACCGCTGTTATAAACAAATTGAAAATCAATAGAAATATTGCGTTGTCTTTTATTTTTATGATGCGTTTTTTTCCGATTATCGGAAATGAATTTAAAGAGATTATCGAGTCCTTAAAATTGCGCGGATTATTTACCTTAATAAAACCGCTGCAAACCATGGAATATGTCTTTATCCCGATGATGTTTTCCGCTTCTAAGACAGCGGAAGAATTGGCTGCCGCTGCGGAAGTACGAGGCATATCCGCTGCCGGAGTACACACCTCTAAGCGGGCAATCGTATTTACCGCCGTCGATTGGGCTATCTCACTGATCGCTCTTGTTATATCCGCGGGATTATATTATTGGGAACTTCATTAAAAATGATTACATTAGATCATATCTGCTATGCATATCCGCAATCGTCAAAAGAAAATCTTAACGATATAACGATGGAGATACAAGACGGAGAGGCCGTTGCTTTAATCGGATTGAGCGGATGCGGAAAAACAACGATAACGAGAATCCTCAACGGACTTGCCTACAAATTTTTTTCGGGAAAAATGGACGGCTGCATATCGATTAACGGCATCGACCCGAGCAAAAAGGAATTACATGAAATAGGGCGGATGATCGGTTCTATTTTTCAAAATCCAAAAAGTCAGTTTTTTGCAGAAGTTGTAGAAGATGAGATTGCATTCGGATTGGAGAATTACGGCTTCGAACGTACCGAAATTGTCAAGCGTATTACCGACTCTCTACGTATGATTAACGGCGAAACGTTACGAACAAGAAATCTGTTTCAGCTTTCAAGCGGCGAAAGACAGAAAGTCGCGATTGCGTCGGTCAATGCACTTGATCCGCCGGTCTATGTATTTGATGAACCTTCTGCAAATCTTGATATGGCGAGTGTGGAAGCGCTAAAACGATTAATGGCTTTGTTAAAAAAGAAAGGAAAAACGCTTATCGTTTCCGAACATCGAATCTACTATCTTAAAGATATCATCGATCGGTATTATTACATAGAAGACGGAAAAATTATCCGCTGCTATACAAAGGAAATGCTTGAACATTCACCGATTGAATTTTTTCGGCAACAGGGCTTACGCTTATGTTCCCTTGACCGTATTGAACCGCACGGAAAAACAATGTCCGGAACACAGTGTTTAAAAATCGACAACCTCTCTTTTTCGTACAGCAGACAGTCTTTACTGGAAAATTTAAACTATTGTTTTACAAGCGGTATAATATACGGAATCATCGGCGGAAACGGCGCAGGTAAAAGCACCTTCGCAAAAGTACTGAGCGGACTGCTGCGTGAAAAACACGGCAGTATTTCTTCGTGCGGAAAATACAGCTGCAATGACATAAAACTCAACTGCCGTACACGGAGGAAAACAATATACTATTTGTCAAATAACCTTGACAGTAATCTTTTTGAAGTCTCTGCTACGGAAGAACTGCGATTAAACGATCCTGCCGCCGACGCTGCCGAAATCTTAAAAGATTATTGCTTAGATAGCGTTGCGAATACACATCCGCAAATCCTCTCCGGCGGACAAAAGCAACGGCTGGCGATTGCCGCCGCCTCATTATTAAAAAGAGACGTATATATTTTCGACGAACCGACGAGCGGTTTGGACGGGAAGAATATGCGCCTTATAGCCGGTAAAATGCGGGAACTTCAAGAACATGACCGGATCGTCATTGTTATTTCTCACGACTATGAGTTTTTAATGGAAGTTTGCAGTGTCGTGCTGCACCTAAAAGGAAAATCCTTTACGGAATACACCGTTGCAACCGATAAAGAAAAGATACTGAATGTTTTGCAAAAGGAATAACGATTTGCAGCAAAATGACAACAAGCATATTAAATGGATTATAAAGGAAAATTTAAAAAAGAACCGATTGATAAAAGCGGACGGCGAATGGGTCGGAATGATGGAAAGCCGATTGTCTGCGTGCTGAAACGCAAAACA
Source organism: Treponema sp. Marseille-Q4130 (assembly GCF_014334325.1). Taxonomy (GTDB): domain Bacteria; phylum Spirochaetota; class Spirochaetia; order Treponematales; family Treponemataceae; genus Treponema_D. Next base: position 158,913 of record NZ_JACSET010000003.1, on the reverse strand, counting down.
TTGACAAAGCGATAAAAACATATTAGCGTTGCTTACAATCGATATGAAAGCTAACGATACGAAACCCGAACGAGAAAAAAAGAAAGCGCATACAAAATCCCCGTCGCAATCGAAGCCATCATCGGAGCAAGCAAAGACAAAATCACCGGTACAATCAAAACGCCCGGCAAAACACGCAAAAACAAAATCGCCGAATTCCAAAGAGCGCATCCTGAAATGCGCCGCTTCCGAATTTTTGAAAAACGGCTGGGCGAAAAGTTCGATGCGCGAAGTCGCAAAACTTGCGGGCGTTACGACCGGCTCTTTATATTTTCATTTTAAAAATAAGGAAGCGCTTTTCGACGCGCTCGTAAAAGACGTGTACGATTCTCTTTTAGCAAACCACCGCGCAATGTACGATACCTTTTTCAATATGCCGCCGGACACAAAAAAGCGGCGCGCCTTCCGTTTTGAAGGGCGCAAAAAAACGGTGGACTTCGTGTACGAACATTACCGCGCGGTCAAGCTGCTCGTGTGCGGTTCGGCCGGTACGCGCTATGCCGATTTTTTTTCACTTATGATGGAAGATACGTACAAAGCCGACGTGCGCGTTTTGGCGTCGCCCAAAGAGTTCGGCGGCGTACTGCGCTCCGGCATAGACCTGCGCCTGTATTCGGCAATCGACAAAAGCTTTTGGAGCTGCCTGTTCGAAACCGTCCGCTTGGATGTTCCCTACGAAGAAGCGCTCAAGTACGTCGCCCTGCTCGACGAGTTTTACGAAGCCGGCTGGCGTAAAATCCTGTGCGAAACATAATAAGAACACGTTGAAAGAAAACAACCGGCCTCTTTGCTGAGCGTCGGTTGTTTAAATTCTGTGAAGTGATTTTTAATTTTTGAAAACCGCTAAAAATCTCTGCCCTTAGAGATTCTCCTCGTATTTATTTATCCAAAAAGAGCGTCGTCTTTTCGTCGAAATCGAGCGATACGATGTCTCCGCTTTTGTAGAGCTTCATATCGGGCTTGAAATCGACGCTCGCTTTGATGACCGTTTTTTCGTTGAACAGCAGATCGTATTCGACGTGGCTGCCGACGAAAACGGAACTCTGAACCGCGGCTTTGACGGCGCCTGAATCTTTATCATGCACGGAAATATTTTCGGGGCGTACGACAAAAAATACATCTGCGTTCACTGCGGGAGTTGCTGTGAATCCCCGGCGCGCAGTTACCGCATTGACGGAAGAGATAGAAGCGGTAATCATATCGCCGTCGATTTTTTGTACTTTTGCCGGAACGATATTCGCTTGACCGATAAAGTCGGCGACGAATGTCGATGCGGGTTTGCCGTATATTTCAAGCGGAGTGCCGATCTGTTCGACTTTACCGCGACTCATAACAACGATTCTGTCGGAAACGGTGAGCGCTTCCGATTGATCGTGCGTGACGTACAGGCACGTCGTTCCGAGCGCTTTTTGAATTCTGCGGATCTCCGTACGCATGTGGATCCGAAGCTTTGCGTCGAGGTTCGAAAGCGGTTCGTCCATCAAAAGGAGCGACGGTTCCATAACGATAACGCGCGCGAGGGCGACGCGCTGCTGTTCACCTCCCGACAGCTGATTCGGATATCGGTTTTCATCTCCGCTCAATCCGACGAGTTTCAGCGCATTGATGATTTTATCGTGGATGTCCGCATCTTTTTCGCCGCGCGCTTTCAATCCGTATCCGACGTTTTTGTAAATCGTCATGTGCGGAAAAAGCGCGTAGTTTTGGAACACGAATCCGATGGCGCGTTCGTTTACCGGCACGCTCGTCATATCTTTGCCTTCGATGGTGATGCTGCCGCTCGTCGGAATCACAAAGCCCGCGATCATGCGGAGCGTCGTCGTTTTGCCGCAGCCCGACGGTCCTAAAAACGTGACCATCTCTCCCTTTGCCACTTCGATGTTGACTTTGTCGACCGCATTGAAAATGCCGCCGTTCCGTTCGGGAAATGTTTTTGTAACGTCTTTTAAAACAAGTGATATATCTGCCATAGTATTCTCCGTAAATTCCGTTTATGATTTTTGCTTTGCTTCTTTTGCAAACTGCATCGAGTACAATTTCATGCACAGCGCGATAAGCGCATCGGCGGCAAAGACGATGATGATGAGTACGATCGAAAATGCGGATGCCTGCGGAAACTGCAATTCCGTCATGCTTTCGAGGATGCGTGTCGTCAAAAGCGTCCACCGTGCCGAAACGAGGAATATCGTTGCGCTGATAGCCGTCATACAGTGGATGAACAGATACCGCATACCCGTAAGGATCGCCGGAATGATGAGCGGAATCGTTACGTGCGTAAATGTGCGTACGGCTCCCGCGCCGAGACTCGCGGACGCTTCTTCGAGTGTCGGATCGATTTGCTGCAGCGATGCGATGACGGAGCGGATGCCCGTCGCATAATAACGAAAAATATACGCGGCTACGAGGATCGTCATCGTACCGGTTAATAAAATCGGCCGTTTGTTGAACGCCGCGATATATGCGATACCGACGACCGTGCCGGGCAGCGCGTAATTGAGCAGCGACGAAAAATCGAGCAGGCGTTTTGCCGGGAATTCTTTCCGTTGAATGATGTAGCCGATGACGACCGACAGAAGCGCGCCGAGCAGCGTCGAAACGAATGCGATCGTCAGCGTGTCGGAAACCGCTTTTTTCCCGTTTGCAAAAACATATCGATAGTTTTGCAGCGTCAGCGTATTGTCGATGCCCCACACTTTGACGAATGAGCCTGCGAGGATGATGAAATACAGATAGATGACAAAAACGATTACGATAAAAGCGATACACCAGCACAGCGCTTTCATCCACTTCGGCAGCGGAACGAATTTCGATTGCGCCGCGCTCTTTCCGGAAACGGTTACATAGCTTTTTTGACCGACGAGCATTTGCTGGAAAAAGAACACGAGCAGCGCGGGAATTATTAATAAGAACGAAAGGGAAGAACCTCCGTTCAAATCGAACATACCGGTGATCTGCAGATATGCCTGTGTCGGCAGAATGGGAAATTTGTGACCGCCCAAAATGAGCGGCGTCGCGAAGTCCGCAAGGCTTGAGCCGAAAAGCAAAAGAACGGAGTTTGCAACGGCGGGAATCGAAAGCGGAGCCGTGATCGTCCGGAATATCCGTTCGCTTTTTGCGCCCAAGCTCGACGCCGCGTCGTCGAGGTTCGAACTCATCGTATTTAAAATCGCGGAGATGACCATATAAGCTACGGGAAAATAGGTGAGCGTTTCGGAAATCCACGTGCCTATAAATCCGTAGATATTTGCATCGGGGATGCCGAATAATTTTAATAATGTTCCGTTCGGACCGAGCGCAAGCGTGAGCGATATGCTGCTCGTAAACGGCGGCGAGATGAGAGGTAAAATCGTTATTGCACTGATGAGTGTTTTAAAAATTTTCGGCAGATTTGTCCTGTTTACGACAAGCGCAAAGACATAACCCAAAAACGTACCGCATACGCTTACCGCCGCTGCGAGCGCAAGACTGTTCCACAGCGCTTTCAGCGTATATGCGTTGAGGAAATTTTTTTTAAGCAGTTCGGATGAAATGCGTCCGTTTGAAAAAAACGCCGTATATAAAAGCGTTATGACCGGATAAAAAATAAATACCGCAAAACACGTCCAGATGACGACGAGCGCACAAAAAAGCGCGGGATCTTTTTTTATTAAAAGTACGCGCCGCCCGTTTTGCAGCGGATTGTTATTCTGCATGGCTGACCTTTAGTTATTAAAATTGATAAAAATTTGCGATTAAAATATCAACGGGACACGGAAAGCGTGCCCCGTACGGCTTTATGTATGAACGAAATTATCTGAATCGTGCGCGACCTTAAAAAACGCAAAGGAACGTCTTTTTGCAAGGAACGCGCAGCGATTGCCGCATCGTACGAAAGCTTTATTGTTGGATAACTTCCTTGATCCACTTTTCGACGTACGCTTTTCGATTTTCACCTTTCCATGCAGACGGCGCGTTGATCAAATTCATCTTTTTCATATCGAGTGCGGGATCGTCAACTTTTATATCGGGGCGCGTCGGAATATAGCAGATTTTATTCGCCATCATAAAATCGCCGAGTTTTTTTGTCGATGCCCAATCCATAAGACGCCGCGCAGCGTTCGGATGTTTGCATCCTTTGAGAATTCCCGAACCTTCGACGCCGTAGGTAATGCCTTCTTTCGGGAATGAGATGACGAGCGGGTAGCCCTGATGTGTGATATCGAGCGCATCGACGAGATAGAATACGCCGCTTGCCGCCTGACCGTTTGCGATCGGAAGCGCGCCGCCCGCGCCGCTTTTCGTATAAAGCTGAACGTTCGCGTTGAGCTTCTTTTGATAATCGAACGCCTCTTTTTCACCGACCGCTTTTACGAGCGAATAAATGCGCTCCGTCGCGGTTCCCGACGTACGGGCATCCGCCATCTGCAAGCCGTTTTTATATGCCGGATCCAATAAATCGTACCAGCTTGTCGGAGCCGAAAGATTGTTCTTTTTGAGAAAATTCGTATTGGTGAGGAAGCACAGCGGAATGATGCCGATGCCCGTCCAATAATTGTCCGGTGAACGGTAGTTTGCGGGAATCTTATCGGCTTCAGCGGGTTTATACTGTTCGAAAACACCTTCCGCAACGCCCGCGTCGTAGGTATCCGACGGGCCGCCCCACAGACAGTCCACTTGCGGATTTCCTTTTTCAGCTATGATGCGCGACAGCGCTTCGCCGGAAGAGAGGCGGACGAAATTGACTTTGATGCCGGTATCTTTTGTAAATTCCGCTAAAATCGGCGTTGCGTATTTTTCCGGCATGATGGAATACGCGTTGAGTTCGGTTTCAGCCGCTTTGCCGTCCGACGAACCGTTTGCGAACATCGGGAATGCGATACATACGGCGAAAAATACGATTGCCGCTTTTTTTAATAATTTATTCAAAATAAGCCTCCTGAAAGATATAATTTCAGTGTGAGGCATTTTTGTGCAGTTGTCAAGTTTTTTTTCGTATTCTGTTTTGTGTTTTTTTTTCGGCACTTTCTTTTATCGGTTTTTTCGATATTTTTTCCGCCGTATTTTTCAACTGCGGTCTTATATCCGCTTTTTCTTTTTCCTCCGATTGCATTCTATAGCTGATTCTGCACTGAACAGCCAAAAACAAAATCGCCGCGACGGAAAATCGTTTGAAGTCGTCGTAAAGCGCGAAAAAATCGTACAGACCGTGCAAAAGCGGCGTAAATAAAAGTGCGGCGATGTCGATCCGCATCCGCTTTACCGACCGGATAAACAGACCGCCCAATCCCGCGCACAAAGCGTGCACCGCATCGCTTGTAAACATCCGTTCAAACATTTGGACGTATATGAGGTGCGCACCGATCGTATTTGCCTGCTGGAGATGCTGTAAAAAATAAATCGCCGATTCGAAACAGCCCAAACTCATGCCGCAGATACACGCGCACAAAAAAAATTTTCCGAGCGACAGCCGCTTTGACGGCAAAAGCAGCATAACGACCATTTTAACACCTTCTTCGATGAGGCCGTTAAATAAAATCGCGCGCAAAAGCTGTGTGATCCAATGATCCGATTGCAAAAACGAAATATCGGCTACGTAAAATTGTAAAATTGAAATCGGGGCTACGGCCAGCAAACCGAGCAGTGCGGCATACAGCATCGCGATGATTCCGACATGAGCGAAGCGGCGTATCGGTAAAAAAATAATAAAGAGGGGGGCGAAGCAAAGTGCGAGCGCCGCATAGATATTCATACAAAAAGCATACTGCAAGTTATGGACTTTTGCAATTACAAGCAATATACTGGCGGTATGACAGTATCTCCTGATCCGGCATACATTATCTTCGGTATAAAACACTCGGGAAAAACGACGCAAGGCCGTCTCCTTTCAAAAAAGATTTCCTTTCCCTTTGTCGATATCGATGAAATCATCACGAAGCAGACGGGCTTTACGCCGCGTCAAATATACTTCGATTACGGTCCGGAAAAATTTATGAGCGCGGAAGAGAAAATCTGTCGCGTGCTCGAAAAAAAATGCTCCGGCAAAAAAATCGTCATCGCGACCGGAGGCGGCATATGCGATAACGCTCCTGCGCTGATGCGCTTGCGCGATTTGGGAATGTTTGTTTTTCTCGAAGTTGCGGAAGAAATCGCATTCAACAGGATTTTGGAAAAGATAACGTTCAACGACGACGGCTCGGTCGCAAATGTACCCGCATATATCGCTCGCAAAGAACCGAAAACCGAAGAAGAAGTGAGAGCCGTCTTTCACGACGTCTTTACCGAGCGGACTGCACGATATCGATCCTTTGTCGATACGATCGTTCCGCTCGAAGACGTTTCCAAAGAAGAAAATTTTAAAACGTTGTGTAACGCACTCGGCATAGTGTAACGCTGCCGCGCGCTCCGATCACTGCGATCAACTGCAGCCGCACCCGCCGCTACAGCCTCCGCATCCGCCGTTGCAGCTTCCGCCGCAGCCGGACACCTCGGGCATGAGCTCTTCGTCGGTCGCTTCGCGCACGTCGACGACATTGATATCGAATACGAGCGTCTTTCCCGCCAATTCGTGATTGCCGTCGACGATAACGGTTTTATCGGTTATGTTCCGGATCGTTACGGTCATGGGACCGCCTGCCGTCTGTGCTTGAAATTTCATGCCGACTTCGAGCGGAGAGCCGGTATCGAACTGATCGCGCGGCACTTCTATGTGCAGCTTCGGATCGTATTCGCCGTAGCCGTCTTTCGGCAAAACGGTTACCGTAAACGCATCGCCGGGATTTTTGCCTTCAAGTTCCGCTTCGAGTCCCGGGATCAGATTGCCGTTTCCGTGCAGATATTCGAAGGGAGCAAGCCCCGAAGACGAATCGATCAACACGCCGTCGGTATCTTTGAGCGTATAGTGTATTTTTACCATTCTGTTTTTTGCAATGCACATATTCGATTCCTCAATCCATATCCTGAACGACTTCCGTCACTTCGGGACATGCATCTTTCAAATAGCGTTCGACACCCATTTTAAGCGTCATCATCGCCATGGGGCAGCTGCCGCATGCGCCTACCAATTTTAAATGAACGCGGTTTTGTTCATCCAAGGAAATATATTCCATATCGCCTCCGTCAGCCTGCAGCTGCGGGCGGAACATATCGAGCGCTTCTTTTATCGAAGCTTCAAGTCTTTCGTTTGCCATACGATCTCCTAGCGGTGCCGACGGGTTATCACCGAAAGCATGAGTTTATTAACCGATACTTTCAAACTTCGTCATTCAACCTAATACTATAAATATACTGTAATTTTATCGATTTGTGATTTTTTTCACAACGGTTTGAAGCGGCGTATCGTAGTACAAAATACCGTACATCGCCGAAGCTGCGATGAGTTTGCGTCCGTAATCGCGCGTTTCCGAATACGGGATCGTTTCGAGAAACAGATCGCTTGCGGTATGTCTGCCGAGTTCCAAGTGCGAATTGTTTATCCAACGGCGTACGCGCCCGATCCCGGCGTTGTATGCGAAAAATGCCGTGAGCGGCGAACCGCCGAGCCGCTTCGTAAGGTACGCGAGATAATACGCGCCGAATTCGATATTCGTCGCAGGATCGAGCAGATCGTAATCGCTTCGTTTCAAACGCATCGCGATTTCGTCCGCGGTCAAATCCATGAGCTGCGTTAAACCGCGCGCACCGGCGGCGCTTATGACGTTATTGCTGAAAAAGCTTTCCGTACGGATAAGCGCGTACAAAATCGCTTCATCGATACCGAACGCTTCGCACGAAGAAGAAACTTCTTTCGCATAATTGCGCGGATATAAAAGCCGGTACGCATCCTCGCCGAGCGCTTCGTCGCCGTACGCGGCGGCTTTTGCGATGATCCTGAGGCTCTGCGTATAATATTCGTCCGTACCCGACGCCGCTTTATTTAAAAAATCCGAAAGGACGGCGGCGCATTCGACGCTTATCGTCTTGCCTCCGGAGGTAAACGAAAGCCATTCCGGATAAATTTTTTCCGGCAATCCGAAAAGTGCGTAGCCTGCAAGCAGACGTTCGACGGCTTCATCCTTTATAAAATTTTTATTAATTTTTGTTCGATACAGAGCGGCTTTCACCTCTTCGACGTCGAGATCGAGTTTTGCCGCAGCAAGCACTTTATAGTAAAGATCGCAATCGAGCGAAAGCACGCGGCGGAATGCGTTTTCGGCTTCCGTTTTCGGAGCTTCGGACGCGACCAAACCTTCCTGCACGAGACGCCCGTAGAGATACGCAAAACGGCCGACGGATACATCCGACGCATAGCCGTCGACAGCGTCGTATACTTTTTTAAAATCGTTCCAGCGCGATTGCGAAAGGAGCAGCGGTGCAAAGAGTTCGAAAAAATCGTCGAAGTACGAAGTATCCTCGATTTTTGCGCGGCGGGTTTTAAACACGTCTATCGCGGTATCGATCGAAACGCGCAGGCTGCCGTTCAGGAGATACCACAGTGCATTGTCGTATTGCGCTCCGCTCGGCGCAGAGTCCATCGCACGGGCAAAACGATCCGCCGTCACCGCGTAATCCGAATCGGCTTTATCGTAGAGCCTGCCCGCATAAAAATACGCGTTGTAGACGATGTCCGCATCGTTTTTTTCGTTTGCCGCAATGTCGCTGAAAATCTTTGCGTTTTTTATACGGCTCGAACTGCCGTAGAGACAGGCTTTTCCCATATCCGAAACGATCTGCGCCGTAAGCGGCAGTGCCTTGTTTTTTATCGTGATATCGACAATGTCCGAAAAGCGCTCATACGCGGAATTGTAATTTGCGTTGTAGACGTCGATTCTGAAATTAATAATTTTACTTTTCGCCGATTGAAAGCCTTCGGTTACCGTTTCCTGATACAGTCGATACATCGAAGGCGTCATCGATCTCGACGTATACCACTTGTACGCTTCATCTTCAAAACGCTGACTGCTCCTTTTAAATAGTGCGCTCAATTTAATACGGGCGATTTCGCTGCCGCACGACGTAACATCGATCGGCTCCGTCAAAACAAGGATTTTCGAATATTCGCCGGCGTTTTCGTATTCGTGCAATGCGATCAAAAACGCGTCTTCATCGGTATAATTTGCTGAAAGTTTTTCGCACGCCGAAAGCCGCTCCTGCACCGAGCCGAATCGGGCGAGCTCTTCCGCGCTTCGGCGGGCCGCATAATACGAGCCTTTTTTCGCACATCGCAAAAAAAGCTGCCGTGCGGCTTTTTCGTCACCGTCCGACTTTTTTCTGAGCGCGATATAATAATTCGCATCTTCGCCGTACAGTCTGCGAAGCGAATCAAAACCGCTTTCGTTGCATCCCGAAAAACCGACGGCAAAAGCGAAGAGAACAAAACTTATTAATAATTTTAACAAACGTAAATTCCGCACGGCTCGGCAAGACGGTGATCATTCTACCGGGATGCGTATCGTCGTTCCCGAAATGATGTAATCGGGATTTTTGATATTGTTATATCGTGCGATCCGCGGATAGCGCCACGGATTTTTATAATACGCGTCGGCTATATCCCACAGCGTGTCGCCCCATTTGATGCGGTATGCGACGTCTCCCGTCGATTTCGAAGCGGCGGCAGGGCGCACGGGTGCAACCGTTTCCGCGCGCGGAGCAACGACGATTTCATCGGGTTTTGCCGGCATAACCGGCTCCTCGCGTGAAGGTGCGGCCGTATCGCGCGGCGGCAGAACGACGGTATCGTCCGTATGCGAAGCGTGCGATAAGAGTACGTTGTATTTCGACGGTATCACAAACAAAATCAATATCGTTGCGATAACACAGATTAACGCGCACAGCAGGCAAATGAGTACCGGCGCCTTCGTCTTTTTTTTGATCACGGTTTTCGATTGGTATTTCGTAGCGGTAGTCCCCTCTTGTATATTTGTATCATCGGTTTCGCCGAATTGCAGATCATCGAGCGAATCGATATTCCGCGTCGCAGTGTCGGTTTCGTTTGACGGCATATCGATATCGTCAAAAAAATCATCCGAAAAGGTATGGTCGCCGGATGCCCTATCGATATCCGAAGTTTCGCTTTGCACAGGCGGGACTTCGTCGAACGACGGAAGATCCGCCTCATCGAAATGAAAGTCGTCGGTATTATCGGCTGTAGAAAAATCGGTCGCTTCGTTTTCGATCGACGTTTTTTCCGCCGGCGTATCGTCGAACGACGGAAGGTCGGCCGCGTCGAAATGGAAGTCGTCGGCATTATCGACTGTAGAAAAATCGGCCGTTTCGTTTTCGATCGGCGTTTTTTCCGCCGGCGTATCGTCGAACGACGGAAGATCGGCCGCGTCGAAATGGAAGTCGTCCATACTGTCGGCTGCGGATGATTCCGTATCTGCAAGCGATTTCTCTGCTGAGGAAATTTCCGTTGTGGCAAAAGCATCACGATCGTTTTCGCGCGAGGTCTTTTCCGCGGTCATATCGTCAAGCGTATGCTCGTCTTGCGGCGCAGCGTCGAAGGTCGAAAGATCGATATCATCAAAGTGAACATCGTCAGCCGAGTCCGCATCACCCGTTCCATTATCAAAAAATTCCGTGTCGGATTTTTTTTCATCAAGCGCTTTCGTCGAATAAACGTCCGGCGGCGCAAATATATCGTCTGTCGGCGGAGTATCGGCGGCATCGTTTGCCGTATCGGAAGCGTTCGAAGCGGATTCGGAAACCGGTTTTGTTAAATCCAATTCTTCCGGCAGATCGAGATCGCTGAAATCGGGCGGTTCGATCGATGCATCCTGCTGCGCCGCCGCAGCGCGCATCAATCCCCCGGCGGCAAGCGCGGCTCCTGCCGTGATTGCAGGCCCGTACCCGTCGCCGTTCGGATGCTCCTGCGCGGTACCTTCGACAAGCGATACCGTAACCGTATTGTGTCCGCCCGATTCGCCGTCGTTGATTTCCGCAAAAAGTTTATTCTGTTCGTCGAGAGCGACGGTAAACGATATGTCCGGTTCTCCGTTCGGATGCGCGACGAGATTGTCGATCCGTAAGGTCGCCGCATACTCCGCATCTTCCATTGAATCGGTTTCCGAGCGGTATAAATCAACCATAATGGAAGTTTGATTGTCGCGCGCCGTTGTCAAGTCGAGCGTTTTTTTTGCAGGTACGCCTTCTTCGAGCAGCGGATAAAACGAACCGTCTGCAAGTTTGATTCCGATCATTTTCATAAAACACCCTCAACTGCCACTGTTATGATACAGTGAAACCGAATATAACGCAATGCGTCCGCCGAGTACCGTTATTCTTTCCGAAATTCTCAAGCCGATAAAATTTCACCTTATTATATTGTCGGCATAACGGTTGCAATATAAAAGGCGGAAAGTCGAGTTCGGAAAATATCAACCGCCTTACGAGAACATGCAGTGCGAAACGTTGAACACTATACCCGATGTTCTGCGTCGGGGTTATTGATGTGCTTTCCGGACTCGCCCTTCACCTCGTAAACGAAATGGTAAGGAAGATTTCGAATTTTAGAAAACTTGAAATCCAAGCTGATAGGCGAAATTTTTCGAAAACTCACTTTTTTTTGATAAATTTCAAAAGGTGTGGTATAATATTAAAACATGATGATTTTAGTTAAGGGCGGCACATTTCAAATGGGTTCTCCGACCGGCATGGCTGACGAACGGCCGATACACACCGTCACCGTCGACGATTTTTATATGGACGAACACTTGGTTACCCAAGCCGAATGGAAAAAAATTATGGGCGTAAATCCCGCATATTTTTCAAGCAGTCCGAAAAAAGGCGAATCGCAGACAAAGCGCCCCGTCGAACACATCAGCCAATACGACGCATTTGTCTACTGCAACAAACGCAGTATCGCTGAAAAATTGACTCCGTGCTACATCATCAAAGGCGAGTCCGATCCGAAAAAATGGGGCACCGTTCCCGACGAACAAAACAACGCATGGGACAACGCCGAATGCCGCTGGGATGCGAACGGCTACCGGCTGCCGACAGAATCCGAATGGGAATATGCGGCGCGGGGCGGCATTCACGACGGACAAAAAAAAGCCGCCAAAGACGCCGAAGAAAACCGCTCGTGGAACAAAAACAACAGCGACTGCATGACCCATGCCGTGTGCTTAAAATCGCCATCCGTGCTCGGCTTTTACGATCTTTTCGGAAATGTGTGGGAATGGTGCTGGGACTGGTACGATTGCTATATGCCCGGCGAATTCGTAAACCCGCGCGGCGCCGACCGCACGATCGATAACACCGACCGCATGGGGCGCGGCGGCGCATGGAATGCCGAAGCGTCCGACTGCTCGCCGTATTTCAGAAACTGCGGCAGCCCCGCTTCCCGCTATAATTTTATCGGTATGCGCGTCGTCCGCTCGAAAAAATAAATAGGTTCAATATCGAATTTTCCAAAACTCGAAATTCGACCAAATAATTGGGAACCTCTAAAAACTGCAGTTTTTAGAAGTAACTTATTATTTTATTTGCGCTTAACACATTTTACTATGCGAATGCCGTTTTATTAATTTAAATTTTCTTTATCGAAAAAACACAACCCTTAATCGGCATCATCGCCTGCAAACAAATCGTTCGCACTGCGATACCGCCTACGCCGCCGTGGAGCCGTGCCGGAGGCAGCGACCGGAGCGGAGCGAGGACGCCGCGCGAAAGCAAGCGGCGGAAGGGCGGATGGCAAAAAGGGGTTCGTCCCGGATTCTTCTCCACGAAAGTTAATAATTAATAAAATTACATCTTACTGCTATAAATATTGTTTCATCGGTTCGCCTTCGACTCCGGCGAGCAGTTCGATGTAGGGTTTTGCGGGGCTTGCGTTGATTTTTTGCAGCAGCACTTCTTCGATTTGGAAAAAGCCGACTTCCCCCGACATGTATATTTGAATGCGCAGGGGTTTTTCGCTGCCTGCTCCGATTTCGACGCGTTCGATCGAGTTCGCCGAATATTTATGGATGTCGCCAATTGACGGAGCGTTGTCGAGTCCGAGCGGAATGCGCGCTCTGCCCTTTGTCATATCGCAGCCGTCGGCGATGAGGATGATGCCCGCTTCGAGCGCATGGATTTTGCGCGTACCCATGTGGCCGACGATGCCTTCCATCGCAAGAGAGCGGATCGTCACGCGCCGTACGAGGTTTTCGCCTCCGGGAATAAATTTGTTGAGCAGCCGTTCGATGACGGGGAGCGCGAGAAAAACGCTGTACAATTCGTGATCCTGACGGCCGATCGACATGCCGAAGTCGTGCAAAAACGACGCGAATATGACGGCGGTCAAACTGTCGGCAAAGGTGCCCGCTTTTTCTTTTTGCAGACTCAACTGTACGCCCGCTTTGTACAATATCTCCGTCATTTTGATCGCGTTGTGCGTCACCGTGCGCATGTGTACCGGCCCGTGATCGTTGTAGCCGAGCCGCACGATGGAAACGCTGTTGGCGTAATTTTGCACCGCTTCGATTTCCTGATCGCGCATAAGCGCTTTTGCAACGAAGAGCGGCAGGCCGTCTTTTTCCGGAGTAAGCGCAATGAGCTTTTCAAGCGCGGATATGATTTTTTTATCGACCGAAATTTCTTTCGGCGATCGTTCGGTTTTCATGATTTGCTCCTATGTATAAGTGCGACTTCTATTGTAAACGGAATGCGTAAAAACGTCACGGGCTGCGCACGGAAACATACGCGTGAAAAAAGCGGGCGAATGTGTTATACTTTTGCCATGCTTGAAAATTCGCAGCGGCAAAAATCAAAATCGTTTGCCGGTTTTTTCTTTGCCGCTTTTTCGATCTTCGTGTGGGGCATAACCTTTGTGTGCACGAAATCGCTTTTAAAAGATTTTTCCGCGCTCGAAATTCTCATTATCCGATTTTTATTCGCATACGCTATGCTGTGGATTTTGTGCCCGCATCGACTCAGACTCGAACGCAAAAAAGACGAATATCTTTTCGCAGCAGCCGGTTTAAGCGGCGTCGCCGTATATCAATTTCTCGAAAACATCGCGATCATGTTTTCGTCGGCATCCAACGTAAGCGTCATCGTTTCCATCTGTCCGATTTTCGCCGCAATCACCGCGCAGATTTTTTTACATGAAAAACACGTTACACCTTTTTTTATTACAGGTTTTATCATCGCGATTTCAGGTGTCGCGCTCGTAAGCTTTAACGGTGCGGCGGAATTTCACTTAAAACCGAAAGGCGATCTGCTCGCGCTCGGTTCGGCCGTTTCGTGGGGATTTTATACGCTTTTCGTCACAAAGATCAACGCGCTGCGTCTCAACAAATTGGCGGCGGTACGGCGCATATTTTTTTATGCGCTTATCTTTATGGCACCGCTCGTACTCTTCGGCGTATTCTCTCCGCTTGCAAAAAACAACAATAATTTTTTTGTAAGCTTCGATACGGCCGTCAACATGGTTCGATTTGCAAAACCGCTCAACTGGGTAAACCTGCTTTTTCTCGGCGTCGCCGCATCCGCGCTCTGCTTTGCCGCGTGGAACACCGCATGTGATAAGCTCGGCGCCGTCCGTGCGACCGTCGGCATCTATTTGATACCCGTCGTGACGATTGTTTTCGCGTATTTTGCACTCGGAGAGCGGATCACCGTACCCGGTATAGCGGGCGTTATGCTTACGATCTGCGGACTCATGCTGTCAAATAAAAAAACCCGCAGTCAAATGTAAGCGCCGCGGCAGGCTTTTCGGAAAACGACACGCGGACGGAAAAAATGTATAAACATCTTGCGGTGTAAATTAACAAAACACAATAAAAACTAAAAACTAAAAATTTGACAGATAAAAATACTCGTGTTAATATAACAAAATTAAAAAAGTAAAATCGGTGAAACTGTCTTGTACTACACAATGATATGTGATCATCAAAAACAACTAAAGATTTTTATCTTTAAACGCAAGGAGGATTTGGTATGGAGTACGGTATCATCGCGCTCATCCCCGTTGTATTCGTATTTGTTATCGCAATTACGACAAAAAAGACGCTGGATTCGCTTTTGATAGGTTCGTTGATCGGATTTATCATTTTGGCAAAGCAGAATTTTATCGGCGCATGGCTGGATTCGCTGATCGAAGTTTTGAAAACCGACAGCGTTTTGTGGGTCATCCTGGTAACGCTCTTTTTCGGAATTTTGCTTCAACTGATCGAACAGTCGGGAGCGCTCAGCGGTTTCAGCAAAACCATCGGCAGATACGCAAAAACGAAACGAAGCGCAATGCTGCTGTTGTGGGTTTCGTCGCTCGCCATATTCATCGACGACTATCTGCACAATTTGGTCATCGGCGCATCGATGAAAAAAGTCGGAGACGAACACAAGATATCGCGCGCGAAAATCGCCTATCTTACGAATTCGACGGCAGGAACCTTTTCATCGCTTATTCCGATTTCGACGTGGGCGGTGTTTTATTCCGGCCTTATCGCGAGTCAAAATCTTTCGGTCGACGGAAACGCGATGGCGGGCTACATAAAAACGATCCCGTTTCAATTCTATCCGATGATTGCAATCACTATTTCGCTGCTCGTCGCGCTGCAGGTCATACCCAACATCGGCCCGATGAAAAAACACGAAGCGAACGCGGAAAAAGGTGTTTTTTCGGATACGGATATCCCGCAGGCTGACGATAAAGGCGCATCTTCGCCGGTGTGGTTTTTTATCATACCGGTAGCGGTTTTGATTGCGGTGACGATCATTACCGGCATAGATGTTTTGAAGGGGATCGTCGGTGCGCTCATTGCGGCGATCGTTTTGTATTCCGTTACGAAAAAATTAAACATAAAAGATTTTATGGATATCGCATTGGAAGGCATGAAAAATATGCTGCCGATCGCGTGTATTTTGGCAATCGCTTTCGTCCTCGTCGATGCGAATACAAAACTCGGTTTGGCGGAATACATCATCGATTTGGTTCGCCCGTTTATGTCCGGTAAGATGCTCCCTCTCGTCGTGTTTTTGACGGCGACGGCGTTTGCATATTTTACGGGAATGTTTTGGGATATGGCTGCGGTTATGCTTCCCATCGCCGTTCCGCTTGCGACGCAGATCGGAGCCAACCCGTATCTGGTTTCGGCTGCGATCTTTTCCGCTTCCGCATGGGGAAGCCAAATCTGTATGTACGGCGATGCGGTTATCGTCAATTCGGGCGCATGTGAAATATCGCCTGCGGAAACGAGTTTTTCATCGCTCCCCTACGGCATCATCGGCGTAATCGTGTCGGCGATTTTATATACGGTATTCGGATTTATAGCATAACGGGATACCGCTAAAAATCCGATTGGAATTTTAGCGGTATCATAATTTTATTCAGTTTGAGGAAGTATGATATATGGAACGATTGGCAAAAACATTGAGCGCGCTCGACAACACGTTCGGCGTTTCGGGTGAAGAAGAAGCGGTTGCTGCGCAGATAAAAAAAGAACTCGAAGGTTTTTACGACAGCTGCAGAGAAGATGCGCTCGGCAATATTATCCTTACGCAAAACGCGCGGGGCGGCAATAAAAAAATTGCGTTGGCCGCGCACATGGATGAAATCGGTTTTATCGTACGCTATATCGACGACAACGGTCAGCTTTTGATCGCGCCTGTGGGATATCACGACGACCGCATGCTCATAAATCAGGACGTCGAAATCAAAACCAAAGACGGCATGATCGAAGGCGTCACCGGTTATAAACCCGCGCACATGCTCAAAGGCGATGAAGGAGAAAAAGTGATCCCGTTCGACAGTATCTATGTCGATGTCGGCACGCTTACGAGAGCGGAAACCGAAAAGCTCGGTGTGCGTATCGGCGATTACGGTCACTATCAGAGAACGGGAAAATTTATTAACGGCGGTAAAATCTATACAGGCAAATCCGTCGATAACCGTGTAGGCTGTACGGTCATCTGCGAAGTGATGCGGCGCGCGAAAGAAGCCGGCATAAAAAACGAATTGACCCTCATCGGAACGGTGCAGGAAGAAGTCGGCGCGCGCGGAGCGGGAGTTGCGGGTTTTTCGGTCAAGCCCGATGTCGCGATCGTCGTAGACGTAACGATTGCAGGCGGAGCGTCCGGACTTGAACTGAGCGAATGCTGCATCGAACTCGGAAAAGGCCCTGCCATTAAATATTACGATTGGGATATGGGTTCCACGATGGGAAACAACGTTTCCAAAAAGATGACGCGCGCTTTCGAAGCGGTCGCCGAAAAAAACAACATCGAATTCCAGCGCGAAGTTTTGATCAACGGCGGTACCGACGGATGGACGCTCGCAACGAGCGGAAGCGGCGTGCTCACCGGCATCATATCCGTTCCGCAGCGCTATATGCATACGGCCGTCGGCACGGTGCATATCGACGACCTGGAAGGTGCTGTCGATCTTATCTTAAAATACATACAGAGTATCGACTGAAACTGTGATTGAAAACGGAAAGGCTTTCGCTTTTCCGTTTTTTTTATTCGTGTCGCCGCATCCCGATATTCGGCAGGATTTAAAATTCGGCGGACGGACAACGCACATATTTACAATGGTACCGATTTATAGTACTGTTTATCTGTGAACGCGAAGCAAAAAAAATTGTACGACGCGATATTTAAGGATCCCGTACAGGCGGATATTGCATGGCGGGAAATAGAAAATCTTTTGCGTGCTTTGGGAGCCAAAATATCGGAAGGACACGGTTCACGAGTGCGTATCGAGCTGAACGGCGAACGGGCTGTTTTTCATCGTCCGCACCCGCAAAAAATTACGGACAAAGGTGCCATAAAATCGATGCGGAAATTTTTAAATAATGCGGGAGTAAAATATGATGAATTATAAAGGCTTTATAGGTACCGTCGAATATGATGATAGTGCACACATTTTTTCCGGAGAAGTAATCAATACCCGCACGATTATTACATTTCAAGGTACTACAGTGGACGAGATCGAAAAAGAGTTCCGTGCTTCGGTCGATGATTATCTTGAATGGTGCAAAGAAGACGGTATCGAACCCGAAAAACCCTATTCCGGTAAGTTCAATGTCCGCCTCACGCCGTTATTTCACAGTCAAGTTGCCGTCGCCGCAAAAAAGCTTGATATGTCGCTTAACAGCTTCGTAGAGAAGTCGTTAAAAGACGAAATTGCCGCAATGCAAATCGCCCCCCGATAAACGCACGGCTCGAAGATAAAACCCTGCTGCTTCGCTTCGCAACATGAACGATGCGCGGTTGCTGTGATTGTTCAAAGACGATGTCGTGCGACTGAAAATTTGCTATACTCACACACCGACAATATGATTCCCGGAGGAAAAAATGAAAAAAATATTTTGTAGCACCGGATTCTTTTTTATCGCTCTATTTATATTTGCAGAAACAAATATGCAAATAAATAAAGAAATGTATGTAAAAGAAAATCTTAGATTGCGTTCGGAGGAATCAACGGCAAGTTCCGTTGTCGCCGTTATGAGGGTCGGCTCTAAAGTAAAAATACTGGAATTGGGAAAAGAAGAAATAATCGATTCAATTCGCAGTAATTGGGTGAAGATAGAAGTTTTAAACGGAAAATCAAAGTCGGGAGACGTTATAAAAAAAGGGACAAAAGGTTGGTGCTTCGGCGGTTATTTGTCCGATTATGTCGGCAGGTTTGATTATATCGATTCGAGCAACCGAGATTTTAAGATTGAAAAGATTCAATTTAAAAATGAATCGGATGCCGCCGCATGGGAAAAATTAGCAGGGCTTTATTTTGTAGGCAGTCCGCATAAAACAATTTCCGAACCGAAAGAAATAGATACTCCATGGGGAAAAGATTACGGTTTCGGTTTGGGTTGTCATTCCGTTTCATATGAAAACGGAACGTGGATTCACGGCGGAGACGGAGAAGCGGAAGAATTTGAATTGGAATCGATATCTCCGGATAAGACTGTGTTTTTGATGAAAAATCGTTATTACTCGCAGACTTGGAAAATTGACGGCGAATATTTATATATTAATAATAATCCGTATTATAAAATTACCGGCCCCGATTGCTATAAACGATTTTTAAAGCAATTTATAAAAAATTATAACGACGCTGTTTTTAAATACAGACGGGATGTTTCAAAACTTACCGAAAAGCTCGAAACCGTTCCGTATGAAATATTGAAAGCCCTTGCGACCGGAGATGTAAAAGCGTATTCGAAATATGCAAATAAAAAATCCGCTGTAAATTTAAAAATCGGTGATTATATGGAAAATACGAATTTTTCATATCAGAACTTGCTGGCGGAAACCGAAGATGTAAAAAGGGCGTTCGATTTTATGAAATCGGATTTAATAACACACGCAAATGTTATAGACTCAATACAACCTACGATAAACGACTTTGTTGAAACGACAACGGAAGAATTTGAAAAAGAATATACAGATGCAAATGTTTTGGTTGAATATCTATTCAATGAGTATGAACAAATTGAAATGTTTTTTAAGATTGACGGGAATAATGTTATTTTGGTCGGGTTAAAAGAATATTCCGTTTTCAGACCATAAAAAGACGAAATCACCTCAATGCAAATCGCTCCCCGATAAACGTGCATCCCGAAGATAAAAACCGACCGCCTCGCTTCGCAACATGAACGATGCGCGGTTGCTGTGATTGTTCAAAGATATATCCGGCATACTTGAAACACGATTGAAATTTATAAAAAAGGCAATGACGCTTATTCGGAAAATGTAGTGCTCGCGTATTCCGGTAAAACACCGAGTCCGAACAGCGCAAAATCGCCGCGGCACGGATCGTCCGGCCAAATCTGCTTGAGCGCGCGGGTCAGTTCGCGCGCCGTCTTTTCCGTTCCCGCACTTCGCTCGGATATGAGACGGAGCTTTTTCGCTTGCTTGAGGACGTGTGTGTCGAGCGGCATAACTAAGTCCGCAGGAGAAAACCACGTCCACAGACCGATATCGACGGGAGAGCCGGTACGCACCATCCAGCGCAAAAACATATTCATGCGCTTATTCGCCGAACCCGCGTTTTGCGGAACGACACGGCACTGCGGAAACGCGCTCGCGATAACGTGCAAAATCGCGGAAGACGCGTCAAAGGACTCGGTTTGACGGGTTTTACGATTTGCGGCTTTTATGCCGGTAACGCTCGGCTTACCGCTTTCGCTTTTTTTGTTAAGTTTACAAGAGGCAAGTTTTATACCGGCAGCGGATACGTTATGTTCGCTTTCCGTGCAATTTGCACTTTTTATGCCGCCTACAGCGAATACGGTACGCTTGCTTTCTGTGCGATCGATATCTTTTGTGCCCGCGATCACGTCAGGTACAGCTTCCGACCGGTATACTTCCCGCCATACCGCACATTCCGCTTTGTATGCTTTTTTTACGTAAACGCCGAACGACGCGTGCTCCGCCAATATGTTTTGCAGCGCGGCAAAGAGATCGCACATATCATCGTATGAAAAGAATCTATAAAATTTCCGACTGCCGCGCGGAAAATCGTTTTGCCACACCCCGCTTTGTATCCACGATGCGGGATGCTTTCCCGCCGAAGCGAAAATCGTCTGCACTTTTTGCAGAAACTGTTCGCGCTTTCCGAACGACAGCATCGCCGTGATGAATGCGGCGACTTCCGTATCGCGCGCGGAACGATACCGCCGCAATATGAGGCTCGGATCGCCGGATGAAAAATCACGGGTTTCGTATGTGTCCGCGAGTTCGCACAAAAGTTTTTTTACTTCAGGAACGATTTTTACGTCAGCCATCGATGCGATTATAATTTTCTTTCCGCAATTTTTTCAAACGCAAGCAGCGCGCCTCCTCTTACGCCGCTTTCCTGCGTATGCTCAGGGTAAATAAATTCGATATTGTCATGCGGATACGGGGCGCGTATGTGCCGGCGCATAAAGGTCATGAGCGTTTCCGTCGGAAACCCCCGCATCGCAAGCACACCGCCCGAAAGGATCACGTAATCGGGATCGATGATATTGATTTCCGTTGCGATGACATACGCAAGTGTTTTTAGAAAATCCTGCACGAGAGGGTGATCGCACTTCTTAACAAAAATTTCTTTTATATCGATTTCGGAAAAATTCTCTTTGCACATTTTTTCAAGGTATCGTCCCGACGCGACCGTTTCCGAACAGCCGATATTTCCACAGCCGCAAACGGCCTGCGATCCGAGCATCGGAATATGTCCCAATTCTCCCGCGACGCCGTTTTTCCCCGTGTAAAATCCGCCGTTGATATACAGCGCGTTTCCGATGCCGGTTCCGACATAGATACCGATAATATTTTTTTCTTTTGCTTCATCGAGCTTGTATTCCCGGATGTCGTTGTTCAAGAGGTAATTTACGTCCCTGTCGATAAACACGGGAAGCCGTAAACGCTCGTGCAGAATCCCGCCCAAATCGATATTGTTTAAGCCCGGTAAATTCGGCGTCGAATAGATAAAGCTTTTGTTTTTGCTGACCGAAGACGGTACGCCGATCGCGACGGCGCGGCAGCTTTTTTGCAAATCGTGCTGCCGTATATATGCGGCGATTTTTTGTTCCAAATCGGAAACGATATCTTCTTTTACGACCGCACCGATGAATTTTTTTTCGAATCCGAAAATCGTTCCCGCTTCATCGACGTACCCGATCCGTAAATTCGTTCCGCCTATATCGATGCCGATGACCGTATCCATTTACGCTTTGCACCCCGTCTCTTTATAAAAAGCATCCGTCATGATATCCCACGCTTTTGCCAAATCGGGATCGTTGTTGAAAAGCCCCGATGAGCCGACGATGTACACTTCCGCACCCGCGTCGTACAGCCGTTTAAAAGTTTTTGCATTGCACGAACCGTCCACTTCTATGAGATACGAATATCCTTTTTCGGCTTTTAAATTTTTAAGTTCCGTTATTTTGGGAAGCACTTCGGGAATAAACGGCTGTCCGGCAAATCCCGGATCGACGCTCATCACCGTGATTTTATCGAGCCGGTGAATGTAGGGCAGCAGCACGGAAACGGGAGTCGCGGGATTGATCGCAACACCCGCCTTGCACTTATGCGAATGAATCATGTCGAGGATTCGAAACGCCTGAGCGTTAATCGTTTCCGCATGCGGCACGATGTAGTCGGCTCCGGCTTTTGCAAGAGCGGCGACGAAGTCTTCGGGGTTCGTTACCATGAGATGACAGTCGATCGGCAGTTTGCACGCTGCACGGATCGATTCCACGAAAAAGGGAGAGAGCGTAATATTTTTTACGTAGTGTCCGTCCATGATATCGACATGAACCAAATCAGCTTTTTCGTTGATGATTTCAAGCTGCGCTTTCAATTCCATGAGATTCATACACATGAGCGACGGATTGAATAAGACTTTCATATTTCCTCCAATAAAAACTTTGCAGGAAGTTGCAACTTCCGAAAAGTTTTTAGCCGTGCGCGCGAGCGCACACGTTCAATAATCGAGTTTGCGAAAATCTACTGTATCGTATTCATTCGATATTCATAAAAACGATATGCGTACATATCTTCCGCAAACATCCGCGCAAACTCGAAATAAAAAGCGACGACGCTATTTCAGACGGCGCTTTTTATCATACCTCCAAATTTGAATTCGGCATACCGTTCGACAGGTACCGTTATCGTTTCGTCAGTTGCTGTACCGTATCGGCACAAACCTTAACGGAATGCGATGCGCCTGCTGCCGGTTTTAAATCGCCCCGCAGATAAAAAATTAACAATTTATTGAATAAAGCGCAGCATCAATTTGAGCTGCGTCGTCACCGCGATATCCGCCTTATGTCTGTCGTTTTGCGCGATATGGCCGAGCACCGAAATGCCGGTGTTTACCGTCGCATGCTTGAACATACGGCGGAATACGCGGGCGGTTCCCGACATACCGCTCCCCTCGTGCGTGCAAAACGGAATGATCGTCTTGCCGTCCATATCGTGCTTTTCGATAAACGTATACACGACCGGCGGCAAGTCGCCCCACCAAATCGGATAGCCGATAAAGATCGTATCGTAAGGCGCGATATCGACATCGCCCGTATATGCGGGACGCGCTTTATTCCGCTGCTCTTCTTTCACATACGCAACACAGCTTTCGTAATCGGCGGGGTACGGTTTTTCCGGCACGATCTCGAATATGTCGGCGTGCATCTTTTCCGCAATGAGCTTTGCGACGATTGCGGTATTGCCTTCGGTGATATAACCGACTTTGGAATTTTCATCGGCGCGGGAAAAATAGACGACGAGCGATTTCCGTTCTTTCGGCTTGGCTTGTACGCCGACCGCCGCGAAAACGAAAACCAAAGCGGTGATGATTTTTATTTTATTCATATCGTACCTCTGAATGCGACGCACATACATCGACCCGTTGTATAAAAGATACCGCGTATCGGCGCCTTATACAAGCGTGCGCATTTTCATGTACGTTTTCGGCAGCGTCCTTTATGCGATCCGGCAATGCAGCACAGTACGCGTGTTGACTTTCCGCGCTCTTGCGATACAATGAGAAGCGGGAGGCATCTCATTATGAAACTGACAAGCACGGCATTTGCCGACGGCGAAAAACTGCCGAAAGAATTTGCAAAAATGGGTGCGAACCGCATTCCGCCGCTGAAAATCAAAGGGGTACCGAACGGAGCAAAAAGCCTTGCCCTTATCATGCACGATCCCGATGCACCGTGTGCGGGAGGATTTTATCATTGGACGCTGTGGAATATTCCGCCCGAGACGACGGAGATCGGGGAAGGAGCTGTTCCTCGCGGCGCCGTAGAAGGAAAGACGAGCTGGGGTACGAGCGGCTACAACGGGCCGCAGCCGCCGTTCGGTACGCATCGTTATATCTTTTACCTGTATGCGCTTGACGCGACGATCGATCTTCGCCCGGGCAGCGACGTCAAAGCGCTCAAAGATGCGATCTCCGGACACGAAATCGAAAGCGCATCGCTCACCGGTATGTTCGGCGCGTTGGATAATTTCAAAAAATAACGTTATCTTGCGCGAACGAATCGACATACTTCGACGCAAAGCGACGGGATATTAAATCCTCCGTACGAATAAAAAACGCGGCATCGCTTTCGGTAAAGCAAAACGCCGCGTTTTTTTATGACTGTCAGCATAGGAGCGGAGAAAGCTGTCAGCTGTTATAAGCTTTCAGCATCCACGCCAATTTTTGATATCCTTTTGTAAAACCGTTGAATATGTCGGCCGTCACACCGTCGCCTTCTTTTTCCGCAAGTTCGACGATTTCTTTCGAATCTTTGATCCAATAGTCGGTGTCGGAAACGAGGGCGCGGATCGTCTCGTCGGCGGATTTCGGACCGTCGCCCAATTCTTTGATCGTCGCCATTGCAAGCGCTTCTTTCATATTTGAAACGGGATTGCCGCCGAGTGCGAGAATGCGTTCGGCAACTTCATCGAGGATGTCGTTCGCTTCGTCGTACAATTCTTCGAGTTTTGCATGAAGGGTAAAAAACTGAGTACCCTTTAAGTTCCAATGAAGATTATGTTTTTTGACATAATCAATCATCTGATTTGCAAGATACAGATTTAATTTTGATTCCAATTCTTTTGTCATATAAACCTCGTATTAGAAAGCGTCTGAGTTTTATGCAATTTCAAAAAATTGCACTACGCTAACTTCATTTAAAAATAATAAAAAAAACGGCAATCGTCAACAGTGTTGTGCCGATATTTCAAAAACGATATACAAGCGCGTGCACCTTTCGATCCCGTACCGTTTATTGCATATCTTCTTCCAGCCAGCGTTCGAAATCCTTTTCATCGTCGGGAGCGCCGTCGACGAAAGAGGGATCCATGTGCATTAAAAAATGCCAATCGCTTTCTCCCTTTTTTTTATACACGATCGCCTCTCCGTCTTCGGAACCGAAAAACGACCTGTCAACTTCGCAGCCTTGCCGTTCAAGTAAAATTTTTGCGCGTTCGTATGCGCGCTCCCGCTTTTCGATATACGCTTTCACTTCCGCATTGTCGATGACGTATGCGTCCACACGCGTATATCCGGCAGCAAGTCCCCGATTTGCTTTTTCCATATTCGGAATTTCCCGCCAAAGGATTTCCACATCTTCCGTATCCGGAAACATAAAACGGCTGAGCGGTATGCACTTGCCGTTGTATTCGATTTCCGTATAATCGGGAAGCAGTTCGGGGCGCAGCGTTTCGCGCACGTCGCAAAAATCGCCGTCCCGTTCTTCGGTCATCGCATAACCGGGAACGGATCGAAGACTCTTTTTCGCTTCGTCGATGTTTTCAAACAGGGCGAACGGCGTTTCATTTCCGTTTTGATTGAAAACCAATAGATACGTCGTTTGCTTCGGATCGGGCTTTTTGTCGTTTTGCCGTTCCGTTTCCGGCTTTTCGATTTCAGATGCAGCCCGTTCGATTTCCCCGCTTCCGGACACGAGGGCTTTCGCATCGCCGCTTTTTATCGCACCGGTTTCCTGCCGTACGTCTTTCGGCGCTTCGCTCGGCCGGCTCTTTGCCGTCACGTGCGGAACGGAAATCTTTATGACGCTCACCGCCGCCGCCATCCGCTCCGATACGGTAAAAGCTTTGCCGGTTTGCGTTTTCATAATCAACTCCAAACCGAACACTTTTTCCTTCGGATCTTCGACGATTTCGGCCGTACCGTCGCCCATAACACTCGCATACGCGGAACTGTATTTGCACGGAATGTCTCCGCCGGAAATCAGAGCGATGTCCGTTTCGAGTTCGATAAAAACGTTCGGATTTTTTTTAATACAATCGATTTTGCGCCCCTCTTGTGCGCTGTGCAGATAGAGCATCAGCACTCCGTCGGTAAAAACATAACCGTACTGCATCGGTACGACGTAGGGCACGCCGTCGTCGATCATGCCGACATGCACGACCTTCGCTTTTTCGATGATGCTTTCGATTTGCCGGCTATCGGTCACTTCTCTGTCTTTTCTTCGCATGCGAACCTCCGTACGCCCAGCTTTTTAGTATAACAAAGTTCGATTTACGTCAAGCGATGTATGTAACATCTCAAGGGCTGTTTTGCAGTATATGCAAAGCGGCCTCTTTTATTAAACTTCAGACGGCATATTGTAATCATTCTCTTTCCTCCGTTATACTGTCGCGTACAACGCAGCGGTTATTGTAACCGTTGTACGACGGAGGTTCTCTAATGCCAAGCGAAAAACGCTTCGTTTATTGTATGCGCTGTATGTCGATTGTCGTCGCACTTGCTATTTTTATGCTTTCATCGCGCTCAAAACTGCCGCTGCCCGATTCGGCATTGTTTCCAGGCATGGATAAAGTTTTGCATGCGCTCGCGTTCGGGTGCTTTGCGTTCGCTTTTTCGTATTGGCTCGGCAGAGATATGTGGAAGTCAAAGCTTGCCGTATGCGTTTTGATCGTGTGCATCGCCGCCGCCTGTTACGGGGCAAGCGATGAAATCCATCAAATATTCGTTCCCGGCCGTGACGCTTCCGTATACGATTGGATTGCCGACTGTACCGGCGCGTTTGCCGCGTCTCTTTTGCGCACGACAATCGTACGGCGAAAAAAGGACGCAGCCGCTTGACAATATGAAAAATCATTCCGCGTCGAAAGCCGTATCGATGAGTATTTTTTCGCCATCCGATTGGGGAAGAGATTCGACCCGCGTCAATTTTCTTTCGATGGCGCGGCTGCGCGTTTCCGCTTTTTCGATTTCATTCGTTGCCGACTGCAGCTTTTCTTTTGTCTTTGCCAAAACCGTGCCGAATTTTCCGAATTCCGTTTTTACCGCACCGAGCAATTCCCACACTTTGCTCGTCTCTTTTTGGATCGCGAGCGTGCGGAAACCCATCTGCAAACTGTTCAAAAGCGCCGTCAGCGTCGTCGGTCCCGATACCGTAACTTTAAAATCGTTTTGCAGCTGCTGCACAAAACCCGGAATGCGGTTCAGCTCCGCATACAAACTTTCGTACGGAACGAACAGTATGCCGAAATCGGTCGTATACGGAACTTCGATATATTTTTCTTTAATATCTTTTGCCATGCTCCGTATCTCGGAAACAAGCGCTTTTTTTTGCGATTCGATTTCGACCTTATCCGCTTTTTCATACGCCAGTGTCAGCTTGTCCCAAATCGCAACGGGATATTTCGAATCGAGCGGCAGATAGATATAATCGCGTTCCGTGCTTTTCGACGGAATCTTTACGGCAAACTCGACGACCTTTTTCGGATTGGACGGATTCGGATGTGCGTTTTTTTCGTATTGCTCGGCCGACAAAAAATCGCTGAGGATGGCTTCGAGCTGCACTTCGCCCATACCTCCGGCGGACTTTACATTTGTCAATGCGCGTTTGAGCCCGCCGACATCGCTTGCAAGATTTTGCATTTCGCCGAGTCCTTTTTGCACGGCTTCGAGCTGCTTGCTCACGATTTCGAACGAACTCGACAATCGCTTTTCAAGCGTCGATTGCAGTTTTTCGTCTACCGTCATGCGCATCTGTTCGAGTTTTTTTTCGTTGTTGTCCTGCATATTTTTAAGGCCGGCCTGTATGGTTTCCTGCTGTTTAAAAAGGTTTGCCTGCGTCGCACTCGACAGGCTGTCGAACTTTTGAGAAAGGAGCGCCATAAATTTTGTTAAATTATTAGTCAGGGATTCGTGCGTGTTTTTTGTCAGCGTATCAAGTTTTCCGTTTATCGATTCTTGGAATTTTACGAGCGTTTCGGTGTTTTCTTTTCGCGATTCTCTGTCGCTTTCGGAATTTTCTTTTCTGCTCCGATCGAATTCGTCTTTTAGATTTTTTTCGTAATTTTCAAGCCGATTGATAATCGTCCGTGAATCGGTTCCGCCGGTTTTAATGATAAGCACGATCAATAAAATGACGGCAAGCAAAAGCAATCCCGTGATCGCGATAAAAAACTGCAATTCCATAATCGAAAACTCCTTCGCCGCCCTTCGCTCTGCGATCCGTCGAAGCGGCTCTGTCGATGCGTCTATTGTTTTTCAGTATATCGGTATGCTTGAGCGCTCACTCTTCCCATAATTCGTTGAGGCGCGAGTCGAGCGCGGCGATGACGCGGCCGCGCGAAAAATGCAGTCGCTTTGCCGTAAGCGCGTCGAAAGTCGTAAACATCTGTCCGAGAAATACGCCCGCTTTGCCCGGCAAATGCAAGTGCGGCGATATGGCAAATTGCGAAAGGAATACCATGCCGGAGAGGATGCCGCTTTTATGCAGACCGACGAGGAGCGAGTCGAGCGTGATGTGGAATTTACCGAGCGAAAGGAGCACTCTGCCCGAGGGCGCAAGGAGCGCAAAAAACGTAATGCCGATAGTCATAAAAATTGACGGCAGCACTTTGATGCGGCCGCGTTTTTTTATTGCGGCCATTGTGAAAAAGGCTCCGGCGAAAATCCACACGATGCACACGCGCGCGATACCGGATACGCTTTTCGGAACGACCAGCCCGTGCAGTAAAAAGATCGGGAACAAAATCATTGCGGCGATAAACTGAACGCGCGAAGTTTTTGCGTCGGCATCGAGCGGGCTGCCGGAAGAGGGGGCAGCGGAAAAGACCGGAGCGCTTTCGGCGCGAGGACTTTGGAGCGAGGGGGAGACTTCCCCCCCTGCCGTATTCGAATCAAGCTGTTCGGAAAGCAGCCGCTTGTACCACGACGACTTCGCGCAAAAAATATTGACAAAAACGCCGAGCACGAGTCCGGTCACGAGTCCGGTGACAAAAAGAAGCGGGGCGATGTAGCGCGTTTGGGTGCCGAAAATCATTATGCGGGCAACGGCGACCTGTGCCGCATTGTTCGCAAGCGCACCTGCCAGACTCAAGCCGATGTTCGACATGAGCTTCGTTTTGTGAAAGAGCGCGTAGAGCAGGAGCATCGCAAAGCCGGAAGCGAACGAACCCGCTGCGGAAAACACGAACACGTATGAAAAAAGCGTGCCGGAGATGAGCGCCTGACCGAGCACTTTGAGCACGATGAGAAAGGCGACGTCGCGTTTGGACATCATCGCGAGCGAAATGAGGATCGGAAGGTTTGCCAGTCCGAGCCGCATAAACGGCAGCGGTTTCGGGATCGCGTATTCGACTGCGGAAAGAAAAAGACAGAGCGCCGCAAAAAACGGAACGCGCGAAGATCGGTCTGTATGCGTCATAGCGCAAGTATAGCGTATCGTGCGGAAAGCAACAACGGAGCGGACGAGGATGTAGGAACAGCCGATGGTATGGGGCAGGAGACGCGAGAGGACGGCGGATGGTGCGAGGCAGGCGAAAAGCGAGAGGACGGAGGACGATTTTTCGTTCTTAAAGAAAGTATACGAGTTTATCATAGGGCTTAAAGCACGATTTAACTCAAGGGAAAAATTTGTTGACAGTAAAACAAGGTCGGATATAATAACAGGAAGGAAACGGTATGTGTACAACAACCGAACCAAAGTAAAGTTTGTGAGACGAGGAAAATATGAAAAAATACTATATGCCGGAAAATATAATGCGTTTTTAGATATGATGTATTCTCTGAATTTTATTATAACTCGTATGAGGCTAAATGGCGTTATGAAAATCATTGATTTTCATTGACGTTGATGAAAAGGGTACTGCGTCCGTTTTCGGTTTAAGGTATAAAAAAATGAAAGCTGTTATTATAATTTATGAAAAAAAAGGTGATGAATATGTTCAAAGGAATAAAATACAAAATTCTATTTGAGTAAAATATAGCAAATGTACAGGTATCTCACATCTGTATGATATGTATTCTCCGGGACAGCCGTAGATTATTGAGCAAAAGAAAAATAGAGATGAAAAATGTTTACTACAAGATATGATGTTATAATGATTTCGATAAATATAATACGGTTCTAACGAAAAATTCTTTCTTTTTTTTAGGATTACATCATAACCGCCGTAACAATCACAAAAAACATTTTACAACTCGACATCGGTACATTATAATAAGACGATTTGAAAGAAGTTTCTGCAAGATATTTCCATCTTGGATATTCGACTATAGGAGTTTTAAATAACGGCAAAAAATGCTATATTTTTTATTGATTCAAAGACTACCTTTAATTATGGTAGAAATTCTGATAGAAAGAATGAAAATGATTGATTCTATAATTTTACGAAAAATATTTTTATCGTGTCTTTCAATAAGCTCAATATTTTTCATGAGCTGCAGGAAAATTGATGCGGTCTCACAAAACAAAACCGCAACTGACGCACCTTCGCTTAAATTGAATACGGATATAATAAAGTATCCGTAAACGAAATGTATTTTCATAAATAACATTTTGGAGGAAAACGGATTATGATAAAAAGAAATATTTTTTTATTTTTCGTATTATTATTTTTCTGTCCAATGTTCTCAGATAATATACAAAGTCTTTCGTTTTTTCCTATTGAGAAATACCAAGTCAATGATATTAAAATTGATGATATAAATTCATTAGATTTAACTTATTGGATTAAAGAAAATCCGTTTACCGAATTAGAACACACTAAATCAAATATAGAAATAAATAAGGAATTTATATTTCTTTCCGGTTTTAAATTTATTGTAATCAACACTATGTGGCGTGTAACGTATTTAGACGGAAGTGAGGAATATATATTTGATAGCAGCTTACTTGGAGTGGAAGGGGAGTATTTTTACGAGGTAAATAAAGACGGTAATATCGAAAATAATTATTTTATTATCAGAATTATAAATAATAAATTATTTGTATATGATAAAATAACAGAAGAGGAATCTATTTATATTTGTTTTAATAAAGCGCTATAGGATAAATAATTATTCGATTTAAAACACCGAAAAGATACAAGTATAAGTGTAGGTGAACAAAGTGTATCCTACTGTGCTAGCGGAGATAAACGATCAATGAAAAAAGCAATATTTATAAGAAATTTGATAATTGTGGTTTATCCTATACTTTTTATTTTTCTATTTTATAAGTTTCCTTTTCTAAGGGATGTATTGAATAGGTTGATAAAAAATTTTCCAGATAAAGCCAATGCTTTAATTTCGTTTATGTTTTTATTTATATTTATTCCGGAAATTGTAGTATTATTGAGTACAAATTACTTCTTTAGGGATCGGTAAATATTTTTACAAGCGGGAGCGGAACTCTTGGGTATGCCGATTTAAAACGGGAGATAAAAAATGAAAAAGATAATTTTCTTATCTTTAATAATGATAGGAACAAACTTTGCGGCTTATCTTTTTCCGATATAAAAAATCATCATTACAATATACTTTCGAATAATGAGCAAATATGTTCCATTAGCATTCGGGATAATGATTTCAATACTTATGCGATGAAATATGAAAATGATACTGATAAATTTGTAATACACTCAGACGATATTGAAGGTAAAAATATTGTTTATGCAATAAAATATTCGGATATACCGCAGATAATCAGCAGTAAAGATTTTTTCGCTAACGGAATAGTCATTCAAGCAGAGGAACCGGCAAAATAAAAGTGCTTACTATAAATCGCGATTGTTATATAGGGGCATCTCGACACAAGCAGGTTCGGCAACCATATTGCAATTTATATGCCTACGGGGCAAACAACCCGGTACGCTATATAGACCCGGATCGCGATTTACAAAAAGTCAAAAATCGAGCAACACAGAGAGAAATTTGTCATAGAATGATTTTGTACTATTCAATCGAATTTATAATTTTGCGATCGTCGTGCCGCCGTACATGGATTTCCAATCCCCGTTGAACGCATCCACGGCATCGCGGACGGAAGCGAAGTTCGCACCTGCTTTTAAAATATCGTAGCTTGCCGTACAGCTTTCAGCTCCGTTTACGAACGCGGCGACAAGCTGTCCCGTATTTTTAAAGCTTGCTCCGAGAATTTTACAATCGCCGTTCGAAGACGCGGTCAAACCGGAAAGTTCGCGGATGACGCGATCGGGATCGCTGCCTATGTTCATCATTCGGTTGTAGTATACCGCGATATAGTTTGCGCCGCTCATCATTGCAAGTGCGCCCTGCACCGTCGAATACACAGCCGTCGCGGTGACGTGCCGTCCCGTTGCCGAAAGCGCTTTTATCGCAGCGAGTCCGTCCTGCGTAACCGGTATTTTAATGAAAGTGTCGCTACCGAGTTCGCGGATAATCCTTTCGGCGTCGTCGAGCATTTCGTCGCAGCGACCGCTGGAAACCTGCACATGCAGCGGACAGATGTTTTTGCATACGCTTTTGATTTTTTTCAAATGTGCAAAAAAATCCGCAGGTCGTTCGCGTTTTAGGATCGTCGGATTCGTTGTGATGCCCGAAACCGGCAGCCAACCGATCCCTTCCGTAATTTCGTCGATGTTTGCCGTGTCGAGCATGAGTTCCATTGCATACCTCCATACATCGCTGTAGTTGAAACTCGGGTTTATTATATCGTGTAGTGTGCCTTCAGCTCGGCAAGATAGGCATTGTAAACGTCTTCGTATCGCGCGGCGTTTTCTTTTTTCGGAATGATTTTTTTATCGGAAAAAGAAACGTGCGCTTCACACAGCGATTGTATATCGCCTTCGCCGCACGCGCTCATCGCAAGTATGACGGCGCCCAAAGAACCGGCTTCTTTATTTTCCGGCGAAACGAGTTCCACTTGAAAAACATCGGCGATGATCTGCCTCCACGGCTCGCTGTTGCTTCCGCCGCCGACGACAGCCATTTGATACAATCGTATTCCTTTTTCCTTTAACAAATCGTATCCCCAGCGCAAACCGAATGCGACCGATTCGGCAGCCGCGCGTATGATATTTTCCTGCGTGATATTTGCGATCGTCAGTCCCGTGATCGAGCCTTTCGCGTGCGGCAGCGGCGGCATGCGTTCCCCGTTAAAAAACGGAAGCATTATTATCCCGTCTGCGCCGGGTTGCGACGCAGCGAGTTTTGCATCAAAGGTTTTTAAGTCGAGGGCAAAGAGATTTTGAATCGCCGTCGTCGTCGATGTCGCGTTCATCGTGCACACGGTCGGGATCCAAGAATTCGAAATCAGATTTTGAATTTGAATGATCGACGGATAGCGTGACGGTACCGCATCCGTGTATACGCTCAGCACGCCGGACGTTCCGAGATTGATCGTACCGACACCGTTTTTGACGATCCCCGTGCCGACGGCGGCCGTCATATTATCGCCGCTTCCGACGGCAACTTTGCACGCTGCCGAAAGTCCGTATTTTTCCGCGATATCGGAAAGGAGGCTTCCGACAGCCTTATCGTCAGAAACGATAGGCGGGAGCGCCGATAACAGTACACCGGAAGAATCGATCGCATCGATCATTTCGCGATTCCAGTCTTTATGCAGCACATCGAAATAACCGAGGCCGGAAGCGCTGCCGATGTCCGTACAAATAACGCCCGTAAGGTAATAATTGATATAGTCTTTCGGATTTATGACGTATGCGATTTTTGAAAAGATATCGGGCTTGCAGCGTTTAAGCCACACCAGCTTCGACGCCGTATAACCGACCGGAATCGCCGTACCGATTTTTTGTATGACGCCGTCCGTGCCGCCCGCTTTTTCGACGAGGTCATCGTTGTCGGCAGCCGTTTCCGTGTCGTTCCACAGCTTCGCATTATACAGAACGTTTTTATCTTTGTCCAAAACGACAAGCCCGTGCTGCTGCCCCGAAACGCCGATCGCCGCGATTGCATGCCTGTCTCCGGAAAACGAAGCGAGCGCCTGTCGTAGCGCAGCGTCCAACGCATCGATCCACCACCGGGGATCCTGTTCGCGAAGTCCGCTGTTGTCCGAAATCAGTTTATGACCGCTGTTGCCGACGGCGACGATCCGTTTCTTTTCCGCATCGTAAATGATTACCTTTGTACCCTGCGTACCGCAGTCGACACCGATGTAAAAACTCATCGAGTCTCCTAATACTCGTACGTCAATTCCGACATGCCGACGAGTTCGGTAACCGTTGTACCGAATTTTTTTGCGACCGCGTACGATGAAATCCGCGCGATATTGCCGGCGGTATCGTATTTGTAGATTTCTCGTGCAATCGTTTTGTTATCCGCATCGCTCGTCGTGATTTCGTTGAGCACGCCGTCGCTGCCGTAGCGGAAGTAACTGCGTTTTTGTACCGCGCCCGTCCCGTCGATAAACGTAATCGCATCGATTTTGCCGCCGTCCGTATACGCGTAGTCGATTTCT
Source organism: Treponema sp. Marseille-Q4130 (assembly GCF_014334325.1). Lineage (GTDB taxonomy): Bacteria > Spirochaetota > Spirochaetia > Treponematales > Treponemataceae > Treponema_D. The sequence continues at coordinate 124,813 of NZ_JACSET010000003.1, read as the reverse complement.
TCGTCAAGCGAACCGTCCGCATAGTAATGGCATTCGACCGAAAGCCTGCCCGCATCGTCGTACGCATATACGATCTTCCATACGAGCTCGCCGCCCGCGCCGTAGTACGATTCGTCGGTAAGGAGATTACCGGTATACGTGTAAATCGTTTTGCTTTTTAAACCGCCGTCTTTTCCGTATTCGGTTTCGTCGGCTTTATTTCCTGATGAGCCGTAGGTAAGGGCGCTTTTCCAGATAAGCCCGTTGTCCGCGTTGTAGCCTTCCTGTGCGGTAAGTTTTCCCGACGCGTCGTAGGTATTTTTGATTTTATTGACGAGGGTTCCGCGTCCCGTCATCTCGGACGATTCGATTTCCCGTCCTGCCCTGTCTAATGCACGGACGATTTTCATCTCCGGCGTGCGGAAATACTCGCCGAATTTCGACGTAATACCGTAATCGGTACGCGTATAATTTTTTACCGTACCCTTAAGCGGAAGATACTCCATGACATCGAATGCAAACACAGAAACGCACATGACAGCCGCAATCAGCGCGGCGAACATCTTTTTCATACAGCCCCCGTAATTACCGAATCGTTAAGATTGCTTTTTATCAATGTAAACTTCGAATTATTATACACGCAATCGGCGGCCTTTGTCAAAAAGCAAAAAGAAGGCCTAGCGTTTTTTGAGAACAAAGCCTTCATACTGATACTGCGTAAAACCTTTTCGTTCGCGATCATAATAACTTGATGCGCTCGTTATGAACAGCGTCGTTTTATCGTCGAGCGCAACGGTAAAATCTTCACCGCGTTCGGGCAGGGCAAGCAGCGCATCGAAAATATCGTATTCGGTTTTCTGCACCGACAGCGGTATCCTTGTAAAAACCCTGCCGCTGTCACGGTTTCTATAACCGGAGTCCGATACCGGCAACAAAAACGCATACGGGGCTATATCAAAGGGTTTGGAACGGCTCCGCGTATATACTTTGTATTTGTATATGTAGGCACCTTCTTCATTAATGGAAAATCCGAAAATATCCTGAAAACCCTCATCGCCGGAACGGGCATCTTCGCCGGCATACGCGGTCTTATGTTCGCTCAAAAGTTCGTCGTATGCACTGACCATCGCGCTGCGTTTTTCATACGGAATTTGAGAGATAACGGATTCGGCGGGCAGCGCAAAATACCCATCTGTATAATAGCCGCACTCGTGCAAAAGTTTTTCAAGCCGCGCTTTTTGTTCTAAAGAAGGAACACGAGTGAGGCTCAAAGGCGTAAGGGTCGATACGGCGCACAAAAACGCGGCAAAAAGGAGCCACGCGCGAGGCGCATTTTTTTTAAGCAATACAACGACGATAAAATACAAAACCGAAACGGTGTACAATAACCCCGCCCATCGCATCGCCGTCAATCCGTACGCGTCAAAGCGGATCCATACCGCAATAAGCTGGGCTGCGATGCAGGGCAGCATCACAAAGGTTCCTATCTTATAAAAGATATCCGACGCGCGGCCGGGAAAAGCTTTCAGCGTACAATAAAAAAAGAGATAAAAAGCCGTTGCCAGCGACACAAAAATATTTATCTGCCCGCCCGGCATATTGCGCGTAACAAGGATTTTTGCCAAATACACGTACAGCACGGCAACGTAAATCACGTAGACGGGGAAAGCCGCATAGAATACGAGCGCTTTATACATGCGCGCAACGGGGAATTCCGCTTTTTCAAACGACAGCTGCGATAAAAATACGTTTACGGTTATAAGGGCTTGTGAAAAGACGGAGATCAATAACATATATTCATCGATATTTTTTATCGGGACGATGAGTTCGTTGACTGCCCAAAGGCTTATCCAAAGACCGACGGAAGCAATACCGGCGATCCATTCGGCAAAAACGACAGCTTTGAGTATGTGCAAAAAAACGGTTTTTTCATTGAAAGCGGTTACGCAAAGATACAAGACAATGAGAATGCAAATACAGATACCGCCCCAATACGCAAGCGAAGCATAATTGAACTCATCCATTTTTTTGGCAAGAAAAAAACCGGGAATCCACAATGCGACTGAAAACACATAGAGCGCGGCACGGATTTTCCGCGAAAGCGAAAAGCGCAGCGCGGCAAGTGTTGCGGCCGTAGAAGTAAAAAACGCGAACGCCGAAGCGAAAGCTGCGTGCAGCACAGCATCGTTCAAAGAGGAAACGGCCTTTCCTGCTTCGTTTTTCGGTTGAGGCGCAAACAAATAAATCGCCGAACTTACAAAAACCGCAAAGCCGAAAAATGCCGGAAGCGGAAAGCGGCGTACGCCCGAAAGCGTTTGATTTATAAGACGGCGAAAATAATTTTTTATATTCATAACGCTATTGTAATCGCCGCCCCGACTTTTGTCAAAAAGCGAAGAACACAAAAGCGAAGAACACGGCATTTACACGGCGAGTTTACAAAGCAAACTCTGGACTGACATGAAGACGAAAACGATCTGCCGAACGGCGATTTTGCGTTCCGGTTTTATTTTTTCCAAAATGCGGGCAGGAAATACAAAATCATCGTATAAAGTTCGAGCCGCCCGGCGAGCATTGCAAACGAATACCACCATTTAACCGCATCGGGAAGGAAGCCGTAATTGCACACCGGCCCCAATTTTCCGAAGCCCGGTCCGACGTTTCCGACCATCGACAGCGCACCCGTCAAAGCGCTGAACAGATCCAAATCGAAAAGGCAGCCGACCGCCGTTGTGATAAACACGAGCAAAAGATACAGCGAAACGAAAGCGGCGACGTTCGGCGCCAAATCTTTGCCGGCGACTTTTCCGTTTAATCGAATATTGAATATACCGTGGGGATGCAGCATTTTTTCGGTTTCGTTGTGCAGCTGTTTTGCAAGGACGACCCAGCGCACGACTTTTATGCCGCCTCCGGTAGAGCCTGCACAGCCGCCTAAAAAATAGAGTATAAAAATTAATAATTGTGCAGTCGGCGCCCACGTTGTAAAATCCGCGGTGCCGAATCCCGTCGTCGTCAAAATCGAAGCGACTTGAAACGAACCGTATCTGAGCGCCTGCAAAAACGAACCGTACTGTTTTGTGATAACGAACGCAATACCGAGCGAAGCCGCAATAAAAACGGCGAAATACGCTTTTAATTCCGAGTTATCGCGGATCTCCGAAAATTTTCCGGTTACGGCGTAGTAATACAAACTGAAGTTGATCCCCGATAAAAACATAAACACCGTACAGATGACGTCGATCGAAACGGATCCGTATGTGCCGACGCTTGAATTTTTCGTCGAAAAGCCGCCTGTGCCGAGCGTCGCAAACGCGTGCGAAAGCGCATCGATAAAATCCATGCCGGCAAACAAGAGCAGCACCGTTTGCACGACCGTAAGTGCGGTATAGGAAATCCACAAAATTTTTGCCGTCGTCGTGATCTTCGGTGTCACTTTGCCTTTTTCGGGACCTGTCGTCTCCGCTTTGATGAGCTGAAAACCGCCGACGCCGAGCAGCGGCAAAAGCGCAACGGTGAGCGCGACGATACCCATACCGCCGAGCCAGTGCATTTCACACCGCCACAGATTGATGCTTCGCGGCAGCGATTCGACTTCGCTCAAAATCGTCGCTCCCGTAGTCGAAAAGCCGCTGACGCTTTCGAAGATCGCATCGGCAAAGTGCGGGATCGCTCGACTGCACCACAGCGGCAGCGCGCCGAACACGCTCCCGGAAATCCACGCAAGCGCGACGATGATGAAAGTACCGCGCGTCGAAAGACGTATTTCCGTTTTTCGCCCGGCGATAAAGATGACGATCGCCGCGATCCAGCTTGCGACCATCGGAACGGCGAACGAAGCGATGACGGCAGTCTCTCCGAGAGCGAGCGCCGTGCCGATCGGAATTAAAAACGAAACACCGATAAATGCGACGATGATCGATATGATTTTTAAAAATGTTAAAACCGCCATGACGCCGCTCCCCTATTTTACGCTGCCGCCGAAAAATGAAACGACGTTGCCGTTTTCTTCCGCAACGGTGATAAGGATAACGTGATCGCCTGCGTTGAGGCGCGTATCGCCGACGGGAATTTCGTAAACTTGCGAATCGTATTTTTTGACAAGGAGGATCAAAAACACGCCGGGATTTGCGATATCGCGGAGCGTTTTATTAACCGCCTTCGAATCGCCGGGAAGAACGCACTCGATGATTTCCAAATCGCCTGTCGTCACGGTGTGAATTTCTTTAACGGATTTTCCGCGCAGATGGCTCATAATCGAATCGACGACGGCATCGCGGATCGGAACGGGTACGTCGACGCCGAGCTTCCGCGAAATCGACGAAAAGGCCGAACTCGTAACGAGGCTTATCGATTTGCCGACACCGAGCGATTCGAGGTAGGCCGCAAGCACCATATTCATTTCATGATTGTGCGTTGCGCAGATCGCCAAATCGAACGACGCGATCCCTTCTTCCTGCAAAAAAGCTTCGTCCGTCGCATCGGCGCAAAAAACTTTTGCCGACGGAAAGCGCTCGGATGCGGTTTTCGTCAGCTCTTCGTCACTGTCGATGATGACGAATTTTTGAGGCCGTTTGATAACCTGCTTCGAAAACAAATTGAAAAGAGAGCGCTTTTCTTTCGGCTGAATCAATCGTTCCGCGATGATCGTGCCGATCCTTCCCGCTCCGATAAGCGCGATGTTTTTCAATTCTTTTTGCTCGGAACCGCAAAGCGCGAGCAGTTCGGAAACGTCTTCTTTGGCGACGATCACGCCGATGCTGTCGCCGGGATTGAGAACCGTATTGCCGCTCGGAAGAGAGGTTTTGCCTTCTTCTTCCACGTACGCGATGAGAAAGGGCTTGTCGGTAAGCGCGCGGACGGTCTGCAGCTTTTGTCCCGCAAGCTTACTTTCCTTTGCGACCGTCATACGCGTCAGCTCGTACGCATTGTTTCCGAAAACCTGCACATCACTCACCGCACCGCTTTCGACCGCTTGGACGACAGCTTCGCCGGCTTCCACGTCGGGATGGATCATATAATCGATACCGTACAGAGGCCGATGTTTTCCGCCGAACGAATCCGCGTGACTCTTTTTTGCGGCCGCCGTGTTGACGTAGTACGCGTAGTTGCGTACGCGCGCGATCTTCACGATGTCGGGATAAACCGCATCGACAAGCGAACAGGTTATCATATTCACTTCGTCGTTTTCAGTAACGCATACGAGCGCGTCGGCTTTCGCGATACCCGCTTCTTCGAGCGTTTCCAAGTCGTTCCCGTCGGCGAGCATCACCGTACAGTCGAGCTGATTCGAAACGTGACGCACGTTGTTTTCATCGTTGTCGATGATCGCGACGGTATTTTTTTCGTTGATCAATAATTTTGCAAGCTGCACGCCGGTAAAACCGGCACCGATAATAACGATCCGCATCAAATATTCCTTATTAATTAATTTGAAATTTTGTTAATCACAATACTCATAGTATTAGATTCAACTTCGAATTTCCTAAAACTTGCCATTCGTCCTGTTACTCTTTATCTTCCTGAGACAATTTCGATTTTTTCCCGGAAGCGATCGTCGCCGATGCGATCACCGCCGCACACACGATCGCCGCGGCAGCAGCTTCGAGCAGCGCGTTCGGCAGCAACAACAACAGCACGGCGATAAAGCCCTTGCCTCCCATCGCGCTCATCATCCTGCCGCCGGTAAAGATATACAGCGCGCCGACGACAAAACACGTATGCACAAGCGTCGAAATAAACGCGGCAAACGCGGCGGAAACCGTTTTCGGCAAATGCGGAATGAGCGACAAAAGCCGCCATAAAAGCCAAGCGGCTACGGCAAGAAGCGCACGAGGCAAAACCGAAACGGCGGGATTGATAAAAAGCGGATCGAGTGCGCCGGTCGGCGTTATCGCCGCAAGGATCAAACTGAACACACCGAACACCGTGCCGACAGCGATCCCCGAAGCGAGAGCCGATGCGCCTCCCGACAGCATGACGGCGAGCAAAACGGGGATGTGCATGATCGTAATCGATGCGTTCGGGCCGAGCGGGATCATGCCGAGGTGGAGCGGCGGCATACCGAGGACGACGACAAGCGCGCAGAGCGCGCCCGTCAATGCGATTTTTCTGTTTCGCGATACCGTTTTTTCCATACGCTGTATCATAGCGAATTATTATGTGTCTGGCAACGAGAACGGAAACACGATATAAAAAACATCGATTTCGATTGTAAAACATTGAAATTTATGTTGTAATAATACTGAACGATAAAAACACGGTGTTTGTGTGAACGGCGCAAATTATCAAGAAAACAGCGATTTTCTCACCACGCAAATAATTACCTATCTCGGAAACAAACGTTTATTGATAAGTAATATTGAAAACGAAGTAAATACGATATCGCAAAAATTGCAAAAAGAAAAAATGATTTGCGCGGATATTTTTTCCGGATCGGGCATCGTTGCGCGCATGCTGAAAAAACATTCCGATACATTGATCGTAAATGATTTGGAAAATTACTCCGTCGTAATAAACAGCTGCTATTTAATAAATAAAAAAGAGTATCCGGCAAAAAAATGTTCCGCACTCAGAAATGAAATCGAAAATCAAAGCATACACAAAAAATACAGCGGCATCATTTCACAAAATTATGCGCCGAAAAACGATAATGATATTTTACCGGGCGAAAGAGTTTTTTATACGCATGAGAACGCCGTGTTGATCGACACGTACAGAAAACTCATCGACGAAATCGTCGAAGAAGACGGATTGAAAAAGTTCTTTTTGGCGCCTTTGATCACGGAAGCGTCTGTTCATGTCAACACGAGCGGAGTTTTCAAAGGCTTTTACAAAGATAAACATACGGGGATCGGCTGCTTCGGCGGAGCCGGTAAAAATGCCCTGTCCAGAATTTTCGGAAAGATAGAATTGAAAGAGCCCGTCTTCAGTAATTATACATCGAAGCTGCATGTTTATCAAAAAGATGCGGTGCAGATTTCCAAAGAGTTGAAAGATTTGGATATAGCATACCTCGACCCGCCGTACAATCAACATCCGTACGGATCGAATTATTTTATGCTGAACCTCATTTTGAAAAATAAACTTGATACGGAAATCAGTAAAGTCAGCGGTATAACGCAGGGTTGGAATCGCTCCGTATTTAATAAAGGACATGCCGCGTTAAATGCACTGGAAAAAATAATCGTCAATTTGGACAGCAAATTCGTGATCATCTCTTATAATTCGGAAGGTTTTATATCCTTTGATGAAATGCGAGATATGCTGCATAAATACGGAAAATGTAAAACACGGGAAATCCGATACAACGTTTTTCGCGGAAGCAGAAATTTAAAAAAAAGAGACATACACGTTTGTGAATATTTATTTATTTTACAAAAATAAGGAATTGTTATGCGCCGACATGACAGTTTGCGAAAACGCATTGAACAACATAAACCAAAAAACATAAAATCGGCGCTGTTTATTATCGGAGTTATACGCTTATGCTTCCGCTTCTTTACAACAAAATAGACCGCGATGAAATGAACGCTCACCTGCGCGCTAAAGGTTTCGCTCCCGTTTACACCGCATCGGCGAAGTCGCGCATCGTGCTTGTCGGGCAGGCACCCGGACGGATCGCACAGGAAACGCGAAAACCGTGGAACGACGCAAGCGGACGGCTGCTTCGAAAGTGGCTCGGCGTAACGGACGAACAGTTTTATAACCCCGATCTGTTTTCGATCATGCCTATGGATTTTTATTATCCGGGAAAAGGCGCGCACGGAGATTTGCCTCCGCGGAAAGAATTTGCAAAAACATGGCATCCGAAGCTTTCGGCGCTTATGCCGGACGTCCGCCTGACGATTTTGGTGGGAGCGTACGCGCAAAAATATTATTTGGGAATGCGGGCGAAGCGAAACTTAACCGAAACGGTAAAATATTTTAATAATTATCTGCCGGAGTATTTTCCGATCGTGCATCCCTCTCCTCTCAATTTCGGCTGGAGAAAGCGCAATTCGTGGTTCGAAAAAGAAGTAATTCCGGTGCTGCAAGCTCTCGTACAAAAAGCGATGTGATACACTTGCGAAACTTGATTGCGGAGTTTATAAAATATATAATTCATCGGAATCGTTTAAATCGGAAACGCAAGCCGGTGATATAATAAAAATGAAGTTATGGTAGAAAGCGGTTATATTCCGAAAAAAAAGAGGCGATAAAAACTTGAAACACAAAAAAACTATATACGCCTGCGCAATCGGTATTTCGTTTTCAATAATTTTATTATTTTTTATTTTTACGGAATCGTGGATTTATACTCACGATTATTACGGACTACTGAAGGACACAAGCGGTACTGTATATATTCTAAAAAGCGTACTTCCGAAAAACGATTTTCTCGCCGCAGACGGTATTTTATTAAAACTCCCGTACGGCTATGCTAAAATACACTCAAACAGTGCAATGGGGTTTTTGCCGTTTACGGATAATGTTTCATGGATACAAGAGTTAAATCGTGCATATAAATTTGTCGATCAGTTCGGATCAAATTATGTATGGCTCGATGAAACGAACAAGAGATTGTTGCTCGTAACTTTAAAGAGAAGCGGATTGATAAATTACCTCATCTTTCATACCAAACCGATCGTGTAATAGGTCGAAGAGCGCGTTTGGAAAGATCGACCAATATATTTCCCTCGTGTTCCCCGTTTCGGCGCACAGGATTTTCAAGTCATACCACACAAAGCAAACGATATTTTATTTACCTTTTCCTATCATACGACCGATACATAATTCGTACACAATGTCCGATATATCGTCTGCCGTTTTATCATATTTGGAAACGCTTTCTCGCGAAAAACTTATCGAATTAATAAATTATTTCGCCGCGACACATGAAGATATTCGGCTTACCCTTGAAGAAAAAGCCGGCGCCGTAAGCACAAAAGCGGAACCGGCCGATATATTCGTACAATCACCACCGGAACTGCCGGCAGCGGACATATCCACAACGTCATCGCAAGTCCTTGTTACTCGAAACAGTACACCGCAACAAAAAATCGATTTATATACATCGCTCTTTGTCGGCCGACAGGATGTCTTTGCGCTGCGCTGGTACAACGCAAGATCCAACAAAAGCGGCTATTCGCCGGTTTGCGAAAACAAGTGGCAAAGCGGAAAATGCGATATGAAAAAATATTCATGCGCCTCCTGTCCGTTTAAACTCCCCGTTCCGCTTTCCGACGGCTATATTTTTAATCACTTGGCGGGAAAAGATTCCGCTTTCCGTGATGTCGTCGGTTTATATCCGCTTATGGAAGGAGATGTATGCCGCTTTCTCGCATTTGACTTCGACTCGCATACGGGAAGTTCCGATGCGTGGAAAAAAGATGCGGCGGCCGTACGTAAAATCTGTGCTGCGTTTTCGGTTCCCGTTTCACTTGAAATATCGCGATCGGGAAAAGGCGCTCACCTTTGGATTTTTTTCAGCGACGCTGTTGCCGCAAAACGAGCTCGTAATTTTGGGGCATTGATTTTACAGGCTGCGATGAACGAGCGGCATTCGCTTCCGTTTGAATCATTCGACCGTATGTTTCCCAATCAGGATGCGATACCGAAGGGCGGCTACGGTAATTTGATCGCTCTGCCGCTGCAGGGACAGGCGGTAAAAAATAAGTGTTCGGTTTTTGTGGACGAAGATTTTATTCCGTTCGATGACCAGTGGGCATATTTAAATTCCGTCAAAAAATTGTCCGAAAAAGCCGTGCAGGCGCGCTGTACCGAAATTGCAAAGACCGTGTCCGATTTTTTGCCGAACGATTTCGATATCGGCGGTATCAATAAACCGGACGATCTCTATACCGACGAAATTGATAAAACAGACAATATTATTAAATTCGGAAGAGCATATAAAATTATTAAAAATTCGCCGAGCGATAATTCGGCGCGGAATAAATTATTGAACGTTTATTCAAGCGATCCGAACGCGCAGTCAAACAATCAGCCGGCACAAAACGCTCCGTCATCGAAAAGCCCGCAGCTTACGCAAAAAGATTTTTCTTCAGTTGTGCACATCACATTCTCCAACCAAATCGAAATTGCAAAAGCCGGAATATCAGAGCGAGCTCTGGGAGTTTTTCGGCGGACGGCGGTTTTCTTAAATCCGGAATATTTTAAAAACCTTCACATGCGGCTTCCGTTATATAATATCCCTCGTTATATCGATTGTTCCGGTGAAACGGAAAACGCTTTGCTTTTGCCTCGCGGCAGCCTCGCTCAAATCGAAAAATTATTAAAAGACTGCAATACGCCTTACGAAATCACGGATAAACGCGAACAGGGAATACGCATTGAAATCAATTTTACCGGAAAACCGTACGATGAACAAAAAGCGGCTTTACAGGCGATGCTTAAATCGGATATCGGTATTTTATCCGCCGGAACGGGTTTCGGAAAAACGGTAACCGCCGCCGCTCTCATTGCGGAACGAAAAACGAATACGATGATCCTCGTGCAGACGCATGCACTTTTGGAACAGTGGAAAAAGGCCGTCAAGCGATTTTTAAATTACGAAGCGGGAACGATCGCCGCAGGCAAAGATACGTCGTCGGGGATTATCGACATCGCAATTATTAAATCGCTTACGGAAAAAAATTCGGATGCGGTAAAACTGCGGCGGCATACATACGGTATGCTCATCGTCGACGAGTGTCATCACGTGTCGGCATTCGGGACGGAAAACCTCGTAAAGAGCTTTCGTGCAAAATACGTGTACGGATTGACCGCAACGCCGATACGACGCGACGGTAGGCAAAAGATTATCTTTATGCAGTGCGGGCGGATCCTCTATGCGACGACTGCGAAACAGATGAACCGTGTACAAAACTTTGAGCATTATTTTATTCCGCGTTTTACGAACTTTCATATCGCTTCTGAAAACACGAAAGATTCAAAAACCTCAATTCAAAATTATTATTCCGAAATGGTACAAGCGGAGGCAAGAAATTTATTAATCGTGTCGGATGTACGATCCGCCGTTAAAGAATGCCGTACACCGCTCGTCCTTTCCGACAGGATCGAACATTTGAAATTGTTAAAAGACTATCTCAAAGACGCAGCGGACAATGTCATGGTGATTACAGGCAACGGAACGCAAAAGCAAAAGAAAGAGCAGCTGGAATCGCTCAACAAAGTTCCCGCAGCCGAATCGCTTGTCGTGCTTGCAACGGGAAAATACGCAGGAGAGGGTTTTGATAATCCGCGGCTCGATACGCTTATGCTTGCAATGCCGTTCAGCTGGAAGGGCACGCTTGCACAATACTGCGGACGCCTGCACAGAAATTTTGCAGGAAAAGAAGAAGTGCTGATTTATGATTATGTTGATTTCCGTATTCAAGTTTTCGATCACATGTACCGGAATCGCCTCAAAGGCTATAAGCAGCTCGGTTATACGATAAAGCCCGATTCCTATTCGGCTCAAAACGGAGCGGTACCGTCAAGGCTGTATTCCGTCGACAACTGTAAAACCGATTTTATTAAAGACTGCATGAGTGCAAAAAAATCAGCCGTCATTTGCTCGCCGTATCTTTCCAAAACCGAAGTACAAAAATTTTTACCGCTTGAACCGAAAATACTTTCAAACGGGTGCAAAATCTTTATCACGACAAGGTTGCATGAAGATAAAGACCTGCAAAAAAAGCAGCAGCCGTATATCGATATGCTCGAAGCTGCGGGTGCTGTCGTTTTTGCGAAAGAAAATGTTTCGCAGCGGCTTGCCGTTTTCGATGAAAAAATTTTGTGGTACGGCAGCATCGACTTTCTCGGATATTCCGAAGCGGATAGCTGCAGCATCCGTATCTGCAATGCGGAGATCGCGTCGGCTGTAGAAGCGGAAATTATTAAATGACGGCAGGCCGCCGTACACAACGTACAACCGTGCAAAACCTATCTCGTACGTTTTTCGTTTTTAATCAACGCTATATTCCTTTTGTCCAATTCCGTAAGCATCGCATCCGAATAATTTTTATTTTCTTTATAAGAAGCATAATAACTGTTATAAAAAAACTTTTGCAGAATTTTATCTTTGAACGGTCGCCCGTGCTGTGCATATACCCCGTTACGAAGCAGCCTTAACTGCGTTTTATTCAGCGTATGCAGGTATTCGGCCGATAATTCATCTTTCAGTTTATCAAAATCGAGTATACCTATAGGGATATTCCGGAATGTGACCAATGTCTGATAAAATCTCCGATTTTTATCCCGTTCTTCATATTCATAGGAAAGCGAACACGACCACTCTTCATTGACTTTCCACTCTTTTATATATTTACGATGATCGGAGCTGATCGAACCTGTCGGCTCATCCGTTTCCGGGCCGTATTGCTCGTTTAACAGGACGGTCAATTTTTCAAAGGCATCCTCTGCGTTTTTTTTGCCGCCCGAATCTTCATCGCCTTCCCAGTGCTTCGAGCCTATTATAATAGTGTCGTAATAGGTACCGACATAGTCGTCGCCGTAAAACTCTTCATCCTGGCCCCAATAGCAGTCTAAAAGCCACATACCGTCGCTTTCTCTGACGTACCTATCCTCGTAATAAAAACCGGGTATTCCGGCATACGGAGAAGTGGGTAAATCAGTCATAGGCTTAAAATCATACTGTTCGGGCGCATTTTCAAAATTTATGCCCATAATCCATGGCCGAGATTCTCTCGAAAAAACGGTTTGAGTGTTAAAAATAACAGTCAATACAAAAAAAATTATGATAGTTTTTTTCATCGGTTTTATCCTGTCTTTACCGTACGACCGCGGGGTTATCGAATCGGTACGGTTTTGCGGCAGCGTATCCGCGGCAGGCGGCAAAATGTCCGCCGCCGCGTCACGCATTAATTGCTCGCCGCGTTGATCGCCAGTTTGTCGCCGCGTCAATCGTCAAACGCTATTTTTCCGATGCGTTTTTTGCAGCGCTTTCGCCGGCAAGTTTTCCCGACGTAATCGCCCATGCATTGTTTGCACCGGAAGGAGAATCGTCGCCCATAACGCCGCCGCCAACTTCTCCTGCGGCATAAAGACCGGAAAGCGCTTTGCCGTCCGTACCGACAACCTGCAGAGTATCTGTCAAAACCAAACCGCCCATCGTCGTCGCAAAGCGCGGCTTTTGTTCGACAAGGTAATACGGACCGTCTTCGATTTTCGCTTTCATAAAGTTTGCCGGACGTCCGAAAGCCGAATCGGTTCCCGATGCGACATAAGAATTGTACGTATCGATCGTAGCTTTAAGAGATGCCGCATCCATATTCAAAGCGCCGGCCGCCTCTTCGATCGTCGTTCCGCGTATAAAAATCGGAGCGCGCGAACCGTTGTTTTTAAGCCATGCGTCGATATTTTCTTGAGAAATACCCGCGTGCGCGAGGCGCTCTTTCCACATATCGAAAGTCTTTTGATCCATGAATAAAAAGAGCATTCCGTCGGTTTGCCGGACTTCGGTTTCGAGGATCGTGCGGTTCGACGCTTTTTCGTTTACGACGCGCTTTCCTTCTTTATTGATAAGGATCGCGCTGCCCGAATTGAACGCGACAATGTTTCCCGCGATCGTCGACTTCGCCATACCGGGAGCAATTTCGACGCCGTTCGGATAGCGCTTGCCGTATTGCATGAGCTGCCGCTGCGCACCGAGAGTATCGCTCAACAGTAAACCGTCGCCGGTCGCATTCGACCTGCCGTAGTACAGCGATTTTTGCAGATCTTCGGACAAAAGCGATTTGTTTGCGCCGTAGCCGCCCGTCGCGATGACGACCGACTTTGCCGTTATATCGTATGTATTACCGTCAGAATCTTGGGCGATCACACCGACGACCGTGCTTCCGTCGCGTTTTAATTCGGTCGCCCTTGTATTCAAGCGCAGGTCGATGTTCGTCGACGAAAGCTTTTGCAAAATACTTTTCATAAAGGCGCTGCCGCCGCCGAAGTAAGCCAATTCCCTGTCGTTCGAATATTCGGCGAGTTTATGCAGACCGCCTTTCATATCGAACTGGACGCCGGCGTATTCGTTGAGCCAATCGGTCGCGTCTCCGACATTCCGCGCAAAAAGCGTCAGGGCGCTTTCGTTGTTTTTGCGGTCACCGTTTTTCATAAAGTCCGAAACCATGCTCTGCACCGAATCGTTTGCGACACCGGCTTCCTTTTGCAGTTTGGAACCCATAACAACCTGATTGCCGCCGCTGACGACGAGGGCGCCGCCGATCATGCCGGTTTTTCAAAGTCGGCAGGATTTCCGCCCGCTTGTGCAATCGCCTGTCTGACCGCGTATTTAACGGCGCTTGATGTAACCGTTGCGCCGGATACCGAATCGACGGCAAGGCTGTTCGCTTCAACTATCTTTTTCGGCAAATCGACAAGCGCCGGATCCGACAGCACGTCGGTTTCGCTTTCTTTGGTCACCGTTACAGCGGAAATCTTTTTTGTCGAAAAGCTCACCGTAAGTTCGATCGGGCCGTTGTGCCCCGTAACGCTCACCGCATAGTCGCCGTCTTTTACGGCATTTTTTCCCGCACAGCCTGCCGCCGTAAAAACGGCAAGCAACAGCGCTAAAACCGCATAGCCCGTAAAAAGTATTTTTTTCAACGTAATCTTCATGCAATCCTCCGTAAAAGTGAAGTCTCCTTAAGAACACCATATGATAAAAGAGATGACGCGTCAATGATACTGCCGATAGTCTCATTGATCGGGAGAGCGAAAGCGGATTATATTTTTCGTAATGTCTTATGGAATTATTAACGATTTATTTTCGTAAAAAAGATTTATTAAAATATGATATTGCAAAAAAATATCAATTTTCGAAAACGCCGAATGTATTTCAATTCACGTTCCGGTAAGGGAGCGACGTATACTCAATGGGATTTTCCGTGCTATGATCGGTTTCAATTCACGCTCCCGTGAGGGAGCGACGTAACTTTTCGGATCGCGCGTAAGTACAAAACGGTTTCAATTCACGCTCCCGTGAGGGAGCGACCCGCTATCTTGATGGCGCCGCCGACACGCTCGTTGTTTCAATTCACGCTCCCGTGAGGGAGCGACGTTGGAAGGATGAAATCGGACGCATCAAACTGTTTGTTTGAATTCACGCTCCCGTGAGGGAGCGACCGCACGGATGCAAGTGCGCACGACTGCCGAAAGTTTCAATTCACGCTCCTGTAAGGGAGCGACGTATTATCAGAGCTTAAAGAAGCGGTTGAAGTCGTTTCAATTCACGCTCCTGTAAGGGAGCGACCTTATTGTTATAGGATAGTCGTGCATCCGTGTAAGTTTCAATTCACGCTCCTGTAAGGGAGCGACGTAACTTTATCTGCTGCGTTACTGATCAGCTTGCGTTTCAATTCACGCTCCTGTAAGGGAGCGACGGATTCCTTGCCGTCGACCTCTTGCCTGATATGGTTTCAATTCACGCTCCTGTAAGGGAGCGACAACTTACCGTCTACAAGAGCCTTTATACTATCTTTGTTTCAATTCACGCTCCTGTAAGGGAGCGACTCCCTTTGGCGTAGATGATGACGCGGTTATCGGGTTTCAATTCACGCTCCTGTAAGGGAGCGACAAACAGCAAATATAACGCCCGTGTATACATGGCAGTTTCAATTCACGCTCCTGTAAGGGAGCGACGTTATTTCCGCTTGCGGCTTCAGCGCAAAAACCGTTTCAATTCACGCTCCTGTAAGGGAGCGACTCGGACTGACCGCAAGATCGTGTGCCTTACCGTGTTTCAATTCACGCTCCTGTAAGGGAGCGACAGTATAGCAGTTATTCTTTTGTAATATCGATATTTACACTATAATTTCCGCGAACTTCATTCCGAAACTACAGTGTCAATATCTAATTCACTATAATATAACAGGTTATAAAATTCAAGCGGAATGAATAACCAATGTGTGCTTCCCGTTCGCGGTAGGAAATCCGATTATAAAATCAAAATCCCTTGCGGATTGATGGGTTTCTTTTGCCCTACGTGTTCGACCTTACGCTCCCAATTTGCACCGAGCGCGTAAAAACGTATACTGTCGTAATTCGGATTTATTTCATTGAGCAATTTACTTTTCAGCGCAACCCATTGCGCGGGGTCGACTAAGCATTCAAAGACGGAATACTGAACGCGCTGCCCGTAATTTTCAAGAATCTTCGCCACATGCCGAAGCCGCTTTTCCCCTTTTTCATCTTTTGCCACATCATAACTTACCAGCATCATCATCGTGCGCGCCCTCTTTTATTTCCAAAGATATACCGGATAGCCGTCGATGTCGCCGCGTATGTGCCGAGCCAAAAGCCGCGCTTGGGTATGGAACAAAATTGCAAGATGCATTCTTTTTTCCACATACGGGTGCTGCATAACGGTTTCTTTCTTTTTTTGATAAGATGTAATTACGGTTTTGCGAGCCGCTTCATCCATGCTGACGGCGCCGCTTGCAGTTTTTTCAAATTGTTCGGGTGTAACTTCATTTCGATTGATAAGCGAAAGAACCAATCGGTCGGCAAAAAAAGAACGAAACTCTTCAGCAAGATCAAGGGCAAGACTTAAACGGCCGGGTCTGTCGCGGTGCATAAAGCCGACGGCGGGGTCAAGGCCGACGCATTCCAGAGCGCTTATCATATCGTGATACAAAAGCGTGTACACATACGAAAGCATTGCATTTACCGCGTCAAGCGGAGGCCGCCGGTTACGTCCTTCAAATTTGAATCCGTCTTTTTGAGAAATAATCAATTCATCGAAAACGGAAAAATATGCTTTCGACGCATCGCCCTCAATTCCTCGCAAGACATCCAAGTCGCATTCTTTTTCCGCCTTATCGATATTCGAATCCAAAAGCGCAACTGTATTTTGAATTCTCTTGGCATCGATTTTTTCACCGTGATCGCGCAGTGAGCGCTGCAGCACGGTTTTTTGATTGGCCAGTTTTCCGATAATAAAATATTTTGCAAGCGCAGCGGACTTTCCTTTATCGTCCGAAATTCTGTACTGTTCCTTTCGAAGCAAAACATTTCCCGCAACAGGCCCTTGCACGCGCGCAAGGAATTTTCCCGTTTCCGTTAAAAAACTTATCGTAATATTATACTTCGGCGCAGCGCCCAACAAAAACGGACTGACGAAAATATTCCCGAAACAAATAATACTGTCGAGCGTTATAAAAGGAATCAGCGCGAGCACCTTGCGGTCAGCAACGACTTTCACCGCTTCCCCTTTTTTATGCAGATATGTTTTTTGCGTGGTAATATAAAGCGTGTTAAGAAAGCGCTGCATACATCCTCCGTATATTATTCGTCAATCGTAGCAACATCCTGCCGCAAGCGTCGCCTGATATAATCGACTGCCGATTTGTTTTTGCCGGCGGATTCGGGAAAGCACTCGTCGATAAACGAACAGCTTTCGCATTTTTTAGAATAGACGGCCGCAGGTGTTTTTCCGTCCGCAACGAAACGATGGAAGCGCTCGGCAAGCTCGATTGTTTCTTTTCTCAGCTCATCGGTGATGGGTATAAGAATGCGCCGGCGGATTTTAAAATAAAACAGCGCTCCTTCATCTATTGTGCGGTCGAGCATTTCTTCAAGGCAAATAACTTGAGCGCACAGTTGTACCTCATCGCTTGTGTTTTCTTTCGGTTTTCCGTGCTTGTATTCTACCGGAATGATTTTTCCGTCGGAATAAAATTCCACAGCATCGGTACAGCCGGTAACGCCGAGAAGGGCTGACGCGATTTTTAAATTGCGCTCGGTCTTTACGGTTTTACGCGACTCCGCCGTATTGCCGTGAACTTTTTCGTGCTGAACCCGGCCTGCCGCCGTAAAAAAGTTTTCGCTCCATTGCTGTTCAATGTGTATAAGCGCGCACTGCCGCGGACAAAAGCGTAAATGCTGAAGCCCGCTGAGCACCAGGTAGTCGGATTCAGGGTACATTAGAGCGCCTAAAACGAAAGAACTTCCGGCGTCAAGTCCGGTAAATTATCCGTCGTTATAGTATAGTCATCCGCCGATTTGGCTTGTGAAACACCGTCTTTTTTAGTAATTTTTAACGTACGGTGAACTTTAGCGGCGGAATACTGACCGCTTTTCGAATTGTGCTTCCACCAAAAAAGCTTTATCACTTCCATACTGCCTTCAGGGCGCGCGGATGAAGCATCGTTGTCGAATATGTGAAGCAGCGCATGTTTGATTTTATCGGCATCCGAATCATCGAAGCCCGTGAGCTCGGCCAACTGCGGATTGATACTTCCGTATGTTGCATATATGCCGAAATCGACACTGTGTTTCATACCCATCGTATCCGAACCGCGCTTAGTTCCGTCGCCTTCGCCGCTGACGCTTTTTGTAATCTGCAAACTTGTTACGTTGATCGGGTCGATGCTGAATGCCGGTTGGATGGTTACCGGTCCGCGAATACCGACCGAAACGCCTTTTTTCTTATCCTTATCTTTATCACCTTTGAATGCAAATACTTGTCCGAAACTCCTTACATCGATCCATGTTTTATTCGCAAGTTCTTGAAGCTCCGCTTCGTTTTTCATAGCTTTGCCGAGCACCGCTTCCGCGCGGCTGCGCAGCGAACGATAATCATCTTTTCGATAATCGTCGGACTGCACAAAAATATTTTCGCCTGCATCCTGCAAACGGTTTCTGATTTTTCTTTTAAGACACACGTCTGAAAGTTCACCGTATCCGTCCAAGGTTGTCCGAGGGATATTTCCATTTAAGGGATCCCCATTCGGGTTTGCATTTTTTACGCTGAACACCAACGCAAAATCGATTTTGTTTTTTAAAGCCGCCATACTGTTTATTCCTCCGTATTGTTATTTGTATTTGATGTATCGTCAGTTGTTTTTCTAAACGCTTTTAACTGGCACATATAGCCGAGTAAGTATTCGCCGGACAACGGACTGTCGCTATTATAATCATCAGCAGTAAACAATGCACTGATGTCCTGCAATCTTTGTTCAAACCATTCCGCTAATCCCGGCTTAAGGTGCCGTCGATAAGGTTTGAGTTTGTCTGTATATAAAAGTCTCTATGTCGAAGCCGGCCTTAAAGCAAATTGCTGCATGTAACGAAGCGCATTCGTTTCCCGATTTTGATCCATTTCTTTTAATGCAGCCCTTTCTTCTTGATGAGCGACGGCTAACAGTCTGCCGTAAAGATAATCGCGGCTTGTTCTGTTCTCTTCTAAAGCCAATTGATATTCCTCCTTTATTCTATTTCTATTATATTTATAAACAGCGCACGCTGTTTCCAATACAAAATCACGCTTATACGATGTATCAAGCGTTAAAAGTTTTGACGCCGACAGCACACATTGCTGTTCCAAATCAAAGGGTATCGCGCTGCCGTCAAGGATACAGGGTAAAAGCCGTTGAACGGTTTTTTCAATTTGATTCGGCTTTACCCGCTCCCCGTATGCGCATTCGGCAATCTCTTTCGGAGAAGGCGTCCCTATCGAATGAATATAATCTTTTACGGTACTGTCTTTGTTCCACTGCCAATAACTTCTATACCACAACAGTCTGTCATACCAGTTATTCAAAGCTCGTACGATATCGGTATTTTGCAGCTCCCTATACAAAGCGATTGAAACACGCCCCTGCCCCGGTGTCGCTTCTTTTATAACCAGTATCATAATATTTTGCGGATTACCGATATCACCGTAGTACCCGACCAGACGTTTATTCATCGCGTAAGCGAATTCTTCCGCTGGCTTATACTCTTTTTTTTGCGTTTTACCCTCTTCTGCAAAATCGACACTGTAGTCAAAGATTCCGCTTCCTTCGACAATAGACGGGAGTTTATCGCCTGCCGCATTCCACGTTACAACGGAAAGTCCGTCTCCCAAGCTCTCCCCTTGCCGCCCTATTAGCCAACGTAAGGCACAATGCGCTTTTTGCGTCGCGTCGGCTCCGACTTGGCACGCCTCCTTATCGGTTAAAAACCTGCCGCGGAATGTATAATTTTGAGTATCGTTTGACGAAATGATTTTTGCTTTATCTCCGCCGTGCCGTATTTTTGCCGGATGGTATGCGGCAATTTTTGTACTGCTTCCGTCCGTATAGTTTAATCCCGTTTCTCTGATACGCTTTTCCCGATCTTTTTTATCGGTAAACTGAACTTTACAATATTCATCAAAAGCATCGGAATTATAATATTGTATCCAGCTGTTTTGCGTCGCTTCGTCGTTCCATAGTTCCGGTTTTGTATCTCCGGGAAGCTCAACGCTCCAGCGGATAAAATCGGACACGTCATCGCAGGCTATACCCGAACGTTTTAAATCTTCCGACAAAGTCCCTTTTGCAGCGTATGCATATACGGCTTTTACTTTATCGTTTGCAAATGCAGAACACGCCCAGCTTTTTAATAAATTTATATACATACCGTGTTTTTCAGTGTCGTCGCACACGTATTCCCATTTATCGCACAGCGGGTACGCGTCGGCACCGCTGGAGCGCGACGCACAGGAATCGGTACAGGGCATCGCCGTTACCCGGTCTTTCGATTTCACGTCAATAAGTTCGGCTTTTATAAAGTTGCCCTTTCCGTCCAAAACAACCGTCACGGAGGCATTATTGGAAATATGATATATAGGAGCCGGTTTATCGTCCGTTTTTTTATCTATCATATTGTCATATACTTTTTCCAATTCGGTAAGCCAGCTCATGCATCTTCCTCCGCTTTAATTTTGGGATTCTTTACGCTGTAATTTCGTATTTCACGCCGTACCGTGCACATTTCCGGACGAGGGAATTCTATTATTCCCTTATCCATCTTTGCCTGCCAAAAACGCGCGGAAAGAACATCCGTATCGACTTCCGAAGGATAATCAAAACCGTGAAACATTAAACCGAAAGCGAACAATCCGTCATCATCGTAAAAACTTTCCCCGCTGCCGAATTCACAGGGTTCGACATAACCTTGACATTCGCGCGCGCCGAGGAAAATATCCCTTCTGCCGCCTTTTTCAAGGGAACGGCGCGCCATATCGAAATGTTTGTTTTCATTTCGGTCCTGTTCCAAATCGGAGCGCTGCATATTCCACTCGAAATGCGCCTTTACTTGATATTCAATATCTCTTAAATACGTATACACTGATAAATCGTTACCGCCGTTATAACACAGCGGTTTTATATTTTTCGATTCCGTACCGATTTTTTTAATAAGCCGTACCTTATCGATAACCCAAACGATCGTCGGCTTCCAATATATACTTTGTGTTATCCCTTTTAACGCTTCATACGTCGGTACAAGATAGGTACTTTTTTCCCCGCCGATTTTGGTAACCGGATCGGTAAAAAGCGCATATCGCCCGGTAAGCCGGTATTCAATACTGTTTTCTTTCAAAGCAGCCTCCTTTTAATAATTTAATAAAATTGCTTAACTCCATTGTAATCGCATTTTTTTATCATGTATTATTTTAATAATTTAACGGCGACAAATTATCGCTTGTAATCTCTTCCGTTATGCCTAAATCATCGCTGTAAAATCCCGCATGCAGCGCGTAGATACCCGTTTCGGGAATGACCTCGTATATCATGCCCTTGCTTCCCAAATGCTGTAATTGATTCGTATATATATTAACCGTGTATTGCTGACATTCGTTTAATAGAGATTTTAAAGACATATAGTAATCGCTGTCCGATTTTTCAAGCGCGCACAAAGAATTGATTAAGCGCTCTCCGTCTTTATACGGTACGATAACGCCGGTCGTTGCATCCGCAATTACTTCAAAATTGTCCCATGCGGTTCTAAATGCCTGCATATACGGCAGCTGCCAAGTTTTTCCGTTATGAATGCGTTCGTATTCGCTGACAGCAGACTTGTTGTCGGAAAGCATATCCAAGATAGTTGAATCCTTACCCTTTATACTGTATTGAAGTATATTTTCGGTAAAAGATGCGTAATAGTATTTAAAAAACCGTTCGATTATTTCCGGATGTACTAGATTTTTTTCACACGCCTCGTATTCGCGCGAATCGTATTCTCGCAAAACCCGTTCCATGCATTTTTGGCCTATTTTTAATTCCTCCAGCGAATGCAGCTTTTCTCCTTCGAGAGCAAATAGCGCGAGTTTCCCGCATACGGCGTTTCCGTTTGTATCGTGCAATTCGCTGTTTCTGTTACAGCGTCCCGCCGTTTGAATAACGGAATCCAAACCCGCCATATAGCGGAGCGCACTTTCAAAACTTACATCGACACCGGCTTCTATCAAACGGGTACTTATGCAAACAATTCTTTTTTGTAAAGGAAGATTATCTGTTACGGTTTTTATTATATTTTTTCTGTGCGCAGGGCACATATTCGTACTCAAGTGATACACATAATCCGCACAGCCGGACTCGTCAATAAGTTCGAACAATTCTTTTGCCTGCGGTTTGGTATTTACAACGGCAAGAAAACTGTTGTGCGTTTCCATTTCGTGTTGAATATACGAGGCGATATCGCCTGCGCTGTGTTTTTTTGTGCCGCCGGCGGTTTTATCGATAAAGCGTACCCGTTTAAGCGCGTTAAAGTGTTCCGCTAAATCTACTATTACTTCGCCATCAATATGAAGCCTGTATCGGTTTTCTTCGATTTTATCCAAGCACGGCTGCGTTGCAGTACAAAGCAAAGCGGAGCATCCGCAGCATTTCACAAGGTATTCCAATCCCCAATTAAAAAGATAGGTCGCTTTTAAAGGCAGCGTTTGTACTTCATCAAATACCAAAATACTGTTTGCCAGCCGATGCATTCTACGTATTTTCTTTGTCCCCGAACCGAACAACGTTTCAAGAAACTGTACCATAGTCGTAATGACTACGGGCGCAGTCCACGTTTGTTCCGCTTTATCATATTCGTCTTCCGATTCTTTTAAATCTCGTTTTTTCTCGGCAGATATGTTTGAATGGCATTCCAAAACGATGCCGCCCCTCGTACGCTCATCTTCAAGAATGCTTCTGATTTTATCGGCGTTTTGGTCCAAAATCGAAGTGTACGGCGCAACGATAAAAATACGGTCAGCCCCTATTTTTGAGCCTGTACGAGGGCGAAGCGCAGCGATGCAAGCGTCTTACCCGCTCCCGTAAAAGCCGAACACGTATATATACCCTTTTCGCCCGCGCCCAATCCGGCGCAGCGATCGGAAACGGTTTTTCGTATTTTGCCGAGCACGTCGGTATTTGAAAACTTTTTTAATTCCCGTTCCATCTTTTGTAAAAGAACGCCCCAATCGGGAGTTGCATTACAATCATCAAGTAACATTGCTTTATTTTCTTCAAAAGCCGCACTGTTTGTTCTGTCGGCATCGATAAGGCAGCTGGAAAGGTTCCGCAAATGCAAACCCATGTTAAAAAAGAATTTCTTTCGATCGACTTTTTTGTCGGCGTCCGTGCAGCCGGCCTTACACGGGAGCGCAAGTTGTTTTTTCCCGCCATCTTGCAAATCAAATTTACTTATGCATTCGGCAATCTCCCGCTCGATCTCTTGCGGAAGCGCGGCCGCCGCTTCATTTAAGTCGGTATCGTCTGCCTTTTTATTCAGCCGCTCAAGGAATTCCGACCTTCCGTCGAGGCCCAACATATCGGGAAGCCCCGAACCGTGATGGAACATAACCGCTGCCTGAATCGCCGTTTCCGCAAGCCCGACCTCATCCGACAAACGATGCACAAGATATTGTGCGCCTGCCGTAGCGTGATCTTTTTTGTGCCGGATTTTTCCCTCTACCGAATTTTGCAAATACAGCTGCCAAGCGGGAGACGCTTTTCCCAAGTCGTGCAGCAAACCTGCAAGCTGAGTCGCGAATTCAAGATGGATTTTTTTTCCGAAACTTTTTGACAATTCCGCCGTTTGCCGCAAATGGTCGGATAATTTTTGATAGCCGCCGTCCGACTCACGGTATCGCGCCCGCAAATTCATAGACAACACCGGTATAATACGTTCTTATATAAACGCAAGAAAAATATGTTTATCATGCAACCGTCTCCCTTATTTAAAAGTATCCGCATTACGAATGTGCGGCAGATTTTACCGCTCCTTCGTTTTTTCCATCCCCTCTCACACTTCCACCCGCACGACGATACCGCCGCGCCCGTTTTGCGTATCGCCGATGCGCGCAAGGCG
Organism: Treponema sp. Marseille-Q4130; assembly: GCF_014334325.1. GTDB lineage: Bacteria > Spirochaetota > Spirochaetia > Treponematales > Treponemataceae > Treponema_D. The sequence continues at coordinate 100,738 of NZ_JACSET010000003.1, read as the reverse complement.
TGCGTTAAAACGAAAGGTATTCGGCTTGGCGGCGCGAAGGATCGCGGCTCCGGTCGCACGGATGTACCCGGCACGCTGTAAACCCGCATTGCCCAAGACTTTCGCGCAAACATCTTCCGCCGAAACGGAAATCGCATTGGCATCGTGCGGATTATAAGGTTCGGCTTGAACGCTCACACGGAGCGAAGCATAGAGCTTTTTCTTTGCGTCGCGTACTTTTTGCGTGCCGTTTAAAATATCGTCGCCGATTTTTTCGGAAAGCGTATCATCGAGAAAATCCGATCCGTCGTTCCAACCGTAAAAGTTCGTCCCGACAATGCCGATCGTAAACGCCGCATTGCGATTTTTAAAATACCGTATAAACATCTGCTCGGGCGTTTCGTTTGCGGTATCAGGTTTTAAAACCTCTTTTGCCGCGCAATACAGCAAAAACCCCGTATCCGTTTTACCCGCACCCGGCATCGCATTCGTTTTGTACAGCGCGGTAAAGGCGGCCGTATCGCTGTGCGTGCGCCCGTATAGCCACGCAAAAAGCGCTTCCGCCGCAATAGGTTTTACGATAAAGAGCGTAAGCTGCGGAAACTTCATAAACAAAGCCGTCCGGCGTGCAAGCAGTTCCGCGACAAGCAAAGAATCGCCGCTTTCGACCGCAAGCAAAAGCGCGCCGATGTGGGTCAAAAACGCAAACGTATCGGCATCCGCGATTTCAAAATCGGGTTTAAGATACACGCGGATGTCCCTGCAAAGCGCTTCGTCCGCATACGTATACCAGGTACTCGAAAAATACGCGCTTCCGTCGAGCATCTGTCTCGCATCAAGCAATCCTTCCGTTATGCCTTCAAGTTTTCCGCAAAAATCAAGCTGCCCCGTCCGCGTCCGATTAAAGCCCCAACAAAGGGGATCTGTTTTTCCCGCCGCCAGAACGATGACATCCGCATCGTTTCGATTTTTCAGTTCCGTCATACAAACCTCCGATCGTTGATTACAATCCCTATGAATACTCGATTCCGCCTGCCGTTGGCAATGATACGCAGCCTTTTCAAAAGCCCAATGCGGAAGTACAAGATCTCCAAACCCATGAAAAAAACAGAATAACACTGCCCAAAGCAATCAACTCACCGATGAGTCCTCCCCATGAAGCTGCTTCGGCTTCTCTTCTGAGCCGTTCTTCCTCTTCCCGCATTCTAAGCACCTGTTTATAGGCTCTTTTCGCTTCGTGAATGATATACGTGTTTTCTGCATAAGTAAGACAATAGCCTTGAATACTTTCCCAAGCATAGTCCATATTTCCGCCCGACTCATCCAGACATTCCAGCGCCGTGAAAGCCGCTCCGTCCTGAAGCATCTTTCGATTTTTCATTTGCTGTTCCGTCATACAAACCTCCTATAGCGCAATTATTACCGCAGCGATCTTACGGAGAAATTATACGATGTGAGGTGTGTCAACAAGTGATACAGGTGAGCCGTTTTATTATTTTTTTGATTTGATCAAAACCGGTAAAAAACTGAAAAATCGCGGGCGGCACGTTTACGCACTTGCTCCGTTCCGTCAATAGGGAACCTCGAAAAACTGCAGTTTTTCGAGGTAACTTTGAAAATGCGATGTTGTAACTCGCGATAATACAGCGAGTTACAACTCGTCAGCATCTCGAAAAAGTCGCTAAAGGTGAGTTTTTCGAGATGCCCAATACAATTTACCCATGTTTCGAACTTCCGCTTTTACCGCTTCGACAAGCTCAGGCGGATTGAGCACGGTAACGGCGCTCCCGAAGCTCATAACCCAATGAAGCGCTTCCGGCAGTTGATTCGTTTTAAATGAAAGATATACGCTGCCGTCTTTGTTGTGCCGAAGGCGCTGCGTCGGGTGCCAGCTGCGTTCCAAAATATACGTGTTTATCTTTTCATCGAACAAAAGCTCTATCTTCACCGGAGCGCCGGCAGTATCCCAAACGCCGAATTCGCTGTCGAAATATTTTTTCGGATTAAAATCTTTCGGGCGCTCAAAATGCTCTTCCGTCGTTTTCGGATTTTTCATCCGCGAAAATGCGAATATCCTGCACTTTTTGTGTTTCAAACAATAAGCGAGCATATACCAGTTCCCTTTTTGGCAAATCACGTGATAGGGCTGGGCGAGCCGCACGCAATACGTTTTATCTCCGAGCGATTTGTATTCGAATTCGAGCGTACGCTGCATTTTCAGACTTTCGAAAACCGCATAAAAAACGCCGTTGTCTATCTGCGGCAGCGGATCGCTTATAAAGCTTAAATCGCCCGACAAAAAAAACGAATCGACGGAAACTTCTTCGGGCATAAGATTTATAATCGTATCGAAAATATTTTTCATGGACGATTCGAGCGGCGTATTTCGGTATTGCTCCAAGAGCGGAATAACCGCCGACACCGCAAACAGATCGCCTTCGGAAAGCATGACGCTCTTTATAAAAAACGTCGGATCGATATAATAATAACCGCGCTTTGCCTCATCGTATTCAAGCGGAGCGTTGTACCGGTCGCGCAAAAAATCGATATCGCGCATAATCGTACTGCGCGACACTTCAAACTTTTTACACAGATACGATGCATTCGGAAATTTCCCGCAACGGATGATTTCGTCGATTTTGAGAATGCGAAAAACTTTTACTTTTTCTTCACGGTCTTTTTTCAACTTTTTTGCCATAACATTACCAGTATAGCACCGCTTTATAAAACGCGCAGAAAATATTTTTCACAGGCGGTTTTTCCCGTATTTTAAGTTTTCCCGCAGCAAGGCTTTACTGTGCCCCTTCGGCTCTTTGTTTTTTATCGGGACGAAACCTTTTTGCCGGCCGCCCTTCCGCCGCTTGCTCACGCGCGGCGTCCTCGCTCCGCTGCGGTCGCTGCCTTCGGCACGGCTCCACGGCGGCGTAGGCTGTATCGCGCAGCAGTGGAAACGAAAATTGCCAATTAAGAATACGCACAATCGCTCCTAACAGGCATATCGAAGTGTATACTTTTGATACATATAAGTGCGCAAAAACGATTCAATATGTATATTTTTGACAGATTTTTTCCTCATCCGTAAAAAAATCGGTGCCGTTTACCGCACGCAAAACGTAAAGCGCCCGTTTCGATGCGAAATTTCCGACAAAAAAAACGCCGTTTTCATCGATTATTACCGCCTCATCCGAGACAAAATCGCCGAATTTCAGTATTTTTACTTTTTTTTAGATGGTTGGCATAAAAATTGCTATAAAGATAGGTGAGAGCTGCGAAATCGAAAGGATCGCAGCCCGCTCGGAAACGGCTTTACAAAGCGGCTTCCGTGAATTACAAAAACATTTGGAGGTACGATAAAAAGCGTCGTCTGAAATATCGCCGTCGCTTTTTATCTCGAGTTTGCTGGATGTTTGCAGAAGACGTGTATATATATCGTTCCGATAAAAATCGTACGAGTACAATACACCGTATTTGCAAACTCGATTATTGAACGTGTGCGCATTTGCGCACGGCTAAAAACTTTTTCGAAAGTTGCAACTTTCTGCAAAAGTTTTTATGGAGGTTTGATATGAACGAATTGGCACTTTTCAACAGCTTTTTTAATCATGCGCTGAACGACACGATGGGCGATTTCAATTTCGGTACTTCTTTCAACGTGCCGAAAGTCGACGTAAAAGAGACGAAAGACGCGTACACACTTGAAATGGATTTGCCCGGCATGAACGAAAAGGACGTAAACGTCGAACTCGACCACAACGTTTTGACCATCTCTTCGCATCACGAAGAGAAAAAAGAGGAGCAGAATAAAAACGCGAAAAAGGATGAAAGCAAATGGCTCATCCGCGAACGCCGCGTCAGCGAGTTCAGCCGCCGCTTTACGCTCCCCGACGATGTCAACGGCGAACAGGTTGCCGCATCTTTTAAAAACGGAGTGCTCACGGTAGCCATACCGCGCAAAGCGCTTTCCGCACCCAAACGCATAGCGATCTCCGCCGACTGACGCAAGGTGCACAAAAGCATACGGCACGGTCATACCGCAGAGTATACAGACCGTGCCGCACGAGTAAAGTTTTCGGAGAACACCCGCCGCGCGTTGCGCGGCGGGTGTTTTATTGACAGACGGCATGATATGATGCATAGTATTGATACATTCGATATTCTGATATATCGTATCGTCGTATGAAAACAAGCAATTAACGGTGGGATTTTATGAACTACATTGCACTCCTGCGCGGTATCAACGTCGGAAATTCCGTCCGCATTACGATGAAAGAACTCAAAGCTTTGTTTGAAAAAACGGGCTGCACGAACGTATCGACCTATATCAATTCCGGCAACGTGATTTTCACGTCCTCGGACGATCGGCTTATTATCCGTAAAACCGTCGAAAAAAAATTATTAAAAATGACCGGCACTGATATAAAAGTATTGATTAAAACAAAGGATGAAATCGATGCGATTGCGGCAGCCGTTCCTTCCGTCTGGAAAAATGATACTGAACAAAAAACGGATATCGCCTATTTACTCGACGCAATCGACGATGCGAAAATCATCGACGAACTTCCGATAAAAAAAGAATATATCGACATACGCTACGTAAAAGGCGCGATTATGTGGAACCTCAAACGAGCAGATTACAACAAAAGTCGAATTAATAAAATCATATCGTGTGAGCTGTACAAAGATATGACGATACGCAACGTCAACACCGCCCGCGCTCTTGCAAAGTTTTTATGATATAATACACGCACTATGCAAACCGAAAACAAACCGAATTTCGCATCGGACTATTTGGAAGGTGCTCATCCGGCGATTTTGCAGCGCCTTGCGGAAACGAATACGGAGCAAACTTCCGGCTACGGAACGGACGAACACTGCGAACGCGCACGGAATCTTATTCGAACGGCCGCAGACTGTCCGAATGCCGCCGTTCATTTTTTTGTCGGCGGAACGCAGACGAACGCGGCGGTCATCGACGCTTTTTTGCGCCCGTACGAAGGAGTCGTCGCGGCTGACACGGGACACATCGCCGTACATGAAGCGGGCGCAATCGAATCGGGCGGCCACAAAGTGCTCACGATCGCAGGAGAGGCGGGAAAGCTTTCGGCCGAAACGCTCAAGCGGTATCTGCACGATTTTTATGCCGATGAAAATAGAGCGCACGCGGTTCAGCCCGGCATGGTCTATATCTCCCTGCCGACCGAATGCGGCACGCTTTATTCGAAAAAGGAACTTTCCGATATTGCCGCCCTATGCCGCGAATATGCGCTTGCGTTTTACATCGACGGAGCGCGGCTTGCCTATGCGCTTTCATCTCCGAAAAACGACGTAACGCTTTCCGACCTTGCGGCCGTTTCGGACGCTTTTTACATAGGCGGGACAAAGTGCGGCGCTCTTTTCGGCGAAGCGATCGTCATTCCCTATAAAAACCGTTTGCCTCATTTTATAACGACGATAAAACAGCACGGCGCACTTCTTGCAAAAGGCAGACTTTTGGGCATTCAATTTGAAACGCTTTTTAAAGACGATTTGTACTTCCGCATCGGGAGCAACGCGATCCGCGCAGCAGACAAAATTCGCTCATTCCTCGATACCCACGGTTTCCGGCAATATTTCGCCTCCCCGACAAATCAAATCTTTATCGTTTTGAAAAACGAAGATTACGTCCTGCTTTCTGAAAAAATCGGTCTTTCTTTTTGGGAAAAAGCGGACGAAGCGCATACCGTCGTCCGCATTGCGACAAGCTGGGCAACGACGGACGAGCAGGTCGAACGATTATTGAAAGCGCTTTCGGAACATTCGCCATGCGAAAAATCGTAATAATATTTACAGCCTGTTTTGCAAACAGAGCCTTATAAAAATCAAAAGGCTGTGATATAATTGAAAGTAGCAGGAGGTATGCATGAACGATGTATTTTTACAGCAATACGATTCGCTTCCGAAAAAACTGCAAAGAGAAGTGCAGGATTACGTCGAATATCTTTTCTTCAAAGCAAAAACATCTCAAAACGGCGTATCGGATCCGTATTCTAAAAAAGCAAAATTCGATGTATTTCAAAAATTATTAAACTATACGGGTTGCTTGCCTGCCGATATCGATTACAAACGGGAGGTCGGCAACGCCATATTGAAAAAATATGAAAGTCTTACTTGATACGAATATCATCGTTGATTTTCTTGCAAAACGACCGGCTTTTTTTGACGACGCGCGAAAAATCATTGACAAATGTAAAACCGAAGAAATGATCGGCATCGTTGCCGTTCATACCGTTTCCACCTTATTTTATTTATTAAAAAAACATATCTCGTTTGAGACAATAAAAGATATTCTCTATAATTTATTTCAAATAATTGAAATCGGCAGTTCGGATAAAAGGTCCGTGCTGCGTGCATTGGAAAATAAAGAATTTACGGACTTGGAAGTCGCATTGCAATATCAGTGTGCCCTAGAAGAAAATGTTGATTTTATTATTACGCGTAATAAAAAAGATTTTCTTGCTTCTAAAATTGCCGTTTATACGCCGGCTGAATTTTTGCAAATCATATAAACGGAGCATTCGCCATGCGGAAAATCGTAACGGAAGATTTGGTATACGAAATTCTTTCGGCGATCGAAGAAATCCCCGAAGGTAAGGTCGCAAGCTACGGGCAAATCGCACGCCTCATCGGCAGGGACAAAAACGCGCGTCTTGTGGGAAAGGTGCTGAGCCGTGCCGAAGATTACGGCGACTATCCCTGCCATAGGGTCGTCAATCATTCCGGCCGCATTGCGCCGAATTTTCCGGAGCAAAAAGATCGCCTGCTTGCCGAAGGCGTTGCGTTCAAAAACGACACCTGCGTCGATCTGGAAAAACACCGCTGGGAAATATAAAAAACGCTTACGGACGTTTGTTATAGTAAAAAGTTTAATCGCCGATCTGATTTAAAAATTAATCGTATATTTTTATCTTTTCTCAAGAATATGTAAATATTCTACCGTTGAATCCGCTTTATTAAAACGATTTGAATCTGCCTTGAATCTTTGATAATCGATTTGCGTTGAATCATAACGTCCGTATTTTGACATTATCGATTTTACGTCTTCTACGGACATCAAACCTTCATTATTGTATGAAAGAAAAATATAATTAAATTGAGCGTTTTTTATTAAATTTTCAAATTCTTTTTTTACGGAATTTGCCGAACAATATTTTGAGCGTGTGTATTTTCTTAAACCTGTTTTGCCGCTCGGCTCAAAAGGTTTGTATTCCGCAATTGTATTTAAAATATGATAATTGGCGCCATATTGACGTGAATTATACGGAGGATCAAGGTACAGAATATCTCCAGAAATTTCTTTAATAAGAGTATTGGCATCTTTGTTATACACTTTATGTTCGTTCAAATTTAATTCATATTCCGCAGGTTCAAGTACCATTTCTTTTTGGGCAGTTCTTTTTAAGCTTTTAAGATAGGCACCGTAAACAGATGCCGTATTTGCAACTTTATCCGCACATTCAAGAAGACTGCATAAGAGAAAATAATAAAGACTCTCCGAAATAATTCCGGTATATTTCCATTCTTCGATTTTAGTTCGAAAAGTATCGATTTTCTTGCCGTTTTTATCGGAAAAATATTGACGTTCACCGTTACCGCCGCGACAGTAGTTTTTATAAATAAATCCATCTTCAATAAGAGGAAGATAATTTAATTCCGCTATATAATCTTCTTTATGCACAATCTCCCGATGATTTTCTATATAGTTTTTGTTTAAAACATAACTGTAATATTCGATGTCGTTTGCGATAACCTGCTTTACCAATGCTTTAAAAGTTCTCCCGACAATCCCCGTACCCGCAAAAATATCACAAAATATTTTTTGGGATAAATTTTCACCGCAAACGGATTTTATCGTTGAAGGTAGAAAATCTTGACAAAGTTTTAATTTAGAACCGATATAATTCATTTTATATAGTCTACCTATTTTTTTCTTCTCCATACAGCTTTTTCATTATAAAATCAGCCGTTTTTTCCGAAGCCTCTTTTGCAACCTTCTTCACAGATCGTTTCCGATATTCAACCGGATCATATTGATAACAACCTACACACCCCAGATCTTCTGTATAATTTTCATTCCCCTCATAAAATGAATATGGATTTCCTTTAAGGTTTTTGGCATTCCACCGTTTATTCGTTTCCTTGCAACGTTTACAAATCTGACGTTTGGCATCATTTGCCGCTTTGCATAGAGGTTGGAAATCTTCAATTTTTTGGGTTTTTGAATTAGAAACTCTCCAATCGTCTTTTCTACCGTCCTTATGGTCTATTTCAATTTTTGTGTTTTCAGAATTTCCCTGAATCCCAAGCATTACACAATTTTGATTTTTATAAAATTCTTTTATATCGGAACGAATATTTTGGCTAAATGTTTTATTTGTATTAAAACCGTTTAGACGAATTGCATCGATAGAATTCCCATGTGTTATAGATTTATCAAATTCAACAATATATTTTTTAGCTAAAGCAGAGCGTACACGACACCAACTTCCGCCGTTTCCTAATTGAAGTTCTTTATATTCACCGACAAATTCATCAGTCTTCACCCAACGGGAAATTCCGTTTTTATCCGGTTTTGCAAGCTTTAAAAATAATTCTGTTTTGGTCATCTAAAATTCCTTTTTGAAAACAAAAATATATTCATGCTTAAACAGGAAGTAATCACTGTTCAGTGCTCTGTATTTCCATATACTTTGCGAACCTAATTTCCCCCTATTACCCTCGATATTTTTTACAATTATGCCTTTCATTTTTACTTTAAAATTTCTTTTTATAGCATCCATTACATAAAAACCCAATGGAATAACTTCACTTTTTTTATAAATATCTCCGATTACAACAGCAAAATATTTATTCTTTTTAAGATACTTAAGTCCATTTTTCATTGCGAGTGTAAATTTCTCGATAAAAATTTTCAGATCAGAAATAGTAGATAAATCTGCCATTTTTTCAGTAAATTTTATAATATCCATATACGGCGGGTGTACAATCAAAAAATCTACAGTCCGAGTTTCACACCATTCGTAATTTTGATTCATAACGGCGTTTATTTTCTCCGTATCCGTTACATCACAATCTTTTACCAAAAAATAAATATTTTGCGTTTCCTTCATTTTTTGATTTATATAATCAATCATTTTTTCATTTATATCAAAACCGATATAGTTTCGACCCAATTTTTCACATTCATAAAGCGTTGTTCCGCTGCCGGCAAACAATTCCAAAACCGTATCATTTTTATTCGTATATCGCCGAATTAATTGATTAGGAATTTGAGGAATAAAATTGCCATGATAATTGTTTTCATGTTTCCCTGTGTTATCGCGTTTATCTATCAGCCAGAGACTGTCTACATTCAAATCTGTCGTTTTCCAATTTTCTTCGGAATTTATCATAGCAATATTATATCGCTAATTTAATTTTTTTTATAGTATAAAATCGATATGAAACGATACCCATGTATTAATTGTCACAATAGTAAAAAAACAATGCATCTATGTCAAAAATTTATCCGACTTGCGCTTTACTCCGCAAAATCGGTGATAATGAAACTAACAAACGATCGTTTGGAGATATACAGACATTTCTAAATACTCGGTTGAATTTTTAAAAAAAGGTTCCAAAAGTTGAAGTTTTTCGGAGCTTTCATACAAACAACCGTTCGTTAGTTATCCACATTGTTGAAAAGCTGTGGATAAGTTTTTTGTTTCACGTGAAACATTTGACACACCCGATCAAAACATCGGCAAAGTTTTACCGCACACTGAAAGTTCTTCTATATTTTTTATAAAATTACCCTGCCCTGTACCTGCCAAAAGTTTTGTTCCGCCCGCAGTGTTTTTTAACCTTCGACTTTACTTTCACCCCTAACTTTGTATTATCGCGTTTACTTTCTTAATTGTTTCACGTGAAACATATCGACCGAATACCGATTCGAATCTCCGACGGTCGACAGGCATCACTGCAAATGCGCTTTACCCGTCCCACAGCAGTCTCAGAGCGCAGCGAGTGTTTTACGTGAAACATTCGGCAACAATTGCCACACTTGCCGCTGCCTGTATAAAGCACATATAAAATGTTTCACGTGAAACATCAAGCGGAAGAAATGTTTTTCCACAAGTTATGCCCATTGTTGAAAACCCCGCAAGTATCACAGTCGTTCCGAGTTCACAAGTTTACGCTGCGTTTTAAATTCGCGGAAAGCGGCGTCCGTATCGGTAACACCAAAAACTCTTAGATAAAAAAAGAGAGCCGGACCGCTTTCCGCGATCCGGCTCTTGCCTGATGACCACCCGCAACCGTATAAAATGCGCAACACCGGTTGTCCCGTATTATCCCATTATACGGTAATGTTGCGTTTTTGTCAGCATATTCTTAAAAAAAATACGAAATTTCTTAAAAAAATCGATTCCGACAAAAGCGTCTATTTCTTTGTATTATAACAAAATACATACGACTACGTGTTTTTTGTATCGTCTTTATCCGCTTCTTCATCGGCTACGCGGTCGATGCCGACCAAATAATCGGGTGCATCGACTTTGACGACGGAAACCCCCGTCGAAGCAGTGCCCTGCTCTTTGATGTCGCCCGCCGCAACACGGAGCGTTTTCCCTTGGCTCGTGATACACAGCACTTCATCTCCGTCGGCGACGGCAAGGGCGCCGATTATTTCGCCGCGCTCTTCGGTATTGCCGTAGCACCGCTGGCCGCCGGTACCCCGTCCGTGCGATTTGAAATCTTCCGGATTGATGCGCTTGCCGAAGCCTTTTTCGGTGACGAGCATGATGCTCTTACCCGCTTCCGCCCGCACGGCCGACGCGATTTCGTCTCCTTCAGCAAGTTTCATACCCCGCGTTCCGCGGCTCGCCCGCCCCATCGGCCGTACGTCGTCTTCCGATATGCGGAGCGCTTTTCCTCTGCGTGAAACGAAAAATACGTCGTTTTTGCCGGCGGTCAAAATCGCGCTGACGAGCTTGTCGCCGCCGTCGAGTTTGATTGCAATAACACCCTTCGTCTTTGCGTTTGCAAAATCGCTGAGCGCTGTTTTTTTGACGACGCCGTTCGTCGTCGCCATAAGCACGTAATTATCTCCGGCAAATTCTTTTACCGTCACCGTCGTCGTAATCTCTTCATCGGCGGAAACGGCGAGCAGGCTTTTGATGTGCGAACCGCGGCTCATCTTCGACGCTTCGGGAATTTCATGGACTTTTATCCAATACGCTTTTCCCTCGTTCGTGATAAACATGATGCAGTCGTGCGTCGATGCGATAAAAATCTGATTGATGTAATCGTCTTCGACGAGGTTTGCGCTGAAGCTGCCCTTGCCGCCTCTCCCCTGACTTTTGTACTGCGTCGCGGCAAGCCGCTTGATATAGCCGAGCTTTGAAACGAGGATAACGACGTCTTCCTGTTTGATCATGTCTTCGACGTTGATCTCTTCGATTTCATCTGCAACGATATCGGTACGGCGGTCGTCGCCGTATTTTTCGGCAAGTTCATTCGTTTCGGTTTTGACAAGCGCGAGCAGCTTTTCGTGATGCGCAAGGAGATCGCGTAAGTGAGCGATAAGCGCTTCAAGTTCCGCAAGCTCTTTTTTCAAATCGTCGATTTCGAGATGTGTAAGGCGTTTCAACTGCATATCGACGATCGCCTGCGCCTGCACGTCATCGAAATCGAAACGCTTTTTGAGATTGTTTTTCGCTTCTTCGGTATCGCGGCTCGCACGGATTATTTTGATCACTTCGTCGATATTGTTGATCGCAACGATAAGCGCCTGCAAAATATGCTCGCGCGCGAGCGCTTTGTTGAGTTCGAACTGCGTACGGCGCGTGACGACCTGATCGCGGTGTTCGACAAAGTGCTGTACGAGCTGTTTGAGCGTGAGTATCTGCGGCCGCCCGCCGACGAGCGCGAGGTTGATGACGCCGAAATTCGATTGAAGCGCCGTCTTCGTAAACAGCTGATTCAATACGATTTTCGTAATCGCGCCCCGCTTCAAATCGATAACGATCCTCATACCGGTGCGGTCGGAACTTTCGTCGTTTATGCCGGTTATACCGTCGATATCTTTGTTGCGCGCAAGTTCGCCGATGCGTTCACACAGCACTTTCGTATTTACACCGTAGGGTACTTCCGTAAAGATAATCGACTCTCGGCCGCCCTTCGCCGTTTCGATATTGAACCGGCCGCGCACGATTATTTTGCCGCGACCCGTTTTGTACGCCTGTTTGATGCCGCCTCTCCCGAAGATAATGCCGCCGGTCGGAAAATCGGGGCCGCGCACGATTTTGCTCAATTCTTCTATCGTTATGTCGGGATTGTCGATATAGGCCGATACGGCCGACGCGATTTCACGGAGATTGTGCGGCGGCATATTCGTTGCCATACCGACTGCAATGCCGGACGCGCCGTTTACGAGCAGATACGGCAGTTTCGACGGGAGCACGGTCGGCTCTTTTGCCGTTTCGTCGAAGTTCGGAACAAAATCGACCGTATCTTTATCGATGTCGGCGACCATCTCTTCGGCGAGCTTTGCCATCTTCGCTTCGGTATAGCGGTATGCGGCGGCGGGGTCTCCGGCAATCGTACCGAAGTTTCCCTGCGGCGTGATCACCGGATAGCGCAGATAAAAATCCTGACCCAAGTGAACGATCGCATCGTAGACGGAAGCATCTCCGTGCGGGTGGAATTTACCGAGCACGTCTCCGACGATTTTCGCGCATTTTCTCGTCGCACCGCTGCTTCGAAGACCGAGTTCGTCCATCGCGTACAATATGCGGCGGTGAACGGGTTTTAATCCGTCGCGGACGTCGGGGAGCGCGCGGCTCGTGATGACCGACATCGAATAATCGATATACGCCTGTTTGACTTCCGCATCGATAGGAATCGGTATCAGCGTACCGCCTTCCGGTGTTTGTATCTCTTCCATAATTGCAATCCTTATTGATTTTATCGGGTCATTATGCTTGCGTTTTGCCGCCGAAAACACGAGCTGCGAGCGATCGAGCCGGCGGATAACAAGCGCAAAACGTCAAACGTCCAAATTGGCGTAAACGGCGTTTTCTTCGATAAACTTGCGGCGCGGTTCAACCGCTTCTCCCATGCACACGCTGAACATTTTATCGGCGGCGACGACATCGGGAATCGTTACGCGCTTCATTTTACGTCTCGCGGGATCCATCGTCGTTTCCCACAGCTGCGTACCGTCCATTTCGCCGAGACCTTTATAACGCTGGACGGAAGCTTTTGCCGCGTTGTCGCCGAGCTGCTTCAAAACTTCGGCTTTTTCGTTGTCGTCGTATACGTACCACTCTTTTTTATTCCAGCTCACTTTGTACAGCGGCGGCATCGCAAGATACACATAACCGTCTTCGATGATCTGCGGCATATAGCGGAAAAAGAACGTCAACAGGAGTGTACGGATGTGCGAACCGTCGACATCGGCATCGGCCATGATGATTATCTTGTGATAGCGGAGCTTCGATATGTCGAAATCTTTTCCGATCCCGGCGCCCAAAGACGCGATAACCGGTTCGAGTTTGTCGTTGTTGATCACTTTATCGATCCGCGTCTTTTCGACGTTGAGCATTTTGCCCCACAACGGAAGGATGGCCTGCCTCTTCGAATCGCGGCCTTTTTTGGCCGAACCGCCTGCGGAATCGCCCTCAACGATGTACACTTCGCATTCGGCGGGATCTTTCGACGAACAATCGGAAAGTTTGCCCGGAAGACCGAAACTGTCGAGACCGCTTTTACGCCTCGTCGCTTCTTTTGCCCGTCGAGCAGCGATCCGCGCACTCGCTTCTCCGACCGCTTTTTCGAGAATCTTTTCCAAATCCTGCGGATGCTGTTCGAAAAAGAGCGTCAATTTTTCTTTGATGAGGGAATCGACGATCGTGCGCACTTCGCTGTTGCCGAGCTTCGTCTTCGTCTGCCCTTCAAACTGCGGTTCAGGCACTTTGAGCGATAAAACGGCGGTAATGCCGGCACGGACGTCTTCGCCGGTAAGCTTTTCGTCCATTTTTTTAGAAAGTTTTTGATTCGCTTCCAAAAATTTATTGAGTACGAAAGTCAGCGCGATTTTAAAGCCGTCGAGGTGAGTTCCGCCTTCGACCGTATTGATATCGTTGACATAAGTGTAAACCGTTTCGTTATAGCCGTCGTTGTATTGGAGCGCGAGTTCGGTCATAACGCCGTTGTCTTCGCCTTCGATAAACGCCGGTTCCGCCGGAATGACGTTTTTCCCTTCGTTGAGATAGGATACGAAGTGGCGGATGCCACCGTCGAATTTAAAGACGACCTCTTTCGGCGTCTCGAGCCGCTCGTCGCGGAACACGATCGTAATGCCGCTGTTCAAAAACGCGAGTTCGCGTAGGCGCTTTGCGAGGACATCGAAATCGTAGGTCGTCGTTTCGGTAAAAATCGTTTTGTCGGCTTTCCAGCGTATCTGCGTGCCGTGGCGATCGGTCGGTCCGATTTCCTGCACTTTCGTTTTGGGTACGCCGATTTCGTACCGCTGAAACCAGCGTTTGCCGTCGGAATCGATCGTCGCTTCCATCCATGTAGAAAGCGCGTTGACGCAGCTGACACCGACGCCGTGCAGACCGCCGGAAACTTTGTACGCGCCTTTGTCGAATTTGCCGCCGGCGTGCAGGCGCGTTAAAACGAGTTCCAGCGCGCTCACGTGCTCCGTCGGATGCATACCGACGGGAATACCGCGCCCGTTGTCTTCGACGCGGACGATATCGTCTTTTTCGAGCGCAACGACGATACGGTCGCAAAATCCCGCCATCGCTTCATCGATACTGTTGTCCACGACTTCATATACGAGATGATGAAGCCCCTGCGGACCGGTCGAACCGATATACATACCCGGCCGCTTGCGTACCGCTTCGAGACCTTTTAAAACCTGAATACTGCCCGCTGAATACTGTTCCGGTGATTGACCCATGCTTTACCTTTGATGATTTTCAATATGTTTGTATATATTATGGAAAAAACTGATATTTTACTATAGCAAAAAAAGGAAAAAAAGTAAAGGAACTAGATCAACCGTACTGGAAGCTATATCCTCTAAAAAATAGCGTGTAATATAAAAAATCGGCTGCACTCCCGGCAGCAGCCCTGCCGTTTGCGCGGGGAACTTCGTGCTTCGCGCTCGTTGCAAGTGCCGCGGCAGACCGTAATTGGGATCGGACTAAGCAATCTTTTTTGCAAAAGATTGCTTGCCATCGGTCTGAGCGGCTCGGCGGCAGTTCCGCTGCCTCGCGTTCCGCCTTTTTTATTTTATTATACGCTTCTTTACCGTGTATACACTTCCGATACGATTGACCTAAATAAAGAACAGGAAAATCCGAGCAGTGGTCGTTCGCGGTTTTCAAAAACTTCAGTTTTTGGAAAGTTTCCTTGATTTAATGCGATGTTTAAAATTAAGTCATTGTGATATAAAGACTTAATTTTAAACTCGACAGGCTGTCGAAAAAATAACCGATTTTTGAGACAGCCCGCTCACTACCGTATCTTTGCGCAGCAAAAATACGCGACTGCTTTACAAAAATACGACACGACCTCCGTGCCGTGCGTCGAGCACGAAGTGCGAAATTTCCCGCGCAGGATTTTCGTGTGTCTCCTATAAAAGAAAAACGCGTTGAGCGTTTTTCGACTCCAGACTTATTCGGGCAAATCCGAGCATACACAAAAAGCCTACGCCCGGCCGGAGCGGTGCCGTAGGCAGCCACCGGAGCGAGCACAAGCGAGCGAGGAGACCGAGCGTGAGTGAGCCGCGAAGGGCGGGTTCTTCCGACCGGCTCCGTCCGATTAAAAACTTGCGGCGTTTTTATTTTACATAGGGTATGTAGTCACCGTAGCCTTCTTTTTCCATGTCGGCATAGGGGATAAACTTGAGAGATGCTCCGTTTATGCAGTAACGAAGTCCGCCCGCATCTTCCGGCCCGTCGTCGAACACGTGTCCCAAATGAGAGTCCCCCGTTCGGGAATGCACTTCGGTGCGCAGCATGCCGATGCTCGTGTCTTTTTCGTAGCCGACGGCATCGGTCGTTATGGGTTTCGTAAAACTCGGCCAGCCGCAGCCCGCGTCGTATTTGTCGGTTGAAGAAAAAAGCGGCTTTCCCGTTACGACGTCGACGTAGATGCCTTTTTCATCGAAAGCGTCGTATTCGCTCGTATAGGGGCGTTCGGTCGCTTGTCGCTGCGTTACGTCGTATTGCAGCGGAGAAAGCTTTTTTTTGAGCGCGTCTTTTGTCGGTACTGCAAAACGGCTTTCATCGTACAGCGGTTTTTCCGCGAGGCGTAAATCGATGTGGCAATAGCCGCCGGGATTTTTATCGAGGTATTTTTGATGATAGTCTTCGGCGCGGATAAAATTTTTTAACGCACCCGTTTCAACAGCGAGCGGTTCGGAATATTTTTTTTGCATAAAATCCAAAAATGCCTGCACGTCTTTTTCGTCCGCAGCATCGGTATAGTAAATGCCGGTGCGATATTGACGGCCTCTGTCGTTTCCCTGCCGATTGACGGAAGTAGGGTCGATGATTCTGAAATAATGCGCAAGCAGTTCTTCCGTCGTGATCGTCGTAGGATCGTAGACGATGCGGACGGTTTCCGTGTGATCGGTTTCGGATAATTCGTAGTACGAAGTTTTGTCGGTTTTTCCGTTTGCGTATCCCGTTTCGGTGAGAGCGACGCCGGGAAGACGCTCGAAATAGGCTTCGACGCCCCAAAAACAACCGCCTGCAAGGTAGATTTCTTTTTCCATTATTTTTCCGCCCAATTTTACAGTATTTTGCGCTTTTTTCAAAACAGTTCGTTCCTGCGATTTTGCACAAGACACACACAATACAAAGGCATATAAAAACGCGACAACCGTTTTAATATATTGTAATCGTTTCATATCTGTTTTATAAATAATAACATAGAATAATAGTTACAGTCGATTACCGTTTTTTAAAAATTGACAGATATGAGAACTTTCGTTTATAATTAATTTCTATGCCCAATAATAACTATCGCGAAGTTTGGTTCTATGCGATGGATCAAATTCACGAAGAATATAAAAATGCAGGTCCTCAGCAGGAAACGGAATTCAAGCTCTGGTTCAATATGCAATATATTGAAGATACGGACAATACGATAACCGTATCCGTTCCGTCCGAATTTTTGTGGCAGACGATGCTCAAAAAAGGCAATATCGATAAAATTGCAAAAAAAATAGAATCGCTGACGGGTCAAAAAAATATCAAGCTGCAGCATATCGTAAGCAATGAAAATATTGCCGAAAAAGGAACTGCACAAAACGCCGCTCCGCAAAAAAAGAACGCCGAAAAAGCCGCTTTTCCGGCCTCTCAAAAAAAACACCCGCAGCTGAACGAAGCTTTTACATTTGAAACCTTTATACCCGGAGAAGACAACAGCTTTGCATACAATGCGGCGCTTGCAGCGGCAAAATATCCGGGAAAAAAGTTCAATCCGCTTTTGCTCTACGGCGGTGTCGGGCTCGGAAAAACGCATCTCATGCAGTCAATCGGAAATTATCTTTTTCATCGAGATGAAAAATTGAAAATCTGCTATATTTCGGCGGAATCGTTTGCGAACGAATTCATCTGGTCGATCAGCTTGAAAGCAAAAGCGATGGATAAATTCAAATCAAAATACAGAAACCTCGACGTGCTGCTCATAGACGATATTCACTTTTTGCAGGGAAAGGAAAAAGTACAGGAAGAATTGTTTTACACGTTCAATGCGCTTCGCGATAAAAATTCGCAGCTCGTATTTACATGTGACCGTCCGGTTAAAGAGCTGAAAGTATTTAACGAACGTCTGCAAAGCCGCTTGTCGAACGGATTCAGCATCGATTTGAAATTACCGTCGTATGAAACGCGGCGTGCGATTTTATTAAATAAATTGAAATTGCTCGATAAGCAAATTCCCGAAGACGTCATCGACTATATCGCAAAAAATATCGAAACGAACGTGCGCGATTTGGAGTCGGCTTTGACGAAGATGACGGGCTATGCGGAATTGATTCAAAAACCGGTTACGATCGAAGTGGCGCAACAGCAGCTGCGCGATATCTTTTCGAGTCCGTCGGCCGGAACGATTTCCATCGAAACGATTCAAAAAGTCGTCGCCGATCTGTATACGATTTCGGTTGCCGATTTGAAAAGCAAAAAGCGCGATCAAAAATACGTGATCCCGCGACAAATAGCCATGTACATCGCACGCGAGCTCACCGAATATTCGTTTACGGAAGTCGGCAGCGAATTCGGCGGGCGTGATCATTCGACGGTCATGCATTCATACGATAAAATTTCATCGGAGATAAAAATCGATTCGTCACTGGAAGCAAGAATTCAACTTTTGATGAGGGAAATCAAAGATTACAAAAAGTGAATAATGTGCTATAATGTTGTGGAAAAAACACAAAAAAAGGTATACAATGTGGAAAAGTGTATAACATGTGGACAGAGGGCAGCAAGTTATATACGACGTAAATCCCTATGCTACAATTAAATACGTGAGATTTCCACAATTTGCCCGACCTTACTATTATTATGACTAAATTTATATATATATTATAAATTTAAGAAGCGACATTGTGTTAATAAAAACGACTTATTGCAAAAAAAAAAATAATTTTGCGATAATCGATACAGGAGCTTACTATGAAATTTTCTTTTGACAGAGATGCGATGATCAAAGAAATCGCCGTCGCTCAGGAAATCATTACGAATAAAAGCGCGATTTCGATTTTATCGAATATCTTTTTCAGCGCGGAAAACAATACACTTACGATAAAGGCGACCGATTCGTCGGTCGGTTTTTTAACAAAAATTCCGGTCGATGTGCAGGAAGAAGGATCGACGACGGTGTACTGCGATAAGTTTATGAGTATCCTCGCGTCTTCTCCGCAGGGTGAAATCGAGTTCAAACAGGAAGATGTAAAAATAACGATTACGCCTGTTGCCAAAAAAATAAAATTTCAACTGAAGAGCATCGCAAGCGATAAATTTCCTTCGGTCAATGAGGCACAGGACGTGCCCTTTTTCGACGTCGCGGCAAAAGATTTGAAAGCGATGATTTCGCAGACGATATTCGCCGTTTCGGAAGACGCGAATCGCTATTTTATGACGGGCGTTTTCTTTACTAAAAAAGATGACGATTTGGTTATGGTTTCGACCGACGGACGTCGTCTTTCGTATTCGGCAAAATCGATCGCACAAGGTATAAAAGATTTTCCGTCGGCCATCGTTCCGATAAAAATATTGAGCTGTATTTTGAAAAATGCGAGCGATGAAGGAAACGTTTCCGTCGCCGTCGTCGATAAATTGATTTACGTAAAGTTCGGTAATTACGAATTTTCCTCTGCGCTTCTTGAAGGACAGTTTCCGAATTATCAAAAAGTCATTCCCGAAAAACAAAAGTTTTCTTTCCAAGTTAATAAAACCGATTTGGATTCGGCTCTCAGGCGCACGACGATCCTCATCGATAAAAAGGTGAGCCGCCTTTTGTTCAAAGTATCGCCGGGAACGCTGACGCTCATTTCACCTGAAACCGATTTGGGAACGGCGGTCGAAGAGATCCCGTGCAGATACGACGGCGAAGAAGTGACGATTGCGCTCAACTATCTCTATGTTGCAGAGCCTATCAAAGCGATCGGCACGGAAAACATCGTTTTCGAATTTACCGAACCGATGAAAGCGATCACGATGAGAGCCGAACCGGCATCCGATTATTTTCACATCATCATGCCGATGAATCTCAACTGATGCCGTTTTTATCGCTCGCAGTCGACAATTTTCGCAATTTGAAAAACGGCAGAATCGATTTTTCCGGAAAGGAAATCTATTTTGTCGGTACGAACGGGCAGGGGAAAACGAATATCCTCGAAGCGCTGTACTATTCCGCGTACGGTTCTTCGTTCCGCACGTATACCGATTCGCAAATCGTAAAAACGGGAGAAGAGGCCTTTGCGCTTCACGCGCTCTACAAACAGGAAAGCGGCAATGTTCAAAAGATCGATATACGCTGTGCGGACGGTATCAAACGAATCGAAAAAAACGGCAAGAGAGTTCAGGATCGAAAGGAATTGATAAACACGATCCCGTGCGTGCTCTTTTGTCACGACGATATGCGCTTTGCGACCGGAGGCCCGGAGCATCGCCGTTTTTTTCTCGATCAGTCGCTGACGATGTTCGATACGCTGTACATCGACGATCTGCGAAATTATAAAAAGATTTTGAAAAACCGCAATCAATTGTTAAAAGACCGTTCCTACGAAATGCTCGATGTTTATGATATGCAGCTTGCACAGTGCGGACTTGAAGTACAAAAAAAACGTAAAACAGCGGTCTTTCAATTCGATCAGATTTTCGAAAAATTATACGAAGCCGTCGCGGGTATAGACGGTGTACACATCGTCTACGTGCCGTCGTGGAAAGAGATGCCGGACGGAGCGGGTACGCGTTTTCCCTTGCCGGAAGAAATACGGGAGCGGCTTTCGGAAAAACGCGATCGGGACAAAATCATGGAAACGACGATGAGCGGACCTCACCGCGATCGAATTCTTTTTATGCGCGGAGGAAATCAATTTATACCGACGGCATCGACGGGACAGCAGCGGCTTACGGCGCTTTTACTTCGGGCAGCACAAGCCGTCTATTATACGAGGGTCACCGGAATAAAGCCGGTTTTTTTGATGGACGACGTCATGCTCGAACTCGATCCCGACAAGCGGCAAAAAATGACGGCAATTTTGCCAGATTACGATCAGCTTTTTTGTACGTTTTTGCCGGGCGAGCCGTACGAACGCTATAAACGTTCGAAGACGCACATTTTCGGTATCGAAAATGGGGAATGGCATGAGATGCGGGAAGAGGGATCAACAAGCTCTCCGCAGAGCAATGAAGTATCGAATCGGCCGCACGAATAAAATCGGCGGGAGCATACGGGAGCGTATATGAACAACGGTGAACAAAATATCGTTTCCGCAGCTGATATGATAACGAGCGTATTTTCGAACCTCGACAAAAAAACGCTCGAAGAAAGCGGAAAACTCATCGACACGTGGAAGCGCGTCGTGTCGAAAGTGCGTTCTTCCGGCCGCGATTACGGCGAGCAGCTTTGCGCTCATACGAATCCCGTACAGTTTGAAAAAGGCGTTTTACTTGTCGAAGCCGATCATCCGGGCTGGATTCAGATTTTACAGCTCTATTCGAAATTTATTTTAACCGGCTTACAGCGCGCCGTACCGGAACTCGGCATAACGACGTTGTCGTTTAAATTGAAAGGGAGCGGCGCGGAACTCTGCGGTAAAAGCTACGACGAACAGGTTGCCGAAGAGCGGCGGAAAATGGAAAAGCGTTATAAAACGCATTACGGCGAGCCGGATAAAAATGGCGCACGTAAAGGTCAGCCTCTTTCTCCCGAATTGCAGGCAAAATTCGATGCGCTGAAGGTGAGCATAGAAAAAGCCGCGAAAACACAAACATAGCACGTAAACTTAACGCATAAACCGTTTGCATTGCAAACTCGCTCATTTATCACGCGATCGATACTGTCAAAAAATACCGCCGAGTCAAAAATACCGTCGTTGCGTATCTGCTTTTCTTGTGATATATTTTTATTATGAAAGGTATCATTCTTGCGGGCGGGTCAGGTACGCGCCTCTATCCGATTACGAAAGCGGTTTCGAAACAGATTTTACCGCTTTATGACAAACCGATGATTTATTACCCGCTGTCGGCGCTCATGCTTTCGAAAATACGCGAAGTTTTAATAATTTCAACGCCGCGCGATCTGCCGGTTTTCGAAGAGCTGTTCGGGAGCGGAGAGCGGCTCGGTATGTGCTTCGACTACGCGGTGCAGGATAAACCGCGCGGACTCGCGGATGCGTTTATCGTCGGAAAGGATTTTATTAAAAACGATACGGTTGCGCTGGTACTCGGCGACAATGTGTTTTACGGACAGGGTTTTTCGCGCAGCCTTTCAAACGCGGTTGAACGCGTCGAGACAAAGGGAGGCGCTGTCATTTTCGGTTACTATGTAAAAGATCCGAGCGCGTACGGCGTCGTCGAATTCGATAAAGACGGTAAGGCGATCGGCATCGAAGAAAAGCCCGCTCACCCGAAAAGCAATTACGCGGTGCCGGGTTTGTATTTTTACGATAACAACGTCGTCGATATCGCGTCGAATGTAAAACCTTCGGCGCGCGGGGAAATTGAAATTACGTCGGTAAACAATGCGTATCTCGAACGCTCTGCCTTATCGGTCGAACTGCTCGGACGCGGTATGGCGTGGCTTGACACCGGCACATACAACGATTTGCTCGAAGCGGGCAACTTTATCGCGACGATCGAAAAGCGACAGGGTTTGTACGTGTCGTGCATCGAAGAGATTGCGTATCGAAACGGTTGGATTTCGCGGGATGATTTATTAAAACTTGCCGGCGGCTATAAAACGGATTACGGGCGGTATCTCGAATACATCGCAAGCTTGTGATGAGGTCTCTACGAACGGTGCGGGAGATTAAAAATATATACGCATTTTTTGAGGACATGCGCCTCATGCGATACGAATTATTAATTATTAATTTTGGAGTATGCGGTGTCGTTTACGTTTAATCAATGCTCGATTGACGGAGTCCCGATCGCGGGACTGTTTGAAATAGTGCCGAAAGTGTTCGGAGATGCGCGCGGTTATTTTTTCGAATCGTACAGTGAGCGGGACTTTGCCGCGGCAGGGATCGATGCGCGCTTTGTGCAGGACAACCAGTCGCGCTCGACAAAAGGCGTTTTGCGCGGGCTGCATTTTCAGACGAAACATCCGCAGGGAAAACTCGTGCGCGTCATATCGGGCAGCGTGTATGATGTCGCTGTCGATTTACGAAACGATTCTCCGACTTTCGGAACATATTGCGGAGTTGTACTCGACGGAGAGAAGCAGAATCAATTTTACATTCCGAAAGGCTTCGCACACGGATTTTATGTGCTGAGCAACGAAGCGGTTTTTGCATACAAGTGCACCGACTTTTACGACCCCGCAGGTGAAGGCGGCATCATGTGGAACGATGTGTCGATCGGAATCGATTGGGAACGCGCGGCTCCCGGCATAATGCCGCTTCTTTCTGAAAAAGATAAAAAACATCCCTCATTCGATAAAGATACACACTATTTTTCAAAGGACGGTATATGGCTCGGAAATTAACAAATATCATGGTTACCGGCGGCGCCGGTTTTATCGGCTGTAATTTCATTCGATTTTTGCTCGGGAACGAAAGCGGTTTTGCAGGGCGCGTCGTCAATGTCGATTGCCTCACCTATGCGGGCAATCTCGAAAGCCTTTCCGACATCGAAGCCGACTACGGTTCGTCGCGCTATTTTTTTGAAAAAGCCGATATCTGCGACAGGGCGGAAATCGAACGCATTTTAAAACAGTACGACATCGATACGATCGTGCACTTTGCGGCGGAAAGCCACGTCGACCGTTCTATTTTGGGGCCGGAAACCTTTATCAAAACGAACGTGATGGGAACCTTTACGTTGCTCGACGCCGCACGCAATTTTTGGCAAAGAGCGGACGGTTCGATGCGCGAAGACGTGCTCTTTCACCACATAAGCACCGACGAAGTGTACGGTTCGCTCGGCGCGACGGGGGCTTTTTCGGAAACGACGCCCTATGATCCGCGCTCTCCGTATTCGGCGAGTAAAGCGTCGAGCGATCACATCGCGTCGGCATACAGCCACACGTACGGTTTGCCGCTTACGCTTTCGAACTGTTCGAACAATTACGGGCCGTATCAGTTTCCCGAAAAACTCATCCCCCTCATGATCGCAAATATCCGAGACGGAAAGGAGCTTCCGGTATACGGCGAGGGTAAGAACGTGCGCGATTGGATTTACGTCGAAGATCACAACCGCGCGGTGTACCTCATTTTGCAAAAAGGCCAGGCCGGACAAAAATACAATATCGGCGGAGAAAACGAACTGCAAAATATCGAACTGCTGCGAAAACTCATCGAGCTTACGGCAGGCGAACTGCATAAAGACGTCGCCGACGTTGAAAAGACGATCGTCCATGTAAAAGACCGCCCCGGACACGATCTCCGCTACGCGATCGACTGTACGAAAATCAAAACCGAACTCGGCTGGCAGCGTAAAATTTCGTTCGACGAAGGACTTCGCCGTACGGTATCGTGGTATCTTTCGCATCGGGATTGGATCGATCACATCCTCTCCGGCGAATACAAAACGTGGATCGCGGAAAATTACGCGAAGCGATAAGGGAATGTGAAACTGTTCAATAAAAGATATATTTTCGTATTGTCGATTTTACTTTTTATGCAGGGAAAAGCGTTTTATGGGAAGTTTTTACGCGGCAACATTGTATCCGAAAGAAAATACGGAAGATGTAAAAAATATATTGGAAGGGAAAAATTTTTATCTTTGCTCAAAGGATGACGGCTATCGGCTCGTTACGGAAGAAAAGATGGACGAGCAGAATCCGGCGGAAATCAAAAAGTTTACAAGAGAGCTTTCGTCGAAAACCGACAAGTCTGTCATTTCTTATATGATACACGACAGCGATGTTTTGTATTTTATCATATACAAAAACGGAAAAGAAATATTCGTCATCGATAACGAAGAAGAATATTTTAACGACGGAGAATTTATCCGAAAAGAAAAGGAAAATATTCCTTCGATTTTCGGTATAGACGAAACCCGCTGGAAAACGGAAACCTGTATGGAAAAATTCGAAGAATGCACGTTTGCAGATGACTTTCTTTTATCATTATTAAAAATTTTAAAATTGCCGGATTGGGTATGCGGCATCGGATATAGGTATTTGGAAGAAGATGCAACCTTAAAATCGGCACTGCAAAAAGACGGTATTAAAATTCATAAACGATAAGATTCCGTATTCATAAACAATGAGATTTCGTTTTGTCGGAATGCGTTCATTTTTTATGCGGAAGACTCCGGCAGCGGTACGGAATATACGCCGCTCCTGCATTTTTTGTATGCGCGAATTGAACAAATCGATATGATGTTTTATAATAATCGCCGAGAATTGAGAGGATAGAAATGCCCAAAATCGAAGTCAACGAAAAAAGTTTTTTTACTTTACTCGGAAAAAAATACAATTACGATACACTTGAAACAAAATTGCCGTGCGCAAAAGCCGAACTCGATGAAAAGCCCGACGCGTCCAAGCCTGAAGATGAGCGCGTTATTAAAATCGAACTTAACGACACGAATCGCCCCGACTTGTGGTCGACGGTCGGCATCGCGCGGCAGCTCTCCCTGCACGACGGAGCGGCGCACGCCGATTATCAAAAATTCATGTCTGCTCCCGATGCGGTAAAAGATCCGGAAAACCGCGTCGTCACTGTGGACGCCGAACTGCAGCACATCCGTCCGTACATCGTCGCTTTCGTGATTTCCGGAAAAGCGATCGACGATGCGATGCTGAAAGATATCATTCAAACGCAGGAAAAACTTGCGTGGAATTTCGGACGCAAGCGGAAGACGATTTCGATGGGCGTGTACCGAGTTTCGGACATCGCATTTCCCGTGCATTATAAAGCCGTCGATCCCGACGCAACGTCTTTTGTGCCGCTGCAGTGCACAGAGCCCATGACGTGCCGTCAAATTTTGAGCGAACATCCGAAAGGAAAAGAATACGGTTGGATTTTAAAAGATTTTAATAAATTTCCGCTGCTCGTCGACGACAAGGGCGAAATCATGTCGATGGCGCCGATTATCAACAGCGCGACGCTCGGTGCGGTACAAGTCGGAGACACGGGCTTAATGGTCGAACTGACCGGCGACGATATGGAAAGCCTTATGCTCGCGGCGAACATCGTCGCATGCGATTTTGCCGAAAGCGGCTACGAAATTCTTCCGATGCGCGTCGACTATCCTTACGAAACGAAATTCGGCAAAACGGTCGTGTGTCCGTATTATTTTCAAGTTCCGACAAAAGCCTATCTTTCGCATATCAACAAAATGCTCGGCTCGTCGTTTACGGCGGACGAAGTGTGCGCCGCACTCTATCGTATGGGCGATGAAACGACGGTAAAAAAATTGACGATCGACGGAAAAGACGATGAAGAGTTTACGCTCTTTCCTCCGCCGTACCGCAACGATTTTTTACACGAAGTCGATGTGATCGAAGACGTTATGATCGGGCGGGATATCGCTTCGTTCGAGCCGCAAAGCCCGAGCGATTTTACGATCGGCAGGCTTTTGCCGATAACGCAGTTCAGCCGTAAAGCGAAAACGCTTATGGTCGGACTCGGCTATCAGGAGATGATTTTCAACTACGTCGGAAGCCGCCACGATTATATCGACAATATGCTCATCGACGAATCGAGCGTTATCGAAATCGCAAATCCGATGAGCGAAAATTATCAATTTATCAGACCGGAGATGATATCTTCTCTGCTCCGCGCGGAAAGCAAATCGGCGAACGCGCAGTTCCCGCACAAGATTTTCGAAATCGGCAAAGTCGCCTATCTCTGCGACGAAGAAAATACCGGCACGCGTACACGCCAACACTTGGGCTTTTTAACGGCGGCGACAAACGCGAACTTCAACGACGGGGCAAGCGAAGTCGCCGCTCTCCTGTATTTTCTCGACCATGCGTACGAAGTAAAAGAGAGCGCCGATCCGCGCTTTATTGCCGGCCGACAAGCCGCCGTTCTCGTAGGCGGCAAAGCAGTCGGTGTCTTCGGCGAAGTCGATCCGCAAGTGCTCGAAAACTGGGCAGTGACGGTGCCCTGCGTCGCGGGCGAAATCGATTTGGAAGCCTTGCTCGAAAGCCTCTGAAAGAGAGCTTCCGGTTTCAGCGATTTTTTCGGTGTTTGCTCGCGAGATCAGCGAAACTCCGCTTCCTCGGGTATAAGTTCGTATGCGATGCGCGGAGTACCGTCGGCTACACGGATGATACCGCATTTTTTGAAACCCGCTTTTTCGATCGCATATCGCATCGTTTTGTTGTCGGCGTGCGTGTCGATTCTGAGGTGAGAATTGCGTGTTTTGCAAAACGCGATCGCTGCGGCAAAAACGCCTTTTACTTCGCCGTCGCTTGCGATACGGTGAATCGTCCCGTAGGGTGCATCGCTTTTCCACGCGCCTTCGATGCGCGCATACGTCGGATCGTCGCCTAGGATAAATGCAAACACTCCGTGTATGCCGCCGTCCGCTTCGACGACGTAATTTCGTTTTTCCCGTATGTCATCGTTTATTAACGCTTCCGGCGGAAAGTTTTCTCCCCACTGCGTCGGATTTCCGTTTCGCTTCATGTACTCGCGGGCGCGCGCATAGATACGCAGGATATCGTCGAAATCTTTTTGCAGAGCGTTTCGAATCGTCATATTGCCCCTATTTATTAATCTAGTGCGTAACGTTGTGCAGCCATTTGCCGTTGCGCACACGGAGCAGACCCGCACCGGATTTAAAAATTTGTTCGATCTGCAAACACGCATAGATAACGTAGGGTTCCGCGTGCAGCACAAAAGCGGCTATGTATGCGATCGGGATCGCGACGAACCACATCCATACGCCGTCGTTGATTGCCGCGTAAATCGTGTCGCCGCCTGAGCGGCACATACCGACGATGAAAAACATATTGAACGCATTTACCGGATAGACGCACATGAGGACGCGCAGCATAAGCCGCGCCTGCCGGATGATATGCGGGCCGACATTGAACAGAAGGGGAAGCGCGAGCGAAAGCGGAAAGAGCAGAGAGCCGATAAGGACGGCCATCGCGGGCATAAACCATGCGAATCGGTTTGCATACCGGCGCGCTTCCGCTTCGGCACCTTCGCCGATTTTTTTACCGATGATGATCCCTGCGCCGTTTCCGACGCCGATAAAAAATACCCACGTCAGCTGGGAAATCGTTCCGGTTATATTGAACGCCGCAAGCGCGTCGGTACTCGCGTGCGAAAAAATCGAATGCTCCATCGTGATCCCCAAGCCCCACAGCGTTTCGTTTATGATGACGGGAAGCGCGATTTTGACAAAACGCGCGAGGAAATCGCGATCGAACGAAAAGAGTTCGGTAAAACGACCGCACGCTTCGTATTTTTTCCGATACGACCAACCGACCGTGATCGCGAGTTCCACGAATCGGGAAATCACCGTCGCGATCGCGGCACCTTGTACCCCCATCGCCGGTACGGTTAGAGCGGTTCCGAAAACGGAAACGGAGGCGCCGAAAATCAAAAGATAATTGAAAACGGCGTTTACGAAAAACGATATTGCCGTGCTTACCGTCGGCAGCCGTACGTGTTCGGTCGCGCGGAAAGCCAACTGAAACGCAAAGCTCAGCGCAAGCATCGGATAACTCGGAGCGATGCAGCGCAGATACCGGCCGCCGAGAGCGATGACGCGCTCATCCGAAGAATACAGCGAAATCAATTCGTGAGGAAAAAAAAGTGCCGCTGCGGTAAAAGCAAGAGAAAGGACGAACGAAAGCGCAAGCGTAATGCCGAGAGTACGGTGGATCCCGGCGATATCTTTTTTACCCCAATACTGCGCGACAAAGATGGCGCCGCCGCTTGAAATGCCGAAGAGCATCATATTGAGGATAAAAAAAATCTGATTGCCGAGACCGACCGCTGCAATTTCCGTTGCGCCGAGCCTGCCGACCATCACCGTGTCGAGCATGTTGACGAAGGTTTGCAAAAAATTCTGCAAGACGATCGGAATGGCAATCGTAAAAAGCGTGCTGTAAAAACCCGGCAATGCAGTCATAATCAACCCCGCGCGTTCACCGCGCTCATCGTATAAAGTCTAGCATCCGATTCGAAGACAAATGAAACCCGACGTCTTTTTACAATATAATAAAATGTTTGTCAAAACAATATGTTCGGCGCGTAACTTGCCGCTCTTATATTTTTTTCGTATATAGGGCATCTCGAAAAACTCACCTTTAGCGATTTTTTCGAGATGCTGACGAGTTGTAACTCGCTGTGTTATCGCGAGTTACAACATCGCATTTTCAAAGTTACCTCTAAAAACTGCAGTTTTTAGAGGTTCCCTATAGGGCATTTTTTCGGCACCTTTTTGGAGTAGTCGATGCACATAGCGAAACACCGGTTAAAATATTTTTTTTCATCGCCGCTCTTTGTATTTTTTGCGGTATCTCTTTTTGCCGCTCCGCCCGAGCCGAAAGAGCTCGGCCTTCTCCGCAATGCTTACCCCGATATTTCTTTTACCGCGGTCTATGACGCTGAGCTCGCCGATTTTAAAATCGATATCGTGCAAAGCGGCAGATCGGGACGTAAAGCGGCGGTATTATATTGGGCGGACGGCAAAATGCTTCCTGCGGACAAACTTGCCGAGCGCGGATCTTATTGGCCGCTGCTTTATCCCTA
The DNA here is from genome assembly GCF_014334325.1 of Treponema sp. Marseille-Q4130. GTDB lineage: Bacteria > Spirochaetota > Spirochaetia > Treponematales > Treponemataceae > Treponema_D. The sequence continues at coordinate 71,325 of NZ_JACSET010000003.1, read as the reverse complement.
TGCAAAAGAAGTTCCCGATCCTGCGAAGTTTTCCGAAGAAGACATACGCCGCCTGCGCAATTTTTCTTCGGCGGAAAACCGTTCGCGTCAAGCCGGCACATCGCCCTATTTTTTCAATGCGGTTTACGACTGCGCGACACGGCAATCGACCGAAACGCACATAAAGCGCGTGTCGTTTCTCGGTAAATATACAAATGCGCACGAACGGATTTTTGCACCGCTTGCGCGCGTCGAAAACAAAATCCGCGAACGCGCGAAAACCGATGTTGCCGTGCAGCGCTTTATCGACGAATTGGCGCGCGTAGACAGCTACAACTGGAGGGAAATCGGCGACCGCGCTTCGCGTTCGTTTCACAGCTACGGCATCGCGCTCGATGTCCTGCCGCGCGGTTGGGGACAAAAAAATATCTACTGGGCATGGCGGCGCGATATCGATCCCGACGGGTGGATGACGCTGCCGCTCGAAAAACGCTGGATGCCGCCGGCCGGAGTGATCGAAGCGTTTGAATCGGAAGGATTTATCTGGGGCGGCAAGTGGCCGATTTGGGACAATATGCATTTCGAATATCATCCCGAACTGATCGCGTTCAATCGAAGCGGCTGAAAAATTAATAAATATGAAAAAAGCGATTTCAACGACGGCTTTCGTTTCGGGAATCGCCCTTTCCGGATACACAAAATTAATAATCGACTTGTATAAAAATTAATAAAGCGTATATAATTGCATATATGCAAAATGCAAAATTATTTACGGAGGACAATAAAAATGGCAGTATATGATTTCGATACGATCGTCGATCGGAAACATACGGCATCGTATAAATGGGATGTAAAAGACGGCGAACTTCCGATGTGGGTCGCCGATATGGATTTTAAAGCCGCGTCGGAAATAATCGATGCGATTTCGGAGCGCGTAAAGCACGGCGTGTTCGGTTATCCGGTCATCGAAGAGGATTGGTACGATGCCCTTATCGGCTGGTGGAAAGCACGGCATAACTTTGCGATTGAAAAAGAATGGCTTTCGTTTTGTACGGGTGTCGTACCCGCGCTTTCAAGCGCCGTGCGGAAATTTTCGACGCCTGCCGAATACGTCGTTGTTTTGACGCCGGTATACAATGTTTTTTTCAATTCGATCGTCAACAACGGAAGGCGCATTCTCGAAAGCCCGCTTGCGTATAAAGACGGCGCGTACGAAATCGATTTTGCGGATTTCGAAAAAAAGCTCGCCGATCCGCAGACGTCTCTTTTTATTTTGTGCAACCCGCACAATCCCGTCGGAAAAATCTGGGACGCTGAAACGCTTGAACGCATCGGAAAACTCTGTGCGAAGCACGGCGTTATCGTCATAAGCGACGAAATCCACTGTGATCTCACCGATCCCGGTGCCGCCTACGTTCCGTTCGCATCGGTTTCGGAAACCTGCGCGATGAACAGCGTTTCCTGCGTTGCAGCCTCGAAAGCGTTCAACATCGCAGGGCTGCACACTGCCGCCGTATTTTCAAAAAATCCCAAGCTTCATGCGAAGATCGATCGGCAGCTCAACACCGACGAAGTCGCGGATCCGAACGTATTCGCATGTATCGCTGCTGCTGCGGCATTTACGAAAGGCGGGGTGTGGCTCGACGAACTTCGCGCATACATCTTCGAAAATAAAAAATCGGTGCGTGAATTTGTTAAAAATGAAATACCCGAAATCTTTGTCGTTCCGTCGAACGCGACTTATCTTTTGTGGCTCGACTGCTCGAAAATCACCGAAGACTCGAACGACCTTGCGCGTTTTATCAGAAGCGAAACGGGGCTTTACCTTACTGCAGGCGCGATTTACGGCGGAAACGGTCGCTCTTTTCTCCGCATGAACGTCGCCTGTCCGAGATCGACGGTGAGCGACGGACTTGCGCGGTTGAAAGCGGGAGTGCGCGCGTACTGCGCTAAGCGGAAATAATACGAACGGTGCGCCCTCAGGGACTGTCGAAAAAATAACCGAGTTTTGAGACAGCCCTCTCTGGACAAAATTCTAACAATTCGCTATAGTTCCGTAGGTTACCGAACAATCGGTAACCTTTTTCATCCGTAACTGTTTGGGAATTGTATGAAGGAAGGCGTTTCAACGCGGGACAAAATAATCGACGCAGCATTTTCGTTTTACCGCAAGCCGGTATTTACGCATATTTCGCTGTCGCAGATCGCGCAAAAAGTCGGCATCAGTAAAGCGGCTATCTTTAAGCATTTTCCGCGCAAAGCTTCGATCAGACAAGCGATGAATGTGCGCATGTTCGACGGCATCGCGGAAGTCGTGCGGCGGATGCTCGAATGCTATCAAAACGGCAAGCGCATCGAAGCGATGTCCGAGGCAGTCGATTTTCTGGTCAATCACCGCGAATACGTCATGTATTTTCAATCGCAGCAATGTATAGTAGACGAAGGAGCCTTTGTACGGGAATTGCGGAAGCGCAGCATACGGGTATTCGATTCGCTTTTCGCAAAGGACGGTTCGATCAAAGATACGGATCTTTATGTGACGAGCATCTACGTCGGTACGACGATTTTTATTTTTACGCTGATCCGTTTCGACGCGCTCGATACGAATACTCCGAACATTGCGGACTCCGCCGACTTTGCGGATAAACTTGCAGCCCTGATTGAAAACGGTATCGGAAAAAATATTCCCGAAAGAAAGCGGCTCGCACAGCTCGATGCGCGTTTTAAATCCGCAATGCAAAAGAAAGCGCCGCTTACCGACGAGCTTCTTGCACTCGCTTCCGTCGTGTCCGAATACGGAGCGGCCGGCATTACGATCGAACGCTTGGCAAAAAAATTGCGCCTCGCTAAAAGCTCGCTCTATTCGCGCTATAAAAGTAAAAACGAAATGGTCGAATCGCTTATAAAAAACGAAGTGATTCGAATGCACGGTATGATCGCCGAAAATATGGACGGTTTGACGACGGATGAAGAATGTACGTACGCCGTCCTCCGAACGGAACTGCTGTATTTTATAAAGTATCCCGAGACAGTCGATATCTGTTCGAGTCTCATCGGCATCAACGATTTTGTCGATCGTGCCGAAGCGCCGGATTTCGTCGATACGATATACGATTCGGTTTATTGGAAGCGTTTTATCGCTTCGCTTCCCGATGTCGGTATACCCCCGACCTCTCAACGCGTTCTCGGCTGGTTTTTCGCGATCGTCGTTACGATGTTTATCCATTGCCGCAGACTCGGTTTTTCGGACAAGCGTATGTTTGCCGCATTGAAAAAATTATACGCGATGACGGAATCGGGGATCGGCAACACTGCCGTTCGTAAGAGGGGCGGAAGCTGACGATCGCGGTGATACCGTTCGGTGTTTCGTGCGCACTTAATAATTTGTATGAACTTAGGAGCTAAGATGAATATATGCAATAAAAAATACAAAGCAATATTATTAATTTTTTTAAGCGTCGTGCTGCGCTCGTTTGCTCAAAGCGGCGAGACGGTAACGTTGACGATCGATGAAGCGGTCGACTATGCGCGTGCCCACAGCCGCGCGCTCAAAAGTGCGGATATCGATTTGGAGATAGCCAAGCGAGCATCCGACAATGCGTGGAACGTATTTTTACCCGACGTGCAGGCGACGGGAACGCTCAGCCGTACGACGGATATCAGTTCATCGCTCGAGCAGCAAAATACTCTGTTGCGATTTTTCGGTCGACCGCCCGTTTCGGAAACGGAAAGTATGCACTGGGCGGCTGTCGGAAACTTGAGCGCGGGACTGAATTTGAGCCTTGCGTACATCGGTCAAATACGTGCGGCAAAGGCGGGCTACGAAGGCGGCAAAATAACGCGGGAGCAAACGGAGCGAAAAACGATTACCAATGTTAAAAAGCTGTTTTTCGGTCTTTTGCTGCAGAGGGACAACCTCGCGATTCAGCGGGAAACGCTCGAAAACGCACGGCGGCGGAGCGTGCAGGCGGCGGTGAATTATCGAAACGGAAGGATCCCAGAACTGCAGCTTTTGCAGGCGCAAGTGCAGTATGAAAATCAAATTCCCGAAACGGAGCAGGCGGAAACTTCTCTCGCGCAGCAGCTCGATATGTTCGTGTTTTTGCTCGGTATGCCTTCCGGCACGAAGATCGAACTTGCGGGTTCGATCGATCCCGCTCTTATCGATGTCGATGCCGACGATTTGATTGCGACGTACGGGAACTCATCGCTCGCTCTGCGCTCCCTCGACAACAATATCGAAATGCTCGAGCACAATCTTTCATCGCTCGACTTTGCAAGTTTTTCGCCGGCTCTGTCTTTGAATTGGAATTATCAGCCGATGCTGCGCGACGCCCTCGATTCGAATTGGTTCGATAAGGATAATTGGAACGATAACGGTGCGTTCAGTGCGACGCTCGCGTGGAACATTACGAATATGCTGCCGTTTTCCTCGAACCGCCAAAAAGCGAAAGACCTTCGCGCGAATCTCGAAAAGCTTAAAATCTCGCGTGAACAGCTTACTGAAAATCAAAAGCTCGAAGTGCGCACTGCGATCAATACGCTCGATCAGGCAAAACGCCAGATCGCTTCGATGCAGCGCAACGTCGAACTCGCGCAGCGCTCGTATGCGATGACGCTGCGTTCGTATCAAAACGGTACGACCGAACTGCTCGACCTCCGCGATGCGGAACGTCAGCTCAATCAAGCGCGGCTCGGTTTGGCGAATCAGCGCTATCAATATATTACGGCATTGCTCAATCTCGAAGAAACCTTGAATACGGATTTGACGGTAAAGAGCACTGCAGCAACGACAAAGGGAGGAACTCGATGAAATATTCGAATCGCTTTATACAAATCGCCCGCATCTTATCGCTCGTTTTAATAATCGCTCCGATAGCGGGCTGCAAAAAAAATACGGCTGCCGCCAGCGGTGAAGGAGACGATATCGTTTACGCCGTCAATACGTATAAAATCGAAAAGGGCAACCTCGATCAATATCTCGAATTCGGAGGAGACGTCGCATCGGTTTCGGCGGTCGACGTGCTGCCGGACATGAGCGGAAAAATTTCGCGCGTGCTTTCGAACATCGGCGATACGGTTGCAAAAGATCAAGTGATCGCATACGTCGACGCGAGCCGTCCCGGCATGTCGTACAGCGAAAGTCCCGTGCGCGCTCCGGTAAGCGGAAGGATCATCACATCGATGCCGTCGGTCGGTGCGACGGTTTCTCAGACGATGCCCGTCGTGCAGATCGGCAGCACGGACGATTTGGAAATCCGCGTCAATATTCCCGAACGCTTTGTGAGCCGCATTCAACGCGGACAGTCGGCGACCGCGCAGTTTGCAGCTTATCCCGGCATCGACTTTACGGCAAAGGTCGTCGAAGTGTCTCCCGTCCTCGACACGATGACGCGGACGATGGCGGTAAAGCTGCATCTTTCTCCGCCCGATGAACGTATTAAAGTCGGTATGTACGGAAGCGTCCGCCTTATCACCGACAGTATACAAAACGCCATCGTCGTCCCGTCGGGGGCTGTCATCACGCGGGCGGGTAAGCCGTACATATTTGCAATTGCGTCTCAGGCGCAAAACGATAAAACTGCCGTCGTAAAAATGCTGGCGGTAACGGAAGGTATCTCCGTCGACAACCGCACGGAAATTACGAGCGGGCTTTCGGCAGGCGATGAAATCGTCGTAAAAGGGCAGACGCTCTTGAACGACGGCGCAAAGGTAAATATAGTCGGTGCCGCAAACTGAAGTGAGATTAGGTCAATTTCGAATTTTCTAAAACTCGAAATTTTCCGAGCGTTTTGTGCATCGATATTCAATTTATTAATTATTAAGGAAGTCGTAAATGACATTATCGGAATACTCCGTCAATAAGCCCGTTACCGTATTGCTGACGTTTATCGCGCTCATCGGACTCGGTATTTACTGTACGACGCAGCTCCCTGTCGATATGTATCCCAATATGAAGCTGCCGTATATGCTCGTTTATACCGAATACAAAAATGCGGGCCCGGAAGAAGTCGAGCAGAGTTTGACGCGCATATTGGAGAACGGGCTTTCCGGTGCGACCGGTTTGAAAAAAATGCAATCGCAGTCGTCGTCCGGTTTAAGCCTGATCTTTATGGAATTCAATTTTAACACGAACCTCGATGCTGCCGTCGCCGAAATACGCGATAAAATCGATTTGGTGCGGAGTTATCTGCCGACGGGTGCATCTTCGCCTACGACGATCAGAGCCGATCCGTCGCTCATGCCGATCATGGCGCTCGCGCTGCAGGGGAACAGAACGCCCGAAGAACTCCGCCGATATGCGAAGGATATCGTGCAGCCGCGTCTCGAACAGATCGACGGCGTCGCGTCTGCCGAGATCGTCGGCGGTCGTGAAAAATCGATCAACGTCGACATACCGCGCAACCGGCTCGAAGCGTACGGTCTTTCGATCACTTCCGTCGCGCAGATGATTGGTTCGCAAAACGTACAGAGTTCCGGCGGTACGATCACAAGCGGCGATATCAATTACACGATAAAAACGAGCGGTAAGTACACGAGCGTCGAAGATTTGAAAAATACCGTCATTTCGTATAAAGCGTCGGCCGCTCCGGGCTCGGCGAGGCCTCGCGTTGCAACGATCCGCCTGCGCGACGTCGCCGACGTGTACGAAGGTTACAAAGACGAAAACACGCTTGCCTATTTGAACGGAACGCCCTGCGTTATACTGAACATCCAAAAACAGAGCGGAAAAAATTCCGTAAACGCGGCGCACGCCGTGCGCAAGGCGGTCAAGGCTATAAAAGTCGAATTGCCGTCCGACGTCGATATCATCGAATCGTCGAACGATACGGATATCATCGAGCAGACGATTGCGGAAGTCGTAAAGTCCGTCATCCAAGGCGCACTGCTCGCGGTCATCGTGCTGTTTATCTTTTTGCGTTCGATTAAGAGTACGGTCATCATCGGACTCGCGATCCCCGTGTCGGTTTTCATCACGCTCTTTCTCATGTACTTTACGAAGATTTCGATCAACATGATCTCTATGGCGGGTTTGCTGCTCGGGATCGGTATGCTCGTCGACAACTCGATCGTCGTCCTCGAAAATATCTACGCGTACCGGCAAAAAGACGCGAAGCCGCGCGTTGCCGCAGTGCTCGGTTCTCAGGAGATGATCCTTTCGATCAGCGCGAGTACGTTTACGTCGGTATGTATTTTTCTTCCGATGCTCATGTTCAAAGGTCAGCTCGGTATGATGGGACAGATATTCAACGATCTCGCAATGACGATAATCTTTTCGCTTTTGTGTTCGCTCGTCGTCGCGATCGTTCTCGTACCCGTGCTGAGCTCGAAGTATCTCCGCATCGATAAACTTGCGGACAGGGGAGAAGGTGTGCGGTTCGAAATCAACCGCCGGTTTACGCACTTTTTTTCGCGTCTCGACGATGCCTACGCACGCGGCGTGAAATTCGTATTGCACCGTCGTAAACTGTGTATTTTTTCACTCATAGGCTTGTTGGTGTTGTCCGTAGCGGCCGTCAAATTTATCGGTTTTATTTTTATGCCGGAACCCGCATCGAATACCGTTTCCGTCAAATTCGAATTGCCGAAAGGAACTCGGCTCGAAGTTACCGACGATACGCTTCGGGGCTTTGAAACGACGGCGACGCAGGAATTAAAAGGTGTCAAATATTCATCGACGACGGTCGGCGGAACGGATATATTTTCATCGACATCGGGAACGAATACCGGAACCGTGACGTTTACGCTGTATCCGGCAGAAGAGCGCGAAAAGGGCTGGGACAACGAAAAGTCGGCAAAGGCGAAGCTTCGGAAATATTTTAATAAAATACCCGGTGTCAAAGTGAGCTTCGCGCAAAATCAAAACGGTATGTCCACCGGCGGTATGAGCATCAACGTCAAATGCGACGATCTGAACAAACTCCGCGCTACCGGCGCTCAGCTTGAAGAGCTTTTAAGAGAGCAGGCGCAGGATGTCGTCACCGAAGTTTCAAGCGATTTGGAAGACGGACTGCCGCAGGTAGAATTGGTATTCGAACGCGAGCGTATGTACGAGTTGGGAGTAAACGTATATACGGTCGGAAGCGAAGTGGCGGCGCTCATCAACGGTACGACTGCAAGCCGTTATACCGACAACGGCGACGACATCGACGTCATCGTGCGGCTTTCGAAAAAAGATAAAACGAAGCTTGCCGATTTGGATTTGCTTTCGATCGTAAACGCGTCGGGAGAACGCATCCCGCTTTCGAATTTCGCGCACTATAAAGAGACGACTTCTCCCGTGACGATTTTACGCGAAAATCAGGCGCGCGTTATTCACATCACGGCTAAGCCCGTGGCGGGGCTTTCGCTTGATAAAGTGCAGGATAAAATACAAAAACTTATAAACGAGAATATCCCGAAAGACGAAAACGTGCGCATCGGATTTTCCGGCGACTATGAAGATATGATGGAAGCCGTTAGAAATTTCGGTTTGATTATCATAATGGCATCGATCCTCGTGTTTATCGTCATGGCGAGTCAATTCGAATCGTTTATGGATCCGTTTATCGTTTTGTTTACGATACCGCTGTCCTTTATCGGCGTCATTGCGATCTACGCGCTCAACGGTTCGCGTTTAAGCGTCGTCACCGTTATGGGCGTACTCGTTCTCGTCGGTACGATCGTCAACAACGGTATCGTCCTCGTCGACTACACGAATCTGCTGCGTAAGCGCGGCCTTGCACTCGAAGACGCGTGCATCGAAGCCGCGCGAAACCGCCTGCGCCCCATTTTGATGAGTACGCTTACGACCGTCATTTCGCTCATGCCGATGGCATTTTTCCCCGGCGAGGGCTCGGCAAGTATGCAGCCGATAAGTTTGACGGTGTTCGGCGGTATGACCTTCGGTTCTTTGATGACGCTCTTTGTAATGCCGACCGTGTATTATATCGTCAATTCGAGACGGCAGCGGAAGCTTGAGCGAAAACTGCTTCGCGCTCGCGAAGCGTAACGGAGTTAAAAGGAGTTTCTATGGACGAAATAAACGGAATACGGCGCGTTCGAATGGAGATCATATTTTCGCAGGCGCTCGAAGAAGATTTTCAGCAGGAATTTGCCGAACGCAAAGTCGGATTGCACTTTACGAAAATTCCTTCGGTGATGGGCGCCGGTTACGGTAATCCGCGGCTCGGAGACTCGGTGTGGCCGCAGCTCAATGCGATGTACATCATCTACTGCGACCGCGACGAAGAAGCTGAATTGAAATCGATTATTAAAAAGCTGCGTGAAAAATACCCGACCGAATGTGTCGGCTGTTTTATAAGCGAAGCGGAAGAGTTTTAGCGCCGCGCGAGATTTTATCGGCGTAACGCGGAGAGCCTTTGTTATGATACGGACTGCTCGAGCGCTAAAAATTCTCCAAAAAAATTGTAAAAAAAACTTGCGTTATTTGAAAAGTGGCCTTATACTACTGATAGATAATCCGTGAGATATTACTGATATCTTATAGATTGCCGCGAACCCATCAAAGTAATCATGGAAGGCACCGGAAAAGAATTGCTTTCCGATCCGCAGGTGATCAAAGCGTATTTGGGCGGATGACAGCGTCATAATCGATTGTCCGCAATATAAATTATTAAATCAATATCAATATGGAGGTGCGTATGAAAAAGATTATTAACAAACCGGAAGATTTTGTAAACGAAATGATGGAAGGCATCGAACTTGCGTACGGCGACAGAGTGCATTTTCTCGACGGCGACTGCCGCGTGCTCGTTTCGGGTTATCCCGTAAAAGACGGCAAAGTCGGCATCGTGACGGCAGGAGGCAGCGGGCACTTGCCGGTGTTTTTGGGCTATGTCGGAAGCGGTATGCTCGACGGCTGCGCGATCGGCAATGTGTTCGCTTCTCCGTCATCTCAGAAGATGGCGAATATGATTAAAGCGTGCGACCGCGGCAGCGGCGTTTTGTGCCTCTACGGAAACTACGGCGGCGATAAAATGAATTTCGACATGGCTTGTGAAATGGTCGATATGGACGATATAAAAACGAAAACCGTACTCGTGTGCGACGACGTCGCTTCCAGTGCAAAAGAAACGGCGGCAAAGCGCCGCGGTGTTGCGGGTATGGTATATGCGTTTAAAGTTGCCGGTGCGGCCGCCGATAAAATGATGTCGCTTGACGAAGTCGCTTCCGTTGCGGAAAAGGCGCTTGCAAATATCAGAACGATGGGTGTCGCGCTTTCTCCGTGCATCGTTCCGGAAGTCGGAAAGCCGACGTTCTCCATCAACGACGATGAAATCGAAGTAGGAATGGGCATCCACGGCGAACCCGGGATCGAAGTGCGTAAAATGATGACGGCCGATGAAGTCGCAAAGGTTATCCTCGACAAAATCCTTGCCGATATGCCGCTCGCTTCCGGCGATAAAGTTTCCGTTATGGTAAACGGACTCGGCGCGACGCCGCTTGAAGAGCAGCTCATCGTTTATCGTTCGATCGCAAAGATGCTTGCCGCAAAAAATGTGAGCATTTTTATGCCGCACATCGGAGAATTCGCGACGTCTATGGAGATGGCCGGTTTGTCGATTACCGTATTCAAACTCGATTCGCAGCTTGAAGAATTGCTCCGCGCTCCGGCGTCGACTCCGTTCTATACGAATGAAAATAAATAATTATTATTGAAAAAATATACAAAAGATGTAGAAACTGCCCGAAACTTTCAGCTTTTGGGCAGCCCGTTTAAAATTATTAATTTTCGGAGGCTGCCGATGAACGCACAGGATGTAAAAGGTGCATGTAAAATTATAAGCGATGTGATGACGAAAAACAAAGATTATCTCATTCAGCTCGACCAGCAAAACGGCGACGGTGATTTGGGTATTTCCATGAGCGAAGGTTATAAAGCGGTGAGCGATTTTCTCGATACCGCCGATGAAACTGACTTGGGAAAATTATTTATGAAGATGGGGATGACGTTTAACGAAAAGGCGCCGTCATCGCTCGGAACGATTACGTCGATCGGCATTATGGGTATGGCGAAAGCGATGCGCGGCAAAACGGATATCGATTTGGCGGAAACGAGTGCCGCATTCAAAGCGGGGATCGAAGCGATCAGTGAAAAATGCGGATCGAAAGCCGGAGAAAAAACGATCATGGACGCCTTTATTCCCGCAGTCGATGAACTTGAAAAGCACAGCGCCGACGGTGAAAAAAAAGCGTTCGAAGCTGCTGCCGCCGCCGCCGCAAAGGGTTCGGAAAATACGAAAAATATGAAAGCGGTACACGGACGTGCGGCCTATTATGCGGAAAAAAGTATCGGAGTGCTCGACGGCGGATCGGTCGTCGGCAAACTCTTGTTTGAAGCGATAAATACGTATTGTCAGGGAAAATAATTATCATGGACAAAAAGGTATACGATGCATACGTAGCGATTCTCAAAACCGAACTTGTTCCTGCGCTGGGCTGTACCGAGCCGATCGCCATCGCGTTTGCGGCGGCGAAAGCGCGCGACGTGCTCGGGAGTTTTCCCGAAACGATACGGGTCGAAGCGAGCGGCAACATCGTCAAAAACGTACAGGGCGTAACCGTTCCGAACTCCGGCGGTTTGAAAGGGATCGATGTCGCGGCGACGCTCGGCGCCGTCGGCGGAGATGCTGAAATCGGTTTGGAAGTGCTTTCCAAAATCACCGAAGAGCAGATTAAAAAAACAAAAGAGCTTGTCGATTCCGGTTTTTGTACGTGCAGTCTCGTCGACGGCAAAGACAATCTGTATATCCGCGTGACGGCAAAGAGAGGAGAAGATACGGCTGTTGTCGTCGTTTCGGAAAAGCATACGAATATCGCATACGTCGAAAAAAACGGAAAGGTACTGATCGATGTGAAATCGACCGGTGTAAAAAACGATGCGGGAAATGAAGCGAACAAATCGCTGCTTTCGGTACGGGATATCATCCGCTTTGCGGACGAAGTGAACATCGACGATGTGCGCGCCGTTATCGAACGGCAGATCGAATACAATACCGCCATATCGAAAGAAGGGCTTGCACGCGAATACGGAGCGAAGGTCGGACGCACGCTCGAAAAATTATACGATAAAAACGACGTACGCGTGCGCGCGCGGGCTGCCGCCGCGGCGGGAAGCGATGCGCGTATGAGCGGATGTCCGCTGCCCGTCGTCATAAACAGCGGCAGCGGCAATCAGGGGATGACGGTATCGCTGCCGGTAATCGAATATGCGAAAGAATGGAATGTCCCGCACGACAAATTGATCCGCGCCCTCGTTTTGGCAAATTTGATTGCGCTTTTGCAAAAGCGGTATATCGGCAGTTTGAGCGCGTTTTGCGGGGCGGTGTGCGCTGCGACCGGAGCGGGATGCGGTATCACGTATTTGCACGGAGGTGATGAAGATGCCGTTGCGCGTACAATTACGAATACGCTTGCCGATGTAGGCGGTATCGTGTGTGACGGAGCAAAACCGTCGTGTGCGGCAAAGATCGCATCGGCTGTAGACGCCGCCATATTGGGATTTGAACTCGGCTCGCACGAAGGCGTCGCATTTAAAAGCGGTGAAGGTCTCGTAAAAGAATCGGCGGAAGACACGATACGAAGTTTCGGACGCATGGGTCGCGAAGGCATGCGTTCCACCGACACCGAAATATTGCATATCATGTTGGAAAAATAAGGTTTCCGATCATGGCAGCGACACGAAAAAAGTATTCCAGCAATACGTTGAAAGATGTGTATTACGATATCATCCTTCAACGCATCATCCGCGATGAATACAAATCCGGTGACATCATTACGGAAAAATCTCTTGTTGACGAATTCGCTGTAAGTAAATCGCCGATCCGCGAAGCGCTTATTTCGCTGTGTAATGAAAAATTATTAAAAAGTATTCCGCGCTTCGGCTATGAAGTGACGGCGATTTCGGATAAGACGGTTTCGGAAATGCTCGATTACCGTGTCGTATTGGAATGCGGATATCTCGATCGTAATTGGAATGCGATAACCGAGGATCGGATCGCACAGCTGGAGAAGTTGGTATATAAAGATTACAGTAAGCCGGAACAGCGGGAGGCGCTCGAACACTGGGAAAAAAATTGTACGTTTCACCTGATGCTTTTTTCATTTTCCGACAGCGCGTTTTCATATCAACAGCTTGCCGCCGTCATGCGTGCGCTGGGTATCGCGTACGTGCGTTCGTATTGGAAAACACTGCATCTTACACGGGTGCAAAGCGGCGCAAATTATCACAAACAGCTTATCAATTATTTAACGGAGGGAAACAGGCAAGCGGCGGTCGAGTGTTTGCAGAAAGACATCGTGGAATTTTTTACACCCGGAAATTAAAGTGCCGTCGGGAGAGGGGCGCGGAAGCGGCGTTTTAAACTTGATTTTCCGTTCCACATTTGTTATCTTTTCATACATGAAATATTTAAAATCTTTTTTAATCGCATCGGCGATTGCGATCGCCGCGGCATCTCCGCTCTTTGCGCAAAGCGTCAAAGAAGGCAAAGCGGCTCCCGATTTTTCGATTACGCTTTCGACGGGACAACAGGTAAAGCTCTCCGACTACAAAGGAAAAGCGGTGCTTCTCCATTTTTGGGCGACGTGGTGCGGTCCCTGCCGCGTCGAATTGCCTGAAATGAACGCATTCGCTTCAAAACTCGACTCGTCTTCGCGCATCGCATTCCTTGCGGTATGTATTTCCGATACGGAAAAATCGCAAAGTGCTTTTATGAAAAAAAATAATTATACGTTTCCCGGCGGACTCGACCGAGACGGCTCCATCGCGGGTTCGTATTTTATTCAGGGCATTCCGACGAGCATATTGATTTCGCCGGACGGCAAAATCGAAAAAATCCGCGTCGGAGCGATGAGCCCCGCGGAACTCAAGCGATTCGTCGAAAAGTATGCAAATTGAAAAAACTTTTTCCGTAAAAGACGGTCGCTCCGAAAAAAAACATACGCTGCTGCGCATCGCTCTGATAGCCGCCGCGGCGGTGTTTATTATCGTTGGCGTTTTCCGCGGAGACAACGATTCGATTTTCCGAAAAGCCGTTTTTATCTGCATGGAGTGTATCGGCATTGGATAAAAAACAGATGCGCCGCAGAAAGGCGATACAATTTATCTCAATGCTCATATACAACGCTGATGTGAAACGCTGGTTTTCAGGCGGCATTTCGCATTCGCCGTTGAAAACCCTATGCGTACCCGGTTTAAACTGCTATTCGTGTCCCGGCGCGATTGCAGCCTGTCCGCTCGGAGCTCTGCAAAATACGCTTGCAAACGGACAGCTGCCGTTTTTTATCACCGGTTTTTTTTTGCTCATCGGAACGCTTTTCGGGCGCGTCGTGTGCGGCTTTATCTGTCCCGCAGGATTGGTGCAGGAACTGTTGTATAAAATCCCGTCAAAAAAAATAAAAAGGACAAAACGAACGTTCGCGCTTACGAGGAAGCTATCGCTTTTCAAATACGCGCTTTTGCTCGTTTTGTGCATTGCGCTGCCGCTCGCGTTTTATTTTAAAGACGGACTCGGCGCGCCGTTTTTCTGCAAACTTGTGTGTCCTGCAGGGACGGTCGGCGCCGGCGTACCCCTCATCCTGCTGAACGAACAGCTTCGAAGCGCTGCCGGTCTGCTCTTTACGTGGAAAGCCGTCGTCGCCGCCGTATTTATTCTGTGGTCGGTTTTTATGTTCCGTCCCTTTTGCAGATTTTTTTGCCCTCTCGGTGCGATCTATTCTTTTTTTAATAAATTCGCAATTTTCGGAATCCGCGTCGACGAATCCAAATGCGTACACTGCAACGCCTGTGTCGCTTCGTGCAAAATGGATACGTGTACAGTAAACGACCGTGAATGCATCCGCTGCGGAGAATGCCGCATACGGTGCAAACACGGCGCATTGAAATAGCGACGCTAATCGCGCCGCGTGATGACGGCGGTAATGCACGTATCGTGCCAGCTTACCGAATAAGGCTATTGCAGTATTGGCATAGCACTATGCTAACCCCAACAGTTGCCTCTCAAAATCAATAAAATTTTTCAAGCCAACCATTAATTCATATTACTCTTTTCTTTAAAAGTTTTAATTTTTTTCATAACATCTGTCGCTTCCAAAAGCTTGCATACCTGTTTCTTTCGCTCTTCAAAGCTCGGTACATTCGGATCAGTAACGGTAATGGAAGAAATGCACGTATCATCGTATTTATCCCCTTTATACACGTCTTTTATTGTGATTCTGATTTTCTTCGTTTTTTCGGGTAATCGAACGGGGGTATATCTTACTACGTCTTCAAGTTCGTATTCTTTCGCAAATTTCGGATCATCCGATTCGACTAAAATCTTTTTTACACGGCTGTTGGCTCGATATAAATGCTTACGAGAAAAATCGACAAAACCGTTGAGGATTTGAATTTCATCCGATGCGTATTTAAAATTGATATCGAGATATTCGCCGATGCCGTAGCCCTTTACGCCTTCAACCCACGGAGGAGAAACGGAATCGTAAAGCCAAAAATTAATATAATCGTCGCCGATATTGTAAAATATCTTCGAAAGAAAATATTCCGGAGAGTATACAATCTCTTTGCCCTGATGTACTTCAATTAAACAAGACGAACTTACAATTTTCAAAATGCCCGTATTGAAAAATACCGTGTCTCCCAGCCTTAAGCGTTTTGAATCTTTTTCCTGAGTTCCGAACAGCTCGACGGCAGATTCAACGGTATATGCATCATGTTTATATGATCCTTCATAAAAAAGTTTGCGCTGCATATCAATCCATTTTGCCGTGCCGTATATTTTTGCAGCTCTTTCGAGTTCCGCATGATGATACAGAATGAGCCCTTCGGCTTCTAAAATAAACAAATCGCTGTGCTTATTCTTGACAAAGCCGCGTTCGTTTTCCAACATTATCGGAAAAACTTCACAATATGTAGTATCTTTCAGCTCTTTAAATTCGCATATATATCCGTCCCCTTTTACAATATATGCTGTATCATCCTTGTATGAGGGATTCGGTATCTCGCAAAAATTTATCAAATTGTCAGCATAAGAATTATACACAAAAAAACAAACCGCATAAAATATCCATATCATTTTTTTCATAGACGTACCTTCCCTCTCAAATTAATATTAAATTCATAGCCGTTATAGATTCCCCATGATTTAAATAACTCCAATTGTTGATTGAAATAATAAGCACCGGTTCCGACCTTTTTTGAATTATTCCATTCCGATACACCTTGATTTGACATCGGACCGAAACAGTTTTCGGATCCGGCTCCGGTACCGAAAGGATGATACAAAGTTCGTTTGGTACTTTTTCCGTCATAACCGGCTTTATATATTGCATAAATGCAAAGGGCGCTTCTTTTATCGATAAACCCGGGTTATACGCATTCGATATATTCGGAGATACATAGTCAAAAGAAAAAAACATATTCGATCCGTAAATCGCCAGATACTTCCGTGCATTATATTCAAAGATACAATAACCGTACATATTTTTATCGATATTATCCAAATCGATTTTTTTAATATAATAATTGGCAGGCCATGTTTTAATAATAACGGTGTTACCCTCTTTAGAGACTGCACCGATCTCCGTATATCCTAAACAACGTTTACCTAAATCGAATTCCTTATCCAGATTATTATATATGTCGATTTGCCTCTGTGTACCGTCTGCATTAACAAAACAAAGAGAAGCTAAATTAAATACTAACAATAAAAATATCTTTTTCATATTACTTCACTCTGTTATATTTTTTATATTTTTGTCTCACTATAGTACCGGTTATTTGATAACCTCCCGCCAATCCTCATCTCTGTAATTTTTCCAAAAGTCGCCTTTGATTTTCACGCATAGTTACAAAACAGCCGTCGGAATAATTCTCATTTATCCAATCTAGTTTCCGGAAACATAATAGCGGAGATTGCCGTATCCTGCCATTTATTGCCTTCATACACGCTTTGTATAGTTATACAGACTCGTTCAACAGGTTCTGCAAACACTATCGTTCTAAAATATACGAAGTCTTCAAAGCGTACTTCCGCATATCCGTTAGCTACCGTCTGCCAGCCTGTTGTCGTAAACTGCTCAAAGATATTTCCATCCAGATCTTTCTTAAAGAGCGTTATACTGTCCAACCCTTGGTAATCTATAACTCCTTCCTGCTTTCGTACAGACTTATAACTATCCGATTTTCTATCCACAATACCGCTTATAGCAAACCGTTCGTAAATCCTGTCAGTATTTTTATGTATCACTATCTGTCCCAGATCTTTTATATCACTCATCGTCAAGGAAAACTTTTTATTCTCTATCCGCCTCTATATCCAAATACTTTCCGTATACCCAGCCGTCGGGATAATCGTCCGTCTCCACTTTGTACCAATACCACGATTCCCCGTCGATCGTAAACGGTTCTTCACTTTTATCCTTTATTTTTACCGTATCACCTTTATTTAAGAAGCTCCACGTGTCACACGACAAATTCGGCTTTACGCGAAGACGAACACGGCTGTCGTTTAAGACGGCATTCTGTATGGGTATTCTGGCAGGACCGGATATGCGATACCACGGATAATTGTATACTTCTCCTGTACCAACGGATTTATATACCCAAATTATATCATCAGTTAAGAGTTTTAGAGATACCTCTAATGCAGGCCGACCTTCTTTTGATAATCTCAACAAAATTATACCATTTTCCAATATCGTTGTTTCAGTTACATCAAATATATTTCCATCCCAATATTCTCCAATACCATCTTCATTAAGAAAAATTGCAATGCCAAATCCTTTGAACTTGTCATAATGTGAAATTTGCCAATCATACGCAAATTGATCTATCCAGAGTCCTGTTAGATTTTTATAACTTTGTGAATATAGCGGTATTATATTCAATAATACCGCTATAATAAAAATTATCTTTTTATCTTGCATATAACTTTACCAGATCCCGACGTAATATAAAATCAGTTGTAGTTCCAGAATTATATAATATTTCTCCGAGTACAAAATGTCCGGTATATGAATATTTTAATTTTAATTTATCCGGTAAACTATATGTGGCAACATTATATCGAGTATAATCGCCGAACGATAATGCAAAATTATTATACCTGCTGTTTGTCTTTCCCAATTCTTTCCATGCAAAATCCGTTAGTTTGTCAGGATCCCGTACATTTCCTTGTCCTAAATTAATATCATTCGTTATATTAAGAATTAAACTGTCTTTTCCCGCTTCCTTCCACAATGATTTTATTTGATTTGCACTAAATATCTTTCCCGTGAGCAGCTGTGGATAAGCCATACTTGCCATAAAATTACAGCCGGAGGGCTGCATATATTGTAAGTCATTAAAAGAAGAATCGGTCTGCTTTAATATATCGTCCAAAAACGGATTATTTTCATTCAGCTTAAAGAATTCCGTGCCTATATCATCCGATCCATATACCGTAAACTTATATTTGTTCTTTAACCCCGTAGGATGCTTTACCCCCTGTATATGTGCAAGTCGTAATGCGGAATATTTTTCCGCCAGCGATTCGGGGACTGCGCGTTTTTTTTCAAATCCTAAGTCTACGTTCCATACTTTTGCAAGCTCGCTGTCTACCGTCGTATTGTAATACGCAGCGAATATCGTATCGGGTACTTTACATCCGGCCGCATTCATAAACTCATACATATTCAATGTTTGTCCGCCTTTTGCGGTTGACCACTTTAATTTGCGCGCATCAGTTTCAGTTGCTCCATTTACAGCTTTCATTCCCGCGTCTTTCATTAACTGTTGGGCGATAGCTACTTGTGCATCAGTAAAACTGTCATAATTTCTCCCGCTCGTTCCTGCAAGCAAATTTAGCAGACCGGTCTCTATTCCCCTTGCGCCCAGCGTTTTCCCTTCTATCGGTTCATCCATCGGCTTTCCGTCAATACCTATATACTTCCCGTTTTCATCTTTTAGCCAGCCTTGTCTGTCATTTACCAATTGTCCACCGTGTGTCAGCTTCCAATAATCCCCGCTCGAATCATACGCTGCATCGATATACGCTGCATACTGCGCGTATGCTTCCCTCTGTTTCGCCTCGTCTTCTCCCGCTTGCGCCATCGCAAACATATATCGATTATAGTTTCGGATATCGCTTTTCAGCTCGGGCATCCGCGACAATACGCCGTCCATCATTTTGTCGACCATACCGTCGCTTGCCATCCGAAGCGCCATCTCCGTGTGTTTGTATACCGACTGCATCGTCTCCGCTTGTTGTGCCGCACTCGATTCGGTAATCCCGTCGCGGTACGCTTCGTGTTGCAGCGCTATGCCCATTGCGAGCGCGCTTTCGACCGTTCCGTCGAAAGTGTTCCCGTTGACATATATTTTTCGTTTGCCGTCAAGCTCGGTCTTTGCGCGACCGCCGGCCGTCACGGTACCCTCGTCTTTTATCAACTCGGCTCTGCCGTGCAGAATATCATCCGCTTGCTGCCGTGCCGTTTTGTCTCCGAATCCGTACTGAGTGCGAAGCGCCGTTCCGGTACCCGCTCCGTTTTTCCGTTCATACGCATTTGTCCGAAGAGCGATGCCTGCCGTTTTCATACCGCCGATCGTATTCGTTATTTCTGCAATATTGTAATTGCGACCTGCCGTACTTATTTCCGCATGAGCGCCGTTTTTTCCGAACGTCAGCGCAAGCAATCCGTTCGATGCTCCTGCAAGTTTCGTATTCTTTAACAAGTCGCTCGTATTCAACACGTTTATCGTCGTTTCGCCGTTTATGCCGAGTTCCATCGCGCTTGCCGTGAGATTGCCTGCCGTTCCGGCAAGCGTTTTGATCTGCCCGATCTGACCGCTGTTGAATCCGACCACTTTCGTGTAGCCGCTTATCTGTCCGTTCTTTGTGATCGTATTTCCGAGCATGGCCGCTTCCATGCTGTTTGTCACAGCACTTCCGGCCGTATCTATGACCGTCCCTTTCCAATCGCCCCAGTCATCCCACTGTTTTCCCATTTCACTCCAATTCCAACCCGATGCGATTCCGCCGGTAATGAATTTTCCCGTGAGACCGCTCGACACGCTGATACCTGTTTTCAATGCCGCTCCCGCAAAGCCGCCCAATAATCCGGCTCCCGCTCCTGCAGCTCCTCCGGCCATACTTAGCGTGCTCGTCACTGCGCTCATCGCAAGACTCTTTCCGATTTCTTCAGCCGTTTTATAACCGCCGCTTAAATCGAGCGCTGCAAACAGCAGTTCGTTGCTCATCGTTATCGTACTTACAACCGCAGCGGAACACAGCGCTGCAACTACGGGCGCCGCAGACCCCCACGTACATACTGCACTTACGACAGTCGCAACGACAGTTGCCGCTACCGTTGTTACCGTTCGTATGCTCGGCGGATCCATACCGAAAAACGAAGAACCGCTCCACAGCTTTTGATCCCAATCGGGCTTCGAGAGTTCAGCCCATCCGTAGCTTTCTTCTACATCATTCCACAATACATCGAGCATGACAAGGCCTATTTCTCCGCTGCCCTGTTTTTCAATATTTCCTTGTCGTCCCCGTTTTATATTGATATCGCCGCCGCTTTTCAATTTCGGTGCTTCGCCCCTGTGTTTTTCAAATTCGCCGCCGTCACCGAACACGCGTTCATACCATGCCGACAAATTTTTCTGAGCCGTTGCCATCAAGCAGTCGACGGCATCGTGATTTGCAACGGCGAGCGCTTTCACATCTATGCCTATATCCGGAGCCGCCGTCGCATACCATTCATACGGGTGTACGGTCTGCGTTTTACGAGTCGCAGTCCAAAAATTCGAATCGACGACGACGCGCCGCTTAATAATTTTTTTACTCCATGTATATCCGGAGTTGAGTACCGTTTCTTTTACATAATCTTCTATACTTTGATTTTGTTCCCCTACGAGCGAATAGTATCGATCGCGGGTTTTAATAAGATTTTGTTCCGCTTGCTGAGCGGCGATCCTCACGGCTCGCTCCTGTAAATCTTTGTTCGTCGCGGCGAGAACTTCGGCTGCGCGATGCGTCATTTCGATATCAGATCGTACCGAATCGTGACGGATGGCTGCAAACGCAACGGAGGAAATTCGATTTTGCAAAACGGCGCTTTGCCGTTCGAGTTTCCCCAACAGCGTTTCGCCGAGCAGGGTTTCCGTATATTGTTCAAAGTTGAGCGCAGGTTTCGGAAGCGCTTTTCGCGCGACACTTCTTGCTTCCATGAGTTTTTCGACCGCTTCTCGTTCTCCCATATCCTGACGCAATTCGGTTTCCGCTGCCGCGTCGAGATACATTCCGTTTATCCATTCCTGCTTTTGCGTCAAAAATACGCCGTAATTTGATTCCCATTCTCTTTGATGCAGCGCATATTTTTCTACGAATTCGCGTTGCCACGTGTTATGCCGGACATTCATCTTTTCCTGTGCTTTCGTCCACTCTTCCGCCGACAACAGAGCGATGTCATTAAGCTGCTGCAATGCGTTTTTGTATTCCGTTTGTGCCGCATTCATATTCTTCATCAATTCGATTTTATACGCGTCATACAAACTCGCATTCTTTGCTTTTATTTTCGATCCGACAAAATTCAGCAATTGTTCCTGTATATACGTGTCATAGGTTTCCGTCGAGCGGGTAAAATCGCTACGACCGTTTCCGTTGTAGTAATCTCCGTAATACGATGCCATGTTTTTAATAAATTGTACGGTATCGTAGGTACCGTTTCCCCATGCGTTTTCCGCGTATTCGGCAAACAAGCGTTTTTCGGCAACGGAGATATTGAATGTTTTGCTGTACAATGTATCATATTTTTCAGCCGATTTTTTACGGGCTTCCGTGCTCGCCGTCACATCGGAGGATTCAAGCGCAAGCTTTCGCAATTCGGCGCGTGCATTTTCGTCGAGCGTTTTGCTTTTTTCAACGTATGCATAATACGTATCTGCTGCGTTCCGCTGTGCAGCAAAAAGCGCTTTCCGTTTTGTGTCGAGTGCGGCGGCAGTTGTATCGCGTTTTGCTTTATATGCGTCTGCCGTTTCGTCAATAAAGATGCGCGTATTTAAATACATTTTACCGCCGTCCGCCGCTGCGATAATTTCTTCGAGCACCGACTTCGATATAAGACTGTTCCCGATAAGCGCAACCCGTACCTCTGCCGCGATCTCCGTTCCGCTTCGCTCGGTATTACCGAACAGTGTGGTATAGTCGCGTGCTGCATTTTCGCGTGTGGCC
This sequence comes from Treponema sp. Marseille-Q4130, assembly GCF_014334325.1. GTDB lineage: Bacteria > Spirochaetota > Spirochaetia > Treponematales > Treponemataceae > Treponema_D. Next base: position 49,126 of record NZ_JACSET010000003.1, on the reverse strand, counting down.
TTCGCTTCACTCAGCGTATCGAGCATGACTCGAATTTTCTCATCCTTGCCTAAAGCGGCATCTGTCGCATTTTTTCGATACGCATGACATTTGTTACAAATTGCACCGGCATATTTTCCTTTCGCATCGGTACGTTTAAACCGGCCCCAAAAAATACGCTTAAAACGCGTATGGTCGCTTTCGATCTCATCCATCTCATCGGCAAGCCGTTTGAGTGCACGACTTTTTAAAATATCGACTTCAAATTCTTCGAGTTCCGCACCGAGCACATTGCCGCCGTTTCTGAAGATAATGCATTTCGCAATATCGTCTTCTCCGCCGTCTTTAATAACCGCATCGTATGCATCCCACAGAACGTTTTCGCGATGATGTTTATATTTTTCATAAACATCGATTCCGTGTGCATTGTTGACGTTCGGCATGCGAAAAATATCTTCCGCATCGGATTGCAGATTTTTAATTTTATCGCCGCTGCATCGATACTGCAAATACATTGCGGCGAGTATGACGTTTTCTCTGTATGACTTTTTTCGTTTCCACAGAGAATCGAGCCATGCTTCCGCCTCTTTTTCCGCCGCAGTCTGTTTAATCGTCCCCTGCGTTATCGTTCGCAGTATCGCGGCGCTGTCATCGGTAAAATAATTTTTTTGCTCGGCAGTATTGTCGGTACCCGCATATTCGGCAGGGTATACGTTATACTCTGTCCATCTCCGTATTTTCGCAACCGTATTGTCTTCTTCATCCGTTTCATAATACGTTTCGCTTTTATGATCCGCGACGACTTTTTGCGTCAATGCGTACTTCCAAGTACCGTCGTCGTTTTTTTCAATATGTACAAGTTGTTCCGTTGCAGCATACTCGAACGGTATCGTCAATGTCGTGCGCGCAGCTCGTTCGGCGGATTCTGCGGCCGCAAGTATTTTTTCTTTTTCGCGATATATCAGAGATATTTCATGCCGTATGATGAGCGTTTCATAATAGGCGCGATCGCTTTTTTTATACGCTTCAAGTTCGTTGTTTTCGGCAGGAACGACATTTGCATGTTGTTTTCCGGCAATCAGATTTTCCAGCACTTGTACGGAAAGCAGCGCACGTTCCCTTGTATATGCCGCTTCGGAAAGTTTTTCTTTCGGTGTTACATATCGTTCGTTCGCATTTATTCCGATATTCTCAAGATACACGCTCGACGCCCAATCGAACACGGCCTGCGCACAGCGCTTGGCAACACGGAGCCGCTCAAGCTCCGTATACGCCGCATTGCACGTATCGACTTTTCGCATATATGCATTTTCGGCGGTTTTCAATTTGTGGATCGATTGCGTATACGCGACGCTTGCCGTTTCGATATCGCGTTGCAGCGCTTCCGCTTTTTTATTGTTTTCCGCAATCCGCATGCTTATACCGTTGTCATCGGACAGTAAAAACAATTCCGCATACAGCTCGAGTTTTTTCGTTGAATCGTCTTTGTTTTCAAGCGCCTGCGTCAGCACATCGTATAATTCGCCGGACGTTTTTTCACCGGCAGCATAATCCTCTTGTAAAAAGAATCGCGCCGCAGCTGTTACCGTACCCTCCCTCGTGCGAAGTTCGGCGGCGTCGGCACCGGCAAAGATAATTCGTATTTTTTCTTTTTCTTCCGCCGAAGCAAATATCGACGAATTCAAATAACCGTTTTTTAATAATTTTTTGCTCCAAGCGCAGCCCGTTTTTTTTGCATAGAGTATGACGTTTTGCAAAAATTCGCACTCAAGAACAAGCGTATTCAATTCCGCTTTCTGTTCTTCGGTAAGCGTTTCAAGCTCGTCATCGTTTTGATACGCTGTAAGCTTTTCGCGGCATAGTGCAAGCTTCTCCGCTTCAGCTTTGCCGTCGGTATCCGAAAGCATGGCATAACGGTAGGCTTCCATATCCGAATACATCCGAATATATGCCGCAAGCGCTTCACGCACTCCCTCAAAGCCTTCCGCCGGAAATGCCGTAAAATTTTTTATATAATCGATAACGGCATCGTATGAATTTTCCCCCGCCCGCGCAGGCGATATATCGTTTTCCCGTATCGCTTTTGCGAGTGCAGCCTTTGCGTCCGCATACTGCCGGAGTATCGTATCTTCGCTGCTTATGTTTTCAAAATCCCGTTTTTCGAGTTCCGAAAATTTTGCTATATAATAATCATATGCTGCCCGGAATACCGCATCGTTTTTTTCGAAATGCTTGCCGGCATACGATAGAATCGTCCGATCGATCGTATCACGCTGTATCGTCGGCTGCAGAGCTATCAGCGTAGCGTTTTCTTTTTCAGCAGCGGCAAACGCTTCTTTTGCGCGTTGCAGATTTTCATACGCGGCATGCAGTTTTTCTTTTGCACGGGTTATATCGGCATCCGTAAGTTTTCCGCATAAGGCGCGATACACATCGTATGCGCTTTCATACGCACGCTCTGCATCGTGCAAGCGTTTTTCCGTTTCAGCTTTCGCTTCGCGTGAAGCATCCGTTATCGACGCATATTCGTCGACCGCTTTTGCAATTTCATAATTTTCGTCCGCCGACGCGGCAAAGGTTTTCGCTCTGAACAGTTCGAGCTCCGCTTCGCCGTATCCGTATTCTTCCGCTTTTGCAAGCTGAAAAAGATTTTTAATCGATTCGTCGAGGCGGACTTTATCATACAGCGCGATACGGTACCACGCCAGCACCGTTTCGCCGGCCGAAAGCGCATCGGCAAGCACGACAAAATTATCGTTTTGCAGAAGTTTGTCATCGCATTTTTTTACTGCAGTGAGATATGTTTTCAACTGCCCTGTATAATCGTTGCCGGTAAAATCGCCGCCTGCAGTCTTTTTCTTTTGCGCCGCAAGCTGCTTTTTCAAATCAGCGATATACGCTTTTATCGCTTTGTCGGAAGAAAATTCATCGGCGTCGGCACAGGACTGAAGTTCGCTCTCCAAATTCTTTACATTTTCCGCAGCAACAAGGGCAGTAAGCGTTTTTTCCGGATCTTCATATTTTTTCAGCGCGGCAATTTTATCGTATCGGGAGAAAAAGTCGGATCTATAATTTTTGATCTTTCCGGAATCCAAGTCCATAGCATCCAATGCATGCGAGAAAATTTTTTCGTTATAAGCTTTTGATTTTGTATAATCCGGTCTATCGGAAAATGTTATAAAATCGGAGGAATTTATAACATTATTGAAATCGTTTTGTACCCGTTGAATTTCGGACACGTATTGCTGCAAGACGGCATTGTATTCTCGTACGACCTGCCGTATGTATTTATCCTGCCAATCGTATATATTCGCACGAATAATCTTCAACGTTTCTGCATCGATTTTTATATCGGCTTTTCCGTTAATAGCATTGTAGAAAATATCGTTCGGATCTTCGGTCTTCCAATATGAATACACGCCGTTGTACTTTGAAGCCCACAACGCGATCCAATTTTCGATACCTTCCCGCGACGAAACGAACATATCGCGTATATTGTTGTAGACTGCCTCCTGCATCTGCGCTGCTTCATACCGGTACGACGCATTTTCATCGAGCACCGCTTTATAATTTTCGAGCAAACCGTTTATCTCGCCTTCATACTCTTTGTTTTTTTCCGCAATTTCCTGCTCAAGTTTTTTGATACGCGCATCGATGCTCTTTTCCCATTCGACGCGTTTATCGGAAAGCGTTTTTTTTGCCGCTTCCCAAATCCGCTCGCTCTCTTCATATGTCCGCTGAGCTTCGTTTTCCCATGCAAGCCTGTCGCGTAAAAATTCTCGTTCCGCATCTTCCCATTTTGCAAGCCCTTTGTTAAATACTTCTTTAAAGCGCGAAAGAAACGCATCCTTGTTAATTTCGTTATCGACGGGAGAGGCAATCGTCTTTTCGAGCGATGCGAACAGGTCGTTCATATCCCGTTCCGTTTCCGCGTACGTCTTTTTCGTCAAATCGTCCGCGACCGCACTTGCGGCTTCTTTCGCCTTTTCCGCTTTAAGCGAATATTTGTCTTTAATAAAACGGGCGACAAAGCGTTTTCCTTCGATCTGCGAAAGCATTTCCGCTTCCCGCCGCATCGCTTCGCGCGAAGCTCCCGTATCGTATGCGCCCAGATACTCGTCGACGATTTTCCGGCTTTCCGTAAGCCACGCATCGTACAGCTCTTTCGTTTGGGTAAGCGTATACTGTGACGTGTCAAAAGCGTTTATCTTCTCTTTGAGTCTGAGCGCGAGTTCCGACGACGCCTCATTTTCGTTCGCCCTCGTATAGCGCGTACAGATCCAATCAGCGTATTTTTTTGCGATCGTATTTTCGTAATACGCTTTCGCATCCGCACGCGAAGCGTTCCACGCATCGGCATCCTGCTCTTTCAGCGCGGTCATCGCATGTTCCCATGCCGAAAGCGCCGTAAGCATACCCTCGTCGGCAATCCGCTTCCATTCGTTTTCGTCGCGGGCTTTTTCCGCACGATTCAAATAATAATCGATGCGGACCTTTCCCGCTGCGAGACCGGACGCGATCTCCTGCGCCGGAACGATGCTCATGCCGTACACGAACATGAGCACGGCGGCCATCACTCTTGTTAATTTTTCATTCATACCATACCTCCGAAATGCGATTTTTTAAAAATCCGTGCCATACAGCCCGGAAACAATACAAACGATACGACGAGCGCATCGACGATTCCGAAAATCATAAAAAACGAAAGACCTCTCGAAAACGAATCCCCTCCGAACAGGTAGAGCGGCACGGCACCGGCCGCCGTCGTAAGAGAGGTGACAAGGATGCTGCGCGCTTTTTCCCGTATACAAAATTCAATGCGGCTTTTTTTCGATTCCGTTATATAGATCGCGTTGTTAACGGTGATCCCCGACAGTACAACCATCCCCGTAAGGTCGCCGAGTTCGAGCGGCACGCCGGACGCGAAACGTATCGCAAGCGGCAGCACAAAAGACGCCGGAATGACGGAGACGATGAGCGCCGCAAGCTTCAGCCGTTCGTTCAGCGCCGCAAGCAGGATAAATATCCCCGCAACGCAGAGCGCAAGAGCCGAGACGGCAAGCGTATAATCGGCACGCAGTTCGACGATATCCCGTTCAAACGAAAAGCTGTAGCCTTTTTCGAGAGGGATCTCCGCGAGCCGGTCGCGCACAAAGGTCGCCGCTTCGCTCGTACTCAAGCCGCTCGCTTCCGCAGTAAAATACGCACACCGCCTTCCGTCCTTCCTGTAAATTTTATTAATTTTTTCCGTCTGCCGTATTTTGCCGAGCGCGGTCAGCGCAATGCTGCCGGACGGAACCGGCAGATGAATGTTTTGTATCTGCGAAAGGGAGGCGTTTTGCAGATTTTTTCCTGCGATACGGATATCGTATTCCCTGCCGTCCTGCAGCCACTTGTCCGCAACGGGACCGAACATGAGCCAGCGCAGATTCGATGCGACCGACTCGACCGTCAATCCGTTTTTGATAAGCATCGTTTTATCGGGGACAAACGCATATTCTTTTTCCGCCTTTTTAAAATTGAGTACGACGGAATCGATATGCTTTAACGGAGCAAGCGCAGCTGCCGCCCGTTCCGCATATATCCTGCACTGCGTTGAATCGTCACCCGAGGCGGCGATCCGAAAACGCGCGAATTTTTTCCGTCTCTTTTTTTGCAAACCGGGAACGTATAAAAATCCGTCGGCTACGATATGCGCCGAAGATGCGGCACGATTTCGAACGCGTCCGACGTCGGCTTCGCGCACACAGCCGATTTCGATATCCGCCGAACCGCGCTTGGCTTCGGTACGTACAAACGAAACGCCGGAGTCTTCTTTTAATCGCAGTGCAAGCCTCCGTACGTTTTCGTCGATGTACGCCGCGCTCGTCTCGGGTTCGTAATCGACCGAGGCAAAGATGATGCGGCTTTTTTCGTCGGGTAAAAGATTTTTTCCGCTCATCAAAAACAACAGCGGCGGAAGTGCCGTACAGCACGCATACAATGCAAAAACGACGCGGCCGTGAGCGATGCTCGAAAACGCCGCCCTGTACGAAAAGCGCACATACAGCGATTCGATTTTTTTATACAGCATCCGTTTTCGCCTTACCTGCGGTACGCAGCGGATGCAGCACGGAACGAATACCGCCGACAAAACGACGGATGCCGAAATCATTATGCTCATAGCGGCGGCCGTATTTTTCGTACCGGGTACGACGGCATCGAGAAAAAAAAGCGGGATCACCGCAAGCAGCGTCGTACAGCCCGCCGCCGTAAGAGACGCGTGCAGCCGCCCGACCCTATCAAAAAATACGCCGTTCGACGGACTCGTTTCGGCGCACGCGACGATAATCAGCGCCGAATCCGCAATGAGACCGAGCGCGATCGACATACCCGCAATCGTGCGGCGGTTCAGCGTAAATCCGAAAAGCTGCAAAAGCCCGACCGTCCATACGCTGTCGGCAATCAACAGGAGTAAAATAAGGACGGCCGCCGAAAAGGATTCGTAAAAAAACGGCACGATGACGGCGACACAGATAAAGCTCTGCACGAACGCAAAGGCGACCGAACGGATGAGTTTCAGCTGTTCGCCGCCGATGTCGTATAAAATCGTATACGGGATGCCTTGCAGATCGGCGGCTGAAAGAATCTTCTTGCAGGCGGATGAAACGGCGATGCTGTTCCCGTCCGACGAACACTTGACGTTCAGCGCAATGCACTCCTTCCCGTCGATACGCACGATCCCGTCCTGTTTCCGCGGCTGCATTCCTACGTCCGCCACATAACCGAGCGTCGAATAATTTTCTCCCGTCTTTATCGGAAGCGCGCGAACATCGTCGAGATTTCTCAGCTTCGTGTCGAATACGATCGATTTGTTGTACCGCGAAGTCCGTATCGTACACGCGGGACTCGCCGTGTTGCCGTCACGCACGGCTGCCGAAAAGTCGGACGGATTTTGAATCGAGCTTGATGCTTTTTCCGGATCGAAGGATACGAAGACTTCGTTTTGCGCGCCGCCCGTAACGATCGCTTCGGAGACGCCTCGCACGCCTTCGATTTTTTTCTTTAAAACCGATTCTATCGTCTCGCGCGTGCGCTCGTCCTTTTTTTCAAAGGCGACGCACAGGACGCTGCCGGAATGCGTGTCGGACGCGTATATGCGCGGTTTTTGCACATCGCGCGGAAGAAGCGCATACAGAGTATCGACGACGTTTCCGATCGAAAGGTAGACGTTTTTTGTGTCGACCTTTTTATTAAAATATGCCGTCGTCGTCGATTTGCCGTTTTCCGCAGAAGAGTCGAGTTCAACGAGCCCCGCAAGCGGTAAAATTTTTTCTTCGAGCGGGATCGTTACGAGCCGTTCGATTTTGTCGGCATCGACTCCGTAATAATCGAACTCGACGCTGAACACCGTATAGCGTCCGTCGTACGATTCGCCGATCTCTATACGGAGCACACACGCGATAAGGCAAACCGTAACGGCAGCGAATACGAAAAACGCGAGCTTCGGACGCTCATACCAAGAACGCAAGGTCACGACAAACGCCTCCTTTTTAGAACGGAAAAGAGTAGCGGCGGCATAAGGGCAAGCACGACAACAAACGATGCGATAAGCCCGCCGACGATCGCAATCGCCATCGACGACTGCTGATTTTTTCGCAGCGGATCGACGGCAAAGGGAACGACGGCGAACACGGTCGTGAGCGTCGTTATTAAAATCGGACGGAGTTTTGCGACGCTTGCGGCGATGACGCTTTGCTCCGTGATATCGTTTTGCCTTGTTATACTCTCGTATAAAATAATCGCGTTGTTGACGGCAGTTCCGAACAGTACGACAAGGGCGATCACGCTGTGTATATTGAGCGAGCGATTGCTTAAGAGAAGCAGCACAAAGGCTCCGGCAAACGCAGGCGGTATGGAAACGAACATGAGCAGCGGAATAATGAAGGATTCGAACTGAGCGCCCATAATGCAGTAGAGCAGCAAAAACACGACGGCGAGCAGCACCGCCGCGCTTTTGAAAAACTCTTTCATCTGTATATCGCGAAGCGAAACGATGCCGTCGAAATTTACTGATTTTTCTTTCGGTACGCCGCTTATTTTTTTTGCGTCTTTTCTGTTCCAACGGTACAGCGTCTTTTCGTTCTCGACCGCTTCGACCGTACCGAGAGAGGACAGCGGTATATCGGTTTTACCTGCAACGACGCCCGTACGCATAAGCTGTTCTACGGCGGTAAAGGTCCCGTCGGCAAACGACACGCGAAGCGGTATCTTTCGTCCGCCCGTATAAAAAGCGTTCGACTCGACACCTTCGAGAGCAGCGTAAGCGGCGGCGGCAGTCTGCGATGCCGAAACGGCAAACCGCGCACATGCGCTTCTGTCGGGTATAAACGCCGCTTCCTGTAAAATATCGTACGGCGCGATATCCCGCTCATCGCAGAGGGCAAACGCCGTTTCCGCCGCCGCTTCGGGCGAAGAAGCGGTCACGATGAGAGGCGCCGCATCGGAAGCAAGCATTTCTTCGAGCAGATTGCGGCTCGTTTCAAGCGTATAGCGCATATCCGTATTTTGCAAAATCGCGTCGAGTGCGGCCGCGATTTTTTCGGGACTCTTCCCGCTGCACGTGATGCGCATCGTTTCTTTTTTCGCTTCCGGAGCGGCGAGCTGTTCGTAATCGTCTTTTTCTATGCCGCCCGATATGCACACCGTATCGATAAAATCCTCCGCCGACAAAGCACGGTTTATAAAATCCGCGTCGGAAAACAGCGCATCGAGCGAAGGCGAAGTGCCGTAACGTATGGTCGCGCCGACCGTGCCGCTCGGAGATACCGGCAGCAGCTCTTTTTTTAAAAGCAGTACGCACAGCGTTCCGACGCATAGGCAAGCGGCGAGCAAAACGGGAACCGCATATTTTTTTTCGAATATCGTTTTTAAACAATCGCCGTAGAGTTTTTCGCCGCACGAAATGGCAGGTACGCGGACGCATGATTCGATTCGTGTTGAGCGTTCAATGCCCCGCTGCCGCTTGAAGTTTCGCTTCGAACTTCCGGCGAAGTTGTCGATCAATTTTTTCGATTGCAGCGACATCGCTGCGGGAATATACGTCATCGCGAGTACAAAAGAAAACGCGATCGAAGCGATGACGGCGAGCGCCATATCGGAAAAGAGTTTGCCGAAAAGTCCGGGGAAAAAGAAAAACGGAACGAAGGCGGCTATCGTCGTTACGGCGGAACCGGAGGAAGAAAGGGATGTTTCCGCCGTGCCGTCGACAATCGATTCCGCAGCGGAGGAATCCGGCTGCCGCTTCAGTTTTTCCAATACGTTTTCTATCGCTACGGCTGCCGGGTCGATCACCATGCCGATGCCGATCGTTATGCCCGACACCGATAAAATGTTGACCGTTTTGCCGCACAGCGCGAGGACGAATACGGAAAAGAGTATCGAAAGCGGCATAAGGCTCGCGGCCAAAAGCGATATACGCAATGTGCGCAAAAACAAAAACAGCACGATCGCCGTTATCACGGCTCCGAGTGTGGCCGACACGCACAGATTTCGTATCGATGCCGTAAGTTCGTCCGACAGATCGAACACGATTTTAAACGTAAAATTTCCGCCGTACGAATTGTGCAGCCGATCTATCTCTCTTGTTAATTTTTTCGATACGGCGAGCGGACTCGCATCGGCTTTTTTATAGATTTTCACGCATATCGCTTCACGCCCGTTGTACGTAAAAAAGCTTTCCTTTTTTTCGGTGCCGAGCGACACCGTTCCGACGTCTTTGATTTTCAGCACGCCGCCGTTGCCGTACAAAAACGGCACGTCTTCGATATCGCCGAGCGTCGTAAATAAACCGGAGGTTCGAAAAAGCAATTCCTTGCCGCCGTCGCTTACGCTTCCCGACGGGTATTCGAAATTCGCCTGCGATAAAATTTCCGCGACGCTCTGTAAAGATACGGGAATCGATTCGAGCTTCGCTTTATCGAGTACGACTTTCACTTCAGGTTTTTCGCCGCCCGTAACCGAAACGGAACCGACACCTTTGACGCGCTGCAGATGCGGCCGTATGTCCGTGTCGACGATATGACGGCCGTACTCCAAATCGCCGTCGTTCGGGAAGATGACAAGGGTCAGCGTTTCTCTGTGCACCGGATTGAAAAAAGCGACATTCGGTTTGGCGCAGCCGTTCGGAAGCGCTTCGTAACACTGATCGATGATCTGCCGGCATTCGACGATGGCAATGTCGGCGTCGGCATTCCAGTGCAGTTCGACAACGACGAGCGAAAGACCGTCACGCGTCACCGATGAAATATTTTTTATGCCCTTGAGGGAGGCGGCTGCGTCTTCGAGGGGGATCGTAACGAGCTTCCGCATATCCTGCGCGCTCACTCCGGTAAAGTCGGCTGAAATGAGCAAAAAGCGTTCGTTCATTTTCGGCATAAAATCGAGCTGAACCGTGTACAGACCGATACAGCAACAGAGCAGCAACGCAAGGTACAGCATCAATACGGAGACCGGATGATAAACCGAAAACGAAACGATTTTCTTTATCATAGCGCGCTTACCCTTACCGCCTGCCCTTCGCGTAAAAACGGCGAAGGTTTATCGACGACGAAGTCTCCGGCCGAAAGCCCGTCTTCGATCCACACAAAACCGTCGCGATGCGCTTTTATTAAAACGGCTTTTTGTACCGCGCATCCGTTTACGATGCAAAAAACTTTTCCGGTTTTTTCGTCCGATAAAAGCAGCGCGCTGTCGGGTATGCACGGAACGTCTTTTGCCGCCGCGCGTTCGATTTCGCAACGCACGAACATTCCAGGTTTAATCGCACCGCTTTTATTGCCGATTTCCGTTTTGACGGAAAAATTTCCGCTCTGCGGATCCGCTGCCGGCGATATTTCGGCGATGACGGATCGATACGACGCGCCGAGCGACGGCAAAAAGAGCGAAACGCGCGTACCCTGTGCAAAGCCGACCGCATCCTGTTCCTGCACATGGAGCACCGCATACACAGACGACGTATCCATGAGCGTTGCGATCTTTTCGTTTTCTTTTACATATTCGCCGCTTTCGTAATAGCGCGCTCCGACGATGCCGCCGGAAGGAGCACGTATCGTAAGCTCGTCGATAAGCTTGTGTACCGACGCGAGCTGCCTGTCCGCAGCCTGTACCTGCGCCTGTACGGAAGCAAGCTCGGCTACCCCCGATTTCGTGTTGAGCGCTGTGAACTGCTTTTTGCGCACGTCGGGATCGCGCGAAGGCGTGATTCCTTCTTTTAATAAATCTTCATCGCGAAAACCGAGCAGCAGCGTATCGAGTTCTTTTTTCATCATTGCGATTTCCGTTTCCGCCGAACGCACTTGCAGTTTCAGCTGTTCGAGCGACGAATCGGTAACGCCGCCGAGCTCGTGCAGCTTCTCTTTATTCGAAAAGGTCTCTTTTAACAATTCCGATTCGAGTTCTTTTTGCACGATATGTATTTTCGATTTTTCTATAGCGAGCAAACGGCCTTCCGCCGCGAGCGTTTCTTCGCGGAGCTTTACACGGGCGAGTTCGAGCGATGCGTTAGCCGAATCGAGCGCGTTCATATATTGTTCTCTCTGCAGTTCGAGCTGTACGTTGCGCAGCTGCGCGAGCTTTTGTCCCTTTGTTACGGCGTCCCCTTCTTTTACGAAAAACGCCGTCACCGTTCCGCTGACCGTACACGTAACGTCGGTTTTCGTTTTATATGAAATGGAACCGAAGCTTTTAAGCACGTTGTCAAGCGCTCTGTTTTCCGCCCGTACTGCGCTCACTTCAACCGGCAAAAGCTCCTCTTTGTTTTTTCCGTCGGAAGGCGCGCACGCACAAAAGAGGGCGGCAAGCAATACGACGCACGAATATTTCATCAACGGTTTTATTAAAAACATTTTTGCAAACCTCCGAACGGAACGCACAGCACTATTTCGATATCGCGGAGAGCCGCCTGCACCGCCGTCTCCGCAGCGATGCGGTTTACCTTTTCTTCCGCGAGTTCCATCAATTCGGCAAGGTAGTCGATCCGCTTCATCTCGCCTTTTTCGACTTGCTCGGCGCTTACGGTAAGGCGCCTTTCGCGAAGCGAAATCGATTCCGATATCCGCGCGATCGAATCTTTGCCGTCGTCGTACGCGGCGGCTTTTTCAAACAGCTGTTCGTGCACCGCGTTTTTTTGCAGACGAAGCTGCTCGCCTTCCCGCTCCAGCGCGATTTTATCGACGGTATGTTTAATAAAATAATTCGTATCGGGCACGATGCCCGCCGAAAGCGAATTATCGAGCCCGACGAGCTGTTTTTTGTTAAAACCGTAACCGTTTCCGACGGTCATCGGCACGAAGGGTACGTTTTGAAAATTCAGCGACAGCTTCAGCGAATACGAAGGCTTGTTCAACGGGTAGGCCGTACCGGAAAACGACACACCTCCTTCGACGGTGACTTCCGGGAGAAAAAACAATTTCGTGTACTTATAGCGCTGTTCGGCATACTGCAGTGCCGCTTCCGCTTTTTTTATCGCGGGATTGCGCTCGTCCGTCATGCGCCACAGATCGGCGATGTGCGGTTCGAGATACGGAATATCGGTACCGCCGACAAGCGCGTTTTCGAGGTGCAGCTCTTCATCGGGAGCCATATCGATGATCGATTTCAATATGCGCATCTGCTTCCGCAGTTCCCGCTCGGCTTTCTTTTTATCGTTTTGAATTTTCCTGAACGAAATGAGGTATTCCAAATAATCGTTTTCAAGCGCAAGACCGAGCCGATATTCTTCTTTAATAATTTCAAGCTGCGTTGCCGCATTCTTTTCCAAATCGCTTTTTATTTTAATAATTTCTTGTTGGCGCAGGCACACAAAGTATTGATTTATGACCGACGATTGAAATGCCTGCAATTCCTGTTCGTAGGTTTTTACCGCATAGTACGCATCCGTCTTATTCATCTTATACGCAACGATGCGCTTGCCGCCGTCGCCTACGACTTGGCGTACGGAAAACTGCAGCGATTTACTGTGCGAATCCGCTCCGCCGATTTTAATCGCATCGTTTTCTGAGAACGACGCATTGAGCGACGGTAAAAATTCCTGCAGCGCAAGGCGGGCTGCTTTGTAAGACGCTTCGACGTGCAATTTTTTCAGCCGGTATTCTTTCGAATTCGAAACGGCAAAGGTCGCAGCTTCTTCCGGCGAACGAAAAACGGTTTCCGAAAACGCGAGCGCAGAGCAGCAGAAAAGAAGCGGTATGACAAATTTTTTGCCGATCGATTTCATCACCGTATCCTCATCATTTCGTAAACGTAAAAACGTTTTTCGATCGAATCGCATTTCCGAGCGAATCTTTTACTCCGTCTCCGACCGTCATCGTCACGATGCCCGGATTGCTGTTATTCGTAATTTCGAGCCCCGCTCGCACGGTCCACATACCCTCTTCGGGTACGATCATTTCGTTAAGCGGAAAAGCCGTACAGTCTTCCGGCGGTACGGCAAAAAGCGTTTTTATCACGATGGAGCAGCATCCGTTTGTCGCCGAAAACGTAAGAGCATCGAAGAGCGAAAAAATATCCAACCCTGCCGCCTCTCGCGAAACGGCAAACACGAGATAGAGCGCGGCAGCGGTATCGGATGAAGGCGGGAAAAACACCGGATCGAAAAGCAGCGCCGAAAAATTCGTTTCCGCCGCTATCGTCTTATAGTTTACGCCGTCGGAAAGATTTCCTTCGCGCCACTCGCCCGTCTGCAAAAAAGCTTTAACAAATTCGACCGGTCTGTCACTTTCGGCGTCGAAGCGGATATCGAATACCGTATCGCGTTCAGTCCCGTTTCCCGCCACGGACTGCACGCCTTTGCGCAGTCGAAACGTGTACGTCTTTCCCCACGCCGGCGCGTCGAAGATGAGCGATGCATGCGTTTTATCGAGCGCATTTGTCTTTACCGAATACGATATCGTCGGCACGACGGAGATATATGACGACAACGTATCGATATTCATCTCTTTTGAAAAATCGATATCGACAGCGCAGTCTTTCGGAACGGCTTGATAGCTTTTGCCGTTTTCCGCCGCGGTTTGAAAGCCGTTTTTATTTTTAATAATAAACGTACATTCCGGCGTTTCCGTATCGTATCGATAATAAAACGACGAAAGATATTCTTTTGCGAGCGCGTTCCGCGCATAATCTTCGAGGCTTTCGGACAGCGTGATTTTATACAGCGTATTCGCTTTGAGGTTTTCCATCGGCACGATGCGGACGGTTCGGTCTCCGTCTGAAAAAACGCGCGCATACGAAAAAGGCGGACTGACGGAAACGGCGGCTTCGAAAGATTCGCGCGTAACCGGTTCGGAAAAGCGAATCGTTATGGCGGACGCTTCATCGACGGCGCTGCCGTTTTGCGGTACGACGGAAACTATTTCCGGCCGTACTTTGTCACCCCGCGTCGAAAACGTTTTGCAGTAATCGCCTGTAAGCGAATATCCGCTTTTGCTTTCGGCGGACGATGAGACGGTGACGACGTAATCGTAATTTTTTTTGATGCCGCCGGTCGGGAGAAAACGCACCTGTCTTCCGCTGCACGAAAAAATGCCCGATGCGGGATGATCGTCTTCGGTCAGCGTAAACGCTTTTTCAACCGACATCATATCGGGCTCAAGCGAAAAGGCGATCGAAACGCCGTCGTCATCCCACGTACACGAATCGACGCTCATTTCGGAGAACAGCTCGGAAGCGCAGCCGACATACAAGAGGCAAAAAATTATTAAGACACAGATCATTGTTTTGCCAAAACGGTTATACATAGGTCTTTCTCCATATAGCTTCCCTCCCCGTCGTTTATCCCCGCAGGTCCTCCCGCGATTTTCAAACGGTAATACGAGGAGACATCGTCCGTACTTACCGTAAAGCGCGTCCACGTTATCGTAAGCCGCGTTTTCTCTTCGTTCCAAAAGACGCCCGTCTTTACGGGACTTGCCGACGTAAGCGGAAAAAGAAGCGAAGCTGTCACCGCGTTCGATGCGACGGTAAGTGAGCGGTCGGCGATCGCATGCGAAAATAAAATCCGCGCGGTCAATTCGTAGTTGCCGTCTGCATTTTTATGCAGCCTGTGTTCTATGCACGGTGCCGACAAATCGGAAACGTCGTCGGCGTCGAGCGATAGGCCAGTAACCGAAAGCCATGCATCTGCAGCGTAAAAGCGGGTCACGATTTTTTCGAAAAGCGGCGTATCGTTTTCATCTGTAACCGATACGGCAATGCCGAGCGTATATTCGGTCGCGAGTTTGTAGTATTCTTCCGGTACAAATAAAAAGCGCGTACCCTCGTCGCCGCTCGGCACCATATAGCCGGGCAGCGAAGGCGAAATCGAAACGGCGTCTTTTACCGAATCGAAATCCATCGGCTTTGAAAACACAAAACCGATCGGCTGCTTTCCGGAAATATTTTTATCGAGCGCGATATCGGTGAGCCAGTGCGCATCGGGCGACGTATCGGTTACGGGACAGAGGCTCACGAGCACGGGACTTTCGGCATCTTCTGTCGTAGAAAATGTATTTGAAAGCAGATCCTGGATTTCCCGGCCGTCAGACGACAAAAACGGTTGTACCGTCCACGCATAGGTCGTGTTCAGCTTCCACTTCGGAGACGGCGAAACGGTAATCGTCCGCTTGTCTTCCGAAAGTGCGATTGAATATTCCGCCGACGGCAAAATCGAAAAGGCTTTTTCAAATCGTGCCGCTTCGATTTTTTTATTAAATGAAAACACGAGCTTTTGCCGTACATCGGCGCCGATGCGTTTTTCGGGAAGCGCAAGCGCATAAAACCGTTCAACTTCGTTGCCGTATATAAACGTGCATATCGTATATGCGTGAAAGGTCGCATCATTTTCCGTATGCATGAGACCGTCGATACTTACCTGATACGGCTTTCCATAAACCCATCCGCCTGAGGGCTTTACGTACAGCGACCGCCCGTTCCACGCATATTCGGCTTCGTACTGATGCGTACCCGATTTTATCGTCAGTGCTTGCTCGGCATAATGACGGACGACATCGCAGTTGAACGAAAAACCGATGTGCTCGCCGTCAAAGTATTTTTCCGCGGGACTTTGACTGCAGGTGACTTCATATTCGTCGAACGAAATCACATTGCACGAAAAGAAAAGCGATATCGATATCAAAGCGCCCGCTATGCGTTTCATCGTATGTCATCCCCCCGCTTAACAAAATATATTATTTCCGCAACCGCATCGGGATGCGCGGAAACGGCATAGGCTTTATCGAGTGCATCGAGCGCATTCGATCGGACGCCGAGCGTGAGCCATATATCCGCCGTTTCGATGTACACTTTTTCGCTCTCGCAGAGCGCCTGTTCCGCCTTTCTGCACAGCGCGAGACGCTTATCGACCGCGTTTTGTTTTTGCGCCAAAAGCGCATATTGATAATAAAATCTCCAATCCGTTTGATTGAGCGCGAGTTCCCGTTCGAGCAGCGTTTCCGCCTTATCGTATCGCTCCGTCATAATCAAAGCGCGTACATACCACAGCCGCGCTTCGGTAAATTCGGGATAGCGTTTGCACAGCGCGCGCAAAATCTTTTCCGCTTCTCCGGTCTTTTCCGTAAAGATCAACAGCTTCGCTTTGAGGAGGCGCGCTTGGAAAAAATTGCCGTCGGTACGGATCGCTTCATCCGCAAGCGAAAGCGCATTCGAAAAATCTTCGCGTATGTACGCATCCGACGCACGCGCATACAGCAGCTCCGCCGCCGCGGGATCACTGCAGGAAAGAGCGAGGAAACCGGTACTCAACAAAAGCAATATAAAACCGCAGCGCATAGTGCCTCACGATAAAATAAATGCGAGCCGGTCCTGTAATCTTCCGGCAGCCCGAAGCTTTTTTTTCGTAAATGCGGCGCGGACGATCGGATCTTCGGCCGAACGCTTTGCCATGTCTACGCCTGCATACACGTATGCGCAGTCGGGAAGATTTAACAAGGCGTAGAGCGGCGAAAGTTTTTCATCGTCTCCGCTCGACATAAAGCCGTCGATCGCGGCTTTCACTTCCGTCGGAACAAGCACGCTTTCGGCGGCACTTGCCGGTAAACCGATGCAGGACGCCAACTCGATTTTTGCGCGCGATGCGTAAGAAGACGAAGGAGCGAGCGCGATGGTCTTTTCGAGTACGGGGATCCAATCGTTTAATCCGTCCCGCTGTAGCGCGCGGACGGCAAGCCACACCGACCAATAGTACGAAGGAAAGCGTGAAAAATATTTTTCGAGCTGCAAAAGAGATGAAAGATCGCCGGACGAAATATCGCCGCGAAGCAGTTTCGCTTTGAGCCGAATATAGTCGGAAACGAAAAATGAAGAAGTCTCCGGCACTTCACGCTTCATATCGAATAAAGCTCTGATGCTTTCCAAAGCCGCAGAATCGCCGCCTTCGGGAAGCAGAGCTTCAACCGATTGCAGATTTGTTAAAAACGCATCGTCTTTTTCTTTGCCGCCGGCCGCGTATTCGTAATCGAGAAAAGCGCACAACACCGCTTTTTCGGTATCGCCGATTTTTTCATACACGCCCGACGCGAATACGCCGAACCCCGGAAAAAATCCGCCGGTTTCAAAATAAGGTTCGAGCAATCCGCTGCATTTTTGAAACTGTCCCGCATCGGCGAGGAGATACATGTACGCGCGCAGTTCGTCAGCTGCAATACGTTCGGGATAGAGCGCGTAAGTTTTATCGAAGAGGGCGAGCGCTTCGCTTTTGTCGTCCCGCAAAAGCCGTATCTTTGCATACAGATATCCGTATTCCGCACCGCACTCGGGCGTTTCGTAGGCTTTTTTCGCATAATCCGCTGCGCGCTCTTCGTCGCCGTCAGCTGCATACAAGCCCGAAAGCAGTGCGCACAGCAGCGCTTTGTGCTGCGCCGAAACGCCCTTTACGGACGCAAGCAGCGATTCCGCTTTTAATAAATATTTCCATGCCTCTCCGTAGTTTTCGGACACAAAGCAATACGAGCCCAAATCGAGCTTCGACTCGAAGTGTTCGGGATGCTCTTTTTCAAACGCGACGAGTTTTTCATACAGCGCGCTTCCCGCCAAACCGGAATTTTTAATCGCCGCATAAACGTCGATTTTTTTTGCCGGACAACCGCTTACAAGCGCTGCAAAAAACGGCAAAAAGATTATTAATTTTTTCATACTGCACCTCAACCGAAATGCCCCGCGTTTCGCCCGATACGGCGCGTCCCGCGTACTGGTCGCACGGCTTTGCAATTCGAAGATATCCTCACCGTGCAAATTCGAAAAGCATATCGTTCAGTCTATATATCGCGTGCAAATGCATTTTTTACGCGGATTTAAAAATATTTTTTTGAGAAAATGATGGCGGGTTTTAAATATATGAAAACTATGGGGAAAAGTATTTGTCGATTTAGGAGGTTTACAAAGTTGATCAATTCAACGGTACGAAGACACTCCTTCTCTACATTTATAAGGAATCGCGTGCGCTTCTTGCGTGAGGGATTGGAGGCGCGGCGGAGCCGTTCCGAATCGAGCGGTACGCGAGAAGAGGAATGGAGCGGCAGCGGAACGCCGGAAAGCCCGACCCGAGCGGAGCGAGGGGCACGCCCGAAAGACTGTTTTTCCGATATCGCTTTACGACCTCCCTTTTACGACCGATTTTTTGAATATTGCACTGTGTATGAAAATTTGTTATATTCTTATTAATTGAAAAGCCGGATCTATAATTATGCGCACATGCGCAAGAGGAGCGTATATGAAATCTAAAAAAGCTATCGGCATTGCGATCGGTATGTTTGTCATTGCTGCGACGGCGGCGATCGCGATGAGTGCCAAAGGCAAATCAAAGGGAAAATTTGTCGACGGCGAATGGCCGGGAAAAGGTGAAGGACGCAACGGACCGATCGAATTGATCCTGTCCGTAAAGGGCGGCAAAATCACCGGCGCAAAGGTGACGAAAGAATCGGAAACCGGTTTTGCACAGCCTGCGGAACAGTTCGTCATCGATCAGGCGGTTGCAAAGCAGTCGGTCGAAGGACTCGATACCATGTCGGGTGCGACGATCACGTCGAACGCGACGATGGCGGCGCTGCAGGCTGCGGTCAAAGCGTCGAAGGGAGAAACGACGGCTGCGGCAAAAGCGACGGATACGTCGTGCGATATCGTCGTTATCGGTGCAGGCGGCGCGGGTCTTACGGCGGCAACGGAAGCTGCGAACCGCGGCGCGAAAGTTATCGTCCTTGAAAAGATGGGTATCGTCGGCGGCAATACGAACAGCGCGACCGGCGGTTTGAACGCCGCATATACGAAAGAGCAGGAGAAGCTCGGCATTAAAGATTCGAAAGAGCAGTTTTTCGAAGATACGATGAAGGGCGGAAAAAATCTCAACGACCCCGCGCTCGTCCATACGCTCGTCGACAACTCGGCTGCGATCGTAGAGTGGCTGCAGTCGGATATCGTCGGTGCGGATCTGAGCGACGTCGGTCTTTTCGGCGGCGCGACGAACAAGCGTATTCACCGTCCGCAGGGAGGAGCTGCGATCGGCGCTCACCTCGTTCCGCTTTTATATGCAGCTGCGCAAAAACAGGGCGCGGATGTCCGCCTCAACAATAAAGTGACCGACATCTTTGCGGAAAACGGAAAACCCGCAGGTGTTACCGTTACGTCTCCGAACGGCGATTATAAAATCAAAGCGAAAGCGATCATCATCGCGACCGGCGGTTTCGGTGCGAATTCCGACATGGTCGTAAAATATAATCCGAAGCTTGCGGGATTCGGTACGACGAATCATCCGGGTGCAACGGGCGATGCGTTCGAATGGATTAAAAAATTCGACGGTGCTCTTACGCAGATGGAGCAGATTCAAACGCATCCGACGGTCGTCCCCGGCAAGGGTATCATGATCACGGAAGCGGTGCGCGGCAACGGTGCGATCCTCGTAAGCCGAACGGGCAAACGCTTTATCAACGAAATGGAAACGCGCGATGTCGTGTCAGCCGCGATTTTAAAAGAGCCGAACAAAACGGCTTTCCTCGTCTTCGATCAGGATGTGCGCGCTTCTCTGAAAGCGATCGAAGGTTATGCGAAAAAAGGTTTGCTGACCGAAGCCGCAACGCCCGCGGAACTTGCGCAAAAGCTCGGCATACCTGCGGCCGAATTTGAAAAGACGCTGAAAACCTATGCCGATTATGTGCACAACAAAAAAGACGCCGACTTCAACCGCAACCCGAACGGCTTGGAGCGCGATCTGACGAAGGGACCGTACTACGCGATCGAAATCGGACCTGCCGTACACCACACGATGGGCGGCATCAAAATCGATACGAAGACGGAAGTGCTCAACACGAAAGGAAATGTGATTCCCGGCCTCTTTGCGGCGGGAGAAGTGACCGGCGGCGTTCACGGTGCGAACCGTTTGGGCGGCAACGCGGTCGCGGATATCGAAGTGTTCGGCAAAATCGCCGGAGACGCGGCCTGCGATTATATTAAAAAATAAACGCGAGTATATCGCGATTTAAAACATCGCTCGGTAAAAGGCGTGCGGCGGGTGTTCCTCCGTTTGCGCGCCTGCCGATGCGAAAATTAATAAAACCGAAATCGACGGTCGGCACGATTCGTGCATCGGCGCGGTTTCGGTTTTTTGTTTATAAAGACGAATTGATTTTGCGGCGGTATAATTGTATATTATATAATATGGACAGCGTATTTTCTTCACGTCTTGCACGGATCGAAACCTTTCTCGAAAACGCGCTCGCATCGGATGCGGCGTGGAAGCTTGTTTCTTTCGGTGCGCTTTCAAATGATGTACGGGACACACATATCACCTGCCTCACTGAGCCGTGCAAAAGCCTCATCAAGCTCGGAGGAAAACGCTGGCGGCCGCTTTTGCTCGTGCTGTGCGCCGAAAACGCGCGCGCTTTTTACGGCAGCCGCGCTATTCTCACCGAAGACGAAACGTATTCGCTTGCGCCGCTTGTCGAATTCGTGCATACGGCGAGTCTCATCCACGACGATATCGAAGACTCGTCCGATACGCGGCGCGGAAAACCTGCGGCTCACATCACATACGGTGTCGATGCTGCACTCAATGCGGCATCCTGGCTTTATTTCGAAGCGAGCGTGTCGATCGATCGCCTTGCCGCTTCTCCCGAAGTAAAGGCGCAACTCTACGCGCTTTATGCGAACGAAGTACGCCGCCTCCACCTCGGGCAGGCAGCGGATATTCTGTGGCACAAAAATCGGGAGCTCTTTCCGTCGATCGAAGAGTATTCGGCGATGGTGCAAAACAAAACCGGAACGCTCGCGTCTCTCGCGGCGAAAATCGGTACGCTTGCAGGCGGCGGCACGGACGAAGAGATCGAGCGCGCCGGAAAGACGGCCGCCGAAATCGGAGAGGCCTTTCAAATACTCGACGATGTGCAAAATCTCACGACGGGGAACCCGGGTAAAAAGCGGGGGGACGACATCGTCGAAGGAAAAAAAAGTCTGCCGGTGCTGCTGCACATAGAAGCGCACCCCGAAGACAAAGCGCGCATCGCACGATTTTTTGCCGAAGCACACGACGGCGGCATCGATTCGCCGGCAGTTGAAGCGTGCATTTCTCTTTTCGAGCAAAGCGGCGCCGTCGAAAAAGCGTTTGAAAAAGGAAAAACTCTTGTTCGAGAAAAGAGCGCCGAACTTGCCGCGCTTTACGGCGCATCGAGCGAAGCCGAAACGCCGCAGCTGATCATCGATTTATTCGCTTCAATGATAACAAAACAGGAAGCGGATTATGTACGGGAGAAAGTGCATGCTTAATGAAACGGCGGAAAAGCTCAACAATCAGGCGATCATCCTCGCTTCGCACGGAGACTACACCGAAGCGATCGCATGCTTTGTCCGCGCCCTTACGATAGAAAACGACAATTCGCTTTTGTGGTTCAATCTCGGTATTACCTACCGCGATGCGGGCAATTTGATATATTCGCGCGGTGCGCTCACAAAAGCTTATGCGCAAAACTGCACCGACGAAGAGATTGTCGAAGCGCTTTCGCTTGTGTGTTTCGGACTCGGCGATTTTGCCGCTGCGCTCTATTATTGCGAAGAGGGGCTTGCGTATAATCCGGAAAATCCGCACCTTTGGAACACGCTCGGCGTCATCTACTTCAACCGGCAAATGCTTACTGCAGCCTGCGATTCGTTCGAACACGCGGTCTCGCTTAATCCCTATTATTACGACGCGCTTTTCAATCTCCGCGACACGTATAAAGAACTCGGAAACGAAAAAGGCGAACGGGAATGTTCGAGGCGGATGAAAGAGATCGAAAAACACGGAGCGCCGAAATGAATACACAGTACATCGTCACTTCAGCCGATTCGAATACCGTTACCGTAACGCCTGCGGAAAACGGCAGCGCGTGCGCAACCTGCCACGCAAACTGTAAATCGTGCGCGCTGCACATTACCGTAGCAAATACCAAACGCTTCGACGTAAAGCCCGGTCAAAAAGTGCGCATCGCGTTATCCGCAAAAGACGAAGCGCGGCAAAGCTTTTTTTCGCTCGTTCTTCCCGTGCTCGCCGCCGTTTTAGGATTTTTTGCCGCATCTCCCATCGGAGCCGTCTTCAATGTAACGGTGACTGAACAGTTGCGTGCGCTGTGCGTGCTGGTTTTCTTCTTTGCCGCCGGGGGTGCCGTCATGCTCGTTGCGAAAAAAAAGCGGAATCCCGAAAAACTCGATATCGCGGACGTATATCGATAAGCAGGGCAAAAGTCCCCTGCCTATGCGGAATATACCCCCGCCTGCGTGTCGATTTACAGCTTTTCGACTTCCTCTTTTGTGAGGCCGGTGGCTTCGGTGATAATGCTTATGGAAACACCGAGCCGCTTGAAGTTCTGCGCATCTTCGAGCGCCTTTTGATGTGAACCTCTCGCTTCGCCTTCCTGCAGCGCAAGTGCCCGTTCTTCTTCCCGCTGCACGGCAATATCGACATCGTAATCATATTCGCTCAATAACATGTTTATTACCTCCCTGCTTTTCCTTTGCAAATATTCGCGCAATATATCGTTTTGTATGCACTTTTTGACGGCATTCTTAAACCCGTTTTCGGGATCGAGCTTCGTGTGCCTGCGCACGGCGTCAATGAACAGAGTGTACTCTTTTAGCGGTTTACAAGCGTCCAGCAATCGGCTGCTTTTATTATAATTGATATTCATCACGCTGACAATAAGTTCGAGATTCGGTCTTACGGGGGCTGTCATAAAGGCGTCGGAGAGCCGAAGCGTTACATTTTCAGAATACTCTTCTTTGCCGTTGTAGAACACGTAGAATTCGGGTGTCGGAATCTTTTGTAATGTTCGGTAATACTTTGCACGAGGGTCTTGGATTTGTTCATACAAACGTACAACGTACTGCAGACAGCGAAGAGGCATATTTCGATTTATCGTTGATTGGTGTTCGACTAAGATGATAATTTTATCATCGACGAGACGGGCGACATCGTTGTAGAAGGTCATGTACATCACTTGCTCCAAGCGCAACCGTTTGAGCTCCGCAGAACAGTCGAGGTGTGTACCGTGCAGTGCGTTATACAGAGATAAAAAGTTTTCTTTTGCGTTTTTGTCTTCACCGAAGAAATCGACGAAGACCGAATCTTTATAACGGCGATTATGTTTTACCATAAAAACCTCCGCTATATATATCGCGGAGGTTTTACGTTTTCGGAGTTTTTCGTGAAAGAAAAATTTACCGCTTCTTTTTTACTTCGAGTGATCGCGAACGAGTTCGTTTATCTTCGCCGCCATGCGGTCGAGAGGCACCTGTTCCTGAACGCCGCCCAATTCCCATGCGACTTTCGGCATACCGTAGACGATCGACGACTCTTCGTCCTGTCCGAGCGTCCACGCCCCCTGCTTTCGCATCTCCGCAAGCTGAGCCGCTCCGTCCCTTCCCATGCCGGTCATGATGACACCGAGCGCATGATTTTGATAAATCTTTGCGACCGATTCGAAGAGGTAATCCGCCGAAGGACGATGTCCGTTACGGGGCGGATCCTGAGAAAGCTTGATAACAAGACCGGCACCCTGCCGTACGACATAGATATGGTAATTGCCCGGGGCGATGTAAATGTGCGCGGGTACGATGGCTTCTCCGTCCTTCGCTTCCGTAACGTCGAGCGGACAGATGCGGTCGAGGCTGTTTGCAAACTCCGCGGTAAAGCCCGCCGGCATGTGCTGGACGACGAGGATCGGCAGCGGAAAGCGTACGTCGATGTCTTTAAAAACGTCGCGGAGCGCGTTCGGACCGCCGGTGGAAATTCCGATGGCAACGACTTCGATACGGCCGCCTTCGCGGATCGGTGTAACGACGGCGGGTTCCTTGTTTTTTTCAGCATTTTGGTTCCACAGCGTCGGTGCGATCGCGGGATTTTTTGCCGGAGCGATGCCTTTCTTTTCGGCGACAAAGCGCTCGGCGTCGCGCATCTTCAACTGGTGTGAAAAATAATCGGGATCGTGTGTCTTTTTCCCGTGCGCATGGGCATATGCATAGCCGTAAGAAGCGAGCAGCTCGACAAGGTGTTCCGACACCTCCGTCAAATCCGTCGAAATCGAACCGCCGGGCTTTGTGATAAAATCACTTGCGCCGAGTTCAAGGCATTCCATCGTGACCGCCGCTCCCTCCGTCGCGACACTCGATAAAATGATAACCGGAATATCCCAGCCGCGCTTTTTGCGTTCTTTTAAAAATTCGGTGCCGTTCATCACCGGCATTTCTATATCGAGAACGATGACATCCGGTTTTACGAGGGGGATTTTATCGAGAGCGAATTGTCCGTTCATCGCCGTTGCTGCGACGTGCAAGCCTTCGGTTCCCTCAACGATACGTGTCACCAAATTGCGCATCAGCGCGGAGTCGTCACAAATAAGAACTTCAATGTTGTCCATAATCGTTTTCCTATCGTATGTATTTTATTATTCAGCGTTATTCCATCTTTTGATACAGGCACGCCCATTCCGTTTTTAAAAATTCGAATTTCGTTTTCATGCCGAACAGCGATTCCGAATGCCCGATAAACAGATACGAATGCGGTGCCATCGCGTCCCAAAACCGCTGGACGACAGCCGCCTGTGCCGCCTCATCGAAATAGATAATGACATTGCGGCAGAATATGATGTCGAAATCGCGTTTTCCGGAATCGTGGCTGAGATTGTGATAATCGAAATTGATAGTGTCCATGATGTCCCGATTGACTTGGTAGCCGCCCGACGACTTCGTAAAATATTTTGCAAGATAGTCGGGAGGTACTCCTTCCACACGGTTGTCCGCATAAAAACCGAGTCTTCCGACCATAAGCGATTTGAGGGAAATGTCGGATGCGGTGATCTTGAACGTAAACGGCGGCGGCAAAATCGTTTTTAAAATCATCGCGATCGTATACGGTTCTTCGCCCGTAGAACAGCCTGCACTCCACACGCGGATCACATCGGAATGATGCTGCTTTTTATAATCGATGAGATGCGGTACGACATAATTGATAAGCGCATCGAAATGCGGCTGCGTCCGAAAAAAATGCGTCAGATTCGTCGTAACCGAATCGAGCATCTCTTTCATCTCTTCTTTATCCTGCAAAATCAACGCATAATATTTTGCTGCCGAATCGACTTTTTTTTGGCGCAGGAGTTCTCTAATACGGCTGTCTAAAACGGAACGGTTCGTCCCCGAAAATGTGATACCGCTTTCATCATAGATAACCTTGCGAAACATTTCAAATTCCGCATCACTCAATAAATCCGACATACTTATTATTGTACAGCATTTTTCGGTTTATAGCTAGTAATAATTGAAGGGCATATTTTTGTGCGTCGTTCGCTCAAAGTGCCCGCACGCAAAAAAACCGCCCCGAGCCGGAGCTTTCCCCGCACTCAAGACGGTTTTATAATTTGTAATTGGTAATTGGAAAATTACCAATTACCCACTAGCCATTACCCATTGAACTCAAGGGCACCAAGCCAGGCGGAAACCAAGATTGCCGTCCGTGATGCCAGGACTGAAGTAGTCCCGCTTGCCCCCAGTGCAGTCGTACGCGTTGTAGCCCCAACTGCCGCCGCGCCTGACGCGGCTAGAGCCTGACGCGGCACCTTGAGGATCGGTAACAATACCGGCCTCTGTATAAGCAGCATCGTTTGATGCAGGGTTATTATCATGCCTATCAAAACACCATTCCCAGACATTTCCGCTCATATCGTGTAAACCGAGTGCATTCGCCCGCTTTTTTCCGACAGGATGCGTTTTTCCTCCCGCATTATCTCTATACCATGCAACTTCTCCTGTTTCGGCCGTATCCCACTTGTCTTTCGCTCCGCTTGCACTGTTCAGTTTGGTAAGCCGTACATCGCCGTATTGTGCCGCATTTGTGTTGTTGCTTCCCTGCCAACGGGCTGCATATTCCCACTCGGCTTCAGTAGGAAGTCTAAAGCCTTTTTTACTCATATCGGCATAAGCGGTATCGCAAGCAGCTGTATCAGTCGCATTTTTTAATACGGTAGAATCGGTTTTGCTTTTGCGGTATACGCATTGCTCATCGGAGCCCAGCTTTATTTGAGTATACGCATTACACCACACAATGCAGTCCCGCCAGCTTATAGTCGTTACAGGCTCATCATCCGTTCCGGAACCGGAACTGCCTTTTTGCCCCGCATTGGCAAATACATACCCATGTTCAGGTTTTACCGCCTCGTCGTAGACTTCTTTCCACAGTTTATACGTTACCTCTGTTTTGCCGAGCTTGTAGGGGCTTAATTTTACCTTCCGGTCTTTAATAAATACACCTTTCCAATGAGCCCCAGTTCCGGGTAAGGTGTAGTCAGGGTCAACGCCCGTAATGGTTGCCCCTTGAATGTCTACAAACTCGTATACGATTTCAGGCGGTGCAGGCGGCGTTCCGCCTCCGCTTTCCGGGCGCAAAGCCACGCGCAAGCCGACGGAGTTGTAACTGCTGTCGGAATCGCCGCCCATCCGATAAGTACGAGCAAGACCGATCGCCGGGTTGGCCCAGCAGCCTCCGTGCCGGACACGTTTAGTACCGGAATCGGCGCCGATCGGATCCTGCCCGCCGGTAGGCGTAGCTAAGCTGTACCGGTCCCAGCACCATTCCCATACGTTGCCGCTCATGTCGTAAAGTCCGTAGCCGTTCGGCTGCTTTTTCTTTACTTCGTGGGTTTTACCGTTGGCATTTCCTTCGCCAGTATGGTTGTACCACGCATAGTTTACCAGCTCGCTTTCAACATTCGTTCCCGCCCATTTGTCATCCGTACCGCCTTTGGCTGCCCATTCCCATTCGGCTTCGGTGGGCAGGCGGAATCCTTTTTTACTCATGTCCATGACAGGTATTTTTTTCGCTGTTGCGTCGGCCTCGCCGTAAGGATGTCCCTCAACCGTGTACACGCACTGGCTTTCTCCCAATTCCGCTACCTTTTTGGTCAATTCATTGCAGAACGCTATACATTTAAACCAGTTTATATTTTCTACAGGACGCTTTTCCTGTACTTCCGTTCCGTCAGGACTGCCGTTAAAACCGCTCGGATTAGTGCTCATCACCGCTTGCCACAGCTCCTGCGTTACTTCGGTCTCACCTATCAAGTACGCGGTAAGGCTTACCGTGTGCGGTTGGTTATCGGTTATACCTGTGTAACCCACGGTTCCGTCCGTTACGGCAGCGATGCTTTTCATCGTAAAGCTTACGCCGCCAGCCGTGTAGGTTTTATCGGCAGACGGTACGGGTGTTCCCCCGCCTCCGCCGGAATTGCCGCCGCCTCCTCCGCTTCCGGAACCGCTCGCTGCATTCGGGCAGGCTGTAAACAGCAGTGCCAGTATTAAAGTTGCAACTGTGATGAGCGCCGCCCCTCCTCTAAAGGCATAAGCCTTAGTCTTTGCATTACTTGTTTTCATCTGAAAACCTCCTTACTTTAGGGGGAGAAAACACCCCGTTCAGAGCAGGGTTTTTTCTCCCCTATAACCCCCTCTTTTTCCCGCACTGTTTAGGGGCTCAGAATTGCTACGCCTTGCTTGCAATTCCCTAAAAACCCCGTGGGGTCAAAATCCGGGGTTTTGTTTGGATTGACCTGTTCCAATCCGTAGAACTTTCAAAAATAAAAAAACGCACAGGGACAATACGTCCTTTGTGCGTGTGGTGTGAGAAAAGATACTGTGCGTATTTGCCGTCGTCCGTTCCGTCATGTAAAGCGGAACACATGCTGCTATATAACGTTTCAGAGAGGAAAATAATAACGGCGACAAGGTTCCTGTGGGCAAAAAATTCTGCACAAGCGAAGCGCGGAAGCCTTTTTGCACACAGGGTTCTTGTCGCCGGCGTTTTTTAGCTATATTTGAGGATATTATGCTATAGGCATGAGTTATGCGAACGAGCGAACGAGCGAACGAGCGAACGAGCGAACGAGCGAACGAACGAACGAACGAACGAACGAACGAACGAACGAACGAACGAACGAACGAACGAACGAACGAACGAACGAACGATTATGTACCGCGCGACAGCTTTGTCAAGTACCTGAGTGTACTTTTGAGCAGGAGATATAAAAGCTGTACCGGTTGTACCGGACATAAGTCCCTCGTCATAAGAAATTGCGGGACTGACTTAAGATGACTGATATATGTATTATAACCTGCTTTTCTGCAAATTTCAACGTTTCGGGGAAAGTTTTTAATTGGTAATTTGTAATGGGTAATTTGTAATTATCTTGGAAATTATCAATTACCCATTACCAATTACACATTAATCATTGATTACTGCACTTTCTAAAGCTTTTCGATTTCTTCAACGGGAAGACCTGTTCCTGCAGTTGTCTTGGCGGTGTCAATGCGGCGGTTTGCGTTTGTTTGCGGTTTGCGTTCATCCGCGGAATGCGCTATAATCGCGTTCGAAGTATGAGGCTTGTATGAAAAAATTTGATATGGGAGAGAGGGTTTCTCTCAAAGTCGTCGCGGTTTCCGCCGGTACGATTTTTCTCGATTTGAACGCAAAAAGCGAAGGCGTACTCGACGCGGCGGAGTTTACCGATGAAAACGGTATCTGTTCGGTACGTCAAGGCGATGTGCTCGACGTATATTTTATCGGAAACGAAAACGGAGAATCGCGCTTTACGACGAAGATTTCCGGCGGTAAAGCGGATAAATCGATCCTCGAAAACGCGTATAAAAACGGCATCCCCGTCGAAGGGCACGTGGACAAAGAGATCAAAGGCGGCTACGAAGTGACGGTCGGAACGAGCCGCGCCTTTTGTCCGTATTCTCAAATGGGCTGGAGACAAAAAGGAGATGCCGCGTCGTTTGTCGGAAAGCACCTTGTTTTTAAAATTCAAGAATACAAAAACGACGGACGCGATATACTCGTTTCAAACCGCGCCGTCATGGAAGAAGCGCACGAGCGCGAACTCGAAATGCTGAAGGAAAAATTAAAAGAAGGCATGACGCTCGAAGCGACGGTCGTATCGCTGCAAACGTACGGAGCCTTTGTCGATATCGGCGGATTCGAAGCGCTCCTGCCGATTTCGGAAATCGCACTTTCGCGCGTGGACGATGTGAGCGCGGTTTTGCACGTCGGGCAAAAGCTCGACGTAAAAATTATTAAAGCCGACTGGGCGCACGAGCGGGTTTCGGTGAGCGCAAAAGAGCTGCTCGCCGATCCGTGGAAAACCGCAGCGGAAAAATATACCGCGGGATCGAAATACGAGGGTGCCGTTTCGCGCGTCGCTCCCTTCGGCGTCTTCGTCGAACTCGAGCCGGGCGTCGACGGACTCGTGCATATATCGGAAATGGACGGCGTCGACTCTCATACGAATCTGAGTAAAGTCTTTTCGAAGGGACAAAAGATGTCGGTACTCGTCAAAGAAGTAAACGCTCGTGAACGGCGCATTTCGCTTACGCCGACGACTTCGGTCGAGCAGGATAAAACGACGGCGCGTTATATGTCCGGTCAGACGGACGGCGAGGGCTACAATCCGTTTGCATCTCTTTTGAAAAAATAGCGATGTCCGATAATAACGAACTTTTGCACGCGATGATCGCGTACGACAGAGGGGATCCCAAACGCATCCACCATTTTTTGAAAGTGTATGAATTTGCGAAGCTGATCTGTGCGGGTGAAAAGGTCGGCGACGAGCTGCGGCACATTACGGAAACGGCGGCTATCGTGCACGATATCGGCATTCACCTTGCCGAGCAAAAATACGGCAACGGACACGGACATTATCAGGAAATAGAGGGGCCGCCGGAAGCGAAAAAAATGCTCGAAGCGCTCGGTTACGATACGGCGGTAACGGAGCGCGTGTGCCGGCTCGTAAGTCTTCACCACACGTATACGAATATCGACGGCATCGATTATCAAATTCTCGTTGAAGCGGATTTTCTCGTAAACATATACGAGCACCATGAAAATGATTCGGATGATAAAGCGATGAGAGCCGAGGCGTTAGCGGTGCGCGAAAGGATTTTCCGCACGGAAACGGGAAAGGCGCTCCTCGACGAATTGTACGGATAGTGCGGGGCGTTGCGGGGGCACGAGCGAAAAAGGTTTGCCCCCGCTCGAAAGGGGTCGGGTGAAGAGCGCAGCTCTGAACCGAGGGGAAAGGCTTTTCCCCCTTAAAAAATTTTTCAGATGATGCGAAAACCGCTCCATGCTCGATGCAAGTCGCACATGAAGCGGATCTGCTTTATTCGATGCACTGCACGAACACCGTGTCATTGCATGACAAAACATCGCATTTCTAACGTTGCCTCTAAAAGCTGCGGTTTTTAGAAGCAACTTTACTTCGCTTTGTCGGGATGCCGGCTTGCAAGGAAGTTTGCATACACGGCGCCTGAAATATTGTGCCACACACTGAACACCGCGCCCGGGATCGTTGCGAGGGGATATTGCGCAAAGTGTGTTGCCGCAAGCGATGTCGCAAGTCCGGAGTTCTGCATACCGACTTCGATCGAAAGCGCTCGGCACTTCGTCGCGTCGAGGCGCAGCAATTTTCCGACGCCGTATCCCGCCGCATAGCCGAGCAGATTGTGAAGTACGACGACAACGACAACCATTGCGCCGACCGTTTTCAGGCGTCCGGAATTTGCGGACACGACGCTTGCAATGATCATGATGATCGCAAGCGTTGAAATAAGCGGAAGGATGCGCACGATTTCGCGCGTCACTTTTCCGAAAAAATAATTGCACACCAAACCGAGCGCGATCGGCACGAGCACGACTTTTACGATCGACAAAAACATCGCGACGGCATTGACATCGACACGCTGTCCCGCATACAGAAGTGTCAAAAGCGGCGTCATAAGCGGCGCGAACAGTGTCGATACCGCGGTCATGCCGACCGACAGCGGAACGTCACCCTTTGAAAGATAGGTCATCACGTTCGACGACGTACCGCCGGGACAAGTGCCCACGAGGATAACGCCGACGGCGATTTCGGTCGGCAGCTGAAACGCCTTCGTCAAAACAAAGGCGATGAGCGGCATGAGCGTAAACTGCGCGATAAAGCCGATGATGATATCTTTCGGCCGGCTGAACACGACTTTGAAATCGCTCATCTTGAGCGTGAGTCCCATGCCGAACATGACGATGCCAAGCAGCCAATTTATCCAGCTCGTTTTGATCCAAAGACAGGTCTGCGGCGCAAACAGCGCAAGAGCGGCGACCGCGATGACGATGAGCGCCATCCACTTGCCGAAAAATGCACTTAGCTTTTCGAGAAATTCCATACAAGTACATCCTTTATGTATATTTAGCTATATTAAAGTATTTTAGCATAAATTAAACAACAATGTAAAGCGGAATGAGTGAGAAAAATTAAGAGGTTCGATTTCGAGTTGTCGAAAATTCGGAATTCCACGTAATTTGTTAATTATTAATCAGTTGCCGTGCCTTGTCAGAGAAGCGGTGCGAACACTCTGAATATGCGGCCGATGATGCGGCGGTGAACGGGCGTATTTTTATACGTTTGTTTTGTTATTTCGGAGCTTTGCGCTTTCGTCTTTTGAAAGTCGGCTTCGATCTCCGCGACAACCGGATGCTTGTAGATAAACGCGGCGTCTTCAAACTGGTCGAAGAGGCTGCGGTAATCGAGATTGACCGAACCGACGACGGCCGTCGTATCGTCGGAGATGAACATCTTCGCGTGAATGAAGCCGGGCGTAAACTCGTATACGTGCACGCCGTTTTCGACGAGCGTGTTGATAAACACGCGCCCCGTGCAAAACGTGATAAAGTGATCGATCGTATGTGGAACGAGGAGCGTCACATCGACTCCGCGCCGAGCGGCAAAGATGAGCGCGTTCATCATTTGATTATCGATGATGACGTAGGGCGTCGTTATGTGCACGTATTTTTTTGCCTGCGTAATGATATAGTAATATACGTTTTCCGCGATGTCCTGATTGTTATATGCGTTATCGCTGTACGGAATGACGATCCCCGGCACATCGTATTTTTTATGACGCACATCGACATAGGTGTTGATGTCTTCTTTCGTTTCGGTAACGATATCCCACAGCTCCAAAAACATGCCGGTAAAAGAGCGTACGGCCGGCCCCGTCACGCGGATAACGGTATCTTTCCAATAGCCGTATTTGTGTGTTTTGTTGATGTATTGATCGCTTAAATTGATGCCGCCGGTGAATGCCGTTTTCCCGTCGACGATACAGATTTTGCGGTGGTCGCGGTTGTTGAGGTATGCGTTGAATATGGGTATGACCGGCGTAAAGATCGCCGCCTGCAAATCGAGAGAATGCAGGTATCTTCGATAGCTGCGCGGAGAAAGAGGCGCACAGCCGAAGCCGTCGTACATGATGCGGACTTCGACGCCCTCTTTGCGCTTTTCAACAAGGGTATCGAGGATCGTTCCCCACATAACGCCGGGAAAGATCGCAAAATATTCCATAAAGATGAATTTTTTTGCAGCTTTCATCGCCCGTATCATTTCGGGAAAGGCGTCTTCCCCGCTTTGATAATACGAGATGTCGCTATGCGCATACGGCAAAAAAAATGCGGAATTTTTCAAATAGGTTATGATATCGCGTATTTCCGGATAGGGCAGTTTTTCTTCTTTGTATGTGGAATTAATAATTTTCTGCGCGGCGTTTTTATCCGCACGGGAAATCTGCTTTTGCATTTTGCTCGTCAGTGTTTGATAGTGCACTAAAATGTAAAAGCAGATTCCGCTCAAAGGGAAAATAAAGATGGGAAGCAGCCATGCGAGTTTGTATTCGTTTTTGCTTTCTCTGTTTATTAAAAAAACAAAAAACACGATGCTCGCAAAGAGGCTGACGGCAAGGAAGTATTCTATAGATGAGCCGAGCCACAGAAAAAATCCGACAAACAGCAAAAGCTGCAACACGAGGAGCAGAATCATAAAGATGATCCTGCCGTAGATCAGCGATTGCACGATCGGCATGGTAAGCCATTTGTGATACTCGCTGTCTTTGCTCCGGTCGATTTTTTTTCTTCGCTTTGCCGTCATATACCCCCGATTACCGGCTTTCCGTTAATTAATAATTTTCAGCGCGGATTTCGAAAAAGCTTTGCGGATGTGCGCATACCGGACAAACGTCGGGAGCTTTTTTTCCGACGACGATATGACCGCAGTTCCGGCACTGCCAAATTCGATCATCGTCTCTCGAAAACACGAGACCGTCTTCGACATTTTTGAGCAGTTTTCGATAACGCTCTTCGTGCGTCTTTTCGATCGCCCCGACGCCTTCGAAGAGTTTCGCGATTTTATCGAAACCTTCGTCTTTTGCAACTTTCGCAAATTCGGCGTACATATCGGTCCATTCGTAATTTTCACCGGCCGCAGCAGCTTTGAGATTTTCCGCCGTCGTACCGATACCGCCGTTGAGCAGCTTATACCATATTTTTGCGTGCTCTTTTTCGTTATGCGCCGTTTCTTCAAACAGTGCGGCAATCTGTTCGTATCCGTCTTTGCGCGCTTTGCTTGCAAAATAGAGATACTTCGTGTGAGCTTGCGATTCGCCCGCAAACGCCGTTTTGAGATTTTCTTCTGTCTTTGAACCTTTCAGTTGTGCCATAGCAGCCTCGAATAACATAATGTGAGCCGCACGCAGCGATGCTTTGCCGAAGCACGATCACCGCGCGAACCGTGTTTTGCAACGCAAAAAGCGGAAATGATAAAAAATTATCACGGCTTCGTTCAATGTACATAGCTGTATTGATTATACCGTGAAATACGGCATAAGGAAAGAGCAAGTCGAGGGTCGAAAACGCTCGACGAGTTTTTCTTTTATCGGAGACGCTTGAGAATTCCTGCGCGGGGAACTTCGCGCTCCGCGCTCGTTGCAAGTGGCGCGGGAAACTTCGCGCTTCGCGCTCGTTGCAAGTTGCGCGGGGAACTTCGCGCTCCGCGCTCGTTGCAAGTGGCGCGGGGAACTTCGCGCTCCGCGCTCGTTGTAAGTGGCACGGGAAACTTCGCGCTCCGCGCTCGTTGCAAGTGGCGCGGGAAACTTCGCGCTCCGCGCTCGTTGCAAGTTGCGCGGAGAACTTCGCTTAATGTACGGCACATGCCGTATCGTGTCTCTTTTCCAAATAATTACCCATTACACATTACCAATTACAAATTGATAAAGCACATTACCCATTAAAAATTGATTTCCGTGTGTACCGCGAACGAACTCTTGACTATTTATCCGATAAGCAATACTATAACTAAACATACGACGCGGGGTAGAGCAGTTGGCAGCTCGTCGGGCTCATAACCCGGAGGCCGCAGGTTCAAGTCCTGCCCCCGCTAAACTGCTGATTGCTTGTGTTACAAGAAATTAGCACACTACTAAACCCACACAGGTAGGGCTTAGCGTGATTCAAATTACTAATTTAAGTAAACACTTTAAATAAAGTAGTTTACGATCTTAGTGAGGTGAATATGGCTAAGCCCTATTTGCTTTATAAGACATCGAATAATATTTATTATTTTCGTATATTAATGGAGATATCGCTGGAATATTCGGTTGCACAGGTGGTGGGATACATAAAGGGTAAAAGTGCCCTGTATATAGCAAGGCGGTATGGAGAACGACAAAGATACTTTACGGGGCAGCATATGTGGGCACGAGGGTATTTTGTTTCGACGGTGGGACTTGATGAAGAAGGCATACGGAAGTATATCCGTGAACAGGAGAAAGACGATCTTCAACAAGACGAATTGCAGGAACAATTAGGCCTGTAGCCGTAGGCTAGGCTAACCGCTTTGAGCGCTTCTTTTCAAGCCACCACCTTTAGTGGTGGTAGTTGACTATCTTTCGCCAAAAACAACCGTCCCGTATATTTTATTAGTATAGTTTTCAGCCATGACGATTTTCCGGTGCTTCAACCGAGATTACTATTCTATTACGGTATTGTAATATTTACGGAACCGTATTTTACATAGCCATACGCTCCGTTTTCGTGGACGGGATCGAGTATCCATTTATCACCCTGTAATACGTAAAGATACATGTAATTATTAATTATTTTTATTTGTTTTATTATTCCATAATACCATTGCGGCTTTATATATACGTTGCCGCTTTCGGAAAAATAAAGATATGAATCGGCACCGGCACAGCTATAGAATAATTGATTTTTCTGCAATAAAATATCGCAGGCATATCCGGCACCCCATTCATGCCCCTCTGACGATTCTCCGCTTCCTTTTCTTTCACCGTTGGTATTTTCAAGTATCCAATGACCGATATACGATTTACTTCGATCCGCCGTGTTTCCTGTAACAAGATATTGAAAAAAATCGTTGATACGGCGGTTCGCTTCCATCGCATATTCATGCAATGCAGGGGAGGGCTTGTATTCCGAATCGAGTAATTTTTGTGGAAAAATATTAGCCGGTTCTTGCTCCGTTTTGTTAAATTCGAGCGAAATGTCGGCTGCATCTTTGTTGGGCATCATACCTGTGATAACAAATAGGTAGATCAATATAATTGATGTGAAAAATATTTTTTTTATATTCAATCTGCCGATCACTTTATCTCCTCATTATAACCCGAATTTTATTATCCGAAAACTGCCCGCAAAACAGCAATCCTTATTCCTGTTCGTACATCAGTTTATCGCTGTTCCATCTGACAGTAACAGTATAACCTTGATCATCTTTATATTTTTTCAGTTTGATATTTTTCTTCTTCTTATCTGCTGAAATTATATAGCAGAAATCATATTCGTCGTACGGCAATATCATCTTAAATTGACCGTTAAAAAATTCATATATGACCGGATATTGAACAACATTAGCTACATACAAACAAATTTGATCGCGTCCTGTTCCGTTGAAATCGCCGACCCATCCGTTGGCACAGGATCGCCCCAGCTCCGGCATGGGTATTTTTAATAACCCCGAATAAATCTTTTCTAATCCATCTTCTTTGTAACCTGCTCCATAATTATCCAACGAATAGGAAGCAACGACCTTATTTTTATCAATAACAAAAACCTTAGCTTTGTCAACGCTTTTAGCTAGTCCTCTACTGTATAAATCGGCATTACGCATCGTATCAAAAGAAACCAAAAACTCATCATGCCCCGAATTTGTAAAGTTACCCGGTACAATCTCAAGTATAAAAAGTTTTTTCCCTGCCGGTAAATCTTTATTGACAAAATCGGAAATGATTTTTGCCGTGGTCTGATTTGTTTGCGCCCGGAGAGAATATGCGCGCAGTGCTGCGGCATACAATAAAAACAATAACATCGCTTTCATTTTATTCATACTGTTAGCCTCCTGTTTATCTTTTTTTTCACTCAACTGGCACGGTATAAAAAACGGCTTCCCGCATTGAGGAAGCCGTCGATAAAAAAATCTCGCACTTATCCCGCCTTTCGTGCACTGCCCTTCCGCGCATCGATTATATTTTTAATAACCGGCCAAGAGAACGCAAGAATCGTCGCGATCAAAAGCACACAGGAAACGGGACGCTGCACGAACGTCATGAGATTGCCATGACTCATTACGAGCGCGCGGCGGAAATTCGCTTCCATCATATTGCCGAGGAGCAGTCCGAGCACAAAGGGGCCCGTCGGGAAATCATATACTTTGCATACAAAACCGAGAAGAGCAGCGGCAAACATGACGATGACGTCGAAAAAATTATTATTCAACGCATAGGAGCCGACGACGCACAAAAGACATACCGCCGTCCAAACGGTCGGCTGCGAAACATTCAGCACTTTTGCGGACGCTTTTGCGGTAACGAGGCCGAAGATCAAAAAAACGACGTTCGCAAGCAGCATGAGCAGCATAATCTTTGCGGTAAAGTCGGCATTTTCAGTAAACATTTTCAAACCCGGCTGCATGCCGTACATCGTCAAAGAGCCGATAAGAATGGCGGTAACCGAATCTCCGGGAATACCGAGCGTCATCATCGTCGTCATCGCCCCGCCGATAACCGCATTGTTTGCGGTCGAAGAAACGGCGAGCCCTTCAATCGACCCCTTTCCGTATTCTTCGGGATGCTTACTCATTTTTTTTGCATTGCCCCACGAGATAATCGATGCGATGTCGCCGCCCGCTGCGGGAATCGCGCCGATGACCGTTCCTTCAACGGCACCGATAAGCGTCGGTATTGTGAGTTCTTTGAATTCCTTAAACGACGGCAAAACGCGGCCGAGCGCAAGATTGACTTTCCGCGCTTTCATTTCCGCCGCTTCTTCCGCGCGGTTCCGCGAATACATCTGATACAGCACTTCGCCGATACCGAACATACCGATCATAACGGGGATAAACGAAATGCCGGCAAGCAAGTCGACCGAACCGAAAGTAAATCGCGGCACGGCAAGCAGAGGATCGAGTCCCACGCAGCTGAGCAGGATGCCCGCGACGCCGAGTATCGTACCCTTGAGCACGTTGCCGGTCGACACGGCGATCATCATCGAAAGGCCGAAAAGCGCGAGCATACAGTATTCGGGTGCATTGAACGTTACGGTGAAATTCGCGATCGGCGTTGAAAACAAAATAAGACACAGCGTCGAAAAGACCCCTCCGATAAACGAATAGATGACGTTTATACCGAGCGCGAGACCGCCTTTTCCATAAAAAGCCATATACTCTACACCGTATTTGCAATTACAAATACGATGCAACTTCTTTTTTCAGTTCCGCAACCTGCTCGGCAGTCAAATCGAGAAGCGGTCGTCGCATATATCCGCCGCGAATACCGCGCATCGTTAAGATGTTTTTGAATATGGACATATTCGCGCCGCATTTCATAATCATCGCCAATTTCGTTGCTTTAACCTGCGCTTTCCGAGCCGCGGCAATATCGCCCGATTGAAACGCTTTATACACGTCGACGAAAGCTTCCGGAAACGGGCCCGAACAACCGGACACCGTACCGTCGCAGCCGCACGACAGCGCGGGCAAAAAGAGATCGTCCGCTCCGGGAACAACCGAAAAATTTCCTCCGCGCACTTGCAGATATTCGTTTATCCGGCGCATATCGGCAAAACTGTATTTTACACCGACGACGTTTTTACACGCGGAAGCGATCTCTTCCATCGTCGCAGCCCCGATGTCGTTGTGCGCAAGCTGAGGAATCACATATACATACACGGGAAAATCGTCCGGCAGCGCGGCACATACCGTTTTATAATATTCGACCATAGCGCGGTCATCGACATGGAAGAACACCGGCGTAATGATACCCACGCCGTCCGCACCGATGCTGTGCGCGTGTTTTGCAAGACGGATCGTACAGTCCTGACACATTGCACCGACGTGGACGAAAACCGTTACGCGGCCGGCGGCTTTTTTGACGACGGTTTCGGCGACGAGTTCGCGCTCTTCGGCGGACATCGAAAACATTTCACCCGTCGTACCGCACGGATACAAACAGTGAATGCCTTTTTGAATTAAAAATTCGGTCTGCTCTTCAAGCGCAACGACATCCACTTTATTGTCTTGAGTAAACGGCGTCGTCATAGCGGTAATAACGCCGTATAATTTTTTCATAGAACCTCCCATAAAAAACGGCTCGGCATTCAAAAGCAGCGACGATATTTCAGCCGCCGCTTTTGAACTTCACATGAAATCGATAAGTACGCAAAAACAGCCTTCCCCGAAGAGAGGGCCGCCTGTACACTATCGTCTGCACTTCAAAGCCCTTCCGAAAGGTCTGCTTTTAGAACGGACGATTACTTGCCCGCCGCTGCGTTCGTACCTGCGATGCGTCCGAATACGACCGTATCGGTGAGCGCGTTGCCGCCCAAGCGGTTCGCACCGTGTATGCCGCCGGTAACTTCGCCCGCCGCATACAAGCCCGGAATGATTTTTCCGTCGGTGTTGTACACGTGACAGCCCGTATCGATTTTGACGCCGCCCATCGTGTGGTGAACCGTCGGAACGCGGGGAGCCGCATAGAACGGCGGCTTGTCGATCGGCGTTGAATAAAGCGTACGGCCGAACGCATCCTTCGATTTATCGGCGACGTGTTTATTGAAATCGTCGAGCGCCGCTTTCAGATGATCGGCGGGAACGTTCATCGCTTTTGCAAGTTCTTCGACGGAGTTCGCCTTCACCGCGCGGCCGGCCGCAACGAGTTCGTTCGCGGATTCGTTGAAATTGTTTTTTTCGTCGCCCGTCGGATAGCAGTGCGAATCGAGTACGATCCACATATAGTTATCCGGCTGATGGAACAGCGCCATTGTCATAACGTCGCGCCTCGCGCCTTCATCGACAAAGCGGTCGCCGTTTTTATTGACAAAGATGCGGCGTTCGACATCCATTTCGATATTGCCGGAGAGGCTTCCCGTTTGGGGATCGCCGAGCGGCAGGAGCTGGATGTTTTCCATCTGCACGAGCTGCGCGTGAAGCGGTTCGAGCATGGCAAAACCGTCGCCGGTCGAACTCGGCGGGTTCGTCGAAGGAATATTCGCACCGAGCGTCGGCCACTGTTTATTGTATTTTTCGCGCATTTCGACATTGCGTGCAAAACCGCCGGTCGCAAGAACTACGCCCTTCTTCGCGCGGAGCGTCACTTTGTTACCCGTTTCGCCGATCGCATTGACGCCGACGACTTTACCGTTTTCGACGATAAAGCTTTCGCCCTTCGTATTGAGCATCACTTCGATGCCCTCGTGCGAATCGATATAGCGGTTATAGGTTTTGAAAAATCCCGTGCCGACGGGGTCTACCGGTTTATGCGCGCGAGGCCACAAACCGCCGGTTACCGTAAACGTGCCGGGCTTGAATTCCATGCCCATCGATTTGAGCCACTCGACGCCTTTCCACGCATTGTCGGTGAGTACGTGGATCAAAGCGGGGTCTCCCTGCTTGTCGCCGCCCTCATAGGTCTGCTTGTAATGCAGCGCAACCGAATCCTTGTTCGCTTTTGCCGTTTCGCTGCCTTCATCGACCGCGTTCAGCGCACCTCCGGCCATAATCGTATCGCCTCCGACGCGTGCCGTCTTTTCGATGATGATGACCGTTGCGCCGTCCTGATTTGCCTGAACGCCGGCTGCCATACCCGCGCCGCCCGCACCGACAACGATAACGTCCGCCGTCTTTTCAACATCGGCCGCTTTCGTTTCCGCAGAAGAAGCGGTTGCTGCATTCAGCTTTTCGATATCGACGCCCGCACTCTTCAGCGCCGCATCCGTTGCCTGCATAATCGCGCGGCTCGTGATCGAACATCCGCCGATAACGTCGAGGTTCGTTTTTTGAGAAGCGACGATCTGCGCCGGAATCTTTTCGATCGCGGGATCGCTGATACCGGGCGTTTCGTTGTGCTTCGTCACCGTTACCGATTCGATTTTCGAACCGGAAAGCTTTACCTGCACTGTGAGCGCACCGCCCATACCCGTACCCTCGCCGGTATAGGTTCCCGCTTTGAATTTGCTTCCGCCGCCGCAAGAAACAAAAAGCAGTGACGCTGCAAGCATCACCGCTGCCGTCCGCTTAAAAAAAGCGAATTTTTTCATTTTTTCCTCCATAAAAAAAAATAAATATAAAACGTATTTATACGTGCACTTCACGACGGAACAAATCCCGCGCGTCCGCGCTTAGAGACGATTTTCCAAGTTCAATTTCCGATTTAATAAAATGCGCCATGCAAGTTTGATATTAGCATATCGGTTTATAAATGACAATGTTCGCGACGGCGTTTGTAGACGGCGTTGCAGCAGGATATATCGGCGCATACATTTCGAACGGGCGGCACACCAAGCACCTTCCGTATTTCGGACAGGCATTTCTTTCTCACGGGTGTTGCGCCTCGCCCGCTCGGCGCCGGGCTTTCCGGGATTCCGCGCATGAGCGCTCCATTCCCTCCCTCGCTCCGCTCGGTCGGGAACGACTCCGCCGTCCCTCCAATCCCTAACACAAAAGACCGCTCGCGCAGCATCCGTGCCGTGCAAGGAGCGTTTTTGAAAATCCGCCGCCTACGCCAAATCGCATTTTTAAAGTTACTTCTAAAAACTGCAGTTTTTAGAGGTTCCCAATTCTTTTTTTGCCGAAAGCGCGCTTCGAGCGGCGGCATCGGCCATATCGGAAAGCGTGATCACTCCTTCATCCGCTTTTCGTACGAGATCCGCATCGTTTTTCCATGCACACAAAAGAGCGCGCGAAGAGTTTACAACGCCGCCCGCTTTGGAAAGGAGTGTTGCGGCAACTCGCGCTTTTCCGCCCTGCGCTCCGTAGCCGGGGATCAAAAAAAAGAGTTCGGGATATGCGTCGCGCAAAATACGGGCATCGCTTTCTTCGGTACAGCCGACGACGGCACCGACAGGCGGACAGCACTCGGTCGGATAATCCTCGGCGCATTCTTTCGCAAGCCGTTTGAGTTCCGCGCCGACGATGCCGAACACGGCGCCTCCTTCTTTAAGCTCCCTTCGCTCGATGTCCGCCGCTCCGGGATTCGACGTGCGGAGCAAAACGAATATCCCTTTGCCCTTTTTGCAAAAATCTACAAAGGGCGAAAGCGTATCGAAACCCATATACGGATTTACCGTCGCTATATCCGTTTCGAAATCGCCCGAAAAATGCGCGCGCGCATAGGCTTCCGCCGTATTCGCGATATCGCCTCGCTTGATATCCGATATGACCGACAAACCCGCAGCCCTCACCGCCGAAAGCGTTTTCGCATACGCGCTCATCCCCGCAATACCCATCGCTTCGTAATACGCGATCTGTACTTTACAGCAGCATGCGCTTTTGTCGGCCGCGATTCGATTAATAATTTCTCTGTTGTATGCGAAAACCGCTTCAGCTTTTCCGCCGAATCGGCGCAAAACGCTTTCGGGGATATACGACGGATCGGTGTCGAGTCCGACGCACAGCGGCCCGTTTTTTTTCGAAAGCTCCCGCAGGCGCTCCATCGCATGTTTCACATCACACCTCTATTTTATGTTCCATAAGCCAGCCCGTCGCCAAAAAATACACCGCGCCGAAAATCGCATAGCGCAGCGTATGATTCCACGAATAGCGCAGCACCGCTCCATAAAATGAAGAGTCCCGCACCATATCGCTCACGTCGGTATCGAAGCCGAGCGTACCGATGCGCATCGGAAAATAAAACAGAAAAAAGATGATTACGACGATCAAAAATTTATTCGGCTTTTTCGTGCGGATAAAAGCGGAGTACAGCGCCATTGCAAAATTGAACATCGCCTGCCAGCTCGCAAAAGAAATAATACCCATGATGCCGAATTGTACGAGTTCTAAAAAATGTTCGGCAAATGCAAAGCGGTACAGCTGCTTTATGTTTTCGATGTAGGACATACCCGGATTGAGTGCAAGCGGAAGATATTCCGAAAAAGCGCCGTGAAAGAGCAGCCCCGCCGTCGGCGCCATAAACGACAGATACAACAGAGCCGGCAGCATATAGATGACGTATTCGGCAAGATTTACGAGCTGCCTCGCTCCGAGCTGCGCATAACTGCGCTCCGGAACGAGCAATGAAAGATATCCCGTATCGCCGAAAAGGATCGGCTGCATATTGCCGCTTCCGCGCACCAACGCATACAGCGGGATAATCCCCATACAGCAAAATCCGATACCGTACAGTATCATGCCGAAGAGCGAAAGATGATCCGACCTCGTTTGATATGCGATAAAATTGACGAGAACCGCGCCGAGCAGCACCATCGCAATGACGGCGCTCGTATACAAAATGCGCAGGCGGCTCGCTTTCCATTCCTGTTTCAACGTTGCTTGCATGATCATTACAGCTCCCTGACGGCGATATTCCAACTGCCGCTTTTTACAGTTCCTTGAACGTATCGATATACAGTTCGTCGATGTCCATGCCGCGCCGGCTTTTCAGCGCGCTCGCATCTTCATACAGCACGATTTCGCCTTTACCGATAAAGCACACGTCGTTGAACATGTGCTCGATATCGTGCACGAGATGCGTGCTCACGATGATCGACGAAGAAGGATTGTACGTGTTGACGATAGCCGATACGATTCTCTCCCGCGCAACGGGATCGACTCCTCCGAGCGGTTCGTCGAGCAAAAATAATTTCGCTTTGCGTGAAAAACACAAAGTCAGATTCAGTTTTTCGATCATGCCCTTCGACATCTGCGAGACGGGAACGTTTTTTTCGAGACGGACGAAGTCGAGCATATCGAGCGCTTTGTGTACATCGAAATCGTCAAAGTAATCGCGGTAATAATCGAAAGCGTCGAACGCCGTCATCCACTTCGGCATAATATTACGATCGGGTAAAAAGGATACGTACTTTTTGCTTTCGATGCCGACCTGATTTCCACATACGCACACTTTTCCGCCGTTCGCTTTTTGCAAACCGGCGACGATTTTCAAAAACGTCGTTTTGCCGCTGCCGTTCGGCCCCATGAGTCCCATGATCCGCCCCGATTCGAGTACGAGCGAAATGTTTTTTAGTGCGGGTTTCGCACCGTACCGTTTCGTTAAATTTTCAACAGTCAATATCGGTTCCATAGATATACGGACAGTATAGCGAATTTACGTACGGTGTGCTATGACGGCTTTGCAGATTCGCGGGAAAAAGCCCGGGATGCGATCGCTCGACCCGCTCACGATTTGCGCAGGAAACCGGCCGCCGTCGCGGAAGCGCGCACGACCTTTATCGAACTGCTTTTGAAAGAGCAGCAGTCGGTCGAAGCGTAAAATTAGCTACTTCTAACTTCTTGCAATTATCTTCGAAAAAGCATATAGTTTTTGCGAAAACATCATAAAAACTCTCGTCTGAAATATCGCCGCCGATGGAGGAATCTATGAAACCCGATTATAAAAACTGGGTACCGAA
Organism: Treponema sp. Marseille-Q4130; assembly: GCF_014334325.1. Classification (GTDB taxonomy): domain Bacteria; phylum Spirochaetota; class Spirochaetia; order Treponematales; family Treponemataceae; genus Treponema_D. The sequence continues at coordinate 4,890 of NZ_JACSET010000003.1, read as the reverse complement.
AGAAGTGCTCGTTCTTTTTACCGCCTGCACATGCGTTTCGTTTATTTTGCTCGCTGTTTTCGGAATTGCCGGCGTCGGCGTTTCGGGAACGCTCAGGGCCGTACTTTCGGTACTGTTTGCGCTCTTTTTTATCGGCTTCGGTGCCGCTGCGGTACTGTTTTTGCGCTGGTACCGCGCATTCGATTACAACGGCAAGCGGCAGATGGCACGCGGTATTATCGAAGGGGTCGCGAAGTATGTGACGCTGCCCTCAGGCGGTACGGGACTCGATGTCGGCTGCGGCAGCGGCGCGCTTACGATCGCGTGCGCAAAGCGAAATCCGCAAGGTGCGATGTTCGGCGTCGATCCGTGGGGTGCGGAGTACCGCTCGTTCAGCAAAGCGCTGTGCGAAAACAACGCGCGGGCTGAAGGCGTTTCGAATGTACGCTTCGAAAAAGGTAATGCGATAAAACTCGATTTTCCGGACGAAAGCTTCGATGCGGTTACGAGCAATTACGTGTATCACAATATCACCGGTGTAAATAAACAGGCGCTGCTTTTTGAAACGCTTCGGGTGCTGAAAAAAGGCGGTGTCTTCGCGATTCACGATCTCATGTCCCGCTCTCGTTACGGCGACATGGATGCGTTTGTTGCGGACTTAAAAGCGAAAGGCTACGAAAAAGCCGAACTGATCGACACGACGCAGGGCATGTTTATGTCGCCGAAAGAAGCGAAGTCGTTGCAGCTTACGGGCTCGACGTTGCTCGTCGGCAAAAAATAATAGGGAGACCGGAAATGGGTATTTTAAATAAACTGTTCGGCAATACGAAAAAGCCCGAAGGCTTTTGGGGTAAGCTTATGGTGGAGGGCATGAACCGCGGACACGCGCCGCTTGCCGATTGGGGAATGAGCTTTTTCGGCGACATTCGGCCGAAATCGATTTTGGACTGCGGTTGCGGCGGCGGACGAAACGTTGCGGAATTGTTAAAACGATACCCGCAGGCGGAAGTTACGGGACTCGACTATTCGGAAGTGTCGGTTAAAAAATCGCAGGAAGTGAATGCCGATGCCGTACAAAACGGCAGGTGTCGCATCGTACAGGGCGACGTTTCCGCTTTGCCCTTTGCCGACGGTACTTTCGATTTGGTGAGCGCGTTCGAAACGGTTTACTTTTGGCCGGGTCCCGATCGAAGTTTTTCCGAAGTGTTTCGTGTACTGCGAACCGGCGGCGTCTTCATGGTCGTCAATGAAGCGGACGGCAAAAACAAAGCCGATGAAAAGTGGACGACTATCATAGACGGTATGAGAATTTACGGCAAAGAAGAATTGGAACGCTATCTTCGAGAGGCGGGATTTACGCGCATTGAAACGTATCGAAGCGAGGGAAAGCATTGGCTCACCGTCCGCGCGGTAAAATAAGCGTTTTCCGACACTCGAATGATTTCGGCAGCCGCTAAAAAATTATTAATTATTAATAAAAAGGCGCACGGGCGGCTTTGTTATAAGCCGATCCGTGCGCCGTTCGATTGCGGGGCGAGCAGCCTACGCCCGCGTGGAGTACCGCGAAGCGTCCGCGCGTGAGCGCGGATGAGGGTTACCGAAGTACGGAAGGCGGGTTCTTCCGTTGCGTGTCGTCCGTACTTTCTTTTCGAAAACTATGCGTTGCGTTTTACATTGAACGCGCCGAATCCGGGGTACACCGCGCCGGCTCCGAGATCTTCTTCGATGCGGAGGAGGCGGTTGTATTTTGCGACGCGTTCGCTGCGGCTCGGTGCGCCGGTTTTGATTTGGCCTGCGTTGAGAGCGACTGCGAGGTCTGCGATCGTCGTGTCTTCGGTTTCGCCGGAGCGATGCGATATGATTGCCGTAAAGCCCGCTTTGTGCGCCATCTTTACCGCGTCCATCGTTTCGGAGATGGAGCCGATTTGGTTCAGCTTGATGAGGATGGAGTTGCCGCATCCGTTTTGGATGCCTTTGATGAGGCGCTCGGTGTTCGTGACGAACAGGTCATCGCCGACGAGCTGCACGTTTTTGCCGAGTTCTTTCGTCAAATGCTGCCAGCCTTCCCAATCTTCTTCGTCGAGACCGTCTTCGATGGAGATGATCGGATATTTTTCGACGAGTGATTTCCAGTGCGCGACGAGTTCGCTCGACGTAAACGTTTTGCCGCTTTTGGGCTGTTTGTATTCGCCTTTTTTACCGCCCTTCCATTCGGAAGAAGCCGCGTCCATAGCGAGCAGGAAATCTTTTCCCGGAGCGTAGCCGGCTTTTTTGATCGCTTCGAGGATCGTTTCGATCGTTTCGTCGTCGCTTGCGAGATCGGGCGCAAATCCGCCTTCGTCGCCGACGGCCGTCGCGAGTTTTTTCGATTTTAAAATGGACTGCAATGCGTGGAACACTTCGGTGCACCAGCGGAGTCCTTCTTTAAAAGACGGAGCGCCTGCCGGCATGATCATGAATTCCTGCGTGTCGACGCTGTTCGTAGCGTGTGCGCCGCCGTTTAAGATGTTCATCATCGGGACGGGCAGATTCGTCGCATTGACGCCGCCGAAAAAGCGGTAGAGCGGAATGCCGAGAGAAGAAGCCGCTGCGCGCGCGCTTGCGATGGAAACCGCAAGGATCGCGTTCGCACCGAATTTCGATTTGTCTTTCGTGCCGTCGGCAGCGATCATTGCGCGGTCGACCGCGTAGATATCGGACGCGTCTTTTCCGACGAGCGTTTCGTTGATTGCACGGTTTACGTTTTCCGCGGCTTTTAAAACGCCTTTTCCGCCGAAGCGCTTTGCGTCTCCGTCGCGCAGTTCGAGGGCTTCATAAGTACCCGTCGATGCGCCGCTCGGTACCGCTCCCGTTCCGACGGTTCCGTCGGCAAGCGTCACTTCAGCTTCGACCGTCGGATTTCCGCGCGAGTCGATAATTTCTCTTCCCGTTATCTTTGTTATAAGGCAAGATTTCATACGAACACTCCTTAAAAATGAATTGCAATTGATAAATTCGGTATGCAGAGTTGCAAGATAGGTTGAACACCGCTTTATTTACTATATATAAAAACGGCGGCGCGTGTCAATGTGGAGATCACGGAAATCAATTTGTAATTGGTAATGTGCTTTATCAATTTGTAATTGGTAATGTGTAATGGGTAATGAGTTTCATACGGAGGCGAAAGGCGGCATCCGTGCCGTACATTGAGCGAAGTTCCCCGCGCAGGATTTGCGAGCGTGTCCTATCACACAGCACGCCGTAAACGTCGCGCTGTGTGTCCTCATAAGGAGTTGCAGTCGGCTTTCACACCTTTTATTACATCCGAAAGGATGAGGTATAAAAGCCTCCGCACGGATAAAAGAAAAACGGCTTGTCCGTTTTTCTTCTCTCGACTTAAAAAGAGCAAATCCGAGCAGTGCGCCACTTGCAACGAGCACGAAGTGCGAAGTTCTCCGCGCCACTTGCAACGAGCGCGTAAGCGCGAAGTTCCCCGCGCAGGATTTGCAAGCATCTCCTGGTACGACGCACGCGCCACTCCGTATGCCCTCATAAGGAATCGCAGTCGGGTTTTGCGGTACATCCGTTTATTTTTATAAAAAACCGCGTAATTTATAGCTTTGTAAACGATATATATTGCAGCGGCTTCCTTGCCGCGCTATCTCAATAATCAAGGATATCCCCATGGAATATACCCATAAACCCGTCGAAGAACTTTCCTTTACCGACGACTTTATGTTCGGCACGGTCATGAAAAACAAAATGATCTGCAAGGGCGTCATCGAACGGCTCCTGCATATCAAAGTCGGTAAAATAGAATATCCCTCGCTGCAAAAAACGATTGCTCCCTTTTACGAAAGTAAGGGTATACGTCTCGACGTTTATGTCTCAGATCCCGAGCGCATCTTCGATATCGAAATACAAACGTCGATCCCGCCTTCTCTTCCCAAACGCACACGTTATTACCAAAGCCTTATGGATGTCGATAACCTCTTACGCGGACAGAGTTATGCGGAATTAAAAGAGAGCTACGTCATCTTTATCTGTACGCAGGATCCCTTCGGTAGAGGTTTACCTGTGTATACGTTTCGCAATTTATGCAGTGAGGACGGCGGTATTTTTCTTGATGACAAATCGTATAAAGTATTTTATAATGTGGGTGCCTACGGTAAAGAAGATGAACCTGAATTGAGCGCTTTGTTGGAGTATCTTTGCGAGAGGCGGGCGACGAGCGGTTTTACAGAGCACATCGATGAGCTTGTCGAAAAAGCGAAACGGAACGAAAAGTTCAGGAGTTGGTATATGTCGTTGAATATTTGGAAAGATGATTTACTAAGAGAGGGTTCACAGCAGGGTGAAAAGATCGGCTTTGAGCGGGGCGTTGCTACGGGAATACGCAAAGGCAGAAGAGACGGACTCCTACAAGGTCGACGCGACGGTATTGCCGCAGGCTCGTATCAAAAAGCACGAGAGACGGCAAAGCTGATGGCTGAACGCAAGTACCCGCTCTCTGAGATTCGCCTTATGACCGGTCTCTCGGAAGCGGAGATCGAAAAACTGTAAGAGCTCATAAATCCGAGCAATGCGCGACTTGCAACGAGCGCGGAGCGCGAAGTTCCCCGCGCAGGATTTATGAGCGTCTCCTATAAAAGAAGGGGCTGTCCAAAAAGTAAGGACAGCCCTGATTATTTTTAAAGACAAAAGATTTGTTCTATGCTAAAATTTAAGTATGAGCAGAGGAGTAAGCGATAAAATCACATTCAAGGCGTACAATCAGCATGAACAGTGGCTTTTGCCACCGAGCATGGAAGAACTTGTACCGGAAAATCATTTTGTAAGAATTGTTAGTAAAACAGTAGACGAGCTTGGGATAGAAGAAGTATTTGCAAAATATACGAAAGGAGGCGGAGCAAGCCGTTATAATCCTGTGAT